>NZ_JACEFT010000001.1 GCF_013697085.1 Billgrantia kenyensis
GAGCCCTTCCGTCATCTCGACCCCACCACTGCCGAACACGACCGGCAAACCGGACGCAATCCGCGCTACTGGCGCGACCTGGATCTGGAGGCCTGGAAGGCGGGCGAGGGCGCCGCTCACCTCAAGGCACAGATCGACTACCCCTGGTCCCGCCAGCGCTGCCAGCTAACCCCGCAGCTTGGCAAGGTGGAGATGTCGGCCTACCAGGAACAGCTGAAGGCTGCGGTGGCATGAGGGGAGCCGGCTCCTTCTGCTATGGCCCCGGTGCCTATCGTGCAAGTGCTATTGCTGCGATGCCGGCAGCGTCGAAGAAGCGCGAGCGTATCGGTGAGGAACTGCTCCCCTTTGGCGACTACGCCGATATCGACCCCTATCAGCAGATTTGTGAGGACGCCGAGTTCGTTCAGCACCAAGATCGTCAGGATATGGCATTCTACGAAACGAATGACTGGTGGTGGGACCATCAACGCATTCGTTTCCTGAAAAGTCAGTTGGGATTTTCAGTCTTGTTAATGGCCTTCCCATTTGTTTACTTTTGTGCTTTGGTGGCAATGCCATTTTATCTCTCTGGTATGGCTGTGTTTTATATGCAGGATTACGGCCATAATGTAATATTGGCCATGCTTTTGTTGCTGTTGGTTGCGGGTGGAGGGCTTGTGGGAGCCATTGTTCTTGCAGCTTATACAACACAAACTGTATTTAATGGGTTGGCTAGAGTGATCATTTATATGCTCAAGCCATTTCGAGAGCGGATTGAGAACCGTGCTAATCGCTACATGGAAAACCGATGCAGTGAGTTCAATCGCCAAACTGGGGCAGTAAGCTTCGCCCAAGGCAAGACGAAGCCGCCGCTGAAGGCGCCTTTCGTCGAGTTCGATGGGTATGTGGAGCGGGTGGTGCAGCGTGGCGGTATCTTCTATCGGCTGATGTTCGTACACCGTTATACCGGCAAGCAGTTCAGCCAGACCTCGCTCAGCGCCATCGTGGATCATAAGCACGAGGTACATGCCACGTGGGACATGCTCCAGCGCTACATGGACGTGAGCCAGCCCATGCCCGACGTGCCGCGCCTGGAGCCGTTTCGACATCTCGACCTCACCACTGCCGAACACGACCGGCAAACCGGACGCAATCCGCGCTACTGGCGCGATCTGGATCTGGAGGCCTGGAAGGCGGGCGAGGGCGCCGCTCACCTCAAGGCGCAGATCGACTACCCCTGGTCCCGCCAGCGCTGCCGGCTCACCCCGCAGCTTGGCAAGGTGGAGATGTCGACCTACCAGGAACAGCTGAAGGCCGCGGTGGCATGAGGGAAGCCAGCTCCTTCTGCTATGGCCCCGGTGCTTACCGGGCCGGCGCCATTCCTGCCCTGCCGGCAGCACCGAAGAAGCGCGAGCGAATCGGTGAAGAGCTGTTGCCCTTTGGCGACTACGCCAGCATCGATCCCTATCAGCAGCTCTGTGAGGATGCCGAGTTCGTTCAGCATCAAGATCGTCAGGATAAGGCGTTCTACGAAACGGATGATTGGTGGTGGGATCATCGTCGTATTGGGTTTTTAAAAAGTCAGTTGGGTTTCTCAGCCATATTGATGGCATTCCCTGTAATTTATTTTTCTTTCCTTCTCTCATTTCCATATTTCTTGATTTTGAGATTTTATGAGTCTTTATATGGCTATGGTGAGGTGTTTTCTGTTATTGCTATTCCTCTGGTGGCGATTATAGGTTTTGTTATTGTTATGGTTGCGACGGTCTATACAACACAGCCTGTTTTTAATTTCTTGGCGAGATCTCTTGGGTTTATTCTGACTCCTTTAAATACGTGGTTCGCTAGTCGTGCCAACCGCTACATGGAAAACCGCTGCAGCGAACTCAACCGACATACCGGGATGGTGAGTTTCGCCCAAGGCAAGAAGAAGCCGCCGCTGAAGGCGCCTTTCGTCGAGTTCGATGGCTATGTGGAGCGGGTGGTGCAGCGTGGCGGTATCTTCTATCGGCTGATGTTCGTGCATCGTTATAGCGGCAAGCAGTTCAGCCAGACCTCGCTCAGCGCCATCGTCGATCACAAGCACGAGGTGCATGCCACATGGGACATGCTGCAGCGCTACATGGACGTAAGCCAGCCCATGCCCGACGTGCCGCGTCTGGAGCCCTTCCGTCATCTCGACCCCACCACTGCCGAACACGACCGGCAAACCGGACGCAATCCGCGCTACTGGCGCGATCTGGATCTGGAGGCCTGGAAGGCGGGCAAGGGCGCCGCTCACCTCAAGGCACAGATCGACTACCCCTGGTCTCGTCAGCGCTGCCAGCTCACCCCGCAGCTCGGCAAGGTGGAGATGGCTGCCTACCAGGAACAGCTGAAGGCCGCGGTGGCATGAGGGAAGCCAGCCCCGCCGGCTATGGCCCCGCTGGCCAACCTACCCAACCCTACCGTTTAGAGAGCGTGAGCTGTTGCGGGGTAACTGTTGTAACGCAACGTTTACTTGACCATGGTCATGTCTATAATAGTGATGGCCTAGGAAAATGGCCTAGCTGCCAGGTAATAACTATCAAGCGGGCGGGAGAGATGCCATCAGAGCGTCATGGTAGGTCTGCTACCTTCGCCCGGTTCCTTCCTCCTACGCAGGCATGGCTGAATGTCGTTCATCTCCTTCCACAGCCGCGACTATGCCGAGCGTGAGCGTCTGGACGCCGCGCGTGAGTTCTATGCCGCCGTGGCCAATGTCGAGCTGGCGCTACCACGCCATGAAACCCCCGAAATCGCGGCGCGGATCCGGCTATTGCCGGGTATTTCCATTGCCAGCATCGAATGCTCCTCCTTGATTGCCCAGCGTGAGCTGAGCAGCCTTGCCGATGGCAACGACGATATCTCCTTGCTGCTGAATCCGGCGGGCAACGGGGGCTGGACCTCTTCTCAGCCGAGCCTGGGGGAGGTGACCTGTGCACCGGGTGAGGCCTGCCTTGGCTTCAATGAGCAGCCCGGGCGCGTTGCCTTCCACGGTCAGCGCACGCGCTTTCTGAGCCTCGGCTTTTCGCGCCAGCTGCTGGCGCCCATGCTCAACCAGGACATGCGCCCGGCCGTCAGCAAGCTGTTTCGCTACGAGCCCCTCGAGCGCCTCGCTCGGCTGGCGCTGGACCTTGCCACGCCCGAGCCCGTGGCTCTCGACGGGGGCGGGAAGGCAACGAATCAGCCGACCTGGGATCCGGCCGCCGTGGCTGAGGAGATGTTCGACCTTGCCGCACTGTGTCTGGGGGCATCGCCGGATGCGGCACAGCGGGCCCGGGGCAGAGGACTTCGCGAGGCGCGGCTGCGTGCCATCAAGGGCGACATGCGGGCTCACGCCGGCTGCGGCGACCTGACCCTGCCGGAGGTGGCACGCCGCCACGGTGTCTCGCCCGGCTACCTGCGTGCCTTGTTTCGCCAGGAGCAGACCACCTTCACCGACTACTTGCTTGAGCTGCGCCTGCAACTGGCATGGCAACGATTGACCGACCCCCGTCACGCCCATCGCACCGTCAGCGAGATCGCCTTCTCGGCGGGTTTCAACAACCTTTCCTGGTTCTACCGTGCGTTCAAGCACCACTTCGGCATGAAGCCCACCGAGGCGCGCGGCGAGCTACTGGTCAGCGCCGATACGAACGGCCGGGAGGTGGCCGTTAGGATGTGACGCTGAGTGGAAGATAGGAAGAAAGTGGGCTGATAGGCTCATGCTGAATCATAACCAAGAACGACAACTACCTTGGCGTGGGACGCTCCGCGCCGTTGCGTAGCAGGGAGCAATCCAACAATGAAGGTACGTGGTACCCCTGTCCTTCGGCGCCTTGCCATGGCGCTGAGCCTGGGGCTGCTATCGCCCGTGGCGATGGGCGGCAGCCTGTTGCAGCTGCACGAGCTGGCTCAGGACAACGACCCGCAGTTTCAGGCTGACTTCTTTGGCAAGCAGGCCACCGACGAGCGTTACTATCAGGCGCGCTCGGCGCTGCTGCCGCAAATGAACCTCAATGCCAGCCGCAGCGAGATCACCCAGAATATCGTCAGCTCCGACAATGAGGTGTTCGATAGCGGCAGCACCTCCTACCCCACCACGGTGTATGGCGCCTCCATCGAGCAGTCCCTTTACGACTATTCGCGCTGGGCAGCCTTTAGTCAGGCCAAGCTGGAGATCCAGCAGGCCGCCTCGGAACTCGAGGCGGCGCGCCAGGACCTTTTCCTGCGTGTGGCCGAGCGCTATTTCACGGCGCTGGCGCTGCACGAGAATCTGGGCTTTCTACGTGCCGAGAAGGAGCAGGTGGGTGCCAATCTGGATCAGGTGCGCGCTCGCCATGAGGACGGCCTGGCCCGGGAGGTGGATCTACTCGACGCCGAGGCCCGCTACCTGCAGGTGGAAGCCCGCGAGCTCGACGTGGAGAACCGCCTGCGCGATGCGCTCAACGCCCTGGAGGAAGTGACCGGGGTGGTCCCCCGTACCTTGCGCCTGGTCAACGACGACCTTCAGCTCGAACGCCCCCAGCCGGACACGCCCGAAGCGTGGCTGGAGCTTGCCATGCAGCGCAATCCCAGGCTGCAGGCGGCGAGCATGGCGGTGGATGTGGCCATGCAGAACGTCAAGGTGCGCCGTGGCGGTCACTTTCCCACTCTCGATCTCTCCCTGAACTACGAGAACGATGACACCGAAGGCTCGCTCTTCGGTGGCGGCAGCCAGGTCGAGACCCAGACTATCCGCCTGGGGCTGACCATTCCCGTATACAGCGGCGGCATGGTCTCTTCCCAGGTGCGCGAGGGCGAGCAGATGATCGAGGCGGGCCGTTCCCGCCAGGAACAGGTGCGCCGCGAGCTCGAGCGCGGGGTGCGGGCAGGCTACCAGGGCATCGTGACTGCCATGGCACGGGAGCGGGCGCTGCGCGAGTCCCTGCGAGCCAGCGAACGCATCGCCGAGACCCGTCAGGTGGGCTATGAGTCCGGCGTCGTGCCGTTGCTCGACTTGCTGGATGCCGAGCGTGACCTGTTCTTCGCCCGCAGTGAGCTGGCCAGCGCTCGCTACGACTACCTGATCAGCGTGCTGCGCCTGAAACACTCCGCTGGTGTGATCAACGTGGAGGACCTCGCCGAAATCGATGCCCTGCTGAGCGACGAAGTGGATCTGGTGGCTTTCAGCCGCGTGTAAGGGAAGCACTGCATAAATGCCTGCGCGAGCGAATCGCTGCGTTGCGCGGTGCCGAAGCGCCGGACCGTCGGAATCCTCACCTATACCCCATAGGCTCTGGTTCCTGTGCTCCGTGCGCCTTGCGCTGCATCTCGCTCGTCGATTTCTTCAGTGCTTCCCAAGCCTGACCCGCACTATAACGATTACCGCCCGGTCCGGTGCCGGGCGATGACATGAGACAACGCAAGGAGGCCAACTTGGCTACTCAACTCCTGATCTATCGCAACGTGCAGCCGATCACCCGTGACAAGCACGGTGAGCTGTCCCTCAAGGTTGGCAAGGACTTCGGCTTTGCCGGAAAGGTCAATTCGGTGCCGCTGATGGCCGCGGAGTTTCCGGCCGCGGCAAGCGATCTGCCCATCGTCTTCACCGATGCCGAGGGCAGCGTGCTGCCGGTAGCGGTGCTGGGCGTGGAGCAGGACGCCAACCTGATGGTGGATGCCGAAGGCCAGTGGCGCGGCGAGTACGTGCCGGCCTTCCTGCGTCGCTATCCCTTCGTGTTCGCTTCCAGCGAGGACGGCAAGACCTTCACCCTGTGCATCGACGAGGAGTACGAGGGCCTCAACAGCGAGGGCCGCGGCGAGCGCTTCTTCGACAGCGACGGCGAGCAGACCCAGTACATGGGCAAGGTGCTCGAGTTCCTGCAGGACTATCAAGCGCACTTCCAGCGCACTCGTGCCTTCTGCAACCGGCTGGCCGAGCTCGACCTGCTGGAAGCAGTGGAAGCGCAGATCAGCCTGCCCGAGGGCGGCAAGCGCACCCTGACCGGGTTCAAGGCGGTCAACCGCCAGAAGCTCAAGGCGCTGCCGGAGGAGACCCTGAAGGAGATGCTGGCCAGCGACGAGCTGGAGCTGCTCTACGTGCATCTGCAGTCGATGCGCAACTTCAACCGCCTGAGCCGTCTGGCCCGTGGCGGCTCCCGGGTGGGTGCCCTGGCCAAGGGTGACCCGGCCGAGGAGAGCGTGAGCAACGGCGGAGACGAAGAGAAGCCGGTGCATTGATGCCTGGCGGCTCGCACCCAGTGCGAGCCGCCTTGAGTCATTCGAGGTGCCGTGTGCCGGTCATGCCGGCACCAGGCGCCATGTGAAAGCGTGGAGCTGGGAGCTCTCTTGTCGGAGCAGCCCGCTTTCACATGGCGGCTTTGAAAGTCAGCGGCAAACAAGCGGAAAAAAAGAAAAACCAGGAGCATCGAGATGAATCGCCCCCTGCGCAAGCCCTTGTCGGACCTGATTTCCCAGCTGACGCGCAAGTCGCGTCGCGCCAGGCGTGCCCAGGCGGAGCCTTCGCGTTTCGTCTTCGAGGGGCTCGAGCCGCGCATGCTGCTCTCAGCCGACCCGCTCACGGCAGCGGTGGCTGCCGGCAGCGATATGGTGCTGCGCTTGAACGAGGACAAGCAGCGACTGGAACTGGTGGAGCAGCTCGAGGACCAGGTGCAGCTGCTGGAGAGCTTCGATCTCGGCGAGGCCAAAGAGCATGGCATCACCATCCAGGGCAGTGAGGACGACGATTCGCTGAGCTTCGATACCAGCCTGCTCGACGAGTCGGTGAGTGGCCTGATCGTCAATTTCCATGGCGGCGATGGCGACGACACCCTCAATCTGGCCAACAGCCAGGGCCTGGTCATCAACTTCGTGGGGGGCGATGGCGATGACCGGATCATGGGGCTCGAGGGCGATACCGAGTGGAAGGTGACCGGGGAAGGCCAGGGCGAGGCCGGCGAGAGCTGGCTGAGCTTCAGCGGTATCACCGATATCGATGCGGCCTGGTATCGCGAGGAGGGCGATATCACCCCCGCAGACGATGACTTCGTGCACCGTCTTTCCGCCACCGTGGACGGCTTGAGCTGGGCGCTTTTCGATGAACGCAGCCTGTCGCTGGGGGGCATTGCCTTCGAAGGTATCGACGAACTGGTCGGCCTTCACAGCCAGACCCTGGACTATTCCGACTACGCCACCTCGGTGGCGGTGGACCTGGGCACCGGCGAAGCCAGCGGTTTCAGGCAGGTAAGCGGCTTCGGCCATGTGATCGGCAGCAACGGCGACGATATTCTGATCGGCGACAGCGCAGCGACCCAGGGCGTGATTCTCGATGGCCGCAATGGCGATAACCTGATCGTCGGCGGCGGCGGTGACGATACCCTGCTGGCCGGGGCGGGCCAGAGTACTTTGGTCTCCGTCGGTGGTAACGACACCTTTGCCCTGAGCGACAGCCTGGGCGATGAGTTCAGTGTCGCAGAGGCCGAGCTGACCTATGTGGTGGAGCGCTCTTCCGGTGATATCACGCTATCGAACGAGGGGGAGCAAGCCAGTATCGAAGCCGATTCAGGCGGCGTGACGTTCACCCACCAGCCGGTAGAGATCGTGCTGGCGGCGGCCGGCAATGGCCAGACCTTGAGCGCCACCGGCTATGCGCTTGGCGGCGTGACCTTCCAGGCGCGTGACGGCGCCTCGAGCACCCTCATGTTGGGCAGTGAGCAAAGTGACCGCTTCATCCTCGGTGCCGGCGGCGGCGAGGTGAATGCAGGCGGTGGCGACGAAAACCTGATCGAAGCCCAGGCCGATGTCGATATGACACTGACCGATACCAGCCTTGTGGTCGGTGACGGTGACTGGGAGACGTGGTCCCTAGCCAACGTCCAGCTCGCCCATCTGGTGGGTGGCGAGAGCGACAACGTGCTCGATGCCAGCCTGTTCAGTGGAGGCGTGCGTCTGGAGGGTGTGGCGGGCAACAACATGCTGTATGCCGGCCAAAAGGACTCCATTCTGATCGGCGGCAGCGGCGACGATGAGCTCTACGGCGGCGAGGGCGCTGACCTGCTGTTCGGCAACGGAGGCAATAACCTGCTGGACGGCGGCGGTGGCGAGAACACGGCCATGGCTGCCACCTCGCACTCGCTGCGCCTGTTCGGTGATGCCGATGAAGCCACTCTTCTGCGCGGTGATCTGGCGGAACGGCGCACCCTGGAGCTGAATTACGCTCCGGGAACCACGGTGCGATTTACCTATGACGGTGAGGAAACCGCTGACCTTGATATCGCCGCCGATGCACTCGAAGTGCAGCATGCCCTTGAGCAGCTGACCGGTATTGGTGCAGGTAATCTGCAGGTTTCGCGGGAGATTTATACCGAGGGAAGCGAGGGTGACCCTCAGGAAATGGTGCGCTGGACGGTGCGCTTCGTCGGTGACTTCATGGAGGTGCAAAGCGATGGCACCTTTGCCAAGGCGCTGGCGAACAGCGAGGCGTTCAGTGTGGCCCTGGTTGCTGGGGCCGCTGCCACGACTGCCAACTCTCAGCGCGTCCAGGAGCGCACTGCGGGTGTCGATACCCTGAAGAACATCCAGCAGGGCGTACTGCAGGCGGAGCACGGCAATACCGTGCTGGATGCCCGTGGCTACAGCGGCAGCGTGCTGCTGCAGGGCGGCAGCGGCAACGACACCCTGTATGGCGGCGACGGTGTCAGCCAATTCGTCACTCTGGCCGGCGACAACACGATTCATGCCGGCAGCGGCGAAAACGACATCATCGGCGGGGCGGGGCGCGATCACCTCATCATCCAGGGCTCCAGCGTCACTGTCGCCGGTGACACCTTCGAGATCGGCGATACGACCTCGAGCTATGTCAACGTCGATCAGCTGACGCTCGTGGGCACCGAGGGGGATGACACCCTGGAGGCCGATGGCTGGCACGGCCTGGGCGAGGGCAGTTCGCTGATCGAACTGATGCAGCGTGGTGGTGCCTCGCAGGCCGATACCGAGGCCTTTCTGGCGGCACTGGGTGGCGACCTGACGGACGACGAACTGGAGGAGCTGGGTGCCACTTCGGCGATTCTCGACATCACCCTGGCCGACGGCAGCGAGCACCGGCTCAACATCGCCGACGCTCGCACCATCGGCGATTTGCTGCTTCTGCTCAATTCGGTAGAGGGCCTCGAAGCCGAGTTCGATACCGCCGAAGGGCAGCTGCGCGTGAGCGATGGCTCTGAAGGCGAGGGCACCTTCGCGATTGCTGCCAATGAGAGCGCGGCGCTACTGACGGATGCGCTTGGCTTCGGCATGTCGGATAGTGATTGGGTCAGCCAGCCCTTGGCGGGTGCCGGAGTGACCTTCGACGCCAGGTTGGGAGGCAACAATACCCTCAAGGGTAGCCGCGGCGACGACCGCTTCATCGTGGTGGCGGGTGAGCACGATATCGACGGTGCCGGTGGCACCAATACCCTGGTGGCGAGCCATGGGAACGGCGATATTTCCCTCCTCGATGACCAGCTGACCTTGGGCGAGCTCGAGTCGGACCTCGCCAATATCGACCTGGCCGAGCTGCTGTTGACCGGCGGCAGCGATGTGACGCTGCGTTCCACCGGCTTCAGCGGTGTGACCCAGTTCCGGGTGGCCAGTGCGGTCGACGACGTGACGGTCGAGGCTGGCGATGACGACGTGGTGGTCGTCGATCTGCAGGCGGGCAGCCTGGATGGTCTGGATGCGGTGGATGTCAGTGGCGGAACGCTGGTCGGCTACTGGAGCGGCGACAGCGAGCTTAGCGGCGTCGAGCAAAATTTCGAAACGGACATCGAGCTGCGCGCTGCCGGCAAGCTGACGCTGACAGACACGACCTTGACCACCAATGGCGCTGATCTGACGCTGATTGCCCGTCACCTGACCATCGATGGCGGCAGCAAGCTCGATACGGGAGCCGGTGATCTGCACGTCAGCGCCCAGCTGCCGCCCAAGGTGCTGGCGCCGGTCAACGGCTTCGTCGACGTCGGCCTGTTCGATCTCTCCGTCTCCATCGATAACGCCATTCTTGAGGGCGCCAACGTACGCATCGACGCCCTGCTGATCGACCCTGAGCGCGACTGGTTCAACCTGCGCACCGGTATCAGCGCCATCGATGGCGGTATCGATTCGGCCCTGGGCTTCTTGCAGGGCCTTTCGCTGTTCGGCAGCATCTCCACCCTCGTTGCCAATGCCACCATCGATATCGGCACTGATGCTGAGATCACCGCTACAGCGGGTGATATCACCGTGGCTTCCGAGATCGACATTACCGCCGACGTGTCTCCCACGGCGGCCTGGGGGCTAGGCGTCTCGGTGAGTACCCTGATCACCCGCTCCAACGTGCATATCCATGGCAATCTTTCGGCCAATGACATTCACCTCAGCAGCAGTGTGACCACGACCCAGAACGTCGAGGCCTCGCCGGGCGGGATTGGCGGGGTGGCCGGGGCGGTGGCGATAAGCGTGCTGGTGAGCGAGTCGCGGGTGATGGTGTGGGACGATGCCAGGATTACCGCGGGCAACGATCTGACCGTTTCCGCCACCACGGTGGAGAACAATACCACCAAGGCGGCGTCGGCCCCCGACAAGGGCATGGTGGGCGTGGCGCTGGCGGTCAACGTGGAGCACAGCCGCACCGAGGCTCAGCTGGCCGGCACCATCACCGTGGGCAATAACCTCAGGGTCGAGGCAAAGACCGAACAGGGCGACAGCAACGGCGCCGTCACCGCCAGTGCCGGCACCGCCAAGCCCTCCGGTGGCCCCAGCAGCCTGCGTGACGGCGTTGAGTCCACCCATGCCGACCTGATGCCCACTGCCGTGTTCGGCAACTTCAAACAGGCGCTTGGCAACAAGATTACCGGTGCCGCGAAGCAAGCCGTGGGGGCGTATGCGCCCGATTTCATCGGCAAGCACTTCCGCGAGTCGGATGAAAAGAAGGAGAACACACTGGACGTTGCCGCGGCCCTGGCCATTTCCGTCGACATCAACATCGCCGAGGCGCGCCTGGGCACCAGCGTCAATCGCAGCGGGGATGCGTTGGGTGATGATGAGCGTAGCACTATCCAGGTCGGGGGAGAGGTCGACGTCGAGGCGCTGAGCCAGCACCGCCCGGCGGTGAGTGCCAGCGGTGATGCCAAGGGCGTCGACCCCAACAAGAAGGAAGACAAGAAAAGCTTTGGCAAACAGGTGCTTGGCAACACCATCTTCGCCAAGTATGCCAAGAGCCTGAGCGACTCTCAGGGGTCTGCGGTCAAGGGTAACGACGCTGCGGAAGCACAGAAGAAAAAGGCCCAGGACGACAAGATTGCCGGCAAGGACGCGGCCAAGCTGGGGGTGGCAGGTGCGGTGAGCTTCGGCCTGCTGGACAACCGCGCCAACGCCAGCATCGAGGGTAACGTCGACCTCGATGCCGGCGAGTCGATTTCCGTCGAGGCGGCAAGCCTCAACACGATCGATACCGACAGCCTGTGGGGCATGAACCTCTACACCGCCGGCAAGGCGTTTGGCGACCTGGAAGGGACCTACGACCATACCAGCAACGCCGAGGGAGCGGTTTCGGTCGAGCCTGAAGGCAAGGTACTGGTGGCGGATGGCCACCAGGCCGGCGGCGAGGCCGGCTCGGTATATCGCTTCCTGGGCGAAGACGAAGCGACACTCGACCTCGCCACGGAGGATTTCTCCGACGAGGAGCGCTGGGAGTCGCTGGGCACGCCGCTCGATATCCGTATCGATGAGTTTGTCGACACCCTGAACAGCTACACGTCGGGCAACCTGGGCCTGCCGGGCAGCTTCGACAGCTGGACCATGGCCACCGCCGAGGGCAAGAAGCTCGCCATTGCCGGCTCGGCCAATGTGTTCCTGGTCAACCAGGAGAGTGATGCGCGGATTCGTGAAGGCGCGCGTATCAATCTCGGCGAGGCCGGGGACATCGCCGAGGCCGAGTCGCCGGAGCCGGGCCAGAATGTCAGCGTGGTGGCACGTAACGACAACCACCTCTTCTCCTTGATCGGCAACGTCAGCCTGCCCAAGTTCGCCGGCGCCAACGAGGCGGATGGCGCCGCCTGGAAGAAGGCCTTCAAGAGCGATATCGACAAGCTCAAGTCGGGGCTCGCCGGGGTCAAGTCGGACGGCGGGGCGATCGGTGCCGCCGTGGGGGTACACCTGCTGGGCGGCAGCGCCACGGCGCTGATCGAGAGCGGCGTGAAGCTGGTGGCCGACAGCCTGAATGTGCAGGCCGATAACGAGACCGTGCTGCTCGGGATGGGAGCATCCAGCGGCAAGGCCGACAAGGTGGCCTTCAATGCCACGGCGGTGGCCAACGTCGTCAACAATACCACCCTGGCCCAGGTGCAGGATGGCGTGGAGCTGCGCATCGGTGGCGGCAGCGTCGATGACGAGAGTGGCCTGGCGCTGCGCATCAGTGCCAACGACGAAACCTACGCTTTCGGTATCGCCGGTGGTGTGGCGCAAGGCAAGAGCGTCGGTATCGGCGCCTCGGCGGTGGTCTCGGTGGTTGAGCGCGACACCGCGGCTGTGCTCGGCAGCCTGTCGGGTCCCTCCGGGTACAGCGGCAATATCGTGGTGGGCGGCGACGCCCTGGTCGAGGCAAGCACCTTCGGCGTGGTGGTGGACATGGCGCTGGCTGGCGCCAAGGCCGGCGGCAAGTCGGCCAGTGGCGTGTCTTCGGAAGGCGGCGGCAGCGGCACGGGTGGTGGAAGCGGTGGCGGAACCGGCGAGGACGACCCCAACAAGTGGCCCAACAACCAGAGCAATTACGACAACGTGCTTGCCGAGCTGCGGGCAAAGCTGGGCCTGGGAGGCGGCAGCAGTAGCGGTGGCGAAACCGGTGGCAGCGGCGGTGGCGGCGGCGACAAGAAGGGCGGTTTCGGGCTGGGTGTCTCCGGTTCTGCAGTCGTGCATATCGGCAATGACAATACCCAGGCCTTGATCCAGGGGCTGGAGAGTCTCGACGTCGAGGGTGCCACCCGAGTGGCAGCCAACGACAGTACGCACTTCGGCCTGCTGGCCGGTGGCGCGTCGCTGGCGTTGGGTGGCGATGATGTCCAGGTGGCGGTGGCCGGCGCGGCGGCTCTGGCCTTCCAGGAGGGCATCACCCGGGCGCGTATCGATCACGTGGCCCGGTTCAATAGTGATGGCGTTCTTGTCGAGGCACTGCGCGATGGCTGGGCGGTGATCGCCTCGGCGGGTCTGGCGGTGGCCAAGGGCCAGAAGGGATTCGGCTTTGCCGGTTCGGCAAGCGTGTTGCGCTCCGAGCGCACCATCGATGCCGGCCTGTTGAATATCGAGGCGGGTAGCCTTGGCTTGGTGGAGGTCACCGCGCGTGATGCCGCCAATACCATCATGATCGCCGGCGCAGTGGCCGGCGGTGGCAAGGCGGGCGTGGGCGGCGCTGCGGCTTTCTCCCATCTATCCCATGATGTGGAAGCGCGAGCCGACAGCCTGGGCAGCGACGGTGACGATGCTGCCATTGCCGTAGCGGGCATGGCGGTGGATGCCAGAAGCGAGGCGCTTATCGTCAGCGTTGCCGGCTCCGCCGGTATCGGGGCCAGCGCCAAGGGTGTGGGCCTGGCCGGCACCGTGGCGGTCAATCTTGTCGAGAACACCACTGAAGCCGTCCTTAAGGATGCCTACCTGATGGCACCGGCTGTCGAGGTCGATGACGAGGCCGTCCCCTTCGCGGTGCAGGTCAGCGCCGAGGATCGCAGCAGTATCTGGTCGCTCTCCGGCGCCGTGGGAGTGGGCGGGCCGGCTGGCTTCGGGGCCGCCATTTCGGTCAACTACCTGGCCAACACCACCAGTGCCCTGATCCAGGGCGGGGCCATCGATCAGGCCGCCGGAGTGGCGGTGCTTGCCGCCAATACCGGGCTGCTGCGCACCCTCACCATCGGCGTCGGCGCCAGCAAGAAGGTGGCCGGCTCGGGCAGCGTTTCTGCCAACATGATCTTCAATTCCCTGATGGCGGCGATCGACCAGGCGAAGGTGACCGGAGCCCAGGGCGATATCGCGGTGAGGGCGCAGGACCGCAGCCAGCTGATTGCCATCAGCGGTGCCGCCGCCGGAGCGGGTGCCGTGGCCATGGCGGGTAGTGTATCGGTCAACTTGATCGACAATGATACCGCCGCGCTGATCCGCGACAGTGTGATTACCACCCAGGGCAGCGTGCTGGTGGATGCGGCTTCCGATGCCCTGGTGGTCTCCGTCGCCATCGGCGGCGCCGGGGCCGGCAAGGTGGGCCTGGCCGGCGCGATCAGCGTCAATGTGATTGGCGGTCAGACCCTGGCACTGGTGGAGGGCGGCAGCCTGACGGCTGGCGGCAACATCCAGGTACAGGCCACCGACAGTGCGCGCGTGGTAGTGATTTCCATTGGTGCCGCCGGCGCCGGCAAGGTGGCCGGTGGCGTCAGCAGCGGGACGGTGCAGACCGACAATGCCATCCTGGCCCGGGTGGACGGCGCCACGCTCGATGCGCACAGCGGCGGTGTCAACGTGTGGGCGGGGCTGGCCGACGATACGCGCGGCGATTTCGATCTCTCGGCTATCGGTCTCGGCATCGATCTCGAGACCGAGGGCACCGAGCTGGCACCGGGCGAAGACCCCGACGAGGACGAGCCGGACATTGCGCCGAGGGATCTCTCCAACGTCGATTGGTCCTCCGGTGTCATCAACATTTCCATTGCCGGGTCCGGGGCGGGTGCCGCGGCAGGCTCGGCTGCGGTGGGGCTGAACTGGATGCGCTCTTCGGTGCGCGCCGAGATCACCGGCGGTGCCAGCGTCACGGCCAGGGACGATATCAGTGTCGTCGCAGCCGACCGCAAGGGGTTGGTCAACATGGCCTTTGGCGTGGCCGGTGCGGGCAAGGCCGCGGGCGGTGCCGCCATCTCCTTCAACTACATCGGCGGCGATCCTTCCGACCCGTCGCGTACCGTCGACAATACCAGCGACGATGACGTGGATGCCTCGGAGGATATGCTGATCCTTGCCGGCATCGAGAGCGACCATGGCTATATTCCCGGCCAGGTGGCGGCGATCGTTGACGATGCCACGCTGACCTCTACCCTAGGCAGCGTCGAGGTCGTGGCTTCTGCCGAGGCCCAGTTGCTCAATATCACCGCGGGCGGCGCCGGGGCCGGCAAGGTGGCCCTGGCCGGCTCCATCGGCATCAACTTCATGCAGCACGACCTGCTGGCCACCATCCGCAACGGTGCGGATGTCACGGCGACCCAGGGCGACGTCAGCGTCAGCGCCTCGGTGGCGCCGATCATGATCAACGTGGCGGGGGCTGCCGCCGGGGCCGGTGCGGCGGGGCTGGCGGGGGCGTCCGCCACCAACGACATGGCGTCGATGCTCAAGGCCGGTATCGAGGGAGCCGACACCAGCGTGACGGCGGGTGGAAAGATCGATGTGGTGGCCGAGCTGATTCGTGTGACCAGCGTGCCGAGCATCGACACCGACGACAGCCTGATTCCCGAGGCCGATGAGGACGAGGACCGCCCCGCCACGCCGGAGCAGGGAGACCAGATCTGGAGCTTCGCCCTGAGCGGCGCCGGTGCCGGCAAGGCAGCGGTGGCGGGGGCACTGTCGCTCAACTGGCTGCGCACCGACGTCGAGGCGGTGGTGGATGGCGCCACGTTGAGCGCGACGGGCGACATCACCGTCAAGGCCAGCGACGACCTGGGTCTCAACGCCTTTACCGCGGCGGGTGCCGGGGCCGGCGCCTTCGCCATGGCCGGCTACATGGCCTACAACTACATTGGCGGCAATCCCGACGATCCCACCGATCATGCCGCCAATCGCATCCATGCCCTGATCAAGAACGGTGCGACGGTGACAAGCAGCACGGGTGGCGTCACCCTTGCCGCACACTCCGATTCACGCATCAATGCCTATTCGCTGGGTGGCGCGGTGGCCGGCCTTGCGGCCCTGAGCGGGACCACGTCGCTCAACTTCACGCGCAAGGATATCCGTGCCGACGTGGTGGCAGGCGCTACGGTCTCGGCGGCCAGCGATATCGTCATCGCCGCTGGCGACACCAGCAAGATCACCTCGGCCAGCGCCCAGGTCAACGTGGCGGTGAAGGGCGGTGCCGCCGGCATTTCCGTCTCCTACCACGACATCGAGAACTCCATCCTGGCCGGTAGCCAGGCGTCGACCCTGACCACGAGCGATGAAGGCAACATTCGCATCACCGCCGACTCGCGCTCCGAGAACTTGATCGTGATTGCCGGGGTGACCTACGGCACCTTCGGCGCCGGCGCCGGTAACGCCGGCAGTTCGCTGATTGCCAATGCCACCCAGGCACGCATCGATGGTGGCAATGTGACCGCCGACGGCAGCCTGCTGGTGCATGCCGACAGTTTCGATACCAGCCGCATCACCCTGGGCACCGTAGCAGTCGGTGCCGTGGCCCTGGGCGGTGGGGTCGGCGTCGACCTGATGGGCAGCCGGTCCGAGGCGTGGATTGGCGGGGGCGCCACCGTGCATGCGTATGGCAACGGCGACGGCCTGGATGTCATCGACCGCTGGGAAGACGGCTGGGCCGAGCAGAACCGCAACGGCGTGGTGGTGCTGGCCACCAGTCGCATGGAGTTTCTCACCCTGGCCATGACCGTGGCGGGTGGCGCGGCGACTGCGCTGGCCGCCAACGTGACGGTTGACGGTATCAGCGGGCATACCCATGCCTGGATCGAAAACGCCAGGGTCAGCAGTGACCGGGATGTGGTGGTTCGCGCCCTGCATCGCGGCGATGGCGACAGCGGCGGCGGCTCTGCCGCCATCGACATGACCGCTGCCGGCGCGGCGGGTGTCGACGTGTCTTTGCTCGACCACCAGACCCGGGCCTGGATCGATGGCGGTGACTACCAGGGCGACGGTGCCATGGTCACTGCCTCCAATATCGACGTGGAGGCGCGTGCCGATGTCACTTTCCTGACGGTGGCGATTGGCGTTGCCGTGGGGCTTGGCGGTGCCGCAGCGGCGGGCTCGGCTGGCGCCATCGACCTGTCCATCCAGACCCTTGCCTATGTCCAGGACGTTGAACTCAGCGCCGGCAGCATTCGGGTCGAGGCCAACAACCGGGTCGACGGGCGCTACATCATCGGTGCCGCGGCGGGTAGTGGCGGCGTAGGCATTGGCGCTGCGCTGGCCGTGGGGCTGCTCAATCCAGAAGCCATCGCCCTGGTGAGCAACGCCACCCTGGTGGCAAGCCAGCATATCGATGTACAGGCCCGCCAGCGCATGGATCTGGGGATCACCGTGGCAACCGGGGCCTTCGGTAGTACCGCCGGGCTGGCCGGAGCCGTTTCGGTGATGACCTCCAGCGCCATCACGGAAGCGCGAATCGACAATAGCCATCTCGTGGCAGGTGGCAACGTCAAGGTATTGGCTTCGACGACCACGACAGTCAACGAGCGTGATTCGCTGGCCGGCTATCTGCAGGGCGTCGGGGCTGCGGCAGTCGGCGGCGTGGGGGCGGGGGCCTCGGTTGACGTCATGGTGCTGCGGGAGCAGACCCGGGCCACTGTCGGCAACGGCAGCCGTATCGATGCCGGAGGCTCGATCAGCATCGAGGCGGAACTCGAGCGTCATCTCAACTCCAGCGTGGTGGCCTTCGCCGGTGGCCTCGGCGCAGGCCTGGCGGGGGCCATCTCGGTCATCAGCCTGGGGGCTGGCCTCAGTGAGGAGAGCTTCGCCGAGATATCGGAGCTCAACGATCTGATCGGCGATACCTTCGCTGGCTTCCAGGGGGGTGAGTTCGATCTTCAAGAAGCGGCGGGAGACAGCGATTCCGGCAGCGAGCCTTTCGACGAGGAGGCAGAGCGCGAGGCGTTCGAGAACGACTTCGACGCCCCGGCCAATGCCGGCAATCATAATCAGGCCAATCGTGCTCGCACCAACGAGGTGATGGGTGACCTGACCTCAGGCCTGTCCACCGATCGGCTGTTCGATGTCGAGGAAGGCCAATTGGTTGGCGATACCGCCGCCACCGTAGGGCGCAACGTCAGCCTCGCGGCGGGCAACGCCATCACCGTCGAGGCCGAGGAGCGACTCGAGCAGCATACGCTCACCGGCTCCGGCGCGGTCAGCGGTTTCGCCAGCGTGGGCATCTCCATTGCCGTGCTCGAGCTCAACGGCGCGGTCAGTGCGTCCGTCGGGTATGGCAGTGACCTGGCGGCGGGCGGTACGGTCCGGGTCGCCAGCCAGTTCGACGCGGATGCCGATTTGCAAGCCTATGGCGGCGCCGCGGCGCCTTCGGTGGCGGTCGGCGGTCAGGTAGTGACCCTGACCGATCGTACCGAACAGTTGAGCTATCTGGAGAGCGGCAGCGCCGAGGGGCAGGGGGTATCGATTCTCTCGGCATCGCAGCTGGAGGTGCTGGCCCATGCGCAGCGCGACTACCAGCTGACAGCCGCTGGCGGCGCGATCGGGTATGTGGCGGCCGGCGTTTCCATCGGCATTGCCAGCCTGCAGGGTAATACCCAGGCCTACCTGGGCGCCCATACCCAGGTGGGAGATCCCTCCTATGCAGAGGGCTCCGTGCTCGAGTCCATCACGGTGGCATCCACCAGTGAGGATACCGTGACCTTGAGCGTGACCGCCGTTGCAGCGGGTATCGGCGCCGGGGCCGGGAACCGCTCCGAGATCGAGCTCTCGACCGGCGTGAACGCCTGGGTTGGACAGGGTGCCTCCTTGTATGCGGGTGCCGTGACGGTGGCCGCCAGTGCGATACCTCTCCTTGAGTCGAGCACGCTGGGCGTTTCCGCCGGTGGGCTCGCGGTGGGCGTTTCCGAAACCATCATCACCCTGGGAATGGATATCCAGGCGCGGGTCGGTGACGCGCAGGGTGATGCGACGGACGTCGATATCCTGGCGGAAACGCTGGACATTCGCGCCGCGCTCGAGCGGCCGTCCAGTGGCCATAACATCAATGCCAAGGCGACCGGCGCCAGTGGCGCCCTGGTGGGGGTGGACGCCACCGTCGTGCGGTTGCGTGACACCACGAACGTGCTGGCGGAGCTGGGCAGTGCAGCGGCGGTCACGCTGGCAGCCAACGGCACGCTTCAGGCGCGACGCGAGCAGGCGCTTCGCGACAGCGACTCCTCTCCCATCGATCCCGAGGCGTGGGAGGGGTGGACCGGCGCGCCGCTCGACGATGACTTCATCATGCCGGCTCCCGAGGTGGGGCTCAGCGTGATGGCGCTGCAGGAAAGCAGCATGAATGCCGCTTCCGACAGCTATGCGGGAGGGCTGCTGGCCGCAGGTGCGTCGGTCAACCGCTTGACCCAGACCACCGTTACCACGGCGCGTATCGGTGAAGGCGCCGATGTGATCAGCTTCGGCGGTGTCGATGTCATTGCACGCAGCGAGCAGATCAGCCGCATGGATACCGTGGCGGGGTCGGGCGGTCTGGTCAGCGGGGCCGGTGTGGGTGTACGGGCCGTCGCCGACTCCCGGGTGCTCGCGGAAGTGGCCGATGATGCCGCTCTGACGCTGGTGGATACGGCGGACAGCATCACGATTTCGGCGCTGCAGCGAGTCGATGTCGATGGCCAGATGCGGGCCGTCACCGGCGGGTTGATCGCCGGTGCTGGCGCCGAGGGCATCTATGATCTGACCTTGCAGACGCTTGCCCGGGTGGGGGAAGGCGCGAGCCTGCTGGCCTCGGAAATCGGCGTGTCTGCGACCACCGAAGCGATCAAGAACGATCAAGTCACCAATGACCGGGATAACAGTCGGGGTGAAGTGTATGGCGTCGTTGCGGGTGGCGGCGCTTATGTGACTATCACCGTGGACCTGGATACTCGGGTGCAGATCGAGGACGCGGCCCAGCTGCGTACCAGTACCGCAGTCAGCCCCGATGGCATGGGCGGCAGCGACGGCAGCGGCGATATTCAGCTGCGGGCGCGCAACGTGCTCGACCTGCAGGACCGTGCCAGTCTCACCTCCGGTGGCCTGGGGGCCGGCGGCGGCGTCGAGACGCTGATCGATGCCGATGCGGTGCTGGCCGAGGTCAGGGTGGGAGGCGCCGATATCGATGCCTTCGGGCAGTTCACCGCCTCCGCCAACACTCAGGCGGACCTGAACGCGGTGATCTATATGGACGTCTACGGCGCCGCGAGCGTCAGCGTGGGCCGTGCGGATGTGGTGTTCCGGCCGGACAATCTGGTGACGATTGCCGCCGGTAGCATACGCGCCGACGGCAACATCTGGCTGCTGGCCGGGCGTGATTCCCAGTACGGGTACGACGAGCATCGTATCGCGGCAGCGGTGGACACCTTTGCCGGCAGTGCGCTGCCTTTCGATGATGTCGATGCCACTATCCGGGTGCTGCAGAACAACCAGATCCTGGTGGGCGGCCAAGCGGCGGTGCGTGGCGGCGGGGATATCAACCTCTTTGCCAATGACTACGATCCGGTACCCATGCTGGCCAGGGCCAAGGCGGTGAACTGGGTCAATTCGGCGCTGGGTGCCATCGATAACCTGCTTGGCGGTGGCGGCTTCGAAAACACAGGCGGCTCGACGAGCTCCGTGTCGATCGGCGGGGTGACCGTGGACGGCGTGGTCGAAACGGGGATCAACCGCGATCAGCGTCTGGTCATCACCCTGGCCGACGGCAAAACCCTCGAGGAACTGATGGCGTTGAACCCTGCCGATGCCGAGGACTTCCAGGCGTTCAGGGATGCCATCGTTGCCGAAGCGGGATTCGACGATATCGGCTTCACCATCGGCTTCGGGCGCACCGATTCCGAGCTCTTCCAGGCCCTCTACGAGGCTGAGGAGCGACTGCGGGCTTACGTGGGAGTCGGTTCACAGCGTGCTGTCGATCAGTTCTCTGCTGAAGTGGATCGCTTGAAGCAGCGTTTGATCGACCGTGGCTTGAGCACGACCACCGACAGCGGCGAGGTGGTGCCGGACAACCGCGAGGTGTTGGAAATCCACCTCGATGATATCGATGCCACCGCAGGCCGCATTCGGGTGCTGGCCGACTACCTGGTGGGCAGTGGCGACCTGATTTCACCCACGGATTCCAACATCACGATTCTCAACAAGCTGCCGGCCAGGCTGGTGGTCAATGACATCACCATCAACGAGCAGCTGGGGGGTGTCTATCTCAATGGCAGCATCATGGCCAACGACCAGGAGATCAATGATCTCAATAGGCTGCCTGTCGATCTGACAGGCACCTCACTGGCCAATTTCGGTTACGACGGTGATCCCGATGCTTCACCTTCGCCGAAAATCACCATTGTCAACAGCTATGCCAATGCCGGGCAGATCGGCGACCTGGATGCGGCTGACGCGCTATATGCGGGGCTGGGGGTCAGCGCCAATTACGATCTCTACCTGGATACCTTCGACCGCGACTTTGCCGATCCCAGCGTGCTGGTGCAAGGCAGCATATACGCTCCCTTGGCCGATGCGCTGATTGCTGCCGGCCAGGATTTCGAGCTGAGCGGCCTCGAGGGCAACCCCGATGCTTCCGTGGTGGTACGTGGCCTGGCCATCCAGGCCAGTGACAACGTGACCATCAATAGCAGTCGTTACACACTGGGGCCGCTGCCCGAGGCTGTCATCCGCGACTTCACCAACGGGTGGGTGGAACCCGCGGACGGGGGGGAGTTTACCATTCCGGACTGGATGCGGGACATGTTCCCCTTCCTGCCCGAGGTGCCGGATAACAGCGAGGAGCTCTTCGAGGCGCTGGAGAACTGGACCTATGGTCCGAATAATCGTGCGCCCAGCCTGCAAGCGGCGAACATCACCATCAATGCCGACTGGGTCAATCTCAACGGACATATCAAGAGCGGCATCGATGAGTTCGACATCGTCATCACCCAGGCGGATGCCGAGCAGATTCGCAACACCAATCGTAGCAGTACCTTCCTGCTCACCGAGGCGTCCCAGAGCAGCGGCGTCAATGTGGCGTACAATCCGGAAACGGGACGTATCGAAGTGGACGATGTCATCGTGCGGGGTGGCAACGTGCACATCGAGGGCCGCATCATCAATACCGGCGATGGCCTGATCGATGTCATGGCCGGCTATGGCCATATCAATATCGACAACCAGACCTCCTATGCCCTGGACCTGGCCGAGCTCAACGTGGTCAATACCGGGTCGGGGAACCTGACGATCATCGATCGGCGTCTCGATAACGGCAATGAGGTCAGGCGCCTCGAGTCCTACTATGACGAGGAAGAGGGGCGTTTCGTGGTCTCCCGCACCGGCGAGGACGATCAGTTCTTCTCCCGCGACGAGTTGATCGACTACAGCGACTTGACCTTCTCGCCCCAGCAGGGACTGCGCTACGCCTTCGAGGTGATGCAGGTCAACGAAACCCGCGAAGAGTACACCATCAGGACGTCTGCCTGGGCTGGGCTCAGTGCGCTCGCTTCCGACCCGCCCGATGAGTCCAGCAGCAGGACGATCGAGCTTGATCGTTTCCTCAAGCCGTCGGATTCCAACGAGAAGGGCTATATCTATCTCGGCAGTAGCGATCAGAGCCGCTACGAGTACTCTCGTGTCAGCGAGGAGAACAAGTCGACCCCCGGATCGTCAGGGGACGGCGTGATATACATCGGTGAGGAGGGATCGGATGATGCGATCAAGCTGGATAGCGACAATTACATTCCCAAGGGGTACTACGCCACTTCCGGGATGAACCATGTCAGCACCAACTGGATCGGCACCAAGACCTACGAGCAGACGTTCTCGCAGACCACTGTGACCCATGTCACCCACACCCACGACGTCGCCGCCGATCGCGAGGTGAAGATCAACTTCTTCGGCAAGGAAGCGGGGCGCATTCATATCGAATCCGTGGGAGACGTGGTGCTCTCCGACTCCTTGCGAAACGATACCGGCACGACGCGCATCGACACCGAAGGCAGCATTCGCTTCGCCGGCGACAACCCGGGCAACCGGGACGTCAGTGGCCGTGACGTCGTCCTGAATGCCGATGAGGGGATCGGCAGAATGCAGGTGGGCGCGGATGACGAGCCCGTCGCCGAGACACTGGACGTGGTGACGCACGGTGGATGGGTGACAGCCCACAGTGCAAGGGGCGATATCCTGCTCGGCAACTCCCTCTCTCAGCCCGATCACCTGCACATTGCCAGCGTCACGGCCGAGCGTGGCGATGTCTACCTCGAGAGCTCGCGTAGCATTCTCGGGCACGAGGCAGTCGATACCCATGTCAGTGGCCAGGCCATTACCCTGAATGCGGCAGGCAGTATCGGGGCCGGTAGCGGTCTGCTCGATTCGCTGCGCATCGACTCCAGTGCGCGTAGCGGTGAGGTGGCGGCCACCGAACGGCTTGCGGATATCGTCAATGTGAATGCCGGCGGCGATGTGAGGCTGGCGGAAGTGGATGGCGACCTGCGCCTCTTCCACCTGCAGGCCGGCGGCGATGTGCACCTGGCGATCGACGGCAGCCTGATCGATGTCAACGATATTGTCGAAATCGATGAGCGTACCTACGAGGAGCTCAAGAATGGCGTATGGCAGGCGCTTTCCCTCACCGATGAAAGCCGTGTTCAGGAAGCCATCGACAACCTGGTGGCACGGCGTACGTCCGAGTACCAGGCGTACTGGGACTACCGCCTTGCTGCATCCGATGATCGCATCGGTGAGTTGACCTATGGCGCTGATTACGAACTGATTCAGCTCGATGACCACTACGCTGTGCTGGTGAAGCGGGACGGCGACGGCAAGCTTACCGGCATCGTCGACCTGACCCCCATGGGCAGCGATGACGCAGCAACGGTGCATCAATTACTGGGCTCTGGAGCGACGGCCACTCTCGCCCGCGAAGACCTGGTAGAGGCTCCCACGACGCTTGATCTCGAGTCTATCGACGATGACGACCTGCGTCTGGCCATGGAGTCCCTGCTGGCCAGCGAGAACCGGGGCTGGCTGTTGTCGGCCCACGCGCTGGCAGGCGTGGCGTCGGGGGAGACCCTCACCTACCGGCGAGTCGTCGACTACGATGCGGACGCCAAGGTGACCCTGAATGCGCAGCAGCGTGAGGCGATCGCAGCCTCCATGCGCCAGAACCTGCGCGATGATGGCGTGCCCGAAGATGAGCTCGATGACCGGGTGGCTGCAGCCATCGAGACCATCGAGGCTTCCAGAACGCTTCGCTATCACGAGCTCCACGAGACCTTCTATGGTGCTGAAGTGCCGGCGAGCGAGCGCCCGCCGGAGTACCTGGATCTTGACTGGCAGGCGAGCATCGACGAAGCCGCTGTCACGGCTAACGTCAAGGTATGGACGGAGCAGGAGTTGCTCAGCCTGGTGGGTGAAGGGTTGCTGAAGGAAACCACCAGCACCCAGTTCGAGATCCAGGAACCCAACATCCACGCCGGCGGTGACATCCATATCACGGCGGGCGCCAATATCGGCTCCATCGATGACTATGTCGTGATCGACCTTACCGGAGGGGGGGAAGACGCGCCTTCCTTCGGGGCGCTCAGCGAGGAAGAGCGTGTCTTGCTCTCCGCGGCCGAGCGTAATGACATCACTTATCTGGAGGGGGCGCTGGTGGATGCCGAAGCCAGCTTCCGCAACCTGCAGGAGACCGGTGACGGTAGTACCGAGCTCGAGCTGGTGCGCAGCGATGGCGGCGACTGGGGAGGGCTGGACCTGGCCAGCGGCGACTGGCTCTATGTCAATGGCGATACGCTCAACTACACCGCCAACGGCATCTATTTCGAAGTCCTGGCGGTGGATGGCGATACCCTGTCGCTGAGGACGATGGCGCCGGAGGTCATTGCCGAAGAGCAGCGGAACGTTCAGCTCGGCAAGGTCATGCTGGATCCTACCGATGAGGTCAACAACGGCCGGGCCCTGAGCCATGTGGTGATCGATCAGCGCTCGGACATCCAGGTGGCATTGTCTGGCGATTCGGCGGTGTACCTGTCTGCCGGAGGCGCCATCTATCTGGGGTCCGAGGGCGATATCACCATTGCCCAGCTCGAAGCAGGTCGAGCAGAAGGCCTGGATGGAAACATCCGTATCAAGGTGCGTGGCGAGATACTCTCGCGCGATGCCACCATCATCGGTGACGGTGCCATCCTGGAGGCAGCGACGGGCGCTATCGGCAGCGAGCAGGCGCGGATAAACCTCGACCTGGGCAGCGGCCTGATCACGGCCAGGGCCCAGGAGTCGATCTGGCTGCATGCCGTGGAGAGCGCCAATATCGCTTCGCTCTTCTCGGAGCGCGGCGATATCGGTGTCAGTGCAGTCGAAAACATCATGGATGGCTTGAGCCATGATCTGCTCAAGATCCTTGCCCAGCAGGGCGACATTTACCTGGAAGCGCAGACGGGAAGCGTCGGCGCCAGCGACGGCAGCAACCCACTCGAGCTGGAGGCACGGCTCGGTGCCATCTACGTGACCGCGGCCGAAAACGTCTCGCTGCGCACCCCCGATGGCGACATGCGCATCGGATTGATCGATGCGCAGGAGGGTCGCGTGGAACTCGGCGCCGACCTTTCCATCATCAGCGCGAACCCCCTGCATGAGATGGCAGGCGACCACGATCCGCTGGCAGCCAATGTCATCGCAGACCGGCTCCAGCTGCATACCCTGCTGGGCGGGATCGGCAGCGTGGCTCAGGATCTGGTCATTCGTACCCAGGGGCGTGTCGACATCGATGCCGACAGCGGTGGCAGCGGTGCCGGCTCGATCTACGTCACCGAGCTGAGCGATGAACTCTCGCTGGGCACCGTGCGTGCCGGTGGTGGCAGGGAAGGCAGTGCCCTGGCCTTCCTGACCGCGCTGGGTTCGATCCAGAGCGTGTTGCGCCAAGACGAGGAGCACAACCTGCTCTCGGCCAACGTGCACTTGATCGCCGGTGGCGATATCGGGCGAAGCGACAAGGTCATCAAGGCCGCCATCGGCAACCTGCAGGGGACGTCCACGGGCGGCAGCGTCTACTTCGACAATACCGGTCACCTGGTCGTGCATGAGGACGGCCTGACCGCGGCGGGTGACATCGAGATCACCACCAACAGCCCCATGACGGTCAGCGAGAACCTGATCTCTCACTCCGGCAACATCTATCTCTACGCCATGGAGAGCAGCGATCCCCACGACAACGGCGATATCGTGACCTTTGCCAACGGCGCTCTGGTGGAGGCCGAGCAGGGTAGCATCTTCGTTTCCGCAGGCGACGGCATCGTCATCGAAGACGATCAAGTCGTGCTCAGGGCCTCCCGCGATATCCATCTCCGGGTGGAAACCTGGGAGACAACCCTGCTGGGTACGCGTCTCGACGATACGCAGGCTTCAAGCGTGCTGCGCGGTACGCTTGAAGCGGGTGACTCCATCGTAATGCAAGGTGGCGACGAGAAAGGCCAGCATTGGCTTATCGAAGAAGATGCGTTGCTCATCGCCACTACCGTGCGGTTGGACACCGGTGACGGCGAAAACGACTTCGAGCTGCAGGGCCGGATCGAGGCCGAAAGCGTACTGCTCAATGCCGGTCAGGACAGGGATGAGCTGTGGTTGGGCGGCTGGATCATTGCCGACCAGGTGCTGGTCCACGGCGGCGCCGGTGACGACCGCGTGACCTTCGACGGCGACCACCGGCTTGGTCGGCTGGAGGTGGACCTCGGCGCAGGCAACGACACCCTGCGCGTGCACGGCGTCATTCATGCCAGCGAAGGCATGCGCTTCGACGGTGGTGCCGGTGACGATGACCTGATGCTGCACGCCGATGAGCTGATCGGTGAGATCGAACTCTACGGCGGAGACGGCGACGATCTGATCACCGTGGTCGAGCTCAACAGCCGTGAAGACCTGCTGACCCTGGACGGCGGCAGCGGCAGCGATACCTATCGCATCGTGCTGCACCAGGGGGAGAGCGCCAACTACGAGATCACCGTGGCTGACAGCGGGGCGATCAACGACGGCGTGGACTTCCTGTTCATCGAGGGACGCGGCTTCGATGACTATACCGACATCCTCGATCGTGACTTGAACGACCACGTCGACGGCAACATGAGCGACCTGTTCCTGATCCGTCGCAACTTCATTGCGCGGATGGACGGTGATTCGACCCAGGGCGTCACCAGCGACAACGTCGAGCGCATCAACTACGGTGCCGACATCAACGGCCGCGTGACGGTCAATGGCCACGACGGCGACGACGTCTTCGTGGTGGATGATACCTCTGCGCTGATGACGCTGGATGGCGGCAACGGCAACGATCGCTTCCAGATCGGCCAGATTTTCGAGGACCACCCCAACCCCGAGGGCACCGCGGTGGACGGCTACTATGCGTCCGGGGTGCGTGTCGGCGACGAGATTCGTGTGACCCAGACCACCCTCGGCTACCTCAGCTATGGCAACAGCGAAGCCATGGTGATCTATGGCGGCGATGGCGATGACGAGTTCATCGTCTACAGCAACAAGGCGCTGCTGCGCCTGGAGGGTGAGGACGGTAACGACAACTTCGTCATCCGGGCCTTCATTGCCGGCGATACCATCGAGGTGCGCGGTGGCGAGGGCGATGACAACATCGAGTACAACATCAACGCTCCGGTGAGCATCGATGGCGGCAGCGGCTATAACACCGTGACGGTGCTGGGTACCGAAGCCGACGACAATTTCGTGATCACCGAAGACGGTGTCTTCGGCGCGGGCCTCAACATCGGTTTCGACAATGTCCAGCGCGTGCGCGTCGACGGTCTCGAGGGCGATGACACCTTCTACGTGCTGAGCACCCGGTTCGATGTGGTGACCGAGCTGATCGGCGGCGTGGGCAGCGACACCTTCATTATCGGTGGCAATGTCACCGGCCGGGTCGTGTCGGCCGATCCCGAAGGTCGCAGCAGCCTTGTCACCCACGGTTTGGTGACCAAGGACGAGGCCTATCAGCGTCTCCTGGCGGATGGGCTTCCCGTTCTCGTCGCTGACGAGGGCCAGGGGGCTGTGGTGGTCGAGCAGCCGGGCGGACATACCAGCGTGGTGGAGGGCGGTGCCGCCTCCTCCTGGTGGCTGTCGCTGGCGCTGCCATCCGAGGGGATCGCCGAGGGCACCCTGGTGACGCTTACCGTGTCGGCGGCGATGTCCTCGACCAACGATCGCAATCGCACGCCGGAAGGTGGGCGCAGTGCCGAGAGCGTCATGCTCTCGCTGACGGAGGACGGCGAGTATACCCAGGCGATCAACGTCGATTTCGAGTTCAAGGATGGAGAGTGGACGCCGCGCCAGGAGGTCTTCGTCAAGGCCCCCGAGGATGACGTGGTCGAAGGTACGCGGAGTGTGACCGTGAGCTACCTGGCCCAGGTTCAGGCACCGGGCGAGGAGGCCATTCCGGAGGTGTTGCAAGGGCTGCTGGAGCAGCCGATCAACAACACCATGGTGACGGTGTACGACGCCAGCCAGGGCGATCTGGTCTTCGATGTGCCCAACGAGAGGCTGTACCTCATCGAGGGGGATGAAACCACGCGCCAGGATGGCGAGTTCGCGCTACGCCTCTCCACGCCGCCTCAGCCGGGTGAAACGATCACCGTCACGCTGGACCTCTCCGCCTTCGGAGATCGCGTCGAGGCCGTCGGTGGCAATACCCTGACCTTCACTGCTGATAACTGGGACGAGCCGCAGGCGGTGACGCTGCGTGCCGTCGACAACGACCGGGTCGAGAATCGGCTGGATGGGCGCCTCGCCTTCGACGTGACCACCGATGCGACGGATTCGGTCTATTCCGATGCCGAACCCGGCACCGTTCGGGTCACCGTGTACGACAACGACAGCCCTTCGCTGGTGGTGCAGCAGAGCGATGGCCGGACGCTGGTGACCCAGCAGGGGGGCACCGATAGCTATACGCTGCGCCTTTCCCAGGCACCGTCCGAGCCTGTCACGGTACGCCTGTTCAGCGATGGCCTGACCGAGTTCGTCCTTGGCGAGCGTGTGGTGCTGGATGAGGTCTTCAGCGGCGAGCTGGGTGTCACCGTGCTGGCCGGCACCACGGCAGGACCGGTGCTGCGCCTCGGCGAGGGAAGCTGGCGTGAGCTGGGTCTCGATGTCGGCATGTACCTGGATCTTGTCGACGCCGAGGGCAAGGCGCTGGAAGGCAGCTTCCGTATCAACCACATCGACGCAGACGGTGATCTGCATCTGACTGGGGCGGCCGACCTCGACCATATGCTGGGCGAAACGCTGTCGTTGACCCAGGTGACCACGCCTGCCGTGGTATTCGAGGACACCAACTGGTACCAACCGGTGGTGATCGAAGTGGCGGCCGACGGACATTTCGTGGCGGCCGAGAATACCGCATACGACATGACATTCCCGCCCCAGCCCAACGTGCTGGACCGCATCCAGGGCCCGCTGATCCTCAACGGCGGCGTGGGCGATACCGACCGCTCGCTGAACGCGGCGATCATGCTGCCGGGCGAGAAGTCCGCCTACCTGGACAAGGACGGCGATGACGCGAACGTGGCACCTCAGACCGGCCTGCAGGAGGCAGAGGATACCGACAGGCTGATCATCCATGCCGATGCCAGCGTCGCCGATCTCGAGGGAAGGCTGAGCGCAACCCACCTCGGTGGCCTGGGCATGGGCGAAGGTGTGCTCCAGCAGGATGACGGCTTGGGTGGTGGCGGTACCGTCGATACCGAGCGCGGCATTCACTATTTCGGCTTCGAGGTGGTCGAGCTGCTGCTCGGCAGCGGCAGCGATGAACTGCACATCGACGCCGATCCGGTTGCCCATCATGGCGACTGGCACGTCACCGCCTCCGGTGAACTCGCGGTACTCAACCGCTCCGAGGGGCGCTGGCTGGATGACGGCTTCCGCCGTGGCGACAGCCTGCTGATCGGCGGCGAGCGGTTCACCGTGCTCGATATCACCCAGGGCGGGGGGTTGCTGCTCGATCGGCCCATGGCGGTGCTGCCGCCGGCGGGATCTGCGCCGGTGATCCGAGAAATGCCGCTGACCGTGGTCCACGGTGGAGGCGGTGATGACAAGATCACCATCGTGGGCGGTTACGAGGCGCAAATGCCGCTGATCGTCTTCGGCGACACCTCGCGCAGCGGCGAGCGCTACAGCGCCGTCGGTGGTCAGCCATCTCGTCTGGCCCAGCCGTTCTCCCATCCGGGCAACAACCTGCTGGACGCCAGCGGCGCCATCGGCGGCGTGGTACTGGTGGGGGGAGCCGGCAACGATACCCTGATCGGCGGTGCCGGCAACGACCAGCTGTTCGGCGGGGGCGGCAGCAATACGTTGGACGCTCGTGCCGGCGGCAACAATCACCTCTACGGCAACGGCAGTATCGACGTCGACCTGAGCGTGCGCCTCTCCCAGGCGGATCAGGTGATGACGCTACACTCGGCCACCGGCGACGTGGATCATGCGACCGGTGACCGTCTGGTGGCGGGCAATAACCATCTCTATGGCGGAGACGGCAACGATATCCTCATCGGCGACCATGGCGTGATCGAACTGGAAGCGAACGAGGGCATCGCCAACCTGCGCCTGCTCGACAGCCAGCGGGTGATCTCGGTGCACAGCACCGACCCGGCGTCGTATGGTGACAACCACCTCGAGGTGAGCGGTGGACGCAACATCCTGATCGGCGGCAGCGGGAACGACACCCTGCTGGGAGGCAGCGGTGACGATATCCTGTTCGGGGATCACGGTGACGTCTACTTCGGTGAAGCCAATGCCTTCGACCGCATCGTGCTGGCGACCACTCGCGTGGAGCAGCATGACGGCCATGACATGCTGGATGGTGGCGGGGGCAACAACGTCATCTTCGGCGGCCAGGGCAATGACATCATCGCGGCAGGGCATGGAAGCAATACCGTGCTCGGTGATCTGGGTCGGGTGGAGTGGGACGAAGCCGGCAACATCGTGCGCGTGGTGTCCACCGATCCGGGCCGCAGCGGCAACAACCGCGTCAGCCTGGGCAATGGCGGCAACCTGGTGATCGGTGGCAGCGGCAATAATGAGATCGAGAGCGGCGACGGCAACGACCTGCTGGCCGGGGACCACGCCGAGGCGCTGTTCGATGAAAATGGCGTCATTGTCAGCTTCACTTCGCGGCATTTCAGCTACGGCGGAAATGACACCATTACCAGCGGTGCAGGCAATGACTGGATCATTGGCGGCCATGGCAACGACACCATCACGGTGACGTCGGGCGACAACGTGGTGCTCGGCGACAATGGCCGGATCCTGGCCCGCGACGGTATCCGCCAGCGCGTCGAAAGCCTGGATACCCGAGCCTCGACCGGTGGCAACGACGTGATTCATGTCGGTACCGGCAACGACCAGGTCATCGCCGGGGTAGGCAACGATCGCGTGACCAACGTGGCGGGCGAGACCGTGATCATCGGTGACGTCGGCGTGATCCTCAGCGATGCCAGCGGGCGCTACACCATGGCCGAGACCGGCCGCACCGACTTAGGGGGGGACAACCATCTCTATGGTGGTTCCGACCGCGACATCATGTTTGGCGGTCGGGGCAACGACTACCTGGATGGTGGCCCCGGTAACGACATCCTGTTCGGCGACTTCGGACGCGTGACCCGCACCTCGACGATGATCACGGTGGAGACCACCAATCACTTCGAAGGGGGCAACGACACGCTGATCACCGGCCCGGGACGTAACATTGCCATTGGCGGGGCCGGCAACGACAAGTTCGACGGTAACTTCGACCTGGACACCATGATCGGCGAGTACGCGCGGATTCGCATCATGCTCAGCGGCAGTGGCGAAGCCGAGCAGATCACCTCCATCGTGACCCTGGCCCAGGGGCGTCTCGACCTGATTCGCCAAGCCCAGCAGGAGTTGTATGAGGAAGAGCGGGACACCGCCGATGTGCTGGGTTGGCTGGACGTGACGCCTCAGGGGCTGTTGGGCAACGACAACCTCTACACCAGGCAGGAGCCGACCCAGTACGGTACCCAGGGGATGGACGGGCTGCGCAAGTTGATCGATGACTGGGTAGAGCGTCAGCAGGGTGCAGGCAGCGCTGCGCTACGCTCGAGCGTAGCCGCCTCGGTGGCTACCAGTGTCGCTGAAAGCGCCTCGACGCCGGCCCCCGACGCCACCGCGCCGGAGCAGGCCGCAGCTCAGGAGAGCGATGAAGAGGCTGTCGAGGAAGCTGTCGAGCATGAAGCAGAGGGCGAGCTCGAGGCGCCGCAGGCCGAGGAGCAGGAGTCACTGCCTGACCCGGACGATGCCGAGGCAGCCGTTGAGTTCGGCGGAGAGACCGGCCTGGAAGCTGCCGGCCTGCTGGGTGCCCTGGCCGGCGCCAGCGGCTGGGGCGTGGCACGCCGCGGCGGCAGCTCGACAGTGAATGCCACTGGCATCGAGGCGCTGCGCCGCGCCCAGGCCGCCAGCGAGTGGCAGCGTCTGGTGGGCATGACTCCGGGCCTGCAGCAGGAGGAGGGTGATGACGACAAGTGAAGGCCAGTTCGATCGAGCCGCCCAGATGCGTGACTTTCTGGCCGGCCTGGCCATGCCCTTCAGCCTCGAGCAGTCGGCCAAGTGCCGGCCCGGGCGGTGGTCTCGCCAGCGCTATCTTTTCAGTACGCCTGTGGATGCGCTAGGCCCGGACAGGCTGGCTCGTGAGCTGCCCCGGCTGCTTGCCTCGCTTGGCATGGGTGAAGGCGATGCCGCTGCCTTCCTCGACGGCATGCAGCTGCCTTCCGGTGGGCTCGCCCACTACCTCCATCTTGGTGTCGAAGACGGTCGTCCCAAGGCCTACTGGGAGGCGAGTCAGCCGCCGACGCTCGGGCCTGGAGAGCGCTTCGTGCTCTACCGAGCGTGGAAGTGGTGGCCGGGAGAGGAGGCCGCCGTTTCGGATTATGTGCTGGTGCCCACTGCCGGCGAGGCGCGTCAGGCGATCCAGGCGCTGCTGGCCGACCTTCCGATGGCGATGACTGATCTACTCGAGCAGCTCGAGGTGAGCTTTGCGCTCAGCCAGACTCCCTGGCCGCCGCTGACGGTGCGAATCGAAGAGCGACGTGGTGAAAGCCCTACGCCTCGCCACTCCTTGAATCTCCACCTGTATGGCGCACGGCTTCCCTTGGGTGCGTTCGCCGGCCTGGTCATGGGCTTGAAGCGCGAGTGGTCCAGTGCGCCACGCCAGGCGACCGTCGACTGGGTGGCGGCTCATGGCGACGAGCTGTTGAGCAACTTGTCCTTCGGCTACGGCGAGGATGGCAAACCTTTTCTGACCTGTTATCACGGTACACGCCTGTGCAGGCCGGCAGCGAGTGAGGAATGATGCAACTGGCCGATAATGCAGCGCTGGCCATCGAGACGTGGCGAGAACAAGTCGAGAGCGTTCAGGTCTGGTTGGCCAGGCACTGCGAGCAGGCACCCAGCCCAGACGGGGCGAGCGTCACCCAGGGGGTGGTGCTGTGGCGTCAGGGCGAGCAGTGGCAGCCGGTGGCCCTGTGGCCAAGCCAGGCCGATGGCGCCGTGCTGCTTGCGCTCGCCGACGACGTGCGTGAGGCTCGGCGCGGGCTGGTCAGTCAGCCCGATGATGCCAGTCTGGCCATCGGCTATCCGGTGCGCCAGCTGGCCTCTGGTGGCGCCGGTTCCCAGGACGGCGCCCTGCTGGGGGCCGTGGCGCTGCGTATCGCCATGCCTGAAGCGATGCGTGGCAAGGAGGCCGCGACGCAGGCAGCGCTGGTACCGCTGATGCAGCGCCTCGAGGACGGGGTCGCCGCGCTCGAGCGCGACGCCCTGGAGCGTGCCTACCGCGGCGAGCATTTGCACCAGGAGAGGCTCGGCCAGCATCTCGCCCTGCTAGCCGCCGTGCTGGCCGAAGCCCGCTATGTTGGTGCCGCCATGCAGCTGGTGTCGCGCCTGGCCAGTCACTTCGAGGCCGAGCGGGTCAGCCTGGGCTGGCGCCGTGGGACGCGTACCCGGGTGGAGCAGATTTCCCACAGCGCCCAGTTCAACCGCAAGATGAACCGCATTCGGGCCACCGAAACCGCCATGGACGAAGCCCTGGACCAGCGCGGCAGTGTCGCCTGGCCGGCACCGGCCTCACCGGGACTCCAGCACAGGGTGTTGCGGGCCCAGGCCAGCCTGGGCGACATGACCGGCCTGGGGGCGGTCGTCAGCGTGCCGTTGCTGGATGAGGCCAAGCCGCTGGGTGCTGTGACCCTGGAGCGTGACCGCCCCTTCAGCGATCAGGAGGTAGCGGCCCTGGAGAGCCTGCTGGCGCTGTGCGGGAGGGCGCTGGAGGAGAAGCGTCGCAACGACCGCCCACTTCCGCTCAAGGCGCTGGTGGCCTGTGGCGAGCAGCTGGGCCGCCTGCTGGGTCCGGGCTACCTTGGCTACAAGCTGACCGGCCTGGTGCTGGTGGGGCTGGTGGGCTTCGCTACCTTTGCCACCGGGGTCGATCGCATCGCGGCGGATGCGATTCTCGAGAGCCGCGAGCAGCGGGTGATGACGGCGCCGTTTCGCGGCTATATCGACAATGCGCTGGTGCGCCCCGGCGATCGGGTCGAGGCGGGACAGCCCCTGGCCAGCATGGAGACCCGTGAGCTGCTGCTGGAAGGTCTGCAGTGGCAGAGCGAGCTGGCCAAGTTCGAACGTCAGGAGCAGGAGATGCGCGCACGCGGCGATCGCGCCGGCCTCAATGTGCTTGCGGCCCAGCGCGATCAGGCCCAGGCGCGGCTGGCGCTGGTCGATTCTCGCCTGGAGCGCGCCACGCTGCTGGCTCCCTTCGATGGTGTGGTGGTCAGCGGCGACCTCACCCAGCGCCTGGGCGGTGCGGTGGAGCAGGGCGAGGAGCTGTTTCGCGTGTCGCCTCTCGATGACTTTCGTATCGAGCTCGAGGTACCCGAGGGGCGCATCGACGACGTGAGGGTGGGCCAGCACGGCGAGCTGCTGCTGGCCGCCATGACCGGCCAGCGCATGCCCTTCGTGATCGAGCGGATCACGCCTCAGTCGCGCAGCAGCGATGGCAGCAGCCGCTTCGTGGTCGAGGCCAGCCTGTCAGATCAAGGAGAAGCGCTGGGGGGCGAGGCGCGGCGCGAGCTGCGGCCGGGCCTGCAGGGGGTGGGCCGGATCGAAGGCGGGGAGGATCGGCTGATCGTCATCTGGACCCGGGAACTCATGGACTGGCTGCGCCTGATGCGCTGGCGCTGGTGGGGCTGAGGCATGGCAGGCCCGCTGTTCAGCCAGCATTGGCACCGGGTGGCCGATCTGCGCCTGCGTCTGCGCCACCATGCCAGCCTGCAACGTCATGAGTATCGCGGCGAGCCCTGGTATGTGCTGCACGACAGCCTGACGGGGCAGGTCCACCGTTTCACGCCGGAGGCCTACCAGATCATCGGTCGGCTGGACGGCGAGCGAACCCTGCGCGAGATCTGGGACCAGGCCAGCGCCGCGCTGGGGGATGCCATGCCCACCCAGCAGGAGCTCATCGCCTTGATCGGGCGCTTGCACGGGGCCAACGTGCTGTCGGGCCATGGCGACATCGATATCGACGAGCTCTCCCGCCGGCAGGGCAAGCAGCGGCGCGGCAAGTGGCTGCAGCTGATCCGTTCGCCCCTGGGCATTCGCATCCCCCTGCTCGACCCGGAGCGCTTCGTCGCCGCCAGCTACCCCTTCGTCCGCCCCTTTATCAGCCCCTGGGGCGGGGCCGTCTGGTTGTTGACCCTGACCTTGGCGCTGGTGGTGGCAGGCATGCACTGGCAGTCGCTGACCGATAACCTGGCTGACCGGGTCTTCGGCGTGGGCAACCTGCTGCTGCTGGCATTGATTTACCCACTGATCAAGGCGCTGCATGAGCTGGGCCACGCCTGGGCGACCAAGGATGCCGGCGGCGAAGTCCACGAGATCGGTGTCATGCTGCTGGTGTTCTTTCCTGTGCCCTATGTGGATGCCAGTGCCGCGGCGGCATGCCCCGACAAGGGCCGACGCATGCTGGTAGGGGCTGCCGGCATCATGGTGGAGCTGTTTCTGGCCTCATTGGCCATGCTGGTCTGGGCCGTGGCGGAGCCGGGGTTGCTGCGGGCGGTGGCGTTCAATGTGATGTTGATTGCCGGCGTTTCGACGCTGCTGTTCAACGGTAATCCGCTGCTACGCTTCGACGCCTACTACGTGCTGGCGGACTATCTCGAGATCCCCAATCTGTTCAATCGGGCCAACCAGCAGCTGACCTATGCGGTAAAGCGCTACCTGCTTGGCCGTCGAGACGTGACCGGCCAGGCGGGTTCGCTACGCGAGGCATGCTGGCTGGTCGGCTATTCGCTGGCGTCCTTCACCTACCGCCTGTTCATCATGGTGGCCATTGCCGTGTTCGTGGCCACCCAGTACCTCTTCATCGGCGTCATTCTCGCCCTGTGGTCGGTGACCATGACGCTGCTGCTGCCTCTATTCAAGCTGCTGAAGGCCATGACCGTGGATGACTCACTGCAAGGCTCCCGCCGCCGTGCCTGGAGCTGGATGTTCGGCGCCCTGGGGCTTGTCGCGCTGCTGTTGTTCGTGGTGCCGCTGCCCTATGCCACGCATGTGCATGGCGTGATTGACAGTCGTGAGCCGGCCCAGGTGCGAGCCGGTGTCAGCGGTGTCATCGCCGAGCGCTGGGTGGAGGATGGCCAGCAGGTGGCGGCCGGCGATCCGCTGATGCGCATCGCCGCGCCGGAACTGGACGTCGAGGTGCAGTTGCTCGAGGCGCGCCAGCGCGAGATCGAGCAGGAGCTGCTGGCCAGCGTGCGCGACACCCAGGCCCGCGCGATCCTGCGTGAAACGCTGGTGCCGGTGGAGCGTCAGCTCGATGATGCACGTCAGCGTGCTTCTGCCACGGTACTCTCGAGCCCACACTCCGGACTGCTGCTGATGCCGGAAGGTGTGCCTGCACTAGGCAGCCACCTGCAGCGTGGGGCTGCCGTTGCCGTCGTGGTGCGGCCGGAGGATCTTCGCGTGCGTACCCTGTTGCCCGCCCATCAGGTCGAGCGGGTGCGCAGCGACACTCGCGAGGTGCGGCTGCGCCTGCCTGGCCATGAGCGAGATGCGCCCGGCGAACTGGCATGGGTCTCGCCCAGCTCGGATCATGTCATCCCGAGCCCGGTGCTCAGCGTCGAGGGCGGCGGTCGGGTGGCGGTGGACCCCGCCAACCGGGGAGACGATGGCGCGCCCAGGGCGTTTCGCCGACACTACGTGGGCGACTTCAGCGCCGCTGGCCTATTGGCAAGCAACCTGCCGCTGCACCTGGGCGGGCGGGTCCATGTGCGTATCGAGCATGCACCGGAGCCTGTCGGCTATCGTCTGTGGCGCGACACGCGCCGCTCCTTCCTGCGGCTGTTCGAGCGATGAGGTTCGCGGCATGGCACTGCTGAAGCTTCCCGCCGATGTGCTGGCGCGACCCGAGCGGGCGTTGCTCCCTCCGAGCAGCCTGGAGCGACCCTGGCACTGGCTCAGGTCACGGTTGCACCGCCCGGTAGCGCTGCGTCGCCTGGGGATGCGTGCCCAGCTGCCAGGCATCCATCGCCACGCCGCGCGCCTGGCCGCCCTGGACGCGGACGCGCTGAGGGCCGACGGTGAGGCGCTGCGTCATCAGCTGGCGCGGCGCGGCATCACGCCGAGCCTGGCGCGGCATGCCTTCGCCCTGGTGCGGGAGATCTCCCGTCGCGAGCTGGGCATGGCGCATCATGATGTGCAGCTGTTGGGCGGCCTGGCCATGCTGGATGGCCGAATTGCCGAAATGCATACCGGGGAAGGCAAGACGTTGACTGCCACGTTGCCTGCGGCCACGGCCGCCCTGGCCGGGATTCCCGTGCATGTCATTACCGTCAATGACTATCTCGCCGCACGCGATGCCGAGCTGATGACCCCGGTCTACCGAGCCATGGGGCTCAGCGTGGCGGCGGTGGTCCATGAGATGCCGCCCGGCGAGCGTCGCGCGGCCTATGCTTCGGATGTGGTCTACTGCACCAACAAGGAGCTGGTCTTCGACTACCTGCGCGATACCCAGCAGCTGGGGCGCAATCGCCATCCGCTGCATGCCCATGCGGCACGCCTGGCGGGTACGCTGAGCGACACGCGCCTGCTGCTACGAGGGCTGCACTTCGCGATTGTCGATGAAGCCGACAGTGTCATGCTCGACGAGGCGCGCACGCCACTCATCCTTTCCGGTCCTTCCGGCAGCGAAGCGATTGACTTGGCGTTGCTGGACGAGGCGCTGGCCATGGCCGGCGAGTTCGAGGAAGACCGGCACTTCGTGCGTGAAAGCGGGCATATTCATCTCACCGAGCGCGGCCGGCAACGGCTGACGGAGCTGGCATCGAGCGGCTGGGCGGGTCGCTCACGGCGCGAGTGGCTGATCCAGCAGGCGCTGCTGGCGCGCCATCATTTCCATCGCGACCGCCACTATCTGGTGCGCGACGGCAAGGTGCAGATCATCGACGAGCACACCGGCCGGGTGATGGCGGATCGCAGCTGGGAGAAGGGGCTGCAGCAGATGATCGAGCGGCTAGAGGGGTGCGAGCCGAGCGAGCCCAACGTGACGCTGGCACGTCTCACCTACCAGCGCTTCTTTCGCCGCTATCATCATCTTTCCGGCATGACAGGCACGGCGCGGGAGGTGAGACAGGAGCTCTGGCAGACCTATCGCCTTCGCGTGGTGGCGATTCCACCGCACCGCCCCAGCAGGCGGCAGTACTGGCCGACGGTGGCGGTAGGGCGAGCGGAGGAGAAGTGGCGCTGGATCTCCAAGAGGGTAAAGGACATGAGTGACCAGGGCCGAGCGGTGCTGGTGGCCACGGTCAGCCTGGCCGATTCCGAAGCCCTTTCCCGGTGGCTCGACGAGGCTGGGGTCGTGCATGCGATGCTCAATGCGCGTCAGGATGCCGATGAGGCGGCAACGGTTGCCCTTGCCGGGCGCGCGGGCGCCGTGACCGTGGCCACCAGCATGGCAGGACGGGGGACCGATATCTCCCTCGACGAGGCGGTGAAGTCGGCCGGCGGTCTGCATGTCATCGTTGCCGGCCACCATGATGCCTCCCGGGTCGACCGCCAGATCGCCGGTCGCTGTGCACGGCAGGGCGACCCGGGCAGCGTGGAGTTCGTGGTCTGCGACGAGGATGAACTGCTCGATGAGCTTGACGGCTGGCAGCGTCGCCTCGGGCCGCTGGCGTCGCGCTTGAAGCTTGCCCAGCGCAAGCGCGAAGCGCGCCATGCCCGTGACAGGGCGCGGCTGCTGGCAGCCGACTGGCAAGAAGGTGAACAGCTGGGGTTCAGTGGGAAGGCGGAGTGACGGGGGGGGCTGCAATAAGCGCCGCCTCTATCCAGACAACTCGATTGGGAAAGTCTATGAATGGGATCAGCCATGTTGGCGTCTTGTCGTCGTTGGTACTGCTTGCAGGCCTATGGGGGGGCGGGGTGCTGGCCCAGGAGAATGGTGCGGCGGGCTTTGGCGAGCTGAGCTGTCTGGTGGAGCCAGGCAGGCAGGCAACGCTGTCCAGCCAGGTGCCGGGTGTCATTGAAGCCATCCAGGTGGAGCCTGGCGATCGGGTCGAGCCTGGCGACACCCTGTTCACACTCAGGCGTGACGTCGAGCTTGCCAGTGTGGCGCTCGAGCGTGCTCGGGCGGACTATGCCGAGCGCAGGGTCCAGCGCAACCAGCGTATGATCGAGCGCGGCATGCTCAGCGAGAGTGAGCGCGACGAGATCGATACCGACATGCGCCTGGCCAGTATGCAGGTCAACCTGGCCAATGCACGCCTGGAACAGATGACGCATCGCGCCCCGTTCGCCGGCTTGATTACCCAGCGACTGGCGGAAGAGGGAGAGTACATCGACGCCACTCCGGTGCTGGAGCTGGTCCAGCTCGACCCGCTGCGCATCGAGGCGGTGATGCCACTCACTGCGTTTGGTGCCGTTGCCGCAGGTGACACACTCGAAGTGTCGCTGTTGGCCCCGGCAGGGCGTGAGGTCACGGCGCAGGTGCAGCGCGTCGACAGCGTGATCGATGCATCAAGCGGGACCTTCGGGGTGGGGCTGGTACTGGAAAATCCGGAAGGCCGGATTCCCGCCGGCATCAATTGCCGCCTTGGAGTCGTCAATTGACCCCCGCGTTGGGCGCTCAACGAAGCGGTGAGCGCGCCTCCTGAAGTCAATGGAAGTCATTTCCACGCACCAAATGGGGCCAGGGCTGCTTTTCGTGTCACAGATTCGTGCATCAGTGGGCCTGGGAGGCAAAGTGTCGCAAAGCGGGTGAAAAATCGACAAAGCTGGGGCATGATGTTTCTGGTAGTCACACAGGAGATACGCCATGCCAACTAAAAGCAACGATCTGACTTGTGAAGTGATCAGTCACTGGGCTTCTCATGCCTTGGCTCAACGAGCGGCACATGATGCCGTCGTGGCTTACATTCGCTAAGCCCGCTTCCAACCAAGCATAGGGCCAGGGAGGGTCCTGATCACTGCCTCCTTTGCTTAACAGCTATTCCTGCCTCTCGATCCCGCTGTGTTTTTCCCCTCATTGCTGCGTCAATATCGGCTCATGCCCCGCTACCGTCACCTAGGTGGTATTTCTATACAACCTTTAACTACTGTATGGATGTTCAGGCTATAGCCTGACAGTTTTACGTGCTGAGGCTGACGATCTATTATTGCTGAAACCCTTGTGCATCGGGCTTGTTGGCAAGTTAGTGTGTAAAAGTTTGACGAATGTCAAATATTTTCATTCTGTACGCTTCTTGTACGATGATATGCTGTCACTAAATTACGAAAATCGTATTAGTCGACGCACCAGGGAGCCTGACGTGCCACATAATAACGACAAGCACCCCGGGGCAGGTGGCTCAGGTGGCTGGCGTGAGATTCTCAAGGGCTCCTACGAGTCGCTCTCCCACGAGCTGAAGCACTTTTATACTGCCGTGGAGCAGAGTCCACTTGCCACCGGCATCACGGACCCCAGTGGGAGGCTGCTGTACGTCAACCAGCGGTTCGTTGAGGTGACTGGCTACAGTCGCGAGGAGCTGCTGGGCAATACCCCAGGCATGATCAAGTCGGGAAAGACGGACAGAAGCACTTATCAGGCCATGTGGGCGACGCTTCGCAAAGGTCAGGTATGGCGCGGCGAGCTTCTCAATCGGCGCAAGAACGGCGAGGAGTATTGGGAAGACGAGCTGATAACACCGATCGTCGATGATCAGGGTAAGATCACCAGTTTCGTGCTGGTCAAGCAGGACATCTCCGCCCGCAAGCGGCAGGAGGATCAGCTGAGCATGATGGCGACGGCCTTCGAGACGGGCCAGGCCACCCTGATAGCCGGTGCGGATATGCGCATCGAGCAAGTCAACCAGGCGTTCACCCAGATTACGGGATATTCCGCCGACGAAGTCATCGGCGAGACGCCGCGGATGTTCAAGTCCGGCCGCCATGGCCCCGAATTCTATGCTGAGCTGTGGAAGACCCTGCGCGAGACGGGGCATTGGCAAGGTGAGATCTGGAACCGCAACAAGCAGGGCAAGATCTACCCCGTCTGGCAGTCGATCACGGCCGTGAAAGAAGAGCGCGGCGAGGTCAGGCACTACGTTTCCGTATTCCATGACATTGCCGATCGCAAGAGTGTGGAGAGGGAGCTGGCCGAGGAGGCGACGCGGGATCACCTGACGGGGGCTGCCAATCGGCGCGCCTTCGACAGGGCCCTGGTCACGGCGGTCAGGGCCGCACGTGAGCAGGGCGCCGAAATAGCCCTGTTGCTCTTCGATATCGACCATTTCAAGTCGGTCAATGACCACCATGGCCACGAGGTGGGAGACCGTATTCTGCTGGCGTTGACCGAACTCGTGCAGAAGCGTCTGCGCAAGAACGATCTGCTGGCACGCTGGGGCGGAGAGGAGTTCACCTTGTTGCTGCTCGATACCCCGCTCAAGGGGGCCTGGCAGCTTGCCGAACGGCTCAGGCACGATATCGAGCACGCCAGGTTGCCGGGCCCCCGGGTTACGGTCAGCATTGGCTTGACCGGCTACCGCTCCGGCGACAGTGCCCGTGATCTGATCCAGCGCGCCGATGCTGCGCTTTATCGGGCCAAGCGCAGCGGACGTAATCGCGTCGAGGTGAACGGAGACAAGCAGGAGCTGGGCTCGGTAGTCGACTTATCGCCCCAGGCGGGCCGGCCGCGCTTCATCGACGACTACGGTCGTATATCCCAGCGTTCTCAATTGACTCGCTGGCTGGAACAGTTCTTGTCGGCTGCCCGTGAGCGTAACGGTTCGCTGACGGTGTGTGCGCTGGATGTGGACCACTTCAAGGGGCTCAACGAGCGACTCGGGCCGGCGCGGGCAGACAGATTGATGCTGCTGTTGGCTCATCGCCTCAATCGTCAGCTGGGTGAGCAAGACCTTATCGTGAGGACGGGCGGCGATGAGTTCGTGCTGCTGTTGAACGATCTCGAAAGCGATTCCGCCATCAAGCGGTTGCTCGAGGTCATCCGTCAACCTTTCACCCTCAGCAAGCGTCCGGTTGCCCTCACCGCGAGCCTGGGTGTAGCCAGCTTTCCCATCGACAAGGTCGAGGCCGATGGCCTGCTGCGCCATGCGCAGCAGGCGATGTTCCGTGCCAAGCAGATGGGGCGCAACAATTTCCAGCGCTTCGACCCGGGGCAGGATCGTCGGATCCAGCGCTCGCAGGCGCAGCGCCGACGTGTACAGCAGGCCATCGACAGAGGCGAATTGATCCTCCATTTTCAGCCCCAGATCGACATGACCCGTGCCGAAGTGGTGGGGGTCGAGGCGTTGGTGCGTTGGCAGCACCCTGAAAAGGGGCTGCTGGCGCCGGCGCAATTTCTGCCCTTGATAGAAGGCACCTGGCTGGAGCATGCCCTCGGAGAGTGGGTGCTGGCGACGGTGATGCAGCAGTTGGCCTGCTGGAAGAGCGAGGGCTGTCACCTGCCGGTGAGCGTCAACATCAGTCCGTCCCATCTACTGGCATCGAATTTCGTCGATCGGCTTTCCGGACTTCTGGCCAGCATGCCGAGCGTCTCGCCGTCGCGGCTCAAGATCGAGGTCATCGAGACGGCGGCCATGCACGATATCGGCAAAGCCATGGAAGTCATCTCGGAATGCCAGGCGATGGGGGTACAGGTGGCCATCGACGATTTCGGTACGGGCTTTTCCTCGTTGACCTACCTCAGGCAGCTGCCGGTCGATCTGATCAAGGTCGACAAGAGTTTCGTCAGCGACATGCTGGTCGATGCCAGTGATCGAGCCATCGTGGAGAGCGTGATCTTCATGGCCAGGCGCTTCAACAGAACGCTCCTGGCCGAGGGCGTAGAGAGTCTCGAGCATGCGTTGGCACTGCTCAGGCTGGGCTGCCCGCTAGCCCAAGGGTATGGCATCGCCAGGCCGATGCCTGCCGAAGCGCTGAATGCCTGGCTGGCGGAATGGCCGCGGCGCGAGGAGTGGCAGCGGCTGGCCAGCTTCGAGGCTTGAGTGTTTCGCCCATGTCGTCATCTGGCAGGGCTCATGGTACTTCCTCTCCGTGAACGCTTGGCTGGGCGGGGAGACGCAGGCGCGAGCCCTTGGCGAGCAGTTCGGTCATCTTACCCGCGGGCAGGGGGCGGCTGAAAAGATAGCCCTGCAGTTGGTCGCAACGGTGTGAGCGCAGGTAGGTGGCCTGCTCCTCGGTTTCGACGCCTTCCGCCACCACCTGAAGGCGTAGTCCATGGCCCATGGCAATAATGGTCTGGGCGATGGCGGCTTCGTCGGCGGAGGTCGTGATATTGCTGATGAAGCTGCGATCGATCTTCAGCGTGTCGAAGGGATAGCGGCGCAGGTAGGCCAGGCTCGAATAGCCTGTGCCGAAGTCATCCACCGCCAGGCGAACCCCCAGGGACTTGAGCTCCTGCAGCAGGGTGCTGGTTTCCTCGGGGCGCGCCATCACTGCGGTCTCGGTGAGTTCTAGTTCCAGCAATGCCGGGTCGAGTCCGGTTTCTGTGAGAATCCTGGCGACCATGTCTGCCAGCCCCGGCTGTAGCAACTGGCGAGCGGAAAGATTGACCGCCATGACCAGGGGCGGAAGGCCTTGACTCTGCCAGGCCATGGCCTGGAGGCAGGCCTCGCGCAGCGCCCACTCCCCCAGCGGCCGGATCAGCCCCGTCTCTTCCGCCACGGGAATGAAATGCATGGGGGAGATGTTGCCTTCGACGGGATGCTGCCAGCGGGCCAGTGCCTCGACGCCCACCACCTCGCCGCTGCGCAGGTCGACCTTGGGCTGATAGTGCAATTCGAGGCTTTCCTGCTCGAGCGCACGGCGCAGGTCTTGCTCGAGCGCCAGGCGCTGCCAGGCTGCCGTGTTGAGATCTTCGGTAAAGAACCTGAAGGTATTCTGTCCTTCGCGAGCGGCCATGTGCTGGGCGGTAGTGGCATGGCCCAGCAGGGTTTCGAGATCCGTTCCGTCCTGGGGCAGCATGCTGATGCCGGCATGCATGTTGATGTTCAGCTCATGCCCTTCGATACCCAGGGGGCGATAAACCGATTCGATCATGCGCTGGGCAATGGCGGCGATGCCCTTGTAATCGGGTGCATCGGGAAGGATGACGACGAATTCGTCTCCGGCGTAGCGAGCGATGATATCGTTCTGACGCGCGCAGTCCGTCAGCCGCTTGCCGACAGCCTGCAGGACCTTGTCGCCGATCCGGTGGCCCAGGCTGTCGTTGATCAACTGGAAGCGGCTGATGTCGAGCGACATCACGACCACCCGTTGACCACGACGCACGGCGTGCCGTGCCACTTCGTCAAAGCGTTTGGCCAGCAGGGCACGGTTGGGTAGCTTCGTCAGGTCATCGAAGTACGCCAGCTGATTGATCTGCTCCTCCATCTGCTTGCGCTCGCTGATGTCGTACTGGATGCCGACGAAGTGGGTAATCACGCCGTGCTTGTTGCGGACGGGGCTGATGGAAGTCAGCTCCCAGTACAGTTCGCCGTTCTTGCGCCGATTGCGAATCTCGCCTTCCCACACCCTGCCGAGCCGGAGCGTACGGCGCATGTCCTGGTACTGGCCATGTGGCAGGCGGCCGGGCTCCAGCAGGTGGCTCGGCCTGCCCATGACCTCTTCGGGCTGAAAGCCGGTGGTGCGGGTAAACTGCGGGTTGACATATTCGGTGATACCGTTGGCATCGGTGATGACGATCGAACTGACGCTCTGGTCGATCGCCTGATTGAGCTTCTTCAGCTCCTGCTCGGCATGGATTCGTTCGCTGACATCGCGCCCATTGGCAACGAAGTGCGTAACGTTGCCTGACTGGTCGTAGAGTGGCGAAACGCTGATCTCTTCGTAATACTTTTTTCCTTCGCTCCCCAGATTGATGAAGGTGGCGCGGAACGGTTCTCCGTTGGTGAGGGCCTGGCGGAACTCCTGATACAGCTCCGGAGAGTTGCGTTCACTGCTGCGAAAGATCCGTGCATTCATGCCGACGACGTCGTCGCGACTGTAGCCGCGAAGCCGCTCGAATGCGGCGTTGACGTACTCGATATCGCGATTCTGATTGGTGATGATGACGGAATCGGCGCTCTGCTCCACGGCAAGGGAAAATTTGCGCAACTGCTCCTCAGTGGCTTCACGGCGCTGGATATCATCGAGCAGGCTGGCTCTCATCTCGTCGAAGGCCTGGGCCAGACTGCCGATCTCATCCTGCCTGAACGCAGGAAACCGCTCCTCGAGCAAGCCGCTGGCGACCCGGTTCACCGACGCTTCCAGGCGTTGCAAGGGCTGGAGAATACGGTGCCTGATGGACCAGACTGCCATCAGGAAGATGGTGATTGCGGTGAGGATGGAGAAGATCACCATCGCCAGCGAGAGAGTGACGCTGTTGCGCAGCTTGTCGAGGCTCGCCTCGAAGTGCTGGCTGACAGCCTCAGAGAGCGCGAGTACCGAATTGATGCCTGCCGTCGCCTGAACGTACCACTCGGCAGCCGTGACCGGATAATCGTGACCCCGGCGATCGGCTTCGTATACCGCCAGGCGCAGCTCCTGGTACTCCTCGAGGAAGCGGCTTTCCAGTTCGGCTTGCGCGGTGCTCAGGGAGGGCTGCTCGGGCAGCTGCCGGAACAGGATGTCGACACGCTCGAGCGAGGCTTCGACGATGTCACGATAGCGCATCAGCATGGCATGCTCGCTGTCGCTGATGGCACGCTGCTGGGAGATGGCGGCACCCAGGATCGCTCGCTCGCGTCCGGCATATTCGCTGATATTGAACAGCGCATCCTTGATGATCGGATTGGTCGAGTGCGAATAGATGTTGCCGGGCATGGGGTGGGTGGAGGCGTCACGAACAGAGGTCAGGGCTTCGATGAACCGTGTTGCCTGAAGAATCCACTGGGATTCGTCGAGGGTGACGATCTCGCCGGCCAGGCGAGCGTCTACCTGGCGCCGCGCTGAGGAGAGCGCCTCGTGGTGCCTGGCCAGCTCTTGCAGGCTGCTTCTGAGCGGGTGGTGGGGGGCGCCCCCTGACAGGCGTGCGAGTTCACTGCTGACTGCCAGGATGACGCGGTACAGTTCGTCTCCGTTACGCCGTTGCTGGGCCATCTCGTAGAGCATGTCCGGAGTGGCCATGTCGGGCTGTGACAGGATGGCGGAAGTGATACCTCGCTCCATGGCCATCACGCCGCTGGCACGAAGCGAGAGGTCGGCCATCTGGTTGCCTTGCAAGACCCACCGGGCCGCGCTCTGCTTCGACCGGATCTCCCTGATTTCCCAAGCTGATCCAATCAGGATAAGAACGCCCATCAAGGTCAGCAGCGTTATCAGAAGGCTACGAATCTTCATATGCCGACGCACTCATCGGCGAAAGGATTTGCTGCCTCATGGTTTGTCCCCTCGGTACTTTTTTCTAGGTATAGTTTTGTTAAATTTAATTTACGTGTGCGAGGGAGAGTCGACAAGCCTATGTAAGCTAGTGCGTTAGTATGAGATTGGAATTAGCTAGCAACACGGATCGTGTCGAGAGATAGGGCAGAGTATTTCCAGAATGATGCGAGAACATTACCAGCAACGAAAAACCGCCGCTCGGCATGATCCGTAAGCGGCGGTTTTTACTGTGTTTTGTGGTCGGAGCGACAGGATTCGAACCTGCGACCTCTGCAACCCCATTGCAGCGCGCTACCAAGCTGCGCCACGCTCCGACTGGTGTCTCATGCGACATTCGATCTGGGAAAAATCGATGCGCCGGGCGAACCTGACCGTGGCTCGTGCCCCCGAGAACGAGGCGTATACTAGCGCGTTGGACGGCAAATGAAAAGCCTCTTTTGTACTTTCCTTTCAGATGCTTGCCCCGCAAGGCTCAGGGCCTGGAAGAGGCCTCGCTCGGGCGTGAACCAGATTCCTCGCTGCCTTATGATAGCGACGGCTGGCAATGTCGCGGCGAAGGGGAGGGTGGATGCAACAGCAGGCGCAAAGTGGCTTCTTCAAGGGCATGAATACCAGGATCACCCTGGTGACCTTCGTGATGGTGGCCGTCTCCTTGTTCTATGGCGCGGTTTACACCGAGCGGCTCGGCCTGGGGTTGGCCTTTCTGCGCAGTGTGCTGGACCCGTTCCTGGAGTGGTATTACGTCCTTCTCGTCGCTTTCCTGTTGCTGTTCATGGTCTGGTTGGGCACGGGGCGCTACAAGAACGTGCGCCTGGGGGGGGACTTCGAGCAGCCTGAATTCAGCTTCTTCTCCTGGGTGGCCATGCTGTTTGCTGCCGGTACCGGCGTTGGCATCCTGTTCTGGTCGGTCGCCCAGCCGATTCTGCAGTTCCAGGACAACCCCTTCATCGAACAGGGGATGAGCCCGGACGCGGCCCGGGTGGCCATGCGCCTGACCTACTTTCACTGGGGGCTGAACGGCTGGGCGATCTTTTCGTTCGTGGCGATCGTGCTGGCCTATTTTTCCTACCGCTGGAACCTGCCGCTGACCATTCGCTCATCGCTCACGCCGCTGCTGGGCAAGCGTGCCGAAGGGGGGCTTGGGGATATCGTCGATGTGCTGGCCGTGTTCGGTACCGTGTTCGGCATTGCCACCACCCTGGGGCTTGGCGTGCAGCAGATGAATGCCGGCCTGGGCGCGGTATTCGGTTGGGAGTCGTCCTTGACCCTTCAGTTGATGGTCACGGCCGGGATCATGTCCATTGCCACGCTCTCGGTGGTGTCCGGGGTGAAGCGTGGCGTGCGACTGCTCTCCGAGGCCAACTTCTGGCTCAGTATCGCTGCGGTAGTCTTCCTGCTGTTGTTCGGCCCTACCCAGTACCTGATCGCCATTACCATCGAGTCTGCCGGCGACTACATCCAGAACCTCATGGGCATGACCTTTCATACCAATGCCACCCGCGGGGATGGCTGGCAATCGGAGTGGACCGTTTTCTTCTGGGGCTGGTGGCTGGCCTGGTCGCCGTTCGTGGGGATGTTCATTGCCCGCGTTTCGCGTGGTCGCACGTTCCGCGAGTTCGTCATGGGGGTGCTGCTGGTGCCTACCGTCATCACCATTGTCTGGATTGGCCTGTTCGGTGGCACGGCGCTCTATCATGAACTGTTCGGCCAGGGGGGGATCGTGGCGGCGGTCGATCACGATGTCGCCACGGCGGTCTTTGCCACCATCGAGGCGATGGATCTCGGGCTGCTCGGGCAGGGCTTTTCGGCGGTGCTGGTGCTGCTGATCGCCACTTACCTGATCACCTCGGCCAATGCAGGCACGCTGGTGATCAATACCATCCTGGCGGGAGGCGACCCCGAGCCGCCGACGGCACATCGCCTGCTATGGGGCGGCCTGCTGGGCCTGCTGACTGCCGTGCTGCTGATGGCCGGGGGGCTGGAAACGTTGCAGGCCGCCGTGATCATGGCGGCGCTGCCGTTCTCGGTGGTGGTCATGCTGATGATCGTCGGATTGCTGAAAGCGCTGCACCGGGAGCGCTACGCGGCGCGTACCGGCGAGCGGGTGGAGGCGCCCCGGGAGCCCTGGGCCGACCTCGAGGACGCCGGTACCCAACCCAATCCGGTATCGGACGACGAAACCCACAAGCTCCATTGAGCCGGCAGGCCGGCTCAGATTTCTTCCCAGATCCGCTGCCTGAACTCATGCGGCAGGGCGGCAACCTGCTTCAGGCGCTGCATGTGCTGATCGGCGACTTCGCGCGCGAGATTCTGGTAGCACTCCCGGAGCTTTTCCGGGTCGTGACCGTGGGTGTCATAGCACATTCCAAGCTGTTGTCCGGCTTCGGAAAGTGCCGCCAGGAACTTGGCTTCCTGCACCATCATGTCTGAAACGCTTTCCATCCATACCAGCTGCAGGCGGGTCATCGGGACGACGCCCTGCAGCCACTGCTGCGAGTACCAATCCATGATCGGCTGGGAGGCCTGAGTTGCAGGGGACTGGCGGTTGGATGCTTGGCTGGCCATGGCGACCTCCTGAGGCGGTTTTTTATAGTAGATAATGTGTAACCTGTCTACCTTGAGTCTAGCCCAGTCCGGGCAGGCTTCCACGGGATTTTGCTGCATTGCGCTATGAGTTTGTCTGGTACTTCATTCAAGGCACTTGCCATTGCCGGGGAAGGGTATGTCATGCTCATCGCTGTCGACCTTTGCCTGGGAGCATGACGATGTGGGGTGTGATCAAGTCGGTGCTGTGGGCCTTCCTCGGGGTACAGCGCGACGAACAGCGCCGCGAGGATTTCGAAAAGGGCAGCCCATTGGCTTTCATCATCACTGGTGTGGTGCTGGGGCTGCTGCTGGTAGCGATCCTCGCGGTGGTGGCAGTGTGGGTGGCGGGCTGAGCGGCCGCAGCCAGCGTGCCGTAGCGTTGACAGCTGCGTTAGCCATAAGGTGAAGGTTTCGCGAGTGACTTTCTAAACTTGTCTCCATATACTCGGCTAGAAGAAGCGGCTAATGTTCTCCGGGACGAGAACCCCCGTACCCTGACTTTCGGGGCTGCCGTTATCTAGACAACTACAAACATCGGGAGGCGTCGATGCGCACTCTGCTCGTTCGGTTGGCAGGGGGCCTGACCCTTGTCGGCTCGAGTCAAGTGGCTCTGGCTAGCGGCTGGAACATGCCCGTTGGGGTCACGGACCTCAGTAGAGAGATCTACAACCTACACATGGCGATCTTCTGGATCTGTGTAGTCATCGGCGTGATCGTGTTCGGGGTGATGTTCTATTCCCTCTTTCGCTATCGCCACTCCAAGGGCGCCAAGGCTGCCAACTTCCACGAGAACACCACCGTGGAGATCATCTGGACGGCGATCCCCCTCCTGATCCTCGTCGGCATGGCGATACCTGCCACTGCCACACTCAAGAAAATCTACGACCCTTCCGACGCCGAACTCGACGTTCTGGTCACCGGCCAGCAGTGGCGCTGGCGATATGAATATCTCGGTGAGGACGTTGCCTTCAATTCCAACCTGGCCACGCCCAGGGCACAGATTCGAGGCGACGAGGAGCGCGGCGAGCACTACCTGCTCGAGGTCGACGAGCCCTTGGTCCTGCCGATCAATCGCAAGGTGCGCTTCCTGTTCACTTCCGACGATGTGATCCACGCCTGGTGGGTACCCGATTTCGCGGTCAAGCAGGATACGGTGCCGGGCTTCATCACCGAGAACTGGGTCCGCATCAACGAACCGGGCATCTACCGGGGGCAGTGCGCCGAGCTTTGCGGCGTCGACCACGCTTTCATGCCGATCGTCGTCCATGCCGTGGAAGAGGAAGAGTTCGATGCCTGGCTGGCGGAGCGTCAGGAGATGGCAGCGGAAGAGGCCATGGGCATCGACCGTGAGTGGGAACTCGACGAGCTGATGGAGCGGGGCGAGGGCGTGTACGGCAGCATCTGTGCCTCGTGCCACCAGGTCGAGGGTGAGGGCTCGCCACCTGCGTTCCCAGCACTTGCCGGCAACGAGCAGATGCTTGCCGACCTGGAGTGGCACAAGGACGTCATCATCAATGGGGTGTCCGGGACTGCCATGCCGTCGTTCCGTACCACGCTCAATCCGGTCGAGCTGGCGGCAGTGATCACCTATACCCGCAACGCCTGGGGCAACGATTCCGGCGATGTGGTGCAGCCCGCGGAAATCGCCGAGCGGCTGGAATGATGATCGCCCTCACGCTGCCAATGGCGGCGTGAGGGGCCCTGGCGAGCTGCGATACAACAAGACAATGATACTGGAGTATTCCGATGGCCCCTAAGGTACCTCCTCAACCGACTCTCGAGCAGAGCACCGCTGCCGCGGAAGCGGGGCATGGACATGCCCACGAAGCGCCTCCCAAGGGCATCATGCGGTGGTTGCTGACGACCAATCACAAGGAGATCGGGACCATGTACCTGATCTTCTCGCTGATCATGTTCTTCATTGGCGGGATTTTCGCGCTGGTGGTTCGCCTCGAGCTCTTCCAGCCGGGGATGCAGTTCGTGAACCCCGAGTTCTTCAACCAGATGACCACCATGCATGGCCTGATCATGGTCTTTGCCGCGGTCATGCCAGCGTTTACCGGGCTGGCCAACTGGATGATTCCGCTGCAGATCGGGGCACCCGACATGGCGCTGCCGCGACTGAACAACTTCAGCTTCTGGCTGCTCCCGGTGGCCTTCGGGCTGCTGCTGTCGACCCTGTTCATGCCGGGCGGCGGACCGAACTTCGGTTGGACGTTCTATGCCCCGCTGTCGACGACCTACGCTCCGCCGTCCACTACCTTCTTCATTCTTTCGCTGCATATTGCCGGCATCAGTTCGATCCTCGGGGCAATCAACATCATCGCCACCATCCTGAACATGCGCGCGCCTGGCATGCGTATGATGGACATGCCGCTGTTCGTGTGGACCTGGCTGATCACTTCCTTCCTGCTGATCGCGGTGATGCCGGTGCTGGCCGGCGTGATAACCATGATGCTGATGGATATCAACTTCGGGACCAGCTTCTTCAACGCCGCGGGTGGCGGCGACCCGGTACTGTTCCAGCACCTGTTCTGGTTCTTCGGGCACCCCGAGGTCTACATCATGATCCTGCCGGCCTTCGGGATCGTGTCGGCGATCATTCCCGCCTTTGCCCGCAAGCGCCTGTTCGGCTACGCCTCGATGGTGTATGCCACGGGCGCCATCGCGGTCTTGTCGTTCCTGGTCTGGGGGCACCACATGTTCGTGGTGGGCATGCCGCTGGCCGCCCAGCTGTTCTTCATGTATGCCACCATGCTGATCGCCGTGCCCACCGGGGTTAAGATTTTCAACTGGGTGACCACGCTGTTCCGCGGCTCGATCAGCTTCGAGCCACCGATGCTGTTTGCCCTGGCCTTCGTGGTGCTTTTCACCATTGGCGGCTTCTCCGGGCTGATGCTGGCGATCGCGCCTGCGGACTTCCAGTATCACGACACCTACTTCGTGGTCGCGCATTTCCACTACGTGCTGGTGCCTGGCGCGATCTTCTCCATCATCGCCGCCGTCTATTTCTGGCTGCCCAAGTGGACCGGCCACTATCCCAACGTGCGCCTGGCACAGTGGCATTTCTGGCTCTCGGTGATCAGCGTCAACCTGACCTTCTTCCCGATGCACTTCTCCGGGCTTGCCGGCATGCCGCGACGGATTCCCGACTATGCGCTGCAGTTCGCCGACTTCAACATGGTTTCGTCGATCGGCGCCTTCATGTTCGGCTTTTCGCAGCTGCTGTTCGTCGCCGTGATCGTGATGTGCGTGCGTGGCGGTCAGAAGGCACCGGCGGCCGCCTGGGGCGAGTTCGCCGATGATCTGGAGTGGAGCGTGCCCAGCCCCGCACCGTTGCACACCTTCGAAACGCCGCCGACCTTCAAGCGTCCGGCTCACTGATTCGGATTGCCGGCCAAGTGCGGCCGGCCTTCGATAGGAGGAGTGAAGCATGTCTCAGGATGATAACGAGGTCAGGCAGGCGGGAGTGCGCCGTACCGTCTGGCGTAGCGTGGCGGCCCTGGTCGGCATGTTCGCCTTTGCCTGGGCGCTGGTGCCGCTCTACGATGTCTTCTGTCGTGTCACCGGGATCAACGGCCAGGTGGATACCACGGCCCAGGCGCTGGTCCACGATGACGTGGATGAGTCGCGCATGGTCACGGTGCAGTTCATTACCCGAAACGGCTCGGGGTTGCCCTGGCGCCTGGATGTCGAAACACGCCAGGTACGTCTGCATCCGGGCCAGACCTCGGAAGTCAACTTTACGTTCAGTAACCAAAGCCGCAGCGAGAACTGGGCACGTGCCGTGCCCAGCGTCACGCCCAATACCGCCACCCGCCATGTTCGCAAGTCGTCCTGTTTCTGCTTCGAGGAGCAGTTGCTGCAGGCGGGGGAGCGGGTAGAAATGCCGCTGGTGTTCCAGTTGGACCGGGACCTCCCGCCCGAGGTCACTACCGTCACTCTGGTCTATACCCTCTATCCCGTTGAGGGCAAAACCCAAAAGCTGCAGGCCGGGGTCAAGCTCGACGAAGGAGGTGAGGCATGAGTGGTGGAAGTTACTACGTACCCGTAACCAGCAAGTGGCCCATACTTGGTTCCCTGGCGCTGGGTGTGCTGATGATCGGCACCGGCATGATGCTGGTGCATGGACGGGGCACCCTGATCACCCTGGTCGGTCTTGCCGGGGTCATTGCCGTGATGGCGCTGTGGTTCCGTGATGTGGTGGTGGAGTCGCGCAGCGGGCTCTACGATGCCCAGATGGACCGCTCGTTCCGTTGGGGCATGGGCTGGTTCATCTTCTCCGAAGTGATGTTCTTCGCCGCCTTCTTCGGCGCGCTGTTCTACGTGCGCACTTTCGCCGTGCCCTGGTTGGCGGGCGAAGGCACCAAGGGAGCAACGGCGCTGCTGTGGCCGGAGTTCACCGCGCACTGGCCGTTGCTGAGCCCTCCCGATGCATCGATTGCCGGACCCTTGCAGGTGTTCAGCCCGTGGCACCTGCCACTGGTCAATACCCTGATTCTGGTTTCGTCGAGTATTACCCTCACCGTCGCCCACGAGGCGTTGAAGGAGGGCAAGCGTCAGGTGTGTCGTAACTGGCTGGCCGGTACCATCCTGCTGGGCCTTGCCTTCATCACGATCCAGGGAGTGGAGTACTACGAGGCGTATGCGCATTACGGCATCACGCTGCAGGCCGGCATCTACGGTGCCACCTTCTTCATCTTGACGGGCTTTCACGGTGTGCACGTCATCGTCGGAACGATCATCCTCATCGTGATGCTGGTCAGGGTGATGCGTTATCACTTTTTGGCCGAGGACCATTTCGGCTTCGAGGCGTCTTGCTGGTACTGGCACTTCGTCGATGTGGTGTGGGTAGGATTGTTCCTGTTCGTCTATGTCTTCTGAGCCATAGCTCGTGCTGACGTGGGGCTGCCAACGGCGGCAGCCCGGGCGATCAAGCCGCGCCCAGGCTGCCGAAGTAAAAGCCGTAGAACAGCAATGCGAGCAGTAATGCTGCCAATGCGACGCGAATTTTCAGAGAAATCAGCAAGCGCCTCGAGCTGGAGTCGTCTCGGAGCAGAAAGCCAACGCCGGCGGCCAGGCTGGTCAACATGGCCAGGAAGACAACGGCTATCAGGGTCTTGAGGAACATGGGGCACTCCATCGGAAGTCAGGGGGTTGGCGGCTGGCGTTTGAAAGCCTGGTTCTCGTTGTGGTCGCTGCTGGTGTTGCTGGGGCTGTTTCTTGGACTATGGCAGTGGGAGCGGGCGGAGGACAAGCGCGAATACCTGGCACGCCTCGACGCCGCTCCAACGCTCGAAGCGCCCTATGAAACGCCTCCTGCAGGCACGCGCCTCACCCTGCGTGGCCACTTTGTCGAAGACCTGACGCTCTTCCTGGACAACCGCACCCACCAGGGCCAGCTGGGTGTCGCGGTGTTGACACCGCTGCGAACCGAGGATGGCCGCCTGTGGCTGATCCAGCGTGGTTTCCTTGCCACCGGGCCGAGCCGGGAAACGCCGCAGGTCGAGACCCCTTCAGGGGAGGTCGTCGTCGAAGGCCGCTGGCAGCCCGGCGGCAGTGGAACGCCGCTGTTCGGGCCCAATCAGGAAGGCCGGAGGCTGCAGCGTATCGAGCTGGCCGCATGGGAGTCGGTCGCAGACTTCAGCCACGATGGGTGGATGCACCTCGAGCGTGGTCAGGGTCTGCTCGAACCGTGGTGGCAGCCCAGCGTCATGCCCCCCAGCCGGCATGTCGGATACGCCGTCCAGTGGTGGGGGCTGGCGCTGGCTGCCCTGATCGTGATGCTATTGGGGGGGCGGCGGCTGTCACGGGACCGCCGGGATGCCGCCAAGCCTGACACAGAGAGTTCGCCTTGAAGGAGACGACGCCTTGCAGGAAGCCATGAGGATACGCCACCAGCGCCTCAAGCTGCTGGCCTTGATTGCCATTTTCGCGCTGCCGGTGATCTCGGCCTGGGTAATGGTGCAGTGGCGTGTCGGTATTCCTGAGCAGCGCACGGCTCACGGCGAACTGGCGCCGGATGTGCCGACCCTTGTCCAGTGGCCCTTGGCTGAGTATCGGCTCGCCGAGGAGGAAGGGGACTGGCTGCTGGCTTTCGACTGCTCAGTGGCCTGTGCCGAAGAGGCCGACCGCTGGTGGCGCCTGCATCGTGCGCTTGGCCGCGAGGCGCCGCGGGTGACGCGGTTGCGCATCGGCGGCGAGATCGATCCCTTGCCGGGGGAGGTGGCAACCGAGTGGCTCGATATTCCCGACTGGCAGGCGCCCGGTCGAGTCTGGGTGATCGATCCCGGGGGGCAGGTGGTATTGAGCTATGGTCGTGAGGTCGGACAGCGCGAAGTGATGGATGATCTTAGCCATCTGCTGCGAATGAACCCGGATCGACGGTCGCTCCCCGAGCGCATTGGCGATTAGCGCCGAGTTCCGACGCCCTCGATCGCCTTCGAACCAAGGATCCACAACATGCCGAGCGTTTCGATGCCAGATGCTTCCCTCCAGCCAGCCACGGCGCGGTTGCGCCTGTTGCTGCGCCTGAGCCTGGCGGGGGTGGTGTTTACCACCGTAGTGATTCTGATCGGGGTCTGGACCCGGTTGGTGGATGCCGGGCTGGGCTGCCCGGACTGGCCGGGGTGCTATGGACGGCTGGTGGTGCCGGATGCCGAGAGGGCCATGGCCCACTCTCCGGATGCACCGCTGGAAGTCTTCAAGGCCTGGGTCGAGATGATCCATCGCTATGTGGCCTCGGCATTGGGCCTGCTGGTGATCGCCCTGCTCGTGTTGGGCGCTGGCCTGCGTCGCCGCCCCGGCTATCCCTGGGCCACCAGCGTGGCACTGCTGATCGTGATCCTGCTGCAGGGGGCCTTCGGTGCCTTCACCGTGACCCTCAAGCTATGGCCCCAGGTCGTGACGATGCATCTGCTGGGCGGGCTTGCGGTACTGCTGCTGTTCCTCTGGCTGCACCTGAGCCTGCGCCGCTTTGCCAAGGGCGATGCGGCACCGAGTTCGCGCAGGCGCCGCCTGACCCCATTGTGGGGTGTCGCCATGCTCATGCTGCTGCTGCAGCTTGCACTGGGTGGTTGGGTGTCGAGCAACTACGCCGGCATCGCCTGCCAGGGCTTTCCGACCTGCAACGGCGAGTGGTGGCCCGAAATGGACTGGAGCGAAGGCTTCCACCTGACCCAGACCGTGGGCCCCAACTACCTGCATGGCCAACTGCATGCCGATGCACGTACCGCCATTCATCAAGGGCACCGCATCGGTGCGCTGTTGCTGGGGCTGGCGCTGGTGGCACTGGCGGCACGCTACTGGAAGGAGACGAGGCTGCGCCCCTGGCTCGGGGGGCTGGTCATCGCTTACGGTGTCCAGCTAGGGCTTGGCATTGCCAACGTTCTGATGTGGCTGCCCCTATGGCTGGCACTGCTGCATACGGCCGGCGCCGTGGCGTTGGTGTTGCTGATGGCACTTGGGCTCTGGCAATGGCGGGAATCGGCTCTGGTGGCCGATGATTCAACACGACGGGACAAGGAGTGGGTACATGTCTAACGCGCTGATGAAACGCTCGGGTGTGAAGCGCGACCTGCTGGCTCAGTGGGAGGCGTCTGACTGGACCTGGCAGGACCTGCTCACGCTATGCAAGCCCAGGGTGGTGATGGTCATGCTGGCGTGTGCCCTGGTAGGCATGGCGCTGGCGACACCGACATTGCCTGCGCTTGCCACGGTGGTGTTCGGCCTGGCCGGGATTGGCATGGCGGCCGGTGGTGCTGCTGCCTTCAATCATGTGGTGGATCGCCGACTCGACGCCATGATGTTGCGCACGTCACAGCGGCCGCTGGCCGCCCAGCGTATGCCGACGGTGCTGGCACTGGGGTGGGCTTCGCTGCTGTCGATCGCCGGGATCACCTTGCTGCTGTGGCAGGTCAATGCCCTGACGGCGTGGCTGACGCTGGCCTCCCTGATCGGCTATGCGCTCATCTATACGGCCTTTCTCAAGCGTGCCACGCCTCAGAACATCGTCATCGGCGGTGTCGCCGGGGCAGCGCCGCCGATGCTGGGCTGGACGGCGGTGACCGGGCAGTTGGGGCCGGAGCCGTTACTGCTGGTGCTGATCGTATTCGCCTGGACGCCGCCTCACTTTTGGGCCCTGGCAATCCACAAGCGCGATGAATATGCCCGTGCCGGCGTACCGATGCTGCCGGTGACGCATGGCGAGGCGTTCACGCGGCTTCAGGTCTGGCTCTATGGCTGGCTGACCGTCGCCGTGACGCTGCTGCCGTTCGTGATCGGCATGAGCGGTGCCGTCTATCTGGTGGGCGTCATGGCACTCAACGCGCGCTTCATGTACTGGAACTGGAAGGTCTGGCGTGGCGCGGACCCCAAGGCGCCCCTGGCGGCCTTCTGGTTCTCGATCCGCTATATCCTGGGAGTCTTCGGCGTGCTGTTGCTGGATCACTATGCCGGGCTCTGGGCATTCTGAACCCCTGGCGTGTGACCTCAAGACCCGCAAGCGCCCGGCATCTCCTGCCGGGCGCTTGCGATCATCCTCTACCCGGGCTTCATCAGGAGCTTTGTGACAGTCCGCAACTGTGCCGAGGTGCGGCTTGCGTTACAATTCTGCCAGGAATTCACAGCCTGGAGATTCGATGACCCCGACAATGGCACTGATCCTTCTCGCATTGGGCCTGGCCATCGTTGCCGGACTGGCGGCCTATGCGTTCACCCTGTGGCAGGAGGTGAAGCGACGAGAGGCCTTTCGTGAGGAAGAGCTACGCCGAGCCCATGAGAACTGTCTGTCGAACCTCGAGATCGTGGCCTCTTCGCTGATTCAGGAACAGGTCGACATTACCGAGGGAGCCTGGCGCTGCAAGCTGTTGCTCGACATACTCGACCCAAGGCTGCTCGAACGCCCCGATTTCCAGGCTTTCGCCGAAGTGTATTCGCGCACGCAGCATCTCCATACTCACTCTGCGCGCCAGGCCCTGACGCCGCGCGAGCGCATGCGCGAAGACCGTGAGCGGCTCGAGGTCGAGGCTGAGTGGCGCCAGCCGGTGCTCGAGGCGGCGGGTCGAGTCCTCGAGTTCCGGCGTGGCTGGCCGGAAAGTCTGCATTGAAGGCTATACAATGCTTTTACGGCACGTTATGTTGTCGCCGCTCCGTTGGCTCGCGCGAGCGGTATCTTGCCGTTTCATGGTGTTTGCTGGCAGGGCGCGGCCCGAACAGTAAAGCAGAAGAGTGTGACGGCGCTTTGAGCGTGGCCATTAAAGGCCTACACTTGACCCCGTTGGGCCAATGAATGTCCTGACTATCGGGCGCTCACTTACGTATGGCCCCGAGAAAAAATCAAGAAGGAGTCTTGCAATGAAAAAATCAACGACTGGCTTGCTGTTGGGTTCCGCCCTGGTGATCGGCCTTTCCGGCTGCGCCACGGATTTCCAGAGGGGCGGTGATAGAGCTGGGGGTACTGCGACGGCCGGCACCGGTGGCGGCACCGCCTGGTATCAACAGCCGGTGGTGTGTGGCATTGCCGGCGGCCTGATTGGCGGCAGCATTGGCTATGCCGTCAGCGGTGAATCCGATGAAGACGCCGGCATCGCCGTGGGCGGCGCGTCGGGTGCAGCGATCGGTGCTCTGCTGTGTGCCGACCACACGCCGGAGCCCGAGCCGGTGGCCGAGCCCGAGCCGATGCCTGAGCCTGAGCCGGCACCGGTGCAAGAGTTCGAGCCGGTGGTGCTGAGCAGCGAAGTCACCTTCGCCTTCGACTCTGCCGAGATCCGCCCCGGCGCTCACCAGACCCTGCAGGACGTCGCTACCACCCTGCGCGAGAATCCCGACCTGCGCGTGCGCATCGAGGGCCACACCGACTCTGTAGGCTCCCCGCAGTACAACGTTGGCCTGTCTCAGCGTCGTGCCGACTCCGTGCGTGAGTTCCTGGTATCGCAGGGCATTGCGGAAGGTCGCATGGACACTCGGGGTTATGGCGAAGAGCGTCCGGTTGCCACCAACGACACCGACGAAGGACGGGCCCAGAACCGTCGCGTCGAGATCGTCAACTGGGACTGAGGTAAACCTCTCGGGCGCTCGCCCGACGAGGCATTTGGCAGGGGCACCTTCGGGTGCCCCTGCTGCTTGGTGCCTGCCTCCCGTCAGGGAGAATGGCGAAGCCGCCATCGCATCTGTTACTCTTGCCGGCTGCCGTGACGTGCGGCGGGGTCTGGCTGCCAGGCGCCCGTATCGCCCAGGGTAATGGGTGGGCCGTACGGACACGATCAGCGACGTTTCCTTGTTGTTAACCGCTATCAACCGCAACATGTGATCCCTGGTATGGATCACCACTGTGCAAAGGACTTTTCGATGCCCATCGTGACCCTGCCGGATGGCAGTCAGAGAACTTTCGACGAACCCCTCAGCGTGATGCAGCTGGCCGAATCCATCGGTCCCGGTCTGGCCAAGGCCTGCGTGGCCGGCAAGATCGGCGGTGAGCTGGTGGATGCCGCCGACCTCATCGAAGATGATGCCGAGGTGGCCATCATCACGGCCCGTGACCCCGAAGGGCTCGAGATCATTCGTCACTCCTGTGCCCACCTGATCGGGCATGCCGTCAAGCAGCTTTATCCTGACGCCAAGATGGCCATCGGTCCGGTGATCGATGACGGCTTCTACTATGACATCGATTTCGGTCGCTCGGTGACGCCTGACGATCTGGCGGCCATCGAGACGCGCATGAAGAAGCTCATCGATACCGAATATGACGTGGTGCGCGAGTACGTCGATCGTGACAAGGCGATGATCACCTTCCTGCATCGCGATGAACCCTACAAGCAGGAAATCGTGCGCGACATCCCCGAAGGGGAGACGATCCGCCTTTACCACCACAAGGAATACACCGACATGTGCCGGGGGCCTCACGTGCCCAATACTCGGCACCTGAAGGCATTCAAGCTGACCAAGCTGGCCGGCGCCTACTGGCGTGGCGATGCCACCAAGCCGATGCTGACACGCATCTACGGCACGGCCTGGGCCGACAAGAAGCAGCTCAAGGCTTACCTGCAGCGGCTCGAGGAGGCCGAGAAGCGCGACCACCGCAAGCTGGCCAAGCGCATGGATCTCTTCCATCTGCAGGAAGAGGCGCCCGGCATGGTGTTCTGGCACCCTAACGGCTGGACCCTGTACCAGGCCCTGGAACAGTACATGCGCCGGGTGCAGATCGAGCATGGCTACCAGGAAATCCGCACGCCCCAGGTCGTGGATCTGTCGCTGTGGAAGAAGTCGGGGCACTGGGGTCACTACAGCGAGCTGATGTTCACCACCGAATCGGAAAAGCGCGAATACGCGGTCAAGCCGATGAACTGCCCCTGCCATGTGCAGGTGTTCAACCAGGGCCTCAAGAGCTATCGCGACCTGCCGCTGCGCCTGGCCGAGTTCGGCAGTTGCCACCGCAACGAGCCTTCCGGCTCGCTGCACGGGCTGATGCGGGTGCGTGGCTTCACCCAGGACGACGCCCACATCTTCTGTACCGAAAAGCAGATCCAGAGCGAGGCCGAGGCCTTCATCGCGCTGACGCTGAAGGTATACAAGGAGCTGGGCTTCGATGAAGTCGAGCTCAAGCTCTCGACTCGCCCGGAGGACTTCATGGGCGAGGCGGCCCTGTGGGACCGGGCCGAGGCCGGGCTCGAGGCGGCGCTCAACGCCACCGGCCTGGAGTGGGAGCTGCAGCCGGGCGAGGGCGCCTTCTACGGCCCCAAGATCGAGTTCGCCCTGCGCGACTGCCTCAACCGGGTATGGCAGTGCGGCACCCTGCAGCTCGACTTCAACCTTCCGGGCCGGCTGGGCGCCCAGTTCGTCGACGAGGATGGCGAACGCAAGACGCCGGTGATGCTGCACCGGGCGATCCTCGGCTCGTTCGAGCGGTTCATCGGCATCCTGATCGAGCACTACGCTGGTGCCATGCCGCTGTGGCTGGCACCGGAGCAGGCGGTGGTCATGAATATCACCGATGCCCAGCGGGATTATGCCTTGGAACTCGAGCGTCGCCTGCAGAAAATTGGCGTTCGCGTCAAGGCGGACTTGAGGAACGAGAAGATCGGCTTTAAAATCCGCGAACATACGTTGCAGAAGATCCCCTATCTCCTGGTGGTAGGAGATAAGGAAGTCGAAGCCGACTCGGTTGCCGTGCGTACGCGCACCGGCGAGAACCTGGGCACCATGACCGTCGACGCCTTTATCGAGAAGGTGCGCGACGAGGGGTTCTGACCCAGGTAGCCAGGTCAGTGCGGTGACGACATCGTCAATTACCGGAAGGAGACGGAACGATCAAGCGAAGCAGCCAGCGCGGACGTCCTCAGGACAAGCGCCCCCCAATGAACGAGCGGATTACCGAGGATCAGGTGCGCCTGATCGACAGCGACGGCGAGCAGCTGGGCATCGTGCCTACCAGCGAAGCGCTCGAGCGTGCCGAAGCAGCCGGTCTAGACCTCGTCCAGATTTCCAATGCCGATCCGATCGTCTGCAAGATCATGGATTACGGCAAGTTCGTCTTCGAGCAGAAGAAGCAGAAGGCTGCCCAGAAGAAGAAGACGAAACAGATTCAGGTCAAGGAAGTCAAATTCCGGCCTGGCACCGACGAGGGCGATTATCAGGTCAAGCTTCGTAACCTGATTCGCTTCCTCGAAGGTGGCGACAAGGGCAAGGTCACGCTGCGTTTTCGCGGCCGTGAAATGGCGCACCAGGACATCGGCCGCAAGCTGATGGAGCGGATCGCTGCGGATCTCGAGGAGATCGGGACCGTGGAGGCCTTCCCCAAGATGGAAGGGCGTCAGATGATCATGATCATTGCCCCCAAGAAGAAGTGATCCGAAGGCCAGCCAAACGGGTGGTCGGCACATGCCGACCATCGGCCCCGGGTTTTCTGAAAAATCTCGAGCGGAGTTAGACTCATGCCGAAAATCAAGAGTAACAGCGGCGCTGCCAAGCGCTTCAAGAAGACGGCCAACGGCTTCAAGCACAAGCAGTCGTTTCGTAGCCACATCCTGACCAAGAAGTCGACCAAGCGTAAGCGTCAACTGCGCGGCATGAAGCAGATCCATGACGCTGACAAGGCCCTGATCCAGCGCATGCTGCCGAATCTGTAAGCCTTTGGTTGCCCCACTTTAACGTCAGGAGAAAGCCATGACTCGTGTCAAGCGTGGTGTCGTCGCTCGTCGTCGTCACAAGAAAGTCCTCAAGCTGGCCAAGGGTTACTACGGTGCCCGTTCGCGCGTCTTCCGCGTGGCCAAGCAGGCGGTCATCAAGGCAGGCCAGTACGCCTACCGCGACCGTCGCCAGCGCAAGCGTCAGTTCCGTGCCCTGTGGATCCAGCGTATCAACGCCGGTGCCCGTCAGCACGGCCTGTCCTACAGCCGGTTCATCGGCGGTCTGAAGAAGGCCGGTATCGAAATCGACCGCAAGGTGCTGGCCGATCTGGCCGTTCACGAGAAGGCCGCTTTTGCCGCCATCGTCGAGAAGGCCAAGGCTGCCCAGTAAGTGATACCGACCGTAGGCGTCGGGCCGGCTCAGGTCGGCCATCGCGACGCCGCACTGTCACAGGGGAAGAGCAGCCGCTCTTCCCCTGTTTTTTGGTGGCAACCCAGCATGGCGGCCACCTCAGGAGCTGTCGCTGGCGCGACGTCGAAAATCGAGTGATTTTCTATCGCGCGTCACTGACGCGTATACAGCAGGTTAATGACTTCGGAGCTCAACGGATGGACCATCTACCGACACTGGTCACCGAGGCCCGTCAGGCCATTCAGGCCGCCGAGAGCATCGCGGCACTCGATGAGCTGCGGGTGCGCTTCCTCGGCAAGAAAGGCGAGATCACTGCCCAGCTCAAGAGCCTGGGCAAGCTGCCTGCGGCGGAGCGGCCTGCCGCGGGTGAGCGTATCAATCAGGCCAAGCAGGCGCTGGCCGATGAGCTTGACGCACGCCGCCAGGCCCTGTCCAAGGCTGCCCTCGAAGCCCAGCTGGCCGCCGAGCGCGTCGACGTGACCCTCCCGGGGCGTGGCCAGGCCAGCGGCGGGCTGCATCCGGTGACCCTGACCCTGGAGCGCATCGAGGGGCTGTTCCACCGTATCGGCTACGACGTGGCCGTGGGCCCTGAAGTCGAGGACGACTACCATAACTTCGAGGCGCTCAATATCCCGGCGCACCATCCGGCGCGGGGCATGGCCGATACCTTCTACTTCGATGCGACCCGCCTGCTGCGCACTCACACCTCGCCGGTCCAGGTACGCACCATGAAGTCCCAGGAACCGCCGATCCGCATTGTCTGCCCGGGGCGGGTCTACCGCAGCGATTCCGACCTGACGCATACCCCGATGTTTCATCAGGTCGAGGGCCTGCTGGTCGACGAGGATGTCAGCTTTGCTGACCTCAAGGGCACCATCGAGGACTTCCTGCATGCCTTCTTCGAGCGTGACGACCTCTCGGTGCGCTTCCGCCCCTCCTACTTCCCCTTCACCGAGCCCTCCGCCGAGGTCGATATCCAGTGCGTGATGTGCTCGGGCGATGGCTGCCGGGTCTGCTCCCACAGCGGCTGGCTGGAAGTGATGGGCTGCGGCATGGTGCACCCCGAGGTGTTCCGTCATTCGGGCATCGACTCGGAGCGCTTCAAGGGGTTTGCCTTCGGCATGGGCGCCGAGCGTCTGGCCATGCTTCGCTACGGCGTCAACGACCTGCGCATGTTCTTCGACAACGACCTGCGCTTCCTGCGCCAGTTCGCCTGACCGACCGCTGCAGAACACAGGATTGACCATGAAATTTTCCGAACAGTGGCTGCGCGAGTGGGTTTCACCGCAGCTGGGGGTACAGGGGCTCGCCGACCAGATCACCATGGCTGGCCTGGAAGTGGATGCCATCGAGCCGGTTGCCGCATCGTTCAGTGGCGTGGTAGTGGCCGAAGTGATCGCCAAGCAACAGCATCCCGATGCCGACAAGCTCAGCGTATGCCAGGTGAATGATGGTGGCGCGGAGCCTGTTCAGGTGGTTTGCGGAGCGCCTAACGTGGCGGTCGGGCAGAAGGTGCCCTTTGCCCGCGTCGGAGCCGTACTGCCTGGCGACTTCAAGATTAAGAAGGCCAAGCTGCGCGGCGCCGAGTCGCGGGGCATGATCTGCTCGGCCTCCGAGCTGGGGCTGGCCGAAGAGACCTCCGCGGGGATCCTCGAGCTGCCTGCCGACGCTCCCGCAGGCGAGGATTTCCGGCACTGGATGGGGCTCGAGGACCACACCGTCGAGGTGGATCTGACACCCAACCGCGGCGATTGCCTGAGCCTCAAGGGGCTGGCACGAGAGGTCGGCGTGCTCAACCGGCTGGCGCTGACGCCGCCTGCCAACCAGCCCGTCGCCGCCACCCATGACGAGACCTTTCCGGTACGCGTCGAGGACGCCGAACGCTGCCCGCGCTACATCGGCCGACTGATCAAGGGGGTCGACGTCACGGCGGCTACGCCGCTATGGATGGTCGAGCGCCTGCGGCGTAGCGGCATTCGCTCGATCGATCCGGTGGTCGACGTGACCAACTACGTCATGCTCGAGCTGGGTCAGCCGCTCCACGCCTTCGACCGCGCCAACCTGCATGGTGCTGTCGTGGTACGGCTGGCGCGTGAAGGCGAGCGGCTGGTGCTGCTCGACGGCCAGGAGATCACCCTGGACGCCTCGACGCTGGTGATCGCCGACGAGCGCGGCCCGTTGGCGATTGCCGGGGTGATGGGCGGGGAGGATTCCGGCGTCGGCCCGGCAACGCGCGATATTTTCCTGGAGTCGGCCTTCTTCTCTCCGCTGGCGGTAGCGGGGCAGGCCCGCTCCTACGGTCTGCATACCGATGCCTCGCATCGCTTCGAGCGCGGTGTCGATCCCGAGGCGACCGGCGAGGCCGTGGAGCGCGCCACTGCCTTGCTGCTCGAGATCACCGGGGGCGAGCCCGGGCCGCTGATAGAGGTGGCCAGTGAGGCTCATCTGCCGGGCCGACGTGAAGTGACCTTGCGTTCGGCGCGGCTCGAGCAGGCGCTGAGCAAGGCCCTGCCCGGCGACGAGGTGCTGGATATCCTCACCCGCCTGGGCATGGAGGTTCGCACCACCGCCGAGGGTTGGCAGGCCGGGGTGCCGAGCTGGCGCTTCGACATCGCCATCGAGGAAGACCTGATCGAAGAGGTGGCCAGGATTCATGGCTACAACCTGCTGCCGGTGCGTCGCCCATCGGCACGCCTGGCGCTGCGTCCCGATCATGAGGCCCGCACGCCGTTGGCACGCCTGCGTCGTCAGATGGTGGCGCGCGGCTACCAGGAAGCCGTCACCTACAGCTTCGTCGCACCCGAGCTGCAGCAGGCCCTGCTTCCCGAAGCGGTGTCACCCCGGCTGGCCAATCCGATTTCCAGTGACCTTGCCGTGATGCGGGCGAGCCTGTTTCCGGGCCTGATCCGGGCGTTGGAATACAACCTCAATCGCCAGCAGACTCGGGTCCGCCTTTTCGAGACCGGCCTGGTGTTCCGTGGTGAACTGGATGAGCTCGAGCAGACCCCGATGTTCGGTGCGCTGGTCTGCGGAAGCCGCTATCCCGAGGGCTGGGCCGGCGGTCGCGAGAAGGTCGACTTCTTCGATCTCAAGGGCGACCTGGAGAGCCTGATCGCGATGGGTGGCGAGCAGGGCGCCTGGCGCTTCGAGCCCGGCGAGCATCCCGCCCTGCATCCGGGGCAGAGTGCGCGTATCCTGCATCGCGGTGAAGCAGTGGGCTGGATCGGCGCTCTGCATCCCGGGGTAAAGGGCGAGCTGGGCCTCAAGGCGGAAGTGTTCCTTTTCGAGGTGCGCCAGGATGCGTTGGCCCATGGACGATTGCCAGCGTTCACGCCGTTGTCGCGCTATCCTGAAGTGCGCCGCGACCTGGCTTTCCTGCTGGGTGACGATCGCCCGGTGCAAGCACTGCTGGATTGCGTTCGTCAGCAGGCCGGCCAGTGGTTGCAGGAACTGCGGCTGTTCGACGTCTACCAGGGCAAGGGCGTGCCGGAAGGAAGCAAGAGTGTCGCCCTGGGCTTGACCTGGCAGCATCCTTCACGCACGCTGAATGACGAGGAAATCAATCAGTTGGTCGATGCCATCGTCGCTGAATCGCATCAACACCTGGGGGCCGAGCTGCGCGGGTGAATGCGGCAGGGCTGGGTGCGATAACGGCGGCGGGCTGGACCGCCACTCTGAGGAGTAGACATGGGAGCGTTGACCAAGGCGGAGCTGGCCGAACACCTTAACGCCGAGCTGGGGCTGACCAAGCGGGAAGCCAAGGCCATGGTGGAGGCCTTCTTCGAGGAGATACGGGCTTGCCTGCGTGAGAATGAGCAGGTCAAGCTCTCGGGTTTTGGCAACTTCGACTTGCGTGACAAGCGCGAGCGTCCCGGGCGCAACCCGAAAACGGGGGAGGAAATTCCCATCTCCGCCCGACGTGTCGTGACGTTCCGGCCCGGCCAGAAGCTCAAGAGCCAGGTTGAGCGCTACGAAGGCCCGCCGCCTACCTGAAGCCAGTCAGGCCGGATAGCCACATGGGGTGGCTATCCGGCATGCATCCTGGCTTGGAGAGGCCCGAATGCTGCCTGCATCCCGCTGGCAGGATGCAATGCCTGCACTAGATGCCTGGCCCGCTCTCCATCAGCCAGGTAATGACGACCTTGAAGATGTATCCCATCATGCCTGCGCCCAGTACCACGAAGAGCATGAGAGTGCCAAAGCGTCCTGCCTGGGATTTCTTGGCCAGATCCCAGATGATGAAGCCCATGAAGAGTATCAGCCCGCCGATCAGCAGTGGCGTGATCCAGGCTTCGAACGTCTGCGTGTCCAGCATGTCGCCTCCTTGAACTAAAGCCCGAGTATTATACTCGGGTATTGGTTCGAGCGGCCTGCGACAATGGGTCGCGGCATCATCAGGGGCACTCGTCGCCAGGCTGCGGCGGCAGGCCCGCACATGATAGGATTCCACCGAAATATCCAGGTTTATCCCCGACATGCCAAAGCTGAAAATCTACGTAGGTACCATGTACGGCGGCGCACTCGATGTCGCCGAGCAAGTCACGCCACTTTTCGAGGCGGCCGGCTATGAGGCGGCCATCCTTGAACAGCCCACGCTCGAGGACTTGACGGCAGAGCGCCCCGACCTGGCACTGTTCTGTGTTTCCACTACCGGGAGCGGCGACTTCCCTGGCAACTTCGTACCCTTTGCGCGAGCGCTCGATGAACGGAGCCCGTCATTGGTCGGCCTGCGTTACGGCCTCATCGCCCTGGGCGACAGTTCCTACGGCGAGACCTTCTGTGGAGCGGGACGGCGGCTCGACGAGATGCTCGAGGGGCTGGGGGCCACTCGCCTGGGGGAGCGACTGGAAGTCGATGCCATGGAGACCTTCATGGCCGATGATGCCGCGTTGCCTTGGGTCGAGGAGTGGATCGAGACACAACAGCTGAAGGTGGCTTGAGATGACTGCGACACCGACAGCCGAGCGGCTTAGCCTGATTGCGGGCCTGCTGGTCCTGATGTTGGCTACCGTGCCCCGCTACCTCGCCGGGGGACACGACAATCGCTTCAACCTGATCATGCTCGCCATCGCAGTCATGGCGGTCGTGGCGGTACTTAACTGGCGGATGCTGAATGCCAGCGAGAGAGCTCGGCTCCCTGGGCTGGGCAAGCGTCTGGGGATTTCGCTGCTGGCCGGGCTGGTACTGATGGGCGGTTGGCATGCGTTGTTCACCGCTTGGATCAGCTGGCAGCTGCTGATTGCCCATGGTGCGACCCTGGGCTTGCTGATGCACGCGCTGTCGCTCTGGTGGCGGCCTGCCGCTGGATAGTCATCCGGCGCCGCAAGAGATGAGGCGGCATGGAAAGCGGCGCTTTAGGGAGCGCCGCTTTGGTTTTTCGGGCCGTTTCCCTCAGGCGAGTCGGTAGCAGGGCACGTACTCCTGCCCCGGCAGCTTCATGCGTCCCTGATCCACGAAGGAGCTCAGCAGGTCATCGAGACGGTGCATCAGCTCCGGTTCGGCATGCAGCTGGAACGGACCGTGCGCTTCGATGGCTCGCAGGCCCTGCTCCTTGACGTTGCCCGATACGATACCCGAAAACGCCCGGCGCAGGTTGGCGGCGAGTTCGTGAACCGGCTGGTTGCGGTGCAGGGCGAGGCTGGCCATTGCCTCGTGGGTCGGCTCGAAGGTGTCCTGGAAGTCCCGGGCGATGGTCAAGCGCCAGTTGTAGTGAAAGGCGTCCTGATGCGTGCGGCGAAACTCGGTGACCGCGTCGATCCCCTTGCGCATGGTGCGGGCGACCTCGATCGGGTCGTCGACGATGATGCGATACTTGCTGCGAACCGATTCCCCCAGGGTGTAGACCAGGAACTCATCGATACGCTCGAAGTACTCGGAGGAATTTTCAGGGCCGGTGAAGATGACCGGCATGGCCATGTCGTGGTTGTCCGGGTGCAGCAGTATGCCCAGCAGGTAGAGGATTTCCTCGGCCGTGCCGACGCCGCCGGGAAACACCACGATGCCGTGGCCGACACGCACGAAGGCTTCCAGACGCTTCTCGATATCGGGCATCACCACCAGTTCGTTGACCAGCGGATTGGGCGCTTCCGCGGCAATGATGCCGGGCTCGGAGATGCCCAGGTAGCGACCGTCGGCAACACGCTGCTTGGCGTGGGCCAGGTTGGCGCCCTTCATCGGGCCCTTCATGGCGCCGGGGCCGCAGCCGGTGCAGATATCCAGCTCGCGCAGGCCCAGGTGATAGCCGACGTCCTTGGTGTACTCGTACTCCTCGCGGGTGATCGAATGGCCGCCCCAGCACACCACCAGGCCGGGATCGCGTCCAGGTTTGAGCGTGCCGGCCTTGCGCAGGATATGGAAGACCGCGTTGGAGGTGCCTTCACCGGTGGTCAGATCGAAGCGCGAGTGGCGCTGGATCTCGTTGTAGACGTAGACGATGTCGCGCAGCACCGAGGAGAGGTGTTCGCGAATACCGCGAATCATCTTGCCATCGACAAAGGCTTCGGCCGGCGCATTGGTCACCTTCAGGCGAATTCCCCGGTCCTGCTGGATCACTTCGATGTCGAAGTCGTGATACGTCTCCATCAGCACCAGGCTGTCATCGGTCATGCTGCCGGAGCTGAGTACTGCCAGCGAGCAGCGCCTCAGCAGATCGTGCAAGCCTGCCTTGGAGGTATCGCGCAGGCGGTTGACCTCGTGCTGCGAGAGCACTTCCAGGCTTCGCAGCGGAGAGACGATGGCGGAGATGGTGTCTGGCATGTAACGTTCCTTGTGGTGTCGACTGACACCCTGGCCATCTGGGACAGAGTCTGGCTCTGGGTGGCGAGAGGGGTGTCATCGACTGTCTTCGATGGATAAGTCGATGCTATCACGCCACCCGGCACGGCGCAGCGCTGCGTGGGCGGGCTGGTGATGATAGGATGAAGGCTCCGCTCCCGGTCCCTCCTGCAAGCGATCGCCATGTTCAACGCTCAGTACTTTCGTACCTTCATCACCCTGGTGGAAACAGGGAGCTTCACGCGGACTGCGCGCCACCTCGAAATGACGCAGCCCGGGGTGAGTCAGCATGTGCGCAAGCTCGAGCAGTATCTCGACAAGTCGCTGCTCGAACGACAGGGTAGGCGATTTGCACTGACCGAGGCCGGCCGGCGTGCCTATGACTACGGCTTGCGGCTGTTTGCCGAGCATGAGCAGTTCCGACACTCCCTCGATGACGATGCACTGGACACCGGGGAGTGCCGTATTGCCTCGCCAGGCAGCGTGGGCCTGATGTTCTACCCGTACATCCTCGGCCAGCAGCAGATGTCACCCGGCCTGACGGTCAGCTACAGCTTCGCTTTCAGTCACGAGATCGTCTCGGACGTGCTTGCCGGGCGTCACGATCTCGGTATCGTCACCGAGCCGATTCGCCATCCGGAGCTGAACTGCAGCCTGTGGCACCAGGAGCCGCTGTGCCTGGTGGTGCCCGCCGACTTTGCCGGAACCACGCTGACCGAGCTGATGGGGATCGGCTTCATCAACTATTCCGACGGTGTCAACCTTGCCGGGGCGCTGCTGCGCAGCAATTTTCCCGACGAGTTTCGCTCGATGACCCAGTTTCGGCGCCAGGGGTTCACCAACGAGGTGGGCATGGTGCTGGATGCGGTGGCGCGTGGACTCGGCTTCACCGTGGTATCGCGCCTGGTGCTGGAAACATCGCCCTGGCAGCGGCAGGTCAAGGAAGTCGACCTGCCCGTTGCCGAGCACGAGACTCTGCACCTGGTCAGCCGGGCGGGTACGACGATACCGCGTCGCTATGAGCGGCTGCTGGAAGGCTTTCGTGAGCAGCGCATGCGCGAACGCTTCGGGTACGGAGAGCTTGCGTCGCCACTGTAATGCAGCGGAAGTGAGGGTGTCCCCAACGCAAACGGCCCGCTAACGCGGGCCGTTTGCGTTACATGGTGCGAAATGGATCAGTCGCGATATTCGTCGATGCTGGGGCAGGAGCAGATCAGCTGCCTGTCGCCGAAGACGTTGTCGACGCGGTTGACCGCCGGCCAGTATTTCGCCGCCTTGACCGCCTCCGAGGGGAAGGCGCCGACTTCGCGAGAGTAGGCGCGCTCCCAGGACGGATCCATCAGGTCGACCATGGTGTGTGGCGCATTCACCAGCGGGTTGTCGTCGGCCGGCCATTCGCCGCGCTCGACGCGAGCGATCTCCTTGCGGATGGCGATCATGGCGTCGCAGAAGCGGTCGATCTCGTAGCGCGACTCCGATTCGGTGGGTTCCACCATCAGTGTGCCGGGCACCGGAAAGGACATGGTCGGGGCGTGGAAGCCATAGTCCATCAAGCGCTTGGCGATGTCTTCCTCGCTGATCCCCGAGGCTGACTTGAGCGGGCGGATGTCGATGATGCACTCATGCGCCACGGTGCCGTTGACGCCGCGGTAGAGCACCGGGTAATGCGCCTCGAGGCGCCTGGCGATGTAGTTGGCATTGAGGATGGCGAGCTCGGTGGCCTGACGCAGGCCGCGTGCACCCATCATCTTGATGTAGGCCCAGGAGATCGGCAGGATCGAGGCGCTGCCGTACGCCGCCGCGGAAACGGCGCCGCACTCCTCCTTTACCCCGGGAATCGGCGTCACCACGTGGTTGGAAACATAGGGCGCCAGGTGCGCCTTGACGCCGATCGGGCCCATGCCGGGGCCACCGCCACCGTGGGGAATGCAGAAGGTCTTGTGCAGGTTGAGGTGGCTGACATCGCCGCCGAAGTCGCCCGGGCGGGAGAGGCCGACCTGGGCGTTCATGTTGGCGCCGTCGATATAGACCTGACCGCCATGGCGGTGGACGATGGCGCACGCCTCGCGAATGCCTTCCTCGAATACGCCGTGGGTCGAGGGGTAGGTAAGCATGATCGACGACAGCGTTTCACTGTGTTGCTCGGCCTTGGATCGCAGGTCGTCGAGGTCGATGTTGCCGAGCTCGTCGCATTCCACGACCACCACCTTCATCTGCGCCATGGCGGCGGAGGCGGGGTTGGTGCCGTGGGCGGAGCTGGGGATCAGGCAGACGTCGCGATGGCCTTCACCCTGGGCGTCCTGATAGCGGCGGATGGCAACCAGGCCGGCGTATTCGCCCTGGGCGCCGGAGTTGGGCTGCATCGAGATATGCTCGTAGCCGGTGATCTCGACCAGGAAGGCTGCCAGCTCGTCGATCATCTGCTTGTAGCCGACCGCCTGGTTCTGGGGCACGAAGGGATGCAACTGGCCGAATTCCGGCCAGGTGACAGGAATCATCTCGCTGGTGGCGTTTAGCTTCATGGTGCATGAACCCAGCGGGATCATCGCGTGAGTGAGCGACAGGTCCTTGTTCTCCAGGCGCTTGAGGTAGCGCAGCATCTCGGTTTCGCTGCGGTAACGCTTGAAGTTGGGGTGCGTCAGGAAATCGGACTCCCGACGATTGCCTTCGGGAATGCCGCTGATGCCCTCGGCGGCAATGCGCTCGTCCAGTGCCGTCACCGAAAGGCCGTGCTCCTCGTCGAGCAGCACGTCGAACAGCGTGTCGAGATCGTGAGCAGTGGTGGTCTCGTCCAGGCTGACGCCGATGTCGCCGCCTTCGTAATAGCGCAGGTTGATCTCGTGGGTCAGCGCCCGGCCGTGGATCTTGCCGGCATCGACTCCGGTCAGGCGCAGGGTGTCGAACCAGCTGTCATGCACCAGGCGGACACCTTTCCCCTTCAGCCCTTCGGCCAGAATGGTGGTCAGGCGATGGATGCGCGTGGCGATGGTGCGCAGCCCTTCGGCGCCATGATAGACGGCATAGAAGCCGGCGATGTTGGCCAGCAGGGCCTGAGCCGTGCAAATGTTGGAGGTGGCCTTTTCGCGGCGAATGTGCTGTTCGCGGGTCTGCATCGCCATGCGCAGGGCGGTGTTGCCGCGACTGTCCCGGGAGACGCCGATGATGCGTCCCGGAATGGAGCGCTTGAGCTTGTCGGTGGTGGCGAAGTAGGCCGCGTGGGGGCCGCCGTAGCCCATCGGCACGCCGAAGCGCTGGGTATTGCCGACCACGATATCGGCACCCAGTGAGCCAGGCTCCTTGAGCAGCACCAGGCTCATGATGTCCGCGGCCACGCAGGTCATCACGTTGCGCTCGCGGGCGGCGGCGAGCAGGGGAGCGAGGTCATGGACTCGGCCGCTGTCGCCCGGGTACTGCAGCAGGGCACCGAAGACATCGTGCTCGGCGAGGCTCTCGGCCGGGCCGACGATCAGCTCGAAGCCGAAGTAGTGGGCTCGAGTACGCACCACATCCAGCGTCTGCGGCAGCACGTCGTCGGCGACGAAGAAGGCGTTGCTCTTCGACTTCTTGTTGGCACGCTGACACAGTGCCATGGCCTCGGCGGCAGCGGTAGCCTCGTCGAGCAGCGAGGCGTTGGCCAGTTCCATGCCGGTGAGGTCCATCACCATCTGCTGGAAGTTGAGCAGCCCCTCCAGGCGACCCTGGGCGATCTCCGGCTGGTAGGGGGTATAGGCGGTATACCAGCCCGGATTCTCCAGCACATTGCGCTGAATGACTGCCGGCAGGTGGGTGTTGTAGTAGCCCTGGCCGATGTAGCTCTTGAACACCTTGTTCTGTCGCGCCAGGCGCTTGAGATAATCCAGCGCTTCGGCTTCCGTGCGTGGCGGGTCGAGGTCGAGTTCACGACCTAGGCGGATGTCGGCCGGCACCGTGCGTTCGACCAGCGTATCGAGGCTGTCCATGTCCAGCGCCGCCAGCATGGCGGCAACATCTTCGGCACCGGGGCCGTTGTGGCGACGGATGAAGGCGTCATGATCGGCCAGTTCGGCCAGGCGGCGGTTGTCGTAAACCATGGATAACCCTGTACGTTGTGTGGTTGACCCCGGCCGGCGGCCGGAGGGCCGTGTCTGTGGATCAGGACTCGCTGTCGACGATGGCCTGGTAGGCCTCGGCAGTCAGCAGGGCTTCAACGGCAGCCACATCCTTAACGCGAACCTTCATGATCCAGCCATTCTCGTAGGGCGATTCATTGACGGTTTCGGGCGCGTCCTCGAGCGCTTCGTTGACTTCGACGATCTCTCCGGCCAGCGGCGCATAGAGGTCGGAAGCGGCCTTGACCGATTCGATCACGCCAAACTCCTCGCCCTTGTCCAGGGTGCGACCCACCTCTGGCAGCTCGACGAACACCACGTCGCCGAGTGCCTCCTGGGCATGGTCGGTGATGCCGATGGTCACGGTGCCGTCGCCGTTGTCCAGCACCCATTCGTGGCTGTCGTTGTAGCGCAGGTTGGCAGGAATCGAGCTCATGATGTTTTCCTATAAGAAAAAGGTTTTCCGAGTCAGGGAATGCTAACGCTATCGTCGCCGTTTGGCGAGTCCAAGGCCATCAATGACCTGTTGCGATGCGTCGACTGCATGGACAGCGTGGCGTGTCGTATCTCGCACGTCCAGTCACTGAAGTGAATTCGACAGTGATGATGGGAATCACTAATCTTGTTTCTCAGGTGCCTCGGCTGGCCCGGGGACACGAGCCGGTCGCTTGGCGTAGGGGCGCTGCACGATATGGCTTGTGTTTCCGATAGGAAACGTGGGTGAGGCTGTGGCCAAGCGTTGATAGTTTGCCGCAGATAACGTTTCGACCGACTGGTTTCATCTTGGCGTTTTCCGCTATGGTACGCCGGCTTGTCGTGTCAATCCTTCGTGTTTGCCGGCCCATTGCATGATGATTCTTCTTCTTGAGGAGCATCCCGGTTGGGCCCTGGCGCGGGAGGGATCGAACGATGCGGGGCTTGTTGCAGCGGGCCTGTCAGAACCTGAACAACATTCCATACAACAGAGGGAAACGTTCGTGGAAACATTGACTGCGATTTTCAGCGCCATCAACGCCGTGGTCTGGGGGCCGTTGATGCTCATCCTGCTGCTGGGGGTGGGACTTTACCTGCAGCTCGGGTTGAAACTGATGCCCATCCGCAAGCTGGGTACCGGCTTCAAGCTGATGTGGCAGGGACGTGAGGCCAAGCCGGCTCCCGGGGAGGCAAAGAAGGCGGAAGAGGGTGAAATCTCCCCCTTCAATGCCTTGATGACGGCGCTTTCGGCCACTATCGGTACCGGCAACATCGCCGGCGTGGCAACGGCCATTGCCCTGGGGGGGCCGGGTGCGGTGTTCTGGATGTGGATCACCGCGCTGGTCGGCATGGCGACGAAGTTTGCCGAGGCGGTGCTGGCGGTACGCTATCGTGAAACCGACAGTACCGGCTATCACGTCGGTGGCCCGATGTTCTACATCAAGAACGGCCTGGGCAAGAAGTGGCTATGGTTGGGTGCTGCCTTTGCCTTCTTCGGTGCGGTGGCAGCCTTCGGCATCGGTAACACCGTACAATCCAACTCCGTTGCCGACGCGCTAGACTCCACCTTCGGTATTCCCCATGGGGTGACCGGTCTTGTCATCATGGTGCTGGCCGCGGCAGTCATCCTCGGCGGGATCAAACGCATCGCCAAGGTAGCCGGCAAGCTGGTGCCGATCATGGGCATTGCCTATATCGTGGCCGGCCTGATCGTGCTCGTTGTCAATGCTGGCCAGCTTGGCGACGCCTTCAGCATGATCTTCTACTACGCCTTCAATCCGCATGCCGCGGTGGGCGGATTTGCCGGTGCTGCCGTCATGGCCGCCATTCGCTTCGGGGTGGCGCGCGGGATTTTCTCCAACGAGGCGGGCCTGGGTAGTGCGCCGATCGCTCACGCGGCGGCCAAGACCCGCAACCCGGTTCGCCAGGGCATGATCGCCATGCTCGGCACCTTCATCGACACCATCATCGTCTGTACCATCACGGCGCTGGTGATCCTGACCTCCACGGTGTGGATCGAAGGGGAAGCGGGGGCCTCGTTGACGGCGCTCTCCTTCGACGCAGCGCTGCCGGGCTGGGGTAACCAGATCGTCTCGCTGGCGCTCGCGGTGTTCGCCTTCACCACGATCCTGGGCTGGTCGTTCTACGGCGAAAAGTGCTTCCAGTTCCTCTTCGGTACCCGTTCCATCATGCTCTACCGGGTGCTGTTCGTATTGGCGATCCCGCTGGGTGCGATGGCCCAGCTCGGCTTCATCTGGCTGATGGCCGATACCTTCAATGCGTTGATGGCGATCCCCAACCTGATCGCACTGGCCCTGCTGTCGCCGGTGGTGTTCAAGCTCACGCGCGACTACTTCGACGGCAAGGAAGTGCTGCCGGGTGAGGATCTCGATCACAACAAGGGGTGAAGACGCATGCGGTGACGAGGCGACGCCTGACGCCTCGTCACCTCTGCTTCACCTTGTTCATCTTCTCAATGCCATGAGGTAATCCATGAGCGAACTGAAGCGCACGCCGCTGCATGCCCTGCATCTCGACCTGGGGGGAAAGATGGTTCCCTTTGCCGGCTATGACATGCCGGTACAGTACCCCCTCGGCGTGAAGAAGGAGCATGAGCACACCCGGTCCGCTTGTGGCCTGTTCGATGTTTCCCATATGGGGCAGATTCTGCTGCACGGTCCGCGCCCGGCCGAGGCGCTGGAAACGCTGGTATGTGCCGATATCGTCGGCTTGCCCGAGGGCATGCAGCGCTATGCGCTGTTCACGGCGCAGGAAGGCGGCATTCTCGATGATCTGATGGTGGCCAACCCGGGCGATGGGAGTCTGTACCTGGTGGTCAATGCTGCCTGCAAGGATCAGGACATCGCTCTGCTGGAGACGGGGCTCGACGCCGATCACCGCATTGAAGTGCTGGATCGTGGGTTGCTGGCGCTGCAGGGACCCAAGGCCGCAGAAGTCATGCGCCGCCACTGTCCCGCTGCCTGCGAGCTGGTGTTCATGCAGCATGGCTCATTCGAGATCGGTGGCGTCTCGGTGTGGATCAGTCGCAGTGGCTATACCGGTGAGGATGGCTTCGAAATCTCGGTGCCGGCGGCCCAGGCAGAGGCCCTGGCGCGCCTCCTGCTGGCCGAGGAGGAAGTCGAGGCGATCGGCCTGGGGGCGCGTGACTCATTGCGCCTCGAGGCAGGCCTGTGCCTGTATGGTCACGATATCGATACCGAAACCACACCGGTGGAGGCAGGGCTCATCTGGGCCATCGGCAAGCCCCGGCGCCACGGTGGCGAACGGGCGGCAGGATTCCCGGGAGCCGATGTCATTCTGCATCAGGTCGATGCCAAGGATCATCGTCGCAAGCGCGTCGGTCTGCTGGGCGAGGGGCGTGCGCCGGTGCGCGAGGGTGCCGAGCTGTACAGCGAGGACGGCAAGCGTATTGGTACGGTGACTTCAGGTGGCTTCGGTCCCAGCGTGGGCAAGCCGGTGGCGATGGGCTATGTGGATATCGAGCATGCAGCGGTCGACACGGTCGTGCATGCCGAGGTGCGCGGCAAGCGCCTGCCCATGCTGGTGAGCAAGATGCCCTTCGTGGCGCCGGGCTATTATCGCGGCTAGGCCTTATACCGTTAACTACCTGTGCGGTTAGCTGATTGTGCCGCTATCTGATCGAGGCCACCGCCTGACCGCGGTGGCCTCTTCATTTGAGCCGAACAACGAGGGACGCCCTGGCTCAACGCATCAGTTCGGCATGCTCTTCCCAGTAGCGGCCCATGACACGCTCCTCGGTCACGTCGTACAGGGAGTGACGCCGCGCCAACTGGGCGCCACCATCTCGGGTGAGCGGGCGCCAGGCAACCTGAGCACGCTGGCGCGTCGAGCGAACGAAGAACGCATCGAGAGGCAGTGAGAGGTAGACGCCCTTGTCGAAGCTTCCTTCACCGAAGTCGTCACCGGCATCGGTGAAAGTGGCCCATGCCCCCAGCCGAATGCCCGACTCGAACTCGCGTGACGCATCGAAGGTAACGCCGAGGTCGCCGGCCAGGTAGCGGCCTACGCTGATCTTGGCCAGTATGTCCTCGAAGTCCGTTTGCCAGTAGCCGGTAAGGTGTCCTGTCCAGGTGCTGTAGTCGCGCATGCTGAAGCGCTGGTCGAAGTCGCGCTGCTTGACCCAGTTGAGGTCTAGGCCGAAGGCCAGATCGCCGTTGAAAGGCCGGTAGAGGAGTTCGCCGCCCAGGCCGGCGTACATCGTCTCGAGCAGTCCGCCATAGCCCATTGCGTACCAGTTGCCGCCCAGGTGGCCAGTGCGGGTGTACTGGAGATTGCTGATGCCAAGATCGGTCTCGGCCAGGTAGTCGCCGATATAAGTGCGCACCCGCGGCAGGTCGGATGGTCCTCTGTAGCGATACTTGTCGAGGTTGTCGTCGACCGTGTAGGTGAGCGTGGCCGACAGCCAATCGTTGCGACTCAGCCGATACTCGCCGTCGAGGTTGGCGGAGAGGCGGTAAAGGTAGCCGTCGGGTCCGCCGAAGTTCTGTTCCAGCTGCGGCTCCAGGCTATAGGAGTAGCCGCGTGACGAGCTTTCATGAAGCACGGCGCCTTGGGCAGGAGCATGGCCGGCATGAGCGTAAAGGCCATGGCGGTAGTCCGCGCTCTCGGCGCTGGAGGCAGCCGCGGCAATGAGTGCGCCGCGGTCATGGACGCTTTCGCGCAGTGGCATGCCGCGCTCGTGCCAGCGGAAACGAATGGTCTCCACCTCCTGTCCGACGTGGTTGTGCAGCAGGCGACCGGCGCGATACTCGCTTTCGGCGAGAGAGGGATAGCGGGTGGGCTCTCCCTCCACGATCAGGCTGCTGCCTTGCTGTGCAATCCGGTAGACGCCGATCCCGGCGTTGGCATCGAGCTCTCGGCTGAGGCCTTCCCAGTCATCCATGTGGGTTCCGGGGGCGGGAGCCAGCTCAGCGGGAGCCGGGTCGCGCTTGGTCTGTGACACGGTCGCAAGGTTGGTCGAGAAACTGATGCCGAGCATGGCAGTGTTGCCACGCTGCCAGCCAGCCTTCAGTTCGACGCTGTCGGTCAGGCGAAGACGAGCGCCGAGGTTTACGCGAGAATCCTGCGGCTGATGGTTGCGCTGTGGCTCGCGTTGGTAGTTGTTGCCCTCCACTTCCAGTTGAATCACCAATGGATCCCATGGGGTCTGGTACTCGATACCGCCAAACAGGGCGCTGCGGCCGCTGAACAGGCTGCCCGGACTGACCGTGCCGCCGTCTCCTCCCGAGCGGAACCCCGAGCGGCGATCGAAGCGGTCGTCGAGTCGGCTCAGCGGGTTGGTGAAATCCTCCTGGTTCCCCAGGTAGCCCCAGCCGAGCCCCAAGGTGAAGTCGAAGTCGTGCCAGCGTTTGCTCGCGACCAGGTATTCTCCCGAGAACAGGCCGGTACCGCCGATATCGCGGGCGCCCACGGCGACCTGCGGCCAGAAGCGGCTCTCCTCGCGCAGCCGCAGCTTGATGTCGACTCCCTTGTCCAGGTTGTTGCGATCCCCCCTGGCCGCCAGGTAGCGGCGATTCTCCACTTCGACATAGCGAAAGCCTGCCTCCAGCCACGCGGTGGGCTGGAAGAACACGTTGTAGCGGCGGTAGGGTGCAGTGCGTGAAAACGAGAAGGCAAACCCGCCGAGGGGTGCCATGCGCGCGGTCGGTGTCTGCATCAGCCCGACACCGCCAAAGTCGCCTTGGCCGGCGCCCAGGCGGGGCTGGCCTGGGTCGGCAGATGTCGACATGGGGCTGGCCAGGCCGATAGCGAGGGCGAGCGATGTGAGGCGCAGCGGCTGCACTGTAGGCCGCTTCATGGGCCAGGCCTCGCCGGGGCGGCCTGGCTCGGTCTCGATGTTGCCAGGGCCTGGCAGGAATCCCCCGGCATGCGGGTTGCCAGGTACCCAGGCAAGTTACGATTGATCCAGCCCGCCTCGAGCACCTCATCGGTCAGCGCCAGTGCAACGCGGCTACCAGGCACCAGCGGGGCATCGCCGGCGTTCCAGGCCGCCACGCCGATGCGACGCGGCTCACCGTGTGGGCTGATCAACCAGGCCTCTTCGGCCTGGGACCAATGGCCGCGCGGTTGTTCGTTGAGCAAGTCGCGCAAGGTCAGGCCGGGTCTCCATGGGTGGCGGGTTACGCCCTGGAAATGCCATAGCTCGACCCATTCGGGGATAGTGCACTGACCTGCGGCAGCCAGTGAGGCCAGCGCTGGGTCATGACGTGGCGAGGCCAGCAAGGCGGCGAGATCGGCCCTGACGGGCGTGCGTCCCGGCGCCGGATCAAGCTCGGCTATGGTGTCTTGCCATTGGCCCAGGCCGCGGGCCAGATCGGTGTGTCCGCTCAGCGCGTACCGCTCGACGAGGGTGGCGAGCTCTTCATGGAGTCGCCTGCCCTGGCGCTGCTGGGCTTCCTGCTGCCCATCCAGCAGATAGTAGCGATAGCCGGGCTCCTCAAGCTGACCTTCCTGTGCCAGCCACAGCTCGGAAAGCCTGTCAGGGTCAGCCAGTGCCTGGAGGGAGGGCAGCAGCACCAGCAGGGCTCCCAGGCCGACACGGTGCCAGCTTCGGGAAGGGGAATAGTGACGTTGGGTCATTCTCTTTCTCGTTGTCCCGGCGATGACGCTACGACAGGTGTTGCCTACCGTTCTGCATCGCCCTCGGTGTCCTCGGCATTGCTCCACCAGGGCCGCGCCACCTGCCAACGCAGGCTTGGGCCGTCAGGCCAGAGCATCATGTCACCCCCCCATATCCTCAAGCTGCCCGGCTCACGCCAGTACACGTTGCGGCCAGCTGCTCCATGCTCCCAGTCGAGCCGTTCGGTACAGCGCTCGAGACTCAGCTGTGTCAGCGGCAGATCCACGGGCTGTGCCGGCTCGCAGGAGAGCCTCGCTACGGCAGTATCCTGTTGCTCCTGTCCGCTGCCATCGAGCCAGTGGGCATGGACCCGATAGCGGTCGTCATCCTGGCTGTCCGAGTGCCATCGGCCCAGCAGGTCGGCCTCGAAGCCAGCCGTGCTCATGGGGATCCCGTCGCGCATATGCAGCGTGGCGCGATCACCCGCCTGCCAATAGGTGTCGCGGCCTCGCTCCCCCGCCCGATGCGCCATGACCATCAAGGCCCGGTTGCCCTGCTGTCTCACTGCCAGGGTGGCGTAGGGCAGGGCCTCTGCCTGTGCTGCCAGGTCCTGCCCGTTGCGCTCGCCCAGCAATGTGGCTCCCATTGGGGTCAGTTGACCGCCCTGAGAGCACGCCGTGAGCCCTGCGATCAGACCAGCCAGTATCAAAAGCCGTTGAAGCAGGACCGCCTTGCGACGGTCCTGTGGCGGCACATGCGTATCGCTGTACCGTCTGTTCGAGCTCATCAGCGCGTACCGGTGCCCGTGCCTGTGCCGGTGCCTGTTCCCGTGGCACCGATAAGCACGCCGATACCGGCTGCGCCACGGTTCACCGCACCAGCCAGAGCCTGGCCGGAATTCCCCGGGGCCTCACCGGCAGCGCCACGCCCCGTGGCAAGCCCCCCGCTGGCTACCGCGTCTGGCGCCGGCGTATTGGCTGTATCGCCGGGCGCCCCTTGGGTGCCTTGTGGCAGGGTGGCCTGCTGGGCCAGCGCCAGGGGCGCCAGTCCCAGCAGCGCTACGCCAGCCAGCGCAGCGGTGTGCCGTCGCAGTTGGGTGGGATCGATCATGTCGGTATGACTCCTGTATTGCGCCGGTCAGTTCCGGCGGGGTGATGGCCTGATAGTGAATCCATATCCTGTCATGAAACACAGATAACCTACCTGGCCTGCCTGCCGGGAGCAGGCAACTTAACAGGCTTATAATTGCGTGCAAACTAACCTCCCGCGAGCATCAAGACTCACGGCGATTTGGGTTTTAGTGTTTGGCTTCAGATTGGTGTTTGGATTAGTACATCAATGATCGGTCCTGGGGAAGAAACAAAAATTAATGTTGGTTTTCAGAGTGTGCACATCGGTAAAAAAATGTTTTAAATGCAATATTGGGGGGTGACAAGCGAAAAAAAAGGATTATTCTGGCCTTCGCTCGTTCGGCGTCTTTTATGGATTGAAAGACTTCCGGCCTCATCCCGCATCCTTGTGTTTGATATTTTGAATCGGCCTGCACCGAGGGTTTTTTGTCATTTTTGTCAATGTCTTAGGGTAGGCTTCGGGGATTTTGCCAAACTCCGGGGCGGTAGCGTGCCTGGTTTTATCGTTAAGGATGGCTTCGTGAGAGGTGTGATTAAAGTGTTCTTAGGTTTTAGTGGCTGCGGGTGAAGGAGTGTCTTATTAGAGAGACATTGTGAGCCAGGGTGTGTCTCTAAAAGCCCACATACATGTCGGAGATGGGCGTCACGGTGGAAAAGTGAATTGAGAAATTGTGTTTGACTGTTTCGTGTTGTGTCACTTGGTGGCGACGTTAACGGATAAAAATGACGACAGTTGGTGATGATTAATTGCGACAGCAAAGGGCAGGGGTTTAAAAGCAGGGCGATATCAGGCTTTGATAACCAGTGAGTGTACGTCGATGAAAAACTACGACTTCCTGTGGCAGAAAAAGGGGATTCTACTCTTGCTATTGGGTTTTTCCACTCTCGTAGGGTGCGCCTATGCCCCCGGCGGCCATATCGATTACCGCGCGGACTCGGCGCCGATTGACGATCTGGTCGATATCGAGCCCATCACTTTCGGTCTGGTGCGTGCACAGCGCGAGGAGGCCCGGCGCGTCGTGGAGCTGGATGAGGTCAGTGATGCGTTGCAGCAGGATCTCGATGGGTATGACTATCTCATCGGCAAGGGGGACGTGCTCAGCGTCATCGTCTACGGCCACCCAGAGCTGACCATACCTGCCGGGGGAGAGCGCAGCGCGGCAGAGTCGGGAAACACCGTGCACAGCGACGGCACCATCTTCTATCCATTCATCGGCCGGATTGCTGTGGAAGGGCGCACGGTACGAGAAGTGCGCGACGTCATCGCCACTGGGCTCGAGCCCTATGTCGCCATGCCCCAGGTCGAGGTTCAGGTCGCCCAGTACAACTCGCAGAGGGTCAATGTGACCGGTGCGGTCGTCGATCCGGGCCCGCAGCCGATACGCAACGTGCCGTTGACGGTTCTCGATGCCATCAATCTCTCCGGTGGCCTGGCCGACCACGCCAATTGGCACGATGTCCTGTTGACCCGTGAAGGCGAGGAAATCCGCCTGTCTCTCCACGAGATGCTCAATCAGGGACGCCTGGAGCAGAACATGCTGCTACGGGGCGGCGATGTACTGCACGTGCCCGATAACAGCGATCAAAAAGTCTACGTCATGGGTGAAGTTCGCGATGCCAAGAGCCTGCCGATGGGCTCCGGCCAGCTCACTCTGACCGATGCGCTCTCACAGGCCGGCGGCATCAACGAGGGCAATGCAAACGCTTCGGGCATCTTCGTCATACGCCGGGCGCCCGCTGACAGTGACAAGTTGGCCACGGTCTACCAGCTCGATGCGCGCAACGCGACGGCCCTCATGCTTGGCGCTGAGTTCAACCTCGAGCCAACCGACGTGGTGTATGTCACGACGACCCCGCTGGGGCGCTGGAATCGCGTAGTGAGTCAGCTGCTGCCGACCGTCAGCAGCCTCTACCAGACCACGCGGACCGGTCGTGAGCTGGAACGCATCGTCGAGTGAGGGGAAGGGCATGATTCATGGGGTTCTGGTGGTGTGCGCCGGCAACATTTGTCGCAGTCCGGTCGGGGAGGCGCTGCTCAGGCAGGCCCTGCCTGGCCTGAAGATAGCCTCGGCGGGGTTGGGGGCACTGGTCGGACATGGTGTTGAGCCCACTGCCGCCAGGCTGGCCGAAGCCGACGGCCTCGATGTCTCCGGTCACCGCGCACGGCAGCTCGAGGAATTCATGGTCAGGGAGGCCGATCTGATCCTGGTCATGAGCGAGGGGCAGCGCCTGGCCCTTGCCAAGCGTTTTCCCTTCGCGACGGGCAAGGTGATGCGCTTCGGGCACTGGGTGCCGAGTCATGACGGTCACGGCGTGGACATCCCCGACCCCTATCGCAGGGACGAAGAGGTCTTTGTGCGCGTTCATTGCACGCTCACCGAGGCGGCCAGGCTCTGGCAGGCCCGCCTGGGTGGCTGACGGCATTGGCGCAGCGACCCACCCGTTCACAGGGATGCTACCGATGGTGAAAGAGACCAAGCCGGGCACGCGCCCAGGCTCTGACGATATCGATCTGGGCCGCCTGGTTGGCGTGCTTCTGGATAACAAGTGGTTCATTGCGATGGTCACGATGCTCTTCGCCGTGGCTGCCGTGGTGCATGTGCAACTGGCAACGCCGATCTATCGTGCCGATGCCCTCGTGCAGGTGGAAGGCAAGACAGGACTGAGCAATCCGCTATCGGAAGTGCGCTCGATACTGGGCGAGGAGCCCAAGACGGATGCCGAGCTGGAGATCCTGCGTTCGCGTATGGTGCTCGGCCAGGCGGTCGACCAGGAGCGCCTGGATATCGCCGTGATACCGACCCGCTTGCCCTTCGCGGGTGGCTATCTGGTCCGGCGTGGCATGGAGCGGCCCGAGTTCGTTCAGCGTGACTGGCCGGCCTTCGTGAGTCGCAGCGTATGGGCCGGGGAGTATCTCAACGTTGGCGAGCTGAATGTCGATCACGAGTGGCTGGGGCGCGCGCTGCGCTTGGTGGCGGGTGAGGGGGGCAGTTACCGCCTGTACCAGGGCGATACGTTGCTCGGCGAGGGCCGGGTCGGCACTGACGAAAGCTTCCTGGACGGTGCCATCGAGCTGCGCGTGGCCGAGCTGGAGGCCGGCCCCGGTGCCGAATTCACCGTGGTGCGCCGCACCCGCCTGGCTGCCATCAATCAGCTGCGCTCACGTTTCAGCGTTTCGCAGCGCGGACGCGACAGCGGCGTGTTCAACATGACCCTGGTAGACGAAGACCCGCGTCGCGCCCAACGCACCCTCAGCGTGATCGCCCGGATCTACCTGACCCAGAACGTCGAGCGCCAGAGCGCCGAGGCAGAGCAGAGCCTCGAGTTTCTCGAGCAACAGGTGCCCGTGGTGCGCACCGACCTGGCCTCCGCCGAGGATACGCTGAACGCCTTTCGCATGGAGCAGGAGAGCGTGGATCTCAGTATTGAGACTCGCTCGGTACTGGATCGTGTGGTCGACATCGATACCCGCCTCAGCGAGCTGGAAATGGAGCAGGCGGAGCTGAGTCGTCGCTACAACTCGTCGCATCCGCTCTATGCCGCCCTCCTCGACAAGCGGCGCAACCTCGAGCGTGACCGCGAGAGACTCAACGAGCGCATCCAGGGGTTGCCGGAGACCCAGCAACAGGTACTGCGCATGTCACGCGACGTGGAGGTGGGGCAGCAGGTCTATGTGCAGCTGCTCAACAAGATCCAGGAGATGAGCATCACCAAGGCGAGTACCGTCGGTAACGTTCGCATTCTCGATGATGCCGTTGCTCAGCCTGGACCGGTGGAGCCGCGCAAGCCGGTGACCGTGGTCATGATGACGCTGGTTGGAGGCTTCCTGGCGGTGGGCTTCGTCATCGTCCGCAGCTTCTTCAATCATGGCGTGGAAAGCGCTGATCAACTGGAGGACCTGGGGCTGCCGGTCTATGCGACCGTCCCGCTCTCCGATGATCAGCAGAAGATGGTGCGGCGCGTCAAGCGAAGCAACCGGCGCCGCGGCCGGACGGTCGCCTGTGGCGTGCTGGCCCAGAACGCCCCTGACGATACCGCCGTCGAGGCACTCCGCGGCCTCCGGACATCGCTGCACTTCGCCATGCTCGAGGCCAGTGACAATCGGCTGATGATCACCGGGCCCAGCCCCAACATCGGCAAGAGTTTCGTCAGCGTCAACCTGGGGGCGGTGGTCGCCCAGAGCGGACAGCGGGTACTGGTCGTCGACGCCGACATGCGCCAGGGACATATCCATACCGCCTTCAACGCCGACAGCAAGGGTGGGCTGTCCGAGGTGCTGGCCAACAAGACCCAGCTCGATGACGTGATTCGCCAGTCGCCTATCAACGGCCTCAGCTATGTGGCTCGCGGCAAGGCGCCACCCAACCCAGCCGAGCTGCTGATGAGCGCACGATTCACCCAGTTGCTCGATGACCTGAGCGGGCGCTACGACCTGGTGATCATCGATACTCCGCCGGTGCTCGCGGTGACCGATGCCGCGGTCATCGGCCACCACTGCAGTACCACGCTGATGGTGGCCCGCTTCGGGCTCAATCCGCCGCGTGAGGTGGATGCCGCCATTCAGCGCCTTGAAACCGGCGGTGTCAGGGTCAAGGGCGGGATCCTCAATGCGGTCGAGCGCAAGGCCGCGACCAGCCATGGCTACGGCTATTACCACTATGCCTACAAGACCACAGAGACCTGAGCACTGAGGGGCAGGAACTCCCTGTTCGTGCCTGCCTCGGCAGGCCATTGCATGGCGCTTGGTGCGGGGCCGCAACGACGTTGCGGTCGGGCCGAGCGTCGATCACTACCAACACGAAACACATGGAAGCTGTCATGACCACCATCAAAGATCGTCTGGTTGGCCGGCTCGAACGCAAGGAAGCCGTGATCGGAATCGTCGGGCTCGGCTATGTGGGACTGCCACTGATGCTGCGCTACAGCGAAATCGGCTTTCGCGTGCTGGGTATCGACATCGATGCGGACAAGGTAGGCAGGCTCAACGCCGGGCGTAGCTACATAGAGCATATTCCCGCGGAGAGAGTCGCCCGGGCCAGGGACGCAGGCTTCGAGGCGACGGCCGACTTCTCCCGCGCGGCAGAGGCGGATGCACTGATCCTGTGTGTGCCGACCCCGCTCAACAAATACCGTGAGCCTGACATCAGTTTCGTCATCGGCACGGTCGATGCGCTCAAGGCGCACCTGCGTGAAGGCCAGGTGATTTCGCTCGAGAGTACCACCTATCCCGGCACGACCGACGAGGAGCTGCTGCCACGAGTCGAGGAAGGCGGGCTCGAGGTCGGCGAGTCGCTGTTCCTGGTCTATTCGCCGGAGCGCGAGGATCCGGGCAATCCCGACTTCGAGACCCGCACCATTCCCAAGGTGGTGGGCGGGCATACCCCGGCATGCCGGGATATCGGCGTGGCGCTTTACCGACCGGCCATCGACCAGGTGGTGCCGCTGAGTTCGACGCGGGCAGCCGAGATGACCAAGCTGCTCGAGAACATTCACCGTGCGGTAAATATCGGCCTGGTCAACGAGATGAAAGTGGTGGCCGATCGCATGGGGATCGATATCTTCGAGGTGGTCGATGCGGCTGCCACCAAGCCGTTCGGCTTCACTCCCTATTATCCCGGGCCGGGCCTGGGCGGACATTGCATTCCCATCGATCCGTTCTACCTGACCTGGAAGGCTCGCGAGTACGGCCTGCACACGCGCTTCATCGAACTCTCCGGCGAGATCAACCAGGGCATGCCCGATTACGTGGTCAGCAAGCTCGTCGAGGGGCTCAACCAGCGTGGCCGGGCCCTCAAGGGCAGCCGCATCCTGATGCTGGGCATTGCCTACAAGAAAAACGTCGACGACATGCGTGAGTCGCCTTCGGTGCACATCATGGAGCGGCTTCGCGACCGCGGCGCCGAGGTGGCCTACAGCGACCCCCATGTGCCGCTCTTTCCCAGGATGCGCGAGCATCACTTCGACCTGGAGAGTGTGCCGCTTTCCCCTTCGACACTGGCCGAATACGACGCGGTGGTGCTTGCCACCGATCACGACAGTTTCGACTACGCCATGATCCGGGCCCACGCCAGCTTGATCGTCGACACCCGAGGCATCTACCGCGGTGAGAGTGACGAGCGTGTGATCAAGGCTTGACCCCTCGGCGTTCCAATCACAGGTAACCACCATGAAATACTTTGCACTGATCGGTGCCGCCGGCTATATCGCGCCGCGCCACATGAAGGCCATCAAGGAAACCGGCAACCATCTGGCCATGGCCTACGACATCAATGACTCGGTGGGCATCATCGACTCGATCTCGCCGGAGAGCGAGTTCTACACCGAGTTCGAGCGTTTCCTCGAAAGCGCCTGGCAGCGCAAGCGTGATCCCTATACCGCACTCGACTACGTCTCGGTCTGCTCGCCCAATCATCTGCATCACGCCCACATCGCTGCCGGCCTTCGCCTGGGCTGCAACGTCATCTGCGAGAAACCCCTGGTACCCACCACGGCGTTGCTGGACGAGCTCCAGAAAGTGGAGCAGGAGACCGGACGGCACGTCTTCAACATCCTGCAGCTGCGCCATCACCCGGCCATCCGGGAGCTCAAGGAGCGGGTTGCCGGCGCACCCAGCGACAACAAGTACGATGTCGAGCTCACCTACATCACGTCGCGTGGCAAGTGGTATCACGAAAGCTGGAAAGGGGATCCGCGCAAGTCGTTCGGGGTTGCGACCAATATCGGCGTTCATTTCTTCGACATGCTGCACTACGTATTTGGCGACCTCGAGCGCATCGCCGTGCATTACCTGGATGAACGGCGAGCCGCAGGATACCTCGAATATCGCAAGGCCAGGGTGCGCTGGTTCCTGTCCATCGACAGCAACGACCTGCCGACCGGCGTTCAGGGCAAGCAGCCCACCTACCGTTCGATCATTTGTGAGGGTCGTGAGATCGAGTTCTCGGGCGGCTTCACCGACCTGCATACCGTTTCTTTCCAGGAGATCCTGGCGGGACGAGGCTTCGGCATCGACAGTGCACGTCACTGCATCGAGACCGTCGATGTCATTCGCAACGCCTCTCTGGAATTCCCCAGCCGTAACGAGGCTCATCCGTGCCTCAAGCGGCACTTGATGTGAGGTGAGCCATGGACAGTCATGTGCTCGATGAGCGCTATCAGGGCGTGCAGGTTCATTCCAGCGCCATTGTCGATCCTGGTGCCGAGATCGGCGAGTCAAGTCGCGTCTGGCACTTCGTGCACGTTTGCAGCGGCGCCCGAATCGGCCGCGGTGTCTCGCTGGGGCAGAACGTCTTCGTCGGCAACCGGGTGGTGATCGGTGATCGCTGCAAGGTGCAGAACAACGTCTCGGTCTACGACAACGTGACCCTCGAAGCCGGGGTGTTCTGCGGCCCTAGCATGGTCTTCACCAACGTCTACAACCCGCGCTCCCTGGTCGAGCGCAAGGACGAGTATCTCGACACCCTGGTGAAGGAGGGGGCCACCCTGGGTGCCAACTGCACCATCGTCTGTGGCATCACTGTAGGCCGTTACGCCTTCGTCGGCGCAGGCGCGGTCGTCAATCGCGACGTACCCGACTACGCCCTGATGCTGGGCGTGCCGGCCAGCCAGCAGGGCTGGATGAGCCGCCACGGCGAGCGCTTGGAGCTGCCACTGGAGGGGGTGGGTGAAGTGATGTGCCCGCACACGGGGGATCGCTATCGGCTCGAGGGGCGTGCCCTGCGCTGTATTCCCGCTGAAAAAGCCGTCGATTCCAGGGACAAGGACAAGCCTCGTATGCAATTCATCGATCTCAAGGCACAGCAGGTGCGAATCCGCGAACGCATCAATGCGGGAATCCGCAACGTGCTCGAGCATGGCAAGTATATTCTCGGACCCGAAGTGGACGAGCTCGAGGCGCGCCTGGCCGACTATGCCGGCGTGCGCCATTGCATCACCTGTGCCAACGGCACCGATGCGCTGCAGATCGCCCAGATGGCGCTGGGTATCGCGCCCGGCGACGAGGTGATCACTCCCGGCTTCACCTATATCGCTACCGCCGAGACCGTGGCCTTGCTGGGCGCGCGCCCGGTCTATGTCGATATCGACCCGGGCACCTACCTGCTCGACCCGGAAAAACTGGAAGCCGCCATCACGCCTCGGACTCGCGCCATCATACCGGTATCGCTCTACGGACAGTGCGCCGATATGGACGCCATCAATGCGATTGCGGCGCGCCACGGCATTCCGGTGATCGAGGATGCGGCCCAGAGCTTCGGTGCCACCTATCGCGGGCGTCGTTCTTGCAGCCTGTCGAGCATCGCCACGACCTCGTTCTTCCCCAGCAAGCCGCTGGGCTGCTATGGCGATGGCGGTGCGCTGTTCACCGACGACGACGAGCTGGCCAGAGTGCTGCGCCAGATCGCACGGCACGGCCAGGGGCGGCGTTATTACCACATCAGGCTCGGGATAAACAGCCGACTGGACACGCTGCAGGCCGCGATTCTCCTGCCCAAGCTCGACATTCTCGACGAAGAGCTGCGGCTGCGCGAGGAGGTGGCCGAGCGCTATGGGCGCCTGTTACGCCGACATGGCTTCGATGTGCCCCAAGTAGAGCCGCACAACACCAGTGCCTATGCCCAGTACACGGTGGAAGTCGATGACCGCGAGGTGGTGGTTGCGCGCCTGGCGGAAGCGGGCATTCCCACGGCGGTGCATTATCCCATCCCGCTCAACAAGCAGCCCGCGGTGGCCGATCCGGGCGTCGATCTGCCCATCGGCAATGCGGCTTCGCGGCGCGTGGTCAGCTTGCCGATGCACCCCTACCTCGCGGCCGAAGATCAGCAGCGAATCGTGGCGGCACTCGTGGAAGCGGTGGCCTGAGCCACCCTGTCAGGGAGAGACATGCAGTGCTCAATCGGATCGTCATGCCGGCGCGTCGCCTGCTGCCTACCCGGGCCTTCGCCCGGGGTGTGAGCGTCCTGGTGGGGGGGACGGCAGGGGCTCAGTTGCTCACGCTACTGGCGGCACCGCTGTTGACCCGGCTCTACGCGCCGGAGGACTTCGGCCTGCTGGCAGTGTATGGCGGCTTGCTGGCGCTGTTCACCGTGGTGGCCAGCGGTCGCTATCAGCTGGCGATACCGCTGCCTGAGACCGAGCGTGAAGCAGCGGCGGTGCTGATGCTCAGTCTGCTGGTGGTCGGGTTGACCTCGCTGGTTGCACTTCTGATGGTGGTGCTGGGGGGGGGGGCGCTGGCCGAGCTCCTCGGAGTGCCGTCACTGGCTCCCTGGCTATGGCTGCTGCCGCTGGGGGTGGCCCTAGCCGGTGGCTATCAGGCGGTCAGTCACTGGGCAGTGCGTGTGAAGGCCTTTCCGGCGATCGCCGCCACGCGCATCAAGCAGTCGCTGGTGCTGCTGACGATCCAGCTTGCCGCCAGCCCTCTGGGGGGCGGTGGCCTGCTGCTCGGCCAGGCTGCCGGGCAGGGGGCCGGCACCTTGACCCTGGTGCGCCCGGCCCTGCGCACCGCCCGCGAGCTGCGTATTACCCTGGCCGAGGTCTGGGCGGCGGCGCTGCGCTACTGCAAGTTCCCGCTGTTTTCCACCTGGTCAGGCCTGTTCAACACCCTGGGCAAGCAGCTTCCAGCACTGCTCTTCGCGGCCTTGTTCAGCCCGGTGGCAGCGGGGCTCTACGCACTGGCACACCGTGTGCTGGCCATGCCCATGTCGCTCATCGGCGAGGCCGTGGGCAAGGTGTTCCTGTCCAGTGCGGCTCAGGCGCATCGTCGCGGTGAGCTGGGCCCGCTGGTGGCCAAGGTGCACGCCACGCTGGCGCAGATCGCCATGCCGCCGGCGATCGTACTGGTACTCATTGGCCCGGAGCTGTTCGCGCTGGTGTTCGGCGAGCGCTGGCGAGAGGCGGGTGAGTTTGCCCGCTGGATGGCGCCGTGGCTCTACCTGGTATTCATCACCTCGCCGCTGACTCACCTGTTCTCGATCCTCGAGCGGCAGGGTCAGGGCCTGCTGTTCCAGAGCGTCATGCTGGGCGTACGCCTGGCCGCGATCGCCATCGGGGCCGCGGCCGACGACCTGCTGCTGACGGTTGCGCTGTTCTCCCTGGGTAGTGCGGTGTGCTGGATCGGCTTTCTTGGCTGGATCGCATACCTGACCGCCAACCGCCCGGTGGGGATGGCCAGCTCCACTCTGGTGGCCCTGGGCTGGAGCCTGGCGCTGCTGATGCCGCTGGTGATCGCCGCCTGGCCGGCACCCTCCTGGCTGCCTTGGGGCATGGCCCTGGTGCTCAGTGGCGTACTGGTGGCGTGGCGTTACTTCCTTCTGTTTCGAAAGGCCTATACATGAGTTCGATTCACTGTCACTTCTCCTCCCCGCGCTGGCAGGAGTGTGAAAGCTCGGGTTGCCATGGCTTCGTGAGTGGCGCTGCCTGGCTGCACGGACACCCCCTCTCGGCGAAAGGCGCCCTCAAGCAACTCGAAATGACGCAAGGTATCGATGCATGGCGCCATCGCATGGGGGAGCTGAATGGCTTCTATGCCCTGGTGCGGCGCGCCGGCAATCACATGATCGCCGCCGTGGATCGCGTGCGTTCGATACCGCTGTTCTATGGCGTGCATGCCGGCGACGTCTACCTCAGCGATGATGCCGACTGGGTGCGCCAGCGGGTCTGCGAAGAGCACATCGACCCGGAGAGCCGGGCCGAGTTCGAGCTGGCCGGGTTCGTCACCGGCCAGGACACCCTGTTTCGTCGCGTCAAGCAGTTGCGGGCCGGCGAGGCCCTGATTGTCAGCGACTCCGACCTGGGCCTGTCGCTCACGGTAGAACGCTACTTCTCCTTCCAGTACTACGGCATGTCGGATCGTGACGACAGCCGTCGCCTGATCCGGCTCGAGGAAGTGGTGGAGGAGGCCTGTGAGCAGCTGGTCAAAATGGCCAATGGGCGTCAGATCGTCGTACCGCTGAGCGGGGGCTACGACTCGCGCCTGATCGCCACCCTGCTGGCGCGCCGGGACTACCCGCATGTGCTGACCTACGCCTACGGCCATCGCGACAATCAAGAGGCCCGGATGAGCCGCGAGGTGGCTCGCAGCCTGGGGCTGCCGTGGACCTTCGTGGAGTACAGCCAGGAAGCCTGGAGCCAGGTGGCCGAGAGCGATGAGTACTGGCTTTTCCAGCGCTGGGCCTCGGGCTGGAACAGTATCGCCAACATGCAGGACTGGCTGGCAGTCAAGCTGTTGACGGAGCAGGGCAAGGTCGAGCCGGGCTCGCTGTTCGTCCCCGGCCACTGCTGTGTGACCGGCTTTCTGCTGGCGAGCGTCTTCGAGGCCAAGCGCGCGGGCCGGTTGATGGAGGCGGGCGAACTGACCGAAGCGCTTCGCCAGCGTCACTTCAGCTTGAATGCGAGCCAGGACGGTCAGGCGCTCTTCCACGAGCGTGTACAGCCTCGGCTGGCCCAGGATTACCCCCTCGACGAGGCGCTGGATCCGGATGAGTTCATCCGCCAGTTCGTGCTGTTCGGCTGGCAGGAGCGCCAGGCCAAGTTCATCATCAATTCCGTGCGCTGCTTCGAATTCTTCGGTCACGACTGGTGGATGCCCCTCTACGACCGAGACTTCATGGCCTTCTGGCAGTCCGTTCCACGTCACTGGCTGGAGGAGCGCTCCGGCTACGTCACCTTCGTCGAGAACCTCTTTACCGAAGTCAGCGGCCACAAGGCGCCGCTGGGCAATGCCTCGCACCGGTCGCGCCGAAGCCTGCGCGCCCGCCTGACTCGCCTGGCGGCCTTCCGCCGCGGCCCGGGGGCCAGCATCAAGCGCCTGGCGAAGCAGTGGATGCCAGGCCTGGCCCAGGGCAACACCCTGGCATCAACCGGGCGCTTCCCTCCCGATACCCTCGAACGTCTGCGCTCCCAGGGCTACTCCCACAACGGCGTGGCGGCTCAGGTCTTTCTCAAGAGGTTCAGCCGCCCATGAGCGTCAAGGTACCGAGTCGATTGCTTCGCCTTGCCTATGAAGCTGGCGCGTTGGTGGTGCGAAATCTCCATCGGTCATGGAGGTTCGCTCCCGTACCGCTGCGTTGCCACGACGGCTACCGCATTTGTGCCATGTCACGCTCCCACCTGGCCGGCGCCTTGGCGCTGTATTCCGAATTGCACGATGGCAGGCCGCTGGACCTCCCCCGACGCTGGCTCTATCGCCTTGCGGGCGAGCGTTTGGGGGTGGTCGTTCTGGACATTTCGGGCCGTGTGGTAGGGGCCGCCTTCTATGGCTTCAGCCGGCGTGACCTGCGCGAAGGCCGGGTGCATTCCAGCTTCAGCGGTGTCCATCCGTCACACCGTGGCCGCGGCCTCGCCACCGAGCTTCGGCGCAGCGCGATCCTGCATTTCCACGCCAATGGGGTGCGCGGTTACTCCGCGCGTATCTCGGTCGACAATGCCGCCTCGCTCAAGCCCAGCCTGCGGCTCGGCTTTCGCATCATCGAGCGTTATCGCGACCCGAGCAGCGGTGAGCAGCGCTGTTACCTGGTCTGCGATTTCGCAACGGATTACTTCACCGAGGGCCAGTTGGCCAAGGACAAACTCGGCAGGGCGGCACAAGCCCCCGAGGTGGAAGCCCAAGCGCAGGCGCTGACAACGGACAGGCAGAGGAACGCCGCATCATGATGAATGACCCCTTGTTCCACCCCGGATGGATTCGCTTCAACGAGCAGCGCTGGGGACTCTCCGCCGAGCCCCTCACGCTGGCACCGGACAAGGGCGACGCCTGGAAGCTGGAGACCGTGCTGTATCGCAATAGCCACGGCCGCCTGGTGACGCCACCGAGAAATCCTCATCTGCCCGTCGCGTTCCACTGCGCCAGCGAGCGACCTGCATCGCGCAACCGCCGCAAGCGTCTGGCGCTGACCCGGCTGGCCGACTACCTGCAGCAGTGCGAGTTCGGCGGCAGCCTGAGCCTCTCCTCGATCGTCGACGATGTGCGGCCGTTCGAATGGGCCAACATGGCGGCTCGACCTCGCTTCACCTACCACCTCGACATTGCCACGCGTGAGCAGGCCATCGACCCCAGTGCTCGCAAGAAGGCTCGCAAGTGCCAGCGCCTGGGATACCGCTGCGAGGTGACCGAGGACTACGACGCGGTGGCGGAGTGCCTGGCGGGTCCCGAGGTGCGCAAGGGCTTCGATTATCGCCTCGATGCGACCGAGCTGGCGCGTCTCGCCGAGCTGATGGGCGCCGATCACTTCGCCTGCTTCCTGGCACGCAACGCACAGGGTGAAGCCATGGGCACTCGCGTCTGTCTTTACGCGCCAGGCGGGCATGCACTGGCCTGGTCGGCGGGCATGAAGACCGAGGCGATGAAAGATGGCGTCAACAACCTGGTGGCCGAGGAGGCGCTGAACTTCTTCGACCGCCAAGGGTGCAGCGTCTTCGATTTCATCGGCGCCAACATCGCGCCGGTGGCGGAGATGAAGGAGGCATGGGGCGGGCGGCTGGTATGTCACTACGCGATAAGCCAACGCGGTATCCGCCAGCTGGCGCGGGAGGCCTACGTCACGGCCCGCACAATCATGAGGAGGGAATCGAAATGAACGACATGACCGTACCGCATGATCGCTTCGCCCGGCAGCAGACCGGCGCCTTGCCAACCAGGGGCGGCCGCTCGGAAACCCAGCCCGCCTTGACCACGACGGCCACCACGGCTGAGCCGGTGCTGGCCTGGCTGGAGCAGATTCTGCTGGAACGCTTCGGACTGCCGCTGCGCCTGGAGCGCGATGGCCCTGAGAGGCTCTACCTGCGCCATGCCCAAGCCCCGGGCGTTATCCTGTTCGATCGCCTGCAGCCGGGCTTCTACTTGGCCGGGGTGGATCTGCCTCACACCCAGTGGGATGCCGCGGAGGAGTGCTTCAGCGCTCCGCTGGGCCTGCCCTTGCCGGCGCCGGGCGCCGCCAGCCTGCCCCGGCCGCTTATCGAGCCGACCCGGGAAGGGGTTGCGGTCCATTATGACATCCTTGGCCTGACCTACTGGATGCTGTCGCGCCAGGAGGAGGTCGAGGCCCAACACCTCGATCGTCACTGTCGCTTCCCCGCCAGTGCTTCGCATGGCGGACGCCACGGCTACCTCGAGCGCCCCGTGGTCGACGAGTGGCTGGCGGTGCTCGGCCAGGTCATTCTTCGCCAGTGGCCGCAGGTCGAGCTGCGCCAGCATCGCTTCGCGATTCGGCCGACCCATGATGTCGATCGCCCCAGCCGCTATGGCTTTGCCCGCGACGTCAAGCTGGCGCGGGTCATGCTGGGGGATGCCGTCCGCCACCGGCGTCCCCAGGCCTTGCTGGTGGGGCCATGGATCCGTCTGCGCACACGCCGCCGGCTACACCCGCTGGATCCGCTCAACACCTTCGACTGGCTGATGGACGTCTCCGACAAGCATGGCCTGACGAGCGCATTCTACTTCATCTGTGGCCGTACCGACCCGCGCAAGGACGCCGACTACGAGCCGGAGCATCCGGCGATGCGACACCTCATGCGGCGGATCCATGAGCGGGGTCACGAGGTGGGCCTGCATCCCAGCTACCACACCTTCCGCAACCCGAAGGAGCTGGCCAACGAGGCCCGTCGCCTGCGGCGGGTGTGCGCCGAGGAGGGGATCGAGCAGCGCCTGTGGGGGGGACGCATGCATTATCTGCGCTGGCAGATGCCGCTGACCCTGCAGGGCTACGAGCAGGCGGGCATCGACTACGACACCACGCTCTCCTATGCAGAAGCGCCGGGCTTCCGCTGTGGAACCTGTCACGAGTATCCGGCCTTCGATCCCGTCAAGGGGGAGGCGCTGGCGCTGCGTATCCGCCCGCTGATCGTCATGGAGGCCTCGGTGATTTCGCCGCTCTATCTGGGGCTAGGTACCGGCGAGTCGGCATTCGAGCGCTTCAGCTTGCTCAAGGCGCGCTGCCGTGCCGTGGACGGTACCTTCACCCTGCTGTGGCACAACTCAGAACTCACCACCTCGGCCCAACGCGAGCTCTATGAGCGCGTGTTGGCCGACTGAGCGGCAGCAGGGGTATCGCCATGGTGCTGTCCGGTGATGCGTTGACCGCTCGTGCTTCCGCGATAGGCTTCTTCGTGCTCTTCCCGGGGTTCATTCTCTACCACACCCTGGTGGCAATGGGCCTGATCCCGGCCTTTCTCGGCGGCCTGTTCGGCGTGGTGTCGGTGATGCTGTTCCTGCTCTACTGCGCGCTGCTGCCCTCCCAACTGCTGGTGCTGCTGGGCTCGACCCGGGGCTATGCGCTGGTCACTTTCGCCTTCTTCGCCTACGTGCTGCTGTGGTCCGTGGCGAACTTTGGCCTGACCGGGGGCGGCATCATGCGAGCGGCGCTGGTCCAGAGTGTCGAGACCCTGGTGCTGTGGCTGGTGCTGTTCGTCATGGGCTATCGCCTGCCGCTGGATTCGCCGCGGCTGGCGAGGGCCTTCTGGCTCGCCTTTGCCCTGATTGCGGGGTACCTGCTGTTCCACGTGGCTACCACCGGCCAGTGGATGTTCTTCGCCAGCCGCATGGTCGAGACGGAGGATGCCAGCGTCTCGACCTACCAGGGCTATGCGCGCAGCGCTCTGGTGCTGCTGGTGTTCCTGATCGCCGTCAGTGAGCGGGCCGCAGTGCGGGCCACGCTCATCGTGCTGGGCGCTTTCGTCATGTTCGTGCTGGGGGCGCGCTCCGAGCTGTATGCGTTCCTCGCGCTCGTGGCACTGCTGATGACGCTGTGGGCAGGCATGAGCGTCAAGTACCTGTTCACGCTGCTGGCGGTGGTGGCGGTCCTGATCGGGCTGGTGATGAGCCAGTTCGAGGGCCTGGCCGGCAGTCGCCAGCTGCAGATCCTCGACATGTCGGGAACCAGCTCCTGGCTGGCTCGCCAGAACCTCGGCCAGCGCGCCGTGGAGCAGATCCTGGCGAATCCGCTGCTGGGGCGTTTCGGCGGGCATATCAGCACCGCCGAACTGACCGGGGGCTACGCCCACAGCATGCTTTCGGCCTGGGTCAACTACGGGGCGCTGGGATTCCTGCTCTATGTGGGCCTGACTGCCACTGCCTTCCTGGGCGCGGCGCTTCGCATGCTCGTCGCCGGCGATCGCTCTGCCTGGTGGGTCTTCGCCTTCTCCATCAACTTCGTCTGTCTGCTGCTGATCGTGCTGGCCAAGCCGGTGTTCTGGCCGTTGCCCGCCCTGGGCTGGGGCGCCTTTGCCAATGCCATGCTGCGCACGAGACAGGAGTGTGGCAGCGACACCACGCAACAGGCCGGTCCGTTAGGGGCTGGCCGCGACGAATCGGTGCAGCCCCATGCTGCGAGGGATCTACAAGGACGAATCGACAATGAAAGTGGTACACCTGACTTCCGCTCATCCGCGCTATGACACCCGTATCTTCCACAAGCAGTGCCGGTCGCTGGTCGCCGATGGCCATGCCGTGACCCTGGTGGTGGCCGACGGCAACGGAGACGAGGAGCGTGACGGCGTGGTCATCCACGATGTCGGCCGGCTTACAGGACGCCTGAACCGGGTGTTGAAGACCACTCGACGTGTCCATGATCAGGCCAGACGGCTGGATGCCGATCTCTACCATCTGCACGACCCCGAGCTGATGCCGGTGGGGCGCCGCCTCAAGCGGCTGGGCAAGACGGTGGTGTACGATGCTCATGAGGATCTGCCGCGGCAGATGCTGGCCAAGCACTATCTGGGCAAGGCCACTCGCAGGCTGCTGTCGTTCGGCGTGGAGGCTTATCAGCGCCGGGTGTGCCGTCACTTCGATGCCATCGTGGCGGCGACCCCCTACATACGTGATGGCTTCAGCACGTTCCATTCCCGGGTCATCGATGTCAACAACTTCCCCATGCTGGGTGAGCTCGACGGCGCGCCCGACGCGCGCCTGACTGCCGGCGTCGACGAGTTGCCTGCCATCTGCTACGTCGGCGGCATTGCCGAGGTGCGTGGTATCCGCGAGATCGTGCGCGCCATGGAGCGTGTCGAGCATGACTGCCGTCTGCAGCTCGCCGGAGATTTCAACCTGCTCACCCTGGAGCAGGAGGTGATGACCTATGCCGGGTGGTCGCGGGTCGAGGCGCATGGCTACCTCGATCGTGACGGCGTGCGACGGGTCCTGGGCAGCTCGATTGCCGGCCTGGTGACGCTCCATCCCATCATCAATTACCTCGATGCCCTGCCGGTCAAGATGTTCGAGTACATGAGCGCCGGCCTGCCGGTGATTGCCTCGGACTTTCCCCTGTGGCGAGAGATCGTCGAGGGCAGCGACTGCGGGATCTGCGTCGACCCCCTCGATCCCGGCGCGATCGCCGCCGCCATCGACTTCATCGTGACCCATCCCGAGCGTGCCCGTGAGATGGGCGAGAACGGTCAACGGGCCGTTGCCGAGCGCTACAACTGGCAGCAGGAGGAACGCAAGCTGCTGGACACCTACCGTACCCTTGCCCGCTGACCGAGGACTTGATGAAACACGTATGGATCCTGAATCACTACGCCAAGCATCCCGACAAGGCCGGCGGGGCTCGTCACTACCAGCTTGCACGGCATCTGCCTGCCTGTGGCTGGCAGGCCACCCTGATCGCCTCCAGCGTCGATCATCCGAGCGGTGAGCAGCGCTTGGGAGAGGGCGAGAAGGCCCGGCTCGAGACCTGTGGCGAAGTGGATTTCCTGTGGCTGCGTACCTCCAGCTACCGCGGCAACGGCGGGGGGCGGATCAAAAGCATGCTCGAGTATGCCTGGCAGGCGACTCAGCCGTCGCGACTTTCCAGGGTGGCGCCTCCCGACCTGATCATCGGCTCGAGCGTGCATCCCCTGGCGGCCCTGGCCGGTTGGCGGCTGGCGCGGCGATATCGCGTGCCGTTCGTGTTCGAGGTGCGCGATCTGTGGCCGCAGACCCTCATCGACATGGGGCGGCTCAAGCAAGGCTCGCCGATGGCTCGGGCGATGCGGGCACTGGAGACCTTCTTGTATCGGCGCGCCAGCCGTGTGCTGACCCTGCTGCCCCGGGCGGTGGACTATATCGCCCCGCTGGGGGTGCCGCATGAGCGAATCGAGTGGCTTTCCAACGGGGTCGACCTGGCCGAGTTTCCGGACCCACGGCCGCCGGCTCCACGTCCGCCGGAAATGCCCCTGACGCTGATGTACTTCGGCAGTCACGGCGAAGCCAATGGTCTGGCCGACCTGATCGAGGCCATGGCGATCGTCAAGCAGCAGCGGCGCGGTGAGGGGAGTCCAGTCCAGCTGCGCCTGATCGGGGATGGGCCCGCCAAGCGAGACCTGATCCAGCAGGCCAGCCGGCACGGCCTCGACGGGCGCTGGGTACGTTTCGAGCCACCGGTACCCAAGCGGGATATCCCGGCGCTGGCGCGGGAGGCGGACGCCTTCGTCATCACGGTGCGCGATCTGCCCCGGCTGTACCGCTTCGGCATCAGCATGAACAAGCTGTTCGACTACATGGCTGCGGCGAGGCCGGTGATCATCGCTTCGGCGGCGATCAACGACCCCGTGGCCGAGGCCGGCGCCGGCATCACGGTACCCCCGGAAGACCCTCAGGCCCTGGCCGAGGCGATCAGGCGCCTGGCCGATTTCCCGGCTGAGAAACGCGCCCGCATGGGAGCGGCGGGCCGAGCCCATATGGAAGCCGTCTACGACTACCGGATCCTGGCCAAGCGCCTGGCCGGCATCATGAACGACGTCATGGATGAGAAACGATGAAACGACTGCTCGACTTTCTGATCTCTCTGGTGATCCTGGTACTGCTGTCTCCGCTGATGCTGGGGGTGGCTGTGCTGGTGCGGCTCAAGCTCGGGTCGCCCATCCTGTTTCGACAGACCCGGCCTGGGCTGGGTGGGCGCCCGTTCGAGATGATCAAGTTCCGCACCATGCGTGACGCCTACGATGCCGATGGCAAGCCGCTGCCGAATGCCGAGCGCATGACTCGATTCGGGCGCGTGCTGCGTGCCACCAGCCTCGATGAGCTGCCGGAGCTGTGGAATGTGCTCAAGGGCGACATGAGCCTGGTCGGGCCGCGCCCGCTGCTGATGGAGTACCTGCCACTCTATTCCCCGTATCAGGCCCGGCGTCACGAAGTGCGCCCCGGGGTGACCGGCTGGGCCCAGGTCAATGGGCGCAACACCCTGACCTGGGAGGAGAAATTCGAACTCGACGTGTGGTACGTCGATAACCGTTCCGTGTGGCTCGACCTGGGCATTCTATTCCTGACCGTGAAGAAGGTCGCGGTGCGCGAGGGTATCGCCCACGACGGGGATGTCGCCATGCCGCGATTCCGCGGAGGCCGCCATGAGTAACCGTCGACGTCTTGCCATCTTCGGCGCCAGCGGCCACGGCAAGGTGGTGGCGGATATTGCCTTGCAAGCTGGCTGGCAGAACCTGGTCTTCTACGACGATGCCTGGCCGCGGATGACACGCCACGCGTACTGGGAGGTTCACGGCGGCATGCCCATGTTGCTCCACGACCTGCCGGGCTTCGACGGGGTGGTGGTGGCGATCGGCAACAACGGCATTCGCGAGGCCAAGCTCGATGCGCTGCTGGCGCACGGCGCTCGGGTCGTCACCCTGGTTCATCCGCGCGCCACGGTCAGCCCGATGGCCAACCTCGGCCTGGGCTGCGTGGTCGTGGCTGGCGCCGTGATCAACGCCTTCGCCGAGCTCGACACGGGTTGCATCGTCAATACCGCTGCCACCGTGGGTCACGACTGCCGCCTAGGCAGCTGTGTGCATGTCGCTCCCGGTGCCAACGTGGCAGGCGACGTCGAGATAGGACGCACCAGTTGGATCGGTGCCGGGGCTGCAGTGCGCCAGGGCGTGGCCATCGGTGAGGGCGTGATGGTTGGCGCCGGGGCCGCCGTGGTGGCCGACGTCGCCAGCCATCTGCAGGTAGGCGGAGTCCCGGCCCGCCAGCTGGATTCCAGGCCGCACCGGGATGGCTCAGTCATGGCGGCGCGCGATGGCGCCAGCGTCACCCCACTCGAACTGGTTACCCCCCCAAGGAAGAAAGTAATGCTCAATGGACCCTTTTCCCCCTGGCCGGCCTATACCCCTGAGGAGGCCGATGCGGTGCGTCGCGTGCTTCTGTCCAACCGGGTCAACTACTGGACCGGTGAGGAGAGTCGCCAATTCGAACGTGAGTTTGCCCGTTTCAGCGATAGCGAGTACGCCGTGGCGGTTGCCAACGGGACTGTCGCCCTCGACCTCGCCTTGCGCGGGCTCGGTATCGGCCAGGATCCCGCCGATGAAGTCATCGTCACCTCGCGCACCTTCCTGGCATCGGCCTCGAGTATCGTCATGGCGGGTGCAAGGCCGGTATTCGCCGATGTCGAGCGCGACTCTCAGAACATCAGCGCTGCCACGGTAGCCGAAAAGATCACGCCGAAGACCCGGGCGATCATCGCCGTTCACCTGGCGGGCTGGCCGTGCGAGATGGACGAGTTGATGGCACTGGCCGAGCAGCATGGGCTGTATGTCATCGAGGATTGTGCACAGGCCCATGGTGCGCGGTACCGCGGACGCAGCGTTGGCAGCATCGGGCACGTGGGCTGCTGGTCGTTCTGTCAGGACAAGATCATGAGCACGGGCGGCGAGGGCGGCATGGTCACGACCTGCGATCCCGAGCTGTGGCGCCGCATGTGGGCGTTCAAGGATCACGGCAAGAGCTGGGAGGGGGTCTACCAGCGCGAACACCCGCCCGGCTTTCGCTGGCTGCACGAGAGCTTCGGCACCAACTGGCGCATCACCGAGATGCAGGCGGCGATCGGCCGCCTCCAGCTTGGTCGTATGTCCCAGTGGAAGGCCGCGCGACTGGCCAACGCGCAGCGAATCTGGCAGGCCGCGGCAGGCTGCAGGGCCTTGCGTGTGCCCAAGCCTCCCTCGTACTGCGACCACGCGGCCTACAAGTGCTACGTGTTCGTCGAGCCCGCGCAGTTGGCGGCGGGATGGAGCCGTGACCGCATCATGGCGGAGATCAACGCTGCCGAGGTGCCGTGTTTCTCGGGCTCCTGCTCGGAGGTCTATCGCGAGCGGGCCTTCGAGGGTACCGGCCTGCGCCCCGAGAAGCCGCTCCCGGTGGCCCGCGAGCTGGGCGAGACCAGCCTGATGTTCCTCTGTCATCCCACCCTGACCGAGCAAGAGATCGCACGAACCTGCACCGTGATCGAAGCGGTCATGGCGCGTGCCAGCAACTGAGGCACCGCAGCCAGACGGACGCGCTGCGTCCGCCGTCAAGGAGAGACGCCATGAGATATTCCCTGCATCCCCTGTTTCGCCTGCCTAGGAAGCAGAAGCGCACGATCCAGCTGGTGGTGGATGCCGTCTTGATCGCCTCGAGCTTCCTGCTGGCCATGCTCCTACGTCTGGAAAGCTGGACACCGCTTGCCGAGGCGCGGACCTGGCTGGCGCTGCTGCTGCTGATTCCGCTGAGCCTGGCGATCTACGTTAGGCTCGGTTTCTATCGGGCCGTGATTCGCTACCTCGGACCCAAGGCGATCCGTGCCGTAATTATCGGGGTGGTGATCTCGGCACTCTCCCTGGCGCTGGCAAGCTATCTCTTTGCGCTGGGAATACCCCGCAGCGTGCCCTTCATCTACGCCATGCTGGCGCTGCTGACCATCGGTGGGGTGCGCTTCGGCCTGCGTGCCATCTACCTGCGCAGCCAGATTCGCCATAAGCCGCGTGTGGTGATTTATGGCGCCGGTTCCGCCGGTCGCCAGCTTGCCGTATCGCTGAGCCATGGGCAGGAGTATCTGCCGATCGCCTTCGTCGACGATGCGCTTGGCCTGCAGAATACCTTCATCGAGGGGCTGAAGGTCTATCCACCGCGCCAGCTCGGCTATCTGGCCGATACCTACGGCGCCGAGCGGGTCCTGCTGGCCATGCCCAGCGTTGCGCGCTCGCGTCGCCGCGAGATCCTTGCCGAGCTGGAGCCCCAGGGGTTCCCGGTGCAGACCATTCCCGGCGTTGCCGACATGGTGACTGGCCGTGCCCGGATCAGCGAGGTTCGCGACGTGGCGGTGGAGGATCTGCTGGGACGCGATCCGGTTCCTCCCAACCCGACCCTGATGGAGGCCAACATCCGCGGCAAGGTGGTTCTGGTGAGCGGTGCGGGTGGCTCCATCGGGTCCGAGCTGTGTCGCCAGATCATGCGCCATTGCCCCAGCCTGCTGCTGTTGCTGGATATTTCCGAGTTTGCGCTCTATCGCATCGAACAGGACCTGAAGCGTATCGCCGCCGAAGAGGGGCTGACGGTGCGGGTCGAGGCGCTGCTGGGCTCGGTTCAGCATCGCGAGCGTTTGACCACGGTGTTGACCTCCTATGAGGTGCAGACCGTCTACCATGCTGCCGCCTACAAGCATGTACCGATGGTAGAGCACAACGTTGTCGAGGGCGTGCAGAACAATGTCTTCGGCACGCTTTCCACGGCACATGCCGCGATGGAGGCGGGAGTCGAGACGTTCGTGCTCGTTTCCACCGACAAGGCGGTTCGGCCGACCAACGTGATGGGTACGACCAAGCGGCTGGCCGAGCTCATCTGCCAGGCATTCGCCAGGCACCAGAGCGCGACTCGCTTCTGCATGGTGCGCTTCGGCAATGTGCTGGGCTCCAGTGGCTCGGTGGTACCGCTGTTTCGCGGGCAGATCCAGGCAGGCGGGCCGATCACCGTGACCCATCCGGACATCACCCGTTTCTTCATGACCATTCCTGAGGCCGCTCAGCTGGTGATCCAGGCCGGTGCCATGGCCAGGGGCGGTGATGTGTTCGTGCTCGACATGGGCGAGCCGGTGCGCATCGCCGAACTGGCGCGCCAGATGGTGCGTCTCTCGGGGCTCAAGGTGCGCGACGAGAGAAACCCCGACGGCGATATCGCCATCGCCTACAGCGGACTTCGCCCAGGGGAAAAGCTCTTCGAAGAGCTGCTGGTGGGCGAGGACGTCGCGCCGACGTCGCACCCTCGCATCATGACCGCCCAGGAGGTGTTCTGGGAATGGTCACGACTGGAGGGTTTCCTCGATCAGCTGTTCGATGCATGCCGTAACTTCCATCACGACGGCATTCGGCGCCTGTTGCAGGAGGCACCCACGGCGTACCGGCCGCAGGACGATATCGTCGACCTGGTGTGGCTGCAGAAGCGTCGTGGAAAAGCATCGATTCCTCAGGCACCAGCGGCAGTGACCCCGCTGCGTCCGGTGCTGGAGCGTCACAAGTAGGCGGCGCTTCGTTATCGCCCAGTCGGACCGGGACGTCCGGCGGGTACCTCATTGCTACCCGGGGCATCGCGGGTTCCCACCTTGCATTCGTCAAAGCACCACGGCCGGACCGTGGCGCCGTTCATGGAGATAAGAACATGTGTGGCATCGTAGCTGCCGTGAGTACGGCCAATGTCCTGCCCATCCTGATGGAAGGTCTCAAGCGCCTCGAGTATCGAGGCTACGATTCGGCCGGCGTTGCCCTGGTCCAGGCCCCCGGCAGGCTGGGCCGTGCCAGGGAGGTTGGCAAGGTAGCCGCATTGGAACGCCAGCTCTCCGGCGCAGCGCTGTCGGGCATGGCCGGTGTGGCCCATACGCGCTGGGCCACCCATGGCGAGCCCAGTCAGGACAACGCTCATCCCCACGTGTCGGGGCGTATCGCCGTGGTCCACAATGGCATCATCGAGAACCACCAGGCCTTGAGGGCCGAGCTGATCGCCGATGGTTACGGTTTCACTTCGCAGACCGATACCGAAGTGGTCGCTCACCTGGTGGAACGGGAGCTGCGCCGGTGCGGCGATCTTCTGGCGGCGGTCGAAGCTACTGTGGCCCGTCTCGATGGGGCCTATGCCTTGGGCGTGATCGATGCCGACCGGCCCGACCGGGTCATCGGCGCACGCCATGGCAGCCCGCTGGTCGTGGGCATCGGCGAGCAGGGTTCCTACCTTGGCTCCGACCCGCTGGCCTTGCTGCCGGTCACGGATCGCTTCGTCTATCTCGAGGATGGCGACCTGGTGGAGGCTACCCGCGAAGGGTGCGTCGTGCACGGCCTGGATGCCTCAGGCCAGCGGATCACGGTGGTGCGTGAAGTGTTCCGCTACGAGCATGACGACCAGGCCGTGGGCAAGGGCGAGTTCGAGCACTACATGCTCAAGGAGATACAAGAGCAGCCGGTGGCCGTGGCCAACGCCCTGGAGGGGCGACTCGGCAGCGACCGGGTGCTGGTGGAAGCATTTGGCCCTCAGGCCCGCCAGCTGCTCGGCGCTACTCGCCAGATCCACCTCGTTGCCTGCGGTACCAGCTATCATGCCGCGCTGGTGGCGCGCTACTGGATCGAGGAACTGGCTGGCATTGCCTGTCAGGTGGAGATCGCCTCGGAATATCGCTATCGGGAGGTCGCCACTCCGCCTGGCACGCTACTCCTTACCCTCTCGCAGTCCGGCGAAACCGCCGACACCCTGGCCGCCCTGCGCCATGCGCGCAAACGGGGAGGAGATCGCTACGTCGGGGTGTTGTCGATCTGCAACGTTCCGGGCAGCTCGCTGGTGCGCGAGTCGGACCTCAGCCTGATGACCCACGCCGGCCCCGAGATCGGCGTGGCTTCAACCAAGGCCTTCACCACTCAGCTCACGGCGCTGATGCTGGTCACCCTGGCGCTGCGCCAGCTGCACGGCGGCGAAGAGGAGCTGACGGCAAAGCTGGTTCACCGGCTGCGATACCTGCCGACCTTGCTGGGCGATACCCTGCAACTCGAGCCGGATGTCGCTGCCTTGGCCAAGGGGTTCGTCAACTATCGCCACACTCTGTTCCTGGGCCGTGGTGCGCAGATGCCGATCGCCCTCGAGGGAGCCTTGAAGCTCAAGGAGATCTCCTACATTCATGCCGAAGCCTATGCCGCCGGCGAGTTGAAGCATGGTCCGCTGGCGCTGATCGACGGCAACATGCCGGTAGTGGCGCTGGCGCCCATGGATGGAGTGCTCGAAAAGCTCAAGTCCAACCTGCAGGAGGTTCGTGCGCGTGGGGGACGGTTGCTGGCCTTTGCCGATCCCGAAAGCGGCCTGGAAGCGGAAGAGGGGCTGACGGTGGTAAAAGTCCCGGGTTGCTGCCGCTTCCTGGCGCCGATCGTCTATACCGTTCCCCTGCAGCTGCTGGCCTATCACGTGGCGGTAGCGCGCGAGACGGATGTCGACCAGCCACGTAACCTGGCCAAGTCCGTCACCGTGGAGTGACGGCAAGGGCGGCGTATCCACTATCATGGTGGGTAGGCACCGAGGCGGCGCCGGTAGGGCAGGCCCAGAGTTCCGGCGCCGCCTGTGCTGAATATCAGAGGATTAGCCAACGCCATGATCGAGGACAACTCCTGCCGCGGGATACCTGCAGCCCTGGATCGTCAGCCGCTGCAGGTGCGGCTGGCAGCCATGGCGTTACTGCTGCCGGGGGCGGCGATGCTGGTCCTGCCCTGGGCCACTCTGACTGTCGTGCCGCTGTTGCTGCTGCTGGCGGCGCTGCTGGGCAACGAGGCAGAGAGTGCCGCCTTCCCCCGGCGCGACGACCTGCTGCTCGGCACTGCGCTGGTGCTGCAAGGGAGCGTCTGGGTCGGCATGCTGGTGATCAAGGGCGAGGGACGCGCTGGCCTGGCGGACGCCTGGCCCTTTGCGCTGGGCCTGATCACGCTGTTCGCCTTGTCCCGAGTGCGGATCTCCGCAACCTGGCTATGGGCCGGGCTGGCGCTGGGCAGTCTGTCAGCGGGCGGCTGGGCCCTGTGGCAGCGAGCGATCGAGCGCGCGTCACGTGCCAGCGGTCACGAGCCGATGCACGCCATTCTGTACGGCAATCTCGGCCTGATGTCCGGGCTGCTGTGCCTGGCGGCCTTGAGCTGGTCATGCGCTCGGCGTGAGCGTTGGCCCTGGACGCTGTTGCTGATTGCCGGCGGTCTTTCGGGGCTGGTTGCCTCGGCCTTCTCCGGTTCGCGTGGAGGCTGGATCGGCTTGCCGCTCGCCATCTGGGTCTTGTATCGGGGACATGGGCGGTTATTACCCTGGCGCTGGCGCATCAGCCTGCTGGCGGCGTTGGTGGCCTTGTTGGGCAGCCTTTACGTATTGCCCCAGACCGGCGTGGCCAGTCGGGTCGACAATGCCCTCAGCAGCCTGCAGCAGTATGCCGCGGGGAGCGACGAGATGACGTCGGTCAGTGCCAGGTTCGAGATGTGGCGGGGGGCTTCGCAGCTGATTCTCGAGCGACCGTTGTCAGGCTGGGGCAGCAGCGGCTACCAGGCCGCCATGCAGGAGCGTGGCGCCGCGGGCGTGCAGCATCCTGACCTGGGTCGCTTCTGGCATGCGCATAACGATTTTCTCGACGCCTGGGTCAAGCGAGGCTTGCCTGGGCTGTTGGCCTTGCTGGCCCTCTACCTCGTCCCCCTGTGGCTGTTCGCCCGAGGGGTGAACTCCGGTTCCGGTGAACAGCGTGCCCTGGCCGTGGCGGGCACGCTGGTGCCGGTGGCCTTCATCGACTTCGGCCTGACCTACAGCTTTCTTGCCTATCCCGCCGGGAGCCTGATCTACGTGCTCCTGATAACCCTGCTCTGGGGGCTCTACCGCCAGGCGCGATGAGCCCGGTTCTCAATGGCCGCTGGCCTGCACATGACGGAAGGTCAGGCTGATGCGCAGCCCGGGAGTCTTTCTCGGCAGAAGGGCGTGCTGAAGCTCACGCTGACAGCCAGGCCCCATCAGCAGCAGGCTGTCATGGGGCAGCCAGACGTTGAATGGCTCATGTCCAGCCTGCTTCCAGCGAAAGCGTAACGGCCTCTCGGCACCCAGCGAGACCGCGGCGATGATGGGCTCTGGACCGAGTTCGGGCTCGTCGTCGCTGTGCCAGCCCATGCGCTCTCCGCCGTCGGCATAGCGATTCAGCAGCACGCTATTGAACCGAGCGCTAACGCTGCGTTCGCTCAGCAGGCGGATGATTCCATCGCGCAGGGCGACGACCGCCGGATGCCAGGGTTCAGGTGGAAAGTCACGCCCCGAATAGCGGTAGTGCGCATCGCCATCCCCCATCCAGACCTGCCGACGAGGAATCGGATGCTCGCGACCATAGAGCTTCAGGCGGGGGCGCTGCCACTCCAGCTCCCGGTCGAGCTGGGCGAGCAACATGTCTGCGGCAGGTTCGCCCAGCACCCCGCGGTAGAGGTGCAGGGGCGGATCCGTCTGCAGGGTGTGCCAGCCTTGCATTGCCTACCTCAACACCCGGCGGGGGTCGATCGGCTTGCCGCCTAGCCGCATGTCGAACAGCAGGTCGTAGCGCTCCGTGGCGTTACTGAAGCCGACATCGCAAACCGGCGTACCGCGACTGATTCGGTCACCCTCGCTGACCAGCAGGTTATCGCACAGTGCGTAGACGCTCTGCAGGTTGTCGGCATGATGCACGATGGCTACTCGGCCGAGCTGGCGCATGCTGCCGGCGAAGCGCACGTCGCCGTCCGCGACCGCCTTGGCCTGGGCGCCGCGATTGGTCGCCAACAGCATGGGCTGCAGGGTGCCATTGCTGTCGGTGCCGTAGGCGCGAACGATGCGGTAGTCGTCCAGCGGCCAGGGCCAGTTGCGTGCCGAAGAGGGAATGTTGCCGGTAGCGGGCGTTGGGGTGGAAGTGCGTGCCGGTGTGCTGGCACTGCTCGGACGGCTGGCCGCCGGACTCGACGAACTCGCCGTTGCCGCTGCAGCGCCACCACGCAGCGGGACCTGAATGATCTGCCCGACTCGCAGCTGTGTCGGTTGGGTGCCGGGGTTGGCCGACTGGATGCGGCTCGCCGTAGTGCCAAAGCGTCTGGCGATTCCGGAATAGGTGTCGCCGGGCCGGATCTGGTAGCGGTAGGGGCCGCCGGAAGGGGCACGCTCCTGCTGGGTGGGAATCAGCAGGCGCTGGCCGACCGCCAGGCGGTTGGGGTTGGCATCGGGATTGAAGCGCTGCAGGCGTGCAAGCGGGACATCGGCACGCGCGGCAATGCCGCCCATGGTATCGCCGCGCTGAATCACGACCCAACCGCCTGATATGTCCGAATCGCTGCTGCGCGACTCAGCGCTTCTCTGGACACCGCCGCTGGGCGAGGCGCAGCCAGCCAAGAGCAATGACAAGGCACAGAGCAACATCAGCGCGATTCGAGCGCCTGGTCTTTTTCCTGCCACAGGGCATTGAGCCATGAATGGAAGCGTTCCTTGTAGAGCGGGTCGTCGTGGTAATTGCTGGTACACATCCAGGCCGGCACTTCCAGTTTTCGGGCCTCGAGGCTGATCGCTCCCTCTCTGCCGCACAGGAAGCCCCAGAAGGTGGGGCGAGGGTTGTCGTAGCGTAACGTAACGTCGAGAATTCCGTCGAGCTGGTCGCCTAGCTGGCTCAGAACCTGGGCGATACCCCCCGCCTTTGGCCTCAGCAAGTGTTGGTAGGGACTATTCTGTGCATCTCGCTTGGCCGGCGTAAATCGAGTGCCTTCAACGAAGTTGAAGATGGCCAGCGGCATTTCCCGTGCTCGCTCGCACATGCGCTCGGTTGCCTGGCGATCTATCTGGGCGAGGCGGGGGTCACGATCGATCTGCTCGCGACTGAAGCGGCGCATGAAAGGATACTCGAGTGCCCACCAGGCAAGGCCCACGATCGGTATCCAGATGAGCTGGTGCTTCAGAAAGAAGCGGGGCATCGGAATCTTCCGGTGCAAGGCCATAAGCAGCATGAAGATATCGGTCCAGCTGCGGTGGTTGGAGATCACCAGCCAACGCTGTTCGGGCGCGAGTCCTTCAGGCAGGGTGACGCGAAGACGTGGCTTGAGCCAGTGGCGCATCCACCACAGGTTGCAGCCGATCCAGTTCAGGGCGACAGCGTTGAGTCCGCGCAGCACCACCAGGCGAAGGGCGCGAGTCGGCGTGATCACTTTGAGCAGGGTGAGAAATATCAGTGGGACCGACCAGAACAGGGTGATGACCACCATTAGCAGTACGCTGACGAGCCCTTTCAGGGTCGACATTCCCGACTCCTTGACGTTGCGATAGTTCGTGACGTTAGCCGCACATGCTAATGGAACATGCTCGGGCTGCCCAGCGCCAGGTGTCCAAGAACTGTGCCGCCTTGGCTCTGGCATGCGCTATTGCTGCCGCTCGCCGGTGCAGGGTGATGTCATTTCCCTGCGCGAGACCCGGTGTGGATCAGCGTGACTCCCCCGGGTCGCAAAGCGTGGTGTGCAGAACATCATGCAGTGCCCGAGCCGCCGACGACAGTTCCTGCCCGGCTCTACGCACTACGCCTACCGTACGGCGTATCCGGGGGTCGACGAGTGGTATGCAGCGCGCACCGAGCTCATGCATCTGCTCACGACACAGCGAGGGGACGGCACTCACCCCCAGGCCGCTCGCCACCATGCGGCCTACCGTCGCAAGCTGGTGGCTCTCGAAAGCAACAGGCAGCTCGCTGTGCTGTCGCGCCAGGGCCTGCTCCAGCAGGATGCGCACCATGGAGGGGCGCTGGAGGGTGATGAAGTCATGAGATAGCAGGGCTTTCCAGTCTATCGAGTCGGCATCGGCCAACGCTGAGTCGGCGGGGAGGACGGCGACGAAGGTGTCGTCGAAAAGGGGTTGGAAGTCGATGCCTTCTCGGGTTTCCGGTTCGAAGGCGATGCCCAGCTCGACCTGTTGCTGTCGCACCATGTCGATTACCTGCTCGTTGATCACGTCATGGACCGTCACGTTGACGCGCGGGAAGCTGACTCGAAAGCGGCGCAGGGCGCGAGGCAGGCGGTTGCAGGCGATGGAGGGCATGGCCGCCAGGGCCACCCGGCCGAGCTGGAGGGTGAAGCGCTGGCGCAGTAGCTCTTCGGTATTGTCCCACTCGGCCAACAGTCGCTTGGCCAACGGCAGCAGTGTCTCCCCCTCGGGAGTCAGCCGCACGCTACGCGTGCTGCGAATGAGCAGCGGGCCGCCCAAGGCTTCCTCCAGGCCCTTGATGGCCAGGCTAAGTGCCGGTTGGGACAGGTGCAGCCGCTCACAGGCTTGTGTGAAGCTGAGTGTCTGTGCCACGGCCAGAAAGGCGCGCAGCTGCTTTACGGTCATGGCATGTCGCTCTTTTTAATAAGCCAAGCAAATTAATTGATAAAAAAAACAAACTTAACAAATATATTGGCTGGGTCAACACTGGTCAGGTACTGTTCTTTCTACTCCATTTCACAACAAGACGAGGCTCTGCGATGTCAGGATTCGACAAGCGCGTGTACTCCTACGAAGAGGCCATGAACGGCATCGAAAGCGGCATGACGCTGGTGGCCGGCGGCTTTGGCCTGTGCGGCATTCCCGAAAATCTGATTGCCGAGGTCAAGCGTCGTGGCGTGAAGGACCTGACCGTCATCTCCAACAACTGCGGCGTAGATGGCTTCGGCCTGGGCCTGCTGCTGGAAGACAAGCAGATCAAGCGCTTCTACGCCTCCTACGTGGGCGAGAATGCCCTGTTCGAACAGCAGATGCTCAACGATGAGATCGAGGTGATACTGACGCCGCAGGGTACGCTGGCCGAGAAGATGCGCGCCGGTGGGGCGGGTATCCCCGCGTTCTATACCGCTACCGGCTACGGCACGCCGATCGGCGAGGGCAAGGAGGTGCGTGAGTTCAACGGCCGTCATTATATCCTCGAGGAAGCCTTCCACGCCGATTTCGCCATCGTCAAGGGCTGGAAGGCCGACCGCTACGGCAACGTCGTCTACCGTGACACGGCACAGAACTTCAATCCGCTGGCGGCCACCTGCGGCAAGATCACTGTGGTCGAAGTCGAGGAGATCGTGGAGCCGGGCGAGCTGAGCCCCGACCAGATCCACACGCCGGGGATCTACGTCGACCGTATCATCCAGGGCACCTTCGAGAAGCGTATCGAGAAGCGCACCGTACGCGAGGGCTGAGCCCAGCGCGCAAGCGCCCAGCCGGCAGAGGCCGGCCTTGACCGTATCGCTTCTCCACCGAACACAAGAGGCAAACAAGATGGCACTGACACGTGAACAGATGGCTCAGCGCGTGGCGCAAGAGCTGAAAGACGGTTTCTACGTCAATCTGGGTATCGGCATTCCCACCCTGGTGGCCAACTACGTCCCGGAAGGCATCGACGTGATGCTGCAGTCCGAGAATGGCCTGCTCGGCATGGGGCGCTTCCCCACCGAGGAAGAGGTCGATCCGGACATGATCAACGCCGGCAAGCAGACCGTGACGGCGCGCCCCGGTGCGGCCATCTTCGATTCGGCCGAATCCTTTGCGATGATTCGCGGCGGCCATGTCGACCTGACTGTCCTCGGCGCCTTCGAGGTGGATCAGGAGGGCAACATCGCTTCCTGGATGGTGCCAGGCAAACTGATCAAGGGCATGGGCGGCGCCATGGACCTGGTGGCTGGCGCCGAGAATATCATCTGCACCATGACTCACGCCTCCAAGCACGGTGAATCCAAGCTGCTGGAGAAGTGCTCCCTGCCGCTGACCGGTGCTGGCTGCATCAACCGCGTGCTGACCGATCTGGCTTACCTGGAAATCGAGAACGGCGCCTTCATTCTCAAGGAGCGGGCGCCAGGCGTCAGCGTCGAGGAGATCGTCGAAAAGACGGCAGGCAAGCTTATCGTGCCCGACCACGTACCGGAAATGTCCTTCGATTGACCTTTCCCGTCATTGGTTCGCCAAGGCCCGGGCACTGAACTGACCCCCAATAGTTGGACGGTTCATTCAGCCGGCGTCCAAGGCCTGAGTCCTGTACTGTACGGGGCTCAGGCCTTTTAGTTTCAGCCTGTGACGAATTTATGACCAGAGCGGACAAGGCGCGTGATACTCGGGCCTGGGCTGCTTGTCACCCCCCTCTTGCACAGTGTTATCCACAGTTTCTGTGGATAACGCTCGGCTCACGTCATCTCGCAGCGGGTGTGGTGGGGAAGCAGGAGCTCTACGGCACGTTCATGATCGCTGCTCAGGCGCTTCTGGATCAGGGCGAGACCGCCCAGGCAGATGCGATGCTCATCGCCATCGCCAAAGGCCATGCGCTGCGAACAGGTGGGGTAGAAACGGTACTTGAGCAGCGGCGAGACGGGGAGCACGGCTTGCTGCTGCTCCTGGCTGCCCTGGAAGCCTGACGCGGCGAGGGCCTGGTCAAGCTCCTCGAAGCGACTCCCGAGCCGCTCGCAGTCAAAGCCGGCGTGGTGCACGCTCGGGCCCATGACCGAAAGCCATCCGGCGAGAGGATGGGCTTCGTAGAGCATCTCGTAGTCGTCCCAGTCGGGCATCGGCCACGGTCGGCCTCGACTCAGCAGGTTCTTGCCGCGAGTATCCCGGGGGTGAGTCTGGCTTACCAGCCGAGTCAGTGACTCCCGAGGGACTCGCGACAGTGCGCCAAGCTGCAGCTCCGCCAGTACCAGCCAGGTGCTGTCCTCGGGGGGAGCCAGCAGACAGACGAGCAGGCCACGATCCGCCATGGCATAGCGGTGCACGGGTCGATAGCCAAGATGCCCGAGCGTTGGCAGCAGGTCCTGGGTAGAGAAGGGGGCCTGATTCAGGGTAACCAGGGTGAGATACTCGACCGGCGCATCTGTCGGCCACAGGCGAAGCATCCCCACATCGGGATGATGGTGAATGTAGTCCAGCCACAATTGCTGGAGGAATTCTTCCCTTTGCATCGTGCCGTTCCTTATGGTGTACGGATGCGCCTATGCATTAGACCTCAGTATAGGGGCTGGCCTGGAACGGCTTTCAACGCGGCAAGGACGTTAAACGGGCAATGAACGCTATGGGCCGGGACGCTGCCCGGCATTGGCAGTAGGTAGCGGCACTCAGGCCAGCAAAGCGTTATCGCGCACGTACTGGTCGAACTCGGTGAAACCGCCGACATGCTGCTGGTCGACGAAGACTTGCGGTACGGTGGAAACGGGCTTGCCGATGGTTTTTTCCAGATCGGCCTTGCTGATGCCCTCGGCCCAGATATCCACGTAGCGATGTCCCTCGATCGCACTGCTGCTCTCCAGCTGCTCGGCGAGCTGCTGTGCACGTACGCAGAAGGGGCACCCGGGGCGGCCGAAGATCACGACGAACATAGAAGACAACTCCTGAAGGGTGATGAGCTGGCGCCATTGTGACGGATAGCCGTGTCCAGGGCCAATAGAAGACCGCTAGGGCGTCGATTGCTACCTGCTATGGCCAGCCGCAGCAAGGGATTTCAGTAGGAGTTGAGTTCGTCGGCATCGGCTGCACGTAGCAAATCACCAAGCTCGGCGTGAATTTCGGGCGCACTGATCAGCAGGTTCTCTCCGTAGAGATCCTCCGGTATGCCACTGGGGCAGGGGTAGAGATGGCCTGTGCGTGCTCCGGCTTCCCGGGCAATCAGCACCCCGGCGGCAAAGTCCCAGGGCGAGACGCTCTCGTAGTAGGCATCGAGCCGCCCGCAGGCCACATCGCACAGGTCGAGTGCGGCCGAACCATTGCGCCGCACGTCCTGGCAGTGCTCGAGTACCGCCATCAGGCGCCGCAACAGCGGTGGTCGGCTGTCACGGCGGTAGGGGAAGCCGGTGGCGACGAGGCAGCGTTGCAGGTTGGTGGTGCGACTGGCATGGATCGGCTTGCCGTTGCACCAGGCGCCCTGGCCATACAGCGCGGTGTAGGTTTCACCGAGAAAGGGGGCGTGTACCACGCCGAGACGCGTCTTGCCCTCGCTGACCCAGGCAATGGAGACGGCGACGTGGCGCAGCCCATGGGCGAAATTGACGGTACCGTCTATCGGATCGATGACCCACAGCGCCTCGGCCGTTCCCATCACCGTACGATCCGGGGCAAGCTCCTCGCTGAGCTTGAGCTCGCCGGGCAAGTTGGCATCAAGATGCTGGCTGATCAGGGTGTCGACGGCCACGTCCACGTCGGTGACCAGTTCCTGGCCATGCTTGAGCTGCTGGTTGAAGGCCTGGCTCTGCCTGGCGGCGATGATTTTCTCGCCGGCATCCCGGGCAATGGTCACGGCAAGCTCGAGTCGCTGTTGAGGGAGCATGGAGGATTCCTCGTCGCGCATTGACCTGCCAGAATAGCAGGCGTAAGGCAGCTTGCCGAACGGCTGCCGCCGCTCATGCGCGAGAAGGAGGCTCGGATGCTCGCCCCCACCCCTGATCAGTACCAACGATTGAACGAAATGGCCCAGGCCTGGAAAGCCCGCCTTGAAACCGATGCGGAGGCTCCCACGGGTAACCCGCGGCTTGACGTCGATGCCCTCTGTTTTCAGGTCTGTCCCGACGGCGGTGAAGAGTCGCCGGGGCCGAACTTTCTCGCCGGTGCACTGATAAGCCCGGCTTCATTGTCGCTGGTGCTGTTTCCGGTTTTCGCGAGCGCCACGGCGCCGGATGTCGGCGAGCGCCGCGTCTTCGCGCTGCCTTCGGGCCGCTACCCCTTCGTCGCCGAAGTGCTGGAGCAGGGCCTCTGGCTGTGGCGCTGCCCGCTGCTCGACGACCTGTCCGACCTGGAATCCCGTGAGGAGGGGAGTCGACTCGCCCAGCGCCTGATGAACAAGGTCATGAGCCCCACCTGAGCATGAGCTTCACCCGAGCATGAGCTTTACCCGAGCGTAGTAAGACTTCCGGTGGGCTGGTGCCGGTTGCGTTACCGGTCTTATGCTGGGAATTCGAGTCTTCCATTGTCGTGTAGAAGGAATTACCCATGAGTAACGCAACGAGTTCCGTGCCCCGTGTCGCCCTGGTGACCGGAACCGCAAGCGGAATTGGTGAGGCCGTGGTGCGACAGTTTCGCGAACTCGGTCATCAGGTGCTGGCGGTCGACTTCAATGAGCAGGCCAAGGAGAAGGCTGATGCCATCGGGGCCGCCTTCTTCCAGGCCGACCTGGCTGACGGCGAGGCCTGCAAGGCAGCCGTGGCCGAAGCCGTCAAGCGCTTCGGGAAAGTCGACATCCTGGTCAACAACGCCGGCATCCAGCACGTCTGCCCGATCGAGGATTTTCCCGAGGCCAAGTGGCGCCAGATCATCGATCTGATGCTCACGGCGCCCTTCCTGCTCTCCCAGGCCGCCTGGCCTTCCATGCGCGAGAATGGCTGGGGGCGCATCGTCAATATCGCCTCGGTGCATGCTCAGGTCGCTTCCCCGGGCAAGTCGGCCTATATCAGTGCCAAGCACGGCATGATCGGACTGACCAAGACCGCCGCGCTGGAGGGCGGCCCCCAGGGCATCACCGCCAATGCCATCTGCCCGGCCTATGTGAAGACGCCACTGGTGGAAAACCAGATCGCCGACCAGGCCAGGCTGCACAACATGGACGAGCAGGAGGTGGTGGAGCAGATCATGCTCAAGAACGCTGCCGTCAAGCGCCTGATCGACCCGCAGGAGGTGGCCGGACTGGTGGCCTACCTGGCCTCGGATGCGGCAGGCGCTGTGACGGGTTCGAGCTGGAATATCGATCTTGGTTGGACGGCCCAGTGAGAGCCTGCGCCAATTTTTGCCTTGCTACCCACAGGGAAGTGGGAAGTGCGTTGGCCCGTCGGGAACGGGCCTAGCCCTGACTTTCGCTCGCTGCGTTTTCGCATCAGGCTCGCGATATCGAAAATCAACTGGGGTGATTATCGTCGCACCGGGCGTTTCTGCAGTTTGCGTTGCAGGGTGCGGCGGTGCATGCCCAGGGCGCGGGCGGTGGCGGAGATGTTGCCGTCGTGCTCCTGCAGCACCTTCTGGATATGCTCCCAGGCGATGCGGTTGATCGAGGGCGGGTTGTCGGCCACTTCGGCGTCGGGGTCGCCCTCTGCCCGCTCCAGCGCGGTGAGGATCTCGTCGGCATCGGCGGGTTTGCAAAGGTAGTTGACGGCGCCGAGCTTCATTGCCTCCACCGCGGTGGCGATGCTGGAGTAGCCGGTCAGCACCACGATGCGACAGTTGGGCACGATGTCGAGCAGCTCCGGCAGCAGCTTCAGGCCCGAACTGTGCTCCAGCTTCAGGTCCAGGGTAGCAAGCTCGGGGCGGTGACGGCGGGCCAGGCTCAGTGCCTGCTCCGCATCGTGCGCTACCAGGACCTCATAGCCTCGCTTGGCCAGGGCGCGCGAGAGTACGTGGCAGAACATTTCGTCGTCATCGATGACCAGCAGGCGTGTATCAGTGTCTTGCATGGTGACCTCGTCGCTCAGGGCTCACTGTGCGGCAGGATCACTTCGGTCAGCGTCCCCCCGTCAGGGTGATTATACAGGCTTACGCCACCACCGAAGCGGTTGATGGTGGCGTGAGTCAGGAACAGTCCGATCCCGAGCCCCTTGCTCTTGGTCGACACGAAGGTTTCTCCCAACTGGTCGGCGATCTCCAGGGTCACGCCGGGGCCGTGGTCGCGGATATCGATGACTACCTCTTCGCTGTTCCAGTCCAGGCGGATGCCGATGTCGTCGGGATTGGCATCCGCCGCGTTATTGAGCAGGTTGGTGATGGCCTGGTCCAGGGTGTTGTCCACCTTGAGCCAGGGCGTGCCGCGCTGATCGGCAATCTCGAGTCGATGGCTGACGTCCGGACGCAGTACCAGCCAGCGCTGCACCACGCCTGGCAACCATTCGCGGGCATCGCACATCTCTGGCTCGGCCATGCGCCGGCGGTCGGCGCTCTCCACCAGATGTCGCAGGTGAGACTTGCATACGTCCACCTGGCGTCGTAGCAGTTCGATGTCCTGGGTCAGCTCGGGGTCGTCGCGGGCATCGTCACGCATTTCACTGAGCAGCACCGCCATGGTGGAGAGCGGTGTGCCGAGCTCATGCGCGGTACCCGCCGCCTGAGTGGCCACCGCGACGACCTGTTCATTGCGCAGCGCTGCCTCGCGGGTCTGGGAGAGGGCCTGTTCGCGAGTGCGCAGGGCGTGGGCCATCTTGAAGATGAAGAAGGTCACCAGGCCTGCCGACAGGGCAAAGTTCACCCACATGCCCAGCACATGCAGATTGACGCCGACCATTTCATGGTAGTGAGCGAACTGCGGCACCGGATGATAGACCCACATCAGCAGCGTATAGGCCGCCATGGAAACCGAGGCGACGATCCAGGCGAAGCGCCAGGGTAGAGTAGCGGCGGCGATGGTCACCGGCACGAGGTAGTAGTTGATGAAGGGGTTGTTGGAGCCGCCGGTGAGGTAGAACAGCAGCGTGAGTCCGACGATGTCCGCCAGCAGATGCAGGACGTACTCTGTATGGCTGACCGCCCACTGACGCCCAAGGCGCCACCAGGTGAAGAGGTTGACCATGCCCATGCAGACGATGACACCGATCACCGCGGGAACCTCGAGGTCGAAGTGCAGCAGCTCCACGCCGACGATGGCGGCAATCAGAAAGCCGGTCCAACTGATGCCGCGCACGATGGTCAGGCGTACCAGGTTGCGGCTGGGCGTCGATAACGGCAGGGGCGTGGCTGGCATGGGGGCTCCATCGATTCGTTCTTTGCCTATCATACCGTGTCGCCTGACCACGGGCATGCAGGCGCCGGGCGTCGAGCTTTTACGGCCGCTGGCCTACACCTGGGCGCGGCAAATCCGTAGAATGCGTGCCAACCCACACACACGCACCCTTGCCGGTGCCACACACGACGAATTCGAGACTGATGTCAGCTGCCGATCTGGCCCGTGAAGTCGGGCTGCGTAGAACCTTTGCGATCATCTCGCACCCCGATGCGGGCAAGACCACCATCACCGAGAAGATGCTGCTGTTCGGGAACGCCATCCAGCTTGCCGGCTCGGTGAAGAGCAAGCGCAGCGACCGGCATGCTACCTCCGACTGGATGAAGATGGAGCAGGAGCGCGGCATCTCGGTGACCACCTCGGTGATGCAGTTCCCCTACGGCGGCCGCATCGTCAACCTGCTCGACACCCCGGGCCACGAGGACTTCTCCGAGGATACCTACCGCACCCTCACCGCGGTGGACTCGGCGCTGATGGTGATCGACGGCGCCAAGGGCGTCGAGGCGCGCACCATCAAGCTGATGGAGGTGTGCCGCCTGCGTACCACGCCGATCCTCACCTTCGTCAACAAGATGGACCGCGACATTCGCGACCCCATCGAGGTGATGGACGAGGTGGAGACGGTGCTCAATATCCACTGCGCGCCGATGACCTGGCCGATCGGCATGGGGCGCCACTTCAAGGGCGTCTACCACCTCTACAACGACGTGATTCATCTCTACACCCAGGGTCAGGGCAGCCGCATTCCCGACGACAAGCGCATCGAGGGGCTCGACAATCCCGAGGTGGACGAAGTGCTCGGTGCCGAACAGGCCGAGGAGCTGCGCATGGAGGTGGAGCTGGTACGCGGCGCCTCCCACGAGTTCGACCTCGAGGCCTATCGGCGCGGTGAACTGACGCCGGTCTACTTCGGTACCGCCATGGGCAACTTCGGCGTGCGCGAGATGCTCGATGGCTTCGTCGAACATGCGCCGCCGCCGCAGGTGCGCGAGACCGATACCCGTAGCGTCGAGCCCGAGGATGCGCGATTCACCGGCTTCGTGTTCAAGATCCAGGCCAACATGGATCTCAAGCACCGCGACCGTATCGCCTTCCTGCGGGTCTGTTCGGGCAAGTACGAGAAGAACATGAAGATGCGCCACGTGCGCATCGGCAAAGAGGTCAAGATCGCCGACGCCCTGACCTTCATGGCCTCCGATCGAGCCCACGTCGAGGAGGCCTGGCCAGGCGACATCATCGGCCTGCATAACCACGGTACCATCCAGATCGGCGATACCTTCACCATGGGCGAGGACATGCGCTTCACCGGCATTCCCCACTTCGCCCCGGAGCTGTTCAAGCGCGTCCAGCTCAAGGATCCGCTCAAGCTCAAGGCGTTGCAGAAGGGCCTGCAGCAGCTCTCCGAAGAGGGTGCCACGCAGCTGTTCCAGCCGCTGGACAACAACGACCTGATCCTCGGCGCCGTGGGTACCCTGCAGTTCGACGTGGTCGCTCACCGTCTCAAGGAGGAGTACAAGGTCGACTGTGTCTACGAGCCGGTCAACGTCCAGACCGCGCGCTGGGTCTATTGCGACGATGCCCGGAAGCTGGAGGAGTTCAAGCGCAAGGCGAGCGCCAACCTGGCTCTGGATGGCGGCGGCTACCTGACCTACATTGCCCCCACGAGGGTCAACCTGCAGATGACTCAGGAGCGCTGGCCGGAGATACGTTTCGCGGCGACCCGCGAACACTAGCCATCATCCCTTCGTCAGGGACGACGAGGGAGCTGCCAAGGAGAGCGACGTGCTGATCGATGCTCACTGCCATCTTGACTTCGAGGCCTTCGACGACGACCGCGAGGCGATGTTCGAACGTGCCAGGGCGGCCGGCGTCGGCCATTTCCTGGTGCCCGGTACCACACGCGAACGCTGGCCTGCGGTGCTGGCGCTGGGCGGACGTGACGACGTGCATATCAGCCTCGGCCTGCACCCCTATTTCATGCATGAACACGGCGATGGCGACATAGAGGCGCTGGCGCACCTGCTGGACGAGCATCCCGAGGTGCGGGCGCTGGGCGAGTGCGGCATCGATGCTCGCTATGAAGACACCCTGGACGAGCAGTGGCAGCTGTTCGATGCCCAACTGCGCCTGGCCAAGGCGCGCCGGTTGCCGGTGGTGATCCACTGCGTGCATGCCAATGACAAGGTCTCCAAGCGGCTGCGCCAGCTCGACCTGCCTGCAGGCGGCCTGATTCACGCTTTCGCCGGCTCGCCGGACCAGGCCTGGAAGTTTCTCGATCTCGGCTTCGTGGTGGGGCTGGGCGGTGCGGTCACCTACGAGCGCGCCCAGCGCCTGTGGCGCGCAGTGAAGAGCCTGCCCGAGGATGGCTTCGTGCTGGAGACCGACAGCCCCGACATGCCGCTGTGCGGCTACCAGGGGCAGCGCAACGAGCCGGCGCGGATCGTTCAGGTTTGCGAGATGGTGGCCAGGCTACGCGGCAAGACGCCCGAGGCGGTCGCCGCGCAGAGCACGGCGACCGCTGAGCGAATCTTCGGTTTGGATCTGGGCGAGGGCGAGTCTTAGGCGCCGCCCTGGGCCAGACTTTCAGGATCGAGCCTTTCGATCGGGTAGGGCAGCGGCAGTGGCGTCACGCTACGATCCTCGATGCTGAGCGGGCCGATCTCCTCGCGGGTGGTGAGCACGGCGAGCAGCTCGACGCCACCCTCGTTGTCGAGCTCCGCGGCGATCACTTCCCCGGCGCTCTTGCCGTTCGCGTCGACGATGGCGCTGCCCAATGCCGGCAGCGGCTCGCCCTCGAGCCGACAGTGTGCCAAGCGCTTCTTCACCTGGCCGCGAAAGTGTGCACGAGCTACCACCTCCTGCCCGGTATAGCAGCCTTTCTTGAAGCTGATGCCGCCCAGCGCCTCCCAGTTGATCATCTGCGGCAGCAGGGCGTCCTGGTGGGCAGCGGTGAGCCAGGCGAGCCCGGCCCGAATGTCCTGCAGGCACCACTCGGCGTTGCCGACCAGGGCCGCCTCGTCGGCCAGGGCGCTGGCCGTTGTGGCAGCCTGCTCCCGGGGCAGGCAGATCAACACGCGTGGCTGTGGCCCGGGATGGGCCAGCAACTGGCGCTCTTCGTCGCCGGCCTGGTGCCACAGGCTGGGGGCTGCAATGTCGAGATGCCTGGCCGCGGCGGCAGGCGCGTCGGTACCGATCAAGCCCAGCAGGGCCAGGTCGTCGCGAAGTGCGAGCTCGCTCTTGTAGAACGGGGCGAACTTCTTCAGGTGATCGCGCAGCGGCTCCACCAGGTCACGGTGCAGGATCAGACGGTAGCGCTCGGGGCTGATGCGCAGCAGCTGGGCGTTGGCCAGCATGCGTCCCTTGGCGTTGCAGAAACAGGTCAAGGGCGCGAAGTCACCTTTGGCCAACTCGACCTGAGCGCTGGTCTGTCCCTGCAGCAGCTTGTCGGCACCCGTGCCGACCACGTCGAGTATCGCGAGGTGGACGAGCGGCGTCACCTTGACGTTCGCCACGGCCTGCTGGCCTGGCTTGCCGATCTCGAACTCGACCCGTGAATCGCTCGTACGGCGCCCCTCCAGGGCAGTTGTCCAATCACTCATTATGCCTGTGGCTCCAGGTCGTCATGTCGGGGGTGTATCGTTCGGTATGCGGGCGGCGAGGGCGGATTGCAAGCGGTGTCGCACCGCAACGCTCATGTTAGACTGCTTATTACCTTATTCCACGGTAAGGAGTCATGCATGCCGCATCAGTCGCTCGATTTCACCGGTGTGGAAAATGCCGAGCAGGTCAATCGAATAACCACGGCCCTGATGATGGTCGACGGGGTCGAGAGTGCCGAGGTCGGGCGTCACGGCGCGGACGTCGAGGGGCGTGTCAGTAGAGATGAGTTGATTCGTGCCGTCGAGGCGCTGAAGCTGCCCATCGAAGTCAAGTAACCCTGGGGAACGATTCATGAGCAAGACGATTGAAGTCATCAGCGAACGTAACAGCATCTTCCGCCAGCGGGTCCAGGTCGCGGGCTTCGAGGATATTTTCGTGGATGTGCCGGTGGCCTACGGCGGGGAAGGCAGCGCGCCGGACCCCCACGACTACTTCGATCTGTCGCTGGGGGCGTGCAAGGCGATCACCGCCCAGATGTACGCCCAGCGCAAGAAATGGCCCCTCGAAGGCATTACCGTCAAGGTCAATCGCGACGACAGCGAGGAACGCAAGGGCACCTATCGACTCGAAGTGGTGATGACCTTCCACGGTATCGAGGACGAAGAGCAGCGGGCCAGGCTCGAAGAGATCAGCCACAAGTGTCCGATCCACCGTCTCATGACCAGCGCGACCGTGGAGGTCACCACGCGCACGACCGACACCGTCGAGGCGTGAGCCGGACCGCGGCGCTATACTTGACCACCTGTCGGGATCTTGAAGTCAGGCGCTTGCACGGCGCCTGATCTCTTTCTGGAGCCATCATGAGCAAGCCGTTTCGTCTCAATGCCAATTTCAAGCCCGCGGGTGACCAGCCCAGCGCAATAGAGAGCCTGGTCAGGGGGCTGGAGTCCGGCCTGGCGCACCAGACGCTGCTCGGCGTGACCGGCTCGGGCAAGACCTTCACCATGGCCAACGTGGTCGAACGGTTACAACGTCCCACCATCGTCATGGCGCCCAACAAGACCTTGGCGGCGCAGCTCTACGGGGAGTTCAAGTCGTTCTTTCCCGACAACGCCATCGAGTACTTCGTCTCCTACTACGACTACTACCAGCCCGAGGCCTACGTGCCCTCGTCGGATACCTTCATCGAGAAGGATGCCTCGATCAACGACCACATCGAGCAGATGCGACTCTCGGCGACCAAGGCGCTGCTCGAGCGACGTGACGCCCTGATCGTGGTTTCGGTGTCGGCCATCTATGGCCTGGGCGATCCCGACCAATACCTCAAGATGCGCCTCCACTTCACCCGCGGCGAGCTGATCGACCAGCGTTCGTTCCTGCGCCGCCTGGCGGAATTGCAGTACACGCGCAACGACATGGATTTCAAGCGCGGCACCTACCGGGTGCGCGGCGACGTGATCGACATCTATCCGGCCGACTCCGACGAGGAGGCGGTACGGGTCGAGCTGTTCGACGACGAGATCGATTCGATTCGCCTGTTCGATCCGCTCACCGGCGAGGTGCGCGGTCATGTGCCGCGCATGACCATCTACCCCAAGAGTCACTACGTGACGCCGCGGGAGACGATCCTCTCCGCCGCCGAGGCAATCAAGGCCGAACTGGTCGAGCGCCTCGAGTGGCTGCGCAAGAATGACCGTCTGGTCGAGGCGCAGCGTCTGGAGCAGCGCACGCTTTATGACCTGGAGATGATGAACGAACTGGGCTACTGCAACGGCATCGAAAACTACTCGCGCTATCTTTCGGGGCGTAATCCCGGCGAGCCGCCGCCGACCTTCTTCGACTACCTGCCGGACGATGCGCTGTTGTTCATCGACGAATCCCACGTCAGCGTTCCCCAGGTGGGGGGAATGTACAAGGGCGACCGCTCGCGCAAGGAGACGCTGGTGGAGTACGGCTTCCGCTTGCCCTCGGCGCTGGACAACCGTCCCATGACCTTCGAGGAGTGGGAGCGCATATCTCCGCAGACGATCTTCGTCTCGGCCACGCCGGGCCCCTATGAGGCCGAGCATGCCGGCCAGGTGGTGGAGCAGGTGGTGCGCCCCACCGGCCTGGTCGACCCCGAGATCGAGGTGCGCCCGGCCACGACCCAGGTCGATGATCTGCTCTCCGAAATCCGTCTGCGCGCCGAAGTGGGCGAGCGGGTACTGGTCACTACCCTGACCAAGCGCATGGCCGAGGATCTCACCGAGTACCTCGATGAGCACGATGTGCGTGTACGCTACCTGCACTCCGACATCGACACCGTGGAGCGGGTCGAGATCATCCGCGACCTGCGCCTGGGCAAGTTCGACGTGCTGGTGGGCATCAACCTGCTGCGCGAGGGGCTCGACATCCCCGAGGTCTCGCTGGTGGCGATCCTCGATGCGGACAAGGAGGGCTTTTTGCGCAACGAGCGCTCGCTGATCCAGACCATTGGCCGGGCGGCGCGCAACGCCCACGGCAAGGCGATCCTCTATGCCGACCGGGTGACCGATTCCATGCGCCGCGCCATGGACGAGACCGAGCGGCGCCGCGCCAAGCAGATCGCCCATAACGAGAAGCACGGTATCACGCCCACCACCGTGACCCGCTCGGTGGCCGACATCATGGAGGCGGCCCAGGCCCCCGGACGCAAGGGCAAGGGCCGGCGCAGCGAGCGCAAGGTGGCTGAGGGTGCGGCGATCTACGATCTCGGCGAGCTCTCGCCGGCCGATCTTGCCAAGGAGGTCTCGCGAGTCGAGGACGCCATGTTCGAAGCGGCCCAGAACCTGGAGTTCGAGGAGGCGGCCAGGCTGCGTGACCGGCTGCATGAGCTCAAGGAGCGGCAGCTGGCTCTGGGGTAGGCATCGTTGATTGACTGCTGCGCTCGCTACGGAGCGAGGGGCGCCGGGGGCAGGCCGAAGAGGAGGTCTTTTGCCATGGATGGCAAAAGTAGCGCCCAGGGATGGGTTCACAGCGCCTCCTCATAGGCCTGTCCGCGGATCAGCCCGAGCGGGCCATGATCGCCGGATTCGTCGCTGAGATCGTAAGGAAAAGGGATGCCCGAAGGCCCTGAGATTCGCCGTGCCGCCGACCGCCTGCACGAGCAGCTTGCCGGCAGGCGGCTGGAGTCCGTGTGGTTCGCCTTCCCCGAACTGGCCGCCGAGGCCGACTCGCTGACAGGGCGAGAGGTCACGGCGGTAGACAGCTGGGGCAAGGCATTGCTGACCCGCTTCGACGACGGTCGCGTGCTCTACAGTCACAATCAGCTCTACGGCGTATGGAAACTCCACGACGCCGAGCGCGAGCCCGATACCGAGCGCTCGCTGCGCGTGCGGCTGACGGCGGAAGGGCGCTCGGCCAGCCTCTACAGTGCCTCAGACGTATCGCTGTGGCCGGCCGAGAGGCTCGGAGATCATCCGTTTCTCTCCCGCCTCGGCCCCGATCTGCTGACCCACGGGGTTACGCTGGAGCAGGCCATGGCGCGGCTCGCCGAGCCGCGCTTCGCGCGCCGTCGGTTGGGCGGTCTGCTGCTCGACCAGGCACCTTTCGCCGGCATTGGCAACTACCTGCGCTCAGAGATCCTGTTCTTCGCCGGGCTGTCGCCCACGGTCCGTGTCGTCGACCTGAGTGACGAGCAATTGAAAGGGCTGGCGCAGACCATCCTCGACGTGACCCGCCAGGCCTATGAGCAGGCTGGCGTGACCAGCCGCGCCGACTGGGCGGCCGCCGCCAAGCGTCAGGGAGAGAGCCGGCGGCTCTGCCGCTTCGCCGTATTCGAACGCGACGGGCGGCCCTGCCACGCTTGCGGCACGCCGATCGAGCGGCTGATGGTGTCCTCGCGAAGGCTCTATCGCTGCCCGAGCTGCCAGCCCGAGTAATCCTGTACACACCGCATTTATACCGTTATCTAAATTTGAAATCATTGCTAGCACCGTGGCCCGGTCATGCCGCCTGTGAGGCAGGCATGACCGGTATGGATCGGCGTATCCGGAAGCTGGGCGTCACTTCTTGCGTCTGAACAGCGAGCGCCCCATCTGCTTGGCGGAGAGCTTGGCGCTGTGCAGGCCGCTGGAGTCGCCCTTGAGCATCGAGGCGAGGTAGTTCTTGGCCTGCTCGAGCTCGATGTGGGGGGGCAGGGGAGCGATATCGCTGTCGGTGTAGGCGTTGACCACCACCGGACGGTTGGCGGCGAGGGCCTCGTCCCACACCCGGTCGATGTCGTCGGGCTCGCGCATGACCAGGCCCTTGAAGCCGAGCAGTTCGGCGTACTGGTCGTAGCGAAATTCGGGAAGGTCCTGGGAGGTGTCGAACTTGGGGTCGCCCTCCATCACCCGCTGCTCCCAGGTCACCTGGCTCAGGTCATGGTTGTTGAGCACCAGCACGATGCAGCGGGGATCCTCCCACTCCTGCCAGTACTTGGCCAGGGTGATCAGGGCATTGTTGCCCAGCATCTGCATGGCGCCGTCGCCCACCATGGCGATGGCGGGCCGACTCGGGTGGCAGAACTTGGCCGCGATCAGGTAGGGCACGCCGTTGCCCATCGATGCCAGCCCGCCGGAAACGGAGCCCAGCATGCCGCGGCGGATCTTCAGGTTGCGTGCGTACCAGTTGGTGGCGCTGCCCACGTCACAGGTGAGCATGACGTCGTCTGGGAGGCGCGGCGAGAGACTCTGGAACACCAACTGTGGGTTGATCGGGGCAGCCTCGGTGGCGGCACGCGCCTCGGTCTTTTTCCAGCCGTCGTCGATCCAACCCTGTACCTGCTTGCGCCACTTGCTGTTGCGTTTGCGCTTGAGGCGCTCGGCCAGCGCTGCCAGGGTGGCGCCGGCGTCGCCGTGCAGGTTGACCTCGGTGGGGTAGCGCACGCCCAGAGCCTCCGGCACCACGTCGATCTGGATGGCGCGGGCCTGGCCCGGCTCGGGCAGGAATTCTACGTAGGGGAAGCGCGTGCCCACCATCAGCAAGGTGTCGCACTCCCTCATCATGCGGTCGCTGGCTTCGGTACCGAGCAGGCCGATGGCGCCGGTCACGCCGGGCAGGTCGTCGGGTACCATGGTCTTCGCCAGTATTGCCTTGGCGATACCGGCGCCGGTCAGGTCGGCCACACGGATCAGTTCGTCCACCGCATGCTTGACCCCGGCACCGGCGAGAATGGCGACTTTCTTGCCCGATTTCAGGATCTCGGCTGCAGCGTCCAGGTCGGCGGGCTCTGGCAGCTGTGCCGGAAAGCGGTAACCGACGCCTGAGAAAACCGCGCCATGCTCCATGGGCGGATCCTCCATGGGCAGGTCCTGAACGTCGTTGGGCAGGATCACGCAGGTCACGGTACGGCGGGCAATGGCGATGCGCATGGCCTGGTCGATGACATGGCGGGCTTGGGCCGGCTCGGTGACCATCTGCACGTACTCGCTGGCGACATCCTTGAACAGCGCCATCAGATCGAGTTCCTGCTGGTAGTCGGTGCCGAGGCTCATGCGCGCCTGCTGTCCGACGATGGCCACGGTGGGCATGTGATCCTTGCGTGCGTCGTAAAGACCATTCAGCAGATGCACTGCGCCGGGGCCGGAGGTGGCGACGCAGACACCGACCTGGTCACTGAACTTGGCATGGCCGCAGGCCATGAAGGCGGCCACTTCCTCGTGGCGGGGCTGGATCAGCCGGGGGGCGCCGTCGGCACGGCGCAGGGCGGACATTACGCCGTTGATACCATCGCCTGAGTAGCCGTACAGCCGCTCCACGCCCCATTCACGCAGGCGGGAGACGAGGAAATCGGACACGGTGGGTTGCATGATCGGCTCCTTGATCGTTTCACTGAGGTCCATGGTCGGGCTACAGGCAAGCGTAGAGCCGCTACTGGCAACGGACAAATTTCATGCTCCAGTTTTTATACCGTTATCTATTGCTTCACACACAGCAAATACTACCTTGTCGGCACATCTGTGCCCATCGAGGTGCAATACGGTATAATTCGCCACCGTTCGAGCCCGCCGCTTCGCGCCTGCGAATCCAGAAGCGGGCATGCCGACATTGCCGAGGAGCTCCTTGCACATGACCGTGATTCGCCAGGACGATCTGATCCAGAGCGTCGCCGACGCCCTGCAGTACATCTCCTACTATCATCCGAAGGATTTCATCGATGCCATGGCTGCGGCCTACGAGCGGGAAGAGAATCCGGCGGCCAAGGATGCCATTGCCCAGATCCTGATCAATTCGCGGATGTGTGCCATGGGCCACCGCCCGATCTGCCAGGACACCGGCATCGTCACCGTGTTCGTGCATGTCGGCATGAACGTGCGCTGGGAGGCCGAGATGAGCCTCGACGACATGATCAACGAGGGCGTGCGTCGAGCCTACCAGCTGCCCGACAACGTGCTGCGTGCCTCGGTGCTGGCCGACCCGGACGGGGCCCGCAAGAACACCGGTGACAACACCCCCGCGATCATCCACCACAAGCTGGTGCCCGGCAACACCGTCGAGGTGCATGTGGCGGCGAAGGGGGGCGGCAGCGAAGCGAAGTCGAAGTTCGCCATGCTCAACCCCTCCGATAACGTGGTCGACTGGGTGCTCGAGCAGCTGCCCAAGATGGGCGCCGGCTGGTGTCCGCCCGGCATGCTCGGTATCGGCATCGGCGGTACCGCCGAGAAGGCCATGGAGATCGCCAAGGAGGCGCTGCTCGACCCCATCGATATCCAGGAACTGCAGGCTCGCGGTGCGTCGAATCGTGCCGAGGAGCTGCGTCTCGAGCTGTTCGACAAGGTCAACAAGAGCGGTATCGGCGCGCAGGGCCTGGGTGGCCTGACCACGGTGCTCGATATCAAGGTCAAGGACTACCCGACCCACGCTGCCAACAAGCCGGTGGCGATCATTCCCAACTGTGCCGCGACTCGCCACGCCCATTTCACCCTGGACGGCTCCGGTCCGGCGGCACTGCCGGTACCCAGGCTCGAGGACTGGCCGGAGATCACCCGTGAGGCCGGCGACAACGTCAAGCGCGTGAACCTGGATACGGTCACGGCGGAAGAAGTACAGACCTGGCAGCCGGGCGATACCCTGCTGCTCAACGGCAAGCTGCTCACCGGCCGTGACGCCGCGCACAAGCGCATGGTCGACATGATCGCCAAGGGTGAGGAGCTGCCGGTCGACATGAAAGGGCGCTTCATCTACTACGTCGGCCCGGTGGATCCGGTGCGCGACGAAGTGGTTGGCCCGGCCGGCCCTACCACCGCCACACGCATGGACAAGTTCACCCGCACCATGCTGGAAGAAACCGGTCTGCTGGGCATGGTGGGCAAGGCCGAGCGTGGCCCGGCCGCCATCGAGGCGATCCGCGACAACAAGGCGGTCTATCTGATGGCCGTGGGCGGCTCCGCCTACCTTGTCGCGCAGGCGATCAAGAAGTCCCGCGTGGTGGGCTTCGCCGACCTAGGCATGGAAGCGATCTACGAGTTCGAGGTCGAGGACATGCCGGTCACCGTGGCGGTCGATAGCCAGGGCACCTCGGTGCACCAGACCGGCCCCGCCAAGTGGAAGGAGATCATCGCCGAGCGCGCATGATGTCCGATGCGCCAGTCCGGTCTGGTGCATCCCGCTATCGGGTCGAGCACGCGGCCCCGCCAACTGGCGGGGCCGCTGCCGTCTGCGGTATGCTGCCGCTGGCTGCTGTATCAGGGAGATATCATGGCATCCTGGCTGTTCGGCCTGGCAATTTTCCTCATCCACCTGCTGGGCTTTCTTTCAGCGGTCCTGGCGCTGCTATCCAGCCGCACCTCGCAGGGGGCCGTGGCCTGGATCATCTCCCTGGTCACCATTCCCTATCTGGCCGTACCGGCGTACTGGATCTTTGGTCGACCCAGGTTCTATGGCTATGTCTCGGCACGTGGCGAACGCGATACCGTGCTACGGCGCATACTGGCCCGCTATCGCGAGCGTCTCGAGCCCCATGTCGTCAAGGCGCAGAACCCCGACATCCGCGCGGTGGAGCAGTTGGCCATGATGCCCCTCACCAGCGGCAATCAGGCCGAGCTGCTGGTCGATGGCAAGGCGACGTTCGATAGCCTGTTCGCCGGCATCGACGCGGCCTGTGACTACGTGCTCATCCAGTTCTTCATCGTTCGTCACGATGCCCTGGGCCACAAGCTCAAGGACCATCTGCTGCGAGCGGCCAACCGCGGTGTCCGCGTCTACTTTCTCTACGACGAAGTCGGCAGCCGCAAGCTTTCCGAAGGCTACCTCCATGAACTGACCGAGGGAGGCGTTGAGGTCAGCGCGTTTCGCTCTTCCCGCGGTTTCAAGCACCGCTTCCAACTGAACTTTCGCAACCACCGCAAGATCATGGTGGTTGACGGCGCGCAGGGTTGGCTGGGCGGCTTCAACGTCGGCGTTGAGTACCTTGGGCAGCACCCGCGTCACGGGCCATGGCGCGATACTCACCTCAAGCTTGCTGGCCCCAGCGTGCTTGGGCTGCAGGAGGCCTTCTGGGAGGACTGGCACTGGGCGACGGGGGAGGTGATTAATCTCTGCTGGGAGCCGCTGGTGACCTGCGCAGAGTGCCATAACGTGGTGATCGTGCCCTCTGGGCCCGCCGATCGCCAGGAAACGGCCAGCCTGCTGGTGCAACACGCCATCCACAGCGCCCATGACCGACTTTGGGTAACCAGCCCTTACTTCGTTCCCGATCAGGGGGTTCAGGACGCCTTGCGCCTGGCCTCGATGCGCGGGGTCGATGTTCGCATCATGATTCCGGAGCATCCCGATCACCTGCTGATCTATCTCTCGGCGTTCTCGTTCCTGCCCGACATGGTGCGGGCGGGGGTCAAGGTGTATCGCTATCAGCCCGGCTTCCTGCACCAGAAGGTCATCCTGATCGACGATACGACCGCAGCGGTGGGCACGGTGAACCTGGACAATCGCTCCTTCCGTCTCAACTTCGAGATCACCGCCTTCATTCCCGATCGTCGGTTCGCCGCGGAGGTTCGCTTGATGCTGGAGCGTGATTTTGCCGACTGTCGGCGCGTCAGTTATGACGAGCTGGAGCGTCGCCCGCTGTGGAGCAAGCTGGTATCTCGAGCTGCCTATCTGACCGCGCCAATCCAGTAGAAAGGTCGCTTGGGTTTGCAAGGGTTGTAAGGTACATTAGTCAACGCCTTAGCGCGCATATTTGCCACCCTTCGCGTACGACTCCGTACGCTGCGTCGCTTCTTTTTCCAATTGCTGTGAGCGGGAGATGCGGTGAACCTCGAGACCAAGTGGCTGGAAGACTTCGTGGCACTGGCCAATACTCGTAGCTTCTCTGCCTCCGCCCGGCAGCGACATGTCACCCAGCCGGCTTTCAGTCGCCGAATTCGCGCCCTGGAGCAGGCGGTGGGGGTGACTCTCGTAGACCGTTCGACCACCCCGATCAACCTGACCCCAGAGGGGCAGCTGTTCCTGGTCACGGCACGCAATCTGGTGGAGCAGCTCAATGAGTGTCTCGGACACCTGCGTGGCGTCTCCATGGCCAGGGAGGCGCTGGACATCGTGGCGGCCCATTCGCTGGCGTTGAGCTTTTACCCCGAATGGATCTCGCGCCTGCAGGAAGGGTTGGGCGAACTGCCTACGCGCCTCGTGGCAATGAACGTGGGTGAGGCGATCCACGTGCTGCGCGAGGGCAACTGCGACCTGATGCTGGCCTATCACGATCCTTACGCGACGATGCAGCTCGATGCGGAGGTCTTTCCCTCGTTCTCCATCGGCCAGGTCAAGATGCTTCCCGTCAGCTTGCCTGATGCTCGGGGCAAGCCCATGTTCAGCTTGGAAAGCACCGATCCCATTCCCTACCTGGCCTACACCCAGGGGGCCTTCCTCGGGCGCAGCGTGCGCATGCTGCTAAAAAACGACCCACTGCGCCTGCGCCTGCGCACGGTCTACGAAACGGCCATGGCGGAGGGACTCAAGGGCATGGTGCTGCAGGGCGTGGGGCTGGCCTGGATCCCCGACTTCTGCGTGCGCGAAGAGCTCAAGAGCGGCAGGCTGGTACGAGCCGGCAGTGAGAAGTATGACGTGCCGCTGGAAATCCGCCTCTACCGCTGTTCGCTGGTGCACAAGCCGGGCGTCGAGAAGCTGTGGAGGCAGATGATGAAGCTTCCACGCGACTTTTTGCAGGCTTAGATCCCGCCGAAATCGGCCGGCAGGCCGAGAAAATTCTGGATGATGAAGAAGTGGTCCTCGAACAGGCTGTCGGGTTCGAGCTCGGCCAGTGGTACCCAGCGCGCGTGATCGCCGCCCTTGACCGGCTTGAGCTGGGGCAGCTGCTGGTCGGGGCGCAGGGCAAAGTAGAAGGCCTCGGCCAGGGTGCGGCCGCGCCAGCTGCGGTGGGGTTCGTCGAACAGCCGCTGCCCTCGCAGGGAGCCCTTGAGCACGGGCTCGGGCACCTTGAGGCGGACTCTCTCGCGCAGTTCGCGCAGGCAGGCGTCGAGCAGTCGTTCATGGGGGTTGATGAAGCCGCCGGGAAGCGCCAGCAGGCCTTTGCCCGGAGCTGCGGTTCGACGTACCAGCAGCACGTGACCAGACTGCACTACTACGGCGTTCACCGTCACGAAGATGGGCGGATAGGGTGCCTTCGCCCAAGCCTGGCGGTACTGCTCCAGCAGCTTCTGCTCTTCCATCAGCTGGAGGTGGGCATCGCTTCCGGTAAATTCCTGCAGCGCATGACATACCCCGGGCGGGAGGTCGTGAGTCGCTCCGGTGCTCAGGTAGTCTTCGGTGGAAGAAGGGGAGTGGAACAGCCGCTCACGAATCTGGCTGGCCGAGATACCCTCGACCAAGGGCACGCTGACCGATTCCCATTGGGGAAACAGCGAGAGGTAGTAGCTCGACTGGCCACGGCTGGCCCCGATCAGGCCGATACGTGGCAGGCGGGCGTGGTGATGGCCGGCTATGTCGCGTACCTTGCGCTGCACGTCGCGGACCCAGACGTCGTCGTTATAGAGCGCATCCAGCAGCGGCACGATCTCGAGTCGCGCGTTTTCCTCGTCGTCGAAGCAGCTGCGCAGCAGTTCCTGGCGCTCATCGAAGCGCCAGGGGTTGCGCAGCGAGCGTGCTTGCCACGCCGAGCCCACTAGTACGATCACCTGGCGCGCATGGCGCAGGGCCTCGTTGATCACCGCCAGGTGGCCCAGGTGCGGGGGCTGGAAACGTCCGATGAAGACGAGGCAGTCGAACTCGTGGTCGGTATCGCTCATCGGCGCTTCCTTGGCTGGTGGCTGAGGCAGCCATTATGGGCATGGGGGGAAGGGGCTGCAATGCGCCTCCTGGCCGACAAGCCGGCGCCGATTGCGTATCCTGAGCGGGGCAAGCCAACCAACAAGGAGGTGTCGTGCACAGGTTCTCGATCCGGTTCTGGTGGAATACCGTACAGCAAGCCATCTCCCTTTGGCTGGAGCGCAATGCCTTCAGCTATGCCGGTTCGCTGGCGTTCTACACGCTCTTCTCGCTAGCTCCCACGGTGATCATCGCAGTCGCCGTGATCGGCGTGGTATTCGGCGAGGATGCGGCCCAGGGGCAGATCGTGGCCCAGTTGCAGGGCACCCTGGGGGAGGACGCGGCGCGGGCGGTGGAGCAGGCGGTAGCAGCGTCGCGTATCGAGGAGTCGGGCATCATGCCGACACTGCTCGGCTTCGGCGGCCTGCTGGTAGGGGCCACCACCGTCTTCGCCCAGATGCAGTTCTCGCTCAACACCCTCTGGGGCGTCACCGCCAAGCCCAGTCGCAACAGCTTCCTGCTGTTCCTCAAGCAGCGCCTGCTGTCGCTTGCCGTGGTGCTGGCGATCGGCTTCATCCTGTTGGTTTCCCTGCTCGTTGGGATCATGCTTCGCGCCATGTTGCAGGCCGTTGAAGGCGCCATGCCGCTGGTTGGGACGCTGACGGCGGGGGCGGAATTCCTTATCTCCTTGGCCGTGGTCACGGCCTTGTTCGCCACCATCTTCAAGGTGCTTCCCGATGTGGTACTGGGCTGGCGGGACGTGTTGCTGGGGGCGGTTGTCACGGCACTGCTGTTTGCCATCGGTCGCAGCGCCATTGCCTCCTACCTGGCGTATACCGCGACGGCCTCGACCTATGGCGCCGCCGGTTCGGTGGTGATGATCCTGCTGTGGGTCTACTACAGCTCACTGATCCTGCTGTTCGGCGCTGCCTTTACCCGCAGCTATCTGATCGGCCAGGGGCGCGAGATAGTGCCGCGCAACAGCGCAGTCGTCGTCAAGCGTGAACTGGTCATGGACTGAGTCATGGCGTGGCCGGGCGGAGGCGCCGCCCGGCCAGGGCCTCAGCCTCGCAGACGCTCCCGGGCCAGTTGGTCAGCTACCCCTGCCGGGCTCCTGTCCTCGGCCTTCGCGCGAGCGAAGATCTCGTCGGCGGTGGCGGCGATCCGCTCGACATGGCGCATGACCGCATTACGGTCGTAGTGTGCGTGTCGCTGGGCTTCGACTTCGATGACGCCGCCAGCGTTGGCGACGTAGTCGGGGGCGTAGAGAATATCCCGGGCGTGAAGGCTATTGGCAACGCCGGGGGTGGACAGCTGGTTGTTGGCAGCACCGCAAACCACCTTTGCCTTGAGCTGGCGAGCCACGTCTTCGGTCAATACAGCTCCCAGCGCGCAAGGGGCAAAGACATCCACCTCGGCGCCAAAGATGGCGTCCGGCGCGACACTATCCGCCCCCAGTTCGTCGACCAGCATGCCCAGGCTGTCACGATCCACGTCGGTGATCACCAGCCTGGCACCGGCAGCGTGAAGCTCGCGGGCCAGATGGGCACCTACGTGGCCGACACCCTGGATGGCAACTCGTACTCCCTTCAGGTCTTCCTGCCCCAGGCGATGGCGTACTGCGCTCTGCAGGGCACAGAACACCCCGTGCGCGGTGAAGGGCGAGGGGTCCCCTGACAGGCCGTCGTGGCCCAGACCGCTGACATGGCGGGTTTCCTGGCGGATGAGTCGCATGTCCTCTTCACCGCTGCCGGAGTCCTCGGCAGTGATATAGCGACCGCCAAGCGACTCGACCAGACGGCCCATGGCGCGCAGCATCGCCTTCGTCTTGTCGCGGCGCGGGTCGGCAATGATCACGGCCTTGCCGCCACCGAGAGGCAGGTCAGCCAGGGCCGACTTGTAGGTCATGCCGCGCGACAGGCGCAGCACGTCGGTCAAGGCGTCCGCTTCGCTGGTGTAGGGGTAGATGCGCAGGCCGCCCAGGGCGGGGCCGCGGCGAGTGTCGTGGATGGCGACGATGGCACGCAGGCCGCTGGCTTCGTCGGAGCCGAAGACGACCTGCTGGTGATGGTCGAACTCGGGGTGCTCAAAGATACGCATGGGTTGTCTCCCTCGTGAGGATGCGTTGTTGTTGGCTGGGAGCGAGGAGGGTGCTCCGTGCTCCACGGGGCGGTCGTGGCTTGTGGCCATACCGCATCCCTGTTATCAAGATTAGAATAATTTCGTCGCCGGTCGGTAGCCCGTTCGAGCGCTTTCAGCGTTGATTTCAGCATGTTGACGGGGCGCCAGGCGGGCTGGCCGGGAACGGCGCCAGGAAATGAGGAGGGAAGGATGACGAAGCGCTGCGTGAAGGCCAAGGTAGCGGGCAAGGTACAGGGCGTTTGGTATCGGCGTGCGGTTCAGGAGCAGGCCCTGCAGCATGGCTTGACCGGCTACGCCAAGAACCTGCCCGACGGTCAGGTGGAGGTGATGCTGTGTGGCGAGGCCGAAGCGGTGAATCAGGTAGCGAGCTGGCTATGGCAAGGTCCGCCCAATGCCCGGGTCACGCATGTCGAGCTGGAAGCGATCGAGCATCATGACCCGGACAACTTCGTTTGCCTGTGAGTCCGTTCAGCCAAGCGTCTCGGCAATCCACTCCACGACGGCTTCACCGTCCACTTCGAGGCACGCTTCCGCAAGAGGCGTTTGCGACCAGCGCTCCTGAATGAAGCCGCGGCCCTCGGGGGCGAAGATCGTCTGGCCTTCGGCCATGCCGTCGGTGACTACCGACAGATGACCGGGAGCGGTGGTAAACAGCTCCGGGCGCAGCAGCCAGGCGAGTGCGCAGCTGTCGTGGGGGCAGCAGCCGTCGATGCCGAGGAATTCGCGATAGAAATCGCGATAGAAGGCGTAACTGCCGGACAATACCTTGCCCAGTTCGCCCTGGCCCGCCTCGATGCGCGCCATGTGCTCCTGGGTCAGCACGCAGCGGTGAGTCACGTCGAGGCCCACCAGCGTGAGCGGCCAACCGGCGGTGAGTGCGCGCTGGGCGGCGTGCGGATCATTGAACATGTTGGCTTCGGCCACCGGGGTGACGTTGCCACCCTCGCGGATCGAGCCGCCCATGATGACAACGCGCTTGACCTTCTCGGTCAGGGCAGGAGCCAACTGCAGCGCGGCGGCCAGGTTGCCTACCGGCCCGACAGCGACCAGGGTGACTTCACCGGGGCGAGCATTGACCGTATCGACGATGAACTGCGCGGCGCTGCGTGAGTCCTTCTTTCCCTTCACCTCAGGTAGTTCGATGTTGCCCAGGCCATTGGCGCCATGAATATGGGCCGGGGCAGGGTGGCGCGGCTTGACCATGGGCCCCGCGGCCCCCTGGGCGACGGGAACGTCGTCGCGACCCGCCAGCTCACTCAGCAGCAAGGCGTTGTGTGTTGCGGTCTCCACGTCGACGTTGCCGTAGGTGGTGGTCAGGCCAAGCAGTTCGATCTCGGGGTGGCGCAGGGCGATGGCGATGGCCTGGGCGTCGTCGACGCCAGGGTCGGTATCGAAGATGATCGGATGCGACACGTTGCCTCCTTGTAGGTGTCAGTCGTTCGTCTGTTGGTCCATCTGTCGCGTGACTTCGTCGCGCGACGGGATGCTGTCGGCGGCGCCGGGTCGCTGAACGCCAAGCGCCGCGGCATGGGCTGCAAGCGCCAGGCAGTCGCCAATCTCTCGCTTCTCCTGCAACGCCGCCATGAAGTAGCCGATGAAGGTGTCGCCGGCGCCGGTGGTGTCCACCGCCTTCACCGGCAGGGCGCGCTGGAACTGCCGGTCGCTGTCTCGCTGGTACCAGGCACCTTCGCTGCCCAGGGTCAGTACCGTGGCCGTCTGGGGCAGCTTCTTGTTCAGGCCTTCGAGCAAGATTTCGGCATCGCTCGTTTCCGGCAGGCCGGCCAGCCACGCCGCCTCGCCGCGGTTGACGAACAGCAGCCGGCAGGCTTGCAGCGGCATTTCCAGTACCGTTTCGCTCATCGGGGCTGGGTTGAAGGCGACTGCCAGCCCCTTGTGCCGTGCGCACTCGAGAAGTTCCGCCAGGCCGTTGCACTCGTTCTGCACCAGCAGCCAGTCTCCGGGCTGGGCGGCTTCGCACAGGTCATCGCGATCCCGGCGGCTGAAACCGTGGTTGGCACCTGGATGAAGGATGATGGCGTTTTCGCCCTGGTCGTCGACCTGGATGATGGCGTGGCCACTGGCTTCGTCGACCAGTTCGACATGGCTGACGTCGACGCCGGCTCGCGCCAAGCGGTCCCTGGCCCAGGCGTCCTGGCGACCGAGCCTGCCCCAGTGGCATACCTGGCCGCCGGCCAAGGCCATGGCCAGCGACTGGTTGGCCCCCTTGCCGCCCAGCCCGACATGATAGCTACGGCTGGCCAGCGTTTCCCCGGGATGCACCAGATGGGGAACACGATAGAAATGGTCCAGGTTGATCGAGCCCAGGTTGTGAAGCGTGGGGCTGTGCAGCATGGTCATGCTCCGCCGTGTTGTGCCTTCCAGCTACGCAGGTTCTCGCCGGTAAGCGCCACGATGCGTTGGCGCGCCTCGGGGGTGATCCAGGCGTTGTGGGGCGTGACGATGAGGTTGAGCGGCTCGTGCAGGGCATCGAGCAGCGAATGGCTGTCACGCGGGGGCTCCGCTGGCAGCACGTCGACGCCCAGGCCGCCGAGGTGCCCTTCGCGCAGCGCGAGCAGCGCCGCTTCTTCATCGATGATGCCGCCGCGGGCGCAGTTCACCAGCAGGGCGCCTGGCTTGAGGCTGGCAAGCCGCTCGGTGTCGATCAGGTGGCGAGTGGCCTCGGTCAGTGGGCAGTGCAGGCTGATGACGTCGGCCTCGGGGGCGAGTTCGGCGATTCCCGGGCGTGGGTCGTTGGCCTCGTTGCCAGGGCGGGCGGCAAAGCTGACGCGCATGCCGAAGGCTTCGGCAAGGGCGGCGACGCGGCTGCCCAGCTCACCTTGTCCGACAATGACCAGATGCTTGTCTTCGAGCTGCAGGGTGCCGTGATCCATCAGGCAGAAGAAGGGGCTCTGGTTCCAGCGTCCGCCGGCAACGTCGCGCTGGTAGAGCGGCAGGCGGTTGGCCAGGGTGAGTATCAGCATCAGCGTATGCTGGGCCACGCTGGCGGTGCCGTAGGCCGTGACGTTGCGCACCGGGATGCCCTGGCGCTCGGCGGCGGCCATGTCGATGTTGTTGGTGCCGGTGGCCAGCACGCAGATCAGCTTGAGCCCGGGCAGTGCCTCGAGGGTGGCGGCATCGAGCACGACCTTGTTGACGATGGCGATGTCGGCGCCGGCCAGGCGCTCGCGGCTCTGCTCCGTGGTGCTGGCCTGGTGAACCTCCAGGCTTCCCACTTGCTCCCTGACAGGAGAGAGGTCGACGTCCGGGCCGAGGCTGGCAGCATCGAGTATCACGGCTTTCATGCTGGTTTCCTTGTGTTGGTCTGCCTTGGCAAGGCCGGGACAGGCCCTGCCAGGCACGTTATACTATCGGGCTTTCACGGCAGGCTTGGAAAGTGCACCGCTCGACCCTATATCGCCGTTGGTTGCGCGCTGTCGAATCAGGAGTGAATTGAACCATGCCCATCTATGAATATCAGTGCAAGGCCTGCGGCCATCGTCTGGAGAAGCTACAGAAGCTCAGCGCCGCCCCTCTGACCGACTGTCCTGCCTGTGAAGCGCCGGCGCTCTCGCGCCTGGTTTCCGCGGCGGGCTTCCGTCTGGCCGGCGGCGGCTGGTACGAAACCGACTTCAAGTCCGGCAGCAAGAAGAACCTGGCCGGCGACTCAGCTGGCGGCGGTGGAGAGAGCAAAGAAAGCAAGGCGCCGGCCAAGGACGGCGCTGCGGCCTGACCGCGACCGACCCTTCAATCGATAACGTTACGAAACAGGATACGACATGCGCAGCCATTATTGCGGCCAGCTCAACGAGACCCTGGTGGACCAGACGGTCACCCTGTGCGGCTGGGTTCACCGTCGCCGTGACCACGGGGGCGTGATCTTCCTCGACATGCGCGATCGCGACGGCATCGCCCAGGTCGTGGTCGATCCCGACACCGCCGAGGCCTTCGCCACTGCCGACCGTGCTCGCAGCGAATTCGTGCTGCGGATCTCCGGCCGCGTGCGTCTGCGTCCCGAAGGCACCCAGAACCCCAAGATGCCCACCGGCATGGTCGAGGTGCTGGCCAAGGAGGTCGAGGTGCTGAACACGGCGGCCACGCCGCCGTTCCAGCTCGACGAGCATGGCAAGGTGGGCGAAGAGGTGCGTCTCAAGTACCGCTACGTCGACCTGCGTCGCCCGGAGATGATCGAGAAGCTGCGCCTGCGCTCGCGCATTTCGCACCATGTGCGCGCCTTTCTCGAGGGGCAGGGCTTCCTCGACATCGAGACACCGATCCTGACCCGTGCCACGCCGGAAGGGGCGCGGGACTATCTGGTGCCGAGCCGCACCCATCCGGGCAGCTTCTTTGCCCTGCCGCAGTCACCCCAGCTGTTCAAGCAGCTGCTGATGGTGTCCGGCTTCGACCGCTACTATCAGATCGCCAAGTGTTTCCGCGATGAGGACCTGCGCGCCGATCGCCAGCCGGAATTTACCCAGATCGATATCGAGGCCTCCTTTGTCGAGGAGGACGATATCATGGGCATCACCGAGTCCATGATCCGCGCGCTGTTCCAGGACGTGCTCGACGTGGAGCTGCCCGAGTTCCCGCGCATGACCTGGACCGACGCCATGGACCGCTACGGCTCCGACAAGCCTGATCTGCGCATTCCGCTGATGCTGGTCGACGTCGACGATTTGATGAAGCAGGTCGACTTCCAGGTCTTCTCCGGCCCGGCCAACGCCGACGACGGTCGCGTGGCTGCGCTCAAGGTTCCCGGCGGAGCCAGCATGTCGCGCAAGGTGATCGACGACTACACCAAGTTCGTCGGCATATACGGCGCCAAGGGCCTGGCCTGGATCAAGGTCAACGAGCGTGCCAAGGGTATCGAGGGGCTGCAGTCGCCGATCGTCAAGTTCATGGAGAACGTGATCGAGGAACTGCTCGATCGCGTCGGCGCCGAGGACGGCGACATCGTGTTGTTCGGCGCCGACAAGGCCAGCGTGGTCAACGAGGCGCTGGGCGCGCTGCGAGTCAAGCTGGGCGAAGACCTCAACCTCTATACCCACGACTGGGCGCCGCTGTGGGTGGTCGACTTCCCCATGTTCGAAGCCGAGGACAATGGTCGCCTGACTCCGTTGCACCATCCGTTCACTTCACCTTCGTGCAGCCCCGAGGAGCTCAAGGCCAATCCGGCCTCCGCGCTCTCCCGTGCCTACGACATGGTGCTCAACGGCACCGAGCTGGGTGGCGGCTCGATCCGTATTCACGACCAGCAGATGCAGAGCACGGTGTTCGAGATCCTCGGTATTGGCGAGGAGGAGGCTCGTGAGAAGTTCGGCTTCCTGCTCGACGCGCTTCACTACGGTGCGCCGCCCCATGGTGGACTGGCCTTCGGTCTTGACCGCCTGGTCATGCTGATGGCCGGTGCGCGGACCATTCGTGAAGTGATCGCTTTCCCCAAGACCCAGAGTGCGTCCTGCCCGATGACCGATGCACCCGGCGAGGTGAGCGTCGATCAGCTTCGCGAACTCAACATTCGCCTGCGCCAGAAGGCCAAGGTGGAAGGCCAGGAGTAACGCCCTGTCCTTTCGATGCGGTATACAGTAACCGGCGCCCAGGAGGCGCCGGTTTTACGACACGGGTATCCAATGGAGCTTGAGGTCCTGCTCTCGACTCCCTCGAATGGGGACACGCCTTGCTGATTCTCGGTATCGACCCGGGCTCGCGTATCACCGGCTACGGCGTCATCGACGTTGCCACGCCCAAGCCGCGCTATGTGGCCAGCGGCTGTATTCGCTTGCAGGACGCCGTCTTGCCGCAGCGCCTGGCGCGCATCTATGCAGGTATCGCTGAATTGATCGCGCAGCATCGCCCCGGCGAGCTGGCGATCGAGCAGGTGTTCATGGCCAGGAACCCCGACTCGGCACTCAAACTGGGTCAGGCGCGCGGAGCGGCGATCGTATGCGCCGCCAATCACGGCCTGCCGGTCAACGAGTATGGGCCACGCCAGATCAAGCAGGCGGTGACCGGCAGCGGTGGGGCGACCAAGGAGCAGGTTCAGCACATGGTGGTGGCGATCCTGGGTCTCGATCGCTCTCCCCAGGCCGATGCCGCCGATGCGCTGGCGATCGCTCTGACCCATGCCCATGCCCGGCGCGGGCTGATCCAGCAGGGCAGCTTCGGCGGTCACCGTACGCGTCGGCGCGGTGCGACATGGCGGGATTTCAAACCCTGAAAGGGGGCTGCCAGGTGTGCAGGAATAATTCTCGAACACCGTTTACCGTGGGCTGGTAAGCCGCTTGAGCGACCAGTATAGTGGCGCCAGGAAGGCCTGAGCCTTGGACGTATTCGCATCGGCAAAGTGAAGTCTCATGATCGGACGCCTGCGTGGCACCCTGCTGGAAAAACAACCGCCCTGGCTAGTCCTCGACGTGGCCGGCGTCGGCTATGAGCTCGAGGCTTCGATGACCACCCTGGTGGCGTTACCCGGGATTGGAGAGCCCGTTTCGCTCTATACGCACCTGATCGTCCGCGACGATGCCCACCTGCTGTTCGGCTTCGCTCGGGAACAGGAAAGGGCGCTGTTCCGCGCGCTGATCCGTGTCAATGGCGTCGGCCCCAAGCTGGCCCTGGCGATCCTCTCGGGAATGGACGAGGCGGCTTTCATCCGCTGCGTGATGGAGGACGACGTCAAGTCGCTTACCCGCCTTCCCGGGGTGGGCAAGAAGACCGCGGAGCGCCTGATCATCGAGATGCGAGATCGCTTTCCCCACTGGGAGCACCCAGGTGCGGCGGACGCTTCCGTCACCCCAATGGCAGGCGGCGTTCGCCGGGAGCGCCAGGATCCGCTGGCCGATGCCGAGGCAGCGCTGGTCAGCCTGGGCTACAAGCCTACCGAAGCCGCGAAGATGCTGTCCGGCCTGGATGAAGAGTTGTCGACCGAGGCCTTGATCAAGGCGGCACTGACCAAGCGTATGGCCGGCTAGGGCATGTATCGGCAAGCGAGCCGGTACTCGCCCCTTGGATACCTGATCGGAGATCGAGGGACCTTGTCATGAACTGTTATGAGCGCCGTGAGTGTTCGACATGATGCAGGATGACCGCTTGATCGCCGCCGAAGAGCGCGAGGGTGAAAGCCGCGTCGACTACGCGATCCGTCCCAAGCGCCTGGCCGAATACATCGGCCAGCCTCGCGTGAGAGAGCAGCTGGAGATATTCATCAGCGCCGCGCGTGGCCGCGACGAGAGCCTCGACCATACCCTGGTGTTCGGCCCGCCGGGGCTGGGCAAGACCACGCTTGCCAACATCATCGCCGCGGAGATGGGGGTAGGGCTGAAGTCCACCTCGGGTCCGGTACTCGAGCGCGCCGGTGATCTCGCCGCCATGCTTACCAACCTGCAGCCCGGCGACGTGCTGTTCATCGATGAGATCCACCGTCTGTCGCCGGTGGTGGAGGAGATCCTCTATCCCGCCATGGAGGACTTCCAGCTCGATATCGTGATTGGTGAAGGGCCGGCGGCGCGTTCCATCAAGCTGGATCTGCCTCCCTTTACCCTGGTGGGTGCGACCACCAGGGCCGGACTGCTCACTTCGCCGCTGCGCGATCGCTTCGGTATCGTCCAGCGCCTGGAGTTCTACGACATCGAGGAGCTGACCGAGATCGTGGCACGCTCGGCCAGGCTGCTCGCCGTCGAGTCCGACCGTGAGGGGGCTCGCGAGGTGGCTCGTCGGTCACGCGGCACACCCCGCATTGCCAACCGCCTGCTGCGCCGGGTGCGTGACTTCGCCCAGGTGCGTGGTAACGGGCAGGTGGATGCCATGATCGCCGACCAGGCGTTGAACATGCTGCACGTCGACCATCATGGTCTCGACCATATGGACCGTCGCCTGCTGCTGGCAATGATAGAAAAGTTCGATGGGGGGCCGGTCGGCATCGACTCCCTGGCAGCAGCGATCGGCGAAGAGCGTGACACCATCGAGGACGTGATCGAGCCCTACCTGATCCAGCAGGGGCTGATGATGCGTACCGCTCGGGGGCGAGTCGTCACGCGCCAGGCGTGGCAGCATTTCGGTCTGGTGCCGAACGAACAGGCCCTCGATGCCAGCGGTGAGGTGCGTCAGTGAGTGAATTTTGCCTGCCGCTGCGTGTCTACATCGAGGATACCGATGCCGGCGGCATCGTCTATTACGTCAACTATCTGAAATACATGGAGCGGGCCCGCAGTGATTGGTTGCGCCATCAAGGCGTAACCCAGCGCGAGCTGCTCGAGGCCGGCATTCAGCTGGTGGTTCACCGGCTGGAGTGTCGCTACGCCCGCCCCGCCCATCTCGATGACGAACTCTCGGTTACCGCAGCCGTCGAATCGAGCGGTCGCTGTCGGCTGCGTTTCCGCCAGATGGTGCTACGGGATGGGGAACCCTTGTGCGAGGCGATGGTCGACATCGCCTGTCTGGACGCAACGCGTCTCAAACCTACCCCCTGGCCGCCGGCGCTCGCCGCGGTTATCAACGGTCAATTGTAAGATCAGCGAGGATGCCCGTGAACGACACCATGTCCATACCCTACCTGATCATGAGTGCCAGCACCGTGGTGCAGCTGGTCATGCTGATCCTGGTAATAGGCTCGATACTCTCGTGGGTGGTCATTTTCCAGCGCACCTTCGTGATGCGCCGGGCTCGTGCCGCTCACCAGGCTTTCGAGGAGCGCTTCTGGTCAGGTGTGGATCTCAACGAGCTGTATCGCGAGACACCTTCCGAGCAGGAAACCCAGGGGGCCGAGCATGTCTTTCGTGCCGGCTTTCGTGAGTTCAATCGCCTGCTGACCAAGACCAAGAGCGCCGATGCCATCCTGGACGGGGTCCAGCGCAGCATGCGCGTGGCCTGGTCACGGGAGGAGGAGCGCCTGAGCCTGCATCTGGTCTTCCTGGCGACGGTTGCCTCGGCCAGTCCCTACATCGGCCTGTTCGGCACCGTGTGGGGCATCATGGGCTCGTTCCAATCGCTTTCCATGGCTCAGCAGGCCACTCTTGCCACCGTGGCTCCGTGGATTGCCGAGGCGCTGATTGCTACCGCCATGGGGCTGTTTGCCGCCATCCCCGCGGTCATCTTCTACAACCGCCTGTCGTCAGAATCCTCCCGGCTGTTGGGACGCTACGAAGACTTCGCCGAGGAATTCCACTCGATCCTGCATCGCAATCTGCAGGGCCGCAGCGAAGCCGGCGCCGCCTGAGGGAGTCGCGACATGAATGGTCCGTTCAACCGCGGTGGTAGCCGCAAGCCGATGGGGGAGATCAATGTCGTTCCCTTCATCGACGTCATGCTGGTACTGCTGGTCATCTTCATGATCACCGCGCCGATGCTGACCCAGGGGGTGCAGGTCGAACTGCCTCAGGTCACCTCCGAGGCGATCGATTCTCAGGAGGACAACGAACCCATCATCGTTTCGGTCGATCGCGAAGGCGGGTATTACCTTTCGGTCGGCGGTGAGGAGATGGCCGTGGATCTCCAGGAGCTGGGCGACCGTGTTCTGATCCTGCTCGACCGCCAGCCTGGCACGCCGGTCATGGTGAGAGGGGATCGCTACGTGCCATACGGCGAGGTTGTGACACTGATGAGCACCTTGCAGGTGGCCGGTGTCGCTAACGTCGGATTGATATCCGAACCGCCGTCGCGTGATTAGGAGCCCCGTGTTGTTGAGAAAAGCACGAGACTTGTTGGGTCGCCGACGACAGCGGGGCTCAGCACCCCGGGACAGCGGGCCGGTCGGCTACGGCCTGCCCACGCTGCTGGCAGTTGGCCTGCACGTGCTGGTCGTGGTGCTCAGTCTGGTGACCTTGCCCCAGCGCCAGCCGGATGAGCCTTTGTCCGACTCCATCGTACAGGCGACCCTGGTGAGTACCGAGACCACGACCGACCAGGCTCAGCGGGCCGAAGAGGCACGTGCGCGTGCCGCCGCGCGCCAGGCCGAGGAGGAGGCTCGCCAGGAAGAAGAGGCACGGCAAGCCGAAGCCGAGGAGCAAGCCCGGGCAGAGGCCGAGCGCCAAGCCGAGCAGGAGCAGGCCGAACAGGAACAGGCGGCACGTGAAGAGGAAGCGCGCCGCTTGCAGGAGGCCAGAGAGGAAGCCGAGGCTGAAGCCCAGCGCCGCGCTGAGGAAGCCGAGCGCCAGGCTCGCCTGCGTGAAGAGCAGGAAGCCGAGCGCCAGCGCCAGCAGGAAGCTGCGGCGGAGGCCGAACGCCAGCGTGAGCTCGAGGCCCAGCAGCGTGCCGAAGAGGAGGCGCGTCGTCAGCAGGAAGCCGAGGAGCAGCGCCGTCGCGAGGAGGAAGAGGCCCAGCGTCAGCAGGAAGCCGAGGAGCAGCGCCGCCGCGAGGAGGAAGAGGCTCAGCGTCAGCGTGAGGCCGAGGAGCAGCGCCGCCGCGAGGAGGAAGAGGCCCAGCGTCAGCGTGATGCCGAGGAGCAGCGCCGCCGCGAGGAAGAGGCACGTCGTGCTGCCGAAGCGGCGGCCGACGGCCTCGACCGTGCCATCGAAGGCGAATCGGATGCCGTGGCCAACGCCCGTCAGGCCCAGGAAGCGGCCAACAGCTTCATCAACCTGGTCCGCCGTGCGGTCGAGCAGGCCTGGGTGCTACCCCCCGGCGCAAGTGGAGGCCTCGCTGCCACGGTCCAGGTGCAGTTGGGCCCCTCGGGGGAGCTGTTTGGCGCTACCATTACCCAGAGTAGCGGAGACAATAGCTTCGACCGTTCCGCGCTACAGGCTGTGGAAGCCGCCGCGCCGTTTGGCGAGCTGCGCCAATTGCCAGCGGCGGCACAACGTGATTTCCGCCAGTTCAATCTGCGTTTCACACCGGGAGATGTACGCTGATGAAAGTCATCATGACCACCTGGCTGGGCGTCTTGCTGCTATTGGCCAGCTCGCTTGCCCAGGCCGACCTCACCATCGAAATCACCCGCGGCAGTGACCGGGCCACCCCCATTGCCGTCGTGCCATTCTCCGCTGACGGTGAAAGCCTTCCCGAGGATGTTGCGCAAATCATCAGCGACAACCTGGAGCGCAGTGGCTACTTTGCACCGCTGCCGCGGGATGCCATGTACGACCGGCCTTCATCCGGCGATGAAGTGCGCTACGGTCAGTGGCGTGCGCTCGATGTGCGCTATCTGGTGGTAGGACATGTGAGTCGCGCCTCCGATGGCTATAGCATCCGCTATGAACTGATGGATGTCAGTGGCCAGCGGCGGATGCTCGGGGAAAATGTCAGCGCGGGCGGCAACGAGCTTCGCGCCGGGGCGCACTACGTCAGTGATCAGATCTTCGAGGCCGTCACCGGCATCCGTGGCGCCTTCTCGACGCGCATCGCCTATGTCACGGCGCAGGGCACCGATCAGGACATGCAGTTCGCCCTTTATGTAGCCGATGCCGACGGACACAACAGCCAGCAGGTCCTGAGCTCGCGTGAGCCTATCCTGTCACCGGCCTGGTCGCCGGATGGCCGCAAACTGGCCTACGTCTCCTTCGAGACCGAGCGTCCCGCGATCTATGTACAGGAGGTGGGGACCGGGCAGCGAGCCCAGATAGCCTCCTTCGATGGCATCAACGGTGCGCCGGCATGGTCGCCCGATGGTCGCCGACTGGCCATGACCCTGTCCAAGGACGGCCAGCCCGATATCTATGTCATGGACGTGAGCTCGCGTAACCTCGAGCGGATCACCAACAACTCGAGCATCGACACCGAGCCTGCCTGGGCGCCGGATGGTCGCAGCCTGATCTTCACCTCGGATCGCAGCGGTGGGCCGCAGATCTATCGTCATACCCTCGGCAGCGGCCAGAACGAACGGCTCACGTTTACCGGCAATTACAATGCACGGGGACGCCTGTCGCCGGATGGTGAGACCCTGTTCATGGTCCACCGCAGCAACAACGGTTTCCAGGTGGCGCGCCAGGATCTCGGCTCCGGTCGTCTCGTCGTGCTCAGCGAATCTCGTTGGGACGAATCTCCCAGTGTTGCGCCCAATGGGACCATGGTAATCTTCGCCACTCAGCAAGGTAATAATGGGGTGTTGGGGGCCGTGTCAGCCGATGGACGGGCGTCCTACCGGCTGCCTTCGGCGAGTGGTGACGTGCGAGAGCCTGCATGGTCACCGTTCTTGAACTAGTGGTCCGTGTCATTCGAGTCCTTTGAAGGAGTTTGACGATGCATTTCAAGTCGTACGCCAGAACCCTGGCAATCGCCGTGTCCCTGGCCGTGGTCGCAGGTTGTACCAGCACTGGCGGAAGCCGTGACGGGACCATGGATGACGGACGTGCCAATGGAGGGGTCGGTACCGGGACTGCAGGCGCCGGCCAGGTCAGCGGCACCGGCACCAATGGCGTCAGCGCCGATCGCGCCGGCCAGCAGGCCGACGGCAGGATCCCTGAAGTCCGTACCATCTACTTCGACTTCGACCGCGACACCATTCGCTCGGAGTTCGAATCGGTACTGGTGGCGCATGCCCGCTATCTACGCTCCAACGGCAACGCCCGAGTCGTACTGCAGGGCCACACCGATGAGCGCGGTACGCGGGAGTACAACATGGCACTCGGTGAGCGTCGTGCCAACTCGGTGAAGCGCTTCCTGGAAGTCCAGGGTGTCTCGCCGTCCCAGCTCGAGGTGGTCAGCTACGGCGAAGAGCGCCTGGCGGTGCGGGGTAACAGCGAGGATGCTCATGCCCAGAACCGACGCGTGATGTTTGCCTACTGAGCCAACTGGCGCGGCCGTGCGCCGATGGAGTGAAGCATGAAACACAGTCTGAAAAGGCTGTGCGGCGCGGGAGCCCTGGTGCTCCCGCTGTCCGTGATAAGCCTTGTTGAAGCACAGCAGCGTCCGATCGTTGAAGACCGTACCGCCCAGCCGCGCGGAGGCTTCCTCGACCATGCGGAGGTGCGCGAAGAGCCGGGTGGCAGCCTGGTCCTGTACAATCAGCTGCAGGAACACCAGCACGAGATTCAGCAGCTGCGGGGCCAGATCGAGGAGCTGCGTCACCAGCTCGAGCAGCTGCGTAACCAGACCCGCCAGCAGTACATGGATCTCGACGAGCGGCTGATGGCCGGCAGTGCCGGTATCCAGACCAGCCCTGAAGTCGACCAGGAGTCGGCTCGCCAGGTGGCGCAGACGCCATCTCCCAGCGGCACCACTGCCGAGGCTCAGGCTGCCTATCAGGCCGCCTTCACCAAGGTGCAGGCGCGCGAATTCAACGAGGCCATCGAGGCATTCGATGCGTTCGTCGTCGACCACCCCGACACCAGCCTTACGCCCAACGGATACTACTGGCTGGGAGAGCTGCACTCGGCGGAAGCCAACCTCGAGGAGGCGGAGGCCGCCTTCCGCCAGGTGATCGACAACTACCCGCAAAGCAGCAAGGTGCCCGATGCCCTCTACAAGCTGGGATTGATCAAGGCGCGTCAGGGTGAGCTCGAAGAGAGTCGCGGACTGCTCGAACAGGTACGTGACGACTACCCCGACAGCAGCGCTGCCAGCCTTGCCAATGATTTCCTGCGCCAGTCCCTGTAGCGGGCTGGCCCTGTTCAAGGAACCAAGATGACCTGCATGATCGACTACGAAGCGCCTGTCGACCTGCTTCAGGACCGTATTATCCTCGTGACCGGAGCGGGCGACGGTATCGGCCGTGAGGCGGCCCTGTGCTTTGCCCGGCACGGTGCCACGGTGATCCTGCTGGGACGTACGATTGCCAAGCTGGAGAAGGTCTACGACGAGATCGAGGCTGCCGGTGGTCCGCAGCCGGCCATCTTTCCGCTCAATTTCGAAGGCGCCACGCTCAAGGATTACCATGACATGGCCGAGACTCTGCACAAGGAGTTCGGTCGCCTCGATGGCATCCTGCACAATGCCGGCCTGCTGGGCCGCATCACTCCTTTCGAGCAGTACAATCCCGAGCTGTGGGACCAGGTGATGCAGGTCAATATCAACGGCCCGGTGTGGATGACTCAAGCGCTGCTGCCTCTGCTGCAGGCGTCGCCCGACGCGTCAGTGGTCTTCACCTCCTCGGGAGTCGGTCGCAAGGGGCGCGCCTATTGGGGAGCCTATGCCGTCTCCAAGTTCGCCACCGAGGGTTTCATGGAAGTGCTGGCGGACGAGGTAGAGCACCTGGGCACGCTGCGGGTCAACACGCTCAATCCCGGCGCGACGCGTACCAAGATGCGCGCCGACGCCTACCCCGGCGAGGACCCGCAGACGCTGCGCACCCCGGAGCAGATCATGCCCACCTATCTGTGGCTGATGGGGCCGGATAGCAAGGGTTATAACGGCCAGCGCTTCGACGCCCAGCCGCCCAGGTAAGCAAATGGCTGCGCGGGCGAATCGCTGTGTTGCCCGGATGCTCGCATTCCTCACGTATAACCCCATACGCTCGGATTGCTGTGCTCCGGGCGCCTGGCGCTTCATCCCGCTCGCCAATTTGCGCTAGCTCGGCTGTTAGCCTGCCTGATAACTCAGGCAGGCTCCAGCAGGGCCTCGACCAGCGCTTCGCAGGTCTCGAACCAGAGATCGGCCGGCCACTGCCGATAGTCCTCTCCCTCTTCGATGTAGCCGTAACCCACGGCGACGGCGACCATGCCGGCAGCGCGGGCTGCCTGCATGTCGCGCAGATGGTCGCCGATGTACCAGCATTGGCCCGGTGTCACTGTCAATTGCTCTGCGGCGGCCCACAGCGGGTCCGGGGCTGGCTTGCGCACCGGCAGGTCGTCGGCGCACAGCAACGCCCCCGGGGTCAGGCCCAGTGCATCGACCAGGGGGGCTGCGTAGGCCCGCGGCTTGTTGGTCACGATGCCCCATGGCAGCCGTCGGGCTTCCCAGCGCTCCAGCAACCGGTCGAGGTGAGGAAACAGGCAGCTCTCTTCCGCCACGGCCTGGCCGTAGGCGTCGAGCAGGAACTGGCGCGCTTCGTCATGATCCTGGTGCGCCTTGTCCAGTCCCAGCGCCAGTGCCACCAGGGCGCTGCCACCGTTGGAAACCTGGGCGCGAATCAGCGGATAGGGCAGCGGTTCGAGGCCATGATGTGCTCGCAGGGCATTGGTTGCCCTGGCCAGATCCGGTGCGGTGTCGACAAGCGTTCCATCGAGATCGAACAGCAGGGCGCTGGGGGAGTGTGTCATTCCGGCTCCCGGCGGCAGTGCATCATGTAGTTGACCGAGACGTCCCGCGAGGAGAGGTGATAACGGCGTGTCAGCGGGTTATAGACCAGCCCGCTCTGCTCGCGAACGGTAAGCCCGTGCTCACGGCACCACCCGGCAAGCTCCGAGGGGCGAATGAACTTGCGATACTCGTGGGTGCCGCGGGGCAGCATCTGCAGGAGGTATTCGGCGCCGATGATAGCCAGTGCATAGGCTTTGGGGTTGCGGTTGATGGTCGAGAAGAACAGCTGTCCGCCCGGCTTCACCAGCGCCGCGCAGGCCTGGATGACCGAACTCGGGTCGGGCACGTGCTCGAGCATCTCCATGCAGGTCACGACGTCATATTGGCCGGGGTGTTCGGCAGCCATGGCCTCGGCGCTGGCCTGGCGATACTCGACCTCCACGCCCGTCTCCAGGGCATGCAGGCGTGCCACGCCGAGCGGTGCTTCCCCCATGTCGATGCCGGTGACTCGGGCGCCGCGATGCGCCATGGCTTCCGCCAGGATGCCGCCGCCGCAGCCGACGTCGAGCACCTGGCGTCCGGCCAGCCCGCAGCGGGCGTCGATGAAGTCCAGGCGCAGCGGATTGATGTCATGCAGCGGCTTGAACTCGCTGTGCGGATCCCACCAGCGACTGGCCAGGGCTTCGAACTTGGCGATTTCGCCCTGGTCGACGTTGTGGTGGAGGCTAGCGCTCATGTGGTCTCTCCGTGTCAATTGGTCTGGCACCCTGGCAACATTCTTTACCTTCGGTATCATGCGCTATTGTACCCGTAGCTGCCCGGGCTTTCCCATGATGGAATCAAGGACCGGCCCGGGAGCGACATTCACCGACTCTCGATCCACCAACCGACAAGGAAGGCACCCATGATCCGCAAGGCCGTTCTGCCCGTGGCCGGTTTCGGCACTCGCTGCTTGCCCGCTTCCAAGGCGATCCCCAAGGAGATGATCACCATCGTCGATCGTCCCGTGATCCAGTATGTGGTCAACGAGGCGGTCGCCGCCGGTATCCGTGACATCGTACTGGTCACTCATGCCAGCAAAAGCGCCATCGAAAACCACTTTGATACCCACTACGAGCTTGAAGCCACCCTCGAGGCCAAGAACAAGCAGGAGCTTCTCGATGAGCTTCGCGCCATCGTCCCTGCTGACGTGAACATCATCAGCGTTCGGCAGCATGAGCCGCTGGGCCTCGGTCATGCCGTGCTCTGCGCGCGCCCGGTCATCGGCGACAGCGACCCCTTTGCGGTACTGCTTCCCGACGTGCTGGTCGACGATGAGGGGCTCGAGCGCAATGACCTGGCCGGCATGATCGATGCCTACGAGGCGTCGGGTCGCTCGCAGCTGATGGTCGAGGACGTGCCCTGGGAGAATGTGCACAAGTACGGCATCGTCAGTCCCGAAGGAGAGCCGCCGGCTGCCGGGAGCTCCTGTCCGCTGGCCGGCGTGGTGGAGAAGCCCGCCCGTGAGGAGGCGCCTTCCAACCTGGCCGTGATCGGCCGCTACGTCCTTCCGGGCAGTATCTTTGCGCTGCTGGCCGAGACTCCGCCTGGGGCCGGCGACGAGATCCAGCTCACCGACGCCATCGAGACCCTGCGTCAGCGCGACGGCGTGGATGCCTGGCGCATGTGCGGCAAGACCTACGACTGCGGACATCAGCTAGGATATCTTGAGGCCACCTTGGTCTTTGGCCGTCGTCACCCGCGCTTCGGCGAGGGATTCCGCGAGCTCCTCGCACGCTATAGCCAGGCGGGGTAAGCGCCATGCGCATTGAGATACATGGCAGTGAGCTGGCAGCGGCAACCGCCGCTGCCGCGCTTTCCTGGGTCGGCCACCAGGTGCGTTGGGTACCCCATGAGACGATGCGTTGGCCGGAGCTCCAGGCCGCGGACTGGCTGCGGCGCGAGCCGGACCTCCTCGATCGGCTCGAAGAAGGGCTCGAGCAGGGCACCCTGCGCCTGGCCAATGGCGAAGGGAGCGCGGGTGGGGCCGACGCACGCATCGACATTCTCTGGCTCGCCCTGTCGCCGGAGCAGCGCGAGGAGGCCGGTGACCTGGCCGCCAAGGTGGCTGGGCGCCAGGACGGTGCGCTGGTCCTGGTCAACAACTCGACATTTCCCGTCGGTGAGACCGAGCGGCTCGAAGTGCGGCTGGGTGGCAACGGCCGGAGGGCAGTCGCCCTGGTCGACATGATCGAGGAGGGGCGAGCCTGGGACAGCTTCACCCGGCCCGGTCGCTGGCTGCTGGGGTGTGACGATGAGCGCGCCGAAGCCCAGGTACGGGAAGTGCTGCGTGCCTTCAACCGGCGGCGTGATGTGATGCAACTGATGCCGCGCCGAGCGGCTGAACTCACCAAGCTGGCGACGATCGGCATGCTTGCCACCCGCATCAGCTACATGAACGAGATTGCCGGGCTCGCCGATAGCCTGGGTGTCGATGTCGAGTACGTGCGCCAGGGCATGGGGGCGGATTCACGGATCGGCTACGAGTACCTCTATCCCGGTTGTGGCTTCGGAGGACCTCATTTCTCCCGCGACCTGATGCGGCTGGCGGATGTCCAGGTGGCGATTGGCCGTCACTCGGCACTGCTCGAGCAGGTACTCGACATCAATGAGCAGAAGAAGGAGACCCTGTTTCGCAAACTCTGGACGCATTTTCACGGCCAGCTCGAAGGGCGCACCGTGGCGATCTGGGGGGCTGCCTTCAAGCCGGGCTCGGCACGCATCGATCACGCCCCTGTCCTCACCTTGCTGAGGGCGCTTTGGGCTCAGGGGGTCAGGGTGCAGCTGCACGATCCGGCCGCCACCCCCGCGCTGCGTGCCGAAGTGGGTGAACACCCGCTGCTGACCCTGTTCGATGGCGATCCTTACGCCGCCTGCGAGAATGCCGATGCGCTGATTCTGGTTACCGAATGGAAGCACTACTGGAATCCCGACTGGCCGCGTCTCTCCAGCACGTTACGCGAAAAGCTGCTGCTGGACGGCCGCAATATCTACGACCCCGCCCATGTGGCCGACTGGGGCTTGGTGTACCGTGGCATCGGTCGCCGAGCCGAGCCGCCGGAGCGTACCTCGTCGCGTTGAGGTGGCAGTGTGCGCGCAGGCGTATAACCTGCGTACAATGGTTAGGCGCCTGCCGCACCTGTCAACAAGGAGTTCGTCATGCCCGAAGCGCGTCCTTCCGAGCGACGTCCCATCGTGCCCGACCCTGACACCAGCCTGACCCGACCACGCCGGCCTTCGACGCCACAGCCGCGGCTGTGGCCGCTGAAATTTGCCGTGTTGGTGTTGCTCGCCATGCTGGTTGGCTTGGCGTGGCTGGGGTGGCAGGAGCGGGAGCGTCTCAATGCCCAGGTGGCTCAAGTTACCTCAGAGATGTCCAATGTCCATGCCCGATTCGATGCGGAGGAGGGGCGCGGAGCTCATGTCGGAGCCCTGGATTCGAGACTCTCGTCGCTGGAGGATCATAACGAATCCATCGTCGCGCGCCTGGCGGGACTGGAAGTCGAGGTGCAGCAGGTCAGCGAGAGGGACGCTTCACGCGTCGAAGCCCTGGACGAACGTGTCGATGCGATCGGCGATCGTCTTGGGCGACTCGTTTCGGAGGCCGATAACAGGGAGGCGATGCTCGCTGCAGTGCGGACTTCGCTGGATTCACTGGAGCGGGTGGCCGAAGAGGGGCGCGAGGCCTTGGCGGCGAGGATCGAGACGCTGGGTGATGGCGGCCAGCTTCAGGAGCAACGCTTTGCCGAGCTGCAATCGACCCAAGAGGAGCTGGTGGAAGAGATGCTGAGCGTGAGAGCATCTCTGGACGAGCGCCTCGACGCCCTGGATGAGCATGTCCAGCACCAGTTGGAAGAGCAGCTTGCCACGCTGGAGACGGCGGTCGAGACACGCCAGACGGAGCTGGAGTCGCGCCTCGATAGCCTGGCGGCTGACGTCGAGGCCGTAGCCGAGACCGATGAGGCTGCACAGGCGGTAGGAGAGTTGCAGGCCAGGCTGGCTAGCATCGAGACCGAGTTGCGTGAGCTGCGTCAGGAGCAGTTGACGCTTAGCGCGGGGCTGGAAGCCTTGCAATAGTTTGGCCGGCCCACTGTGGGCCGGACAGGAGTCAAGTCGGGAAGCCGTGTATGGGAATTGGCGTGGTATCACGCATGGGGGCGGCGGCCCTGTGTCTTGGCATGGCGCACGGAGCGCTGGCACTCGAGGCGCGCATCGATGGCCTGACCGGCGATGCGGCGGATAATGTCGGTTACTATCTCGAGCAACTGGATGCTGACCAGTACGACCGTCGCCGCCTTGAAGGTGAGGTGCTGAGGCGGACGCGCGAGGCCATGCGGGTCTATGGCTACTATGAGCCGAGCATCGCCGTCCGGCTCGACGAGAGGGAGCCGCCTCGCTACGCAAACCTGACCATCGACCCCGGGTCGCGAGTGATCGTGCAGGTACTGGATATCCGGCTCGAAGGCGATGCAGCCAGGGATGCACCATTTCGCGATACCGTGGATACGTTTCCGTTGGCGGAAGGGGACCCCCTGGAGCACGCGCCCTGGGATCGCATGCGCAATCGCCTGGCGAACCTCTCCCTCGAGCGCGGCTATTTCGACTGGGCCTTTACCGATCGCCGCATGGAAGTTCGTCCCTTTGACGAGAGTGCCAGGCTCTATCTCGCCCTCGACAGCGGGCAGCGCTACGCATTCGGCGATATCGCAATACGCGGCAATCACATCGTCGAGGACAGGCTGCGGCGCCTGGCGCCCTTCGAGCCTGGTCAACCCTATCTTGCCGGCCAGGTGGCGCTCTATGCGCAGCGACTGGGCCAGACCAACTGGTTCAGCTCTGTGAGCGTTCGGCCGCGACTCGATGCACGTCGCGAACTGGCCCTGGCACCGCCGACGCTGGGCTGGTGGAATGTGGTGGAAACTGAGGGCGAGGCGGCGCTGCCCCAGGTGCCGACCACGCTGACGGCAATCGCGACCGGCCCCCGAATTTCTGCCGCTGCGTTGCGCTCGGCGGCGCGCTTGCGTGATGAAGAGCAGCCCAGCATGCCGATTGACGTGGTCCTGGCCCCAGCCGACCGCCATCAGTTCGAGGTCGGTATCGGTTACGCCACCGACGTCGGGCCTCGACTTCGATTCGGTTGGAATCAGCCGTGGATCAATCGCTACGGGCACAGCCTGGAGCACGACCTGTTCATATCCCAGCCGGAGCAGGGGCTGAGCGGCACTTACCTGATGCCGCTGGACGACCCGCTGCGCGACCAGTACCGCTTTCAGTATGGCCTGCGCCATCGCGACAATCAGGACACGCGTACCAACGAGGCAACCGTGGAGGCCGCGAGGCGTTGGGAGTTCGCCAACCGCTGGGTACAGACCCTGTTCGTGCGTGCCACTTACGAGGACTTCACCCAGGGCGGGGAAGCCGAAAGCGTCTTCATCTACTACCCGGGGGTCAGCTGGTCGAGAACCCGCACCCGTGACCCGCGCTTCCCCACCTGGGGGGACCGTCAACGCATTGCCTTCGAATACTCGGATACCGCCTGGGGATCGGATGCAGGCTTCTTGCGCATGACGGGGGACACGGAGTGGATTCGCATGTTCGGGGATAACCTGCGCTTCGTGACACGGCTGGGCCTGGGGGCGATTGAAACCGATGACTTTTCTCAGGTGCCGCCGTCGCTGCGCTTCTTCACCGGTGGTGATCGCTCCGTGCGTGGCTATGGCTACGAGACGCTGGCACCCCGCAACGAGGAAGGTCTGATCCGCGGCGGCCAGCAGATGCTTGCCGGCAGCGTCGAGCTTCAAAGGCGGATCACGGGCAACTGGTGGGGCGCGGCCTTCGTCGACACGGGCGACGCCTTCGATGACTGGTGGCCGGAAACCTTGAATACCGGCGCCGGCCTGGGGGCTCGCTGGATCTCGCCTGTCGGCCCCGTACGCTTCGATGTCGCCCACCCTTTCGATGACGACGACAATGCGTGGCGTGTGCACTTCTCCATCGGACCGGAATTCTGAGAATGCGACAGTTGACCCTGGCGCTCGTCAAACTGCTGTTTGTGCTCCCCGTGCTGGTGTTTGGCGTGGCGATCCTCGTCCTCGGCCTGGCCTTGTCTCCCTGGGGAGCCGGCCTGCTGCTCGAGGAAGGCGCCAAGCGCGGCTTCTATCAGTTGGAGCGCGCGGAAGGTGCGCCGCTGGACCGCCTGGTCCTGTACGGCTTTCAGATCGAGGTGGGGCCTGCTGACATCGCCGCTGAGCGAATCGAGCTTGCCTGGGCGGAGGATTGCCTGTTGCGTGGCCGGCTCTGCATCGAACGCCTGGCCATGCAGGGTGGGCAGGTCACCCTGTCGCCTGGGGAAGCGGGAGAGACCACGACTGAACCGGTGCCAGGCGATCGGGCCGAGCCGGGCGATAGCGTTCGCTTGCCATTTCCCATCGAATTACGCGAACTCGCCCTGGCAGAGACGCGGCTCCAGCTCGCCGATGGAACTCGGGTCGAGCTGAATCGCCTCTCCTCGGCAGCCCGGGCGAAGACTTCCCGCGTCTTGCTTGACGCCTCCCAGGCCGAAGGTCTGCGAGTCATCCTGCCCGCAGGAGCAGACACCGCGGCAGAGGACGCGCCTGGCATGACCGAAGGCGAACCTGAGGGGCCCGTTCCCGAGGCGCTGGAAGAGGTGACTGAGACGACGTCGCCGGCCCCTTTTCGCTTTCCCCTCGAGCTGTCGGCACCGGAGCTGGAAATCGAAGATGTTGAAATTCAGCTGGCCGATGGCACGCGTGTCGCCTGGCACTCCCTGTATACCGGTGTAGAAGCCGAGGGGGAGCGCTTGACGCTGCTGCCGACCCGGCTTGCACGCTTGCATGTCGACCTTCCTCCCCCGGGGGCCGCGCGGCTCGCGCTGGACGCGCCGAGCGACGAGGCTGCGCTGAGCCAGCCGGCCCTGGCTGCCGCCGAGGCCGTACGGGAGCCGGTCGTGGCAGAGCCGCCGCTCGCCGAGCGCGAGCGAATGGAGCTGCCCGAGATCGCGCTGCCCTTGACGGTTTCGGCGCCGAGAATTCATCTCCAGGGCATCGAGGTGAGCGGACCGGTCGACTATAGCCTGCGCCATCTCACCCTGGCATTCGAGGCCCGCGGACAGGATGTCGAGATTGCGGCGCTGGAAGTCTCCAGCCTCGATGCCGACGCCAGGCTCTCCGGCCGTATCGAGCTGCGTGACGACTACCCGCTCACGGCGCGTCTGGAGACGGCCCTGTGGGTTCCTGAGCTGCTACCCGAGCTCGCCGGACAGCGACTCAATCTCCAGTTGGGGGGGAGCCTGGGTGACCTGGAGGCCGAACTCGTGGCGCAGGGTCCGGTAGACGCCCGGGTGACCGCTCGTGGCGATCTCCTCGATCCAGAACTGCCGTTCACCGCCTCGGCTCGTAGCGAGCTCGTGCAGTGGCCCTTGCCCCGGGCGGTTGAGCGTATGGAAGACGGTGAGGAGGTCCCCACGCCCTACGTGGTCGAAGACCTCGACCTGCGCCTCTCGGGCAGCCTCGTCGACTACGCCGTTTCACTGACGATGCGTCTGGAGGGGCCCGAGATCCCCCTGACTCGCGTTGCCCTGTCGGGGAGTGGCGATCTCGAGCACTTTGCCTGGACCCCACTATCGTTGAGTCTGGGCAACGCCTCGGTGGTCAGTCGGGGCCGGATCGAATGGCAGGACGGCCTGGATGTCGGTGCTACCGCGCGTCTCGACAATGTCGACCCCGGTCTCTTTACCGATGCCATGCAAGGCCGGCTCAGCGGCAATGTCGATGTCGAGTTCAGTCAGACCCAGGCTGGATGGCAGTTGAGCGTGCCCAGGCTGGCGATCGACGGCGAGCTGCAGGAGCTGCCGCTTGCACTACGCGCGCGCCTGGCTGGCGACAGCAGCATGCAGTGGCAGGTCGAGGAGTTCGACTTCCGTCAGGGGGCCAACCGTCTCACGGCGAGTGGCGCCGTTTCCGAGCAGCGCATGGACCTGAGCGGGGACATCTCGCTTACCGAACTGGGTAGTCTCCACGATGATCTGAGCGGCAGCCTGACCGGACGCTTCGGTACCGGCGGCAATCTCGAGTCCCCACGTCTGGACCTCGAGCTGCAAGGCCGCGAGCTGGCGTTTGCCGATAACCGCCTCGAGACGCTGGAATTGACCGGCAGTGTCAGGGGAATCGACGATCCCGTGATCGATGTCGTGCTCTCCTTGCAGCGGCTGGTGGCCGGTGGCCAGCGCTTCAGCGATGTCGACCTCAACCTTGCCGGCCGACTGTCGGACCACCGTGCCGAGCTCAGTGCCATCGCCGGGCCTGGCATGCCGTTGACCCGGGCCGCGCTGACCCTGGAAGGGGGGCTGTCTACCGACGGCCAGCGCTATACGGGGCGCATCGCACCACTGGAGGTCGATACCGATGCCGGCGAGATGCGCCTCGACCAGCCGATCGATTTCTCTGCCGACCTGGCCGCCACTCAGGTCCAGGTTCAGCCGTTCTGCCTGCGTCGCGAGCAGGGCGGGCGCCTGTGCGTGGAAGATGCGCTGCAAGCCGGAGCCGAGCGCGGTCAAGCCAGCATCAGCCTGCGTGAGCTGCCCATGGAGCTGCTCGAGGAGTGGCTGCCCGAGGATTGGCAGGCGAGCGGCGAGACCAGCCTGGATCTTCAACTGAGCTGGCGACAAGGCGGTGCCCAGTGGGATGTCGAGGCGGACCTCGCCAGTCGGCTGGACCTGGAGGGGCGGGATATTTACGGCCAACCCTGGTCGATGCCCGACACCCGGCTCAACGTGAGGGTGGACGCGAGCCAGGCGCGAACGGCGCTGAATCTCGACCTGGTACTGGGGGACGCCGGACGCCTGGATCTCGACATCGGCCTTGACGACCCACTGGGTGCGGGCAGGCTGGACGGCGCCTTGGTGCTCGATGGGCTAGACCTGTCGCGCTACAGGACGCTTGCGCCAGGGCTCGACATGCTGGAGGGCATCGTCAGTGGTCGGGTGGGTATCTCGGGGACCCGAGATAATCCGAGTCTGGATGGGGCGGTCGAGCTGAGCGGGTTGCGCGCCTCGGGGCTGGATGTCCCCTTGATTGTCGAGGATGGACGCATACGCATCGAGTTCCAGGACGACAGTGCAAGACTGATGGGCTTTGTCACCAGCGACGATGGTCGGCTGGTCATCGACGGTACGGCCAGCTGGCCCTCTCTCGATGAGTGGCGGATCGCCGTGGACCTGGACGGGACCCGGCAGCCGCTGCTGGTATCGCTGCCGCAGTTCGGGCGCCTGCGCATCGCACCGGAGATTGCCGTACGCGTCACTCCTCGTGAGCTGCGTGTGCGCGGTGACGTTCAGGTGCCGTGGGCGAGACTGGAAATCGGTGATGCGCCCCCCGCAGCAGTCAGCCCCAGCCCCGATGAGATCATCATCACCCGTCGCGACGAGGCCCGTGCCCAGCGTCGTGCCGAGGTTGACGCTACCGCCGGCGGTGACGAAGCGGCTGCCGTCGCCCTGCGTGAGGCGGGCATGCTGCTGGATGTGCGACTGGAGCTGCATCTGGGGCCGGACATGGTGCTCGATACCTCGGGCCTCGAGACCGGCCTGGCCGGTACGCTCCAGGTGCGCCAGCAGGATGGCCCGGTGCAACTGTTCGGCGAGGTCAATCTCATCGACGGCCGTTTCCGTGCATTTGGCCAGGATCTGATGATCCGCCAGGGCCAACTGCTGTTCAGCGGCCCTCCCGACCAGCCGTTGCTCGACTTCGAGGCCATTCGTAACCCCGACATCACGGAGGATGACGTTATTGCAGGGCTGAGAGTCGCGGGCTTTGCGGCCGAACCGAGCCTGACGATCTTCTCCGAGCCGGCCATGGACGAGGCGCGTGCGCTATCCTACCTGCTGCGCGGGCGCGCACCGCGAGATGGCGATGCGGATGGCGCGTTGACCTCGGCACTGATCGGTCTGACGCTGGGGCAGACTGGCGGTGTGGTTGGTGCCATCGGCCAGGCCTTCGGCATCGACGACCTGGCGCTTGAGACCACGGGGGTGGGCGACGAGAGCCAGGTGGTGGTCAGTGGTTACCTGACGGAAGAGCTGCGTGTCAGCTATGGAGTCGGTATCTTCTCGCCGATTGCACAGCTCACGCTGCGCTACACTCTGTGGCGCAACCTCTATCTTCAGGCGGTTTCCGGTGCCGCCCAGGCGATCGACCTGGTCTATATTTTCTCTCGCCCGGGACGCCCGCCCGAACTGGACAACCCGCCGTGAATCGAGCTCATGCTTCACCAACGAGGACAGCACCATGTTGAACGAGCCAGCCGATGCCCTGCCGGGGCGAGACACTCCCATGCACGTTACCGGGGTGCATGCAGTCAACGGGCGCTCGATGCTGCCGCCGTTCCCGGAGGGGCACGAGCAGATCGTTGTCGGCCTGGGTTGCTTCTGGGGGGCAGAGCGTCTCTTCTGGCAGCTTCCCGGGGTATACGTGACGGCGGTGGGTTATGCCGGCGGAAGCACCCCCAACCCGACCTACGAAGAGACCTGCAGCGGCCGTACCGGTCATGCCGAAGTGGTGAGGGTGGTCTATGATCCCCGCGAAGTGGACATTGAAACGCTCCTCAGGGTGTTCTGGGAGGCTCACGACCCAACCCAGGGCATGCGCCAGGGCAACGATATCGGCAGCCAGTATCGCTCCACGATCTACACGACCAGTGAGGCGCAGCTTTCAGCCGCCAGGCGCAGCCGCGACGTTTACCAGTACTCCCTGGCTCAGGCGGGGCGGGGTCGTATTACCACGGAAATCGAGCCGCTCGAAGCCTTCTACCTGGCGGAGGAGTATCACCAGCAATACCTGCACAAGAACCCGGGTGGCTACTGCGGCCTGAAGGGGACCGGCGTCAGTTGTCCGATCGGCTGAGGCGACGGTCGGCCGATGGCAGCCAGGCGTTTCCGAGGTTGGCCCAATCGGCCAGTTCCCGGGCCAGGCGCCGCGCAAGCCAGGGGGAAAGCCGGCGGTTATGCCACTCCATGAAGCCGACATGGCCTCCATGTCGGGTCACCTCGAGGCGCACTGCATCGGCCGGGGCAGGCAGGCGGTTGAACAGCCCTGCCGGCATGAAGGGGTCATCGTCGGCATGCAGGATCAGCGTGGGGAGCTCGACCTCGCCGAGCAGGCGCCCGGCGGAGGCACGCTGATAGTAGTCCGCGGCATCGCGAAAGCCGTGCAGCGGGGCGGTAACCGCATCGTCGTACCCGCGCAGGCTGTCGATGCGGGCCAGCGCTCGCTGGTCCAGGGCAAGGGGCAGCTCACCCCGAGCCAGTCGCGGTCCTACCTTGCGCTTGAGCGCATTGAGCAAATGCCTTTCATAGACGCGTGAAAAGCCCTGGTGCAGGCGCTCCGCACTGGCGGCCAGGTCCAGCGGAGCGCTGATGATGATCGCTCCCGCCAGGTCGAGCCCGGCCCCACCCTGTTCCGCTACCAGCTTGAGCAGCATGTTGCCACCCAGCGAGACGCCGGCGGCGATCTTCAGCGCCTGCGGATAGCGATGCGACAGCTCGCCCATCAGCCAGTAGGCATCGGCGGTGTCGCCGCTATGATAGGCGCGGGGCAGTCGGTTGGGTCGGCTACCGCAGCCGCGGAAATGCATCAGCACGGCACGCCAGCCCATGTCGCGGGCCGTCGCCAACAGCCAGCGGGCATACGGGGAGTCGAAGGAACCTTCCAGCCCATGAAACAGCAGGAAAATCGGCGCGTGGACATGCCTGGGGGCGGGGGCGATCCAGCTCAGCTCGACGAAATCTCCATCGGGGAGCTCCAGGATTTCCATCTCCCTCGCCAGGCGGATGCGCGGCAGTAGGCGAGGTAGCAGCGTCTGGACGTGGGCGCTGCTCAAACCGCGCGGTGGGGTGAAGTCGGCAGACTGCCACTCGCTCATGGCGATTACTCGATTTCCGCTGTCAGGTTGCGTGCCGAGTCAGGCGTGACCACGATATTGTCCTCGATGCGTATACCGCCATGCGGTGCCAGGTGGTCGACCAGCCCCCAGTCGACAAGACGACCTGCGGGGCCTGATTCGAGTGGTGATAGCAGCATTGGAATCAGATAAAGGCCGGGCTCTATGGTGACCGCCATGCCCGGCTCCAGTTCCCGAGTCAGGCGCAGGGCGGGATGCTGGGGTGGCGGGGGAAGCGGTGAGCCGTCCGCCGCCGTGCGGCCGGCCACATCATGTACCTGTACACCGATCAGGTGACCCAAGCCATGAGGGCAGAATGCCCGAGTGATGCCGGCTTCGATGGCGGCTTCCACGGAGCCGCGCACCAGGCCGCTCTCCACCAACAGTGCGCCGAGCAGCCGATGCATTTCTTCATGCAGGTCGACGAAATCGACGCCAGGTGCCACCGCTGCAGCCAGGCGTTGCTGAAGGGCATGCATGCCTGCAATCAGGTCGGTGAAGAGCGAGGTGGCGTCAGGCCCTGGCCAGGTGCGGGTGATGTCGGCGCAGTAGCCGCGATGGCGGCAGCCGGCATCCACCAGTAGGCTGTGTCGGGAAGTGGGCTCGTCGGCAGCGTAATGCTGATAGTGAAGTACGGCCGCATGTCGGCCGATGCCGATGATATTGCCATACGGCAGCTCGCTCTCACGCTGACGCGATGCCTGCAAGTAGGCCAGCTGCAGGTCGAGTTCGCTGCCGCCGGCCAGGAAGGCCTCCCGGGCGGCACGATGGCCGCGCAGGGCCATGCGGTTGGCTTCCCCCATGCAGGCGACCTCGAAGTCGCTCTTGCGCACCCTCCCTTCATCCAGCGCGGCCAGCAGGGCAGATGGGTTGCATTCGGCGCCCAGCCTTTGGGCGATCGCTTCGCCGACGTCGCCAACCACGGCAAGACGGCCCGCCTTGGGTACTGGCGGTACCACCTCTCGGGTCGTCACCACCTCCAACTGGGTCGTCCAGGCCTGGTCGGGAAGGCGAGGGGGCAGGTGCCAGAAATCATCCGGCGCATGGAAGTAGCAGACGGGGCGCTGACCTGGCTGGATGAACAGCCAGCTGTGGGCCAGCGTGGCCTGGCCGGTCCAGTGCTGGAAATGGCCATAGCTGCAGAAGCTGGCATGCTGGTCATCGCCGAAGTGCAGCGCGGGGCTGCCGCTGTAGATCATTACGCCGTCGTAGCCCAGGGTCTCCAGCGTCTTGTCGTAGAAGCGTTGGAGGTTCCCCAGGTGTTCGCGCTGAAGCGCGGCAAATCGATCGGACATGTGCTTTTCCAATGCTGGATGTCGCTTGCGGTACGCGGTGTGCTGATGTCGAAACGGCCCGGTTCAGCAGGCGTCGGGCTTAGCTTCGACGCGGTCGATACGATAGAGCGTAGCCACCTGATCCAGTCCCTTCACGGTGCAATCGAGATCCGTGATCCGACCGTCGCCGAGGCCATAGATCCAGCCATGGACGGACAGGGACTGGCCGCGCTGCCAGGCGAGCTGGACGATCTTGGTGCGACAAAGGTTGTTGACCTGAGCCTGCACGTTCAATTCGCAAAGCCGATCGACCTGTTGGTCGAGCGTGAGGGCAGCGAGGGCAGGGCGATGCTGGCTATAGAGCTCACGCACCGAGTGCAGCCAGTAATCCACCATCCCGCATTCACCCCCCGCCACGGCGGCACGTACCCCGCCGCAGCCGTAATGACCCACGACCATGATGTGCCTGACCTTGAGCACGTCGACGGCGTACTGCACCACCGAGAGGGCGTTCATGTCATTGTGATGCAGCAGGTTGGCGACGTTGCGGTGGACGAAGATCTCCCCGGGAGGCAGGGATACGATCTGGTTGGCCGGCACGCGGCTGTCCGAACAGCCGATCCAGAGGTAATCAGGCTTCTGTTGCCGTGACAGGCGCGTAAAGTAGTCCCGGTCCTCCTCGCACATGCGCTCTGCCCAGGCACGGTTGTTGTCGAGCAGGGTCGCGATTTCATTTTCCATGATCGGGTCCGTTGGCCGGGGCTTGGTTGAGCGCCTCTTGTACCGCCGCATGCTGCAGCGGTCAACCGGCGCCGTCGGCGGGCCGGCTCTACACGGCGGAATGGCACTGGTAAAATCGCCTGATTGGACCGGACCAGTCATCCATGGTCCGGCAAGACGAGGAGAATCGAGTGCCAGACTTCGACTATGACCTGTTCGTCATCGGGGCGGGCTCCGGTGGAGTGCGCGCCGCCCGGACAGCAGCGGCGGCCGGTGCCAGGGTGGCCGTTGCCGAAGACCGCTACCTTGGCGGTACCTGTGTCAACGTGGGCTGCGTGCCCAAGAAGCTCTATTCCTACGCGGCCCACTTCCACGACGCCTTCGATGATGCACGTGGCTTCGGCTGGAGCTTGCCCGAGAAGCCGGTCTTCGACTGGACGACGCTGCGTGACAACAAGGTGCGCGAGATCAAGCGGCTCAATGAAATTTATGGCCGGTTGCTGGACAACGCCGGGGTCCGTCTCGTGAATGGTCGCGCGCGCATCGTGGATGCCCACCGCGTCGAGGTCGGTGAGCAGAGCTTCACCGCCGAGAAGATTCTCGTGGCGGTGGGCGGCTGGCCCTGGGTTCCCGAGTTCCCGGGGCGCGAGCTGACGGTCTCCTCCAATGAGGTGTTCGACCTGGATCGACTACCGAAACGCTTCCTGGTCCTTGGCGGCGGCTATATCGCCGTGGAGTTTGCCAGCATCTTCAACGGCCTGGGCAGCGAATCTCACCTGGTCTACCGCGGTGAGCTGTTCTTGCGTGGCTTCGATCGGGAGGTGCGCGAGTTCACTCGCGAGCAGATGGCGGCCAAGGGAGTCAACCTGCACTTCGAAACCAATATCGAGCGAATCGACAAGAGCGAGGATGGGCTGGTGGTATCGCTTACCAATGGCGAGACCCTCGAGGTCGATGCGGTGCTGGCTGCCACCGGGCGCCGGCCCCATCTGGAAGGCCTGGGGCTCGATGCGCTGGATGTCGAGCTCAACAATGACGGCAGCGTGAAGGTGAATGAACGCTTCGAGACCTCGGTGCCCTCGATCCTGGCCCTGGGCGACGTCATCGGCGGGCCGGAGCTGACGCCGGTGGCATTGGCTGAAGCGATGCACCTGGTGCAGCAACATTATGGCGATGCGCCGTCATCCCCCATGGACTACCGCAACATCGCCACGGCGGTATTCTGTCATCCCAACATCGGCACCGTTGGCGTATCGGAGGAGCAGGCGCGCAAGGAGTATGGCGCCATCCGGGTCTATCGCACCGATTTCCGTCCCATGAAGCACACCCTCTCGGGCAGCGAGGAGCGCTGCCTGATGAAGCTCATCGTCGCTGACGAGAGCGATGTGGTCGTCGGGGCCCACATGGTGGGAGAAGAGGCCGGTGAGCTGATTCAGGGTATCGCCATCGCGGTCAAGGCCGGCCTCACCAAGGCCGATTTCGATGCGACGGTCGGGATCCATCCCACGGGGGCAGAGGAGTTCGTCACCATGCGCAGCGTCAGCCGACACTAGTGCTCTCAGGCCTCTGCGGGCCTGACGAAATCATCACCCTTGGGCCGCCTTGCAGCGGCCCGTTGTTTATCTGGTGGATGCGTCAGCCTGGTCTAGACTTGTCATGGCGAGCGTGCGTTTCCGGCTCGCCACCCGCTATTGTCGGCAGGCCAGTACCGCCGAGATAAGGTGACATGAGTCTCTTGGTGACTGGCGTCTGGCGCCCTTGGCTGGCGGTAAAGGCGGGGGTTCGGCAGCACTCGATAATTTTTCGTTATGCAAGAGTGCCAAAGCCATAACCCTGGTTTTGATTTGTCGGTAAGCCCTGTTATCATTAGCCGCAACATCGCTACAGCGAAGCCATACCATGAACATGACACCGCAGCCTTTCACCCCTTCCGCCGACCTGGCACGCCCCAGCGTGGCTGATGCCGTGGTCGGCAGCGATGCCTCACCGCTTTTCATTCGCAAGCCGAACCCCGACGATGGCTGGGGAATCTACGAACTGGTCAAGTCCTGCCCGCCGCTCGACGTCAACTCTGCCTATGCTTACCTGCTGCTGGCCACCCAGTTCCGGGACACCTGCGCCGTGGCGACAAATGAAGAAGGTGAGATCGTCGGTTTCGTTTCCGGCTACGTGAAGAGCAACGCTCCCGACACCTACTTTCTCTGGCAGGTCGCGGTGGGTGAGAAGGCCCGCGGCACCGGCCTGGCCCGGCGACTCGTCGAGGCGGTCATGACCCGCCCCGAACTCGCCGACGTGCACCACATGGAAACCACCATTACGCCCGACAACCAGGCGTCCTGGGGGCTCTTCCGTCGCCTCGCCGATCGCTGGCAGGCCCCCCTCAACAGCCGGGAATACTTCTCCACCGACCAGCTTGGCGGGGAACACGATCCCGAGAATCTCGTGCGTATCGGACCCTTCGATACCCGGCGCATCTGATCCCCATTCCATTTGCTGGGTGGCCGGGGTGTTCGGCCATCCATGCCTCCCTACGCCTGATTACCCCGACAGGAGGTCGACATGCAGACCCAAACACTCGAACGTCTAGAATCCAATGTGCGTACCTATTCGCGCTCATTTCCGGTGGTCTTCACCAAGGCCAGGAATGCGCGGCTGACCGATGAGAACGGCCGTGAGTACATCGACTTCCTGGCGGGTGCCGGTACGCTGAACTATGGCCACAACAACCCCCATCTCAAGCAGGCGCTGCTCGATTACCTGGACAGTGACGGCATCGTCCACGGCCTCGACTTCTGGACCGCCGCCAAGCGCGACTATCTCGAGACCCTCGAGGAGGTGATCCTCAAGCCGCGTGGGCTGGAGTACAAGGTTCATCTGCCTGGACCTACCGGTACCAATGCCGTCGAGGCGGCCATTCGCCTGGCTCGCGTGGCTCAGGGCCGGCACAACATCGTGACCTTCACCAACGGCTTCCATGGCGTCACCATGGGCGCGCTGGCGACCACCGGCAACCGCAAGTTCCGCGAAGCCACCGGCGGCATTCCGCTGCAGGGCAGCGCCTTCATGCCCTATGACGGCTACCTGGGCGAGGCCGACAGCCTGGACTATTTCGAGAAGCTGCTGGGCGACAACTCCAGCGGGCTCGATCTGCCCGCGGCAGTCATCGTCGAGACCGTGCAGGGCGAGGGCGGAATCAACGTTGCCGGGCTCGACTGGCTCAAGCGACTGGAGAGCATCTGCCGCGACCACGGTATCCTGCTGATCGTCGACGACATTCAGGCCGGCTGCGGACGCACTGGCAAGTTCTTCAGCTTCGAACATGCCGGCATCAAGCCCGACATCGTGACCAACTCCAAGTCGCTGTCCGGCTTTGGCCTGCCGTTCGCTCACGTGCTGATGCGTCCCGAACTCGACAAGTGGAAGCCTGGCCAGTACAACGGCACCTTCCGCGGCTTCAACCTGGCCTTTGCCACGGCTGCCGCCGCCATGCGACATTACTGGAAGGACGACACCTTCGAGCGCGACGTTCAGCGCAAGGGCAGGGTGGTCGAGGATCGTTTCCAGAAGATCGCCGCCTGGATGAGCGAGCAGGGCGTCAAGGCCACTGAGCGGGGCCGCGGCCTGATGCGCGGCATCGACGTCGGCGATGGCGACCTGGCCGACAAGATCACCGCCAAGGCATTCGAGAAGGGGCTGGTGATCGAGACCAGCGGCCAGGCCGGCGAGGTGGTCAAGTGCCTGTGCCCGCTGACCATCCCCGACGAGGACCTGCTCGCGGGGCTGGATATCCTCGAGCAGAGCGTCAAGGAGGTTGTCGCCTGACCCCGAGCCGTTTCTGGAGTCAGCCCGAGATAAGCTAGTGGCCGGCTGCAGGCGCAGCCGGCCAGCCTATGGTTTGAATGGAGACCATCGACAATGATCGTTCGCAATATCGAGGAAGCCCGCAAGACAGACCGGCTCGTCAAGTCCGAGAGCGGCACCTGGGACAGCACGCGCCTGGTGCTGGCCAACGATGGTGGCGGCTTCTCGTTCCACATCACGCGTATCTATGAAGGTACAGAGACCCATATCCACTACAAGCATCACTACGAGTCGGTGTACTGCATCGAAGGTGAAGGTGAAGTGGAAACCCTGGCCGACGGCAAGATCTGGCCGATCAAGCCGGGCGACATCTATATCCTGGACCAGCACGACGAGCACCTGCTGCGTGCCCACAAGACCATGCATCTGGCCTGCGTATTCACGCCGCCGATTACCGGCAAGGAAGTGCACCGCGAGGATGGTTCCTACGCACCGCCCGACGAGGCGTGAGGTAGCTACCAGGCTGGCATGAGAACGAACCCCGGTAACTGGCCGGGGTTCTTCGTGTTTCAGGTCGTCTCAGGCGTGTAAATGTCTGTGGAGCAAGACTTGATCGAGAGTAAGGGTGGCCTAGGATATTCTGCACCTTAGGTTCGCATAATGTATATTATGTTAAATAAGACTCTTGTCGCGGCAATGGACAAGCCCACCCTGAAATCCTTATCATCCCCCCTCATGTTTCGGTGTAACGAAGACTCGCCGCCTGCAGGCAAGCTCACTGCCGTTGCGCCCCGTCCGTAGCCGACCGGAGGCTGTCGATTTTCATGCGACCGAGAACGCTGTCCGCCCCCATCCCCTGGTTGCTGGGCGCCTTGCTGTTAAGCGGATGCGCCCTCGCCCCTGCCCAGCCTGATCCTGAGCCGGTGCTGAGCCCGGCGGCCTTCGAGGACCGAATCAGCCAGCTCGAGGCGCAGCTTGCCCAGCGTTGTGAAGTGGCCGAAAGCCATCTTGCAGCGCATGACCGTCGCCAAGCCGACCTGCTTGCCGAGCTGCGCGATGCCGGTGTCACTCTGCGTCACCTGCGCGGCGATATCGAGCGCCTGGAGCTGCGCGGCGACGAGCCGGTGTTGGTACAAGCCGAATGCGAAACGGGACTCAGCGAGACCCTGTCGTCCAAGGAAATGGTGGGTCGTGCGGAATGGATCGGCTTGCAGGATGTGGGCACCTACCTGCGCGCCAGAGTGGATTCCGGCGCCAATACCTCGTCACTCTCGGCCAAGGACGTGACCCGCTTCGAGCGCGATGGCGAGGACTGGGTGCGTTTCAGGCTTGGCCTGAACGATGACGACGTCTTCGTCGAGAGCGTGCGTGACGAATGGATCGAACGTCCCGTCGAGCGCCGGGTTCGCATCATGCAGGCAGCCGGCAGCGAATCGCGGCCGGTGATCAGCCTGATGATGACCCTGGGGCCGATTCGCGAATCGGTGGAATTCACCTTGAGCGATCGCACCCACCTCAATTACCCCGTGCTGTTGGGACGTCGCTTCCTCATGGATATCGCCGTCATCGACGTTGCGGAACGCTATCTTCACCCCCGGCCCGAGTTCCCGGGTGGACGCCCGGCCTCCGAGGCGCCGGAGGACGAGATCAATGATCGGGACGAAGAAGAAGGCTGACAGAGCCCGCTTGTGTCTCTCCGGGCTTGTTGATTAGCTACCAGCAGGCCTTGGCATCAGGGTGAGCATCCACAGAGCCTGAGGCGCTACAGCCTGGGAGTTAGATTATGCCCCCTGATGCCTACTATCTCGATAGCTTGAATGGTATCCAAGCCCCTCCCGAATTGGAGTGAGGCTGCACGAACAAGGAAAGGCGACGAGACATGGCAGTGATCGGTATCGACGTCAGTAAGCAGAAGCTCGATTGCGCCTGGCTACGCGATGAGGCGACTGGAAAGGTCAAGACCCGTGTATTCGGCAATCGGCGGCAGGACTTTCCACGCCTGCTGGAATGGCTTGAGCACCAAACCGGGGAGCCATTGGACCAGTTGCACGTTGTGATGGAAGCCACCGGCATCTATCACGAAACGCTCGCCTATTGGCTGCATGCTGCCGGCATCCAGGTTTATGTCCTCAACCCCGCACAGGTGCGTGACTTCTCCCGTAGCCTGGGAGTACGCGGCAAAACAGATAAGAAGGACAGTGTGGTGCTGGCACGCTATGGCGCGACGCAACGACCTGATGCGTGGCAGCCGGAGCCTGAGGAGGTACGCAAGCTCAAGGCGCTAGCAGCGAGACTCGACGCACTGGACAAGGACATTCAGCGTGAGCGAAACCGGCGCGAGAAAGCCGAGTTCGTCATGGCAACCGATATCCTCCGCTCGATTGATGACATCCTGTCGGCATTGACGCGTGAGCGGGATCGTCTCCAGCGGGAGATCGATGACCACCTCGATCAGCACCCTGGCTTGAAGCAGGATCGCGCCTTGCTACAAACGATTCCCGGCGTTGGCCCTGCGGTATCTCTCCGACTGTTGGCGATGCTGCGTAGCCGTGCTTTCGAAAGCGCCCGCCAGGCGGCGGCGTTTGCGGGGCTCGTGCCCGTCAGTTGGGAATCGGGTAGCTCCGTACGCGGGCGTCCCCGCTTGTCGAAAGCCGGCAATCCGAAACTACGGCAGAGCCTGTACATGGCAGCCGTCGTTGGGCTGAGGCGGAATCCCGATGTCTCGGCGTTATATCAACGGCTTACAGGAAACGGCAAGAGCAAGATGGCGGCCTTGGGGGCGGCAATGCGTAAGCTGATCCATATCGCTTACGGGGTCCTCAAGACGCAAACCGAATATCGGCCACAAACCGCCTGATGGGACATTTGTGGCCGGTTAGGAGAGATGGTATCTGACCCACCTGCAAGGACGATAAATGTCGCGACTGCCCTTCTACCTCATCGTGGGCCTGCTGATGGCGCTTGGCATCGGAACCAGCCTGCACAGGCATATTCAGATGGAGGTGCCCTGGACGCCCGGCGAGCAGCGCCAGATCTGGGAGGTCGAGGCCATCGTCGACTTTACCGCCCTGGGCGACCCCGTGCGCGTCGACCTGGCACTACCGTCACATCAGCGTGGCTACCGGATCCTGACCGAGAACACGGCGTCGCCGGGCTACGGTCTGTCGTTCCTGCAGGACGACAGCGGCCGCCGGGCCCAGTGGTCGATCCGCAGCGCTACGGGCAGTCAGCAGCTCTACTACTCCGTGCGACTTCAGGTCACGGATGATCGTCGCCAGCAGCAGATACTCCAGCCCCCCCTGCGCGATGTGAGTTGGGAGCGCCCCTATGATACGGCGGCATCCCAGGTCATCGAGAGTGCCTGGATGCGCAGCGCCGATCCCTATACCTTCGCTCGGCAGCTGATACGCGACTTCAGCGAGGATCGTCAGGGCGAGAATGCCCGCCTGCTGCTGACCCAGTTCGAGCGCACGCCGCTGCTCGTAAGGCTGCTCAACCAGGCTGGCGTGCATGCCCGGGAGGTCAATGGCCTGCTGCTGGAGGATGGTCGACGGCGCCAGGCGGCCACCTCCTGGATCATGGTTTTCGAAGACGAGCAGAATTGGGCGCTGTTCGATCCACGTACCGCCGACCAGGGCCAGCCGGAAAACCTGCTGCTATGGGAAACTGGCGGACGTGCCGTCCTCGAGGTCCAGGGTGGAACGAACTCACGGGTGACCTTCTCCATGCTCTCGCGCAACCAGCCGGCCGCGGCGGCGGTGCGCAGCCAGCTGGCCGACGATACCCTGCTCAACTTCTCGATCCACAGCCTTCCCCTCGAAGAGCAGGCGCTGTTCCAGACGATCCTGTTGATCCCCATTGGTGCACTGGTGGTCGTGTTCCTGCGTATTCTGGTGGGCATCAAGACTTCGGGCACCTTCATGCCCGTCCTGATTGCATTGGCATTCATCCAGACCACCCTGCTCACCGGATTGATCGGTTTCCTGCTTATCGTCAGCGTGGGATTGGTGATTCGAAACTACCTCTCCTATCTCAACCTGCTGCTGGTAGCGCGAGTGTCGGCGGTGATCCTCACGGTCATCGCCATCATCTCCATCTTCTCCGTCCTCTCCTATCGGTTTGGTCTCAATGCCGGCCTGACGATTACCTTCTTCCCGATGATCATCCTGGCCTGGACCATCGAGCGCATGTCGATCCTGTGGGAGGAAGAGGGTCCCAAGGAGGTATTGATTCAAGGTGGCGGAAGCCTCATAACCGCCGTATTGGCCTATCTTGCGATGAATAATCCCTTGATACGCCATATCACCTTCAATTTCCTCGGCGTACAGCTCATCATCATGGCGCTGATACTGCTCGTGGGGAACTACACCGGCTACCGGCTGCTCGAATTACGGCGCTTCAAACCGGTTACCGAGGATTGAACACCATGTGGGCATTGCCTGGACAGCTGTCGCGCCGTGGCATCATCGGCATGAATCGCCGCAATATTCGCTATATCGGCCGCTACAACAATCGCAGGCTCTACCCGCTGGTGGATGACAAGCTCAAGACCAAGCTGCTGGCCGAGGAGTATGGGATCACTACCCCTGCCCTGATCGGCACGGTGTCGACCCAGTTCGGAGTCAAGGCGCTAGGTGGCATGGTGGCCGGGCACTCCGGGTTCGTCATCAAGCCCGCGAAAGGCAGCGGTGGCAAGGGCATCCTGGTGATCGAGCGCGTCGATGGCGACGGTTTCTACAAGCCCAGCGGTGCCCGCCTCGGCCTCGAGGATCTCGTGCGCCACGTCTCCAATATCCTCTCGGGGCTCTATTCGCTTGGCGGAACGCCTGACGTGGCGATGGTCGAAGGGCTGATCAATTTCGATGAAGCGCTCTCCGAGTATACCTACGAGGGCGTGCCTGACATTCGGGTCATCGTATTTCGCGGCTATCCGGTCATGGCCATGATGCGCCTCTCCACCGCCGCCTCTGACGGCAAGGCCAACCTCCACCAGGGCGCAGTGGGCGTCGGGCTCGATATCGCCACGGGTACGGCCGTGCGCGGTGTCCAGTTCGACCGCTCGCGGCGGGACCATCCGGATACCGGCCATGAGCTCGCCAGTCTCAGGATTCCTGAATGGACCAGCCTGCTCCAGCTGGCGGCAGGCTGTTATGAAATGACCGGGCTTGGCTACCTGGGCACCGACATGGTGATCGATCGCGATCGAGGCCCCATGCTGCTCGAGCTCAATGCCCGGCCCGGCCTCGCCATTCAGATGGCCAACGGCGAAGGCCTGAGGCCACGCCTGGATCTGGTGGAGAAGCAGTCCGACCGTCTCGGTGTCAGTGAGCGTGTCGCCTTTTCCCAGCGTCATTTCGCCCGGCTGGGTGTCCTCAAGGACCTCCCGGAGCCCGAGCTGGCCCAGCCCTGTCCCAGCAAGTAGAATGAGTGCTGTTCCTGAATAACGGGTCAACCATGGCCGATGCTACCACCCTGCTTTCGCAGGCTGAAAAACAATGTCACCTCCGCGGTGTGAGGTTCACGCCGATTCGTCGACGCGTGCTCGAGATGATCGCCGGAGCCAACGGCGGCCTGAAGGCATATGAGCTTCTCGACCGCCTCGCCGTCGAGCATGCGGCCGCTCGCCCGCCGACGATCTACCGGGCGCTGGATTTCCTGATCGAACAGGGCCTGGTGCATCGAATCGAGTCGCTGAACGCCTATGTGGCCTGTCCCTGCCCTGAGCATACGCATGGCTTTCAGCTGCTCATCTGTCGTCACTGCGGTCATGTCGAAGAGCTTCACCTCGACGATGTCAATGCGCAGCTCAGCGAACGAGCCCACAAGCTCGGCTTTCGCGTCGAGAGACAGACCATCGAGCTGTTGGGCAGCTGCGACGCCTGCCTCAACGCGACAGCACACGCCTGAATTCAAGTAACGGAAAGGCCATGACCGATACCTTCAAACAACTCGAGCGCGCCGAGCTCGACGCCCGCTTGCCACTGCAGCAGGTGCTCGAGGCCGTGCGATTCAATGCCGATGGGCTGATTCCCGCCATTGCCCAGCAGCACGATTCCGGCGAAGTACTAATGATGGCCTGGATGAACCGCGAGGCGCTGGAGGAGACCCTCTCGTCCGGGCGAGTATGCTACTGGTCCCGCTCGCGCGGGAAGCTGTGGCGCAAGGGAGAGTCGTCGGGCCAGCAGCAGCACCTTCGGGCGGCCAGCCTCGACTGTGACGGCGACACCCTCCTGCTTCAGGTCGAGCAGACCGGTCCGGCGTGCCATACCGGACGGCGCAGCTGCTTCTATCTTGCGCTCGAAGGCAGCGAGGCGCGAATTTCCAGCGAACCGCTGATCGATCCAGAAGCGCTCTATCGCAAGTCCCCGGAGGGGCGCTGAGCCGTGCCCTGCCTGGCGTCATGGCTTGCCCGCCTGCTCCACCTGCTGGGCAGAGCGGCTGGTCTGGCGCTGATTGGCCTGGTGAAGCTCTACCAATGGGTGATCAGCCCCCTGCTCGGCCCACGTTGTCGCTTCTGGCCCAGCTGTTCGAACTATACGGTCGAGGCCATCCAGGTGCATGGCCCGCTGCGTGGAAGCTGGCTTGCCGCCAGGCGCATCGTGCGCTGTCACCCGGGAAGCGACGGCGGCATCGATCCCGTGCCGGGCGGGCCCAGCGAGCAGCTGTGTCGCGAAGACCCGGAGCTCGACGAGCACTACCGCTGTCGTTCCCGGCACGCGGCCAAGCGCTGAATACGGCGTGAGCCATTCCTCCGCTGCCTTACCTGCCTGCCCTCTTCTTGCTGTAGTAGCCCGCTACCACCCTCTACCGGTTCGCCCGTGCCAGACTGCTTGATGGCACACCCAACACGACGAGCCGATGAGGAGACACGCCATGTCTGCCAAGCGACTGCTCTTGCTGTGCGGCGATTTCGCCGAAGATTACGAAACCATGGTGCCGTTCCAGGCGCTCCAGGCCGTAGGACACCGCGTCGATGCCGTCTGCCCCGACAAGCGGGCCGGTGACAGTATTGCCACCGCCATCCATGACTTCGAGGGGGACCAGACCTATAGCGAGAAGCCCGGCCACCGCTTTGCCCTGAACGCCGATTTTGCCGCCGTCGATCCCGCCGACTACGACGGCCTGGTCATTGCCGGTGGGCGTGCGCCAGAGTATCTGCGCCTCAACGATAGGGTCATCGAGGTAGTGCGACACTTCTTTGCCGAGGACAAGCCGGTGGCGGCGATCTGTCACGGTGCCCAGCTGCTGGCGGCGGCCCGCGTACTGGAAGGTCGCACCTGTTCGGCCTATCCTGCCTGTCGACCCGAAGTCGAGCTGGCCGGTGGTCGATATGCCGACATCGCCGTGGACGATGCCGTGACCGATGGCAGGTTGGTGACGGCGCCGGCCTGGCCCGCTCACCCGGCCTGGCTGGCCCAGTTCCTCTCCGTGCTCGGCACCCGCATCGAGCTCTGAGGAACGACCTTGCCCTGGCCCGCGACCGACGCCATGCTGAAGGCATCGGTCGCGGCCTGGATCAGGGGGAAAGGATCATGTGCAGGCTTTTCATCGGCGCCCAGCCTGAGCTCTGGGAGCCGCAGACACGCTCCATGCGTATCGATGGCGTTTCCACCAGCGTGCGCCTGGAGCGTTTCTTCTGGGTGGTACTCGAAGAAGTGGGAAGTCGCGATGGATTGTCACTCAGCCAGCTGGTCGCCAGGCTGTCGTGGGAGTGCGCCGAGGCAGGCCACGATCCCGCCAACTTCGCCTCCTTCCTGAGGGTGTGCTGCGGCCGTTATCAGGCGCTGCGGCTGGCGGGCGAGATCCCCGCCGAGCCGGATGTGGCGATCGCCAGCCTGGATGCCGAAGGCATACTGGCCAGGGAGCGGCGACGCCATGCCGAGGGACGGCGCGCGGTAAGGCCTCAGGCGGCTTCGCTCTCGGCGACCTCGTAGATCTTCGCCAGCATCGCGTGCAGCCCGTTGCTGCGGGTCGGCGATAGGTGCTTGTCGAGCCCCAGGTCCTGGAGGAAGTGCGGGCTGGTGCTGCGAATCTCGCTCGGCGGCCGGTCGTTGTAGATGCGCATCAGTACGGCAATCAGTCCGGACACGATGGCGGCGTCCGAGACGGCGTCGAAATGCAGCGTGTCGCCATCACGCCGGTGATGGATCCAGACATTCGACTGGCAGCCCTGAATCTTGCGTTCCGGCGTTTTCCACTCCTCGGGGAAATCGGGCAGCTGCTTGCCCATGTCGATGATGTACTGGTAGCGGTCCATCCAGTTGTCGAACATCTCGAACTCTTCCAGCAGCGCCTGCTGGGCCTGCTCGGCCGTGGCTTCGGTCGTCATGGGGCCTCCGTCGGTGTCGTCAGCGATATTATACCGGCTCAGCCGGCCCCGCGTCCGCCTCGGACGGCAGGCCGTGAAGCGACTGCTGGCGGTGCCACTCCTCATCCTCGGTATGCAGGTATTGCGCCGTGGTGTCGAGCCGGGCGTGGCGTGCGGTACTGGCCAGGTAGCGCAGCTCCACCCCGGCCTGGGCCTGGTGGGTCAACGCGGTGTGGCGAAGCCAGTGTGGCGTTGCGGCGCGAAGCCGTGCCGCCTGGGCGGCAGCATGGTCGACCTCCTCGGCTTCCAGCGCCTCGGCCGCCTGACGGAAGGCGTCGCGGATCAGCCGGTACAGCTGGTTATCGCCGAGGCCGCGCTGGCCATCCAGCCCGCGCAGAACCGCCCCCGGCTCGCCGGGCTGCGGCTCGGGGGGCAGGCCCAGGGTGTCGCGCCAGTCGCGCAGCAGGTGCATCATGTCCTCCGGCACCGGAATTCTTGCCGTCTTGCCCCCCTTCCCTACCACGCGCCACCACCAGCGCCCCTCGCGCTGGAAGAAATCATCCATCTCGGCCGTGGCCATCTCGCTGATCCGCGGTGCCAGCAGGTAGGCAAAGCCGAAGATCATGCGACGCCGCTGCCAGAGATAATCCGCCCTGGCGCCGGCGTGCGCCTCGAGAGGGCGCGAAAGCCAGCCCCACAGCCACTGCCACAGCGGCAGCTCGAGGTAGCGCTCGATGCCTGCTCGTCGGTTGTCGAGGCGGCGGCGCTTGTCGCGCATCAGGCGAAACGGGTTGTGCGCGACCCACCCCGCTTCCACCAGCCAGGCGAACATCCCCTGCAGGATCACCAGACTCTGTCGGCGGCTCGCCGGTGACAGCGGACCGCGAAACGGTCGCCAGTCCGCGGCATGGCGCGGCCGTGGGGGCCCCACCCAGCGATGGTGCGGCGTGGGCGAAGCCAGGAAGGCCTCATAGGCATCCAGGTCCTGGCGGCGGAGCTGGGCCAGGCTCCGGTCCTGATCTCCGAGCCACAGCAATAGCCGTTCGGCCTCACGGCGATAGGTACGCAGCGTCTGAGGACTGGCGCGAAACTCGGCGAGCCAATGGGTCACGGCCTCGGCATCGCTTGCGGCGTCGATACGTGTGGTCTGGAGTCTTTCGGCCGGCGGCGTGCCGGCCGATGCTTGCAGCTCACGGCCCGCCTGATGCCTCGGGCCGGCGAGGCTGGCCTGCTTGCTGGTGTCCTTCATTGATCTTCCCTATTTCCTTCCCTTGCGCCTGGTGGCAAAAGTGTCCGCCGTAGCGCAAATAAATTCAAGATAAGACGGGTAATCATGAATTTATATTAGATACGTAATGTAAATTACGTAACACGCGTAATGTAATTTTCTTTCCCGATGCCCCGAAAGCAGCTATGATGCAAGTCTGAAGCGGGCGCATGGCAAAGTAACAACAAGCGACGCCCGACGCGTGATGCATGGAGCAGCAAGTCAACCGCCCAAGGAGATCGTGATGGCACGCACCGGTGTACAGTACGAGGACGTTCAAGGAGCCATCGATACCCTGCAAGCCAGGGGGGAGGCGCCGAGCGTCCAGAAGATTCGCGAAGTGCTGGGAACCGGCAGCTTCACCACCATCAGCGAGCATTTGCGCGAGTGGCGTATGCGTCGCGAGGCCAATCGCGAGCTGTCTGCCCCTCTAGCCATGCCCGAGCCGGTGATGCGCCTGGCGGAAAGCCTGTGGGACAACGCGCAGCAGGCTGCCGAGGAGGCTCTCGCCCGCTACCGGGAGCAGGCGGATCAGCAGGTGGCCGAGGCTCGCGCGGCCATGCAGGAGGCCCAGCGCCAGGTGGAGGATGCCGGGCAGCGCGAGGCGGCGCTCGCGGCCCACCTGGCGGGTACCGAGCAGCGACTGGAGCAGCGCAGCGCCGCCCTGGCGCGCGTCGAGAGCGAGCGGGATCAGTGGCAGGAGCGTGCGCGCCAGTTCGAGGAGCGTCTCGCACGCACCCTGCAGCAGCTCGACAAGCTGCACAAGGAGAGCGAGCAGCAGATCCAGGCCCACCAGCAGGCGCTGGCTGACCGCGACGCCCAGCAGCTGGCCCGCCTCAACCAGGAAGAGCAGCGTCACGAGGCGGCCGAGGCGCGCCTGATGAGCCTGCTCGATGAGGCGCGCCAGGAGCGGGTGTCGGCCGAGAAACGTTACGCTGCCAGTCTGGCGCAGCTCGAGAAACGCCAGGAGAGCATGCAGCGGCAGCTACATGAGGCCCAGGCTGCCCTGACCCGTGAAGAAAAGCAGCATCGTGAGGTTCAGTGGGCAAGAAGTCGGGCGGAGGAGCGTATCGATACGTTGCGTCACGAGCAGTCGCTGCTGCAGGCGCGCATCGACGACCAGAAGCGCCATATCGAAGAGCAGGCGGCACGGCTGCGTACGCTGGATGCCGAACTGATGCGGCGTACCTGGGAGCAGGGAGAAATCTCCCCCGAAGCCCGGCGGGCGGCAAATCAACCGTTAACCAAGGAAGGCGCCAGAACGGAGCCTTCGGAGAGCGTGCGCTGAAACTGCCGAGTCTCTCAGGCGTGCTGCGGCACGCCTGAGAAGGCTTGCCTCGGCATCAGCGGTAATAGGCGTTGGTGGTGTCGCTGTGATCGGTGACGTCGCGAATGCCGGCCAGCTCCGGAATGCGCTCCATCAGCGTTTTCTCCACGCCTTCCTTGAGCGTCAGATCGACCGCAGCACAGCCCTGGCAGCCACCGCCGAAGGCCAGTACCGCCACTTGCTCTTCGGTCAGTTCGACCAGCTTGATCTCGCCGCCGTGGGCAGCCAGCCCCGGATTGATCTCGCTGTAGAGGACATAGTTGACGCGATCCTCGAGCGGGCTATCGGCATTGACCTTGGGCATCTTGGCGTTGGGCGCCTTGATGGTCAGCTGGCCGCCCATGCGATCGGCATTGAAGTCGACCACGGCCTCTTCCAGAAAAGCAATGCTGTTCTTGTCGACCAGCACGGCGATCTTGTCGAGCTCGAGCCGCTCGTCGCTGGGCTCCTCCTCGCCGGGCCGGCAGTAGGCCAAGCAGGTTTCTGCATACGGGGTACCCGGCTGGGTGATGAAGATGCGTACGGCAATTCCCTCGACGTTCTGCTTCTCGAGCAGTTCGGCAAGGTAGTCCTGCGCGCTGTCCGTAATCTGGATGATTTCGCTCATGATGCTCTCGTTGGTCGGGCGCGGCAATGTCGTGCCGGCCGTAAGTGACATACCATTATGTTAAGCAAAACCCCGCGCCGAGACAATCCCGACTGTTTTGCTTGGTTTTTGACCGGCCCTGCCCTCAAGCCGCTGGTTTTGCTACCATGTCGGGCCGACATGACCGCCCTGCCCGCTGCCGACAATAACCTGCGGGTGAGCTCTGTTCCCTGGACGTGACTTTCGCTGGAGACCGACCCGACCCATGCCCGCCCTACCCTCTGCACTGACCGCTACCCTCACCGAACGCCTCGGCGAGCGCATCCTCATGCTGGATGGCGGCATGGGTACCATGTTGCAGAACGCCCGGCTCGAGGAAGCCGACTTCCGCGGTGAGCGTTTCCGCGACTGGCCCTCGGACCTCAAGGGCAACAACGACCTGCTGGCACTGACTTGCCCCGACCTGGTGACGCGCATTCACCGCGAGTATCTCGAGGCCGGCGCCGATATCGTCGAGACCAATACCTTCAACAGCACCCGTCTGTCCCAGGCCGACTACGGCATGGAGGACCTGGTGCCCGAGCTCAACCGCGAGTCGGCGCGCCTGGCCCGTGAAGTGTGCGATGCCGTGGCGGCGGAAACCGGCGTGCCGCGCTACGTGGCCGGCGTGCTGGGACCGACCTCGCGCACCGCCTCGCTGTCGCCCGACGTCAACGACCCTGCCAAGCGCAACGTCACCTTCGATCAACTGCGCGACAACTACTACGAAGCGGCCGAGGCGCTGATCGAGGGCGGCTCCGACCTGATCCTGATCGAGACCATCTTCGACACCCTCAATGCCAAGGCCGCCATCTTCGCCCTTGAAGTCCTCTTCGAGGACCGCGGCGAGCGGCTCCCGGTGATGATCTCGGGCACTATCACCGATGCATCGGGGCGCACTCTTTCCGGCCAGACCACCGAGGCCTTCTGGAACTCGGTGCGCCACGCCCAGCCGCTTTCCGTCGGCCTGAACTGTGCCCTGGGTGCCGAGGAACTGAGGCCCTACCTCGAGGAGCTGTCGAACAAGGCCGACACTTTCGTTTCGGCCCACCCGAACGCCGGCCTGCCCAACGAGTTCGGCGAATACGACCAGACTCCGGAAGAGATGGCGACCATCGTCGCCGAGTTTGCCAGTAGCGGCCTGGTCAACATCATTGGCGGCTGCTGTGGCTCGACCCCTGAGCATATTGCCGCCATCCACGCCGCGGTGAAGGACATGCCGCCGCGCCAGTTGCCCGATCGGCCCCGTGCCTGCCGGCTGTCTGGGCTGGAACCCTTCAATATCGAGAAGGATTCCCTGTTCGTCAACGTCGGCGAGCGTACCAACGTCACCGGCTCGGCGCGCTTCAAGCGCCTGATCGTCGAAGAGGACTACACCACGGCGCTGGAGGTGGCTCTCGAGCAGGTGGAGAACGGTGCCCAGGTCATCGACATCAACATGGACGAGGGCATGCTGGAGTCGCAGGAAGCGATGGTGCGCTTCCTCAACCTGATCGCCGGCGAGCCCGATATTGCCCGGGTGCCGATCATGATCGACTCCTCGAAGTGGGAGATCATCGAGGCCGGGCTGAAGTGTGTTCAGGGCAAGGCGATAGTCAACTCCATTTCGCTCAAGGAGGGTGAAGCCGCCTTCATCGAGCAGGCCACGCTGTGCCGTCGCTATGGTGCTGCCGTAGTGGTCATGGCCTTCGACGAGGCCGGCCAGGCCGATACCTTCGCGCGCAAGACCGAGATCTGCCAACGCGCCTATGAGCTGCTGGTCGAGCGGGTGGGCTTCCCGCCCGAAGACATCATCTTCGATCCCAACATCTTCGCCATCGCCACCGGCATCGAGGAGCACGACAACTACGCCGTCGACTTCATCGAGGCCACCCGCTGGATCCGTGAGCACCTGCCCCATGCCATGGTCTCGGGCGGCGTCTCCAACGTGTCGTTCTCGTTCCGCGGCAACAACCCGGTACGCGAGGCGATCCATTCGGTGTTCCTCTACCATGCCATTCGCGCCGGCTTGAGCATGGGCATCGTCAACGCCGGCCAACTGGCGGTCTACGACGACCTTCCCGCGGAGCTGCGCGAGGCGGTCGAGGACGTGGTGCTCAACCGGCGCAGCGACGGTACCGAACGCCTGGTCGACCTGGCAGAGAAGTACAAGGGCGACGGCTCCGGCGCGGCCAAGAAGGAGGACCTCGAATGGCGCACCTGGCCGGTCGACAAGCGAATCCAGCACGCTCTGGTCAAGGGCGTGACGGCCTATATCGAGGAGGACACCGAGGAGGCCCGGCAGCTGGCCAGCCGCCCCATCGAAGTGATCGAAGGGCCGCTGATGGATGGCATGAACGTGGTCGGGGACCTGTTCGGCGCCGGCAAGATGTTCCTGCCCCAGGTCGTCAAGTCGGCCCGCGTCATGAAGCAGGCGGTGGCCTATCTGATTCCCTTCATCGAAGCGGAAAAGAGCGAGGGAACCCAGGCCAAGGGCAAGATCGTCATGGCCACGGTCAAGGGCGACGTGCATGACATCGGCAAGAACATCGTCGGCGTGGTGCTGCAGTGTAACAACTACGAGGTGGTCGACCTGGGTGTGATGGTGCCGGCGGAGAAGATCCTGCAGACCGCCCGCGAGGTCAACGCAGACATCATCGGTCTGTCGGGCCTGATCACCCCCTCGCTCGACGAGATGGTGCACGTGGCCAAGGAGATGCAGCGCCAGGGCTTTACGCTGCCGTTGCTGATCGGCGGTGCCACGACCTCCAAGGCGCACACCGCGGTCAAGGTGGAGCCGCAGTACGATGAGCCGGTGATCTACGTGACCGATGCCTCCCGTGCGGTCGGCGTGGCGGGCAAGCTGCTTTCGCCCACGCTCAAGCCCACCTACGTGGGCGAGATTCAGGCCGAATACGAGCAGGTGCGCGCGCGCAACGCCAAGCGTCGCCCCAAGGCAGCCGACCTTACCTATGCCGAGGCCCGCCAACGCAAGCTGCCCATCGACTGGGACAGCTACACCCCGCCCAGTCCCGCCCTCACCGGCCTCAAGGTGTTCGACGGCTACGATATCGAGGAGCTGATCGAGCGCATCGACTGGACGCCCTTCTTCATCAGTTGGGAACTGGCCGGGAAATATCCCAGAATCCTCGACGATGCGGTCGTCGGCGAGGCGGCGCGCAGCCTGTTTGCCGATGCCCAGAAGATGCTGCGCAAGCTGATCGACGAGAAGCGCGTCGAGGCGCGTGGCGTGATCGGTCTGTGGCCGGCCAACAGCGTCGATGACGACGTCATCGAAGTGTATGCAGATGAAACGCGCACCCAGGTCATCGAACGACTGCATCATATACGCCAGCAGACCACCAAGAATCGCGATGGGGTCTGCTACAGCCTGGCCGATTTCATTGCCCCCAAGGAGAGCGGCAAGCCGGATTGGATCGGCGGCTTTGCCGTGACCACCGGCCATGGGGTCGAGGCGTTGGCTGAGCGCTACAAGGCTGCCGGCGATGACTACAACGCGATCATGGTTCAGGCGCTGACCGATCGTCTGGCCGAGGCTTTTGCCGAGCGCATGCACGAGCGGGTGCGCAAGGAGTTCTGGGGTTACGTGCCCGACGAGACGCTCGACAACGACGCGCTGATTGCCGAGAAGTACCAGGGCATCCGCCCGGCGCCGGGCTACCCGGCCTGCCCTGACCATACCGAAAAGCGCACGCTGTTCCGCTTGCTCGATGCCACCCAGAACACCGGCCTGGAGCTGACCGAGAACTTTGCCATGTGGCCTGCCGCAGCGGTCTCGGGGTGGTATTTTTCACACCCGCAATCGAAGTACTTCTCCACCGGCAAGATCACCCGCGACCAGGTCGAGGCGCTGGCCGCACGCAAGGACATGCCGCTGGAGGAGCTGGAGCGTTGGCTGTCTCCGGTGCTCTCCTACGACCCGACCTGATGCGCGGCAGGAGTTCGACTTGCACGAGACTCGGTAGATAGATGCTGCCAGATTCGCTTCGCCGCCGACGCATCCTGCGCCTTGCTGCACCGATCATTGCCGCGATGCTGACCCAGAGCCTGATCAACCTGATCGATGCCGCTCTGGTCGGCTCGCTCGGGGAGGTGCCGCTGGCCGGGGTGGGCATCGGCGGCTATGCCATGTTCCTGGTCACGGCACTGGTCTTCGGTCTCTCTTCCGGTGTGCAGGCACAGACGGCAAGACGCCACGGAGAGCAAGCCTGGGAGCAGCGCGCCATGCCGCTCAATGCCGGCCTGTCGATCGCGCTTGCCTTCTCGCTTCCCGTCACGCTGCTGTGCCTGTGGCAGGCACCTCGCCTGCTGGGGCTGATCAATCCCGAGGCCCAAGTCACGGCCGTGGCGGTTGAGTACTTCCGCTGGCGGGTGCTGTCACTCGCCGCCGTGGCGATGATCTTCTGCTTTCGGGGCTACTGGAACGGCATCGAGCAGAGTGGCTTCTACCTGCGCATCATGCTGGTGATGCATGCGGTTAACGTGGCAGCGAGCGTCTGCCTCATCTTCGGCTATCTGGGCCTGCCGGCCATGGGGGCTGCAGGTGCCGGGGCCGGCACGACGCTGTCGCTCTACGTCGGCCTGGCACTCTGGGCAATGCTCAGCTTGCGTCATGCCAAGCCCAGCGGCTTTCTCGTCAGGAAACCTCGGCGGCCAGCCCTGATGACCACCTTGCGCCTGGCCACACCGCACTCCTTCCAGCAACTGTGGTTTGCCGCCGGCTATGCCGTGTTGTTCTGGATTCTCGGGCGTATCGATACCGCCAGCGTTGCCGTCGGCCACGTGCTGGTCAACCTTTCGCTGCTGCTGATTCTGCCCGGCGTCGGGCTGGGTATGGCCGCCATGAGCCTGGTCGGCCAGTCGCTCGGCCGCCAGGCCCATGGCGAGGCCCATCGCTGGGGCTGGGACGTCGTGCGTCTGGCTTGGCTTGCGCTGACTGCCTTGGCGCTGCCGATGGCGGCCTTCCCCGAGCTGGTGCTGTCCGTTTTCCTGCATGATCCGGACTTGATCGCCCTGGCCCGGCTGCCGCTGCAGCTGACGGCGCTGATGATCGTGCTGGATGCCGCCGCCCTGGTGCTCGCCCAGGCGCTGCTCGGGGCGGGGGCCAATCGCACCGTGATGACCGTTACCCTTACGCTGCAGTGGCTGGTCTTCCTGCCGCTGGCCTGGTGGGTCGGGGTGGTATGGGAGCAGGGGCTGCTGGGTATCTGGTGGGTGCAGCTCGGCTATCGCTGCCTGAACTCGCTGTGGTTTGCCATGATCTGGCAGCGCCGCCGCTGGCTATGGCTCGAGGTTTGAGCCCGGCTTGACGCTTTATATGCTTTTACGTATAAAAAATATAAATATTTATTCTTTCATAGAATATGTCAGGGGCGTTATGGTGCCCCCTGACGCTTCGCCAATCCCCTAGCAGCAGGACCGGCTGAATGTATCGCTACGACACCCATGACCAGACCCTGGTCAATGAACGCGTCGCCCAGTTCCGCGACCAGATGAATCGTTATCTGGCCGGCCGCCTGAGCGAAGAGGAATTCCTGCCGCTGCGCGTGCAGAACGGACTCTATGTCCAGCGTTACGCGCCCATGCTGCGCATCGCCATCCCCTACGGCATGCTGGCTTCCTATCAATTGCGCAAGCTGGGCGACCTGGCGCGCGACTATGATCGCGGCTACGGCCACTTTACGACACGCACCAATCTGCAGCTGAACTGGCCGAAGCTGGAGACGGTGCCCGACATGCTCGCCGAGCTGGCCAGCGTGCAGATGCATGCGATCCAGACCAGCGGCAACGACATCCGCAACACCTCGACCGATCAGTTCGCCGGTATTGCGGAGGACGAAGAGGTCGACCCGCGGCCCTGGTGCGAGCTGATTCGCCAGTGGTCCACCTTCCACCCCGAATTCACCTATCTGCCGCGCAAGTTCAAGATTGCCGTGACCGGTGCCGCCGAGGATCGTGCCGCCATCCAGGTCCACGACGTTGGCCTGCGCCTGTGGCGTGATGAACACGGCGAGGTTCGCGTCAGGGTGCTGGCCGGCGGTGGGCTCGGCCGCACGCCGATGATCGGCGAGGTGGTACGAGACGACCTGCCCTGGCAGCACCTGCTGACCTATCTCGAGGCACTGGTGCGCGTTTACAACCAGTTCGGCCGCCGTGACAACAAGTTCAAGGCGCGCATCAAGATCCTGGTCAAGGCGCTTGGCATCGAGGAGTTCCGGCGCCGTGTCGACGCGGAGTGGGCGCATCTCAAGGATGGCCCCCAGACGCTGACCCGTGAGGCGGTCGACGCCATGCACAAGCACTTCGTCGATCCCGAGCGTCGTGTCCTCAGCGAAGAGGCCATTGCCGACTTCGAGCGCCTGCGCGGTGAGAATCGGGCCTTCGCCCGCTTCGTGACCAACAACGTCCACGGCCACAAGACGCCGGGCTACAAGGCGGTCACGCTGTCGCTCAAGCGCAGCGGCCACTCGCCGGGCGACCTCACCTGGGAGCAGATGCATCAGGTGGCGGACCTGGCCGACGAGTTCAGCCATGGTGAGATTCGCGTCACCCACGAGCAGAACCTCGTGCTGGCCGACGTGGCGGTAGATCGCCTGGAGGCGCTGTGGCAGCGCCTGGACGAGCTTGGCCTCGCCAACCCCACCGTGGGCACCCTGGCCGACCTGATCTGCTGCCCGGGCGGCGACTACTGTGGACTGGCCAACGCCAAGTCGATCCCGGTGGCCCATGCCATCCAGGAGCGCTTCGATGACATCGACTACCTCTACGACCTGGGGCCGCTGGATCTCAACATTTCCGGGTGCATGAACGCTTGCGGTCACCACCATGTCGGCCACATCGGTATCCTTGGCGTCGACAAGAAGGGCGAGGAGTGGTACCAGGTCTCGCTCGGCGGCGCCCAGGGCAACGACTCGTCGTTGGGCAAGATTCTAGGGCCCTCGTTCGCTCGCGAGAGCGTGCCCGAGGTCATCGACAAGGTGCTGCAGGTCTACGTCGGCGAACGCGCCGAGGGCGAGACCTTCATCGAAACGTATCGCCGTATCGGCCTCAAGCCATTCAAGGAGCGGGTTTATGCCTGATCAACGTACCGAGGTGCATCCCTTCATCCGCGACGGCAAGCCGGCCGAAGATCGCTGGGTGCTGATTCGTGACGAACAGGCGGCTCTGCCCGACTCCGCTGCCATCGTGCCCTTGGCGCGCTGGCAGGCACTTGAGGGCAGCGCTGAGCTGGCGCCCTGGCTCTCCAGCGATACCGAGCTCACGCCTGAGCTGGCCGAGGAGCTTGCTGCCGCGCCGCTGATCGCCATCGACTTTCCCAAGTTCACCGACGGTCGCGGCTACAGCCTGGCGCGGCTGTTGCGCGAGCGCTATGGCTTCGATGGCGAGATCCGTGCCATCGGCGACGTCTTGGTCGACCAGGCGTTCTTCCTGACCCGCTGCGGCTTCAATGCCTTGTCGCTGCGCCAGGACCAGTGGCTGGAGGATGCCCTGCACGCGCTGAACGCCTTCAGCCGCGCCTACCAACCTGCCGTCGATGTGGACGAGCCGCTGTTCCGCCAGCGCATGCGTGAAGCCATCACGCGAGAGGAGCCGGCGTTGGCCTGATACCGTCACTGAGCGCTCAAAACCCCGAGGAAGCCGGCCCAAGAGCCGGCTTCCTCGGTTTCGACCTTTACCCCCGCCGCTTCTGCTGTCGTTCGCGGTTCTGTGCTCGCGCCCGCTCGCTCTTGCGCAACATCACCCAGGTCGCTCCCAGCCCCCCATCGGCCTGCTGTGCGGAAACGAAGGCCTGGACCTCTTCGAACTGGGTCAGCCACTTGGCCAGATAGGAGCGCAGTACATTGGCGGGACTGTCCATTTCCGGGCCGCGCCCATGCACGATCAGCAACGAGCGCAGGTCGTGGGCATAGGCCTCGTGGATGAAGGGTGGCACTGCTCGACGACACTCTGCCAGGGGGCGGCGTAGCAGGTGCAGGCGTGACTGCACGGCGTAGCCGCCATGGCGCAGGCGATCGATGACGCCCTGCTGAATGCCATCGCGGCGATACTCGATAGGGTCGAATGGCGGTACCAGCTCGACGAAATCGTCCGAGAGGAAGCTGTCCTGGGCGAGCTCTGCCTGGGCGCTTTCGCGACGCGCCAGCTGCGCCTCGCTGGGGCGACTCCGGCGGCCACCAAGGCTGGCTCGATTGGCACTGCTGCGAAGTGGCTTCACATCGCCCATCAATGCCCTGAAGTCCTGATCCTCGTGAGCTGACTGGGTCATGGGCATCCTCCACTGTGGTCGAGCCATGCTTTGCATCCTAACAGAGCCTTGCGCCGAGGGAGAACCGGACAGAATCGCTCCAGCATGGCAGGATAGGCGTCTACGGCACACAAGGAGCGTGTATGCGCCTCTCTCATGTCGCCCTCGGCGCGCTGATCGCACTGCTGGCTCTGCTCGGCTGGCTCTGGCTGACCATGCTCAGCCCTCTCACCTATGATCGCCCGGATCACTTGCCCGATATCGAGGAGGGGGAGCATGTCGTGTTCGTCTACGGCACCCTGCGCTTCGCCCCGCTGCGCTGGGTAGTGATGGGCCGTGCGGGGGAGACCGAGCCGGCCGTCCTGGAGGGGTTTCGTCGAGAGCGTCTCGACCTGGTCGAGGCGGCCGATGAACGAGTGATGGGCGAAGTCGTGGTGGTCGAGGCCGGCGAACTGGAACGACTGGATCGGTATGAGCGCCTGGGGGTTCGCTACCAGCGCGTACCCAAGCGCCTGGCAGATGGGCGAATGGCGTGGGTATACCGCCGCCTGGATGAGGCCGAAAGCCCCGCCGAGGCCGGTGCAACCAACTGATCGAAGCGGAGATTTCCGGTGACCGCGGTTGTGGCCAGCATGGCGCCCCTTCTACAATACTGGCCAGCCTTTCAAGGATCGAGGAGTCTCGCATGACCATTACGCTTTACCACAACCCGCGCTGCTCGAAGTCGCGGCAGGCGCTGGCGCTGCTCGAGGAGCACGGCGCCGAACTCAGGGTACGACGCTATCTGGACGAACCGCTAAGCGAAGATGAGCTGCGTGACCTGATGTCGCGGCTCGATGCCGACGGCGAGCGCCTGGTGCGCACCCAGGAGAAGGAGTGGCAGCAGGTCGAGGAGAGCAACCTCGAGGATCAGGAACAGGTCATCAAGGCCATTGTCCAGCACCCCAAGCTGATGGAGCGGCCCATCGCTGACGACGGCAAGCGTGCCGTGATCGGCCGTCCACCCGAGGACGTTCTGGCGCTGGTGCGAGCAAGCGACTGATACCCTGCCCTTTTGAACTGGAGCCACGATGCGCGACTCCCTGCCCTATGTCCTGATCCTCTACTACTCCCGACACGGTGCGACGCGAAGCATGGCCGAGCAGCTTGCCGCCGGGGTCGAATCCTGCCCCGGTATCGAAGCGCGGCTGCGTACCGTACCGCCGGTTTCGCCCACCTGCGAGGCCGTCGATCCCGAGATTCCGGAAGAGGGTGCCATTTACGCCGAGCTGGATGACCTGCGCCATTGCGCCGGCCTGGCGCTGGGCAGCCCGACCCGGTTTGGCAACATGGCCGCCCCGCTCAAGCATTTCATCGATTCGACCAGTGCGCTGTGGCTCAACGGGGCGCTGGTGGACAAACCGGCCACGGCCTTCACCTCCACCTCGAGCCTGCATGGCGGCCAGGAAACCACGCTGATCTCGATGCTGCTTCCTCTGCTGCACCACGGCATGGTCTATGCGGGCCTGTCCTATCGCGAGACCGACCTGATGACCACCACCTCGGGCGGAACGCCGTATGGGGCCAGTCACCTTGCCGGCCAACGCAGCGACCAGCCATTGAGCGATGTCGAGCGGCGTCTGGTCCGTGCCCAGGGCAAGCGGTTGGCCCGGCTGACCCTTGCCCTGGCCAGGCTCGAGGAGGAAGCATGAAGCGTTGGCTGGAGGGTCTCGAGGCACGCCATGGTGTCGATTCGCTCACTGAGCGCACCCGCCAGGTGGTGCTGATCAGCTATATTACCCTGCTCGCGTTGCTGGTGTGGAGTGGCATGGCCATGGAAGCCGGGGCCAACCCGCTGACTCCCATTCTGATCCGTACCCTGCCGTTGCTGCTGTTTCTGCCGTCGATTCTCGGCAAGCGGCCACGCGGTCATGCGTGGCTGTGCTTTGTAAGCCTGCTCTATTTCATTCAAGGGGTGATGGTGGCGACGCTGCCGGGACAGGGGCTGCTTGGCATGGCCGAGGCCCTGGCTGCGCTCGGGCTGTTCAGCGGTGCGATGTTCTATGCCCGCTTTCGCAGTCGGCAGATGAAGGCGGCACGTGGCGAATGACGGCATGTTGACCCATAGCGAGTCCTCTACGGCCGCGGCGATGGCGGGCTGGCGCACTGCGGCGACCCGAACCCTGTCCGGCTCGTCCCCGGGCTGAAATACGATAGGTGAGCCGCGGGAGTTGTCCTGCCCGCCCCCAGCGGCGACCATGGAGAAAAACGATGAGGAGTACGCCATGACACGCAACATTGCCGACATACGGCGCGACTACGAGGGGGGCCGGCTCGAGGAAGACATGGTGCCCTCCAGGCCGATGGAGCTGTTCGATGAGTGGATGACGCTGGCCCTCGATGCCGAAGGCGAGGACGGCAACGTCATGACCCTGGCCACCGTCGACAGCCAGGGCCTGCCCCACGCGCGAATCGTCCTGCTGAAGGGCTATGACGATCGCGGGCTGGTCTTCTACACCAATTATCACAGCCACAAGGGCAGCGAACTGGCCAACGTGCCTCACGCCGCGATGGTGTTCTGGTGGCCATCCCTGGGTCGCCAGGTACGTATCGAAGGTCAGGTGGAGCAAGTTTCCAGCGAGGAGTCGGATGCCTATTTCAACAGCCGCCCTCGGGCCAGCCAGCTCGGTGCCTGGGTGGCCACCCAAAGCGTGGTGATTCCCGACCGGCTCTGGATCGAGGAGCGGCAGCATCGTTTCGAGCAGGCTTACGAGGGTCAGGCCATTCCCCGCCCCGGCCACTGGGGGGGGTATCGCGTGGTGCCGGAAATGATCGAGTTCTGGCAAGGGCAGCCGAGCCGGCTGCACGATCGCATTCGCTACGAGTATCGCGACGATACCTGGCACGCCTTCCGCCTCGCCCCCTGAGCGAAGAGGTACGCCACGACTGGCGCCTCCCTGCCTGGGCGGGGAGGTGTCATCGAATCAGTCCGGAAGGCTCTCCAGGCGCAGCCTCTGCCACTCGCTTTCCGGCTCGTTGAGGCGCAGCACCGCATCGACGACCTGCTCTTCCATGTTGTAGCGACAGCGAAAGCCCAGGTGCTTCATCAGCGCCCGCATGGGGTGGTTGTCGACCATGATCTTGCCGATCATCTCCAGCGTACCCACGCTCTTGCAGTAGCCAATCATTTTCTTCATCAGCAGGCTGCCTAGCCCCTGCCCCGCCATGTCGTCGCGCACGATGATGGAAAATTCGGTGCGGATGTTGTCGGGGTCGTTCCACACTCGTACCACCCCGAGCATCTCCTTGCTGCCGTCGTCCTTCTGGTGCTCGGCGATGAAAGCCATCTGGCGGTCATAGTTGATGTGGGAAAGAATCGACAGGTCTCGCTGGCTGAGATCGGACTTGTTGTGGAAGTAGCGAAAGCGGATGCTCTCTTCGGACAACTGGCTGTGGAAACTGGTGATCAGCGGAGCATCCTCGGCGCGGATGGGCCGGACCTCGACCGGCATCCCGCTTTTCAGGGTCACCCACTCACGCAGGTCCTCCGGATACGGCATGATGGCAAAACGGGCGGGTGGACCGAGGTCCAGGGCAAAGTCTACCGCCGTCATGCCGTCGCGGTTGAGCAGCAAGGGGTTGAGTTCGAGTCCGCGCAGCTCTAGCAGGTCCGTGGCCATCTGGGAAAGCTTGACCAACAGCTGGCAAAGCCGTTGGAGGTCGCGCTCCGGCTCGCTCGAGTGCTCGCGGATCAGGCGTGCTGCGTGGGTGCGCCCGACCACGTCGGCGGCCAGGGTCATGTTCAACGGCGGCAGGGCGACCTGGCGGTCGGCCAGGATATTGACCTTGTAGCCGCCAATGCCGAAGACGATCAATGGCCCGAACACCGGGTCGCGGGTAATGCCGGCGCAGATCTGCATGGAGTGCTTGCCGCGCTGCATTGGCTGCAGACAGTATTCGCGAATTTTCACGGGGGGGAACTTCTCGTGGACTTTCCCCGATAGCCGGCTGATGCCCTCGGCCACCTGGTCGGGATCGTGCAGGTCTTGCAGCAGGCCCGCCGAGAGCCGGTGGGGGTGCTTGCGATAGCGGAACGGCCGGCAGTTGCCATCGTGAACGACTTTCAGAGCCCAGGGCCCTTCCAGCTCCTCCGCCGCCGCCCTGGCCTCTTCGGGAGTGAAGACATAGCGGCTGGTGGCCACGGGGATGCCGTAGGCCTCGAGGACCTGTGCGGTCTCGGCGTGGGACAGGGTCTCTCGCCCCTCGGCCCGGGCCTGCTGGATCAGGGTGCGGCAGCGGGCGCGTATATCCGGGGTAGTGCTGAACGGCAGGCTTGGTGGCGTTTCCTGGAGCAGGGCCTGGACGCGCTGGTAGTCGACCATGTGCATGAAGGCCTTGACCGCCTTTTCCGGAGATACGTAGGTCGGAATGCCCGCCATGCTGCTTTCGTGGCGCGCATACAGCGCCCCCTCGAGCCCCATCCAGCTGGTCAGCAGGTTGCGCTTGAAACGCTTGCGATTGGCGATCAGGGCCTGTGCGGTGATTTTCGAGGGGGCCAGGCGCGTGGGTGCATGCACCACCAGCACGGCGTCGACGCCAGGGTCAGACGCGACGACTTCCAATGCCTCGACGAACCGCTCCGGCGTGGCATTTCCCCCCAGGTCCACCGGATTCTCACCGGGCTTGCTCATGTCGAATTCGCCCTGGCGCAACGCCTTGCGGGTCTCCTGGGTGAAGCTGGCCAGGCGACCACCGGCGCTGATCAGCTTGTCGATGGCAAGCATGGCAGGCCCCAGCCCATTCGAGACGATGGCCAGTCGATCACCCTTGAGCGGACGCATCTGGGACAGTGTCATCAGTGCATCGAACAGCTCGTCGGAATCGTTGACCCGCACCACCCCGGCCCGGGAGAAGGCGGCATCGAAGACTACGTCGCGATTGGAAATGCCCGGCGTGGGCGGCATGCCGGAGATGTCCGACTGCGGTGTCCGCCCGCTCTTGATCGCCAGTACCAGTCGGTTGCGCGAGGCGTCGCGCAGGGCCGTCATGAAGTGCTGGGCGTCATGGATGCGCTCGAGATGCAGCAGGATGGCCTGAGTCGGGGCGAATTGATTGATGTAATCGATGAGGTCGGGGAGCATCACGTCGACGCTGTCTCCCACCGTGATCAGGTGCGAGAAGCCGATCCCGCGTCCGGCCGCCCAGTCGATCATGGCATTGGCCAACATGCCTGACTGGCCCAGGTAGGCGACCTTGCCGGCCTTGACCGGCTGACTGGAATAGGAAGCGTTGATTCGCCTGCCCGGCATGACGAGGCCCATGCACTCCGGGCCCAGCACCCGGATGCCCGACTCGCGGGCGGCCGTCAGCATGCGCTCGCGAACCGAGCCCTTGCTGCCTTCCGCTTCGTCAAGGTGCGCCCCACCCGAGAGTACCAGCGCTGCCTTGACGCCGATGCCCCCCAGGCGGGAAATCACCTTGGGCAGTGTCTCGGCAGGGGTGCACACGACAGCCAGATCCGGTGTCTCGGGAAGCTCGCTGACCCGCGAGAAGCAGGGTTGCTCGAAGACCGTCTGGTAGCCTTTGCGATTGACCGCCCAGAGCTTGCCGGGAAACCCCGCCTCTCGCAGGTTGCCAATCACGATGCCACCGATGGAGTTCGGTTTCTCCGAGGCGCCGACCACCGCAATGGTGCGGGGTTCGAAGAAGTGGCGCAGGAACCGGGTACTCAAGTCGTCACCTCTGCCAGAAGCCTGAAGATGTCTCCCTGTGTACGACTTATTGACACTGTTGTGCAAGGGCTTAGGCGCATTAAGGTGATCTCAGTCACTCTGGAGTTCCCATATGATCACGTCGTTCATTACGCATCCGGACTGCGACCTTCACCATATGGGCCCGGAGCATCCCGAAAGCCCACTGCGACTGGAAGCCATTCGCGCTCGCTTGGCCCTGAGCGGCCTTCTGCAACAGACCATGCAGTCGGAAGCGCGCCCCGCCAGCGAAGAGGAATTGAGCCGGGTGCACCCGCTGCGACACCTGCGTGCACTGGACAAGTGCGTGCCCGAGGAAGGTATCGTTACCCTCGACAGTGACACCATGATGAACCCGGACAGCCTCGATGCGGCTCGCGTTGCCGCCGGAGCGGTCATCCGTGGGGTCGACCAGGTTTACCGCGGCCAGGCAGACAACGTCTTCTGCGCGGTGCGCCCTCCCGGCCATCACGCCGAGGCCACCGATGCCATGGGGTTCTGCTTCTACAACAATGTCGCGGTGGGGGCTGCCCACGCCAGGGCGCGCCATGGCGCACGACGTATTGCCATCCTCGATTTCGACGTTCACCAGTGCAACGGAACGATCGATATCTTCAAGGATGATCCGGACATCCTGATCTGCACCAGTTTCCAGTTCCCCTTCTATCCGTGGCGCTACCTGCGCAGCGAGTGGCAGAACGTGGTCAACACGCCGCTCGAGGCCGGCACCGACAGCGCCGCCTTCCGCAAGGCGATAGAAGATGACTGGCTGCCTGCGCTGCATTCGTTCAAGCCTGAGCTGGTCCTGGTGTCCGCGGGCTTCGATGCCCATCGAGACGATCCGCTCGCCGAGCTCTGCCTGGTGGAAGAGGATTTCTTCTGGGTGACGCAACTGGCCCTGGATATCGCCGCGCTGTATTCGGAAAATCGCCTGGTCTCGGTATTGGAAGGGGGATACGACACCGACTCGCTGGGGCGAAGTGCCGAGGCCCATGTCAAGGCACTGCTCGGGCTGCCTCTCGAAAGCTGAAGCCTGCGCTTTTGTCGGTATCGTGCATGTCGAAGGCGCTTCATGCCGGTGCATGAGGCGCCTTCTGTGGTACGCTTTGCGGAAACTCTGTTTCCAATAGTGAACCTGCCAATGCCCGCCAACACCGATCAGCAGGCCGCACTGCGCATCGCCTCGGGACGCAAGCCGTTCGTCGAGCCGTTGCGCCTCGGCGAGCGACTCAAGGAAATTCGCCTGGCCAACCAGTGGACACTGGAAGATGTGAGCCAGCGCACCGGCCTGGCCCGCTCCACGCTGTCCAAAATCGAGAACAACCAGATCTCGCCCACGTTTACCGCTGTGCAGAAACTGATCAGTGGCCTCGGGATCGACCTGCCACAGCTTCTCACCCCCCCCAAGGTTCAGCCACGCACCATGGGGCGCCGCGACCTGACCCGGCTGGGCGAGGGGCAGCGCCACCCTACCCCGACCTACGAGCATGAACTGCTAAGCTGCGAGCTCGCCCAGAAGCGGATGATTCCGTTCAAGACCATCGTGCGGGCACGCAGCTTCGATGAGTTTAGCGAGTGGGTTCGCCACGACGGGGAGGAATTCCTGATGGTGCTCGAAGGAGACATTCGGCTCTATACCGAATTCTACGAGCCACTGCAGCTGTCGCGTGGCGACAGCATCTATTTTGACAGCGACATGGGGCATGCGCTGGTCTCGGTGAGCGATGACGATGCGGTCGTGCTTTCGGTCTGTACCCGCGGCGACACCGCCTGAGCCAAGTCCCACCAGGCCCTGTCCGGTTTTGCTATCCTGTGTCGACCGCCACAAGGAGCCCTGCATGCAGCATCTCGATGATTCGACACGCACCGAACTGGAGGCTGCGGCATTCCGCCGTCTGCTTCAGCACCTGGACGCCAACAAGGATGTCCAGAATATCGACCTGATGATTCTTGCCGACTTCTGCCGCAACTGTCTTTCGAAATGGCTTGTGGCCGCCGCCCAGGAGCGTGGGACCGAGCTCGACTATGAGTCGGCACGCGATTACGTCTACGGCATGCCCTACGACGAGTGGAAGGAGCGTTATCAGCAAAAGGCCACGCCAGAGCAGCTGGCCGCCTTCGAAGCGCGGCAGGCGCGCAAGCGGGGCGGCGAGTCATGAGCGATTCGATGATTCCGCTCAAAATTGCGGTGCTGACCATCTCCGACACACGCGATCTCAACAGCGATCGCAGCGGCGCTCTTCTCGCCGAGCGCCTGACCGAAGCCGGCCATCGCCTCGCCGAGCGTCGCATCGTCATCGATGATGTCTATCGCATCCGCGCGGCGGTTTCCGAGTGGATCGCAAGCCCGGAAGTCCAGGTCATACTGACTACGGGGGGTACCGGCTTCACCGGCCGCGACTCGACGCCCGAGGCGGTGTCGGTGCTGTTGGACAAGCGCATCGAGGGTTTCGGCGAGCAGTTTCGCCAACTCTCCTGGCAGGAAATCGGCAGCTCGACCATCCAGAGCCGCTGCCTTGGCGGTCTGGCCAATGCCACGGTTGTCTTCTGCCTGCCGGGCTCCAGTGGGGCCTGCCGCACCGCCTGGGACGGCCTGCTCGCCGAGCAGCTCGACAGCCGTCACAAGCCTTGCAATTTCGCCAACCTGGTAATCCCCGAGCGAGGCCAGCATGTCTGAGCTGCAGTCCGTCGAGGCCGCCCTCGCGTCCTTGCTGCAAGGCGTGACTCCGCTCGAAGGTGAATCCGTGGCGAGCGAGCTTGCCGCAGGCCGAGTGCTGGCCGACGAAGTCATCGCCCGGCTAGACGTGCCTCCGTTCGACAACAGCGCCATGGATGGTTACGCACTGCACCACGAGGATGCCGGCGGCCGGCTGCCGATAGCCCAGCGCATCGCGGCGGGCAGCGAACCGCAGCCGCTTGCACGCGGGACCTGTGCGCGAATCTTTACCGGGGCACCGCTGCCTCCGGGCGCTGACTGTGTGGTGATGCAGGAAAAGGTCGAGCTCGATGGCGATGTGGCGTCGATTCCCGGGCAGGTGCCCTGGGACAACAACGTGCGCCATCGCGGCAGCGATGTTAACGCCGGCAGTACACTGCTGTCCCGCGGTCATCGCCTGGATGCTGCGGCCCTCGGCTTTCTGGCGAGCCAGGGAATCGTCGAAGTGGCAGTATGCCGTCGGCCTCGAGTTGCCCTGCTCACCAGCGGCAACGAGATCGTCGAGCCGGGCCAGCCGCTCGAGCCCGGCCAGATCTACAACAGCAATCGTCCCATGTTGAAGGCGCTGCTCGAGCAGTTCGGCGCCGATGTCGGCTTCATTGCCTCGATGCCTGACGATGCCGATGGCACCAGGGCCATGCTGGCCCTCGCTGCCGAGCAGGCCGACGTGGTGGTTTCTACGGGGGGCGTCAGCGTTGGCGAGGAGGATCACGTCAAGCCCGCCATTGAGGCGATCGGCCGGCTCGACCTGTGGCGCCTGGCGCTCAAGCCCGGCAAGCCCCTCGCCCTGGGACGACTGGATGCCAGCGACGGCCGCGAGGTCCGTTTTGTGGGCCTGCCCGGCAATCCGGTCTCGAGCTTCGTTGCCGCCTGGTTGTTCCTGCGTCCGCTGATGGGTGCCCTGCTAGGCTGCCCAAGGTTCGCCAACCTGCCAAAATTTCATGCACGAGCGGCCTTCGACACCCGCACCGGGCCGCGCCGACATTACATGCGAGTGGCGCTGAATATGGCGGAGGGTGAAGTCACCGCCCATGCCTTTCCCGACCAGGGCTCCGGCGTGCTCGCTTCATGTGTCGGTGCCGATGCGCTGGCATTGATCCCTGCAGATACCCATATCGCCGAAGGTGACAGCGTCGAGTGTCTCTGGCTCAGGGGCGGGTGAGCCAAGCATGTCAGTTTGCTGCCGGCGCGACCGCAAGCTCCAGCGTTACCGCCGGCCACAGCTGATGGAAATCGCGCTCGAGGCCGGCGTAGTCCTGCTCCAGCCACGGTACCAGTTCCGCCAGCCGATTGGGCCCAGATAGGCGGTTGCCGATGCCGCGCACCGCATCGCAGGTGAAGGTGAAGTCGGCATAGCGGTGCATCCAATCCTGCGCCACCAGCACCGGCATCATCCGTTCCAGGCGGGTTGGCGCGCCGCGCTGGCTGATCACGCGATAGCTGCGCAGTACCAGATGGGATTCCAGCCGGTCCAGCGCTAACTCTCTGGCCACGAAGTGATCCCAGACCAGGTCGAGGGCAATACCGGCAAAGCGGCGTATGTCAGCAGGCGCACGGCGACGGGCAGCGAGCACGACCGGGTGCCGGTCGACGTAGGCGTCGACCCGGCGGTGATGGCGAATCCCCAGCGCCACCTCGGCAGGCCAGGCGGTCAGGTCGCTCCCCTTGACGCCGTCAGCGATGAGATTGCCGTAGAGGAAATCGTCGCTGCCGCCGCGAGCGAGCCAGGCATGAGCGAGGAAGTTCACGGTCCAGCCTTCATAGACAGTTGGCAGGCTTGGGTAGCCCGGCCAGGCGCGCCGCGGCCTTGGCCGGGCTATCAGGGAAGAGCTTCATCAGATGCAGGGAGCGCCCTTTCTCGGGCCCCAGCGCCAGGCCCACCGCCTTGACCAGGGGGCGCATGGCAGGCGAGGCTTCGTACCGGGAGTAGAAATCCCGGATCACCTCGATGACCTCCCAATGCTCGGGCGTCAGCACCCTGCCCTCTTCTGCGGCCAAGGCGGAGGCCACGGCGGGCGACCAGTCAGACAGTTCGATGAGGTAGCCCTCGGGGTCGAGAGCGACGCGGCGATCCCCGACTTGAAGGTGACGAGCAATTTCCGTGGAAGCCATCAGAACCAGCTCACCGTCTTGTCGGCCTCTTCGGTCAGACTGACGAAGCCATCCACGTCGACGACCAGAACGCTGGCGTCACATTGGCCTTCCAGCCCGCGGGCGCTCAGATCTTCGCGCAAGGCAAAAAGCCGCCCTTCTATCTCCTGGAAATGGCGAACTTGAGAGGTCAAGGCTCCCATCACGCCATCCTCGATCAGCAGCAGGCGGTCGTTGCCCGCCATGGCGGCAAGGGCGTCGCGATAGGCGAGGCTCGAGCTTGGGGGGCGGTTAAGAATATGCAGGATCATGGGCACCCTCGCGTAAGCATCGCAGGCCTTCAGAATGTCAGGACCAACCGGTGACCGGCAAGCAGGTGCGAAATTGAGTCGCCATCGGCGATCCTGGCAGGCAGTTGCAGCTGCTTGGCCTCCAGGCCGAAGCGCTCGAGTGCCGTCTCCTCGACATGGAGCGAGTCGATATCGTACATGCTCAGCATGTCCAGGGTAGCGGCGGTGCCTTTCTGGCCGAGCGGGCCGGTCTGTTGTCCTTTGGCCAGGGCCAGAACGCCGTCGCCCTGAAACAGCAGGCTGACCGACTGCCCGAAGGCGGCCGCCACCAATGCTGCATCCAGCCCTTCCCGTAGCCAGCTGCTGCCATGGGGCGGATGGCGCAATATGACCAGCAGATCACCGGTCGAGGGGGAGCTAATCGCCATGGTTACCTCCTCAGGGAGCAAAGGTCACCAGCCGGTCGACGCCCTGCCCCAGGTCGATCAACTGGCCGAGCCCCGTGAGTTCGAAAGGCGGCTCGACGCTGTGCCCCGACTTGCCGTGACGTTCGGCTTCACGTTCATCGAGCAAGCCCCGGCGCAGCGCCGCTGCAATACACACCTGAAGCTCGGTGCCATGCTCGGCATGCAATGATCGCCAGGCGTCGTAAAGGTGTGGTTCGTCCTGGGGCGGAGCGGCAAGGCGGGCCGCATTGTAAACGCCATCATGGTAGAAGAACACGCTGACCAGCTGGTGCCCCCGGGCGACCAGCGTCGTGGCGAAGCGCAGTGCCGAATGGGATGCCTGGCTGCTGTAGGGCGCCCCCTCGACGAGTAGAGCATAGCGCATGGACGTTTCCTGGTGTCTCAAACACGCAGGCCCCGCATCGGCGGGGCCTGGAATCTCAACTGGCTTGCGGTCAGTCGTTGCTCATGATGCCGAGAATCGACAGCAGGCTGATGAAGAGATTGTAGATCGAAACGTACAAGGTGATGGTGGCGAGAATGTAGTTGGTCTCGCCTGCACGGTGCACGATCTCACTGGTCTGGTAGAGGATGGCGGCCGAGGCGAACAGTACGAAGCCGGCGGAAACCATCAGCATCAAGGTGGGGATCTGGAAGATCAGGCCAGCGACCATGGCCAGGATCAGCACGATGGCGCCTGCCAGCAGGAAGTTGCCGAGGAAGCTGAAGTCCTTCTTGCTCACCAGCGCTACGGCGGAGAGGCCGATGAAGGTCAGCCCGGTCATCGCCAGGGCGTTCATGATCAGCGCGGCACCGTTGGGCAGTGCCAGGTAGGCGCTGAGGATCGGTCCGAGGGTGAACCCCATGAAGCCGGTGAAGGCGAAGGTCGCCAGCAGGCCGGCGGCGGAATTGGCGGTCTTGTGGACCAGGAACATCAGTCCGTATGCGCCGATGAAGAACACCAGTATGTTCATCCGTTCGACGCCCATGGCCATGGCGGCACCCGCTGTGACGGCGGAGAACAGCAGTGTCATCGCCAGTAGCGCATAGGTGTTGCGCAGCACCTTGTTGACGCTGACGGCCTGGGACGAGTGCTGGGCCACATGTGTGTCGTGATAGGCCATTGATGCAGAGCTCCCTGTGGTTGATCTTGATTGATCTCAGCAGTTGACCAAGAATGCCGTCGGTTGGTTCCCGACGCAAGTCCTTAGTTCTGAAAGAGTCAACGTAGCTTCAGCGGCCTTGGCTGGAGGCCAGCATGGCGACAGCGATGCGTCGTGCGCTGTCGCATAGCGCCGGGGTGCGTCTCGCTTGCCCCGAATCCAGCCAGCGTACCTCGCTGGCATCGTCTGCGGCAAGACCGGTCCCCTTCACCCAGCGACAGCTGACCACCACGATGATGTAGTGCCCAAGCAGACAGCCCCGTGCATCGTGGTGGAACTGATCGATGGCGGTCAGCACGCGCTCTGGCTCGGCAACGATACCGGTTTCCTCGCGCAACTCACGTATTGCAGCCTCGAGCAGCGGCTCCCCGAGCTCCACTCGTCCTCCTGGTAGCGCCAGCATGCCGGCGTTGGGGGGCCGGCCGCGGCGCACCGTGAGGATCCTGCCGTTATGCACGACAGCGGCTGCCACTGCCGGTATCGGTGTGAGCTTTTCAGTGGAGGCCATGGAATCTCCCAAAATTCCTGTCGACTCTTGACCTTGTAAGCATAACTGGTAATATTCGCCACCGAGCCGGAGGGATGGCAGAGCGGTTGAATGCACCGGTCTTGAAAACCGGCAAGGGTTAACGCCCTTCCAGGGTTCGAATCCCTGTCCCTCCGCCACTGCTTGATGAAAAGCCACTGATTTCAGTGGCTTTTCTTTTATCTAGACTTTCCAAGCCAATGCTTCAGCCCATATTCGTGTTTTGATGCGGCTAACCTTCATGTTCCCGATAGGGGCGTCTGAATGGCACTGAAAGCGACTGTTTTCAAGGCAAGACTCCAGATTTCGGACATGGATCGCCATTACTATGGCGACCATGCCCTCACCATCGCCCGCCACCCGTCGGAAACCGATGAGCGCATGATGCTGCGTCTATTGGCTTTCGCCCGGCACGCCCATGAAGATCTTGCCTTTGGTCGTGGCGTCAGCTCCGATGATGATCCCGATCTATGGATAAGAAACCTGACCGGTGACATCGAACTCTTGATTCAGCTGGGACAGCCGGGCGAACGCGAGATACGCCGCGCTTGCAGCCACGCGAGGCAGGTGGTGCTCTACACCTACAGCGGGCAAGGTGCTCGGATCTGGTGGGAGCAGCTCGGCAACAAGCTTGCCGGACTGTCTAACCTCTCGATCTACGACATTTCCCCGGAAAGCATGGCCGCACTGGGACAGCTAACCGTTCGCAGCATGGATCTCAATATCACCATTCAAGATGGTGCGATCTGGGTGAGCGATGATAGAGAGTCCGTTGAAGTGGACATCCGCACACGCTTGTGAGCACTGGGCTTTATCATGGCCGGATGCCCATTTTTGCGTCAGCAGGTACGCGGGGAGGCACGGGGCAATCCCTGTTGCCCCGTGCAAGAACGATCAGAAGATCAGCATGAGAAGGCCGATTACCACCAGCAAGCCGATCAGAAAGATGACGCCTGCAGTACTGGCGAGAAACTTGAGCATTGTGACACTCCTTGTCGTGATGGTGTGACGAAGGTAGTCCTCATGTCGCAAGGCCGCAAGCGAGAAGGCGGCGTCCGTTACTTGATCGAACAGGAACACAACCTGCCGATACCTCGCGCTGCGCTCCCCTGGTCATCTAGCGCTGTCGATCCAGGCTAGTAGAGGCGCAAGCCGACCCGCGTGATGCGATTGCCTTCCATCTCGCTGACCACCCAATGAATGCCGTGCCAGTCGACGTCGTCCCCCACCACCGGATGGCCACCCACGCGCAGGGAGACGAATTCGGCGAGCGTCATCTCGCTTTCGCCGGGGCTGAGCGTCAAGCCGTAGACACTCGCAATATCCTTCATCAGAGCGTCACCGTCGAACGTGAAGGTGCCGAAGAAGGCGCGCTCACGTTTGAGTTTGGCCTCGCCACTGAACAGCCTGTTGAGTGCCGGCAGGTCTTCGCTGCGCCCAATGACGCAAATGACGTCGCCTGGCTTGAGCCGGGTGCTGCCCTTGGGGTGCAGCATGGCATGCTGGCGAAAAAGCGCTGAGATCACCGCCCCGGAAGGAAAACGCAACAGGCGGATGGGCACGTCATCGAGATCCTCGTTGTCCACCTTGTAGACGAACATTTCGTAGTCATTCTCGGGTAGGATGCCGAGCGGGCCACGATGGTTGGGGGTGACCCCCTCGGGTATCTCGACTCTGGTCCAGCGCGCCATGAGGGGCAAGGTGCCGCCTTGAATAAGGAGTGACAGCAACACGACGGCGAATGCGACATTGAAGTAGAGCCCGGCATTTTCCACGCCGCCGATCACCGGGAAGATGGCCAGTACGATGGGTACCGCCCCGCGCAGCCCGACCCAGGAAATGAAGCCGATCTCACGCCAGCGAAAACGAAAGAATGGCTTGACGGTGATCAGCACGGCCAGGGGGCGGGCAATGAAGATCAGGGCCAGAGCCACGAGCGAGGCCGGCAGGAAGAATTCGAGCAGCCCCGATGGGCTGACCAATAGCCCGAGGATCAGGAACAGGCCGATCTGACTCAGCCAGGCCAGTCCGTCATGGACCGGCAGGATGAAGTTGAGATGGCGGCCAGGCTGGTTGCCGATCATCAGGCCGGTCAGGTAAATGGCCAGGAAGCCGCTCCCACCAAAGAAGCTCGTGATTCCGAAGATGCAGAAGCCAAGGCCCAGGGCAAGCAGCGAATAGAGCCCCGGCGCCAGGTCGAGCCAGCGCAGCAGCTTGGCGCTCAGCCAGCCGCCGCCCAAACCGATGACCAGGGCGAGGCCGAACTGCAGAAACATGAACATGGCAGTCGAGGCCGGCCCGCGGATATCCCCTACCAGCAACTCCACCAGCAGGAGGGTCAGGAAAATAGCCATCGGATCGTTGGTGCCTGACTCGATCTCGAGTGTGGCGCTTACCCGTTCGTTGAGGTGCACGCCGCGACCGCTGAGCATCGAGAAAACGGCAGCGGCATCGGTAGAGCCGACGATGGCTCCGACCAGCAGGCCCTGCACCAGGGTGAGATCGAAGATCCACATGGCGAACAGGCCGATCACCCCGCTGGTGACGAAGACGCCAAGCGTCGCCAGCGACAAGGCCGGCTTGAAGCCTACACGGAACGTCTTCAGGCGAGTGCGCAGGCCCCCATCGAGCAGGATCATGGCCAAAGCCAGGTGGCCGATAAGAAACGCGAGGGAGTAATCGTCGAACTGAACGCCAAGTATGCCCTCTTCTCCTGCCAGCATGCCCAGTCCGAGGAAAATCAGTAGAAGGGGCAGTCCGACCATCGAGGAGATGCGGCTGGCCACGACGCTGAGCGCGATGAGAAAGCCGGAAAGCAGAAAAAGGGTGTTGATGGTGTCCATGCATGACCTCGGGCTGGAGTCGCTCCATTATGCCATGGGCGATCGGGCTCCCGCAGGTGGGTTTCCTCTGGCCATGCCTGGCATGACAACGATAAACTGCCGGCTTACCAAAGATCACGTTGTTGCTTTGGAGATCCATGACCAAACCTCTCGCCAGGCTGATGGCTGCACTGATTTCTGCGATCGTTGCCTGGGCGGTGTTGCTCTCCCTGCCGTTGCTGGCCGATACCCCGCCGGGTGATGATGATCCTCTGCCCGTCCCTCCGCTGCAGCTCGATACCAGGGTTATGGTTTTCCCCCCACTTGTTGGGCAAGAAATCCAGACACAGAGCGAACTCTCGCCACTGGTTGAAGTGCCGCCGGTTGTCGATGGCCCCGGCTTTCTCCCGCAGCTGTTGGGAGAGTCGGCATCGCCTGGCCTGCAGGCCGAGGCATCGGATGAGGCATCTTCTGCCGTGCCCTCGGTGGCTAGCCAGCCCCCCGATCCCATCATCCTGCCCCCTGTCACAGAGATCGCCGTGACGCTCGACTGGTACCTGAACCCGCAGCACGCCACCTTGCTCGTGGCACGGGAAAAAGGGATGTTTCAGCGGCGTGGACTGGAGGTGACCCTGGTGACGCCGGCCGATCCCAATGTGCCTGCCAAGCTGCTTGCCGCCGGGCGTACCGATCTTGTCGTCGGACGGCAGCCACAACTCCATCTGCTGACAGACAAGGGGGTGCCGCTGGTGCGCGTAGCCACGCTGCTGTCCGCGCCCGTCTCAGGGTTGGTCCTGCGGGCAGAGCACGACGACGAGATGGCGCTCGAGGGGATGAAGCTCGGATTTACCGATGCCGATGGGCGAGATGTGATGCTGGCCAGTGCGTTGGCCGAGCTGCTGGGGACGGCCAACGGCCTGGCGCTCGTGGAGTTGCAGGATGTTGACTATGCCATGCTCGAGGCCATGCGCGGAAAGAGTGTGGATGGTGCGATGGTGCATCATCGCTACCTCCTGCCTCGCCAGTTGGCGGACGAGGGTGTGCTGACACGCGTGCTGCCGGTCGAAGAACTGGGGGTGCCAGTACATGATGGCCTGATCTTGATGGCCAACCGGGAACGCCTTAATGGCAAGCGGGAAGAGATTCACCGCCTGGTTTCGGCGCTTGAGGAAGCCGCGCTGTGGATCGTCAACCATCCCGTCGAGGCATGGGAGTTGCTCGAGGCGTCCGAGCCCGCGCTGGCCGACTCGGCCAGCCGTGAGGCCTGGAAGGAGATAATGCCGCGACTCGCCCTGCAGCCGGCTGCCCTCGACCAGGGGCGCTACCTGCGCCTGGAACATTTCCTGTTCGAGGCCGGTATCATCGAGGCCATTCGCCCGATGGACCGGCTCGCCATCGATATCGGGGCTCCCATGCAGTGACGAGTTACTCCGCCAGCGAGGAAAGAAACTCGTTGACTGCGTTCTGGAACGCTTCAGGCTGCTCGGCATGAAGCCAGTGACCGGCGTTATCGAGGGTTTCGACCCGGGCATTGGGGAGTATCTCGCGTAGCCTCGGCAGCGCCGAGTCCGGCACGTAGTGCGACTGGCCTCCCCGCAGCACCAATGTCGCGCCTTCAAAGGGAGCTTCTCCAGCCGGGGCCTGCATGATGTCCGTATAGCCGGCTTCTATCTGGTCGAGGCCAAGGCGCAGCTGAAGACCTCCCTCCTCGCCTCGCTCCAGATTGGTCGCCAGGAACAGCCGAACGGCCCGCTCCTGAACATGTTCTGCCAGCAGGGCATCGGCTTCGCGACGATTTTCGGGCTTGCCGCGCTCCAGGTTCCTGAGGGCGGCAAATACCGCATCGTGGCCATGCCCATAAGCCTGTGGTGCGATATCCGCCACGATCAGCGAGGCCACGCGCTCCGGCGCCTGGCGGGCCAGGCTGATGACGACCTTGCCCCCCATGGAATGCCCCAGCAAGTGAGCCCGGTCGATCCGTAGGCGATCCATCAGCGCCAGCAGGTCGTCGGCCATCTCGCGATAGCTCATTCCCTCAGCGTGAGGGGAGCGGCCATGATTGCGCAGATCGACAGCCACCACCCGCCTGGCCTGTTGCCACTGTTTGACGTGGGATCGCCAGTTGTCTGCGTTGCCCAGCAGGCCATGAACGACGATGAGCGGCGTGCCTTCACCACCGGTATCCTGATAATTGAGATGCACAGTCATCCTTCCTCCCGTTGCTTGTCCTTTCGGCCATCACGAGCGCTGGGGCGCAAGGTCTTGTTGGCCGGTGAATTCAACCAGCCTGCGGCTCAGCCAAGCCAGCAGTACCCCGTAGAGCGGCAGGAAGAACAGCAGACTGACGCCGAGCTTGATCACGTAGTCGACGACCGCAATCTCGACCCAGTTGGCCGCCATGAAGGGATCGGGGCTGCGATAAAAAGCCATGGCGAAGAATCCGGCCGTATCGGCAAGATTGCCCAATACGGTGGAAATGGCTGGCGCCAGCCACCAGGAGCCGATATTGCGCAGGCGATCGAACACCTGCACGTCGAGCAACTGGCCGAGCACATAGGCCATGAAGCTTGCCAAGGCGATTCTCGCCACGAACAGGTTCCACTCCCCCAATGCCTCGAAGCCGACGTAGGTGCCTCGCGGAAAGACCACCGAAACGACATAGGAGATCAACAAGGCTGGGAGCATCACCCGCATGACGATGGCGCGGGCCTGTTCCTTGCCGAACAGTCGCACGGTGAGGTCGGTCGCCAGAAAAATGAAGGGAAAACTGAAGGCGCCCCAGGTGGTATGGAAGCCAAATAGAGTAAAGGGAAGTTGAACCAGATAGTTGCTGGCGGCGATCACGAAGATATGGAACGACACCAGCAGCAGCAAGCAGCGACGTTGCTGTGCTTCCGTCAGCACGAACATGAGCGAGTCCTTTTTAAGGCCGTCAAGGCCAGGGTGAGATCGAGGGGTGAGGGAACCCTCGCCGCTATCCTGCCGGATAGCGCCATGAGGCGGGCATTATACGTGGCCCAGTCTCGCTGGCCAATGGGCCATGGGGGGCAGGATCAATTCACTGCGCCGCCCGATGGGCGGCGCAGTGGCACTGGTGGTCCAGCAGATCTGGGGATTCGTCAGAGCTGACGAGCTTCGTGGGCAGAGCCCACCTCGCGATCCTTCATGGCCTCGTGTACGTCCTGCAGGCTGGCCGGATCGTCAATGGTCGAGGGGACGCCGTACTCCTTGCCGTCGGCGATGCTGCGCAGCAGCTTGCGCAGGATCTTGCCCGAACGCGTCTTGGGCAGCCGGTTGACCACCAGTACCTGCTTGAAACAGGCGATCGGGCCGATCTTTTCCCGCACCAGGGCAATCAGTTCGTTCTCAAGTGTGACTTCGTCGCCATCGAAACCATCCTTGGGAATGACGAGACCAACCGGGATCTGCCCCTTGAGAGCGTCATGAATCCCGATCACGGCGCACTCGGCCACGGCGGAATGCGCCCCCACGACTTCTTCCATCTCACCGGTCGAAAGCCTGTGGCCCGCCACGTTGATCACGTCATCGGTGCGCCCCATGATGAACAGGTAACCCTCCTCATCGAAATAGCCGCCGTCGCCGGTCAGGTAATAGCCCGGGTATGCCGCCATGTAGGCACTGTGGAAACGCTTGGGGTCGCCCCAGACGCCGACCAGGCAGCCCGGAGGCATGGGCTGCTTGATGACCACGCTGCCCTGCTCCATCGCCTTGACCGGCTCCGCTTCACGATCGAGAATCTGAACGTTGAAGCCAGGTACCGGCACAGTGGCACTACCGGCCTTGGTCGGCATCGCCTCGAGCCCCTGCAGGTTGGCGGCAATCGGCCAGCCCGTTTCGGTCTGCCACCAATGGTCGATCACCGGAACCTCGAGAAGGTCATCGAGCCAGTGGTAGGTGGGTGGGTCGAGCCTCTCGCCGGCAAGGTACAGCGCCTTGAGGCAGGAAATGTCGTACTGCTGCATCAGCTTGCCGTCCGGGTCTTCCTTCTTGATCGCGCGGAAGGCCGTCGGTGCGGTAAAGAAGCTTTTCACCCGGTACTGACTGATCAGGCGCCAGAAGGCGCCGGCATCCGGCGTTTTGACGGGCTTGCCCTCGTATACCACAGTGGTGCAGCCACGCAGCAGCGGCGCGTAGACGATATAGGAGTGTCCTACCACCCAGCCCACGTCCGAAGCCGAGAAGAAGACGTCGCCGGGGCTTACGTCATAAATGGTATCCATCGAATAGTGCAGGGCCACCGCATAACCTGCGGTGTCGCGCACCACCCCCTTGGGCTTGCCTGTCGTGCCCGAGGTATAAAGCACGTAGAGAGGGTCGCTGCCCTTGACCGGAACACAATCGGCGGGTTTGGCGTGCTTCACGACTTCCACCCAGTCATGGTCGCGTGCGCCGAGTTCGGCTCGCTGCTGGTCGCGCTGGAGGAAGATGCAGGCATCGGGCTTGTGCTCGCTCTGCTCGATCGCCTGGTCGATATTGGGCTTGTAGGGGATCACCCGGTCGATTTCGATACCGCAGGAGGCCGCAACCACGACCTTGGGCTGGGCATCGTCGATGCGAACGGCAAGTTCATGCGGGGCAAAGCCACCGAACACCACGGAGTGTATGGCACCGAGACGGGCGCAGGCGTACATCGCCACCAGAGCCTCCGGCACCATGGGCATGTAGATCACGACCCGGTCGCCTTTGGTCACGCCAAGGCCCTGCAGCGCGCCGGCAAAGAGCGCCACCTCGTCGCGCATTTCACGATAGGTCAGCGTACGCTTGCTGCCGGTAACCGGGGAGTCCCAGTAGATGGCAGGCTGATCACCACGCCCCTGCTCCACGTGATGGTCGAGTGCCGCGTGGCAGATGTTCATCTCGCCATCGGTAAACCAGCGTGCATGGCCCTGATCGTCGTATTCGAGCACGGTACTGGGCGGAGTGAACCATGGAATCCGTTGTGCCTGCTCGGCCCAGAAGGATTCCGGCTGTTCGATCGAGCGTTGAAATTCGTTTTTGTAGATTGCCATGAGCGTCTTGTCCGACATCGAAGGAGAACTTTGATTGTTGACACTTTAGAGACTTTTATAGAGTTTTCCTTCATACCATTGGCTAATGTGTCGGAAACAGCGGGCAAAAGCGATTTTTTCTTCAGAGGTTGTCGACAATCGCGCGCTATCGGCAAGGCACAGGTGGGCATGGGTTGATTCTTCGTTTGACAGCCGGAGAGTCACTATCAATGATGACTAAATCAGCAATGCCAAGACCAATCCGGGCACTGCGTTGACCTCCGGGATGCGCCATGTTGGCTGACATCTGGAATCGAGGCAGCGCCTGAAGCCCAGCCTGAGCCAACAGCACGCTCGCGCAGCCACAACGGGAGATCATCATGAGCACCTCGCATAGCGCTGCAGCCCGTCTCCTCCAGGCCGGCAATCCGGCCATCGATCATGCCACTGCCCTGCTAAAGGCTCTGGCCAACGACAATCGCCTGCGCATCCTGTGCCACCTCGACGGCACCGAGCTCTCGGTAACCGAGCTCAACCAGCGACTCTCGCTTAGCCAATCGGCCCTGTCCCAGCACCTGGCGATACTGAGACGAGAAGGACTGGTCTCGACTCGCCGGGCGTCGCAGACCATCTACTACTCGCTGCAGGGCGATCAGGCCAGCCAGATGATCGATGCGCTGGTTCGGCTTCAGGAGTTCTGATGCATGCCGATTGGCCTCCTGCCTCAGCTCAGCGCTTTTCCCAGCGGCTAGCCTCGAGCCGCTCCAGAATGCGGTCAAGCGCACCTTCGACACCACGGCTCATGGCCATGCCGAAGCGTTCCGCCATTGGATGACGCGCTTCCAGGCGCACGCTGACGACACGGGCCTCTTCCATACGGGAGACGAGGTAGGCTTCGCCGGTACCAAGTGCATCAATCAACCCCTTGTCGAAGGCATCGTGGCCGTACCACACCTCCCCCGTGGCCACGGCTTCGATATCCAGGCTCGGGCGGCGCTCGGCCACGTGCTTCTTGAACAGGTCGTGAATATTCTCGAGATCCGACTGGAATTTTTCGCGCCCCTCCGGTGTGTTTTCCCCGAACACGGTTAGAGTTCGCTTGTACTCACCGGCCGTGAGCAGCTCCACATCGACATCGTGCCGCTTGAGCAGGCGGTGGACATTGGGAAGCTGGGCAACAACGCCGATGGAGCCCAGCACGGCAAAGGGAGCGGCACGCAGGTGGTCCGCGGCGCATGCCATCAGATAGCCGCCGCTGGCCGCTACCTTGTCGACGCACACCGTGGTGGTAAGCCCCGCCTCTCGCAACCGGTCGACCTGGGCCGCGGCCAGGCCATAGGAGTGGACCAGCCCGCCCGCGGATTCGAGACGGATCACCACTTCGTCCCCTTTCGCTGCGGCTGCCATTACGGCGGAAATCTCCTCACCCAGGCGCCCCACTCCGCTCGCTTTCAGGTCGCCTTGAAAGTCGAGCACCCAGACAGTGCTGCGGCTGTCCTGTGCCTGCTTGTCGCCGCTCCGGGAGCGGTGCTTGTCATCGCGTCGGAAGGTCTTGACCAGGCGCTTGCGGGCGCTTGGCGCGGTGGCAGCGAGGGCCAGACGGCGACGGCGATACTCGAGGTTGTCGTTGAGCTCCTCCACACGCAGCCGGGTCCGTCCGCCCGATTCGCTCTTGATCCGTACGATCACCATTATCACGACCGCGACCAGCAAGGTGAGGAGCGACATCTGTACGACGAAGCGCCCGATATCCATCAGCCATTCATTCACGTCTTCACTCCATGGATTGAAGATGTCCCAATCGTGACCCTGGCCGGGGGCAATGACAATGGGCTTGATTGAAACAATTGTTTGAAATACTCTCTGGTTTGACAGGACTGTTTGAGTCCGCATGGTCATCAACAAAGGAATAGCTTCATGTCCACCTCGACCCTTGACAAGCTCCAAGAGCGCTTCGATCCCCAGGCTGCCCAAGGCATGGACGATGTCTTTCAGTTCCACTTCAGCGACAACGGCAGTCACTATCTAGTGGTCAAGGATGGTAGCCTTGCAATCGAGGAGGGTGAGCATGACGACCCCTCCGTATCGCTGTCGATGAGCAGCGACACGCTGAAGGGCATCATGAGTGGGGATGTCAATGGCATGACGGCCTTCATGACCGGCAAGCTCAAGGCAACCGGCAACGTGATGCTGGCGACCAAGCTGACGAGCCTGTTCCCCAATCGCTGAGCGTCGCTTCGAGCCGCTGCATCGTCATGGGCCGCCTTCAGGCGGCCCATTTCAATTCAGTTTGCCATGTCGGTTGGTCCCGCCGGCGACTTCTGCAAGGTGAGTCTCTATCAATGCCCGGGAAATGGAGTAAGGCGGCGGCAACTGCGGCAGCCGCCCGGGCAGGAACCAGGCGGCATCGGCAATCTCGACACCATCGATGCGAATGTGCCGGCTGGCGGCCTCGGCAAAAAATCCCAGCATCAGGGCGTGAGGAAAAGGCCAGGCCTGGCTGCGGTAGTAACGAATCCGCCCCACACTGATACCCACTTCTTCATGGACTTCACGATGAACCGCTTCTTCTGCTGACTCTCCCGGTTCGATGAAGCCTGCCAGGGTCGAGTAACGTCCCGGTGGAAAGCGTGGGCTGCGGGCCAGCAGCATGGCATCGCCATGGGTCACCAGGGTAATGATGCAGGGCGAGATCCGTGGGTAGTTGCGATGACCGCAATGCTCACAGTGCATGGCGAACTCGGCATCGAGCCGCGAGGCCCGGGCGCCGCAGCGACCACAGTAGCGGTGGTCGCGAATCCAGGATGCCACTTGCAGTGCCGTGGACAGCAGGGGATACCAGGACTCGGGCATTCGCGCCAGCCACTGCCGCCCGTCCGGCCAATCCTCGCCGGGCTCTTCTTCCACTGACAGTGCGATAGGCTCGTCATGCCAATAGGCCAGTGGCTGGATGCTCTCGGGCCAGGCCTGTTCCGCTTGAAGGGGGGTGTCGTCCGCCCCGGGAGCGATGCGGCCGGCGGCCACACGGATCACTCTGCCATAGGCGTTATCGACTGGCAGCTCACGGCGCAGCATCACCGCCCTCTCCCGCCTGTCCTGTCAGCGCATCCCAGTGGCAGCGGCCAGCCGCCTGGCGGATCTGCTCCAGCTTGGTCTGGTGTGCGGCAAGCTCCGCCTCGGCAGGGCGCACGACGCGCAGGCTGCCGGTCGACAGCGAGAGGCGCCTGATCGAGAGGCCGCCGGTCATGGCCTGGGTGTCGGCGGCCTCTTCGGCATCCAGCGACAGGGCTGTCTGTCCGCCGGTCATGGCGAGGTAGACCTCTGCCAGGATTTCCGCATCCAGCAAGGCACCATGAAGCACGCGGTGGCCGTTGTCGATCTCGTAGCGCTTGCACAGGGCATCGAGGTTGTTGCGCTGACCGGGGTGGCGCTCACGCGCCAGCTGCAGGGTGTCGAGTATGCGGCAGTGTTCCGCTACCGGCCCCAGGCGGGGTTCACCGCGTGCCGCCAGCAGCAGCTTGAACTCATGGTCGATGAAGCCTACGTCGAACGCGGCGTTGTGAATGACCAACTCCCCACCGCGAACGAATTCCCAGAAGGCGTCGGCAACCTCAGCGAAGACCGGCTTGTCCTCGAGGAACTCGTTGGTGATGCCATGGACGCCGATGGCCTCGGCTTCGACCTCACGCTCGGGATTGATGTACTGGTGGTAGGTGCGACCGGTGAAGCGACGGTTGACGAGCTCCAGTGCACCGATCTCGATCAGGCGATGGCCTTCGCGAGGATCGATGCCGGTGGTTTCTGTATCCAGAACGATCTGACGCATTGGCTAGGACTCAGGTTGGATGACTTTCGGCTCGCTGTTGGGCCCGTGAACGTCGATGGCGGCATTGGCCAGTGCATCGGCGCGCTCGTTGCCGGGATGACCGTTGTGTCCCTTGACCCAGTGCCACTCGATGCGGTGACGGTGGGTTTCTTCCAGCAGCTCGCGCCATAGCTCGGCATTCTTGACCGGCTGGCGACTGGCAGTTTTCCAGTTGCGCTTCATCCAGCCATGAATCCACTGCGTGATTCCCAGGCGCAGATACTCCGAGTCGGTCCAGAGCTCTACCTCGCATGGTCGCTTGAGCGTTCGCAGGGCCATGATGGCAGCCATGAGCTCCATTCGGTTGTTGGTGGTCGCCGCCTCGAAGCCGTTCAAGGTCTTCTCGTGCTTGCCGCTGACCAGCAAGGCGCCCCACCCTCCTGGCCCCGGATTGCCTCGACAGGCACCGTCGGTATAAATGGTCACGTGCGGGAGCGGCTCGCCCTGCTCATTGTCCTTCAACTTCGGTTGTCCTTCTGCTTGGTTCAGGTGCGGGCGTGCCGACGCGGGTGGCATGACCCAAGGCGCCCCCGCCCAGCGTGCCCTGTATGTTCAGTCGCGGCTTCTGGCTCTGGGCAAGGCGCGTGCGCCGGCGGGCACGAATGACATAGCTGTCGCCCAGCGGTACGTTATGGCGCCGGCCGAGGGTCTCGAGCGCCGCATTATTCGGCAGGCTGCCAGGCAGATGAAAGCCGCAGTAGTCTACCCGTTCGATACGGAAGTCGACAAACGCGAGCCAGTCGTTGAGCTTGGATGGCGTGCGCCAGTGACCGCGCCAGGGCAGACGCTCCCGACGCCACGGTGAGAGTCGTCCCAGGCCGGTAATGCCGAGGGGCATCCAGCCGAGCACGATGAGGCAGCCGTCGTCGGCAGTGACCCGGGCCGCTTCCTGCAGCAGCTTATGGGGCTCTTCCACCACTTCGAGCAGGTGATGGACGATGACCAGATGCAGGCACTCGTCGGGAAGCGCCAGGGCGTCCAGGGGACACACCAGCGTCGACGAGGTCTCGGTCAGTTCCACCGTCGGGGCCCAGCGGAGGTTATGGCGTATCGGCGACATGTCGGTCAGCGAGGGTCCCATTCCGAGTTCCAGGCTGTGGCCACCGTGCAGGCTTTCACAGACCGGTCCCAGGCAGGCTCGCTCGGCGCGCCAATGGGCCTGCCCGTCTTCACTGGCCCAGTAACGACGTCCTTCCCGAAACAGCCGCGCCAGGGCGAGCGGTTCACGCAGGTTTGACATTTCGGGGAAATACCTCCATGATCACCGGTTTTGCAGGAAAATAACGGCGAATTTGGCCGCGCATGCTCCATGTCGACGGTCGAGCTGCGGCCGTCATGCGCGCTTGAGTGCAACGAACGGGCAGCCACCCGCCACTCACTTCGGCTGACGACGCGACAAGGGACAGACGCCTATGCTGAGCGTGACACCGATTCCCGCTTTTAGCGACAACTATATATGGCTCCTGCGCCAGGATACGAGCCCTGAAGCCTGTGTCGTGGATCCCGGTGATGCAGAACCGGTCATCCGTGCCCTCGAACAGGAGGGCCTCACACTCGATACCATCCTCGTCACTCACCACCACCACGACCATACTGGCGGGCTGCCGGAGCTCATCGATCGCTATTCGCCGCGGGTCATCGGCCCCGACAACCCGCGGATTACCGGCTTGACCGAGCGAGTCGGTGACGGTGATACCTGTCGGGTCATGGGGCGGCGCTTCGATGTCTTCGCGGTCCCCGGCCACACGCTCGACCACATCGCGTTCTTCACGGCAGGAATACCGCCGCTGCTGTTCTGTGGCGATACCCTCTTTTGCGGTGGATGTGGCCGTCTCTTCGAGGGCAGCCCGGAGCAGATGCACCGCTCCTTGCAGGTGCTTGCCGGCTTGCCGGACGAGACCCTGGTGTTCGCGGCTCACGAATATACCCTGGCCAACCTGCGGTTCGCCCAGGCAGCCGAGCCCCACAATTCCGATACCGTCGAAGCCCTTGCCGCAGCCCAGCGTGCCCGTGACTTCGACAAGCCTACGCTGCCGAGCACGCTTGCGCGTGAGAAGCGGATCAACCCGTTCCTGCGCTGTAACGACCCCGAGCTGCGTGCCGTCGCTTCGCAGCATGGCAGCACCGATACCGACCAGGCGACCTTTGCGACGCTGCGCGCCTGGAAAGACAGTTTCTGAGAATCGACGCATCCCATGGGCGACATCAGCAACACGACGTGCCCAGAAGGAGAACGCATGACCTATCGAACGACGCGGCAGTGGACATTGGCACTCGCCGGAGGCATTGCCATGATCGGCGCCTTGGCGACGACCGGCCAGGTGTCGCTGGCGGCGCCTCATCCGGGTGCCAGCCCTGCCTTGCCCACGCACCATTTCTGGGATGACCTGACACTGGACTACCTTCCAGGCGATGCCTGGGAACGCCTGCGTGACAACCTCGCCTGGCATGACAGTCGGCACGACGCACGGGTGCAGCACTGGATCGAGCATTACCGCTCCAATCCGGAAAACGTGGTCGAGATCATCGAGCGTGCTCGCCCCTGGATGGCCTGGATCACCGAGCAGGTGGAGCGGCGTGGCCTGCCCGGCGAGGTCAGCCTGATCCCTTTCATCGAAAGCTCGTACGATCCGCACGCTCGTAGCCATCGCGGCGCCGCCGGCCTTTGGCAGTTCATGCCCGGCACCGCCGATGCCCTGGGGCTTCGCCGCCTCAATGGCTATGACGGGCGCCTGGACGTGGTGGCCGCGACCCAGGCGGCGCTCGACTATATCGAGCTGCAGGCCGAACAGTGGTACGAAGGCGACATAGAACTCTCGCTGGCTGCATACAATGCCGGTGCAGGGACCGTCAACCGTGCTCGTCATGCAGCCATGGCGCGCGGCGAAGCCGGCGACTACTGGCAGTTACAGCTGCCCAACGAGACCATGCAGTACGTACCCAAGCTGAACGCCATCGCCGCGATCATCGACGACCCCGAGACCTACGGCGTCGAGCTTCCCGAGATAGAGGACACCCCCGCTTTCGCCAAGATCCCGGTCAACCAGCCTGTCGACCTGGCGCAGTTGGCAAGAGCCACCGGCGTAGACAACCAGGAACTGACGGCCTTGAATCCAGGCCTGACCAACGGCAGCGCCAGTCCAGCCACGGTGGATGTAGTGCTGGTGCCCGTCGAGCAGGAAGAACTCGTGCTGGCTGAATTGAGCGCCCCGGCGCCGAGCTCGCACACCGATGAGAGCCAATACCTGGTACAGCGCGGCGACAGCCTGTCTGCGATCGCGGCTCGGCATGGGGTCAGCGTCGGTGAGCTGCGTCGGCATAACGGTCTCAATGGTGACATCATTCACGCCGGTCAGACGCTTCAGATCCCGCAGCGTAGCCTGGCGGCGCGTTGACCGCAGCAGCCGGTTTCGCTGCATGCCGATGTTTACAAGCGACTTGGAGCCTGACACCTTATGGCGGTAATGCCCGGCTGCCGGGATAGCCCCACTCAAGGATGTCACTGATGCGGTTTGCCTTGCGCTCCACTCTTCTTTGCTCTCTCATGCTCGGCTGGTGGGCCGCGGCGTCAGCGGCCGATCCCGACTCCGTTGCCACCGTCCATGGCTTGTCGCTTTACGACGAGCCGGCCCTGCCCGCAGATTTTACCCACTTCCCTTACGTCGAGCCTGACGCTCCGAAGGGGGGCACAATGACCCAGGCAGCGGTGGGCAGCAGCTTCGATTCGACCAATCCGTTCATCATTCGCGGTACGCCGGCGATCGGAACCAGCCAGATCTATGACACCCTGCTTGCCGAAAACGCAGATGAACCCTTCAGCCTCTATGGCCTGCTGGCCGAGGGCATTCGGCTCGACCCGGACCGCTACTGGATCGAGTTCGACATGCGCCCGGAGGCTCGCTTTCATGACGGCGAGCCGGTAACCGCCGACGATGTGGTGTACAGCTTCAATCTGCTGATCGAGGAAGGCAATCCCTTCTACCGCGGCTACTATGCCGATGTCGAAAATGTCGTGGCGCTCGATCGCCACACCGTGCGCTTCGAGTTTGCCACCAACCACTCCCGCGAACTGCCGCTGATCGTGGGGCAGCTGCCCATCCTGCCCAAGCATTATTGGGAGGAGCGCGACTTCAGTGCACCGACCCTCGCCCGGCACCCTGGCTCCGGGCCTTACCGCATTGCCAACGTCGAACCCGGGCGGCGCATCGTCTACCAGCGCGACGAGGATTACTGGGGACGGGACTTGCCGGTCAACGTCGGTCGGCACAACATCGATCGCATGATCTTCGACTATTACCGCGACCGTGACATTGCCTGGGAGGCGTTCAAGGCCGGTGTGATGGATTATCGTATCGACGCCCGTGCGGCGACCTGGGCCATCGGCTACGATTTCCCCGCCTACCGGGACGGCCTGGTCAAGCGGATTACCGTTCCGGATGGCCAGCCGGCTCGCATGCAGGCCTTCGTCTTCAACCTGCGCCGCGACAAGTTCCAGGACCCCCGGGTCAGGGAGGCGCTCAACCTCACCTTCGACTTTCCCTGGCTCAACGCCAACCTGTTCTACGACTCCTACCGGCGCACCGAGAGCTATTTCCAGAACTCGGAAATGGCGGCCGAGGGGTTACCGAGCGAAGCCGAGCTCGAACTGCTCGAACCCCATCGTGACGAACTGCCCGATCGGGTCTTCGACAGCCCGCTACCGATCGATCACCCCGAGAACCTGAGGGAACGGCTGCGGCTGGCCCATGACCTGCTGATCGAGGCTGGCTACGAGTATCGTGGCGGCACCCTGGTGCATGGCGACACGGGGCGTCCGCTCACGGTGGAAATCTTGCTCTTCGATAGCGGTCTGGAGCGTGTCGTGCATCCGATGCTGCGCAATATGTCGCGCCTGGGCATTCAGGGGCGGCTGCGCATCGTCGACATCAACCAGTTCTTGAATCGCCTGCGCAGCTTCGATTTCGATATCGTCACTGGCCACTTCCCCCAGTCGAACAATCCCGGCAACGAGCAGCGGGAATTCTGGACCAGCGAGTTCGCCGAGGTGCCCCAGAGCCGCAACCTGATGGGCCTGGAAAACCCCGTGGTGGATGAGCTGGTGGAGCGTCTGATCCGGGCGGACAGCCGCGAGGAGCTGAATACCGTGACCCGTGCCCTGGATCGGGTCTTGCTGTGGAACTTCATTACGATTCCCCACTATCATTCCGGCGAAACGCGTCTCGCGGTTTGGGACAAGTTCGGCTATCCGCAGCCTTTCCCGAAATACGGTTTCGACCTCACCGCCTGGTGGGTCGACACCGAGCGCGAGGCTGAGATAAACCGCCGGCTACGACGCAGATAATCCGTTGCCACCCGTCACCTGCTTGCACAAGGACGATCTATCGTGAGCCGTTACATCCTGCGCCGCCTGCTGCTCATGATCCCGACCCTTTTCGGGATCATGTTGCTGAACTTCGTCATCGTTCAGGCGGCTCCGGGCGGCCCGATCGACCAGATGCTGGCCCGCTTCGAGGGCGTCGATGCCATGGCCAGCACACGCCTCGATGCCGGCGGTGGCGAAGTGGTGGTTCAGGATGAGTCCCGCGGTGCCCGTGGCATCGACCCGCGCTTCATCGAGCAGCTCGAGGAACAGTTCGGCTTCGACAAGCCGGCCCACGTGCGCTTCTTTACCATGATGCGCGATTACGCCACCTTCGACTTCGGCAACAGCTTTTTCCGTGACCGCCCGGTCGTCGAGCTCATGATCGAGCGTCTGCCGGTCTCGATATCCCTGGGCCTGTGGACGACGCTGCTGGTCTACCTGATCTCGATACCGCTGGGCATCCGCAAGGCACTGCGCCATGGCTCCCGCTTCGATGTCTGGACATCGGGGCTGGTCATCGTCGGCTATGCCATCCCCGGCTTCTTGTTCGCCATATTGCTCATCGTACTGTTCGCCGGCGGCAGCTACTGGGACTTCTTTCCTCTCCGAGGGCTGACCTCGCCGGACTTCGACGAACTGACTCTGTGGGGCAAGATCAAGGATTACTTCTGGCACATAACGCTGCCGGTAACCGCCCTGACCATCGGCAGCTTCGCCACCCTCACCATGCTGACGAAGAACAGCTTTCTCGACGAGATACACAAGCAGTACGTGCTGACCGCTCGCGCCAAGGGGGCGAGCGACCGCCAGGCTCTCTACGGACACGTGTTCCGCAACGCCATGCTGATCATCATTGCCGGCCTGCCCGGTGCCCTGGTGTCGATCTTCTTCACCGGCTCGCTGCTGATCGAGGTGATCTTCTCGCTGGAGGGGCTCGGACTACTCGGCTTCGAGGCGGTGATGCAGCGAGACTACCCGGTGATCTTCGGCACCCTGTTCCTGTATACCCTGATCGGGCTGATCCTCAAGCTGGTGTCGGACCTCACCTATGTCTGGGTGGACCCGCGCATCGATTTCGAGACAAGGGAGTCCTGAGCCGATGTTCGCCAACTTCACCGCCAAGCTCTCGCCCATCTCCCGGCGACGCATCGACGTCTTCTGGAGCAACCGCCGCGCCAAGGTCTCGCTGTGGATCTTTCTCGCTCTCTTCGTGGTCAGCCTCTGCGCCGAGCTTATCGCCAATGACAAGCCCATCGTCATGAACTATGAAGGCCAGTGGTACGTGCCGCTGCTGGTGGATTATCCCGAGACGGAGTTCGGCGGGTTCCTGCCGACGCGCACGGATTACCACGACCCCTTCATCCAGCAGCAGATCGACGAGCATGGCTGGGCGATCTGGCCGCCGATCCCCTTCTCCTATCAGACGCTGGACATGCAGATGAGGCGCCCTTCCCCGTCTCCCCCCGACTCCCGCCACTGGCTGGGCACGGACGACCAGGGGCGCGATGTCCTGGCACGCGTCATCTACGGCTTTCGCCTCTCGGTGTTCTTTGCCCTGGTGCTGACCGCCGGCTCGCTGGTGATGGGCGTGGTCATCGGCGGCATCCAAGGTTACTTTGGCGGAAAGACAGATCTTATCGGTCAGCGCTTGACGGAGATCTGGTCGGGCTTGCCCGTGCTGTTCCTGCTGATCATCCTGGCCAGTCTCGTGCAGCCGGGATTCTGGTGGCTGCTGGGCATCATGCTGCTGTTCTCGTGGCTTGGCCTGGTCGACGTGGTGCGCGCCGAGTTCCTGCGCGCCCGCAATCTGGAGTATGTCCGTGCAGCCAAGGCGATGGGCTTGCCGTCTCGCCTGATCATGTGGCGCCACGTGCTGCCGAATGCCATGGTCGCCACGCTGACCTTCATTCCGTTCCTGTTCACCGGTGCCATCACCACCCTGACGGCCCTCGACTTTCTCGGCTTCGGCTTGCCGCCGGGCTCACCGTCCCTGGGGGAGCTGGTAGCCCAGGGCAAGAACAACCTGCATGCTCCCTGGCTCGGGATCACCGCCTTCGTCAGTCTCTCGCTGATGCTGTCACTGCTGGTATTCATTGGCGAAGGACTGCGCGATGCCTTCGATCCCCGACACATCCAGCACGCCTCGAGTGCCACTCCGTTGACCAGGACCCAGCCCAATGCCTGACACTCGCTCTACGCCTCTGTTACGCCTCGACAAGCTGTCGGTCGCCTTCGACGGAAAGCCGGTCGTCAATGAGCTCAGCCTCGAGGTACGCCGCGGAGAGACGCTGGCGCTGGTGGGGGAGTCTGGCTCAGGAAAGTCCGTCTCGGCACTTGGGGCCATGAACCTGCTGCCGGACAACGCCCAGGTCATAGGCAGTCGCTGGCTTGGCGATACCGACCTGAGCTCGTTGAAAAAGCGCGACTGGCAGGCGCTGAGGGGAGGACGCGTCGGTTTCATCTTCCAGGAGCCGATGACCTCTCTCAACCCACTGCATACCGTGGCCAAGCAGATCGGTGAGACGCTGCGCCTGCATCAGGGCCTGTCGGGGCGCGCGGCCCGGGATCGCACCCGTAAGTTGCTGGAACAGGTCAAGCTGCCGCGACCCGACGAGTTGCTCGATGCCTGGCCACATCAGCTGTCGGGCGGGCAGCGGCAGCGCGTGATGATCGCCATGGCCATCGCCAATGATCCAGAGTTGCTGATCGCCGACGAGCCCACCACCGCGCTGGATGTCACCGTGCAACGGGAGATACTGGCCCTGCTCGCCGAGCTACGCGATCGCCACGGTATGGGCATGCTCTTCATCACCCACGATCTCAACCTGGTGCGGCGTCACGCCGACCGTGTCTGTGTTCTGTATGGTGGACACGAGCAGGAAACCGGGCCGGTGGATGAGGTGTTCACCACACCCAGTAGCAGCTATACGCGAATGCTGCTCGATGCAGAGCCTACCGGTCGCCCGGCGGCTGTATCGTCTTCCCAAGTACTGCTCGAGGCGAAGGGTGTCAGCGTCAGCTTCCAGCGTCCCAAGCGCCTGTTTGCCAAGCGACCGCCCCCCTTCGTGGCCGTGCAGCCGATCGACCTGCAGCTTGCCCGGGGCGAAACCCTGGGCATCGTTGGCGAATCCGGCTCCGGCAAGACCACGCTGGCCATGGCCCTGCTGCGTCTGGTGGAGAGCCGCGGCGAGATCGAGCTGGCGGGTGAACGGCTGGATCGCCTGACCGGGAATGCATTGCGGCAGCGAAGGCGCCGCATTCAGGTGGTCTTCCAGGATCCCTATGGCTCGTTATCCCCCAGGATGCCGGTGTCCGACATCATCAGCGAAGGGCTTCGCTTCCACTACCCCGAGCTGAAGGAGGAGGAGGTAACCGCGAAGGTGCGTGCGGCGATCGCCGAAGTCGGTTTGCCCCAGGATTGCGCGGCACGTTACCCCCACGAATTCTCCGGGGGGCAGCGCCAGCGCATCGCCGTGGCCCGGGCGCTGATCCTGGAGCCCGAGCTGGTGGTACTCGACGAGCCCACCTCGGCGCTGGATCGCACCGTGCAAAAGCAGCTCGTACAACTTCTCAGGGAGCTTCAGGCCCGCCGAGGACTCAGTTACCTGTTCATCAGCCATGACCTGGCCGTGGTGAGGGCCATGGCGCATCGGGTGCTGGTCCTGAAGGATGGTCAACTGGTTGAGGAAGGTGAGAGCCAGGCGCTGCTGTCGAATCCGGTCAGCGCCTATACCAAGGAACTGGTCAAGGCGGCCGGCTTCCTGCCCGAGGAGTGAGCGTGCTACCTGAGGTCACCTGAAAGCGTCAATTTCCCCTTCGGTCAGTTCGCGCCACTCGCCGGGCTCGAGGGTGTCAAGCGTCAACGGACCTACCGATTCTCGATGCAGTGCGACCACGTGGTTTCCGATGGCGGCAAACATTCGCTTGACCTGGTGATAGCGACCCTCGTAGAGGGTCAGCTCTGCCTTGAAGGGCGTGCGCATCACGAGCTCGGCCGGCAGCGTCGGCTTCTCTTCGCCGTCGAGCAGAATGCCCTCCTCGAAGCGCCTGACGGCCTCGTCCAGGGCTTGTCCTTCGAGCGGTTCGGCCAGGGTCGCCAGGTAGACCTTGGCGCAACGACGGCGAGGCGAGGTGACGCGATGCTGCCACTGTCCATCATCGGTCAGCAGCACCAAGCCGGTGGTATCCACATCCAGCCGCCCCACCGTCTGAAGCCGCTCCGCCTTGGGCAGCTCGATATAGTCCACCGCACGGGGGTAGAGTCCCCGCCGTGAGCTGCACTCGACGTCTTCCGGCTTGTGCAGCATCACGTAGCGAAGACCGACCAGCGCTAGCGGCTGGTCACCCCACACCACGCGATCATCCGCATCCAGCTGGAGCGAGCCCTGCTTTACCACTTGCCCGTTGACGCTGACCTCACCACGCTGCAACGCCTTCTTGGCCAGGCTACGGGTCAGCTCCGTGGTTTCCGCCAGGAAGCGATCCAGGCGCATCAGAACCCTACTCCATCGGCCAGGGTGAAGTGGTCGGCGTCACGCCAGGCCGGGAACTTCTCGCGAAACGCTTCGAGGTCGGCGTGGGACAGCGTCGCGGTCTTGATGAAGGCCGTGTCGCGGGGCTCGTCGATGATGGTCTCCCCCTTGAAGTCCACCAGCATCGAATCCCCGGAATAGCTCATGCCATTGGCATCCTCGCCGACGCGGTTGACGCCGATGACCGGACACAGGTTTTCGATGGCGCGCGCCTGCAGCAGAATGCGCCACGGATGGCGCCGGGGAGCCGGCCAGTTGGCGACGCACAGCAGCGCATCGTATTCGAAGTGCTCACCGGGACTAGGGCTCTGGCGCAGCCAGACCGGGAAGCGCAGGTCATAGCAGACGCTGAGCAGGATGCGAAAGCCCTTGAGCGTGACGATCACGCGATCATGCCCCATTGCGTAGCGCTCATGCTCCCCGGCCATCCTGAACAGATGGCGCTTGTCGTAGTGGACGCGGCTGCCGTCAGGCCGCGCCCAGACCAGGCGATTGTAGTACTCACCATCCTCGACGATCGCCACGCTACCGGTAATCACGCAATTGCGCTTATGGGCCTGTTCACTAAGCCATGCCACGGCGCGGCTTTGCTCCATGGGTTCGGCCATTTCCCGAGAGTTCATGGAGAAACCGGTGGAGAACATTTCCGGCAACACGATGAGGTCGGTCTCCTCTCCACTGAGTTCACCAAGCTGCTCATCAAGCATGCGGCAGTTGGCTTCGGGATCTTCCCAGCGCAGATCACATTGCACCAGGGTGGTACGTAAATCGCTCATGATGGTTCCCTTGCGATGTCTGGCCATTGATACGACTCGATGATCCAGCCTAACCCAGGCTACCGAAGGAGTCAGCCCGCTGACACAACACCGGGAAGCGGACGGCATGCGTGCATGGTGGTATATTCCATAGCCTGCTAAGTTGAAGCCTTCCGTTGACGAGAGACCCTGGCATGTCCCCGCTGCCCCTGAGCGATCGAGAAACCACACGAGGCGTTGGCTTCGGACTGACCGCCTATATCATGTGGGGCTGCTTCCCGCTTTTCTTCGCGCTTTTCGACGGTGTTCCCGCCTTCGAAGTGCTGATCCACCGCATTATCTGGTCGTGTCTGTTCCTGGTGGGACTGGTTACCCTGCTCAAACGCTGGTCCCCCATCCGCCAGGCGCTTGTCGAACCGCGACGCCTGGGCAGGGTGCTCGGTTGCGCCCTGCTGATCGCCACCAACTGGGGCCTCTATATCTACGCTGTCGAGACTCGCCAGGTGTTCCAGGCCAGCCTCGGCTATTTCCTGACGCCGCTGGTAAACGTAGCACTCGGCATGCTGGTCCTGCGCGAGGCCATGGCCGGGTTGCAGCGCCTTGCCGTACTGCTGGCGGGCGTGGCCATTGCCATCCAGCTGTTGCTGCTGGGCGAACTGCCCTGGATCAGTCTGATGCTGGCCTTGACCTTTGGCACTTATGGGCTGTTACGCAAGCAGGTGCCCCTCGATGGGCTTTCCGGTCTCTTCGTGGAGACCCTGCTCCTGCTCCCGCTGGGGTTGATGGCGCTGGCCTGGCTGAGTGCGGCCGAACTCTCGCACTTTCTGGGCGAGCCGAATATCACGCTGCTGCTGATGGCCAGCGGGGTCATTACCGCCCTGCCCCTGCTTGCCTTCGCTGGTGCCGCCCGCCGCCTACGCCTCGCCACGCTGGGTTTCCTGATGTACTTGAACCCGACCATCCAGTTCTTCATTGCGCTGCTGATCTTTCGCGAGCCGCTTTCCCTGATCCAGCTCGGCACCTTCCTGTTGATCTGGGCCAGCCTGGTGCTCTACTCCTGGTCTGCCTGGAACAGCCGGGCACGCTCCCCCCTTGCCGTGGCAGCTGCTCCGCAGCAGAGCAAGAGGGTTTGATGCCATGACCAGGGAGCGCCCCCGCATCCTGCTGGTCGGTGCCGGCCATGCTCACCTCTACCTGATGCGCAATCGCTGGCGCCTGGCCGAGGCCTGCGTGACCGTCGTCGACCCCGCTGCCTTCTGGTACTCGGGCATGGCGGCGGGCGTCCTGGGTGGTGCTCTCTCACCTGTTGCGGACCGCATTGACCCCAAGCGGCTGGCTGCCAGGCATCGCTTCGACATGGTTCGCGGGCGGCTGGAGAGGCTGGACCGAGAAAATCGTCTCGCTGTGCTGGAAGATGGCCGGACACTCGGATACGACCTGCTTTCGCTCAACCTGGGCTCTTATGCTCCCACGCTCCCCGTCCGAGACCGCGGCTCGAGAGCCTGGTCCGTCAAGCCCATTCCTCAGCTGGTGACGCTGCGGCGCTGCCTGGAAACCGGCTTTCGTCGCGGCGAGCGGGCGCGACTCATTGTCGTGGGAGGCGGAGCCAGCGGAGTGGAGCTGGCCTGCAACCTGCGCGCGCTGGCCAACAGGCACGCTGCGCCGCTTTCGATCACGCTGGTCAGTCGGGGGGAAACGCTGCTGGCAGGTGCACCCCGCGGTGCGCGGCGCTGGCTGCATGGCTACTTGAGCCGGCTGGATATCCAGGTGTGCAACGGTCTGCGTGCGGTCTCGCATCACCCGCTTGGACTGCTGGTCGCCGAGGAGGGGGTAACCCTGGGCCAGGATACCCTGAAGCTGCTCGAGTGCGAGCATGTGGTCCATGCCGGTGGCCTGGAGCCGCCGCCGGTACTCGAGCGCCTGGGACTGCCAGTCATTGCCGGGCGCGGACTGGCGCTGCGCGACACCCTACAGAGCGTGGATGACCCGGACATCTTCGCTGCCGGGGATTGCGCCGCCCTGAGCGACACCCCACTGCCCCGACTGGGGGTCTATGGTGTACGTCAGGCGCCAGTGCTGCTGGCGAACCTCCAGGCCCGGCTCCGTGGTCGCCCCCCGCAACGCTACACCCCGCAGTCACGGGCCCTGACGATCCTTAATCTGGGGCCGAGGCACGGCCTGGCGATCCGCGGCCGCCTATGGTGGGCAGGCCGTGCCAGCCTGGCCTGGAAGCACTGGCTCGACGAACGTTTCATGGCGCAGTACCGGACCTGATGCCCAAGGTCAGCGCCTCATCGTTCAGGCCGGCTCTGGCTTGTAGCCCATACGGAACCCACCCCAGTGCTTGCCATCGACGTAGATCGGCACCGACAGGTCGTGCATGATCTCGCCGGTATCCCGCTTGTAGGTCTGCAGCAGCAGCGTCTCTTCATGGGTCCCGCAGCGCTGTCCCGTCGTGTCCTCGTAGATACGCCGGTTGCGGCAGAACTTGAGGTCATGGTCGTAGTCGCCGGTGGGCGGTTGGCTGACACTGTGATTGTGGGTCGGAATGTAGCCACGCCGATCGATGCCGATGGCGTAAGCCACACCCAGCTTCTCCAGCAGTGGCTCCTGAATGGTCGGGAAATGCTCGTCGGTGAAGCCGACATAGGGGGTTTCGTGCTGCTGGGGGTTGGTACCGTGAATCGGAGTGTAAGTGGCATGGAAAAGAGTCTGCTCGTCGAGCTCTCCCCGCTTGATGGCCGACTCGAGCAGCCCACCCAGCGCCGTTGCTGCCTGGCGGGCCGCCTTGAACACCTGCTGGTGACGGCCCTCCAACCGCTGCTGGGCCAGCGCTCCATCGACGGCTTCTGCCCCCGCCATCAGGGCGCGCGCCTGGCTGGCCAACCCATGCATGTCCTGGTTGCCCTGCACGGCGTCTTCTTCCAGCGTGGAAAGTGTGGCTGCGACTCGCTGTGAGTGCTGGTTGGTATCCTCCATGGCTTCGGCGATGGAGCGTATCTCACCCTCGACCTGATCGAAATGCCCTGTCATTTCGGTGAGCTGTTCACCTACCTTGCTCATCTCCTTGGCCCGGTCACCGACACGCTGCATCAGGTGACCGATGGTGTCTACCACGCGGTGGCTGCTGTCACCGATATCTCCCACCAGAGCCTCAACGTTGCGGGTGGCATCTGCCGTACGTCCTGCCAGCTGGCGAACTTCCCCGGCCACGACCGCGAAGCCACGCCCATGCTCTCCGGCACGGGCGGCCTCGATGGAGGCGTTGAGGGAAAGCAGGTTGGTCTGCTCGGCGATCTCCTCGATCAACGAGGTCACGTGGCGCACGCTGTCTGCTTTCTGGCTCAGCATGTTGAGGAGCTCCAGCGCCTCCTCCGAGCGCTCGGCCAGGGCCTGCATTTCCTCGATCACCTGTCCCAGTGATTCGCGGCTGACATGGCTGGCATCACGGGAGCGGCTGGCCAGGGTGGCTACATTGGAGGCGCTGGCCGCCACCTGCTCGATGGCGGAGGTGATGGCCGCCATGCTGGAGGAGGCATCTCGAACCGTCTTTTCCTGACGTTCGAGGCGCTGGTCCATGCGATCCGCATGATGCGAGACTTCGGCCGATGCGATCGCCGTGGCGCTCGACTGATGAATCAGCCCATGGGCCATGCGGCGCAGTGAAAGGTAGTCGCGAGTGATGGGCAAGAAGGCGCGGCTGTTTTCGAGCGCCTCTCGGTTGGCGCGATAGACGGCGGCAGGACCGTTCAGCGCAAGCGCCGCCCCTGCCACCAGCGCCAATCCCAGGCCAGGCCAGGCGAGCCAGCCCGCACCGCTCAAGTTGACAAGGATGAGGCCCCCGGCAAGCGAAACCGCGGCCAGCAGTAGCATGAGGATCCGCATGACGTCTCGTCTCTTTGTTATAAGTGTTTTCCAAGATTAACGTCTTGTAAGTGACATGCGTAACACCACTTTCGCCTGACAGACGAAAGCACGACTCAAGCATCACGGAAATAGGACGAAAAGGGCAGAATTCTGGGCCGCCGCGCGAAGGGGGCGGCCCGTGATGGGTCACGCCTGGCTGGCAGCCAGGGCTTGTTCGAGGTCGGCGATGATATCGTCGACATGCTCGATACCGATGGAGAGCCGCACCATGTCCGGGGTCACCCCCGCGGCCACCAGTTCCTTGTCATTGAGCTGGCGGTGGGTGGTCGAGGCAGGGATCGATGAGCAGGTCTTGGCATCGCCGATATTGACCAGCCGCAGGATCATGCCCAATGCGTCGTAGAAGCGCGCGCCGGCTTCGCGACCGCCCTGGATGCCGAAGCTGAGGATCCCTGAGGCCTTGCCACCCATGTATTGCCTGGCCAGGGCGTGATCCTTGTGTCCGGGAAGCCCGGCATACTGCACCCAGTTCACCGCCGGGTGTCCTTCCAGGTACTCCGCCACCTTGACGGTGTTGTCGCAGATTCGCTCGATGCGCAGTGCCAGTGTCTCGAGCCCTTGCAGCAGGTTCCAAGCCGCCTGTGCCGAGAGTGCCGCGCCCATGTTACGCAGCGGTACCACCCGCGCGCGAGCGATGAAGGCGGCTTCCCCCACGTCACGGGTATAGCTCACTCCATGGTAGGAGACGTCCGGCTCGTTGAGCAGCGGGAAGCGCTGCGCATGGTCGGCCCAGGGAAACTTGCCGGAGTCGACGATCACTCCGCCCACCGTGGTGCCATGACCGCCGATGTACTTGGTCGCGGAGTGAATCACGATGTCTGCGCCATGCTCGATGGGTCGCCACAGGAAGGGGGTCGGCACGGTGTTGTCGACGATCACCGGTACGCCATGGCGATGGGCTGCTTCGGCAAGCCTGGCCATGTCGACCACGCTGCCGGAAGGGTTGCCGACGGTCTCGCAGAACACGGCCTTGGTGCGCGCATCGACCAGCGACTCGATGCCGGCAATATCGTCCTTGTCGGCAAAACGTACCTCGATCCCCTGGCGCGGCAGGGTATGGGCGAAGAGATTGTAGGTGCCGCCGTAGAGTTCGCTGATGGAGACGATGTTGTCGCCCGCCTCGGCGATGGTCTGGATGGCATAGGTGATGGCAGCCATGCCGGAAGCCACGGCGAGGCCGGCGATGCCGCCCTCCAGCGCTGCAATGCGCTGCTCCAGCACCGCGCAGGTCGGGTTCATGATGCGGGAGTAGATGTTACCTTCCACCTTGAGGTCGAACAGGTCGGCAGCATGCTGGGCGCTGTCGAAGGCGAACGAGGTGGTCTGATGGATCGGCACCGCCACGGCATGCTGGTCGTCGGGCTGGTAGCCGTGGTGCAGGGCAATTGTCTCGGGCTTCATGGCGTGTCCTGGTTGAGCGTCGTTGTTGGGCATATCGCTCGATGCTAACCAATACTCAACCCATCCTCCAATATCGTTTAGTCTGGGGGTCGATACCCGATCCGAGAGACGGATGCTCAAGCGCTACCTGCCTATCCTCACCTGGCTGCCACACTACAATCGGCGCCTTGGCGTCGCCGATCTGGTGGCTGGCCTGATCGTGACGATCATGGTCATACCGCAGTCGTTGGCCTATGCCGTATTGGCCGGCCTGCCGGCCGTGGTCGGTCTCTATGCCAGCCTGCTGCCCGTGGTGGCCTATGCCCTGCTCGGCACCAGCCGAACCCTGGCCGTGGGCCCGGTGGCCATCGTTGCCCTGATGGTGGCCATCGTTGCCCTGATGACCGGGGCCGCACTCTCTGGTGTGGCCGCGCCAGGCACCCCCGAGTATCTCCAGGCCGCCCTGGTTCTGTCGCTTCTCTCCGGAGTCTTGCTGCTGCTGATGGGGCTGCTGCGCATGGGGTTCGTGGCCAATTTTCTCAGCCACCCGGTGATCGCCGGCTTCCTGACGGCGTCCGGCGTGCTGATTGCCGCCAGCCAGATAGGTCACCTGCTGGGAGTCGAGCTCACGTCCAGGGAGTTGCTGCCAAGGCTGGCTGAGCTTATCCGGGGCTTGCCCGAGTTGCACTTACCCACCCTGGGGATCGGTGTCGGCGCGCTATCGTTCCTGCTCTTCCTGCGGCAGTATGGCCGCCCCACCCTGCGCCGGGTCGGCTGTTCCCGCCCCCTGGCCGATCTCCTGACGCGCGCCGGTCCGGTCTTCGCCGTGGTCGTCACTACGCTGGTGACCTGGCAATTCGAACTGGCCGAAGCCGGCGTCGCCGTCATCGGCCAAATTCCACAGGGGCTACCGCCACTCACCCTGCCAGGTGTCGACCTGTCGCTATGGCAGGCGCTGCTGGTGCCGGCGCTGCTGATCAGCGTGGTCGGCTTCGTCGAGTCGGTTTCCATGGGCCAGATGCTGGCCGCCAGGCGACGCGAGCGAATTTCGCCCAATCAGGAGCTGGTCGGTCTGGGCGGTGCGAATGTCGTTGCGGCTTTCTCTGCAGGCATGCCGGTCTCCGGTGGGCTCACGCGCACGGTGATCAATCACGATGCCGGGGCACAGACCCCGCTGGCGGGGCTCGTCGCCGCCGTTGGCATCGGGGCGGTGACGCTGTTCCTGACGCCACTGCTCCACTACCTGCCGATCGCGACCCTGGCGGCGACGATCACGGTTTCCATCCTGACGCTGATCGACATCCCGATGATTCGTCAGACCTGGCGCTATTCGAGGAGCGATTTTTCCGCCATGGCGGTGACCATCCTGCTGACCTTGGTGGATGGCGTCGAGACCGGCATCATCAGCGGGGTGCTGCTCTCCATTGCCTTGTTCCTCTATCGCACCAGCCGCCCTCACAGCGCGCTGGTCGGCCGCATTCCCGCCACCGAGCATTTCCGTAACGTGGAGCGCCACGAGACCGAGACGGTCAGCCACGTGGCGCTGCTGCGTATCGACGAAAGCCTCTACTTCGCCAACGCCCGCTATCTGGAAGATACCGTCTATGACCTGGTGGCTACCCGGCCCGAGCTGGAGCACGTGGTGTTGATCTGCTCGGCGGTGAATCTGATCGATGCCTCGGCGCTGGAGAGCCTGGATGCCATCAACGCACGTCTCAAGGACTCTCGCGTCATCCTGCATCTGGCCGAAGTGAAAGGGCCTGTGATGGATCGCCTCAAGCGCAGTGATTTCCTCGATGACATGACCGGCCGGGTGTTCTTGAGTACCTTCGCTGCCTGGCGTGAACTCTCACGCCCCTCACAGTGATCCAGGCAACCCGAACCCTCCTTCCGGAATTGAACCTTGGTCTAATCCGATCTTTCCCTGCTGCTATTCACAGGCTGCCAACCCATTAATTCATCAACCTTTTAGAAGTCATCCACAGGGCGATTCCGCATGGCGGAAGCTCGCACACGGTAGACGCTTGCGCATTCGTTGACACCGACGTGTCGGCTTTCTAGTATCGGTTTCAGTTTCGGAATCAAATACCGCATAGCAAAACAACAACCATTCACAGCACAGGAGACTCCTATGCGCCAGCTGTCCCGCTCACTCATTCTTGCGGCTCTTCCACTCTCGCTGATCACTGCCGGCGTGGCACAGGCCAGCGAGGTCGAGCTTCCCCGCACCATGGCCTGGACCGCCTATGGCACCAACTCCAGTGGCTATGCCCAGGCCGTTGCCATCGGCAACATGCTCCAAAACAGCTACGGCACTTCGGTACGCATCCTGCCCGGTGACAATGACGTGTCGCGCATGACGCCGCTGAAACAAGGTCGTGTCGATCTCTGCGCCTGCGGCATCGCCAGCTACTACGGTGCCGAAGGCGTGATGATGTTCGCCAATCGCGACTGGGGGCCCCAGCCGATCAGGGTTATCACCACCTCCACCGCATCATTCGGACTCTCGCTGGCCGTGGCCGGCGATCTCGACGTCGAGACCCCGGCCGACCTGGCCGGCAAGCGAGTCGCCTATATCCGCGGTGACGACGCCTTGAACAAGGGGACTGAAGCCTACCTGGCCTTCGGCGGGTTGACCTGGGATGACGTCGAGCGCGTCGACTATCCCGGCTACTCCCGCTCGTTCGACGGCATCATTGCCGGCGATGTGGACGCCTCATTTACCACTACCGTGACACCGCCGGCGCAGCAGCTCGCCAGCAGCCCGCGCGGCGTCAGCTGGCCGGTGCTCGATCCCGACGACGCGGAGGGCTGGGAGCGCATGATGGCCGTGGCGCCCTACTTCCGCCCGCATGAGGTCACCGCTGGGGCAGGCAACGTAAGTGCCGATAACCCGGTGCCCAGTGCCAGCTACCCTTACCCGATCGTGGTGGCCAACCAGGATCTCGATGACAAGGTGGCCTACGGCCTGATCAAGGCGCTGCAGAACAACTACGACGACTACAAGGATGCCGCTCCCGGCGCCGTGGGCTACGCCTTCGAGTATCAGGATCTGCAGTGGGTCGTGCCGTTCCACGATGCGGTAGTGGCGTATTACGAGGAGCTCGGTGTCTGGACCGATGAAATGCAGGCACATCAGGAAGCGCTGGTGGAACGCCAGGAGCTGCTCATCGCCACCTGGGACGATTTCGTCGCCGACGCCCCGAACGACGAGGACGAGTTCGAGGAGGCCTGGATGCAGGCTCGCGCCGAAGCGCTACGCGAGGCCGGTCTCGATCCGGTCTTCGAGTGACCGAGGCCCAGGCTCAGTACCGGGGGCGGCCTGGCCGCCCCTCCTCCCCGATTCACGGACGCTGCCATGACCACCCCCACCGCCCCTAGCGAATCGACACGCCAGCTGAAGGAAAAGGTCACTCATATCCGTACGCTCCCGGCCGCGCTACGCTGGATCCCCGGTGCCGTGACCGTAGTACTGATGATGATGACGCTGGATTACCTGTTCAACCTCGGCTGGCTGCGCTTCGTCACCGGGCTGGAAACCCAGTTCTACTATGCCGTGGTGGCACTGCTGCTACCGCTGGTCTATCTGCTGTGGCCGGTGGCATCGTCACGCCAGCAGCGTCCCATTCCCTGGTACGACTATGCGCTGAGCCTTGCCACGCTGATCGTCGGTGGCTATTTCGTCTACCATGCCGAAGCGATCCTCGAGCGCGGTTGGGCCTTCGCCGCTCCCGATACCGCGATCCTGGCAAGCTATGCGTGGTGGCTGCTCATCGTGGAGGCCGCGCGTCGTGCCGGTGGGTGGCCCATCGCCGTCATCGTCGCGACGTTCTCGCTCTATCCCCTGGTGGCGGACGTCATGCCCGGGCCGATCCAGGCATTTCCCTCCACCCTGGAGGAGACTGCCATGTATCACACCATGAGCACCGAGAGCATCATGGGGGTGCCGCTGCAGGCCTTTGCCGGGCTGGTGATCGGTTTCCTGGTCTTTGGCGTGGTGCTGCAGAAGAGCGGCGGCGGCAGGTTTTTCATCAATCTTGCATTTGCCCTGCTGGGCCATGTTCGCGGCGGTCCCGCCAAGGTCTCGATCTTCTCCAGCGGCCTGATGGGGTCGATGAGCGGCAGCGTGATCAGCAACGTGCTGACCACGGGGGTGCTGTCGATCCCGGCCATGCGCCGCATCGGCATGGGCCGCTCGTTCTCCGGTGGGGTCGAGGCCTGTGCCTCCACCGGCGGCGTACTGATGCCGCCGGTGATGGGGGCGACCGCCTTCGTCATGGCGATGTTCCTCGATGTTCCCTACGCTGCGGTGGCCCTGGCTGCGGTGATTCCGTCGATCCTCTACTTCCTCGGCCTGTTCATCCAGATCGATGCCTACGCTGCGCGACACGACATCAAGGGCCTGCCCGCCGTGGAGCTGCCCTCCCTGGTGGAAACCCTCAAGCAGGGCTGGTACTTCATCTTCGTCTTCGCGCTGCTGGTATGGATGCTTCTTGTGATGCAGCGAGAGGCCGTGGCTCCCTTCTATGCCACTGCGCTGCTGCTGGTGCTCAACCAGTTCTCGCGCCGCAACCGCTGGGGCCTGCGCGAGCTGGGCGAGGCGCTATCCTCGGCGGCCAAGCTGTTCGCCGAGCTGATCGCCATCCTGGCCGGTGTCGGTATGCTGGTCGGGGCGCTGTCGATTACCGGCCTTTCCGGCACCATCGCCAACGACTTCATCCATATTGCCGGGGGCAGCGTGCCGCTGCTGCTGATCATGGGCGCGCTGACCAGCTTCGTGCTCGGCATCGGCATGACCGTCACCGCCGCCTACATCTTCCTTGCCGTGGCCCTGGCTCCCGCGTTGATCCAGGGCGGTGGCCTGGACCCCATGGCGGTGCACATGTTCATTCTCTACTGGGGCATGCTCAGCTTCATCACCCCGCCCGTGGCGCTGGGTGCCTTCGCCGCCGCGACCGTGGCGGGCGCGCGGCCCATGGCCACCGGCCTGCAGGCCATGCGCCTGGGCAGCGTGATCTACTTCATTCCCTTCCTGTTCGTGCTCAATCCGGCATTGATCATGCAAGGTGCGCCATTACAGATCATGCTGGTATTCGTGCAGGCCGTGGTGGGAATCGTGCTGTTTGCCTCCGCCATGCAGGGCTACCTGATCGGCGTCGGCCGGCTCGGCATCGGTGCACTGCATGAAAGCCTCTGCCGTGGGCTGGTGCTGGTGGCGGGCCTACTGTTCGCCCTGCCCGGTGGCGGCATGGTGCCGCTCAGCCAGTTCGAGTTGCTGGCCGGTGCCCTGACCGCCCTGGTGCCAGCCGTGCTGCTGGCTCGCTGGAGCCAGCGCCAGGCCCGACCACACCTGGCTGGCATGACGACTTCTACCGATCGATGAGGAACCGCATGACTTCCCCTGTCTCCTACCAACGCCATGGCAACATCGGCGTGATCACCATCGACAACCCGCCGGTCAACGCCCTGGGGCAGGCCGTGCGCCAGGGCCTGATGGATGCCGTCGCCCTTGGCAACGAGGACAGCGAGGCCCAGGTGCTGGTGCTCAACGCTCGCGGCCGGACTTTCATTGCCGGCGCCGACATCCGCGAGTTCGGCAAACCGCCCCAGACTCCCATTCTGCCGGAGGTGATCACCAAGCTTGAGGCCAGCACCAAGCCCATCGTTGCGGTCCTGCACGGCAACGCCCTGGGGGGCGGGCTCGAGGTGGCGCTGGGCTGCCAGCTGCGCGTGGTGTTGCCGGGTACCAAGGTGGGACTTCCCGAGGTCAAGCTGGGCCTCCTGCCTGGGGCCGGTGGCACCCAGCGACTGCCACGCCTGACCGGCGTCGAGGCGGCCCTCGACCTGATTACCAGCGGCCGCTTTGCCGATGCCGACGAGGCACTCGCCCTGGGCATCGTCGACGCCGTGTCGGACGCTGACGACCCGCTCGAGGCGGGGCTGGCGGCGGCGCGAGACGTGCTGGCCGGCAAGTGCACGCCGCGAGTCACCGCTGAGTTGCCGCCCCCTGCCGCCGATCCGGCGGCCATCGAGCGCTACCGGACCAAGCTGCAAAGCGAGGTGCCCGAGCTCTACTCCCCCTTCCGCTGTGTCGACGCGATCGCCTTGAGTACCGACGGCAGCCTTGCCGATGGGGTGCGCCGCGAGAGGGAGCTGTTCTTCGCCTGCATGGATTCTCCCCAGCGTGCCGGGCTGATCCATGCCTTCTTTGCCGCCCGCACTCCCCACAAGGTGCCCGAGGTCGGTGAGGCAGCGGCGCTGACCCGCCTAGCCCTGCTCGGCACCCATCCGCTTTTCGAGCGCCTGCGCAGCAAGGCCGAGCGAGCCGGCATCGAACTCACATCGGCTCCGGACGCAGATACCCAGGCCTGCCTGATCGCCCCTGGCGCCGCCTCGGACTACACAAAGAGCTATGCAAAGAGCTGCGCCGAGACCTGCCTGAAGGTCGCCCTGCTGTCGCCCGAGCAAGCCCAAGAGCTCGATGCCACGGACGCCGACCTGGCGCTGGTCTCGGCCGACGGCGGCATGGCGGAGCTGGTGGTGTTACGTACTAGCGCCGAGCAGCAGCAAGCCGTGGCCAATGCGCTCAAGGCACTGCGTCTTCCCATGGTGGTCAGCCGTCAGGGCAGCCTGCTGGCAACGCTGACCCAGGCGGCAGGCGACGATGTCGCCAATTCCCGGGCGGCCATGGAGGCAGCGAGCCTGATGCTGGCCGAGCGCGGATGGGCCTATCGCACCAGCGACATCGACCTGCTCGCCATCGAGGCGCTTGGCTACCCTCGTCACCTGGGCGGGCCCCATCGTCAGGCCAGCCAGGCCACTGGCGGGGAGTGTCTCTCATGAACCTCGACTTCACCTGCGAAGAGCAAGCGTTCCGCCAGGAAGTGCGCGAGTTTTTGGCCGCCGAACTGCCTGCCGACATCCGTGAGCGCGTGCGCCTGGGCCGGCGACTCTCTGCCGATGACCATGTCCGGTGGCAGAACGTTCTCAGCCGGCGCGGCTGGCTGGCTTCCGGCTGGCCACGAGAGCACGGCGGCCCGGGCTGGGGGCCGATCGAGCGGCACATCTTCGACGAGGAGTGCGCCGCGGCCCATGCGCCGACCGTAGTGCCCTTCGGCGTCAGCATGGTCGCTCCGGTGATCATGAAATTCGGCAGCGAGACCCAGCAGCGCCATTACCTGCCACGCATTCTTTCCAATCAGGACTGGTGGTGCCAGGGCTATTCCGAACCCGGTGCCGGCTCCGACCTGGCCAGCCTGCGTACCCGCGCGGTACGCGACGGCGAGCACTACATCGTCAGCGGCCAGAAGACCTGGACCACCCTGGGTCAGCACGCCAACATGATGTTCTGCCTGGTGCGCACCGACCCCGAAGCCAAGAAGCAGGCCGGCATCAGCTTCCTGCTGATCGACATGCAGAGCCCTGGGATCAGCGTGCGCCCCATCGTCACCCTCGACGGCGCCCACGAGGTCAATGAGGTGTTCCTCGATGAAGTGCGCGTGCCGGTCGTCAATCGCATCGGCGAGGAGGGTCAGGGCTGGACCTGCGCCAAGTTCCTGCTCACCCATGAGCGCACCGGTATCGCTGGCCTCGGCCACGCCAAGCAGGCATTGCGCCATTTGAAGTCGCTGGCGGGCCGAATCCAGCACCGCGACCGCCCACTGCTCGAACTGCCGAGCTTCCGCCAGCGCGTGGTCAAGGCCGAGCTCGAGCTGATGGCGCTGGAGGTGACCCACCTGCGCGTGCTAGCCGCGGCCCGCGACGGCGGCGCGCCCGGTGCCGAGAGTTCGCTGCTCAAGGTGCGTGGTTCAGAGCTGCGCCAGGAGCTCAGCGAGCTGAGCCGCCGTGCACTGGGCCCGTTGGCCCTGCCCTTCTTTCCCGACTTTCTCTACGGCGACGAGGCGCTGGAGCCTGAGCGAGGCGAATTCGCCGCCATTGGCGCCCAGTACCTCAACCGGCGCAAGCTCTCTATCTACGGCGGCAGCAACGAGATTCAGAAGAGCATCGTCGCCAAGACGCTGCTCGGTATGTAACCGGTCAGCACGTAAGGAGCCCCCATGGATTTTTCCTACAGCGACGAGCAGCGCATGCTCGCCGACACCCTGGAGCGCCTGGTCGCCGATGCGAGCGGCGACGCGGCCACGTCCCCAGCGCTGTGGCGCACCTTCGCCGAGCTTGGCCTGTTGCAGCTTCCGTTCGCCGAGGAGCTCGGTGGGCTGGGCGGTGATGGCATCGACGTGATGATCGTGATGCAGGCGCTCGGCAGCGGCCTGGTGCGCGCCCCCTATCTGGCCGGCCTGCTGCTGCCCGGTGTCATCCTGGCCCGCCTGGCGGATTCGGCCCAGCGCGAGCGCTGGCTGACCCCGCTGCTGGCCGGTGAACACCGATTGGCGATGGCATGGCAGGAGGCCGCGTCACGCTACGACGCGCACTCCATCGGCGCCCGCGCCCGGCGCCAGGCAGATGGCTGGGTGCTCGACGGTACCAAGCAGGGGGTGCTTGCCGCCGAGGCGGCCGATGCCCTGGTGGTCACGGCCAAGCTCGACGACGACTCGCTGGGGGCCTTCCTGGTGCCAAGCGACAGCCGTGGCCTCGCGCGTCGCGACTATGCCACCATCGACGACTGGATCGCCAGCGACGTGCAGTTGGACAGTGTGGTCCTGCCTATCGATGCTCACCTGGGCGGTGACGCCAGCGAGGCTCTCGACGCCGCCCTGGCACTCGGGCGTGCGGCGCTCTGCGCCGAGGCGGTGGGCGCCATGCAGGTCGCCTGCGACCAGACGTTGGCCTACCTCAAGGAGCGGCGGCAGTTCGGCGCCCCGCTGGCCAGCTTCCAGGTGCTGCAGCATCGCATGGTCGACATGCACCTGAACCTGGAGCAGGCCCGCTCGATGGCGATTCTCGCTGCAGCCAGCCTCGAGCGCCCCGCCAGCGAGCGTGACTACCGTATTTCCGCGGCCAAGGCCTACTGCGGCGAGGCCGCTCGCTTCGTCGCCGAGCAGGCGATCCAGCTCCACGGCGCCATGGGCATGACCGAAGAGTGCCAGGTCTCCCGCTATGCCCGGCACCTGGTCATGTTCGATCACCACCTGGGCGATGTGGACCATCATCTTGAATGCGTCAGCGAGCGATTGACGGCGGCCTGAGGCCACCTCCTGTCGCCCGTGATGCAAAAAGGCCCCGGACCGGGGCCTTTTGCCTTTCAGGAAGTCCGTGAGCAGAGAATGGGCTACAGCTTGCTCTCGAGCTCCGGCAGGATCTCGAACAGGTCACCCACCAGGCCGTAATCGGCAACCTGGAAGATCGGCGCCTCCTCGTCCTTGTTGATGGCCACGATCACCTTGGAGTCCTTCATGCCGGCCAGGTGCTGGATGGCACCGCTGATGCCCACGGCAATGTAGAGCTCCGGCGCGACGATCTTGCCGGTCTGCCCCACCTGCATGTCGTTGGGCACGGAGCCGGCGTCCACCGCCGCCCGCGAGGCGCCGATAGCGGCACCCAGCTTGTCGGCGATGCCGTCGAGCAGCTTGAAGTTCTCGCCGCTGCCCATGCCGCGACCACCGGAAATGACCACCTTGGCGGCGGCAAGCTCGGGACGATCGCTCTCGGCCAGCGCCTGCTTGACGAAGGTGGACTGGGCGTTGTCGGCGACGAAATCCACCGCTTCGATGGCGGCACTGCCGCCCTCGCTCCCTCTATCAGGGCAGGCATCGAAGCCGGTGCTGCGCACGGTGATCACCTTGAGGCTGTCGGCGCTCTGCACCGTGGCGATGGCGTTGCCGGCGTAGATCGGACGCTTGAAGGTGTCGCCATCGACCACTTCGACGATCTCGGAGATCTGGCTGACGTCCTTCAGCGCGGCGACGCGCGGCAGCACATTCTTGCCGGTAGTGGAGGCGGCGGCCAGCACATGGCTGTAGTCGCCGGCCAGCTCGGCCAGCAGCGCGCCCATCGGCTCGGCCAGCTGGTGGGCGTAGACGGCGTGGTCGGCCACGCGGACCTTGGCCACGCCGTCAAGTCTGGCGGCGGCTTCGGCCACCGCGCCGACGTTCTCGCCGGCGACCAGGATATCGACGTCTCCACCGATGGACGCTTTCAACTGCTGAGCTGCGGCAACCACGTGGGCGGTGGCGCCAACCAGAATGCCGTCGTGATGTTCGGCAAGGACCAGTACGCTCATGGATTCCACTCCTATCACAGCTCTGTCTTCAAAGAACCGTTGTCAAAGATCTGTTTACACAAGCCGCTTTTACAGAACCTTGGCTTCGTTCTTCAGTTTGTCCACGAGCTCGTCCACGGAGCCCACCTTGATGCCGCCCTTGCGCTCGGCCGGCGACTCGACCTTGAGCAGCGTGAGGCTGCTCGCCACCTCGACGCCGAGATCGGCCGGCGACTTGACGTCCAGCGGCTTCTTCTTGGCCTTCATGATGTCGGGCAGCTTGGCGTAGCGCGGCTCGTTGAGGCGCAGATCGGTGGTGACGATGGCCGGCAGGGTCAGCTCGACGGTCTGCAGGCCACCATCGATCTCGCGGGTGACCTGGAGCTTTCCATCACCCCCGTCGCCGCTGACTACCACCTCGGAGGCGAAGGTGCCCTGGGGCAGGCCCGCCAGCGCGGCCAGCATCTGCCCGGTCTGGTTATTGTCGGTATCGATCGCCTGCTTGCCGAGAATGACCAGCTGCGGCTGCTCCTCCTCCACCACCTTGGCCAGCAGCTTGGCCGCGGCCAGCGACTCGACGCGCTCCTCGGTCTCGACGTGAACGGCCCGATCGGCGCCCAATGCCAGCGCGGTGCGCAGCTGCTCCTGGGCGGCCTTGGGACCGATGGTCACGGCCACCACCTCGGTGGCGACCCCGCGCTCCTTCAGGCGCACGGCCTCTTCCACGGCGATCTCGCAGAAGGGGTTCATGGCCATCTTGACGTTGGTCAGGTCGACGTCGGAGTGATCCGCCTTGACCCGGATCTTGACGTTGTAGTCGATGACGCGTTTGACCGCGACAAGGATCTTCATGCGTGTTCTCCCGATTGTGACCAGCTTAGCTGGGATGATGAGTGTCAAGCTGCCCTTACCGCTGGCGATCACCACGAAGCGAACAGGAACCAGCCTGACAACAGCGGAATGCAGGCCAGCAGAAAGCGTGCATTCCAGCGATAGCCGATGTGGGTCGAGGCCACCCCGGTAAAGCGCGACAGGATCAGCATTGAGGCCGTCATCGGCGACGACATGAGGGCCAGTGCCCAGCCCACCATCAGGGCGGCGCCGGTCAGCGCCGGCGTCAGCCCCTCGATAGGCAGTGAGGGAAGCAGGCCGACGAGCAGCGTCACGGTAACGATCGGGTTGATCCCGATCTGGGCCAGACCCACCACCAGCAGCATCGCCAGCACCGCATTGCCCGCCCCGAGCGGCTCGATGACCGCCTGCAGCGGCCCCAGGCTCTCTACCGGCACCAGCGCCACGCAAAGGTGGCCAAGGTAGCCCGCCGCCCCCAGTACCACGATCTCGTTGCCGATGGGTGCCACCAGCCAAGGTAGCTGACGGCGCAGGCTGGCAAGTGCCGCCGGCAGGCCCAGCATGCCGATCCGGCGTCGCTGCCAGGCAAGCCAGACGATGGTGCTGACAGGCGCTCCGACCAGGGCGGCAATCGGCAGCCGTAGTTCGAGCGCCCAGGCCAGCAGGAACACCAGCGAGACGATGCCCAGCAGCAGCAGGCTGAATTGTCCCAGTGGCAGCAGCGAGGGGGGCGAAGCGGCATCGCGGTGTGCCGCAGGGTGTGGGCCGGTGAGGTAGTCGACGCTCCATCCCACCACAAAGATCACCCCCGCGGCACCGATCACAAAGGGCGCCAGGTCGATCCAGCGCAGCGCCGGCAGGCTCGAGAGCACGACTGCAACGCCGATCCCCATTGGCGAGATCAAGGGTGCCAGCGAGAACCCGCGCAACAGGGCCAGCATCATGCGTCGCTGACGCGCCTGTCGCACCCAGGTACGTCCCTGAGCCGCGGCCAGGGTGTTGCTCTTCTCGATCATGCCGGCGAAAAGATTGAGCACCCCGATGTTGAGGATGATGCCGAACAGCGCCGAGCCGGCGGAAAGGATCGGGTAGCGGCGCCCCGGCGGCTGCAGCAACATGGCCTCGCCGCAACGGCGCACCAGGCGTGAGCGATAGGCCGGCAGGCGCAGCAGGCTCAGTGCCACGACGAAGGTGGCGAAGAAGGCGAAGCGCCCGCTCGCCTCGAACAACAGCCTTCCCGGCGCCTCGGCCTGCCACAGCGCCACCAGGCTCGCCAACCCTGCAGCCAGCAGCAGGCCGCGGGCCATGCGCGATAGTCTGCCTCGCAGCGTGGCCAGGTAGCCCGCCAGCGCGATGACCCCCAGGGCCTGGAGCATGACGCTGCCGTAGACGAGATGCCACAGGGTGCACAGCGTGACGACCAGCAGCAGGCCCGCGCGCAGGCGTGCCGCCGTCACCCGGGCAAGCCCTCCGGCGACTCGCTGCCGCTGCGGCGCCGGAAGGATCCTTCGGCGATGGCCAGCAGCTCGCCATCGGCGTCGATGACTTCGCCGCTGGCCATGTAGACCTTGCGCCCGCCGCCGCGCAGTCTGCCGGTGGCACGCAGCACGCCGGCCCCGGCGGGACCGACGAAGGTAGTGGTGAGCGAAAGCGTCATGCCGCGGCGCACCCGCCCGGGTGCGTCACAGTAGAGCCCGGCGAGGCTAAGGGCGCTGTCCAGCATCGAGGTGAGCACCCCGCCGTGCACGATGCCGCTGCGATTGAGGTGGCGCTCGTCGGCCACCAGCTCGACCACGGCGACTCCCTCTGACCACTCCACCACCTGCATGCCGAGCAGTTCGTGGTATCCCATCAGCGCTCGGGAAGCGGCTGCACTCATGCCGTGTCCTCCCGACCGGCCATGTCGCGCAGGCGACCCTTGAGGATCTTGCCGCTGGCAGTGGCCGGCAGCGTATCCATCAGGATCAGCCGAGTGGGACGCTTGTACGGTGCCAGCCGAGGGCCAATGAACTCGCGCAGCTCGGCCTGGCTAAGCGTGGCGCCAGGCTCGCACTGAACGAAGGCGATCACTTCCTCGTTGCCATCCACCTGGCGTCCCACCACGGCGGACAGGGTCACGTCCGGGTGTTCGTTGATCACCGCTTCCACGTCGGGCGGATAAATGTTGAAGCCGGAGCGGATAATGAGCTCCTTGCTGCGGCCGACGATATAGAGCTGGTCATCCTCGTCGAAGCGCGCGATATCGCCGGTATTCAGCCAGCCGTCCTCGGTCAGGCAGGCCCGGGTGGCCGTGGGCTGGCGAAAGTACCCCTTCATCACGTTGGGGCCGCGAACCCAGAGCTCACCGGCGCCCGCATGGTCGGGCTCGTCCTCGCCACCCTCCCCGAGGGGCTCGAGGCGATACTCCAGCAGCGGAAGCACACGGCCTACGGTGTGGGTATCGAAGTGATCGTCGATGCGGGTCTGACTGATGGTCGGGCTAGCCTCTGTGAGGCCGTAGCCGTTGTGCAGCGTAAGGTCGAACAGCGACTGGACTCTCCGCTTGAGGTCGCCGTCGAGCGGCGAGCCGCCGGCGGAGATGTAGCGCAGTGCGGGGGCGACGAGGGGGCGCTCTTCACGGCGCAGGAACTCCAGCGTCCGCGCGAACATCGCCGGCACGCCCTGAAGCACGGTGATGTGCTCATGTTCCAGCGCCGCCAGCATGGCGGTGGCGTCAAAGCGTGGCACGGTGTAGAGACAGGCGCCATTGTAGAGCGAACCCATGCACACCGAAGAGAGGCCGAACACATGGGACATCGGCAGTACGCCGTATACCCTTTCGCCTTCGCGAAGGTGGCGCATGCCTCCCGAAAGCGAAGCGATATAGAGGATCCCGCGATGGGTCAGCATCACTCCCTTGGGGGTGCCCGTGGTGCCCGAGGTGTAGATCATTGCCGCCACCTGGTCGGCACCGCTGGTCGCGACCGGCTCTGCCTCCACCCCGTTCGACGGTGAGAGTCGCAGTTGACCGAGCGTGGGATGTTCGAACGCCTCGGCGCCATGACGCTGGCCATGGGCCTCCGCCTCGGGGGACGCCTCGCTGGTGTAGAACACCCTTCGCGGCTGACAGTTGTCGCGGATTGCATCGATCTCCTGGGCGGAGAGCCGGGAATTGACGATGGCGACCCAGACATCGCACTCGCTGGCTGCCAGCAGCAGTGCCACCAGCGCCCGGCAGTTCTCGCTGACCGTCATGATGCGATCGCCCGGACGCACACCCAGCGTGGCAAGCCATTCGGCGGCGGCACGAATTTCTTGTCCCAGCTCGGCGTAGCTCCAGCGTATTTCGCCGTCAACCAGCGCCGGCAAGTCGCCCAGTCGCTCGGCATTCTCCAGCACCCGGGTACTCAGGCGCTGGGGGAGCTCGTCCACCAGCTCACTCGCCAGGCGGCCGAAGATGGCTTCGTCAGGCGCCCGGCGAGCCGCCAAGGGGGCCTTCAGCTCGCTTGCGTGGGCCATCAGCTCACCTCCCGCACCATGTTGCGGGCGATCACGACCTGCTGGATCTGGGTCGTGCCTTCGTAGATGCGGAACAGACGCACGTCGCGGTAGAAGCGCTCCACGGCATATTCGGAAATGTAGCCGGCGCCGCCGTGGACCTGTACCGCACGGTCGGCCACGCGCCCGACCATTTCGGCGCAGAACAGCTTGCAGCAGGAGGCCAGGGTCGAAACGTTCTCTCCCTCGTCCTTGCGTCGGGCGGCGTCGAGCACCATGGTGCGGCCGGCATAGGCCTCGGTCTTGCTGTCGGCCAGCATCGCCTGGACCAGCTGGTGCTCGGCCAGCGACACGCCGAACTGCTTGCGTTCGATGGCGTAGGCGAGGGATTCCTCGACCAGGCGCTCGGCGACGCCGACGCAGACCGCCGAGATGTGCAGGCGGCCGCGGTCGAGCACCTTCATCGCAGTCTTGAAGCCCTGCCCTTCCTTCCCGCCGATGATGTTCTCGGCCGGCACCCGGCAATCCTCGAAGATGATGTCACAGGTATGCGCGCCTTTCTGACCCATCTTCTTGTCCGCCGGGCCGCGCTTGAGACCGGGGGTGTCGCCCTCGACGATGAAAGCCGTGATGCCTCCGGCACCCTTGTTGCCGGGATCGGTGCGCGCCATCACGGTAAAGACATCGGCGTGGGGGCCGTTGGTGATGAAGCGCTTGGTGCCGTTGAGTACATAGTGATCGCCGTCACGCACCGCCGTGGTGCGCAGGCTGGCAGCATCGGAGCCGGAATCGGGCTCGGTCAGGCAGAAGGAGCTGAGCAGCTCTCCGGTGGCCAGGCGCGGCACGTATTTCGTCTTCTGCTCCGGGGTCCCGTCGATCAGGATGCCCTGGGCGCCGATGCCGTTGTTGGTGCCGAAGATCGAGCGAAAGGCCGGTGAGGTCTTGCCGATCTCCATGGCAACAAGGACTTCCTCCTCGAGCGTCAGCCCCAGGCCGCCGTACTCTTCCGGGATCGACAGGCCAAACAGTCCCATCTGCTTCATTTCCTCTAGCAGCTCGGGGGGCACGGCATCCTCCTCCGCCAGCCGCGCTTCATTGGGAATAAGCCGTTCGCGCACGAAACGAGAGATGGTATCGATGAGCTGATCGAGTACTTCAGGATCGCGAATCATGTCATGTCCTCACGATGATGACGGCTGGACCGAGTCCCACTGGCCCTTGAAATTCTTGACTCTCTCTGCCTTTATTTCGCTAAGCAGAATGAAAGTCCGCAGAAGTTGCCAGGCACTGTTGCATAGCCTAGGATGATCGTCAACTTTGCGGAATCATGTTCCGCATTACGAAATGCTAAACAGGACCAGAGAGGACGCCAGCATGTCGAATGGCACGTCGCCCCAGCCCACCCCCTTCCATACCCTGGGGATCGTCGGCACCGGCGCCATGGGGCGCGGCATCGCCCAGATCGCCGCTCAGGCCGGCCTGACCGTCTACCTCCATGATCTGCGTGAAGGCGCTGTCGCAGAAGCGCAGGATTTCATCGGCGGGATGTGGTCTCGCGGGGTGCAGAAACAGCGTCTCAGTGAAACCGAGGCCGAGCGCTTTCGTGCCAGTCTCAAGGAAGCAGCGACCCTGGAGGACCTGGCCGGCTGCGATATCGTGATCGAAGCCATAGTCGAGAAGCTTGACGCCAAGCAGGCGCTGTTCGAGCAGCTCGAAGGGATCCTCGACGAAGGGGCGGTACTGGCGACCAACACCTCTTCGCTTTCAGTGACAGCGATCGCCTCGACCTGCCGCCTGCCGCAGCGGGTGATCGGCTTCCATTTCTTCAACCCCGTGCCGCTGATGAAGATCGTCGAGGTGATCCCGGGCCTGCGCACCGCGCCGGAGGTTACCGAGCGGGTCGCAGCGCTGGGCCAGGCCATGGGCCACTTCACCGCCCGCGCTACCGATACGCCGGGTTTTCTGGTCAACCATGCCGGACGTGCCTTCGGCACCGAGGCCCTGCGCCTGCTCGGCGAAAGCGTCACTGACCATGCCACGATCGACCGCATCCTGGTCGATCAGGGGGGCTTTCGCATGGGCCCGTTTTCCCTGCTCGATCTCACCGGCCTCGACGTTTCGCACGCGGTCATGGAGTCGATCTACCACCAATACTACGAAGAGCCGCGTTTTCGCCCTTCTCCGCTGACTCGCCAGCGCCTGACAGCAGGCCTGCTGGGGCGCAAGAGCGATGAGGGCTTCTATCGCTACCTCGACGGCAAGCCCCAGGTGCCTGAGGAGGCGCCCCTGCCCGAGGCCCAGCCGCATCCCGTGTGGATCGGCGCCGAGGATGACGCGTCCCGCCGGCTGCTCACGGACCTGGTAAGTGCTGCCGGTTGGCCCCTGGATAGCGGCGAAGTGCCAGCGACGGATGCGCTGTGCCTGATTGCCCCGCTGGGGGAAGATGCCACGAGCTGCGCCTTGCGCCTGAACCTGCCTGCCGAGCGCTGCGTGGCGGTGGACATGCTGGCCGGCCTCGAGCGCCGCCGTAGCCTGATGACCACGCCTGCCACCCAGATGCAGTACCGCGATATCGCCAGGGCCCTGCTGGGCTACGACGGCACGCCAGTGAGCGTGATGAACGACAGCAACGGGTTCGTGTTGCAGCGGGTGGTGGCGTGCATCGTCAACGTCGGCTGCGACATCGCCCAGCAGGGCGTGGCCGAACCCGCCACCATCGATCGCGCCGTGGAACTCGGGCTCGGCTATCCCCGTGGGCCTCTGGCCATGGGCGACCATTACGGCAACCGCCGCATTCTAACCATTCTCGACAACATGCTGGCCGCCACCGGTGACCCGCGCTATCGCGCAAGCCCCTGGCTTCGCCGTCGAGCCATCCTCGACCTGCCGTTGACTTCGGCTTGATGCTGCACAAGGAGAATTCCATGCCAGACGCCTATCTGTACGACGGCCTGCGTACCCCCTTCGGCCGCCATGGCGGCAGTCTCGCTCCCGTGCGCCCGGACGACCTGCTCGGCCACGTGCTCAAGGCACTGGTCGAGCGCAACGCCTTCTCGCCCGACGCCTATGAGGAAGTGCTGGCCGGTTGCACCAATCAAGCGGGTGAAGACTCACGTAACGTGGCCCGCCATGCGGGCCTGCGAGCCGGACTGCCGGTATCCGTGGCGGCGCAGACCGTCAATCGCCTCTGTGGCAGCGGACTCGCCGCGGTGATCGACGCCGCCCGCGCCACCCGCCTCGGCGAGGGCGAGCTGTTTCTCGCCGGCGGGGTGGAGTCGATGTCCCGCGCCCCCTATGTCCTGGGCAAGGCGGAGTCGCCCTTCGCCCGTAACCAGCCGATGTACGACACCGTGATCGGGTCACGCTTTCCCAATCCGTGGATCGCCAAGGAGTATGGCAGCCACAGCATGCCCGAGACCGCCGACAACGTGGCCCATGACCTCGGGATCGGCCGCGACGCCAGTGATGCCTTCGCGGCACGCTCTCAGGCGCGCTACGGCGAGGCACTGGAGCGTGGCTTCTATAGCGGTGAACTTTTGGCCATCGAGGTTCCCCAAGGGCGCAAGCAGCCGCCTCTGGAGGTGAGCCGAGACGAGCATCCGCGCCCCGGAACGGACGCCGACAAGCTGGCACGCCTCGGTCCGCTGTTCGAAGACGGCGTGGTAACAGCCGGCAATGCGTCGGGCCTCAATGACGGTGCTGCGGCCTTGGTTGTCGGCAGCCTGGCGGCCGGTGAGCGGGCGGGCGTCGCACCGCGGGCACGCATCGTGGCCAGCGCCGTGGACGGCGTTGAACCCCGGGTCATGGGCCTGGGGCCGGTGCCAGCCAGCCGCAAGGCGCTCGAGCGGGCCGGCCTCACCCTGGACCAGATGGACGTGATCGAGATCAACGAGGCCTTTGCCGTGCAGGTGCTGGGCTGCGTAAAGCAGCTAGGCCTCGATGCCGACGACAGTCGGCTCAACGCCAACGGTGGTGCCATTGCCATCGGCCACCCCCTCGGCGCCTCGGGCGCACGCCTGGCCCTGACCGCCCTGCGTCAGCTGGAAGCCAGCGGCGGGCGCTACGCCCTGATCACCATGTGCATTGGCGTCGGCCAGGGCATCGCCTGCGTCATCGAAAGGGTAAACGGCTGAAACCACGACGCCCCGGGCCGGTCCGCCAACGGACCTTGTCCGGGGCAATATGCGATACTGCGCCAAACGATTTCGCGACAGGGAACCGCCATGAACGAACCCGCCCCGCTGGATGACGCTACCCCGCCGACCAAGGACCGCAACTTCGTCACGGCCCTGGCCCGCGGCCTGGAGCTGCTGCGGGCCTTTGGCGCCGGTGAGGAATACCTCGGAAATGCCGAGCTTTCCAACCGTACCGGCATCCCCCGCCCGACGGTATCGCGCCTGACCTACACCCTGACCCAGCTCGGCTACCTCAGGCACAACACCCGGCTGGAGAAGTATCGCCTGGGGCCCGGCATCCTGGCGCTGGGCTATCGCTTCCTGGCCAGCCAGGGGATCCGCGAGATCGCCCGACCCTTCATGCAGCAGTTCGCCGAGGCGACGGACTGCAACGTAAGCCTCGGGGCGGCGGACAAGACGGACATGGTCTATATCGAAAGCTGCCACGGCAGCGGCCCGCTGATCGTCAGGCTCGATGTGGGCTCACGGCTGCCAATGGCAACGACGGCGATCGGCCGTGCCTGGCTCTGCGGGCTTTCCGAAGCGCGTCGGGAGGCAGCGCTTGTCGAACTGGCCAAGGCGCATGGTAGCGACTGGCCAGCGCTGGAGAAGGGAATCAGGCGCAGCCAGGAAGAGTATGCCCGTCACGGCTTCTGCCTGTCCGAGGGCGACTGGCAATCCCAGATCAGCGCCGTCGCCGTACCACTGGTGCTCGAGGATGGCGCCGAGGTGATGGCGATCAACTGCGGGGGGGCCGCCCATCGCCTCGGTCACTCCATCATGCTCGATAACCTCGGGCCGCGGCTGAAGGAAGTCGCACGTCGCATACTCGGGGAGTTGCGTCACGGCGGTGGCTAGCAGCAGGCTCGATCGCTCCGCCTCGCTGTTACCTCACTGAATATGAGGATATAGTGATCGTCACAGGCCTTGCCGGCACCATGCAACCTTCTCAAGGGGTGATGAACGACTCACATGCCTGACACCGTTTCTCGTCCCGGCACGCTCGAGCAGCAAGACGAGCGACTGAGCGCCGTCGGTGACTGGACGCTAGCTCACTACGCCAGGCTGCGGGAGGCCGTGGTGCGCGCCCGCGGCGTCGAAACCGTAGACCTGGCAAGGCTCGGTGAGCTGGACACGTCAGGAGCCGCGCTGCTTGTCGAGTTGCTGGGCCCTGACAGCATTGCCAACATCGGCGAGTGGGCTCCCGCTCTCCCCGCCGAACGCCAGGCCCTGCTGAAAGCGGTTGCCGAGGCGACACGGACCCCGCTGACAGCTCCCCCCAAGCCGCGCATCACTCCCCTGACGGCGTTGGCCGGACTCGGTGAGTTGGCCGTACACCTGGCACGACAGCAGCTGCAGCTCGTGGCCTTCATTGGCCTGACGCTCAGCACCCTGTTCGCAACGCTCCTAACACCCTGGCGCTGGCGGGTCACCGCCCTGGTCGCACATGTCCAGCAGACCGGGCTCAACGCCATCCCCATCGTGGCGCTATTGACCTTCCTGGTGGGGGCGGTGGTGGCCTTCCTCGGCGCCACGGTGCTGCGCGACTTCGGGGCCACCATCTACACGGTAGACCTGGTGACCTACTCCTTTCTGCGGGAGTTCGGCGTCCTTCTTGCTGCCATCCTGCTGGCAGGTAGAACCGCCAGTGCCTTCACCGCTCAAATAGGCTCGATGAAGGCCAATGAGGAGCTGGATGCCCTGCGCGCCCAGGGCCTCAATCCTGTCGAGCTGCTGGTGTTGCCGAGGGTGCTGGCAATGATGATCAGCCTGCCAATCCTGACCTTGGTCGGGATGCTGAGCGGGATGCTGGGAGGCGGCCTGGTATGCGCCCTTGCCCTGGATATCAGCCCCACCCAGTTTCTCAATATCCTGCAGCGAGATATTCCCCTGCGTCATTTCCTGATCGGCATGGTCAAGGCGCCAATTTTCGCTTTCCTGGTCGCGGTGATTGGCTGCCTCGAGGGTTTCAAGGCGGCTGCCAGCGCCCAGTCGGTTGGCGAGCACACCACCTCAAGCGTCGTGCAATCGATTTTCATGGTGATCCTGCTCGATGCCTTGGCTGCGCTGTTTTTCATGGAGATGGGGTGGTGAGTCAAGCGAATGAGCCCGTCATCGAGATCCGCGGCCTGGTCAACCGCTTTGGCAGCCATGTGGTGCATGAGGACCTGGACCTGGATATTTGCCGCGGCGAAATTCTCGGCGTGGTGGGCGGTTCAGGGACCGGAAAGTCGGTTCTGCTACGCAGCATCGTCGGCTTGAAGCGCCCCGATGGCGGCTCCATTCGCGTCTTCGGCGAGAACCTGCAGCGCCTGGCTCCCGCCAGGCGCGCCAAGGTCGAGCGTCGCTTCGGTGTGCTTTTCCAGCGTGGTGCCCTGTTCACTTCCCTCAACCTCCAGGAAAATGTCGCCCTGCCGCTGATCGAGCATGTGGGCATGCCGCGCACCGATGCCGAGCGTCTCGCTCGACTGAAGCTGGCCCTGGCGGGTCTGCCGCCCGACGCGGCGCGGCTCAACCCGGCTGAGCTCTCCGGCGGCATGGTCAAGCGTGCCGCGCTGGCCCGCGCGCTGGCCCTCGACCCCGAGGTGCTGTTTCTCGACGAACCCACGGCCGGACTCGACCCGATAGGTGCCGCTGCCTTCGACCGCTTGATCCTGACTCTGCGTGATGCCCTGGGTTTCAGCGTCTTCCTGGTCACCCACGACCTCGATACGCTGTACTCGAGCTGCGACCGGGTCGCGGTGATTGGCGACAAGCGGATACTGGTCGCCGATACGCTGTCAGTGGTAGAACGCACCGAAGACAGTTGGATTCGAGAATACTTTCACGGCCCCAGGGGGCGGGCAGCCAGCCAAGCCGCAAGCAACCCGTCGGCATTGCACAGGGAGAAGCGTTGATGGAAACCCGCGCGCACCATGTCGTCATCGGCCTGTTCATCGTGCTGACGGCCGTTGGCGGGACACTGTTTGCCCTATGGCTCAACCAGAGTACTCGCGACCAGGCCTACACGGAGTACGAAGTGCTCTTCAATCACGGTGTCAGCGGCCTCTCGGAGGGCAACGCCGTGGAGTACAGCGGCGTCCGCGTCGGCGACGTCCTCGATCTTCGCCTCGACCCAGCCGACCCACGCAACGTGAAGGCCATCATCCGGGTGGAAAGCCAGGTGCCCATCCGCCAGGACACACGGGCACGCCTCGCCTTGGCCAACATTACCGGCAGCATGTCCATCCAGCTCCACGGTGGCACGCCAGAGAGCCCGCTACTCGTTACCCGAGCAGGTCACCCGCCTCGCATCGTCGCCGACCAGTCTCCACTGGGCGCCCTGCTCAGCGACAGCGAGGAGCTGCTGGGCAATGTCAATCGCGTACTCTCACGCCTGGAAGCCGTGCTCTCTGACGAGAACGTGGCAAGTGTCGAGCAGATACTGGCCAACCTGGAACGCACCACGGCTCAGTTTGCCGCCATCGGCGATGCTCCCGGTCGCGTCGCAGAAAGCATGGCCGACGTTTCCCAGGAGGCGGCGCGTGCCTTGGCGGAATTCCGTGAATTGGCCAACCGCACCAGCGGCATGATGCAGGGCCAGGCAGAGGGCATCATGGTCGACGCCCGTCAGCTCACCTCCAGCCTGGCCCGAACGGCTCAGAGCCTGGAATCATTGCTGGAGGAGAATCAGGAGGCCCTGGAAAGCGGCATGCGCGGTGTCCAGGGGCTCGGACCGGCTACCCTGGAGTTGCGCAACACCCTCTCGGCCCTCAATCGGCTGGTGCGCCGCATGGAAGACAATCCACGTGATTTCCTGCTGGGTCGTGATCGGGTCGAGGAGTTCACCCCATGAAGCGCACTTCTACTCTGGCCGGTGTACTGTTGGCTGCCTTCAGCCTGACACTGGCGGGTTGCAATCTGGTGCCGGAGCGCCAGTCCACGGCTCTGTACAATCTACCTGCTCAGGCGATCGAACCGGCCGCTCCGGGGGTCGATACCACGCTGCGCCTTTCAACACCCAGGGCCAGCGGTCTGCTGGAAGGCTCACGTATCGTCGTCGAACCGCAACCCAACCAGCTACGGGTCTATCAGGGGGTTCGCTGGTCCGACACCATGCCACAGCTCGTCCGCGATCGCTTGGTCGACGCCTTCCAGGACGATGGCCGAATCCCGCGCCTGGCGCATGCGGAAAGCACCGTGTCGGCGGAAGTGGAGCTGCTCAGCGACCTGCGAACCTTTCACAGCGTGTATGACGGTGCGCTCCCCGAAGCCGTGGTACGGCTGGATGTCCGCCTGGTCGAAACCCGTTCACAGCGGCTCATTGCCAGCCAGCGATTCAGGCAGCGACACCAGGCCGAAAGCGAGGCCATTCCTGATGTCGTCACGGCCTTCGGCGCGGCCACGGACAGGCTGGTCGGTGAGCTGGTCGACTGGACCGTAAGCCAGCTCGGCAACCGCTGAGTCTGCCCAACCTCCCCATGAATTATAGATACTTGGTATAAATGCCGAGCGGTTACCGACAATGGCTGCGTTTAGGTATCATGTCAGGCAAACTCAAGGGAACCAATGACAATGACCATGGACATCTCGCCACGCCAGAATCTCGCCATCAGTGCCTATCACTGGCTCAAGCGAGACATCACGCGAGGTGAATTCCAGCCGGGCGAAAAGCTGCTCATGAGCCGCCTCAAGGAGCGTTACAACCTGGGCATCGGCCCGCTCCGCGAGGCCTTGTCCCAGCTCGTGGCCGAGCGTCTGGTGGTGGCCATCAGCCAGCGTGGCTATCGCGTCGCCCCGATGTCGCTGGATGAGCTGGCGGATCTCTACGATGCTCGCGCCCAGCTCGAGGGGCTGATCCTCCAGCTTGCCATCGAGCGTGGCGACGATGCCTGGGAAGCCGATATCCTGGCCAAGGCGCACACCCTGGCCAAGGTCATGGAAGTCAATTCTCCCGAGGAGTTGCTGGACGTCTGGGACACACGCCACAAGGCCTTCCACACGGCCATTGCCAGCGGTTGCCGCTCCCCTCACCTGCTGCAGGTACGTGAAAGCCTGTTCGACCAGGTAGAACGCTATCGGCACCTGTGGCTGCGTGAAACCGTCTTTTCCGAAGAGGCCCTGGAGCGCAAGCGACAGGAACACGCTGCCCTGGTCGAAGTCATCCTCGACCGCCGGGCCGATAGCGCCGCCGAAATGATGCGCGAGCACCTGATGACACCTGTGCCCATCATCACTGAAGTGATGACACGACGCGGGCTGACCTGAACTTCACGAACTTCACGAACTTCACCTCGGCGTCATTTGCCTGTCATGTGCCGGCGTCATCATGCTGGTGACAGATCGCCCGGATCGTCTTATGTTGAAAGCTGAAAGTGAAGTGCGTCCACGTACAGCCAGGCTGCCCAGGGGCCTACGGAGGGAGTCATGCCACATCTGCTCAGGTTTTCCCGCGATATTGAGACCCGCCTCGAGCGCCTCGCCCAGAGTACAGGCCAGAGCAAGGCTGAACTGATCGAGCGCTGCCTGGGTGTGGGCATTCGCGATCTCGAGGCCCAACTGCTGCTGGAAGACGCCCTCAATCCACCCATGGGGGTCGATAGACCCAGCCTCGACCAGGTGCTGCGCGAGAGTGGCCTCGGCGCCTGACTGAGCCGCTCACTGCAACGCTGCCAGGCAGCGTCGATGGACTTGCAGCGCCTGTTCGCGTGCGGTCGCCACGAGCCTTACCTCGCGCCCCGGCAGGCATTGTGACAGGCGGGCTACGGCAAGCGGCGTCAGCGCACCAAGACGTGGATAGCCACCGATCGTCTGGCGGTCGTTGAGTAGCACTATCGGTTGGCCGTCAGGTGGCACCTGTACCGCCCCCAGGGGTATGCCCTCCGAAATCATGCTGCCCAGGCGGCAGACCAGGCGCGGCCCCACCAGCCGGACGCCCATACGGTCGGCGCGATCGTCGACCTGCCAGGGCAGGTTGAAGGCGCGCGACAGGCTGGCACCGCTGAAGTGGCCGATCTGGGCACCGGGTACCAGCGCCAGGTAATTTCCTGATAGCGACAAGCTGGTCGCTGGCTCGAATGGCAGTCCGCGACTGCCGGACGAACGGCCATGCCATTCCAGGCTGTCGCCCACCATCAGCGTCCGGCCATCGCCATGCTGACCGCCCAACTGCTCCCGAGGCGTGGCGCTGCGGCTGCCAAGCACCTTCGGTACAGAGAAGCCGCCAGGTACCGCCAGGTAGGCACGCAGCCCATTGCGTGGTTGACGAAAGACCAGGCGTTGCCCGGCGCGAACCTCGAAGCTGGCGCCAGGCAGCAGGGAGCGGTCATCCAGCTGAGCGTCGAGGTCGGCCCCCATCAGCGCCAGCGTTGCATCCGCCTGCGCTTCCAGCTCAAGACCGCCGCCGATGACGATTTCCAGCGCCGCGGCATCGAGTGCATTCCCCAGTAGCCAATTGGCCCAGTGAAACGAGAACCAATCGGCAGCGCCGCCTTGGGTGACACCTAGGTGGCGAACCCCGTAGCGGCCGTTATCCACCACCAGTGCCAGCGGGCCGGCTCTCACGACACGCAGTGAACCGTACTCGCCTGAGCTCATGGTGCGGCCTCCAGCGGTGTCGTATCTCCGCCCTGAGCAACGAACTCTTCGCGGCTGATTGGCTGGAACCGCACCCGATCGCCAGGCCTCAGCAGAGGCTCGCCACGCAGGGCGTACTCGAACAGCGGAAAAGTGGTACGGCCCAGGATGTTCCATCCCCCTGGGGACAGCAGCGGATAGATGGCCGTTTGCCGCTCGGCAATGCCCACGCTGCCTGCGGCCACCCGGCGTCTGGGCGTCTTCAGGCGCGGTGTCGCCAAGGCCTCGTGCACCAGGCCCATGAAGCCGTAACCGGGTGCAAACCCCAGCGCGAAGACGTAGTAGTCCCGGCTGCAGTGTCGCTTCACCACGTCTTCCTCAGCGATTCCTGCCTGCTGGGCGACGCGGGTGAGTTCGGGTCCAACGCTGGGATCGTACCAGACCGGCACCTCATGTCGTCGCCCCTGCCTGGTGTCAGTCGGTTGCAGAGACTCGAGTACCTGTTCGATTCGCTGCAGGGCTTCTGCGTGGCTGAGCCGCAGGGCGTCATAGTGAACCATCAGCGTGGTGTAGGACGGCACCAGGTCGATCAGGTCCTCGGCAAAGACTTGCCGAAGTTGCTTGTCGGCAGCCACGATCCAGCCCATGTTGGTTTCGTCGATCGTATCGAAGAGTCGCACCATCAACGCGTCCATTGCCACGAGCTCGATCCGTGCCGCCCGTTTCATCTCGCTCATCTGGTTTCGTCACACCCTGTCGAGGGTCTGGAAGGCATCGCGAATGGCACGTACTGCCGCCACGGATTCGGGATTGTCGCCGTGTACACAAAGGGTGTCGCAGGGCAGGTGCAGCGAAGTGCCGTCGTTCGCCTGCAGGGGTTCGCCGCGGGCGAGCCTCACCGCCTGGGCCACGATGATCTCCTGGTCATGGTGCACAGCCCCCGGTTCGCGCCGCGAAACGAGATGGCCCTGGGCGTCATAGGCCCGGTCGGCGAAGGTCTCGAACCAGATGGCCACACCCATTTCCCGGGCCAGGCGACGGCTGGGTTCGGGCTCGGCAGTTGCCATCAGCATCAGCGGCAGCGCGGCATCGTAGCTGCGCACGGCGCGCATCACCGCCCGCAGCAGCTCGGCATCGCGGGCCATGTCGTTGTAGAGTGCACCATGTGGCTTGATGTATTGCAGTTTGGTGCCCTCTGCCTCGCATATCCCCGCCAGGGCGCCAACCTGGTACAGCACCATGTCCTCGACTTCCGCCGGCGGACAGTTCATGGAACGGCGGCCGAAACCCATCAGGTCGGGATAGCCCGGATGCGCGCCGACCCTGACGCCGTGCTCGACGGCAAGCCTGACCGTGCGCCGCATGACGTGGGGGTCGGAAGCGTGAAAACCACAGGCGATATTGGCGCAATCGACGTGGGGCATGACCTCGCTATCCAGCCCGAGAGAGTAATTGCCGAAGCTTTCTCCCATGTCGCAATTGAGCAGCGGTACGGTCATGTAGTCTCCTGTTGGATGCGTTGTTGTTTGAGGAAAGACGACGTTCTCACTATATGAAGCGGCCTGCTCTCAGGCCAATCGTTTTTCACGATACTAAATATCGGTATCGCCTATCATATTGTTATTGTGCGGAAAAATGGTTGACGTCATAGCGCATGGCGATTATCAATGAAGCAATCCCGCTACATAATGCCAACAAGAGGAGTCCCCCTAATGGCGGTCAAGGATCCCTTCCATCTGGCTGTGCAGGTCCGCGATATCGACGAAGCTCGCCGCTTTTACGGTGATTTTCTTGGCTGTCCCGAGGGGCGCTCCTCGGAAAGCTGGGTCGACTTCGACCTGTATGGCCATCAGTTCGTCTGCCATCTCAACCCTGCGCTCAAGGAAAGTCCCGTTTCCAGCCACAAGAACCCTGTCGACGGACATGGCGTCCCGGTGCCCCACTTTGGGGTGGTGCTGGAGATGGAAGCCTGGGAAGCCCTTGCGCAGAAGCTGCGTGACAATGGCGTCGAGTTCGAGATCGAGCCCTACATTCGTTTCAAGGGCGAACCCGGCGAACAGGCCACCATGTTCTTCTACGACCCTTCCGGCAATGCGCTCGAATTCAAGGCGTTCAAGAACCGCGAAGAACAGCTGTTCAAGAAGGCGTGAGTCGGCCTCGTCATGCTCGATTTCAAGGAGCTTGAGGCATTCGTCTGGGCAGTGCGGCTGGGCTCCTTCCGCAAGGCAGCAGCACGCCTGCACTTGACCCAGCCTTCGGTTTCGGAGCGCATTTCACGCCTCGAGGCGAGCGTGGGCGAGGTGCTGCTCGAACGTTCGGCGAGGCCGATTCAACCGACGATGCGCGGCCGTGAATTCTTCCTCCACGCCGAGCGGCTGCTCGAGCAACGCGACGAGGCCTTGAAGCTTTTCGAGGATGACGAAGGTTACTCGGCCCCGCTGCGGCTCGGCGCCATCGAGACCATCGCACACAGCTGGCTACCCGACTTCATGCGCTGCCTGACACAGCGCTACCCGCTGCTGACCATCGAACTCAATGTCGACTACTCACCGGCGCTCAATCGGCAGCTCGCCGCCAACGAACTCGATATCCTGCTGGCCATGAACGGCTATCTGGAACCCGAGCGAATCGACCGGTTGCCGCTCAGCCCCTACGAAATGGGCATGTTCGTCTCCCCGGACCACATGGAGATGCTGTCGGCGCCGAGCGATATCTGGCTGACCCGCCTTCCATTCATTTCCTTCGGCAAGAACGCCCGTCCTTATGAGGAGCTGGTGGCCTACCTGGCCCAGCGAGGCATCGAGGCGCCACGCATACACAGCGTGAGCACGCTCATGACCATCGTGCGCATGACGATGGAGGGCCTGGGCATTGGCGCCCTCCCCGTCGCGACGGTCCTGGACGAATGGCGACAGGGCCAGCTGTATCGAATCGAGCTGCCGGTGCCGCTCCCGGACATGATCTACGACGTCATCTGGCGCAGGGGAAACCATCCCCGTTTCTGTCGTAACGTCGGACTATTGGCCCAGCAGTGCGCCGAACGCTATGCCCTCGCACGCAGGGAAGAGATGGGCCATGGCGACTTTTCCGGCCGATGGGTGCGGCCGGGTTTACCCGCGATACACCCGCAGTCAACACGAGCGAAACCCACAAGACCAACAAGGTAATGACCATGAACAAGAACGTGTCCCGCACCCTGCTGCTGGCTACAGCCTGCAGCCTTCCCGTAGCTGCCAGCGCCGCCGAGTGGACCATGGCGACTCCTTACGGCGATGCCAGCTTCCATACCAAGAACGTCAAGCAGTTCGCCGAGGACGTTGCCGAGGCGACCGATGGCGAGCTGACCATCAACGTGCACAGCGGCGGCTCGCTGGTCGCCCACGGCGAGATCAAGCCCTCAGTGCGCCGCGGCACCATCGAGGCCGGCGAGGTCTTCCTCTCCACTCTCTCAAACGAGGATCCGATCTTCGAAGTCGACACCCTGCCCGGGGTGGCCGGTAGCTACGAGGAGGCCTTCGACCTGTGGCAGACGACCAAGCCGGTCATTACCGAGCTGTTTGCCAACCAGGGCATGATGCCGCTCTACGCAGTGGCCTGGCCGGCACAAGGCATCTACACCGACTTCGAGCTGAACGATCCGGAACAGTTCGAAGGACTACGGGTGCGCGCGCCCAACATCAACACCCAGCGCTTCGTCGACTACCTGGGCGGCAACCCCACTGAGACCGAGGAATCCGACATTCCCACCGCATTCAGCACCGGCCGGGTGGACGCCATGATCACCTCGAGCTCCACCGGGAACTCGATGACCGCCTGGGACTACGTTTCCCACTACACCGATGCCAACCTGTGGCTGCCGAAGAACATCGTCTTCATCAACCAGCAGGCTTTCGACCGCCTGGATGAAGCCACCCAGGAGGCGGTGCTGGAGGCAGCCGCACGGGCCGAGGAGCGCGGCTGGCAGATGAGCCGCGACGACAACGAGGCGAGCCTCGAAGCGCTGCAGGAAAACGGCATCACCGTCTCCACTCCCAATGAGGCCGTGGCAGCTGTGCTGCAGTCGGCTGGCGATCAGCTGTTTGCTGCCTGGGAGGATCGTGCGGGCGAGCAGGCCCGACAGGTCCTCGATGAGTACCAGCAGCAGCGGGAAGACTGAGCCTGCAAGCAAGGCGGCGTGGCGGCTGACCGCCACGCCCTTCTCACGCTCCCCTCGAGGCCGGTGTCATGACTTTCAAGTTCAATGCCCTTTATCGCCTGGGTGCCTGGGGCGCGGCCGCCTGCATGGTGACCATCTGCACGCTGATCGCACTTCAGGTCTCATTCCGCCTTCTCGATGCTCTGCTGGTGCTGGTCGGCATGCGCCGACTCGGTCTCGGTATCACCGGCGTATCGGAGATTGCCGCCTACCTGCTGGTCGGGGCCACCTTCCTGGGCCTTGCCTACACCTTCGTGCATCACTCCCATATCCGGGTGACGCTGCTGATCTCGCGGCTGCCCTCCGCCATTCGCGCCTGGTTCGAAGTGTTCTGTCTCCTGGTGGCCCTTGCCATCAGTCTGCTGCTGGGCTACGGACTGGTGGAACTCGCTCGTGAGAGCAGGGCATTCAACGACGTCTCCTCCGGGTTCCTCTCGATTCCGCTGTGGATCCCCCAGACCGTACTCGCCACCGGCGTCTCGCTGCTCTGCCTGGCGCTGGCCGAAGCTCTGGTGATGTCCCTGCGCATTGCCATCCGCGAGCCCGAGCGTTTCCGCGAGGCGACCCGAACCGACGACAGCGAGATTCGCTGAAGCCAGATCCCATCGAACGGAGACTGCTCACGTGCTGATACTCAGCCTGGCCACCATCTTCACTCTTGCCGTACTGTTGGGCAGCGGCGTGTGGATCGCCTTCGCCCTGATCGGCACCGCCTGGGTTGCCCTGGCGTTCTTCAGCCCCTTCTCGCCGGGCCCGATCCTGGCCTCCGACTTCTGGGGTGCCAGCTACGGCTGGGACCTGACCGCGCTGCCGATGTTCATCTGGATGGGTGAGATCCTGTTCCGCTCGGGGCTCGCCGACAACATGTTCCGCGGCCTCTCACCCTGGCTCAACCGCATGCCGGGTCGGCTGCTGCATACCAACATCATCGGCAGCGGCATGTTCGCCGCGGTGTGCGGCTCTTCTGCGGCCACCTGTGCCACGGTAGGCAAGATGACCCTGCCGGAGCTGGAACGTCGCGGCTACGACAGCAACATGGCCATCGGGACCCTGGCCAGCGCCTCGACCCTGGGGCTGCTGATTCCGCCCTCCATCGTGCTGATCGTCTATGGCGTGGTCACCGAGCAGTCCATCTCGCGGCTGTTCATGGCCGGTATCGGCCCGGGCCTGATGATCCTCGCCCTGTTCATGACCTACCTCATCATCTGGTCGCTGGTGAGCGGCAATCGTCGCGGCCTCACCGGTACCGACGAGTCGTCCATGTCGCTGGGCCAGAAGCTGCGACAGACCCTCGAACTGCTGCCCATCCTGCTGCTCATCGGCGGCATCATCGTGTCGATCTACGGTGGCCTTGCCTCGCCCACCGAAGCCGCTGCCGTCGGCGTGGTGCTGTCGATGCTGATCGCCCGCTGGAACGGCAATTTCGATCTTACGATCTTCAGCGACTCGCTGTTCGCCGCCATTCGTACCGCCTGCATGATCGCCTTCATCATTGCCGGTGCCTCGTTCCTGACCTCGGCCATGGGCTTCACCCAGGTGCCGATGCAGCTGGCTCGCACCATCGGCGAAATGGGCCTGTCCCCCACCATGCTGCTGGTCGCCCTCACGCTGCTGCTGCTGGTGATGGGGTGTTTCCTCGACGGAATCTCGCTGATCCTGCTGGTGACTGCCATCATCATGCCGCTGGTCAGCGCCGCCGGCTTCGACCTGATCTGGTTCGGCATTTACCTGGTCATCGTGGTGGAGATGTCGCAGATCACGCCGCCAGTGGGCTTCAACCTGTTCGTGATCCAGGGGCTGACCGGCAAGGACATCCTGACCATCACCAAGGCCACGCTGCCGTTCTTCCTGCTGATGATGCTGGCCATCGTGCTGATGCACCTGTTCCCCGAGATTGCCCTGCACCTGCCGCAGAGCATGTCGCGCTGACCCCAGCGGCGCCCGGCCCTAGGCCCGGGCGCCGCCTTCGTCGCGCTCTTCGCGGGGATTGCGCGGGTAGTAGCGCTCCGGCAGGCGCTCGACGTGGGCAAAGAAGCGCGTGTCCTTGTAGGGCATCTTCATGAAGCCCGACACGCCGAGCCCTTCGATCAGGCCGACGGCGGCGAGGATGTCGTCGAGCCGGTCGCGAAACTCCGTCTCCCGCGAGGGATCGAGCAGCCGGTAGTAGCTGTGGATCTTGAGGTGCTGGGGCAGCGCCTCGAAGATGATCATCCCGGTGTGGTGAATGTCGTTGAGCGCCTCCAGCGAGGCGATGATCGAGTCCGGCAGCACCAGGAACTCCTCGGGATCGGGACCATCCTCGAAGTAGCTGTGCAGGCGGGTGCGGTCCTCGAGTTCGGGGACCGCGCTGACCTCATAGCGCAGGCGCATGCCGGGTTCGAGGACGAACGGGTGCATCGGTCCCGCCCGGTCCAGGTGCAGGGTGTCGCGGGCGTTGAACAGGCAGCTCTTGAAAATGCCCTGGCGATAGATGGCCCGGGCCAGGTTGACCATATTGTTGACCGCGGCGACGAAGGCCGGCTTGAGCAAGGCGTCGTGCAGGTTGAGGGAGGTATCGATATAGACGCCGTCGGTCTCCCAACGCACCGCCAGCCCGCCCACCACCGGATACTTGCCCAGACGACTGACGGCAGCCAGGAAGGCTTTTTCGGTCTCGCCCATGCCCTGCATGAAGTTCTTGTAGTAGCGGTCGAGCTGCACGTCGTTGACGTCGTTGAGGGTCTCGCGACCGCCCTCCTCGCGCAGGAAGGCCTTGCGCGAGCTGTAGACCACGGTATCGATCTCCCGGGTCGAGGGCCTGACCCAGGTGGGCACCATCGGCGCTTCCGCCGCCTCCGGCAGGTCGACCATGACCACCCGGGCCAGGCGCGGCATCTCGTTGATGAAGTGATCCCCTGCTCTCAGCCGGACCCTGGGATCGGGGTCGAGCATGCCGTCGAGCATCCGCGCGAACTCCATGGGCAAGCCGAGGGAGGTAGCGGGGATGGCGCGATGACCGAAGCGGCAGGACTGCGCCGAGGCCAGGGCATAGAGAGTGCCGGCGGCACCCTGTTCATCGAAGCGCGGCGAGGAGAGCGCACCGTTCAACTGCTCCTCGCCGATGAAGTAGACGTCGCCGAGACGGGCATTGGTCTGCTGCAGGTTCTCGGACATCAGCTCCATCACGTTGGCCGCCACGAACTGCTGGTTGGCGTCGAGCTGGGCAAACACCGACGAGCCCCAGTCGATCAGCGCGACCTCCTCGCGACCGGCGTCGAAAACCAGGTTGGATGGCTTGACGTCCCCGTGCACGATGGGCCGCCCTGCCGGTCCCGATTCGCGACGCAGGCTGCGCAAAATGTCGGCAAGCTGCGCGGCGATACGCACGACGAGGCGCGGTGACAGCCGTCCTTCGCGCAGCGAGACCTCCTCCAGGTTGATTCCGGGGGCCCGCTGCATGACCAGAATCGACTGGTTGCGCACGCGCTGGAAGGCGATCAGGCGTGGCACGCGGGGATGCACGACCTGCTCGAGCATGAACGCCTCCTCCTCGAGGCGGTCCTGCAGCTGCTGGGGCAGGTTGACCCGGGTGAACTTGAAGACGTACTCCTCGGCCAGGGCAGTGATCCCGGCAAACACGAAGCCGTAGGCGCCCTTGCCGATCAGCTCGATGTCCCGGTAGCCCAGCTGCTCGAGCTGGGCCTGGCACAACGCCACCCACGCCTTGAGCTTACGCGCATCGTCGTGGCTGAGCAGGTAGATCGACTGCTCTTCCGGGATGTAGAACTGCTGAAGTGGCGCCTGGGACATGTCGAATCGCCCATCGAAAGGGAGCCGTCGCGGGCATGCTCGCCCGGACGGCTGTGGACTAGCCGAGGTGCAGGAGCATGGTTTCCGGGCTCTCGAGGTAGCCCTTCCAGGCGTTGCAGAAGCGTGCGATGGAGCCGCCATCGATCACCCGGTGGTCGCCCGCCCAGGTCACCGTCATGATCGCCCGCCGGGTCACCTCGCCCTGGGCGTCGAAGCGCGGCAGCCACTGGCTCTTGCCGATCGCGACGATGGCCAACTCCGGCGCATTGATGATGGGCGCCGCATAGGTGCCGCCGAGGGCACCGATATTGGAGATGCTGATGGTGCCTCCCTTGAGGTCCGCCTGCGCCACTCGACCTTCCCGGGCATCGGCCGTCAGGCGCTGGATCTCGCGCGCCACGTCCAGCACGCTGCGCTGCTCCACCCGCTTGACGTTGGGCACGATCAGCCCTGACTGGCTGTCCACCGCCATGCCGACATTCACCGACGGCAGGTAGTGAATCTCGCTGACATCTTCATTGAGCCGAGCGTTGAGAATCGGCTCCTCACGCACTGCCAGTGCCAGCGCCTTCATGAAGAACGGCATCAGCGTCAGGCGCACCTGCCGCGTCTCGGCGACCGGCTTGAGCCGCTCGCGCAGGCCCAGCAGTTCGGTGACGTCGATCTCCTCTCCATACTGGAAGTGCGGGATGGTGCTGGCCGACTCGACCATGCGCCGCGCCATGACCGCGCGTACTCCGCGAATCGGCTCGACACGAACCTCACCCTCGGCCTGCAGCGGCACCGCACTCGTCGCAGTGGCCTTGCCCGTGGCGGCAGGTGGCGTCTGCTGTGCTTCTGTTGCCTCCCCTCGCTCGAGGTGGCGAAGCACATCCCCCTTGAGTACACGACCGTCCTTGCCCGAGCCGGCAATGGCCTCGAGTACAAGCCCATGCTCGCGGACCAGGCGACGCACCGCCGGACTCGCCGGTATGCGGCCGTAGGGCCCCCGCCCACCGCCGGCAGTCGACGCAACGCTAGCCGCCGAGCCGGCCACAGGGTCGCTCTCCTGGCTTGGGGGCTGTGGTCGCTCGGGCTCGGCGTGCCTAGACTGGCCCTGATCGCCATCGGCCGGGACATAGGCGAACAGCGGCGCATGTACCTTGGCGATCTCACCCTTGGGCACGTACAGCTTGCTTACCGTGCCCGCCTCGGGCGCGGTGATCTCGACCAGTGCCTTGTCGGTCATCACATCGACCAGCGGCTGGTCCTCCTCGATGGCTTCGCCTTCCGCCACTCGCCACTCGACCACCTCACACTCGACGATGCCCTCGCCAATGTCCGGCAGGATGAAATCTCTGCTCGCTGCGCCGGCTCCGACAGAGGGCGCGACATCTACCTGCGTCGAAGGTGCGGGCGCCTCCGCTGCCGGACTGGCCACTTCGTCCTGTTCCCGTGCAGCGGGCCGGGGGGCTGTCTCCAGGCCCACTTCGCCAGTCGCCTCGTAGGCGAACAGCGGTGCATGGACCTTGGCAATATCGCCCTTGGCCACATACAGGCGGGTCACGCGCCCCGCCTCGGGGGCCGTGATCTCGACCAGTGCCTTGTCAGTCATCACCTCGACCACCGGCTGATCCTCGGCGATCTCGTCGCCTTCACTGACCCGCCACTCGACCACTTCGCACTCCACGATACCTTCGCCGATATCGGGCAGCATGAAATCGCTCATCGTTATCTCCTGTCCTGATACCGGGGCGTCAGTACGCCATGGATGCCTTGATCGCTTCGAAGATCTTGAGGTGATCGGGCAGGTACTCCTTCTCCAGCGTCAGCGGGAAAGGGGTATCCAGGCCGGTCACCCGCTCGATGGGCGACTCCAGGTACAGGAAGCAGCGCTCCTGGACGGTGGCGGCGATTTCGCCGGCGAACCCGCCGGTGCGCGGCGCCTCGTGGGTGATCACCAGGCGACCGGTCTTGAGCACCGACTCGACCACGGTGTCTTCGTCCCACGGCAGGATGGTGCGAAGGTCGATCACCTCGCAGGAAATGCCGGCCTTCTCGGCCAGCTCCACCGCGCGGTCGATCACTTCCATCTGGGCGCCCCAGCCCAGCAAGGTGATGTCACTGCCCTCCTTGGTGACCTCGGCTTCGCCAATGGGCAGCTGGTAATCCTCCTCGGGCACCTCGCCGACTGAAGCGCGGTAGAGTCGCTTGGGCTCGAAGAAGATCACCGGGTCAGGGTCGCGAATCGCCGCCAGTAGCAGGCCCTTGGCCTGGTAGGGGTTGCGCGGGACGGCGATCTTCAAGCCCGGCGTGTGAGCGAAGTACGCCTCGGGAGACTGCGAGTGATAGAGACCGCCGGAGATGCCGCCGCCGTAGGGGGTGCGGATGGTCAGGCCGCCGACGTTGAACAGGTCACCGGAGCGATAGCGGAACTTGGCCGTTTCGTTGACGATCTGGTCGAAGGCCGGAAAGATGTAGTCGGCAAACTGGATCTCGGCCACGGGAACCGAGCCCTGTGCGGCCAGGCCGTTGGCAAAGCCGATGATGCCCTGCTCCACCAGGGGCGTATTGAAGCAGCGGTCACGGCCGTATTTTTCCTGCAGGTGGCTGGTGGCACGGAAGACGCCACCGAACACTCCCACGTCCTCGCCAAAGCAGAGCACCTTGTCGTCTTCGGCCATGGCGATGTCCAGTGCATTGTTGATCGCCTGGAGCATGTTCATCTTGGGCATCTCAGGCTCCTCCCTGCTCGTCGCCGGACGGTAGTTCGCTTCCCGCCGCCTTGACATCGGGATCGAGGGATTGCGCCCCTTTCGGGTAGGCATCGGGGTGCTTGCGGATATGCGTCTTGAGGGCATCGAGCTGACGCTGCAGCGCCGGCGTCACGTCGGCATAGACATCCGTGACCAGGCTCTCCAGCGGAGGTGGCGGCCGTTTTTCTGCCCGCTTCATGGTTTCCAGCACTTCGCGACGCAGGCTCTCCTGCCAGCTCTTCTCTTCCTCCTCGCTCCACCAGCCGAGGTCGTAGAGCCAGCGCTGCATGCGCAGCAGCGGATCCTTCTCGCGCCAGGCCTCCTCCTCCTTGCGGGAACGGTAGCCGGAGGGGTCGTCGGACGAGGAGTGAGCGGCAAGTCGATAGGTCATGGCCTCGATCAATACCGGCTGGTTCTGCTCCACGGCCATCCTTCGCGCTTCCTGTGTCGCCTGATAGACGGCCAGCACGTCGTTGCCGTCGACGCGGATCACGTGCATGCGATAGCCGAATGCCCGCGGTGCGATGCCGTCGGCAGCGAACTGCTCGCTGGCCGGGGTGGAGATGGCGTAGCCGTTGTTGCGGCAGAAGAAGATGACCGGCACCTTGTGCACCGAGGCCATGTTGAGGGCGGCGTGAAAATCCCCTTCCGAGGCCGCCCCCTCGCCGAAGAAGGTGATGGTGCAGTGCCCTTCGCCCGCCAGTTTCTGGCCATAGGCGTAACCGGTGGCCTGGGGAATCTGCGTGGCCAGCGGCGAGGAGATAGTCATGTAGTGCAACTTGCGCGAGCCATAGTGGATCGGCATCTGCCGTCCCTTGCCGTAGTCGAGTTCGTTGCCGAACAGCTGGTTCATGAACTCGTCGTAGCTGAAACCGCGGTAGACCAGCGCACCCTGCTCGCGGTACTGAGCCATGATCATGTCCGCATCGTCCAGCGCCGCGGTAGCGCCGATGACCGCCGCTTCCTCACCGGTGCACTGCATGTAGAAGGAGAGCCGCCCCTGGCGCTGGGCCGCCATCATGCGTTCGTCGAGCACCCGGGTAATCAGCATGGCCTGGTAGATCTTGAGCGCCTTCTGCTGGTCGAGATCGGGCGCCGCGGCCCCCTCATGCAGGGTGCCGTCCTGCTGCAGTAGCCGGAAGGTGGGTATGTGGAATTCATCGCCGGTCATGAAGCTCGGCGAGTAGACATCATGTGTTGTTGTCATCTTCCTGGTCCTTGGGTAGTGGCAGGAGGAAAGCCGCCCCTCGTGAGGGCAGTGTTGACTCTAATGTAGCTGTCTGCCATCGGGTGACTCCAGCAGTCCGCCAACGCTGGAGTGGTTGACGTTAACGTAAGATGAATCTAAACGCACCTCTTTTGCTATGCAACTTTGTTCTAGGCGGAAGAACACCTACCAAAATGCTGTAGGCCAGTTGAACCAACCATGAAGCTCCGCCGCCGCCACAGAGCGGCACCGCTCATCCGTGTGCCGGGGTCAGCTGACGCTGTCTGACAAGGCGCTCGAAGGCGCTGTCCACGGTGAGGGCCAGCAGACCAATGAGCAAGGCGCCCTGCACGATATAGGCGGTATTGCCGTTGACGATGCCCGAGATGATCGGATCCCCGAGGTTGCTCGCCCCTACCGTGGCTCCCAATGCCGCCGTAGCGATGTTGATGGTGACCGAGGTGCGGATGCCGGCGAGAATGACGGGGGCGGCCAGCGGCAGTTCGACCTGGCGCAGTATCTGCCCTGGCGTAATGCCCATGGCGCGTGCCGCCTCGCGCATCTCCGGCTCGATTCCTCCGATACCTGCAAGGGTATTGCGCACGATGGGCAGCAGTCCGTACAACAGCAGCGCGACGATGATCGGTAGCGTGCCGAAACCGAGTACTGGCACGGCCAGAGCCAGCACGGCGACGGGAGGAAAGGTCTGACCGATGGAGGCAAGCTGGGATACCAGGGGCAGAAAGTCCCTGCCCGCCGGACGCGTCACGGCGATCGCTGCCCCGACGCCGATAATGACCGCCAACAGCGAGGCGATGCCTACCACCAGTACGTGCTGCATGAGCAGAGCGAAGAAGCTGGCACGAGCATAGATCACTTGCCTTTTATCCGGCTCGAGCAGCCGAAAGAGCCACTCCATCTGTTCGATGCCGACCGTCAGCAATAGCAGCAGACTCAACCAGACGACAGGCAATAGCCAGGCCCTCCAGTACCCGCCTCCCGTGACAAGGCCGCTTGCTCCCACTGGGCGGTTCACGCTGCGTTGGCTCCGAGCAGGCGGCGTAGCGACAGCTCACCGATGGGAATGTCCTCTTCGTCGACCACCGTGAGCCGGTCGACGCCGTGCCAGAGCATGACCGACAGCGCCTGGCTGAGTGTTGCGCCATAGGCAATACGCTCGCTGGCGAGCAGGCGTGGCCCCAGCGGCAGCATTCGCTCGCTGACCTGGATCAGCGCTGCCTCCTTCAGGCCGCGATCCATGCCCCCCAGCAACGACTCGACAAAAGGATTCACCGGATCGTGCAACAGCTCGATGGGCTTTCCCTGCTGCACGATTCGGCCTTGATGCATCACCACCAGGCGATCGGCCAAGGCCAGAGCCTCATCCATATCATGAGTGACGAAGACGATCGTCTTGTGCAGACGCGCCTGGATTTCCCCCATTTCATGCTGGAGGGTCTTGCGCGTGATGGGATCCAGCGCACCGAACGGCTCATCCATCAGCAGAATATCAGGGTCCGCGGCCAGCGCTCGCGCCACGCCGACTCGCTGCGCCTGGCCGCCGGAGAGTTGGCGCGGGTACTTGTCGGCAAATTCGGTTACCGGCAGACCGAGCAACTGCATGAGTTCCTCGACGCGCTGGCGAATCCTGGCCTTGGGCCATTTGAGCAGGCGCGGAACCAGGCCGATATTGCGCGCCACCGTCCAGTGGGGAAACAGCCCGGTGCTCTGGATGACGTAGCCGATTCGTCGACGCAGTGCGACCTCGTCGAACGAGCGCACCGGCTGCCCATCCAGGTGCACCTCGCCGCCGTCATGCTCGATCAGCCGGTTGATCATGCGCAGGGTGGTCGACTTGCCACAGCCCGAGGTGCCCACCAGCGCGCACAGCTCACCCTTCTCGACACGCAGTGAAATGCTGTCGACGGCGGTCTCGTGGCCGAAGCGCTTGGTGACGTCGAACAGTTCGATCATTCAAGCCCTCCCGGGCGCAAGCGTTCTGACAGGAAGCCGATCAGGGCATCGGCCATCAGGGCCAGGGCAATGATCGGGAGGGCTCCGAGCAGGACCATGTCCATGGCTGCCTGACCCAGGCCCTGGAAGATGAAGGTGCCAAGCCCACCGGCACCGATGAGGGCCGCCACCGCCGTCAGGCCAATGGCCTGTACCGTGGTGATGCGCACCCCTTCCAACACCACCGGCAAGGCGAGTGGCAGGCGCACCTGAATGAATACCTGCCGCCGGCTCATGCCCATGCCGTGGGCCGACTCGATCACCGCGGGATCCACCTCCTCCAGCGCCACGTGAATGTTACGCACCATGGGCAGGAGGCTGTAGCCGAGCAGTGCAAGGAATGCCGGCGCCCAGCCGATGCCGCTGACACCGATGGACGCCAATCCTTCGAAACGCGAGGCCAGCCAGGCCAGCGGTGCCAGCAGCAGGCCGAACAGCGCCAGGCTGGGGATCGTCTGGAGGAAATTGAGTGCGGCGAATCCCATCCGGCGTACCCCGGGATGTCGTCGCATGGCCAGGGCCAGCAGCGAGGCGAGTATCAGGCTGGCGCCCACGGCGGCGCCGACCAGGGTAAGATGTGTCAGCAGCGCATCGGCAAACTGATCGCTGCGCGCCTGGTACTCGCGTTGCAGGGCCAACGGTTCGAGCCACAGCACCAGCGACAGCCACCAGGCCAGCAACATGGGTATCAGCAGCAACCAGCCCATCGGGCGAGAGAGTCCAAGCCGGGTACGCAGCTCTATCAGAGCGAGCAGCAGCAGGAACAACAATACCCAAATGGCGCTGCCGAGGCCGACGCGCGCCTGGGGCAAGTCGGGATCGACCAGCATGGCAGTCGCCGCGGCCAGCCACAGTGGCAACAGAGTCAGCACTCCCGTCACGCTGGCCAGCGATAGCCACAGCCCCTTGCGGGTGGGGTGCCAGGCAAGCAGCGTGACGGCCAGCATGGGAAGGACAAGCAGGATGGCCGGCACACCGCCCAGGATCCCCAAGGCGACATGCGGCGTGCCAGGCACGATGCGGTTGGGTGCCACGCTGACGACATCGAGCGTGAGCCACGCCGCGCCGGCAGCGAGCATCAGGCTGATAAGGACCCAGTTGGGCGCTTGCCTGCCCTCGCCCATGCTCAGTCCTGCAGCTCGGATAGATACTCCTCGGCGACCTGGCGCGGATCGAGGCCGTCCACGGCAACTTTGGCATTGAGCTCCTGCAGGGTCTCGAGGTCGAGCGAGCGGAACAGCGGATCGAGCAGCTCGGCAATGTCGGGATGCTCATCGAGGACTTGCTGTCGAACCACTGGTGCCGGCTGGTAGACCGGCTGAACGCCCAGCGTGTCTTCCAGTACCACGAGATCCAGCGCATTGAGGCCGCCGTCGGTCCCGTAGGTCATAGCGGCGTTGACTCCGCTGGTCTGCTGGGCGGCGGCGCGCATGGTGGCGGCGGTGTTGCCGCCCGAGAGCACCAGCAGTTGGTCGCTGCTCAATTCGAAACCATAGGCTTCCTGGAAAGCAGGCAAGGCCTGCTTCGACTCGACGAACTCTGCACTGGCAGCAAACTTGAACTCACCGCCATTATCCAGGTAGTTCGCCAGATCCTCGAGTGACGCGAGGCCGTGCTCGCGGGCCAGGTCACCGCGTACGCTCATGGCCCAGGTATTGTTGGCCTGGGCTGGAGTCAGCCACACCAAGCCATTTTCGGCATCCCGCTGTTTGACCTCTTCATAGGCAAGCTCGGCGTCATGCCAGACATCGCTGTCGGTCATGTCGAAAAAGAAGGCGCCATTGCCGGTATATTCAGGGTAAAGGTCGATTTCCCCACTCTGCAGGGCTTGGCGCACGATGCTGGTGCCGCCCAGCTGCAGCCTATCCTCGGTTTCGATGCCGCCCTGCTGCAGTCGCTGGATGATCAACTGCCCCAGCACCGAACCTTCCGTATCGATCTTCGAGGATACTGTCACCGGAGCCCCTGCCTTGGCACCGGTAGCGAGAAGCAGCGAGCCGGCAGCCAGCATTACCAGGCCAGACGTGGAACGTCTCATGTCGATCACCCTCCGTTGCGAATGTCGGTAAAGTATAAGGCGTGTACAGTTTGACTGTCAGACTCGCACTCAACGCGGAGCTTCAACCCGATGATGTCACAGGACGATGCCGCCTTGCTCAGCCATTGTCACCACCCACTGGTTCGCGACCTGGCCTGGATCGTGATGGCCCCGGACCTGATCACGACAGCATGGGCGGGACGTCCTTCGCGGGAGAGCCTGGGGCTTGAAGACGATGCCCGCCTGGCAAGCTACCTCACCGAGCAGGAAGCCAACCCTCAGGGACTGGAGCGGCGGGTCGGCAATACCGTCGATGGGCGCATGGGGCATTATCATGAACGCCTGTGGCAATTCTTGCTCGATACCGCGCCGGGCACCAGGCTGCTGGCGAGCAACCTGCGAATCCACTTCGGCAGGCGTACCCTGGGCGAACTCGATATTCTCTACCGGCGGCGTGACGACCCCTGCCCGGTGCACCTCGAGGTGGCGATCAAGTTCTACCTGGGATTACCCTTGGGGCCGGGACCGATAGATGGCCAGGCCCGCTGGATCGGCCCCGGCGGTGCCGACAGCCTGGCAACCAAGCGCGAGCACCTGAACCGCCACCAGCTCCGTCTGACCGAGCGGGCCGAAACTCGCCATGCGATCCAGCAATATACCCATCCCCGCGACATGGGCCCGGCTCCCGACTTCGCCATACAGCGCCAGATGGCGATTCCCGGCGTGCTCTTCTACCCCTGGCATGTGCCAATGCACGCGCCTGTCGAGTCGGCCCGGGAGCACCTGCGGGGTCACTGGCTGCACTGGCGCGACTGGCGGCGTATGCGTGACGGCCTGACGGCGCATACCCGGGCGGCCTGGCTGGTCAAGCCACACTGGCTGGCACTGCCCCGGGACGAGGCCTTCCGCCCCCTGCAGGAAGTCGAAAGTCGTCTGGCGCAGCATTTTTCCCGCCCTGCCTCACCCGTCCAGATCGCCCTTCTCGGCGCCACTGCCCATGGCATGCACCGGCGTCGGCTGTTCATCGTGGACGACAGTTGGCCGCTGCAGGTGCCGCTGCCGCCCCGGCCGGATTCTGCAGGCTGAATCGAGACGACTGCGCCCGGCCAAAGCCGGGCGCAGTGAACTCATGGGGAGTCGCTATGGCTTGGGCGGCTCGAAGACCCAACGGGTGCCCTCGCGGGAATCCTTGAGCACGATGCCAAGCGCGGCAAGCTCGTCGCGAATGGCATCGGCGGTGGCGAAGTCCTTGGCCTGCTTGGCCTCGGCGCGCCGGGCGATACGTGCCTCGATCTCTCTTTCGGACAGCGGCAGCGTCGCCATGCCCCCCTTGAGGAAGGCCTGCGGATCCTGGCTGAACAGCCCCAGCACGCCGCCCAGGCGACGCAGCTCGGTGGCCAGCGCCGGCGCCTGCTCAGGTGCCTCCTTCCTGGCACGATTCAATTCTCGTGCCAGCTCGAACAGCACCGAGAGCGCCTCCGGGGTATTGAAGTCGTCGTCCATGGCGGCAGTGAAGCGCTCGGCAAAGCGGCTTCCGCTCACGGTGTCGGCAAGCTCGATGTCCTTCTGCACCAGGCCTTCCAGGGCAGTGTAGAAGCGCTCCAGCGACTTGCGTGCCTCGGCAAGGGAGTCCGGCGCGTAGTTGATCGGGCTGCGGTAGTGGCTGGCCACCAGCAGGTAGCGCACCACCTCGGGGTCATGGCTCTCGAGCACTTCGCGGATGGTGAAGAAGTTACCCAGCGACTTGGACATCTTCTCCTGATCGACCCTTACCGCCCCGGCATGCATCCAGGTGTTGACGTAATTCTTGCCGGTGGCAGCCTCGCTCTGGGCGATCTCGTTCTCGTGGTGCGGAAAGGTCAGGTCGGGGCCGCCGCCATGAATATCGAAGGTATCGCCCAGGCAGCAGGTCGACATGGCGGAGCACTCGATGTGCCAGCCGGGGCGCCCCTCTCCCCAGGGCGAGGGCCAGCTCTCCTCTCCAGGCTTGGCGGCCTTCCACAGCACGAAGTCGAGGGGGTCCTCCTTGTGCTCGTCGACTTCCACCCGAGCCCCTGCACGCATCTCGTCGGGATTGCGATTGTTGAGCTTGCCGTAGCCCTCGAACTTGCGCACTCGGTAGTAGACGTCACCGTTGCCGGCCGGATAGGCATAGCCCTTGTCGATCAGCGTCTCGACCATGGCGATGATCTCGGCCACATGCCCGGTAGCGCGTGGCTCGTGATCGGGACGCAGCACACCCAGTCGCGCCTCGTCCTCGTGCATGGCATCGATCATGCGCGCGGTCAGCGAAGCGATGCTCTCGCCGTTCTCGTCGGCGCGCTTGAGGATCTTGTCGTCGATATCGGTGATGTTGCGGACGTAGGTGACGTCGTAGCCGCGCCAGCGCAGGTAGCGAGTCACAACGTCGAAGGCCACCATCACCCGAGCGTGGCCCAGGTGGCAAAAGTCATAGACGGTCATGCCGCAGACATACATGCTCACCTTGCCCGGCTCGATGGGGGTGAACGGCTCCTTGCGTCGCGTCAATGTGTTGTAGATCTGCATGTCAGCCCTTCTTCTGTATCTTCGCCCAGCTATCCTTGAGTCCGACGGTGCGGTTGAAAACCAGCTTGCCGTCGCGGCAGGCGTGGCGGTCGGCGCAGAAGTAGCCCACTCGCTCGAACTGGAAACGCGACTCCGGGGCAGCCTCGACCAGGCTGGGCTCGCCCATGGCCTGGCAGACCTGCAGTGAATCAGGGTTCAGGTGCTCGAGGAAATCGGCGTCCTTGTCCTTGTCCGGCTGCTCGACAAGGAACAGATTGTCGTACAGGCGCACCTCCATGGGCACCGCATGGGGGGCGCTGACCCAGTGGATCACCCCCTTGACCTTGCGTCCCTCCGGATTCTTGCCGAGGGTGTCGAAATCCACCGAGCAGCGCAGCTCGAGGATGTCGCCGGCATCGTCCTTGACCACTTCATCGCAGCGGATCACGTAGGAGTTGCGCAGGCGCACTTCCTTGCCCGGTGCCAGGCGGAAGAACTTCTTGGGCGGCTCCTCCATGAAGTCGTCCCGGTCGATGAAGATCTCGCGGGTGAAGGGTACCTGGCGCACAGCCATGTCCTCGCGAGCCGGATGACCAGGCACCTCATAGATTTCCTCGTGCTCCTCGGGCACGTTGGTCAGTACCAGCTTGAGCGGCTTGAGGACACACATGGCCCGCGGGGCGTTGTCCTCGAGGTCGGCGCGGATGGCGTGATAGAGCATGGCGATATCGACCAGGCCGCCGTCGGCGCGGGTCACGCCGATCATCTCGCAGAACTTGCGAATCGAGGCCGGAGTATAGCCGCGACGGCGCATGCCGGAGATCGTCGGCATGCGGGGATCGTCCCAGCCGTCGACGATGCCCTCGTCAACCAGCAGCTTGAGCTTGCGCTTGGAGGTGAGGGTGTAGTTCATGTTGAGCCGGGCGAACTCGATCTGGCGAGGGCGTGCGGGCACCGGCAGGTTTTCCAGGAACCACTCGTAGAGTGGGCGGTGATCCTCGAACTCCAGCGTGCAGATGGAGTGAGTCACCCCCTCGATGGCATCCGACTGGCCATGGGTGAAGTCATAGGAAGGGTAGATCTTCCACTTGTCCCCGGTCTGGTGATGCTGGGCATGACGGATACGGTAGAGGATCGGGTCACGCAGGTTGATGTTGGGCGAGGCCATGTCGATCTTGGCCCGCACTACCCGCTCGCCTTCGTTGAACTCGCCGGCGCGCATGCGCTCGAGAAGATCGAGGTTCTCCGCCGCGCTGCGATCACGCCAGGGGCTGGGGCGCCCCGGTTCGGTCAGTGTTCCACGGTACTCACGAATCTCGTCAGGCGACAGGTCGTCGACATAGGCCTTGCCCTCGCGAATCAGGTGCTGCGCCCAGGCGTAGAGCTGGTCGAAGTAGTCCGAGGCGTAGCGCACCTCACCCGCCCACTCGAAGCCGAGCCAGCTGACATCCTCCTTGATGGCATCGATGTAGGCCTGTTCCTCCTTGGCCGGGTTGGTATCGTCGAAGCGCAGGTGACAATCTCCACCAAACTGCTCGGCCAGCCCGAAATTGAGACAGATCGACTTGGCGTGTCCCACGTGAAGAAAACCATTGGGCTCCGGCGGGAATCGCGTGACGACCTTGTCGGCACGGCCGGCCTCGATCTCGTCGCGGATCTGGTTGCGAATGAAATTCGGCGCACTGGCGGTTTCGGTGGTCATGTTGTAGCGAAAAGCCTCTGGTTGGTCGCGAGTCTGGCGGGCGTCGCATATCGATGGGCCCGACGCGCTTCGCGCATCGATGCAAAACCGCTATTATAACGCCACGCCCATGCACGGCGCCAAGACGCGCACTCCAGGACAGGAAAATACTTCGATGATCATTCTCGAGACCGGCTACGGCGACATTACCATCGCCCTGAATCACGACAAGGCGCCCAAGACGGCCGCCAACTTCGAACAGTACGTGCGCGATGGACACTATGACGGCACGCTCTTTCACCGTGTCATTCCCGGGTTCATGGTCCAGGGAGGCGGCTTCGACCAGGACTTCAACCAGAAGCCCACTCGCGACCCCATCGAGAACGAGGCTGACAATGGCCTCAAGAATCTCACCGGTACCCTGGCCATGGCGCGCACCCAGGATCCTCACTCGGCCACCGCCCAGTTCTTCATCAACGTGGCGGACAACGACTTCCTCAACCATAGCGGCAAGTCGATCCAGGGCTGGGGCTACTGCGTCTTCGGTGAAGTAGTCGAAGGCATGGACGTCGTCGATCGCATCACTGCGGTGGAAACTACCCGCCGCGGCATGCACGCCGACGTACCTGCCGAGGACGTGGTCATCCTGCGTGCCTACGTCAAGGGTGAAGAAGCCGCCAACTGAAACCGCTACGCGGCGCACCCGGCTAACGGGTGCGCCCGCTTCCTCGCCCCCCGTCAGACCCAAGCCAGCGAGATACCCCCATGACAACCACCTTGATGATCTCCGACCTGCATCTTCATCCCGGAGCTCCTGACGTCGCCGAGGGTTTTGTCGGTTGGCTGGAAACGCGAGCCCGCGGCGCAGATGCGGTGTACATCCTGGGCGATCTGTTCGAGGCCTGGATCGGTGACGACCTGCTCGACCATGCAGATCAAGACCCCAGCGGCAATGCTCAGCTCGCCATCCGTGTCGCCGGTGCATTGCGACAGCTGACTGACGATGGCACCGCGCTGTATCTGATGCACGGCAACCGCGACTTCCTGCTCGGTCATCGTTTTGCCGACGCCATTGGCGCCAAGCTGCTCAGTGATCCCGCCGTACTCCGTCTTGGCGACGAGCAAGTGCTTCTCATGCATGGCGATACGTTGTGTACTCGCGATGAGGCCTATCAGGCGTTCCGCACCCAGGCACGCAATCCGGCCTGGCAAGAGCAGATATTGGCCATGCCCCTGGCCGATCGCTTACAACTGGCCGCAGCCCTGCGTCAGCAATCGGGTGAGGCGACATCCAACAAGGCCGAGGACATCATGGACGTGACCCCCGAAGAGGTGGTCCGTGTCATGCGAGATCACGGTGTCACGACACTGATCCATGGCCATACCCACCGCCCTGCGGTGCACGAACTGGAAGTCGACGACCAGCCAGCGCGGCGGATCGTGCTGGGAGACTGGCAGCCTGGCCACGGCTGGGAAGTGGAAATCGATGCCAGCGGAGAGCCGAAGCTACGCGACATCACCTACTAGCCCCCTGGTCCCACCCCTTCTCATATCCGAGAGGCACTTGCCTCGGCAGCCAGGCAGCAACCATGCAGGGACTCCAGCAGTTCTTCAGGCGTGGGCAAGTGCTCGACGGGACCAATCAGCTCCAGCCGCGAGTCCCTGCGCCAGGCGCTGTTCGTGATACTAGCCAGGCCGTCACCGCGGTTGTACAGCTTCCAGCCATGATTCGTGTGCAGCACGCCCTTGACTCGCAGCTCGCGGGGAAGCTCGCTCAACACCTGCGTCAAGCGGTCGAGGTCAAACACGTCGACAGGGCTCCAGCGCCAACCCAGCGTATGGTAGCCCAGCGCCCTGGCTGCCTGCTGCACTGGCTGACCCGGCGACGGAATGGCCGCGGTAAAATCCTCCAGAAGCAGGGCCTGTTGCCCTCCCCCACGCAGCGCCTCATGGTTCGCGCTCAGCCAGCTCTCCTGCTCCTCCTTCTCATGGTGGCAGCCAGCCTCGAGAAGCAACGAAAGCGGTAGATTGCCCTGGGCGGCATTGGCCACCCACTTCTTGGGCGGCCAAAGCGAGTCGACATGGCGCTGGGCTGACGCCATCTGCTCAGGGGTGACAAGATCCACCTTGGTCAGCGCCACCGCGTCGGCCATGGCAAGCTGGTCGTTGAAGGTTTCGTGCTCACGGCAACGCGAGTCATCGAGCCTGGCGGGATCGAGCAACACGACGATGTCGCGGATATCGAGCACGCCGACAAATGCCTCCCCGCGTAGTACATCGAGCAGGCCAGCGGGATGCCCCAACCCCGACGGCTCGATGATGAGGCGGTCTGGTCGGTGGCGGTGAAGAAGATTCACCAGGGTTGCCTGCAAAACGAAGGCAAGCTGGCAACAGAGGCACCCTCCGGGCAAGCCCTTGATGATGACGTCATCATGTTCATCGAACATCGCTTGATCGATGCCAATCTGACCAAACTCATTGATGAGGATCGCCCAGCGCTCGCCTTCGGGCTTCTGTTCAACCAGGCGACGGATGAGCGTTGTCTTGCCGCTACCCAGGAATCCGGTGAAAAGGTGAACGGGGACGGCGGCTAACGGTGATGCGGCCATGAGACATCCTCCGGATGGTATTGTTATACCATATCAAGTTGAGTTCGATCCGACATCCCGTGCGGACGCACGGGTTTTGATTCGAGGTAACGGTATAAATGCAGGTCAATGAAAAAGGGGGCCAAGCCCCCCCCTTTCCGTATGGCCGGCATCAGCGCCGAGTAATCTCCGACGTTTCTCTCAAGTGACTGCTCAGACCCTGCACTGCCGCTTGTGCGCGAATCTGCTCGGCCATCCGCACCACGAACTGGTCGACCTGCTCATCCGCCTGACCGGCTTCGACCCGATCAAGGGCAACCAGGGCAATCCGCTCGCCGTCACTGGCATGACCGAAAATGGTTTCCCCCTCTTGCGGATGAGGCAGGCGGAAGGCGGCCTGCATCACTGCACGAGGCGCATCGCCCTGCTGGCGGGAAGCCTGCTCGACATGCTGCCAGTCGATGTCGAGCTCTTCACCGGCACGCAGGCGTTCTACCTGCTGTCTGGCTACATCCAGCAAGGCCTCGCGCTGCTTGAGCCTCGCAACGGACTCTGTCACGCGATCGCGCACATCTTCCAGCGGCAGAATGGTGGCTTCCCGGTGCTCGGCCACGCGCAACACCATTCGGCGGTCCGTATCGAGCTCGATGACTTCGCTGTTGAAGCCCTCTACCAGCACGTCCTCACTGAAAGCTTCGCTCATGACACCAGGCTCGGACAGCACGCCCTCCCCCCCGTCACGGGAAACCCAGTCGCTCTCATGCAGTTCGAGATCAAGCTGCTCGGCAACGCTGATCAGGTCATCCGCAGCAAAGCTTTCATCAATGAGTGTCTGGACTCGACGGTTGAATTCCCCTGACACCTGGCCAAGCGCCAACTCGCGTGACAAATCGTCGCGCATTTCCTCCAGGGGCGGCTGGTCCAGCTCGGTCACCTTGACCAGGTGCAGGCCGCTGCTGGTTTCTACCACCCCGGAGACCTGACCTGGAGCAAGCGCAAAGGCGGCATCATCGAAGTCGTCACCGAAGAAGCCACGGCTGATCACGCCGAGGTCACCGCCCTGCTCTGCGGAAGCGGGATCGTCGGAGTATTCAAGCGCAAGTGCTTCGAAGTCCTCCCCGTCCGCAAGGCGCTGACGAACCTCTTCCGCGCGCCCCATTGCCTCGTCACGGCTACGGTCGTCATTGAAGGAAATCATGATATGCGACACGCGCCGATCGGCGTCGCGACCGCGTGTCTGCCATTCCTCACGCAGCGCTTCCTCGTCGACCTCCACCTGCTCGGCCATTGCCTGACGGTCGATGATCACATACTCGAGGCGGACCTGCTCTGGACGCTGGTAGTTGTCACGATTGTCTTCATAGTAGGCTTGCAGCTCCGCATCGCTGACCTCTACGGGGGCCTCGAGGTCAGCGGCATCGAGCGTATGGTAGCGGAAGCTGCGCCGCTGGTTCTGCAGCGCAGCCAGGTTGTCGCGCTCGCTGTCGAGAATGAAATCGCTGACCGCCAAGCCTTGTTGCAGCTGTTGACGCTTGAGGTCGACGCGCAGCACCTCCCGGAACGAGGTCGGCGTGAAACCAGCGCTATTCAGCCGATTGCGGAACAGGTCGGCATCGAATCGGCCGCTCTGATCCTGAAACTCAGGCAAGGTCACGATGACCTGGTCAAGCTGCTCGTCGGACAAGTGAAGTCCGCCATCCTCGGCAAAAGCAAGCAGCAGCCTCTCGCCGATCATCTCATCGAGAACCTGCCCACGCAGGGCACGCTCCTGCTCGGGCGGGACCTGTCCGGAACGAATGGCACGCTGCACCTCCATCTCCAGCTCCTGGCGAGTAATGCTCTGCCCGTTGACCTTGGCGACTTCGTCGCCTCCTCCACCGAACAACCCCACCAGGGACTCGACACCGAACAGCGCCATGGTCACCACCACGGCACCTACGATGATCTTGGCGCCCCAGCTTCTGGAGCGGTCACGAATACTTTGCAGCATGCAGGCCTCGCTTGCTGATGGTTGGCTGGCTATGGCGCCATATTATACGTTGGCGGTTCGCCGTGGGCTATCTCGGTCGGTCCTGAGACGGGATCATGACACGCCGGAAGTCCCAAAAAGAAGGCGCACCGCGGAAGCGGTGCGCCTGATCGTTTGCTGCCGTCGCGAGATCGCCCAAGGCGGGCTCGACGGCGCAAAAAATCCTTTGACTCAGTTGACGGAGTCCTTGAGAGCCTTGCCTGCCTTGAAGGTGGGCACCTTGGCTGCGCTGATCTCGATCGGTTGGCCTGTCTGCGGATTACGACCGGTGCGAGCAGCGCGCTCCTTCACCGAAAAGGTACCAAACCCGACGAGAGACACGGTGTCGCCTTGCTTGAGGCTGTCGGTGACGGTGTCCACCATGGCATCCAGTGCGCGAGACGCTGCGGCCTTGGGAATATCGGCAGACGCAGCGATAGCTTCGATCAGCTCGGACTTGTTCACTCTTCACCCCTTGACTGTTTCAGAAAATGGCTCTAATCGGCGTGCCTTTCGCCTGGCAACACGATCACAGCATGGCTGGCAGTTTATAGCAATGCTGCAAAAGAAGTGTCAAGCAATTGTGCCGCCAAACCGTGCCATACCGAAGTTCTCTGTTCAGGATGGCACGGGAATTATCGTTAATGTGTACTTACCATGGTGGAAGAAGAAGATGAATCTTCCGCTCTAGATTCTTCGCCACCAGTGCTAGACATTGCAACGAGCGCACACTCCAGTACCTCATCGATCCAGCGGACTGGCCGTATATCCAGCGCGTCCTTGATATTGTCCGGCACCTCCTTGAGGTCCCGGCGGTTCTCTTCCGGAATGAGCACAATCTTTATACCACCGCGCCGTGCTGCCAGCAATTTCTCCTTGAGACCGCCGATCGGCATCACTTCGCCACGCAAGTTGACTTCGCCGGTCATGGCCAGATCGCAGCGGATCGGCCGTCCGGTATAGGCTGACACCATGGCAGTGACCATGGCAATACCCGCGCTGGGACCGTCCTTCGGAGTGGCACCTTCCGGCACGTGGATATGCAGGTCTTCTTTCTCGAAGCGCTCGGGATCGATGCCTAGTGACTCGGCGCGAGCCCGCACGACGGTATGGGCGGCACTGACGGACTCCTTCATCACGTCGCCCAGAGAGCCGGTCTTGTTGATCCGCCCCTTGCCGGGAGTGACGACCGACTCGATATTGAGCAGCTCCCCGCCTACCGAGGTCCAGGCCAACCCAGTGACTCGCCCGACCTGGTCCTCCTTGTCGGCCAGGCCATAGCTGTAGCGGCGCACGCCGGCATAGGTCTCGATGTCGGCAGCGGCAAGCAGCTGCGGCGCCTGGGCGCCCTTGCCTGCATACTCCAGGCGCTCGCGCAGCACCTTGCGGCACACCTTTGCGATTTGACGCTCGAGCTCGCGCACCCCCGCCTCACGAGTGTAGTAGCGGATCAGCTCCAGCAGCGACTCGTCGGAGAGCTCGAGCTCACCCTCCTTGAAGCCTGTCGCCTTGATCTGCTTGGGAACGAGATAGCGCCGTGCAATGGCCAGCTTCTCGTCCTCGGTGTACCCCGGGAGGCGGATGACCTCCATACGGTCCAGCAGCGGGCCGGGGATGTTCATCGAGTTGGCGGTACAGATGAACATCACCTCCGAGAGGTCGAAATCGAGCTCCAGGTAATGGTCGTTGAACTTGTCATTCTGCTCGGGATCCAGGACCTCGAGCAGGGCCGAAGCGGGATCGCCGCGATGATCCATGCCGATCTTGTCGATCTCGTCGAGCAGGAACAGCGGATTCTTGACCCCGGCCTTGCTCATGCGCTGAATCATCTTGCCCGGCAGCGAGCCGATGTAGGTACGACGATGGCCACGGATCTCGGATTCGTCACGCACGCCACCCAGCGCCAGGCGCACGTAATTGCGGTTGGTCGCCCGGGCGATGGACTGGCCCAGCGAGGTCTTGCCCACGCCTGGGGGGCCAACGAGGCAGAGTACCGGCCCCTTGAGCTTCTTGACCCGCTTCTGCACGGCCAGGTACTCGAGGATGCGCTCCTTGACTTCATCGAGGCCGTAGTGATCCTCGTCCAGCACCTTGTGGGCATGCGGCAGGTCGTGCTTGACGCGGGTCCGCTTCTTCCAGGGCACCGCCACCATCCAGTCGAGATAGGAGCGCACGACGGTGGCTTCCGCCGAACTCGGTGACATCATCTTGAGCTTGCCCAACTCCTGCAGCGCCTTGTCACGAGCCTCCTTGGGCATGCCCGACTCCTCGATGGCTGACTCGTACTTCTCAGCCTCGTTAGGCACGTTCTCCAGCTCACCCATCTCTTTCTGGATGGCCTTCATCTGCTCGTTGAGATAGTACTCGCGCTGGGACTTCTCCATCTGGTCCTTGACCCGCGAGCGGATGCGTTTCTCCACCTGAAGCAGGTCGATTTCGGACTCGATCAGTGCCATCAGGTGCTCGATCCGGTCGCGCACCCGGTCCATTTCCAGCAGCTGCTGCTTGTCCTGGATTTTCAGTGACAGATGGGCACAGATGGTATCGACAAGGCGGCTGGGGTCCTCGATGCCTGAAAGCGAGTTGAGGACCTCGTTGGGCACCTTCTTGGAGAGCTTGACGTATTGCTCGAACTGGTTGAGCAGAACCCGAACCAGAGCCTCCTGCTCACGCTCGGTCAAGGGCTCACTATCGCGCAGCACCGCATCGGCCATGCTGTGCCCCTGGTCGGCATGATGTACTTCGCGCAGGTCGGCACGTGAGACGCCCTCGATCAGCACCTTGACGGTGCCATCGGGCAGCTTGAGGAGCTGCATGATTTCGGCCACGGTGCCGATGGTGAAGAGATCGTCGGTGCCCGGGTCATCCTGCCCGGCTTCGCGCTGGGCCACCAGCAACACGCGCTTGTCGCCAGCCATGGCGGCATCGAGCGCCTGAATCGACTTCTCGCGGCCGACAAACAAGGGGATCACCATCTGCGGATAGACGACCACGTCGCGCAGTGGCAGGAGGGGCAGACTCAAGGTCTGAACGGCGTTCTGCTGCATCGCAGACGTTCCTCAAACAGAAATCGGTAGATACAGAGGGTGTGGGGGCACAGCCCGCCTATTGCAAGGGGAGGCAGGACGCAACATGCAAAGGGGCCGCCCCGAGCGACCCCTTTACCTCATGGGCGTGGCGACGTGAGGCCGCGTGGCTTCAGCCGTCCGTGCCGTCGACCCGCTGTTCCTGCTGTGAGTAGATCAGCAGCGGCTCGCTGTCGCCGGCTATGACGGACGCATCGATGACCACTTTACTCACTCCCTCCATGGAAGGAATCTCGTACATGGTATCGAGCAGCACCGACTCCAGGATCGAGCGCAGGCCTCGAGCGCCGGTCTTGCGCGCCATGGCCTTGGCAGCCACCGCACGCAGGGCGTCCTCGCGGAACTCCAGCTCGACGCCTTCCATGTCGAACAACCGGGCATACTGCTTGACCAGGGAGTTCTTGGGCTCGGTGAGAATCTGAATGAGAGCATCCTCGTTGAGCTCGGTGAGGGTCGCAATGACCGGCAGTCGACCGACGAATTCGGGGATCAGACCGAACTTGACCAGGTCCTCCGGCTCGACATCGACGAGCAGATCGCCAACGCCCTTGGTCTCGTCCTTGCTTTTCACCACGGCGCTGAAGCCGATGCCACCCTTCTCGGCACGATCGCGAATGACCTTGTCGAGACCGGCAAAGGCACCACCCACGATGAACAGGATGTTGCCGGTATCGACCTGAAGGAACTCCTGCTGCGGGTGCTTGCGCCCGCCCTGCGGCGGCACCGAGGCAGTCGTGCCCTCGATCAGTTTGAGCAGTGCCTGCTGGACGCCTTCGCCCGAAACATCACGGGTGATCGAAGGGTTGTCCGACTTCCGCGAGATCTTGTCGATCTCGTCGATGTAGACAATGCCGCGCTGGGCCTTCTCCACGTCGTAGTCGCACTTTTGCAGCAGCTTCTGAATGATGTTCTCGACGTCCTCACCGACGTAACCCGCCTCGGTGAGCGTGGTGGCATCGGCAATGGTGAAGGGAACATTGAGCAGGCGTGCCATGGTCTCGGCCAGCAGCGTCTTGCCGCTGCCGGTCGGACCAATCAGCAGGATATTGGACTTGCCAAGCTCCACATCGTCGCCCTTGATACCGGCGCGCAGGCGCTTGTAATGGTTATACACGGCCACGGACAGCACCGTCTTGGCGCGGTCCTGTCCGATCACGTATTCATCCAGGGTGCGACGGATTTCGCGGGGAACGGGCAGGCGCTCCTCATCGCTCTCGGCATCGGCATCGAGAACTTCCTCGCGAATGATGTCGTTACACAAGTCGACACACTCGTCGCAGATATACACGGACGGGCCTGCAATCAGCTTGCGCACTTCGTTCTGGTTCTTGCCGCAGAACGAGCAGTACAGCAGCTTGCCGCCTTCGTCCTTGCCTTTGCCGTCGGCCATTCGCGTACCTCTGTCACTTCGGCGGCCAGGCCGGCCACCGCTTATCACGTATATGAAGCGTGCCTAATCTCACGCTATCAGGATGTCGGCCGCTTATCCAGTACGGCATCGATTAGACCGTACTCGACAGCCTGAGTGCCGCTCATGAAGTTATCGCGGTCCGTATCGCGGGCGATCGTCTCGATGTCCTGGCCTGTATGCTGAGCCAGAATACGGTTGAGCTTGTCGCGAATACCGAGAATTTCACGAGTATGGATCTCGATGTCGGACGCCTGCCCCTGATAGCCGCCAAGGGGCTGGTGGATCATCATCCGCGAGTGGGGCAGCGAATAACGCTTACCGGTAGCTCCGCCCGTCAGCAGCAAGGCCCCCATGCTGGCGGCCTGGCCGATACATACGGTCGAGACGTCCGGCTTGATGAACTGCATGGTATCGTAGATCGCCATGCCAGCCGTTACTGCCCCGCCAGGCGAGTTGATGTAGAGGTGGATGTCCTTGTCCGGGTTTTCGGATTCAAGGAAGAGCAGCTGCGCCACAATGAGGTTGGCCATATGGTCTTCCACCGGCCCGACCAAAAAGATCACACGCTCTTTCAGCAGCCTGGAATAAATATCGTAGGCCCGCTCGCCGCGTGCGCTCTGCTCAACCACCATCGGCACCAGGCCGCCGGCGTTTCGGGTCTCGAACTCGTTGCTCATCCTATGATGTCCTTGCATCCGATGAATGGAAGCGTCTTGCGCCCTGCCGGCTGCAAGCACGGCAGCCGACAGGGTTGCGAAGGCCTCGTAGCCCCAATCAGCTCTTGGCTTCTTCTTCGCCTTCCTCAGCCTCGTCGGCCTTTTCGCCCTGCTGTGCGGCGGCCAGCGCCTCCTGGTAGCTCATTTCCACGTCCTTGACGGTGGCTTGCTCCAGCAGCTTGTCCACGGCTTTCTCTTCGAGAATAGCCGACTTGACCTGGGTCTTGAGCTGGTCGTTACCCATATAGTAGTCAACGACCTGTTGCGGCTCTTGATACTGCTCGGCAAGCTCCTCGACCTTGGCACGGATCTCGTCGTCATCGGCGGCGAGCTCATTGGCCTTGATCACCTCGGCCAGCAGCAGGCCGACTTGTACACGGCCCTTGGCCTGCTCGGAGAACAGCTCGTTGGGCAGTTGCGAGACGTCGAAATCCTCGCCCAGGCCGAACTGCTGAGCGGCCTGGCGCTTGAGCGCATCGGTCTCCTGCTGCACCAGGGACTGGGGCACGGGAACGTCGTTCGCTTTTTTCAGCGCCTCGAGCACCTGCTGCTTGACGCGATTGTCGACCGCCTGCTTGGCTTCACGTGCCATGTTCTTCTTCACTTCGGCGCGGAACTTCTCGACGTCGCCGTCTTCGACGCCGAAGCGCTTGATGAATTCCTCGTCGACCTCAGGCAGGCTCTGACCTTTGACGGCATGCACCTTGACCTTGAAGGTGGCCTCCTGGCCGGCCAGATGCTCGGCCTGGTAGTCCTCGGGGAAGGTGACCTTGATCTCCTTCTCCTCGCCGGCCGTGGCGCCGACCAGTTGGTCTTCGAATCCGGGAATGAAGTTGCCGGAACCCAGCACGAGCTCATGGCCTTCGGCACTGCCGCCCTCGAACGGCTCATCTCCCAGGAAGCCCTGGAAGTCGATCTTGACCTGGTCGCCCTCTTCGGCGGCACGCTCGACCTCTTCCCAGGCGGCGTTCTGCTTGCGCAGCGTCTCGATCATTTCCTCGAGATCGGCATCGGTCACTTCGACCGCCGGGCGCTCGACCTCGGTGCCTTCGATCGGGGCAAGCTCGATTTCCGGATAGACTTCGAGGGAAGCGACGAACTCGAGGTCCTTGCCTGCCTCGTCGACCTTGGGCTCGATGCTCGGAAAGCCGGCCGGATTGAGGTTCTGCTCAGTGATCGCGCGCACGTAGCGCTCACGCATCAGCTCGCCCACGACCTCGTCGCGCACGCCGCGACCGTACCGCTGGCGCACCACGGACATGGGAACCCGACCCTTGCGGAAGCCGTTGAGGCGAATGTTCTTCGCCGTGTCCTTGAGGCGGGCCTCGACGGCCTCGTCGACCTCGGCGGCCGGCACCTGGAAAGTGACACGGCGCTCGATCTGGGAGGTCGTTTCGACGGAAACTTGCATGAATGGTCCTCTACCGACTGGGGCGTTCTTGGGAAGCATGGATGTAAAGGAGAGATTCTAAGAATCCCGCCCTACGCTGGCAAGCGTTACGCCCCTAGATGGAGGCGTACGGGCGCTTTTGCAAGGGCAATGGCCGATTTTGCGGCCGTTGCTCTGTCATCTGAGCAAAAGTAGCTGGCCAATAGGCGCACGTGCGCACGGCGCGCCGGAAACCGGCCTTGGCCGAACGGGAGCCTGACGAGTATCAGCGGAGAAAAACAGAAAGAGAGGGTGCAATGGGGTGGATGATGGGGATCGAACCCACGACCACCGGAGCCACAATCCGGGGCTCTACCACTGAGCTACATCCACCATTGCAAGCATGAACCGGAAAAAGTCGAATGGGGTGGATGATGGGGATCGAACCCACGACCACCGGAGCCACAATCCGGGGCTCTACCACTGAGCTACATCCACCATATCGACGTCAATCATACCGAAGGCCCTCAGCGTACCTTCGCAGTGGCACGCCCAGCAGGACTCGAACCTGCAACCTACGGCTTAGAAGGCCGTTGCTCTATCCGGTTGAGCTATGGGCGCATTCTACGTTCCATGACCTCAGACCGCAACCCTGTTTCGCTATTTCTTCAGCACAAACAAAAGGTTGTGGTCGGGGTGGAGGGATTCGAACCCCCGACATCCTGCTCCCAAAGCAGGCGCGCTACCAGACTGCGCTACACCCCGCCGGCCTTTGCACGGCCCTCGACACCCGGGCACCGGGCCTCGTCGAGCGCTGCGTATTCTACGCGAGAATCCTCCGCGGTCAATAGCTGCCTGACCCGACGGGCCTTTTGCGCTTTGCCTTGGCGGCCCGGCATGCGAAAATCGGCACCCTTTCCATACTGCGCAGCGGGCCGGCCAGTGCCGCTGACACATTCACCATAGGGGAGATACGATGAGCGCCCAACGCATCGACGGCAAGGCCATAGCCACCCAGGTTCGCGAACAAGTTGCACGCCAGGTCGAGATTCGGCGTGCCGAGGGCAAGCGCGTTCCGGGCCTCGCCGTGGTGCTGGTGGGCGAAGACCCTGCCTCCCATGTGTACGTCAGCAACAAGCATCGCGCCTGCGAGCAGGCCGGGATCCTCTCCTTTCAGCATCAACTGCCCAGCGACACCAGCCAGCAGGTGCTGGAGCAGTTGATCGACACGCTCAATGAAGACCCTCGTATCGATGGCATCCTGCTTCAGCTCCCCTTGCCGGCCCACCTCGACGCGCGCCCTATCCTCGAACGCATCCTGCCGCACAAGGACGTGGACGGATTTCATCCCTACAACCTCGGCCGGCTGGCTCAACGCCTCCCCGTGCTGCGTCCGTGCACGCCCAAGGGCATCATGACCCTCCTTCAGGCCAGCGGGCTCAAGGTGCGCGGCATGGATGCCACCGTGGTCGGCGCATCCAACATTGTCGGCCGGCCCATGGCGCTGGAGCTGATGCTGGCCGGCTGCACCACCACCGTATGCCACCGTTTCACACGCAACCTCGAAGAGCATGTTCGGCGCGCCGAGCTGCTCGTCGTGGCGGTCGGAAAACCGGGCCTGGTCAAGGGCGAGTGGGTGCGTGACGGCGCCATCGTCATCGATGTCGGGATCAACCGCGAGGAGGACGGCCGACTGGTCGGTGACGTGGAGTTCGGCCCAGCGGCTGAGCGTGCCGCCTGGATCACACCGGTCCCGGGGGGCGTGGGCCCGATGACCGTTGCCTCGCTGCTCGAAAACACCCTGTTCGCCGCCGAGCGGCACGATGCCATGGAGCGGGATGTCGTCCCGCTTTGAAACGCGGCCTGACATGAGCGTGCGGCTCCGCTAGAATGCGCGCTTTCGTTTCACCCCGTTACCGCCGTGCCGTACCGGAGAGTGGGCCTGGGTTTTCGCGCCAAGTCTGAATTGGGAGCTTTGGCGTTATTGCATCGTCTGATCGGAGTACGTAACTCAAGATGAAACGCATTGGCATCATCGGCGCCATGAGCCAGGAGGTCGAATATCTCGCCGACCAGCTAGAGGGACGGCGTACTCGCACCCACGTCGGCTACACCTTCCATCATGGCTCCCTGCGTGGTGTCGACGTGGTGATCCTGCAGTCGGGTATAGGCAAGGTGAATGCCGCCATCGGCACTACCCTGCTGCTTGACGTATTCAAGCCTGAGGCAATCATCAACACCGGCTCGGCCGGCGGCTTCGGCGAAGGCCTGGAGATCGGTGACGTGGTGGTGTCCAGTGAAGTTCGCCACCATGACGTTGACGCCGTGGTGTTCGGCTATGAGCACGGCCAGGTTCCGCAGATGCCCGCCGCCTACCTGCCCGATGAGCGCCTGGTCAGGCTCGCCAGCGAGTGTGTCGAGGAGCTGGGCGAAGTCAGGGTCGTGGAGGGGCTGATCGCCACCGGCGATGTGTTCATGGCCTGCCCCGACCTGGTGACCCTGACCCGGTCTCGCTTTCCCACCATGCTGGCAGCCGAAATGGAGGCTGCGGCCATCGCCCAGACCTGCCACCTCTACGGTTGCCCGTTCGTGGTTGTCCGCTCTCTGTCCGACATCGCCGGCGGCGGCGACAATCATCTCACCTTCGAACAGTTCCTGGAAAAGGCAGCCCTGCACTCGGCGCGCATGGTGGAGCGGATGGTGGAGCGCCTCGGTCAGGCCGAGCCACGCACCAGCGCAGAGCTGGAAGCCGGCTGAGGCCGCCAAGCCAATGCGACAGCGGCCGCCCCGGGGCGGCCGCTGTGCCTTGATCCAGAACCGGCCCGAACCTTAGTCGAGCATCCTCCAGGCCAGCGTTTCACCTGCCTTGAGCGGAACGATGCGCCGACCCTCGGCATAGGGAAGTGAGGGCGGCAGTGTCCACTCCTCTCGCACCAGCGTAATGGTGTCGGTATTGCGCGGCAGGCCATAGAAATCCGGCCCGTGATGACTGGCGAACCCCTCGAGGCGATCCAGTGCTCCTGCCTGTTCGAATGCCGTGGCGTAAAGCTCGATGGCCGCAGGCGCCGTATAGGCGCCGGCACAGCCACAGGCAGTTTCCTTGTCGCCCTGGGCATGGGGAGCGCTGTCGGTGCCCAGGAAGAACTTGCCGCTGCCGGACGTGGCAGCCGCCAGCAGCGCCTCGCGATGACGCTCCCGCTTGAGAATCGGCAGGCAGTAATAATGCGGCCGAATGCCCCCGACCAGCATATGGTTGCGGTTGAACAGCAGGTGGTGGGCGGTGATGGTTGCCGCTACGTTGCTCGGCGCCTGGGCCACGAACTCCGCGGCATCGGACGTGGTAATGTGCTCGAATACCACTTTCAGGTCGGGGTGCCGCTCGCGCAATGGCTTCATGACCCTTTCGATGAAGACCGACTCGCGATCGAAGATGTCGATATCGGCGTCGGTGACTTCGCCGTGTACCAATAGCGGCAGGCCCAGGCGTGCCATGGCGGCGATCGCCGCATCACAGTGGGCCAGGTCGGTGACGCCGGAATCGGAATTGGTCGTGGCTCCGGCAGGATAGAGCTTCACCGCCTGCACGATGCCACTCTCCACGGCGCGCTCGATCTCTTCAGCCGGTGTGTTGTCGGTGAGGTAGAGGGTCATGAGCGGCTCGAACGCAGAGCCTTGCGGCCGGGCTGCAAGAATTCGCTCACGATAGCCCCGAGCCTGCTCGGCAGTCGTGACCGGCGGCACCAGGTTGGGCATCACTATCGCCCGTCCCATCTGCCGTGCGCTGGCAGGCACCACGGCCGCCAGCGCCTCCCCGTCACGCAGGTGGAGGTGCCAGTCATCGGGTCGGGTCAGGGTGATTGTGGTCACGGCGTATCCTGTCGTTCAGCATGGTTTCGACGCCACAGTATACCGGAAGCCTGCCTCGAAACGAGCCTCGCCCCGCAGCCTGAACTACGCACGCCGAGAAAGTTGCCCCGGCGGCAGCAACGTGCGTCGAATTGCCGTATCATCTACGCCGATTTTGCCGTAAGAGAGGCGCCAATGCCCCGGGTTCGACACTACGCCGATATCGTCGCCATCCTGGCCGGCCTGATGTGGCTCGTCTTCTTCTGGTCGATCAGCATCTCGGCCAGAATCGATAGCATCGAGCCCACCCTCGCCGCCATGCTTGCACTGGGCACCATGATCCTGGTCAGCTTCATGCATCGCCCTTTCCGCGTCCACCTGAGCCGCTACCACGTTCGCAAGCGACGCACCGAGATGTGGATGCACATCCTGGCGCTGCCCATGGCTCTGGCCTTGGTGCTCGGAGTCATCATCGAGACCATGATCGCTCCCATGAGTGGCCAGCAGAAGATGCTGCTGTTCAACGTGCTTGCCACTGCCGGCTGGGTGGTCTACGTCATGACACTGGTGATCAAGTTCATCCACCACCTGTGGCGTCACCGGCGCAGCCGCGCCAGTTAAGCCAGGCGACGCCTGTCCTCGCTGCATCAGAAGCGATCAGCGCGAAACGGCGCCACATCGATAGCGGTGGGTTCACCTTCCATCATCTCGGCCACCAGTCGCCCCGTCACTGGCCCCATGGTAAAGCCCTGGTGCCCGTGGCCGAACGCCAGCCACAAGCCCTGATGCCGGGGTGCGGGGCCGATTACGGGCTTCATGTCGGAAAGGCAAGGACGCGCGCCCTTCCAGGGCTCTGCTTCCAGACGCTCGCCCAGGCCGGGAAAGAGCTCTCGTGCCTTGCGCTCGGCGGCTGCCAATTGGCCGTAGGCAGGAGGAGCATCGAGGCGCGCGAGTTCGGCGCCGGTCGTCAGGCGAATGCCGGCACGCATCGGAGCCAGGATATAGCCGACATCGGCATCGGCCAGCCAATGGTTGAGGCCCTGCCCTTCCGCTTTTCCATAGTGCATGTGGTAGCCGCGCTTGACGAAGGCAGGCAACCGGTAGCCCAGCTCGTCAAGCCAGTCTGCCGCCCATGGTCCCAGGGCCACGACCAGATTGCTGGCTTCGTGGCACCCCCGGTCGGTGACGATGCGCCAGCCGGCACCGCTCTGGCTCAGCTCCTGCACGCTGGCCTGAAGAAACTCCCCGCCCAGCTGCACGAAGCTGTCGGCATAGGCAGCGACCAGGGCTCCCGGATCGGCCACGCTCCAGGAGTTGGTCCAGTGGACGGCGCCGGCAAGGCCAGACTTCAGAGCCGGCTCCTTTCGGGCCAGCGCCGCGCCATCGAGCATCTCATGGGTCACACCGAAACGCCTGGCCGAGTCCTCGGCCTCGTGACGGCGAAGGTCGAGCTCGGCCTGGCTGCGGTGCACTTCCAGCCAGCCCTCCTTGCCGATCAGCTCGCCAGCACCTGCCGCCTCGATCATGGGGGCGTGCTCCTGGGTGGAAAGCTCGATCAGCGAAGCGTATTCGCGGATGATTCGCTCATATTGGCGCGGAGCCGAGCAGCGCCAATAGCCGAACAGGGGGGCGGCGAACTCGAACATGCCGCTCATCTGGTAGCGAATATCGACGCGCCGGTTGGGGATCGAACTCAGCAGCTTGCCCATCTGTCGTGGGAAGGTATAGGGCCGCACCGCCTCGCGCTGAATGAGTCCCCCGTTGCCGTAGGAGGTCTCCCGCCCAGGAGGACGGCGGTCAACCAGCAGCACCGAGTGGCCTCTACGGGCCAGGTGCCAGGCGATGGAAACGCCAACCATACCGGCACCCAGAACGACGGTATCACGAGACATGCCACTTCTCCCTAGCTGATCTCTCCAGCCCCCGGCCGGAACGAGCGCCTAGTCTAGCAGCGCGCCTGTGGCCATGCCGCCCTATCCCATCACTTGCCTGAGCCGAGTCAAGTCACGCAGAAAGTCACTGCCGTTCAGGTTGCGCTGTCACTCCGCCTTGCCCTGAACCTGAAGCTTGGTACGGATGAAGTCCGAGTGGCTGACATGCAGGAGTTCGGCGAGCCGACGAATGCGATGCTCCTCGAGGGCGTTGTGATTGGCATCGGCATTGGCCAGCGCCCACATCATGCGCACCAGTTCACGGCGCTGGTCATAGTCGTAATGCTGCTTGATCAAGCTCACGAACTGGTAGTGATCGACTGAGGTCTCGACCTCCTCCCGAGCGAGCTCCATCAGTTCCTCTACCGCCTCGCTGGAAAGCTTGAAATGCGTCATGAGCAGGTCACGCAGCGCTTCGATCTGGCTGTCATCGGTATGATAGTCGGCGCGCATCACCTCGCACAGCAGCGCTGCGGTGGCTCGCTCGAGCGTCGGGGCCGGATTCTCGGAGCGCTCCGGCTCGGCGAGGGCCTGCTGAAAAAAACGTTGGATGGTATCGAGCATCTTGGTTCCCCTGCGACGATATCGCTTGTGACCCGCGACAGCCCCGGGCGTTCCTTCCAGGGCCGTCGCCATGCTCCTCAGTAGCCCATGGTGCGTGGCAGCCAGGTAGTCAATGCCGGAGTGGCGATGAGGATCAGTATCGTCAGCAGGATCGGGATCAGGAACGGCAGGATGGAGATCACGATCTGCGAATAGCGTAGGCGCGTAATCCCTACCATCAGGAACAGCACGGTGCCGAACGGCGGCGTGATGACGCCCACCGACAGTGTGATTACCATCACGATGCCGAAATGGATCGGGTCGAGGCCGGCTGCCAGCGCAGCGGGTACCACGATAGGCGTGAAGATGAGAATGCTCTCGATCACCGACATGAAGCAGCCGATCAAGAGGAAGAACAGCGCGAAGGCGAGCAGCAGCAGGATCGTCGGCATGTCGATGGCTGCAACCTGACCGGCCAGCGCCTGCGGGATCCCGATCCGCACCAGGATCCAGCCATAGAAGCTCGACACGGCGATGATCAGCAGGATCGCTGCGCTGAACATCAGCGTCCGACGGAAAGCGCGGAACAGGTCGTGCCAGGACAGGTCTCTATAGACCAGGCCGCCAAGTATGACGGCGTATAGCGAAGCGATGGCCCCGGCCTCGGTCGGGGTGAACATCCCGCTCCAGATGCCGCCCACGATGATCGCCGGCATCATCAGCGGCAGAATGGCCCGCTTGCCGGTACGCAGCACTTCCTTGCCGTCGAACGGTGCCGGCGGCGGCATGGTCACACGCTTGCCGGCGCCCAGCACCACGGTCATGCCCATGAACAGGACCGCCATGAGAATGCCGGGCACGAGGCCTGCCATGAACAGCGCGCCGATACTGACGTTGGCCAGCCAGCCGTACACCACCAGCGCGATGCTGGGGGGCAGGATGGGGCCGATGACGCTGGAGGCGGCGGTGATCCCGGCCGAGTAGCCGAGGTCATAGCCACGCTCCTTCATCGCCTTGATCTCGATGCTGCCGAGGCCGGCGGCATCGGCCACGGCGGTGCCCGACATGGTGGCGAAGATCGAGCTCGCCACCACGTTGGCATGCCCGAGCCCGCCCTTGGTGAAGCCCACCAGGGCGGTGGCAAAATCGAAGATCCGTGTCGTCGTCGACCCGGTGTTCATGATGTTGGCCGCCAGGATGAACAGCGGAATGGCCAGCAGAGTGAAATTGTTGAGCGTCTGCACCATGCGCAGTGACATCAGCTCTACCGGCAGGCCGCCGGCGCCGGTCACCGCAAGTGCAATGAACGAAGTGATACCGATGGCTACCACCACCGGCAGCCCGATGGCCATCAACAGCAACAGGCCGCCGACGAAAACCATGAGTTCCTGCATCAGTTGGCCTCCTGCTCGGCGCGTAGGGAATCCTGCCACGCCACCGGTCCGCGCAGCGTCTGCCACAAGGCCAGCACAGCCATGCCGGCAAAGGCGATGAAGATGCCGTAATAGAGGTAGCTGAAGCTGATGCCCAGCGATACCGTGCGGTTGTTGGCGCTGGCCACCGACATGGTCATGGCGCCGTAAGCCGCCATGGCGAAGAAGCCGCTGGAGAGCAGCGCTACCAGGCGGTATTGAAGGCCACGCGCCAGGTTGCCCAGACGATGACTGAAGAGATCGACCACCAGGTGCTCGAACCGCACCCAGGCCGACAGCGAGCCGAAGGCCACGGCGTAGATGGCCAGGATGGAGGCCACCTCCTCGGTCCAGGGCATGCCCAGGCCGATGAAGTCACGTGCCACCACCGCCGAGACGATCAACAGCAGGATGCCGGCGAGCAGCAGCACCCCCACGATGTCGCACACCAGGGTGACGCCACGCAGCAGGGAGTAGGCAAACCTATCCAGACCACCCTGGGGTGGCGGTGAAGAAGAGATCAAGATGGCATTCCTCCGGACAGAAAACGTCAGCGGCGCCCCGGGGGCCGCCGCTGACACCTTGCATGGTCAACTGGACGATCAGTCGTCGGCTTACTCGCCCATGGCATCTTCCATCACGCCCTCGGCCATATCGGCCATGACGCGTTCGATGGCAGGCATGGCAGCGTCGCGGAAGGCATCGATATCCGGCTCGATGATGGTCATGCCCGCTTTTTCCAGCTCTTCGAGATAGTACTCGTCGAGTTCGCGCTCGACCTCGGTGCCGTGCTGGCGAGCCACGTCGATGGCGTCGGCGATCAGCGCCTGGTCCTCTTCATCGAGGCCGTTCCACCAGCGCGAGCTTGCCACCCAGTTCCAGGGGAACATCACATGGCTGGTCAGGATGATGTGGTCCTGGACCTCCCACAGGCGACGAGTGTAGGGGGACGAGAGCGAGTTCTCGTGGCCGTCGACCTGGCGGGTCTGCATGGCCAGGTAGATTTCCGGTGCCGGCACGTTGACCACCTGAGCGCCGATCCCCTCCCACACCTCGAGCCATACCGGCAGCGACGGCAGGCGCAGGCGGAAACCACGCAGGTCGTCAGGGGTATGGATCGCCTTGTTGGCAGTCATGTGCCGCGGGCCGCGATGCTGGGTGCCGAAGTACTTGATGCCGCCTTTCTCCTCGGCAATCTCGACCAGGCGCTGCCCGGAGGGGCTGTCCATGTAGGCGTCGACCTCTTCCCAGGTGGAAAAGAGGAACGGTACGGTGATGGCATCGTACTCGGGCGCATACTGCTGACGCCAGTTGCCGCCGGTAATGGAGATATGGGTCTGCCCCAGGTTCAGCAGCTCGAGCACCCCATCCTCGCTACCCAGCGACCCGGCAAGGAAGGGTCGCACGTTGAAGCGGCCGGGCGCCTGCTCTTCGAGGTATTCGGCAAAGCGTTCGACGGCCGCGCTTTCCGAGCCCCCCTCGCTCATGGTGTTGTTGACCTGAATTTCGATGGTACTGGCCAGCGCGAAGGGGGCGCTGAGCATACCGAGTGTGGCCAGCGTGGCAAGTAGTGACTTGCGCATGGTGCTCTCCTGATCGTTATCGTTATGTAACGCGATTTTTTTGATGGTTTTGTGATCTTGAAACATGGTTTTGCCACGCTCAAATCGGTTTTGATGAAGGCAGCCTTCGCCATTGACGATGGCTCTGCAGCCCCCTTGTCTCGGCGTTTCAGCGCCGACCGCCGCGCAGGCTGCGACTAATGGCTAATGTCATGACGCCGACAGCATGAGCTGAATGACGCAAGAGAAGAGGAGCATTCATCATGCACGAAACCACTCCCATCGCTTTCATCACTGGAGCCACCTCGGGCATCGGCCAGGCCTGCGCCGAGCGGTTTGCTTCCGCCGGCTGGGGCCTCATCCTCACCGGAAGGCGCCTGAAGCGCCTGGAAACGTTGAAACAGCATCTCGCTGAGTCGGTGCCTGTCCATGTGGCCGAAATGGACGTCACTGACCGCAGCAGCATCGAGCGGGTCGTCGAGTCACTGCCTGAGCCCTTCGGCAATATCCGCCTGCTGCTCAACAACGCCGGCGTGGCCCTGGGCAAGGGCCCCGCCCAGGAAGCCGAGCTCGACGATTGGCTGACCATGATCCAGACCAACATCAGCGGACTGGTGACGGTCACGCGGCTGTTGCTACCTCGTCTGGTAGCTCACGGCCCGGGAGCCACCATCATCAACATTGGCTCCATCGCCGGCCACACCCCCTACCCCGGCGGCCATGTCTACGGCGCATCGAAGGCCTTCGTCGAGCAGTTCAGCTACAACCTGCGCTGCGACCTGAGCGGTGTTGGCGTACGGGTTACCGACCTGGCGCCGGGCATGACCGAAAGCGAGTTCACCGAGGTGCGCATGAAGGGAGATCGCGAGGTAGCCAGGCGCTACTACGCAGGAACTCGACCGCTGCAGCCCGGCGACGTTGCCGCACAGGCGCTGCACATTGCCGAACTCCCGGAGCATGTCAATATCACGCGACTCGAGGTGGCGCCGTTGTGCCAGCAGTGGTCACCTTTCACCATCCTGCGCGAGTGAAGCGGCGCCGGGATTGAGATGATCGACCAGGTGTCGAGCGATGATCGGCAGCGCCTCGTAGTGGCGTATCCCGATGACCAGCTCACGCCTGGCCCATGGGTCGCTCAAGGGAATGCTGCTCAGCTTCAGATCACCCAGGTCACGATAGATCGTCCTCTCGGGTAGCACGCCCACCCCCATGCCGTGATGGATCATGCGGCAGATGGCGTCGAAACTGCGCACCTGGATACGCATGCGCAGATTCTTGCCTGCCCGGTTGGCCTGCTCATGCAGCAATGCCTGCAGCGAGGTGTCCTGTTGCAGGCCGATGAAATCGTACTGGGTGGCCTCGTGCAGCTGCAGTGATACACGCCCTGCCAAGGGATGATCGCGAGGCGTCATCAGCACCAGGCGGTCGCTGCGATAGGGCAGGATCTGCAGGCTATCGCAGGGGACGTGGCCGGCGAAGATGCCGATATCGGTCAGGCCGTCACGCACTGCCGCGATTACCTCAGAGCTGACGCGTTCCTGCAGGTCGATCTTGATCTCGGGGTATTGTCGAGAAAAGGTGCTGAGATCCTGAGGCAGGAAGGCAATGATCGCAGAGGTATTGGAGTGGATGCGTACGTGCCCCCTGACCCCCTCGCCGTATTCGCTCAGCTCGGCGGACAACCGCTCGATATTTTCCAGAATGCGTCGCGCATGGTGCAGGAAGGCGTGCCCCGCGGGGGTCAGTTCGACGCCCCGGGGTTTCCTGTAGAGCAAGGAAGTACCTACCAGTGATTCGAGATCGCTGATCCGCTTGCTGACCGCCGCCAGCGCCATGTGCTCGCGCTCGGCGGCGGCGGTCAGCCTGCCCTCATCGGCAATCGATACGAAGAGCTTGAGGGTGACGAAATCGAAACGGCGCATGGCAGACCCTTTGCACAGTGCATGATGATTCGAGTCATCTTACGCCAAGGGTTCGTGAGTGACGAAATCACACTTCCTCTTTTCTGAATTGTTGCGGCTCGGCTTCTCGCGCATCCTGAGCACACCTTGCACAAGGAGTGCCGAACATGACAAAAGCGGACGACCGGCGCCTGCCGCTGGATGGATTGAAGGTTCTCGAGCTCGGCCAATTGATTGCCGGCCCATTCGCCACCAAGCTTCTCGGTGAATTCGGTGCCGACGTGATCAAGGTGGAGCCTCCGCACTCAGGCGATCCACTTCGCCGCTGGCGAATGATCGAGGACGGCACCTCGCTCTGGTGGCACGTGCAGACCCGCAACAAGCGCTCGGTCTCGCTGGACCTGCGCAGCCACGAAGGGCAAGACCTGGTGCGCCAGCTGGTCGCCGAAGCAGACGTGCTGGTTGAGAACTTCCGTCCCGGCACGCTGGAGGGCTGGGGCCTGGGCTGGGAGGCACTTTCGGCCCTCAACCCCGGGCTGATCATGGTGCGTGTCTCGGGCTACGGCCAGACTGGCCCCTACCGCGACAAACCGGGATTCGGCGTCATCGGTGAGGCCATGGGCGGGCTGCGCTACCTGACAGGCCAACCCGGCGAGCCTTCCGTGAGGGTCGGCGTCAGCATCGGCGATTCGCTATCTGCGCTCTATGCCGTGATCGGCACCCTGCTGGCCCTGCAGGAGCGCGCCCGAAGCGGTCAGGGCCAGGTGGTGGATATCGCCCTCTATGAGTCGGTCTTCGCCATGATGGAGAGCTTGCTGCCCGAGTACGATGCCAGCGGCGAGATTCGCCAGCCCAGTGGCAGTGCACTGCCCGGCATCACCCCCTCCAATGCCTATCGTACCCGCAGCGGTGACTACGTGTTGATCGCCGGTAATGGCGACAGCATCTTCAAGCGCCTGATGCAGGTGATCGATCGCCAGGACCTGGCCAACGACCCCAAGCTTGCCCACAACGACGGCCGTGCCCGCGAGGCCAAGCGCATCGATGATGCCATCGAAGCCTGGACGCTGCAGCACGAGCGGGACGACATCCTGGCCCAGCTCGACAGTGTCCGGGTGCCGGCCGGCTATCCCTACACCGCCGCCGACATTGCTCGAGACCCCCACTACCTGGCGCGGGAGATGATCCAGAGCATCACCCGTCCCAACGGCAAACCACTCAAGGTGCCCGGGGTACTGCCCAAGCTCAGCGCCACGCCGGGCCGGCTCGGCGATGGCGGCCCGGCACTCGGCCAGCACACCGACGAAGTTCTCGACGAGCTGGGAATCGACGCTGAGACACGCGAGAAGCTGCGCCAGGCAGGCATCATCTGATCCGGTCATCTCAAGGAGCTTTCATGACACGCTTGCAGATCAACGAGGTGGCCCCCCGCGACGGCCTGCAGATCGAGGCCGATTTCGTGCCCACCGAGGCCAAGATAGCCTTCATCGATGCCCTCTCGGCCACCGGACTGGCACGCATCGAGGCGACCTCCTTCACCTCCCCCAAGGCCATCCCCAACCTGCGCGATGCCGAAGAGGTGGTACGTGGCATCCGGCGCCGGCCTGGCGTGGACATCACGGTGCTGGTGCCCAACCTGCGCGGCTGCGAGCGAGCGTTGGCCTGCGGCGTTGACGAGATCAACCTGGTGATGTCCGCCAGCGACTCCCACGGGCTCGCCAACCTGCGCATGACGCCCAAGCAGTCCCTCGAACGCTTTACCGAGATATTGGCCGCCACCCAGGATGACAGGGTCTTCGTCAATGCCTCGCTCTCCACCGCCTTTGGCTGTCCCTTCGAAGGCGAAGTGCCCGAGTCGCGGGTGATCGAACTGGTTGAGCGCCTGCTGGAGCGTGGGGTTCAGGGAGTCACCCTGTGTGATACCACCGGCATGGCCAACCCGGGCCAGGTTGCCAGACTGTGCGAGGCGGTGCAGGAACGCTGGCCTGCCACCCCCTTCACCCTGCACTTCCACAACACACGTGGGATGGGCCTGGCCAATGCGCTTGCCGCCTGGCAAACCGGTATCACGCGCTTCGACGCCTCCCTCGGCGGACTGGGGGGCTGCCCTTATGCCCCAGGGGCAACCGGCAATGTGTGCACCGAGGATCTGGTGCACATGTTCGAGCAGATGGGGGTAGAGACCGGCGTCGACCTGGATGCCCTGCTGGCAGTATCGGCCGGGCTACCGGAACTTGTGGGTCACGATACGCCGGGGCAGGTAGTCAAGGCGGGGAAGGCGGACCGGCGCTACCCCATGCCCAAGCGCTGATCTCGGCCCGGCCTCCTCAGAGCGCTTCGCCGATCCCCTTGACCACGTAGTGCTGCGCCACGCCGATGTGATAGTCGATCGCCTCGCGGCACTGATCGGGATCGCCGCTTGCCAGGGCATCGAGCAGCGGCCAGTGGGAGGTGGATATGGAGTCGGGGTCGGCGTGGGTCTTGCCGATAAGGGCAATGCACAGCCTCAGCTCGTGGGTAATGTCGTCATAGGCCTTGAGCAGGCGCTGGTTGCCAGAGAAGGAGATGACCATGCGATGGAAGACCAGGTCTTCCTCGATCTTGCGGCTGTCGTTGTCGTGGAGAGCGACTTCGCACATCAGTTCGACCTGGCTCCGCAGCGCCGCTTCCTTCTCTGCATCGTAGGTCTCGACCAGCCGCGCCAGGGCATGGCGCTCGAGACACAGGCGCAAGTCGAAGATGTCGTTGAGCTCGGCCGCGTCCAGGGCCCTGACAAAGAACCCCCGCCGCGGCTGTGACACCAGCAGACCGCGACTTTCGAGCAGGCGTGCCGCCTCACGGACCGGCGCTCGACTCACCCCCAGATCCCGGGCCAGTTGCACTTCAGACAGTCGCTCGCCGGGCGTGTAGTACTGGCTGATGATTGCCTGAGTCAGGTAGTCGGCAACCTGATCCACCAGGTTTCGCTGCTGGATGATGCCGCCCTTGTCGAACGCATTGGAAGCTGTCATGCACCGAGGCCTAGATTAGATTTGTTCTCACTACAGTATGACGTAAAGCCGAGGGATGTCGACCGTCGATTGGCGACTGTCGACAGTTTTCCGAAGCGCTGCTATGGTCAATAAGGCTATAGCGGCATTTATCCTGCAAACACATAACAATCGCAGAGACAACAAGAAGGAATCCGAGAATGAGAATGACGCCCTTGGCCGCGGCGGTCGCTGCTCTGGCCTTCACCTCCACCTTTGCCCTTGCCGACGAACCCAGGCATGGCGGCACCATCAACACCATCATCCAGCCCGAGCCACCCGGCCTCGTGCTCGGCATGATCCAGAACGACCCCACCCGCAAGGTCGCCGGCAACATCTACGAGGGGTTGCTGCGCTATACCACCGACCTGGAACCACAGCCGCAGCTGGCGGAGTCCTGGGAAGTGAGCGACGATGGCCTGGTCTACACCTTCCGTCTGCGCGAAGGCGTGCTGTGGCATGATGGCGAACCGTTCACCGCTGCCGACGTGGTCTTCTCGGCCGATGAGTTCCATCGCGAACTCAACCCCAGCGCGCGTGCGGTACTGCAACACGTGGAGAGCATCGAGGCCGAAGACGACTACACCGTGGTCTTCACCCTTTCCGAACCGTTCGGCCCCTTCATGCTCTCCTTCGAGGCCGGCACCTTCACCATGGTGCCCAAGCACCTCTATGAAGGCACCGACTTCCGCGACAACGAGCACAACAGTCACCCCATCGGCACCGGGCCGTTCAAGTTCAAGAACTGGGACCGTGGCACCGTCATCGAGCTGGTTCGCTTCGACGACTACTACGAGGAAGACCTGCCCTACCTCGACGGCATCAACTGGCACATCATCCCCGATGGTGCCTCCCGCGCGGTGGCTTATGAAAACGGCACCGTCGACGTGCTGCCCAACGGCACCGTGGAGAACTTCGATATCCCGCGCCTGACCGAGATGGACAACACCTGCGTCACGGAAGAGGGTCATGAATACTTCAGTCCCTTCGCCATGCTGTGGATGAACAATCGCGAAGGGCCTACCGCCGACAAGCGCTTCCGCCAGGCGGTGATGTACGCCATGGACCGCGAGTTCGCCCGCGACGTGCTGTGGAACGAGCTGGGTGAAGTGCCGCTCTCCTCCTTCGGCTCCAACGCGCGTTTCCGTCACGATGGCCTCGATCCCTACGACCACGACCCGGATCGCGCCCGCGAGCTGCTCGAGGAGATGGGCTACGACGACGAGGAGGTGCGCCTGCTGCCGCTGCCCTACGGCGAGACCTGGACCCGCTGGGCCGAAGCGGTACAGCAGAACCTGCGTGAAGTGGGCATCAACGTGCGTACCCAGTCCACCGATGTGGGCGGCTGGAACCAGCGCCTCTCGGAGTGGGACTACGACCTCGCCTTCACCTTCCTCTTCCAGTACGGCGATCCGGCCCTGGGCATCACTCGCTCCTACCTGTCGGACAACATCGAGCGTGGCTCACCGTGGAACAACGTCGGCGGCTACGAGAACGAGCGGGTCGATGAGCTGTTCAACGAGGCTGCCACGGCCTTCCCGGAAGAAGAGCGTGAAGCCCTATACCGTGAAGCCCAGGAGATCATCCACGAGGACGTGCCGGTAGGCTGGCTGCTGGAGCTCGGCTTCCCGACCATCTATCGCTGCGACGTCAAGGACCTGGTCACGTCCGGCGTGGGGGTCAATGACGGCTTCAGGGACGCCTGGCTCGACCGCTGAGCTCGCGTCAGCCCTGACGGGGGGCGGCGCCAGCCGCCGCCCCGTTTAAAGAGGAGCAAATTGCCGAGCGAGATGAAGCGCAAGGCGCACGGAGCGCAGGAACCGGAGCATATGGGGTATATGTGAGGATTCCGAGCACCGCGCAACGCAGCGATTCGCTCGCACAGGCATTTGCATACCTTCAAGCACCCAGAGGCTTGTTGCATGCTCTACGCCCGATTGATCGTGATGCGGCTGCTCAAGGCCGTCGTCGTGCTGTTTCTGATCGTCATCTTCAACTTCTTCCTGATCCAGATGGCGCCGGGCGACCCCGCCGCCATCCTTGCCGGTGAAGCCGGCGCCACCGACGAAGAGTTCCTGCGCCAGCTGCGCGAGCGCTTCGGTCTCGACCAGCCGATGTACGTGCAACTGTGGCGCTATGTCTCCGGCATTGCCATGCTCGACTTCGGCTGGTCCTATCGCCAGGGCATGCCGGTACTCGACCTGATCCTGGCACGACTGCCAGCCACCCTGCTGCTGACCGGCACCGCCTTCGTGCTGTCGCTGGCGCTGGGCATCCTGGCCGGCTCCATGGCTGCAGCTCGGGTCAAGAAGCCCTCCGGCTCCATCATCATGGCGCTGGCCCTGCTGTTCTACGCCACCCCGCTGTTCTGGGTAGCGCTGATGGCCGTGGTGCTGTTCTCGGTCTTCCTCGGCTGGCTGCCCGCCTACGGCATGTACACGGTGGGGGCCGGTCACACCGGTTTCGCCCTGGTGCTCGACGTGGGCAAGCACCTGATCCTGCCCGCCACCACCCTGGCGCTGTTCTTCATGGCGATCTACACCCGCATGACCCGCGCCTCGATGCTCGAAGCGAGCCAGCAGGACTACGTCAAGACCGCCCGCGCCAAGGGCCTCAGCCCGCGGGTGATCCAGCGCCGGCATATCCTGCGTAACGCCCTGCTTCCGATCATCACCCTGGCCGGCCTGCAGGCGGGCCAGATGGTGGGCGGTGCGATTCTCACCGAGACGGTGTTCGCCTGGCCCGGGATCGGGCGACTGATGTTCGAGGCGCTGCAGCAACGCGACTACAACCTGCTGCTGGGCATCTTCTTCTTTTCTGCCGCCCTGGTCATCGTCTTCAACATCATCACGGACCTCGTCTACCGCCTGGCAGACCCGCGTATCAAGGAGGGGTCATGAGCTTCTTTGCCCGTTTCGCCCAGAACCGGGGCGCCCTGGTCGGCCTGGTGATCCTGTTCGCGATTATCCTGATGGCCATCCTGGCGCCCTTCCTCTATCCCGATTCGCCCTGGCGCATGGTGCAGCGTCCCTTCCTCTCCCCCATGGAGGTGGACGGCTTCTGGCTGGGTACCGATACCATGGGCCGCGACGTGGCCGCGGGGCTGATGCACGGGGCCTGGGTCTCGCTGCTGATCGGCCTGGTATCGACCATGGTGGCCTTGCTCATCGGCGTGCCGCTGGGCGCCATCGCCGGCTACTATGGCGGGCTGATCGACGATGCGCTGATGCGCTTCACCGAGTTCTTTCAGACCATCCCCAACTTCGCCCTGGCCATCGTGCTGGTGGCGATCATGCAGCCCAGCGTGGTCTCCATCGTGTTGGCGATCGCCATCGTCAGCTGGCCGCCGGTGGCACGCCTGGTACGCGCGGAGTTCATGTCATTGCGCCATCGCGAGTACGTCGAGGCAGCACGCCTGGTCGGGCAGACCAACCGCACCATCATCCTGCGCCAGATCCTGCCCAATACCCTCTCGCCGATCATCGTGCTGGCCTCGCTGATGGTAGCCACGGCAATCCTGCTGGAGTCGGCGCTGTCGTTCCTGGGCCTCGGCGATCCCAACGTGATGTCCTGGGGTTACATGATCGGTGCTGCCCGCACGGTGATCCGTCAGGCCTGGTGGTTGAGCTTCTTCCCCGGCCTCGCCATCCTGCTCACGGTACTGGCCCTCAACCTGGTCGGCGAGGGTCTCGACGACGCCCTCAACCCCAAGCTTGCCCGCGAACGCTCCTAGGAGAGGGACCATGAACGATAATACTCCAGTACTGAGCATCCGCGGCCTGACCCTGGCCCTTCCCAAGGGGGCCGATCGCGAATTCGCCGTCGAGGACGTCAGCTACGACGTGGCAGCCGGTGAGATCATGTGCGTGGTGGGCGAGTCCGGCTCGGGCAAGTCGATGGCAGCCAATGCGGTGATGGGTCTGCTGCCCAAGGGCGTGCGACCCACCGCCGGCGAAGTGATTTTCGACGGTCAGGACCTGCTCAGCCTGAGTGAGAAGCAGCACCGCAAGCTGCGCGGCCTGCGCATCGGCATGATCTTCCAGGAGCCGATGACTGCACTGAACCCGCTGATGCGGGTGGGAGCCCAGATCGCCGAGGTCTTCGAGGCCCATGGCAAATTCAATGGTCGTGAACGCCAGGAGAAGGCGCTGGCGCTGCTGGAGGAGGTCGGCATCCCCGAGCCCGACAAGGCGATCCGTGCCTACCCCTTCCAGCTCTCCGGCGGCCAACGCCAGCGGGTGATGATTGCCATGGCACTGGCGCTGGAGCCGGAGCTGCTGATCGCCGACGAACCCACCACCGCACTCGACGTCACCACCCAGGCGCAGATCCTCGAACTGATCCGCGACCTGCAGAAGCGCCGCGGCATGGCGGTGATGTTCATCACCCACGACTTCGGCGTGGTGGCCGAAGTCGCAACCCGGGTCTGCGTGATGCGTTACGGCCAGGTGGTCGAACTGGGCAGTGCGGACGAGGTGTTGCATGACCCGCAGCATGAGTACACTCGCGCCCTGCTGGAGGCCATCCCGAGCAATGTCATTCCCGAATCCCGAGGCGCAGAGCGACCTGCCCCACTGCTGGAGGTGCGCAACCTGCACAAGGTATTTCGCTCCCGCGGCGGCTTGTTCAAGCCCGCCCGGGAGGTGCGCGCCCTGGACGACGTCTCCTTCACCCTGGCCCCTGGCGAGACAGTAGGCATCGTCGGCGAGTCAGGCTCGGGCAAGTCGACCCTGGGACGCTGTGTGGTTCGCCTGGAGCGGCCGGACAGCGGCACCCTGACCCTGGCCGGGACTGATTTTTCAGAGCTCAAGGGTGATGCCCTGCGTCGCGAGCGTCACCGGGTGCAGATGATCTTCCAGGACCCCTACGCCTCGCTCAATCCGCGTCACCGGGTCGGCTACGCCATAGCCCAGGGTCCCATGGCCAACGGCGTGCCGCGCAAGAAGGCAATGCAGCAGGCCGAGGAGCTGCTTGAAATGGTCGGCCTCGGCGCCGTGGCGGTGGACCGCTACCCGCACGAATTCTCCGGCGGCCAGCGTCAGCGTATCGGTATCGCCCGCGCGTTGGCGCTGAACCCAGAGCTGATCGTCGCCGACGAAGCGGTCTCGGCGCTCGACGTATCGATCCAGGCCCAGGTGCTGGAACTGCTGGAAGAACTCAAGCAGAAGCTGTCGCTGTCGCTGCTGTTCATCACCCATGACCTGCGGGTGGCCGCCCAGATCAGCGACTCGATCATCGTCATGCAGAACGGCCGCATCGTCGAGCAGGGCACCGCGCAGGAGGTGTTCCTCAAACCCAGGGAGGCCTATACCCGGCAGCTGCTGGATGCCATTCCCGGCCGTGAGCACGAAGCTGCTATGGCGTAAGACAAGGACCAAGAATGCACGCACTTCTCGAGCAGATTGCCAACATCGTCGGCGGCGGCAACGTGCTGACGGGCGACGACGTCGCCCAGCGCCGGGTCGACTGGATGACCAGCGCCAGCTGCCGTGCCGCCGCCATCGTCCGGCCGGCCACCACCGACGAACTGGCCCGGGTCATGCGCCTGTGCCATGCCGCCCGCCAGCCAGTGGTGACCCACGGCGGTCTGACCGGACTGGTGCACGGCGGCGAGGCCAGCCCGGAGGAGCTGGTCATTTCGCTGGAGCGCATGAACGTCATCGAAGCGGTCGACCCGGTGAGTGGCACCATGACCGTGCAGGCCGGTGCCCCGCTGCAGACGGTGCAGGAGGCCGCCGAAGCCCATGATCTGACCTTTCCGCTCGACCTCGGCGCGCGGGGCTCCTGCACCATCGGCGGCAACATCGCCACCAACGCCGGCGGCGTACGGGTGATCCGCTACGGCATGATGCGCCAGCAGGTGCTGGGGCTGGAAGCCGTCCTGGCCGACGGCACCGTGGTCAGCTCGATGAGCCGCATGCTCAAGAACAATGCCGGCTACGACCTCAAGCAGCTGTTCATCGGCAGCGAAGGAACGCTGGGTATCGTCACCCGAGCCGTGCTGCGGCTGCAGCCGCGAATGGCCAGCGAGCACACTGCCCTGGTGGCGTGCCCCGATTTCGCGGGTGTCACCGGCCTGCTAGCCCACATGGGACGCTCTCTGGGCGGCAGCCTCGCCACCTTCGAGGTGATGTGGCGCAACCACTATGCGCTGCTCACCGAGGAGAGCGGTCGCAATACGCCACCCCTGCCGGCACGCTGGCCCTTCTACGCCATCATCGAGTCGCTGGGTAACGACGATGCGCTGAACGCCACCCAGTTCAGTGCCGCCCTGGAGTCGGCCTTCGAGGCTGGGCTGATCGAAGATGCCGTACTGGCCCAGTCGGATACCCAGCGCCAGGGTATCTGGGCCATCCGCGAGGACATCGAGGGCCTGATCGACACGCTGGCGCCCCTGTTCACCTTCGACGTCAGCCTGCCGATTCCCGACATGCCCGGCTACGCCGACGAGCTGGAGCGGTCGATACGCCAGCGGTGGCCGGAAGGACGCCTGGTGGTCTTCGGCCACCTGGGGGACGGCAACCTGCATGTCTCGGTCAGCGTCGGCAGCACCGACCCCGAGACTCGAGCTGCCGTGGAGCAGCTGGTCTATGCCCCGCTGGCCGAACTGGGCGGCTCGGTATCCGCCGAACACGGTATTGGCCTGGAGAAGCGCGCCTACCTGCCGCTCTCCCGCACGCCGGAAGAGATCAGCCTGATGCGAACCCTCAAGCAGGCGCTCGATCCGCAGGGGCTGCTCAACCGGCACAAGATCCTGGCGCCCGAAGAGTGAACGCAGCATGCCCGAACTGGCCACCTCCCGCCCGGCGATGCTGACCCGCAGCGGCATCACGACACTGCTGCTGATACTCGCCATCGGCCTGTTCTGGGGCGGCAACTGGCCGGCGGTTCGCTTCAGCCTGATGCAGATACCGCCATTCAGCCTGCGCGCCATCGGCTTCACCGTCGGTGCCGTGGTGCTGCTGGGCTGGGCCTGGCTCAAGGGCTGGCCGCTGCGCATCGCTCCCGGTGAGCGCCTGTGGCTGAGCGTGACGGGCCTGTTCACCATTCTCGGCTTCAACCTGGGCACCGCCTTCGGCCAGCTGCACATGCCGACGTCCCAGGCGGCCATTGTAGCCTTCACCATGCCCTGCTGGGCGCTGCTGCTGGCCGTCGGCGTGCTGGGCGAGAGGGTCGCTGCACGCCAGTGGCTTGGCCTGGCACTGGGCCAGGGCGGGCTGCTGGTGCTGCTTGGCCCGGCCGCCTGGCAGGGCGGCTTCGAGGGGCTGACCGGCCCCTTGTTCGTCCTGGCAGCGGCGCTCTCCTGGGCGCTGGGCACCGTGCTGATCAAGCGCCGTGGCGGCTGGCAGGGGCACCCAGTGGTCATCACCGGCTGGCAATTTGCCTTGAGTGCCGTGCCCATGGTGGTGTTGGCCCTGTCCTTCGAGTCGACGCCATCCCCGGGGGCGTGGCAGGCCGCCACCTGGCTGGGCCTGGGCTATCACCTGATATTTGCCATCTGCCTGGCGCAGATGCTCTGGTTTCGCAACGTCAACCGCCTGTCCATCGGCCAGTCCACCATCAGCACGCTGCTGATACCGGTGGTCGGGGTTGCCAGTGCCTTGATCCTGCTGGGCGAACCGCTCACCGCGAACCTGCTGCTGGCCCTGGCCCTTATTCTTGCCTCCGTGGCCATCGTCCTGACTCGGCGCGAGCCGGCGTCCGCGGCATGATCCGCCACGCCAGACATTTAACCAGTGAATGGAGCTTCCCATGACGCGCTTCCCCGACCACCTGACCGGCTCCGGCCCCAGCAACCCGTTCCCCGGCATCAAGGTACTGGAGCGACGCATCGGCCGCGAGATTCCCCACCGCCTGGGTTCCAACGAGGGGCTCGACATGCCCCATCGTGCGCTGCGCCAGCGCTTCGGCGACGCCATGGTCGAGCATGTCTACTGCTACGGCGACTCGGAGGCGCTGGGGATACGCCAGCGGCTGGCCTCGCTATATGGCCTGCCGCTGGAAACCACCCTGGTGGATGCCGGCGCCGACAGCCTCATTGCCCTGGCGCTGCGCACGGTGGCGCCCTACGGTTCCACGGTGGTCAGCGCCAGCGGCACCTACCCCACCTTCGGCTATTTTGCCCAAGGTCAGGGTTGCCGCCTGGTCGAGCGCCCCTATCGCGAGGCGCCCGGCGTGCTGGCACCGGACCTCGAGGCCCTGCTGGCCAGTGCTCACGAGCACCGCGCCCGCCTGGTCTACGTGGCCAACCCGGACAACCCCAGCGGTCACCTTCACGCTGACGAGGAGATCCGCCAGCTGCGTGCCAGGCTGCCCGAGGATTGCTGGCTGCTACTCGACGAGGCCTACCACGACTTCCGCGACGACGCCGACTCGTCGTTCAGCCGCGAAGCGCTGCCCGGCGTGATTCGCCTGCGCACCCTGTCCAAGGCTCATGGCCTCGCCGGGCTGCGCGTCGGCTACGCCATCGCCGAGCCCGAGACGCTGGCCATGATGATGAAGGTGCGCATCCATTATGCAGTCTCCACGCTGACCCAGGCGGCGGCGGAGACGGTGCTCGATCATCATGAAGAGGTGGAAGCACACATCGCTGCGGTGAAACTCCGCCGTCAGCGCCTGGCCTCGCATTTTCACGAACTCGGCGCCGAGGTGCTGCCCAGCGCCACCAACTTCATCGCCCTGCGTCTGGCGAGCGCCGAGCTGGCGGGGCGATTGAACCAGGAACTGCTCGAGGCCGGACGCCTGATCGCCCGCCCGGCCCATCCGGACCTGGGCCACGTGCTGCGCATCACCGCGGTGGAGGACGCACTGGTGCCGGGTCGCTTCGACATTCTAGAGCGGGCGCTGGCGTCGGGTGCATGACGCAGGCCCGTTCAGCGACGCTCAGAAACCCAACCATGGCGCCGGCCAGCGCAGCTGCAGCACCTTTCCCAGGCCCCACAGCAGGATGACGATACCGGCGGCAAGCCCCAGGCTCGGCAGCCAGGGGCTGCGAAACTGAAGCTTGAGAAAGGCCAGCACGAACAGCCCGGCTGCCGGCAAAGCGCCGATGCCAAGAAACAGCGCCACGAAGCCGAGCATCCAGGTGAAGAACAGCAGCCCCTTGGCGAAAAACAGCGGGCTGTCGTCCTCGTCACCCAGGTCGGTGTAATCGCTGGCCTCCCGCGCCCCCCGCCGCAGCCACTGCCGCCCCAGCTCCAGCAGAGCCAGCAGGATGCCCAGCAAGGCCACCACGGTGGGAAACAGCCTCGCCCCCAACGAGAACGACTGACTGATCGTCAGCACGGCCACCAGCCCCGCCAGCACGAGAAGCGCGAATGGCGTCTGCATATGGCGGGTGAAGATGCCGATCAAGCGTGCTCTCATGGGCGGCTCTCCTTGTCGGTCTCGGGCGTCTCGGCCGCTTGTATCGCTTCGGCCCGCTGGCTGGTGTTGCGCTTGAGCCTGACGCTGGCCACTATCAGCGCCACCGCCAGCGCGCCGATCGTCAGCACGCCGGGACGCGTCAGCCATTCCCAGTCGTAGAGGTTGTAGGACATCCAAAGATAGCGCTCGGCCAGGCCGCTGAGAATGAAGCCGATCAGCAGCGGCGGACGCGGCATGCCGCTACGCTTCATCAACCAGCCCAGCAGCCCGAAGCCGAGCAGGAAAGCCAGATCGGCCCAGTGCCGGGTCTCCTGCCAGGCGCCGACGATCACGATGACGATGATGACCGGGGCGATGTAATGGAACGGCACGAAGGTCAGCCGTGCGATGGGCCGTGACAGCAACAGGCAGATGAAGGTACCGAAGACGTTGGCCAGCGCCAGCGACCAGATAATCACAAATACCAGGTCGAGATCGCGAGTCAGCATCTGCGGGCCGGGCTGAACGCCGAAGATCATCAGCGCCCCCAGCAGCATCGCCATGGCCGAGGAGCCCGGTACGCCGAACAGCAGGGTCGGCATCAGCACGCCGCCCTCCTTGGCGTTGTTGGCGCTCTCGGGGGCGATCACGCCCCGGACGTCGCCCTTGCCGAAACGACTGCGATCCTTGCTGGTCTGGGCCACGATACCGTAGTTGACCCAGTCGATGATCGATGAGCCCATGCCGGGAATGGCGCCGATCACCACGCCAATCACGCTGTGGCGAATCACCAGCCACTTGTGCCTGAGCGTATCGCGCACCCCGTGTATCCAGCCGTGGCCGAGGCCGCGAGCCCGCTCGGCGATGGCACCGCCACGCGCCAGCAGGTCGACGATCTCAGGCAGCGCAAAGAGCCCCAGCGCCACGATGACCAGCGACAGCCCGTCGTAGAGGTAGAGAAAGTCCCCCGCGAAGCGATATTCCGCCGCCACCGGTGCGCCGCCGATGGTGCCGATGGCCAGGCCCGCGACTGCCGCCAGCATGCCCTTGAGCGGGCGATTACCCGACAGTACCCCGATGATGGACAGCCCCAGCAGGGTCAGCATGAACAGCTCGGGAGAACCGAAGGCGAGAATCAGCGGGCGCGCGAAGGGCACCACGGCGGAAAGCGCCAGTGCTCCGATCAGGCCACCGATCAGCGACGCCGTGAAGGCCGCTCCCAGCGCCCTGGCGGCCTCGCCTCGGCGGGCCATCGGATAGCCATCCATGATGGTGGCCTGAGAGCCGGAAGAGCCGGGAATGCCCATCAGTACCGAGGGAAAGGTGTCGGCGCTGGGCACCGCTGCCGCAATACCGATCAGCAGGGCCACCCCGGCGTAGGCATCCATGCCGAACAGGAACGGCAGTACCAGCGCCATTCCCATCAGCCCACCCAACCCCGGCAGAATTCCCACCGCAATACCGATCGCCACCCCGGAAAAGAGCATCAACAGACGAAAGGGGTCTAGCAGTATCCAGAACGCATCGACGAACGCATCCAGCATGAGCACCTCATGTCAAAGCCCGTGCACGTGACGAGCCACCCGAAGCACCGGGGGCTCGTCACGTGTCGGCATCTCAGTCGAACTCGGTGCCGAAGCGCTCGTTCAGCATATCGCGCAGGTAGTCGAGAACCTCCGGTGAAGCAGCGTCCATCGAAGCCTTGATCTGTCCCAGGTCGTCACCCCACATGATCTCGTAGCCCTCGAGGATGTTGGCGCTGGCTTCCTGGAACTCCGGGTCGTTGATCATGGCCTCGACCCCCTCCTGCAGGGCCGCCATCGCCTCGTCGGGGATATCGCCATGCACCCAGACGGTACCGCGGGTGTTCTGAACCAGCGGCACGGTGACCTTGAAGGCCTCCCAGATGGTGCCGGAAGGCATCTCGCCGTGGATCTGCTCGTAGAGCTCTGGGGCGGTGATCATGTCCGGTACGGCAGGGTCGCGCTGCGGATTGCCCTCGCCATCGATGAAGCCGATGGCATAGAGCGGCATGGCCACCCCCTCGTCCACCAGCGGCTGTACACTGTTGAGATAAGCCGGCGTGCTCTGTGTGTTGATCATCAATTCGCCACGCTCGAAGGCGATACGCGTATCGCCGCGGCCGCTGTAGCCGGGTACCGCGCGGTAATTCAGCTCGAACATCTCCAGCGCCACCAGCGATTCGAGCAGGCCCACGGGATCGGTGATGCCCTTGGTCAACCGACCTTGCGCTTCGAGCAGGTCGGCGGGGTCGTCGATGCCCGCCTGGGTGGAGATGGCCGTCACGTGCCCCATGGGCGCAGCCACCACCGGCTCCAGCTCGTCGAGATCTAGCCTTAGTCCCTGCAGGCCGAGGAAGGCACGCAGGTTAAGGTGGCCCGAGGCGGTCATCAGCGTGAGGCCGTCATGGTCGACCCGCTCGGCGAATTCGTTGCTGCCCAACAGGCCGCCGGCACCGGTGACGTTCTCGGAAACGATGGTGGGGCTGCCAGGGATGTGGCGACCCAGATGCTGGCTGATCAGCCGGCCGAAGGTATCCGTCCCGCCACCCGGCGAGAAGGGGATGATCATGCGGATGGTTTGACCAGCGTAGTAGTCGTCGGCGTGGGCGGCAGGAAGCATGACGCTGGCGCCAAGGACCAGGCCAGTCGCGATGGCGGCAATCTTGTTATAAGTTGTGCGGGGCATGGGTAGCTCCAAGGTCGAAACGGAACGGAGGGTGTTGCTCACCCAAACCACTATAGTCAGTGTTCCTGCTGACGACCTCGTGACATCGGGCTCAATCGGCCCGGCGCTCGATCCTGAGCCCGTGCCGCTTGAGCTTGCGCACCACGCTGGGCTGGCTGATCCACAGCCGCTCGGCGATGGCGTAGGTACTTGGCAGCTCCTGGCACAGCGCCGCGAGCACCTCGCATTCGACCCGCGCCAGGTAGGCGGCCAACCCCTCCTCGGCGACCATGGATGGCGGAATGGCAGGCGTAACGGCGGACGTCATCGCCGGCGGCGCGCCATCCCCCCGAGTCGGTGACTGGATCAGCTCGTCCGGACTCGACAGCCAGGCGCGCTCCAGCCAGTTCTCCAGTTCGCGCACATTGCCCGGCCAGTCGCTCCCCATCAGCTCGGACCAAACGCTGCCGTGCAGCAGCTTGTGCTGCCCGTAGCGCTGATTGAGTCGCTCGAGACACGCCTCGGCCAGCGCAGGTATATCCTCGCGGCGCTCACGCAGCGGCGGGATGGTGGCCGGAATGACGTTGAGCCGATAGTAGAGGTCGAGGCGGAAGCCTCCGCTCTCCACGCGCCTTGCCAGGTCCTGGTTGGTCGCCACCACCAGGCGGAAGTCGACCCGCCGGGGGCGGGTATCGCCCAGGCGCAACACGCTGCCATCCTGGATCACCTTGAGCAGCTTGGTCTGCATCGGCAGCGGCAGCTCACCGATCTCGTCGAGGAACAGGGTGCCACCCTCGGCCTGCTCCAGCAGCCCTGCCTTGCCCTGACGTGCTGCGCCGCTGAAGGCACCCGGCTGATAGCCGAACATCTCCGACTCGAACAGGTTTTCGGGGATCGCCGCACAGTTGACCTCGATGAACGGCCCCTGCCGCCGCCGGCTCCAGCGATGCAGCTGTTTGGCGAAGGCGCTCTTGCCGACTCCCGATTCGCCGAGCAGCAGTACCGTGGCGTCGGAGGGCGCCACCCGCTTGAGCAGCAGGGCCAGCTCCCGCATCAGGTCGCTGCGGATTTCGAGGCTGCCCATCGCCTCGTCCAGTTGGCCATCCTCGTGGCCAGCTCCGGCCCCGCTGCGCTTGAGGTGTTCGCTGAAGCGCTTCTGCAGCAGCGCATACTCGTCCTGCAGCAGCTGCAGATCGGTCAGGTCCCGGGAGCGGCTGACGATGCGCTCGAGCCTGCCGTCGACATGCACCGGGTGCGCCTCGGCGATCACTCGCCGGCCGGTTCCCGTCACCTGCATCAGTTGCACCGGCCTGCCGGTGCGGATCACCTCCAGGCTGATGGAGGGCCTGAGCACGCCCTGCGCCTCCAGCTCCTGCACCGTGCTGCCGACCAGCTGCTCCCGCGGCAGGCCGTAGACCGCCGCCGCCCCCGGACTGACGTCGAGCACCCGGCCGTCACCGTCGACGATGAAGAAGTGGTCGCTGGCCGTCTCGACGATGGTGCTCACCACCGCGCGGTCGATGTCGCTCATCAGGTACCCAGCCGATGCATGAATGAATCAAGATGCATTATTGCATCACTGATGCCCCACTGACGATTCGAATTTGCATCACATGCCCTGACAAGCCCCGTGACGCCGCGGTCTTCGGCTGGCACGAAACCTGCTAGACCTGAGTACTGAGAGAACAACCCCTGCAGACCAGGAGCCCAGCATGGCCGACTTCAACCAGCCGCTAGGCGGCAACGAGATGCCCCGCTTCGGCGGCCCCGCCACCATGATGCGCCTGCCCACCCAGCCGACCGCCGCGGAGCTGGACGTGGCCTTCATCGGCGTACCGCTGGACATCGCCACGTCGAATCGCCCCGGTACACGCCTGGGGCCGCGCCAGATCCGCGACGAGTCGCGCATGCTGCGCCCCTACAACATGGCCACCCGTGCCGCGCCCTTCGACAGCCTGCAGGTGGCCGACATCGGCGACGTGCCGATCAACACCTTTCACCTGCCCAAGACCGTGGACATCATCAGCGCCTTCTATGACGAGGTGCTCTCACACGGCTGCATTCCGCTGACCCTGGGCGGAGATCATCTCATCACCCTGCCGATCCTGCGCACCATCGCCAAGAAGCACGGCCCGGTGGGGCTGATCCACATCGATGCCCATGCCGACGTCAACGAGCACATGTTCGGCGAGCCCATCGCTCACGGCACGCCGTTTCGTCGCGCCCAGGAAGAGGGCCTTCTGGCCCAGGGCAAGGTGGTCCAGATCGGTCTGCGCGGGACCGGCTACGCCGCCGAGGACTTCGACTGGTGTCGCCAGCAGGGCTTCCGCGTGGTCACCGCCGAGGAGTGCTGGTATCGCTCGCTGGCCCCGCTGATGGCCGAGGTACGCAGCCAGATGGGCGATACCCCCGTTTACATCAGCTTCGACATCGACGGCCTCGACCCCTCCGTCGCTCCCGGTACCGGCACCGTGGAGATGGGCGGCCTGACCTCGGCCCAGGGCCTCGAGATCGTGCGCGGTGCCGCCGGCCTCAATATCGTCGGTGGCGACCTGGTCGAGGTCTCGCCGCCCTACGACCCCAGCGGCAACACGGCGCTGATGGGTGCCACCCTGCTCTACGAAATGCTGTGCGCCCTGCCTGGCGTGATGCGCCGCGACTGACACGAACGCACTGCGACTGCAGACCCACTTCCTGACCTACAATGACAAGCCAAGGAATACGCGTATGACCTCCACCGACACAACTCACCGAACCCGCGACGGAGAAGCCCCCTTCGAGCGTGGCAACCTGCTCAAGTTCCTGATCCCCTCTGCCATCGGGGTCGGGCTGTTCCTGGTCCCCTTCCAGATCGGCGACACCATCAACATCGGCATGGGCTTCATGGCCGATGGTCTCAAGGCGCTGCTCGACGGCGCCCTGCCGGCCATTGCCGTCATCGTGCTGGTGCTCTCGGTGGTGGCGACGAGCTGGATCAAGCTCACCCATCCTCGCTGGGCCGAGCAGGGCGTGCTGCGCGACATGTTCCACGTCGGTCCGGTGTGGTTCGGCATGCGCCTCCTGGGGGCGGCCTTCGCTCTGATGACCTTCTTCCAGTTCGGGCCGGAATTCGTCACCGCCTCCTTCACCGGCGGCGTGATGCTCAACGACCTGGCGCCGGTACTGCTGACCTTTTTCTTCTTCGCCGCCCTGCTGCTGCCGTTCCTGGTCGAGTTCGGCTTCATGGAATTCATCGGCAGCCTGGTGCGCAAGCCGTTCCGGGTGATCTTCAACCTGCCCGGCCGCAGCGCCATCGATGCCACCGCCTCGTGGATGGGCTCCGGCACCGTGGGCGTGCTGATCACCACCCAGCAGTACGAGAAGGGCTTCTACAATCGCCGCGAGGCCTCGGTGATCGCGACCAACTTCTCCATCGTCTCGATCGCCTTCAGCCTGCTGATCACCAGCTTCGTCGATCTCAACCACATGTTCATCCAGTTCTACTTCACGGTGGTGGTGGCCGGCCTGATCGCGGCGGTGATCGTGCCGCGCCTGCCGCCGCTGTCACGCAAGCCCGATACCTACTACGAGCCGGTAGGTTGCCAGCTGGCCGAAAAGCGCACCGAGCAGATGGGCCTGCTGCGCTACAGCCTGACCCAGGCGGTGCGCCGCGCAGAGCACGCCCCCGGCCCCCGGGAACTGGCCCGTAACGCGCTATTCAACGTTGCCGACATTTTCCTCGCGCTGCTGCCGCTGGTATTCGCCATTGGCACCGTGGCGCTGATACTGGCCGAGTTCACCCCGCTGTTCACCTGGCTCTCCTATCCCATGGTGCCGCTGCTCGAGCTGCTGAGGATTCCCGAGGCCGAAGCGGCCGCCCCGGCCACCCTGGTGGGCTTCGCGGACATGTTCCTGCCGGCGGTACTGGCCACCAACATCGAGAGCGAGCTGACCCGCTTCGTGATTGCCTGCCTGTCCCTGACCCAGCTGATCTACATGTCCGAGATCGGTGCGCTGATCCTCAAGTCGAAGATTCCGCTCAAGCTGTGGGAGCTGATCGCGATCTTCCTGCTGCGTACCGCCGTGACGCTGCCGATCATCGCCTTCATGGCCCACACCTTCTTCTTCTGAGGAGACGCTCATGGCCACTCCCCCGATGACCTGCGCCCGGCTGCTGCTGGCGCTGCTGCAAGAGCGCTACGCCGTCGACACCGTGTTCGGCATCCCTGGCGTGCACACCGTGGCGCTCTACCGCGGCCTCGAGGGCAGCGATATCCGCCATGTCACCCCGCGCCACGAGCAGGGTGCCGGCTTCATGGCCGATGGCTACGCCCGGGCCACCGGCAGGCCCGGCGTGTGCCTGATCATCACCGGCCCCGGCATGACCAACATTGCCACCGCCATGGGCCAGGCCCTGGCCGACTCCATCCCCATGCTGGTGATATCCAGCGTCAACCGCCGCGACACCCTGGGCCGCGGCCAGGGCAGGCTGCACGAGCTGCCCAGCCAACAGCAGCTGCTGGTCGGCGTGTCACGCTTCAGCCATACCCTGCTCGATCCGGCCGCACTTCCCGAGGTGCTGGCCCGAGCCTTCGCCGTGTTCGACGGCGAGCGTCCCGGCCCGGTGCACATCGAGATACCCATCGACCTGTTCGATGCCCCATTGGCGATGGTCGAGCTGCCGCCGCCGGCACGCCTGTTCCGCCCGGCGCCGGACCCCGAGGGGCTGGCGCTGGCCGCCGAGTGGCTGCGTGAAGCAAAGCGCCCGCTGGTGCTGCTGGGTGGCGGCTGTGCCGATGCCCCGGCTGCCGCCAGGACCCTTGTGGAACGCCTCGATGCCCCCACGGTAACGACCATCAACGCCAAGGGCGTGCTGGGTCGCGCTCACCCGCTCGACCTGGGCGCCAATGCGGCGCTGCCCGCCGTGCGCGAGCTGGCCCGGGAGGCTGACGTCATCCTCGCCGTGGGCACCGAACTCGGCGAGACCGACTACGACGTGGTCTTCGACGACGGCTTCACACTGGGCGGCAAGTTGATCCGCATCGACCTGGACGCCCAGCAGCTGGTGCGCAACCAGCAGGTATCGCTGGGCCTGGTGGCCGATGCCGGTCGCACGCTGGCGCTGCTGGCGGAGCACTTCCCCGAGCCGCTGTCGCGCGACGGCGCCGGGCGCACCGCGGATACCCTGGTCGCGCTCGATCTGCAGCGCGCCCCCGACTTCGCTCCCTTCGTCCCCTTCTATGCCACCCTTCAGGAAACGCTGCCCGAGGCGATCCTGGTCGGCGACTCCACCGCCCCGGTCTATGCCGGCAACCACCTGGTGTCGCAGCCCGAACCGCGGCGCTACTTCAACGCCTCCACCGGCTACGGCACCCTGGGCTACGGGCTTCCCGCTGCGCTGGGGGCCCAGTTGGGTCAGTCGTCGCTTCCCGTGGTGGCACTGGTGGGCGACGGCGGCGTGATGTTTACCCTCAGCGAGCTTGCCACCGCGGTGGAAGAGTGCCTGCCGGTGGTGATCGTGGTGTGGCATAACCAGGGCTATGAGGAGATCCGTCGCTTCATGGATGCCCATGGCGTCGAGCGCCGCGGCGTCGACATACAGGCACCCGACTTCCAGGTGGTTGCCGCCGGTTTCGGCTGCCAGGCCGTGCGGGTGAGCGATCCGGCCGGCCTGGCCCAGGCACTCGCCTCGCGACCGCTCAACGCGCCCTTGCTGGTCGAAGTGAATGCCGAAGCCTGGCAGCAAGCCATCACCTGCGACCTCGACTGACGATCATCACTGACAGAGAGAAGCGCCATGCAACAGCTGGATCAGCAGTTCATCGACAACCGCTGGACGCCCTCCCGAGGCGAGCGCTGCCTGCCGGTGATGAATCCCTACCGGGAGGAGACCATCGCCGAGGTCAGCACCGGCCACCCCGCCGACGTGGACGCTGCCGTGGCCGCGGCCCGGCGCGCCCTGCCGGGCTGGCGTGCCACGCGCGGCAGCGAACGCGCCCGCTACCTCGAGCGATTCGCCGACGGCCTGGTACGGCGCCGGGAGGAGCTGATCCGGCTCTCCTCGACCAACAATGGCAAGGTGCTGGCCGAGGCCGCCATCGACATCGACGACGCCATCGCCTGCTACCGCTATTACGCCGGGCAGGCACGCGAGCTTGAACAGCGCCAGGGCCGGCTCGTCGAGGTCGAGATGGCCGGCGTCGAGGCGCGCTGCTACCACGACCCGGTCGGCGTGGTGGGGCTTATCACACCGTGGAACTTCCCCCTGGTAACCAGCGCCTGGAAGCTGGCCCCTGCCCTGGCCGCCGGCTGCTCCGTGGTGCTCAAGCCCTCCGAGGTGACACCGCTACCCGAGCGGGCACTGGCGGAAATCGCCCTGGAGATCGGGCTGCCGCCCGGCGTACTCAACCTGCTCTTCGGCGATGGCGAGGGTATCGGCGCCCCGCTGGCCGCTCATCCCGGCATCGACAAGGTCTCCTTCACCGGCAGCAACCGGATCGGCGAAGCGGTGATGCGCGCCGCCGCCGAGCGTTCCGCCGACGTCTCCCTCGAGCTTGGCGGCAAGTCGCCGATCCTGGTGATGGAGGACGCCGACCCCGGCCAGGCCGCCGACTGGATCATGGCCGGCATCTACTTCAATGCGGGGCAGATCTGCTCGGCCACGTCGCGCCTGATCGTCCATGAGGCCATCGCCGAGGCGGTCTATGCCGCGCTTGCCGCACGTATCGACGCGCTGACATTGGGTGATCCCTTGGCCGAGGAAAGCGACATGGGCCCGCTGGCCAGCGCCCGGCAGCGTGACAACGTGCAGGCCTATCTCGCCATCGCCAGGCAGGAGGGCCTGCGGGCGATACGCGACGCCAGCCACCGGCAGCTACCAGAGCAGGGCTACTTCGTCGCGCCGACACTGTTTCGTGACGTACCGACGACAAGTCGGCTATGGCGCGAGGAAATCTTCGGCCCGGTGCTCTGCGCCCGTAGCGTGTCGAGTGAAGCGGAGGCCATCGAGCTCGCCAACGACAGCGACTTCGGCCTGGCGGCGACCGTGGTGAGCGCTGACCGCAAACGTGCCGTGCGCATCGGCAGACAGCTTCAGGCAGGCAGCGTATGGCTCAACGGCGAGCAGCTGGTACTGCCCGAGACCGGATGGGGCGGATTCAAGCGCAGCGGCATCGGCCGCGAGCTTGGCCCTTGGGGTCTCTCCGCCTACCTGGCGGTCAAGCATCTCGTTGGTCCGGCATGAGGCGCTTTTCACGCTGAACTGTCATAGAATCGGCCCGATGCCTGGTATCAAGGAGGAAACCGATGATCCGCATTCGCCCCTATCAGTCAGGGGACTGGCCCGCCATGTGGGACTTCATGGCGCCGGTACTGCATGCCGGCGATACCTACGCCGTGCCCCGCGACATCGGCGAGTCCGATGCCTACCGCATGTGGGTCGAACTGCCGCGTGCCGTGCGCGTCGCGGAAGACGCTCGCGGTCGCGTGCTCGGCACCTACTACCTCAAGCCCAACCAGCCGGGCCCCGGTGATCATGTCTGCAACTGCGGCTACCTGGTGGCCGAAAGCGCCCGGGGCCAAGGCATCGCCAATCAGCTGTGCCAGGACTCCCTGCGAGTCGCGCGTGAACTCGGGTTCACGGCCATGCAGTTCAACATGGTCGTCTCAACCAACGAGGTGGCGATACGCCAGTGGCAGAAGCATGGCTTCGAGATCGTCGGCACCCTGCCCTGCGCATTCCGGCACCCGACCCAGGGGCTGGTCGACGGCCATGTCATGTATCGCCTGCTGTGACTCAACAGTATTGCCGCGGTGCTGTCATCCAACGTCAGCGTGACGATTGACCCTGTCGGGCCCGCTGGGGCATCCTCCTCAACGGGTTGACCTGACAAAGGAAAAACTAAAAATGAAAATGTTTGCACGCAGCACGCTGGCACTCGGCCTCTCCCTCGCCCTGGCTTCCACTGCCCAGGCCGACTTCGCCGACATGGACCCCGTCACCCTGCGCCTGGCCCACGTGGTCAACGAGCAGGATGGCTTTCACATTGCCGCGACCAAGTTCCAGGAGCTGGTCGCCGAGCGCACCGAAGGCGCGATTTCCGTCGACATCTACCCCAACGCCTCGCTCGGCGATGAGCGCACCCTGCTGGAAGGCATGCAGATCGGCACCGTCGACATGGGCGTGATCACCAACGGTCCGGTGGCCAACTTCGTCGAGGAGATGGCGGTGTTCGAGCTGCCGTTCCTGTTCCCCACACCGGAGGCCGCCTACGAGGTGCTCGACGGCGAGATCGGCCAGGAGCTGCTCGACAAACTCGCTGAAGTCAATCTCAAGGGCCTGGCCTACGCCGAGCGCGGTTTCCGCAACCTGACCAACAGCGAACGCGCGGTACGCAGCCCCGAGGATATCGACGGCCTGCGCATCCGCGTGATGGAAAACCCGGTCTACACCGATACTTTCCGTGAGCTGGGTGCCAACGCCATTCCCATGGCCTGGACCGAGGCCCTGACGGCCATGCAGCAGGGCACCATCGATGGCCAGGAGAACCCGGTCAACGTCATCCACTCGTTCAAGCTGCATGAGACTCAGGACCACATGACGCTCTCGCGCCACACCTACGCCCCGGCTATCTTCGTCATGGGCATGCCGGCCTGGAATCAGCTGCCGGAAGCCGCTCATGAGGTGCTCCGCGAGGCCGCCCAGGAGGCTGCCGAGTATGGACGCCGCATGAACGCCGAGATGGAGGCCGACCAGCTGGAAGAGCTGCAGGCCGCCGGCATGCAGATCATCGACGACGCCGACCTCGAGGCGTTCCAAGCCGCGGTCGCCCCGGTGTACGAGAAGTACGGCGAACAGTTTGGCGACTACCTGACGCGCATTCAGGAGGCGCTGCAGTAAGTGAGCTCTCCGCTGCATGCCCTCACGGGCCTGCTGCAGCGTAGTGAACGCATCCTCGACGCCGTCATCCAGCCCATCGTGTTCCTGGGCATGGCGGCGTTGATTGGCGTGATCACGCTGCAGATCGTCTCACGCACACTCTTCACCGCCGTGGGCTGGACCGAGGAGGTCGCCCGCTTCCTGCTGGTGTGGATCACCTTTCTCGGCGCCACCCTGGCCTTTCAGCGCGGGCGACACATCGCCGTAACCTTCGTCGTCGACGCCCTGCCCGCCCGCCTCGCCCAGCTGGCACGTATCGCCGCGGTGCTGGTGGCACTGGGCTTCTTTGTCACGCTGGTCGTGATCGGCTATCGCTACATGCAGGCGCAAAGCTTCCAGCGCTCCGCCTCGCTGCGGCTATCCATGACCTATGTGTATGCCGTGATCCCCCTCTCTGCGGCGATCATGGCGTGGTACGCCATGATCGATGCCATCGAACTCGCGATCAAGGGGCCGCAGGCGGCCGATACCGGTAGCAGCACCGCCGAGGAGCCACCGCCATGACCGGCCTGCTGTTCCTGCTGTTCTTCGCCTTCATGCTGCTGGGTGTGCCGATCGCGCTTGCCATCGGGGCCAGTACGCTGCTCGCCCTCAACGCCCAGGGCGTGCCGCTGATGGTGGTCACCCAGCAGATGTTCCAGGGCATCAACTCCTTCGCCCTGGTGGCGGTGCCCATGTTCATCCTGGCCGGGGATCTCATGGCCCAGGGCAAGGTGAGCGAGAAGCTGGTGGACTTTGCCGATTCGCTGTTCGGCTTCCTCAAGGGCGGGCTCTCCATCGTCTCGGTCGGGGCCGGCATGTTCTTTGCCGCCATTTCAGGCTCGGGTGCCGCCACCACCGCAGCCGTGGGCTCAAGCCTGGTTCCGGAGCTCAAGCGCAAGGGCTACGACCCCGCCTCGGCGGCCAGCCTGATCGCCGCCAGCGGCACCATCGGCGTGGTGATCCCGCCTTCGGTGCCGATGATCATCTATGCCGTCATCGCTCAGCAGTCGGTGTCGAGGCTGTTTCTCAACGGCATCATCCCGGGCGTGCTGATGGGCATCGGGCTGGCGGCCATCGCCATCACCCAGGCCTACCGGCGCAACTACCCGCGGGGCACCGAGCTTTCACCGGCAACGATATGGCGAACCTTCAAGAGTGCCAGTTGGGGGCTGATGACCCCGGTGATCATTCTGGGCGGCATCTTCTCCGGCATCTTCACCCCCAGTGAGGCCGCCGTGGTGGCAGTCAACTATGCCCTGCTGGTGTCGCTGTTCGTCTATCGTGACCTCACGCTGCCCGATATCTATCGCATACTGATTCGCTCGGCGATGACCACCTCGGTGATCATGCTGGTGATAGCGACATCGGCGGTACTCAGTTGGACGCTGTCCAGTTGGCAGGTGCCAGGCGCCATTGCCCACTCGGTGCTGTCGCTCTCCACCAATCCCTACGTGATCATGCTGCTCATCGTCGGAGTAATCCTGCTTACCGGGGTCTTCATCGAGACCGCCAGCGCGCTGATCATCCTGACCCCGGTGCTGCTGCCGCTGGTGCTGCAGCTGGGTATCGATCCGATCCATTTCGGTATCATCATCGTGATGGGGCTGGCCATTGGCATGATCACCCCGCCGGTGGCTATCAACCTCTATGTGGCTTCTTCCGTCACCCAACTACCCCTGGAACGCATCACCCGCGCCATTATCCCCTACCTGTTGGGCCTGATCGCGGTTCTGCTGCTGGTGGTCTATGTGCCGATCCTGCTGGGGCTATCTGGCTAGGGCGCGCCGGCACGATGCGCTTGACGACAACGCGGCCTGGCCTCACCCTGGCCGCTTGACTACTTCCTACCGAAGGGAATTCACGTGACACCGATGCTTCGTATCGCCGCCCTCTCATGTTTCATCCTTCTCGCAGGCTGTACCACCTATACCTACGACGACGGCAGTCGTGAGACGCTATGGGGCATTCCCGCCGAGGAGGAGACGCGGCGCTACGAAGATGACCGCCAGGCAGAGGGCGTTCGCTATCGCGAGCCCGGCCGGGTCGATGAATAAGCCCGCCTAGGCATGGAGGCGTAGCACCACGCTCAAGTTGTTGGCCGGCATCTCGACGATTCGCTCGAGCAAGAATCCGTGTGGCTGTGCCTCAGCAACAACTCGCTCGAGGTCGCGCACCCCCCAGCGTGAATCCCTGGCCCTTAGATCGGTATCGAAAGCGGCATTGCTCTCGGCCGTGTGGCGTCCATCACGACGGTAGGGGCCATAGAGGTAGAGCACCCCACCTGCGTTGAGATGAGCAGCCGATTGCGCCAACAGGGCCAAGGTCACTTCCCAAGGGGAGATGTGCACGAGATTGATCGCCACTACGGCATCGAAGCGCCCGGATGGCCAGATTCCGACCACATCCAGCGGTAGCGGCTCGCGCAGATTGTCTAGCCCAGCATGGGCACACCAGGCAGAGATGGAGGCGCGGGCCGCGGCGTTGGGGTCGCTCGGCTGCCATTCCCATCCCGGCATTGCGCTTGCACAATGAACGCCATGCTCGCCGCTGCCGCTGGCAACCTCCAGAATCGAAGCCCGTTCCGGAAGTACCGCCTGGAGCACTTCAAGAATGGGTTGGCGGTTACGAGCCGCAGCCGGGCTCTTCATGCGGCGATTCATGCTATCAACGAACCTCGTGTGCTGTGATGTCTCACGTTACGTTTAGCGCACGCCGCGGAAGCCTGGCCGGGATCATGGCCGGCGGCGCTGCTGTTCGGACGAGCGCGATTGCCGGCCGCGAAAGCCACTGAGCATCTGCTTGCCCTTGCGCTTGAGCCTCGCGCGATTTTCCGGCTTGCGCAACCACCAGGCGGCGGCCATGCCTAACAGTTTCCTCATCCTGACCTCCTGCTGTCGGTGATACACCTCCTGTATGGACGGTGCCAAGGTGCCGGTCAAGCATAAGCGGTTGCTTACGGCGCCCGTTAGCCAATCGCCGTTTCCTCTGCCATGGTGGGTAGTGAATGGACTCACCAGCATGGAGGACGCCATGACGCGTACCGCAAAAGTCGAGCCGATACAGCGCGAGACCCAGGAGGCGATCCTGGTCAGCGGCTGGCGGGTGGTCGACGTGAGCGACCCCGATCAGCCGCAGGAGATATCACGTCACGACAGCGAGCCCGAAGCCATCCGTGCCGCCCGCGACTACGAGCACCAGACCTCGCTCGAGCCCGGCTCGCCGCCCGACGACACACAGGACTACGACGCTTCAGACCCCCAGGGAGGCAAGGAGCTGCCCTGATCGCTCAGTGCCGCCAGGGTTGCCGCTGGCCGCGAGTCAGTGAGCGCCACAGCCACTCGAGCGGCCCATGACGAAAATGGCGCAGCCACAGTGGCGCCAGCCATAGCTGTAGCAGCCAGATGCCCAGCACCACCAGCATCTGGCCGCTGCGCTCGATGTGGCCGAACATGCCCAGACCGTGGCCGTAGAAGATCAGGCTCATGAGCACGCTCTGCAGGATGTACAGGCTGAACGCCATCCGGCCCACGGCGGCGAGACGTCTCCGCAAGCCGAGCCACGCCTGGGTGCGCAGTACCAGCATGACGCCGCCGACCCAGCCAAGGGCGACAAGCACACTGCCCCAGTAGTTGAACTGGAAGCCGTAGAACATCGACAGTGGCCCCCAATCGTTGGCAAAGTTCCAAGCCACGCCATAGGCCACCAGTGGCAGGCCGAGAACGAGGCCCATGCCCACCAGGGTGAGATAGACACGTGGCCGTGCCAGCCCGGTCAGCACGCCGAGGCGATAGAGCCCCATGCCGATCAGCATCATCCCGGCCGCTCGCCACAGCCCCCATACCAGCAGGGTGAAGGTCTGGGCCTCGAAGGCCAGCTCTGCACGGTGGGGCATCTGCTGCCACCAGCCGCTGCGATAACGCTCGATCTCGCTCTGAAGCTGCTCGACGGGAGGCTGCCATTCAGCCTGGAAGGCGAGCAAATCGGCCTCTGACCAGAAAGACATCGACCAGCCGAAAAAAAGAAATAACGCTGAGGTAACCGCCAGCATTGCTACCCCGGAGGTCAACAGGCTCCAGGGAGACATTTTTCGGCAGGGATAGAGCAGCATGCCACAGACGGCATAGGTGAAGAGAATGTCGCCATACCAGACGAGGTAGGCGTGGGCAGCACCGAAAAACAGCAGCCATGCATTGCGCCGGTAGTGCAGCATCGCTGTCGGTCGTCCAGCAGCCTCGGCTCGCTCGGCGAACAAGACGATACCGGCACCGAACAGCATGGAAAAAATCGCCATCATCTTCTGGTCGGCCAGCAAATGCGAGATGAGCCAGGCCGCCAGGTCGATGCCTTCGAGGCGTCCCCAGGCCGAGGGGTTGAGGTAAGCCGCATATGGCATGGCGAACGCCTGAACGTTCATCACCAGAATGCCGAGCAGTGCCACGCCGCGCAGCACGTCGAGTGCCTCGATGCGTGCCGTCGTACCCTGGTCGACGCGACGGCACGCTTGCTGGGTCCGGTTCACTCGCCTACCCCCCAGCTCAACAGGGCGGGGAAATCAGCGTAATGCATGAGTAAGCCTGGCAAACTCAACTTCGCTCCTGTATTGCCGAGACATGAATGCCGGCTAGCCGCTCGGAGTCGCGTCGGCAGGCATTGCCTTGGCAATGGCCTCCTCCGTGCGTCGATGGGCAGGACGATCCTTGAGGCCATTCCAATAGGCTTCGAACTCCGGGCGCCTGTCCAGTGTGCCGAACTGCATGCCCCAACCGATGTGGGAGCCGACATAGATGTCGGCGGCGGTGAAGCTGTCGCCGGCAATGTATCGCCGCCCCGCTACCGCCTTGGCCAGGTGTCGACCGCCGTTTCGTAGCTGCCGCAGCCGAACTGCATCTGCTGTTCGGAGCTCAGCGTGACATTGGCGGACTTCAGGGATATCGCCATCTCCAGCGGCCCGGCCGTGAAAAACAGCCAGCGGTAGTAGTCACCGCGCCCCACGGGCGTCGGCAGAAGGCCGGCCTCGGGGAATGCCTCGGCCAGATAGGCGCAAATGGCGGCCGCCTCCGTGACGACAGTATTGCCATGGCGTATGGCCGGCACCTTGCCCATGGGATTGATGGCGAGATACTCGGACGACTTCATCGGCGGGCCGTACTCGATCACCTCCATGCGGTAGGGTTGCCCCAACTCCTCCAGCATCCAGTGCACGATGCCGCCCCGGGACCAGGGGTTGGTATAAAAGACGATCTCTTCCTGCATGATCCGCTCCCTCTCGTGGTGTGTGTCATCAGCGGCGGGAGCATCAACCCCGGCTCGAGTCGATAGCCCATACCCGGCTCGCCTTCGATCTCGGCACCTATGGCACGCAGCGAAGCGATGTCGCGGTACAGGGTGCGCAGCGAGACACCCAGTTCCTGCGCCAGCGCGGTACCGCTCACCGGGCAGCGGTGACGCCGCAGGATCTGCAGCAGATCGAGAAGGCGCGTCGTGCGCGACATGAAGAACTTTCCTCGTCTTCGCTCAGTTGATCCCTACCTCGGCGCTTTCGATCACTTCGGGCTCCGCCCTGGCCTGCTCGACCCACTCCTGCATCGGCGCCGAGCGCAGCAGCGTCTGGCGGTAGGCTTCGGCAGGCGGCGAGAGCTTCACGCCGTAAGTGGCGAAGCGAAACGCCACCGGTGCGAACATGCAGTCGGCGATGGAGAACTCACCGAAGAGCCAGGGCCCGCGGTGCTGGTAGCGTTCGCGGCTCAGCGTCCAGATCCGTTCGAGCCGCATGATCTCAGCCTCGAGGGTGTCGGAGATGGCCACGCTTCTCCCGCTGGCCCGGCAGTTCATCGGCATGCACGTCCTCAGCTCGACGAAGCCGGCATGCATCTCGGCACTCACCGAGCGCGCTTCGGCTCGCTCGTGGCACGACGCCGGCCAACCGGCCCCCGACAGGTAATGCTCGGAGAGGTATTCACAGATCGCCAGCGAATCCCAAACGGTCAGCTCATCGTCGTGCAATACCGGTACCTTGCCCGCCTCGGTGTGAGCGGCCAGCGCCTCCCGGGTCGTGCCCTGCGCCAAGGGGATACGAATCTCCTCGAATGGCAGGCCATGCATTCTCAGCAGCAACCAGGGCCTGAGCGACCATGATGAGTAGTTCTTGTTGCCGATGACGAGCTTCATGCGACCTCCCGTTGCATCATGTCATGCCTCTACTGTGCAATGGCTGCCGCATGACGTCCAGCCAGGTAGAATATGTATAGACATGACGGCACAGGAACCTAACCCATGGGCAGCTCTCCCCCGCTCTACCTGCAGATTCAGCAACACTTGCTGGAAATGATACGCAGTGGTACCTGGCCGGCACATCATCAGATTCCTCCCGAAGAGCAACTAGCCCGTGACTTCGGTGTCAGCCGTATGACCGCCAACAAGGCGATTCGCGATCTCGTGCAGCAGGGCTACCTGACTCGCCAACCCGGGCTCGGCACCTTCGTCACCGACCGCAAGGCGGAGTCGTCACTGGTCGACGTGCACAACATCGCCGAGGAGGTTCGCGGCCGTGGTCATGGTTACGAGTGCGACGTGCTGCTGGCCGAGGCCATCGCCGCCGACGACGAAGTGGCGCTGCGTCTGGGCGTGCGGCTGGGCACGCGGGTGTTCCACACGCGTATCGTTCACCGCGAGAACGGAGTGCCCATCCAGCTCGAGGATCGCTTCGTCAATCCGCGCTGGGTACCGGACTACCTGGAAACCGACTTCCACCGCCATACCCCCAACGAAGTGCTGGTGGCAGCTTGCCCGATCACCGACGTGGAGCATGTGGTCGAGGCGGTACGGGTCGATGCCGCGACCGCCGAGCGGCTCGAAATGGATGCCACGCAGCCCTGCTTGAGCATGATACGCCGCACCTGGTCGGGCGAGCATCTGATCAGCTACGCCCGGCTGATCCATCCCGGCGACCGCTACAAGCTGCGCTCGGCGCTCTCTCGCAGCGCCAGCTGAGCCGGTATCGTGACACCTCGATAACGCTGAGCGAGGCCGGTGCAGCCGGCCTCGCTCAGTAGTGGCGGACGTTCGATGGAGTGAAGCCTCAGGCCCCGCTCAGCGCCTGGGCCAGGAAGCCGGCCGGCACGGCCAGCATCAGGCTGAGCGCCACGCGGATGAACCACACCACGACGATGCGTCCAACCGAAAGCGGAATGCTGGTGGCCAGGATGCAGGGAATGGAGGCGGAGAAGAACAGCACCGCGGAAACCGATACTACCCCAGCCGCAAAGCGGGCAACGAACTCGGCCTCGGCCATCAACAGCGCCGGCAGGAACATCTCGGCCAGCCCGGCAGCGGAAGCCTGAGCCAGCGCCATGCCATCCTCCAGCCCCCAGATCGCCACGAAGGGATAGAACAGAAGGCCCAGCCACTCGAACAGCGGCGTGTACTTGGCGGCCAGCAGGCCGAGCAACCCCACCGACATGATCGACGGCAGGATGCTGATCGCCATCAGCAGCCCTTCGCGTACGTTGAGCGCCACGCTGCGATGCAGCCCCGGCGCCTGAGCCGCCACCGCAAGACCGGCCTTCCATGCCGTGTTCAGCCGCTTGCCGGGCATCGCCTCGGGTTCGCCATCGCTGCGCTCATTGTTCATCTGCGACAGCGGCGGCAGGCGAACGGTAACGGCAGTGACGGCAAAGGTGATCGCCAGCGTCAGCCAGAAATAGAGGTTCCACACGCTCATCAGATCCAGCGTGCGTGCCACGATGATCATGAAGGTGGCCGACACCGTGGAGAAACCGGTGGCGATGATCGCCGCCTCCCGCGCCGAATACTGCCCCGCCTGATAGACCCGGTTGGTGATCAGCAGGCCGATGGAGTAGCTGCCCACGAACGAGGCCACGGCATCGATGGCACTGCGCCCCGGCGTGCGCCAGATGGGCCGCATGACCGGCTGCAGCAGCACGCCGATCAGCTCCAGCAGGCCGTAGCTGATCAGCAGGGCCAGGAACACCGCACCGATGGGCACGATCAGCCCTACCGGTATCACCAGCCGGTTGAACAGGAACGGCAGCATGTCCGGCTCGTGCAGCAGCCCAGGCCCCCAGCCGGTCATCGCCATGATGGCCACGGCGACGCCGGCCAGCTTCAGCACGGTGAAGATGCGGTCGGTGAGACTGCGCCGCCAGGTGCCCTTCCATAGCGGGTAAGCCGCGCCCGCCACGATCAGCGTCAGCGCATAGAGACCTGCGGCACCGCCCAGGAGCTCCCTGGCCCCGGTCACCATGTGGTCCAGCAGGATGGTGTTCCTGCCACCCAGGGTGACGGGAATGAAGAAGATCAGAATCCCCAGCGCGCTGGGAACGAACAGCTTGGCCACGGTGAGCCAATTGAAACCGCTTGCGCCCCGGGTGACCGGGTCCGGAATCGCCATGGGTATCGTCCTCGTCTTGAGTTTGTGGCTGTCGATTCACCGCGCCTTGTCTCGCAACGGATGCGGCATCATTATTGTATATACAATACGCTCCTCACAGGTGCCATGCCGAAGCGTCGCATACGCCTACATCTTTAGTCTAACTCACTGTATGACCGACACCGTAACTCGCTTCCATCAGGAAGATAATCCAGTGTACTAACAGCAGCTTGAATGGAAGAATTAGTGCATGGAACAGAAATCAAGACAAACTCTTCGCAACCCGGCCTTGACCTTCGAGCCATGACGATTTAAATGTATATACATTGAATCGATGAACATCAGGAGTCCCCATGCCTGCCAACTCCAAACAGCGCCTCGTCTGGCATGACGTCACGCTATTCGACGGTCACGACACTCTGCCCGAGCCGATGGCAGTGATCGTGGCGGGTGACACCATCGAACGCGTCGTGCCCATGCATGAGCTCGACCCGAACGAGAGCGCCGGCTGCCGGATCCTCGGCCAGGGTGGCGTGATGACGCCGGGGCTGGTCGACTGCCATACCCACCTGGTATTCGGCGGCTCCCGGGCCGACGAGTTCGAACGCCGTCTCGAGGGCGCCAGCTACGAGGAGATCGCCCGCCGCGGCGGCGGCATCCTCAGTACCGTGCGTGCCACCCGGGAAGCCAGCGAAGAGCAGCTGTTCAGCCTGGCCAGGCCGCGGCTGGAAGCGCTGTTGCGGGATGGCGTGACCACGGTGGAGATCAAGTCCGGCTATGGCCTGAGCGTGGCCGATGAGCTGAAAATGCTGCGCGTGGCGCGTCGCCTCGGCGAGGAACTACCGGTGCGGGTAGTGACCACCCTGCTGGGCGCCCATGCCCTGCCCCCGGAGTACCAGGACGACAGCGACGGCTACATCGACCTGGTGTGCCGCGAGATGATCCCCGCCGCGGCCGCCGAAGGGCTGGCCGATGCAGTGGACGTATTCTGCGAGAAGATCGCCTTCTCGGTGGCTCAGTGCGAGCGCGTCTTCGAGGCTGCCGAAGCCCACGGCCTGCCGATCAAGGCCCATGCCGAGCAGCTCTCGAACCTGGGCGGCAGTGCCATGGCGGCCCGGCATGGCGCGCTCTCCGCCGACCATATCGAATATCTCGACGAGGCGGGCGTCAACGCGCTGCGCGAGGCTGGCAGCGTCGCGGTGCTGCTGCCCGGCGCCTTTCATACCCTGCGTGAGACGCAGCTGCCACCCATCGCTGCGCTGCGCGAAGCTGGCGTGCCCATGGCCATCGCCACCGACGCCAACCCCGGCAGCTCGCCGCTGTTCATGCCCACGCTGATGCTGAACTTCGCCTGCACCCTGTTCCGCCTGACGCCACGCGAGGCCCTGGCCGGCATGACCGCCCACGGCGCCCAGGCGCTGGGCCTGCACAACCGGCAACTGGGGCGCATCGTCCCGGGCGCGCCGGCAGACCTGTGCCTGTGGGACATCGGCTCACCCGCCGAGCTGGCCTACGCCGTGCAGCCCGGTCGCTTGCGCCAGCGCATTTATGGAGGGGAACCGACCCATGTCCAAGAACAGCACTGATCTACACCTGGCCGATCCGTCCATCGACATGTCCGTATGGGCCGGGCGCGAAGACCCGGAGCACGACAGCCTGCGCTGGCATCAGGTCATCACCCCAGTTAAATCGGACAGCGCTCCCGGCGCCGCCCTGCTCGGCTTCGCCTCCGATGCCGGCGTGGCGCGCAACCAGGGCCGCGTGGGCGCCGCCGAAGGCCCGCGGGCACTGCGCAAGGCCCTGGCACCGCTGGCCTGGCATCGCAGCGCACCGGTATTCGATGCCGGCGACGTCAGCTGCCACGGCAACGACGACCTGGAAGCCGCCCAGCAGCGTCTGGCCGAACGGGTCGCCGCCCTGTTGGCCCACGGCCACCTGCCGCTGGTGCTGGGCGGCGGCCACGAGGTGGCCTTCGGCAGCTGGTCTGGCCTGGCACGCCACTTCGAGGCCCAGGGAGGGGCACAGGGCGAGGCCCGCCCGCGGGTCGGCATCGTCAACCTCGATGCCCACTTCGATCTGCGTGATCCGAGCCACGTGCGCTCCTCCGGCACGCCCTTCGCCCAGATCGCCGCCGAATGCCACGCCCGCGCCTGGCCGTTCCGCTACGCCTGCCTGGGCGTGAGCCGTGCCAGCAACACCCGCGCCCTGTTCACCCGGGCCAGGGAGTTGAACGTGCTGGTACGTGAGGATCACGAGATCGATACCCTGCGCCTCGACGCCATCATGCGCGACCTGCAGCAGTTCATGGCGCGCTGCGACCACCTCTATCTCAGCATCGATTTGGACGTGCTGCCGGCCGCCGAGGCGCCGGGAGTGAGCGCTCCCGCCGCCTACGGCGTGCCCCTGGCGCTGATCGAACCGCTGATCGAGGCCGTACGCGACAGCGGCAAGCTGCGTCTGATCGACATCGCCGAGCTCAACCCGAGCTTCGATATCGACGGCCGTACCGCCAAGGCCGCGGCACGCCTGATCCACCGGCTGACGCTGGATAGCTGAACCCAACGCCCTTCAGAGCCCTGGACAAGACGACTTACGACAACATCCAGTCCGACCTATACAAAGAGAGACACGACGATGAACCGCCATACCACGCCTGCCGATGCCCGCCACGACGCCAGCCGCCGTATCGCCGCACCCACCGGCTCCGAACTCAGCTGCAAGAGCTGGCTCACCGAAGCCCCGCTGCGCATGCTGATGAACAACCTCCACCCCGACGTGGCCGAGCGCCCCGAAGACCTGGTGGTCTACGGCGGCATCGGTCGCGCCGCCCGCGACTGGCAGTGCTATGACGCCATCGTCGCCACCCTCAAGCGCCTGGAAGACAACCAGACCCTGCTGATCCAGTCGGGCAAACCGGTGGGTGTGTTCGAGACCCACAAGGACGCCCCGCGTGTGCTGCTGGCCAACTCCAATCTGGTGCCGGCCTGGGCCAACTGGGAGCACTTCAACGAGCTGGATCGCAAGGGCCTGATGATGTACGGCCAGATGACCGCCGGCTCGTGGATCTACATCGGCTCCCAGGGCATCGTCCAGGGCACCTATGAAACCTTCGTCGAGGCCGGTCGCCAGCACTACGACGGCGACCTTACCGGCCGCTGGATCCTCACCGCCGGGCTCGGCGGCATGGGCGGCGCCCAGCCGCTGGCGGCGAGCCTGGCCGGCGCCAGCTCGCTCAACATCGAGTGCCAGCAGTCGCGCATAGACTTCCGTCTGCGCACCCGCTATCTGGACGAGCAGGCCGACGACCTCGATGACGCACTCAAACGCCTCGAGCGCTACACCGCCGAGGGCAAGGCGGTCTCCATCGGCCTGTGCGCCAACGCCGCCGACGTGCTGCCGGAACTGGTCAAGCGCGGCGTACGGCCGGACATGGTCACCGACCAGACCAGCGCCCACGACCCGCTGCACGGCTACCTGCCTTCCGGCTGGAGCTGGGACGAATACGTGGCCCGCGGCAAGAGCGAAGCCGAAGCGGTGGTCAAGGCCGCCAAACAGTCCATGGCGGTGCACGTGCAGGCCATGCTCGACTTCCAGAAGATGGGCGTGCCCACCTTCGACTACGGCAACAACATCCGCCAGATGGCCAAGGAAGAGGGTGTCGCCAACGCCTTCGACTTCCCCGGCTTCGTACCGGCCTACATTCGTCCGCTGTTCTGCCAGGGCATCGGCCCGTTCCGCTGGGCCGCGCTCTCCGGCGATCCGGAAGACATCTACAAGACCGATCAGAAGGTCAAGGAGCTGATCCCCGACGATCCGCACCTGCACCGCTGGCTCGACATGGCCCGCGAGCGCATCAGCTTCCAGGGTCTGCCGGCGCGCATCTGCTGGGTTGGCCTCAAGGACCGCGCCCGCCTCGGCCAGGCCTTCAACGAGATGGTCGCCAACGGCGAGCTCAAGGCCCCCGTGGTCATCGGTCGCGATCACCTCGACTCCGGCTCGGTGGCCAGCCCCAACCGCGAGACCGAAGCCATGATGGACGGCTCCGACGCCGTTTCTGACTGGCCGCTACTCAACGCCCTGCTCAACACCGCCGGCGGCGCCACCTGGGTCTCGCTCCACCATGGCGGGGGCGTGGGCATGGGCTTCTCCCAGCACGCCGGGGTGGTGATCGTCGCCGACGGCACGGATGACGCCCACGCTCGCCTCGGCCGGGTGCTGCGCAACGACCCGGGCACCGGGGTGATGCGTCACGCCGACGCCGGGTACGATATCGCCAAGCAGTGCGCCCAGGAAAATGGGTTGGATCTGCCGATGCTCGATAAATAAGAGCGCCTCAACGTTCGGCGCGATGAGCGCCGGGAACAAGGCGAAGCGAGGGTTTTTTGCCAGGGGTGAGGCGGAAATAGAAGAACATGTTCTTCCCGCCGAACGGGTTGGCCATGGATGGCCAACCCAGGCCCTGCAAGCGGTGCAGGATGCAAGAGCGCCGCAGGGCAAAAATAGCGCCCAGGGATGGGTTCACAGCGCCCTCGCGCAGGCTTGTTGCCGGCACAGCTCATCGCTTCAGCTGCCAACGCCTTTTCTGGAGAGAGATTCCATGTCCCAGCTCGACATTCAACCCGGCAAGATGACCCTGGCCCAGGCACGCCAGGTCTTCGAGGCGCCGCTGCACGTAACGCTACCCGCAAGCGCCGATGCCGCCATTCAACGCAGCGTCGACTGCGTTAACCGCGTAGTGGCGGAGAACCGCACCGTTTACGGCATCAACACCGGCTTCGGCCTGCTGGCCCAGACCCGCATCGCCAACGACGAGCTGGAGGACCTGCAGCGTTCGCTGGTGCTGTCGCACTCGACCGGGGTCGGTGAGCCCATGGGCGACGCACTGGTGCGCCTGATCATGGTGCTCAAGGTCAACAGCCTGGCCCGCGGCTTTTCCGGTATCCGCCGCGAGGTGCTGGATGCCCTGATCGCCATGATCAACGCTGAGGTCTACCCGCACATTCCCCTCAAGGGCTCGGTGGGCGCTTCCGGCGATCTGGCGCCGCTCGCTCACATGAGCGTGGTCCTGCTCGGTGAAGGCAAGGCCCGCCACAAGGGGGAATGGCTGCCCGCCCGGGAGGCCCTGAAAGTGGCCGGCCTGGAGCCCCTGAACCTCGCCCCCAAGGAGGGTCTGGCGCTGCTCAACGGTACCCAGGTATCGACCGCCTACGCCCTGAAAGGGCTGTTCGAGGCCGAGGACCTGTTCGCCGCCGCCACCGTCTGCGGCGCCCTGACCGTGGAGGCCACCCTGGGTTCACGCTCGCCGTTCGATGCGCGTATCCATGAAGTGCGTGGCCAGCGCGGCCAGATCGATGCCGCCGCTGCCTATCGCCATCTGCTCGGTGAGCGCAGCGCCATCGGCGACTCCCACGCCCAGTGCGATCGGGTTCAGGATCCCTACTCGCTGCGCTGTCAGCCCCAGGTAATGGGTGCCGTTCTGACCCAGCTGCGTCAGGCCGCCGAGGTGCTGGCCATCGAGGTCAATGCGGTATCCGACAACCCCCTGGTGTTCGCCGAGCAGGACGAGATCATCTCCGGCGGCAACTTCCACGCCGAGCCGGTGGCCATGGCGGCAGACAATATTGCACTGGCCATCGCCGAGATCGGCTCGCTCACTGAACGGCGCGTCTCGTTGATGATGGACAAGCACATGTCCCAGCTGCCGCCTTTCCTGGTCGAAAAAGGCGGAGTCAACTCCGGCTTCATGATCGCCCAGGTCACGGCCGCCGCTCTCGCCAGCGAGAACAAGGCCCTGGCACACCCGCACAGCGTCGATAGCCTGCCCACCTCGGCCAACCAGGAGGATCACGTCTCCATGGCCCCGGCAGCCGGCAAGCGGCTGTGGGAGATGGCCGCCAACGTGCGCGGCATCGTCGCCATCGAGTGGCTGGCCGCCAGCCAGGGGCTGGACCTGCGCACCGGCAGCGACGGCCAGCGCCTCGGCACCTCCGAGCGACTGGAAGGCGCGCGCGCCACCCTGCGCGAGCGGGTCAGCCATTACGATCAGGACCGCTTCTTCGCCCCGGACATCGAGGCCGCCACTGCGCTGCTCGAAGCCCGCGCCCTCAGTGGGTTGATCCCCGCCGGCCTGCTGCCGAGCCACTGAGTGCCGGCCTGACCTGCACAATGCCGTGTCGGGGAGTCCCCTTGCCCCCGACACGACAGCGGAGCTCGCCTGTCTCCGCCACACCCAACGACAAGAGTGGATCGCGACATGAATGCCATCGTTCTGGCCATCCTGGTGATGGTCGGCCTGAGTCTTGCCCGGGTTTCCGTGGTCTTCGCCCTGATTGCCGCCAGCCTGGTCGGCGGCCTCTATGCCGGAATGCCGATCGGGGAGATTCTCGATGCCTTCAATGATGGGCTGGGCAATGGTGCAACCATTGCCCTCTCCTACGCCGTACTGGGCGCCTTCGCCGTGGCCCTCTCACGTTCGGGCATCACCGAGCTGATGGCCAATCGCGCGATTCGCCGCTTTCACCTGGACGAGTCGGGCGGCAGCCGTCGTATGGTGACCTATACCCTGTTGGCCGCCCTGCTGGCCGCAGCGGTAAGCTCCCAGAACCTGATACCGGTCCACATCGCCTTCATCCCGGTGCTGGTGCCGCCGCTGCTCAAGCTGATGAACCACCTGCGCCTGGATCGGCGCCTGGCCGCCTGTGTGATCACCTTCGGCATCACAGCACCCTATATGCTGCTGCCGGTGGGCTTCGGCGCGATCTTCCTCAACGATATCCTGCTGGCCAGCCTCAACGAGAGCGGCGCTGAACTCGGCCTGGAAGTGACACGCGGCATGGTGCCGGTGGCCATGCTGATCCCCATCGGCGGCATGGCGCTGGGCCTCGCCTTCGCCGTGCTGATCAGCTACCACGGCCCGCGCCATTACGTGGATCGCGACCTGGCCCACGGTGACGAGACCCCAGCCCAAGCAGCCACGCACCTGGCGCCCTGGCAGATCGCGGTGCTGGGCGCCTCGCTGGTGGGCACCGTGACGATTCAGCTGCTCTCGGGTTCGATGGTGCTGGGTGGAATGTTCGGCTTCGCCCTGCTCTCGGTCAGTGGTGTATTCCGCTGGCACGAACAGGACGGCATCTTCACCGAAGGCATGCGCATGATGGCGCTGGTTGGCTTCATCATGATCTCGGCAGCGGGCTTTGCCAGCGTGATGCAGGCCAGCGGCGAGGTCGAAGGGCTGGTGGCGGGTTCTGCCGGGCTGATCGGTGACAACAAGGGGCTGGCAGCGCTGCTGATGCTGCTGGTGGGCCTGTTCATCACCATGGGGATCGGTTCGTCATTCTCCACCATCCCGATCATCGCCTCGCTCTACGTCCCGCTGGCTCTCGGCTTCGGTTTTTCTCCTCTGGCCACGGTTGCCCTAGTGGGCACCGCCGCGGCGCTGGGCGATGCCGGCTCGCCGGCCTCGGACTCGACCCTGGGACCCACCGCTGGGCTAAATGCCGACGGCCAGCACGACCATATCTGGGACAGCGTGGTGCCCACCTTCCTGCACTACAATATCCCGCTGATCGCCTTCGGCTGGGCAGCCGCCATGCTGCTGTAGCCGACGATAGCCTCAACCCGGGCCGCAGCAGCTCTTGAACTTGCGCCCGCTGCCGCAGGGGCAAGGGTCGTTGCGGCCCGGCTTGAGGCGCTCCATGGTGGGCTCGCCGTCGACATAGAACCAGCGGCCCGCCTCGTACACGAAGCGCGAGTTCTCCGCCAGCACGCCCCAACGCCTGCCTTCGCGAAAGGTGGCGCGAAAATGCACGTGCCCGTGCTCACCCGCCGAGCCTTGGTCGAGCACCTCGAGACGCAGCCATCGCGTTTCATCGACCAGGCCGAGCGTTGCAGGACGCGTACTCGGGTGCCAGGTATCGCGCAGATAATCGTCGAGCCCCAGGGCAAAGGCACTGAAGCGGGAGCGCATCAACGCTTCCGGGCTCGGCGCCGGCTCGCCCCCATGAAAGCGGCCGCAGCAGGCAGCATAGGGGCGCCCAGGGTTACAGGGACAATGATGTCGCGGCTGGCTCATGCTCATGTCTCTTCCAGTTCGGGTCTACGGACATGATACAAGACCACAGCCTGGCGCCCATTCTCGATACAGTCCGTCACTTTCACTCCTGATGAGGCGCCTCCTACACTGCATGCAGTGTCTCGTGTCGCCCGAGTGGCCAGAGACGATACTTAATTGCTGCACGTGTACCGGAGCCGACGGCCAATTGTCCTGCATGAGTACGGAATTAGTAGGACGAATTTGTCTCACGTCACTGCAGCGCAACATGGATGTGTGTTACAAATTGACCCTACCGACTTCCGCTTTCGGAGATATGGAAATGCCCGAACGCCAACCTGATGACAACCGTATTGCCTGGCATGCACTGTCCAGCGACGAGGCGTTGGAGAAGCTCGAGAGCAGCCAGGACGGCCTGAGTGAGGAAGAGGCCAAGTCACGCTTCGATCAGTATGGCCCCAACCGGCTCAAGCAGGAGGCAGGCCGCCCCTGGTGGAGACGCTTGCTCGAGCAGTTCAACAACATCCTGATGATCATCCTGCTGGTGGCAGCGGTAGCCAGCCTGGGACTGGGACATACGCTGGATGCCTTGGCCATCGTCGGTGTGGTCATCATCATCGCCTTGATCGGCTTCATCCAGGAAGGCAAGGCCGAGCAGGCACTGGATAGCATACGCAACATGCTTTCCCCTCAGGCCGCCGTGCTGCGCGGCGGCCGGCGCCAGACCATCGACGCCGAAGAATTGGTTCCGGGTGACGTCGTCATGCTGGAGAGCGGGGACCGCGTGCCTGCAGACGTTCGCCTGCTCGAGGCCAAGCGCCTGCGCACCGAGGAAGCGACGCTGACCGGGGAGTCCACCCCGGTGGACAAGCAGATCGACGCCGTCGAGGAGGACGCGGACCTCGGTGATCGCAGTGCCATGGCATACGCCAGCACCATCGTCGTGCAGGGCACAGCCCAGGGCCTGGTGGTGGAAACCGGCACTTCCACCGAGATTGGGCGGATCTCCGAGATGCTGCGCGGCGTCGAACAGCTGAAGACGCCGTTGCTGCAACAGCTCGACCGGGCCGGACGCGTGCTGGCGATCTTCATCCTCGGTGCAGCCGCCCTGACCGCGGCCATCGGCGTGGTGCTGCACGACGAGCCTATCTCTGCCATGTTCATGGCCGCGGTGGGCCTCGCCGTGGCCGCCATCCCGGAGGGCCTGCCGGCCATCGTCACCATCACCCTGGCCTTGGGCGTGCAGGTGATGGCCAGACGTAACGCCATCATTCGCCGGCTGCCGGCGGTAGAGACGCTGGGCTCAATCTCGACGATCTTTTCCGACAAGACCGGCACCCTGACCCGCAACGAAATGACCGCCCAGGCGATCTGGCTGCCCGAGGGCGAGTTCCGCCTCTCCGGCATCGGCTTCAGCCCCGAGGGCAAGCTGCATGTCGCTCCTGAAGACAAGGAGAGCGACGAGCACGGCGAGGAGATCTCGCTGGACGACTACCCGGCGCTGGCGCACTTCCTCAAGGTCGGCACCCTGTGCAACGACGCCGAGCTGGCCGAGGAGGACAAGCGCTGGACCATCCATGGCGACCCGACGGAGGGCGCCCTGGTAGTGGCCGCGGCCAAGGGCGGTATCGAAACCGCCGAGTTGCGTAAGGAGCACGAGCGCCAGGATTCCATTCCCTTCGAGTCCGAGCGCAAGTACATGGCGACGCTCAACGACCTGGACGGCAAGCGACTGCTGGTCAAGGGGGCACCCGATCGGCTGCTGGAGATGTGCCACAAGGTCCGTGGCAGCGATGGCGACAGCGAGCTGGATCAGGAGGAGTGGGAAGAGCGCATTCACGACCTCTCGTCCCGGGGGCTGCGCGTACTGGCGCTGGCCGAAAAGGAGGCCGACGACATCTCCGGCGAACTTCAGGACGACGACGCCGAGGAGGGGCTGGTGCTGCTGGGCCTGGTGGGCCTGCTCGACCCGCCTCGGGAGGCCGCCATCGAAGCCGTCAAGCAGTGCCTCGAGGCGGGCATTCGCCCGGTGATGGTCACCGGCGACCACGGCGTGACCGCCAAGGCCATCGCCGAGCAGCTCGGCTTTGCCCAAACCGACCGCGCCCTGACCGGCCGCGAAATCGAGAACATGTCCGACGAGGAGCTCGAGGAGTGCATTCTCGAGATCGACGTCTTTGCCCGCGCCGCTCCCGAGCACAAGCTGCGCCTGGTCAAGGCGATGCAGGCCAAGGGCGGCATCTGCGCCATGACCGGCGATGGGGTGAACGACGGGCCGGCCCTCAAGCGTGCCGACGTCGGCGTAGCCATGGGCATTCAGGGTACCGAGGCGGCCAAGGAGGCTGCAGAGATGGTGTTGGCCGACGACAACTTCGCCACCATCGTCGGCGCTATCGAAGAGGGTCGCAAGGTCTACGACAACATCCGCAAGACGGTCACTTTCATTCTGCCCACCAACGGTGGACAAGGGTTGGCCATCATGCTGGCCGTGCTGGCGGGAACACTGTTGCCGGTCACGCCGCTGCAGGCGCTTTGGGTCAACATGGTGGTGGCGGTTACCTTGGGCCTGGCACTGGCCTTCGAGAAGGCAGAGGAGGACATCATGCAGCGCCAGCCGCGTGACCCCTCCGCCGCCCTGCTCGACCTGTTCCTGCTGTGGCGCGTGGTGTTCGTCTCGGTGTTGCTGCTCATCGGTGTATTCGGCATGTTCACCTGGATCCTGCTGGTGCAGGGCGGCAGCGAGGAGCTGGCTCGCTCGGGGGCAGTCAACATGCTGGTCATCGGCAGCGCCGCTTACCTGATCAACAGCCGCTTCCTGGTCAACAGCACCCTGTCACTGCATGGCATCTTCGGCAGCCGCCCGGTGTGGATTGCCATCGGCCTGGTGGTGCTGCTTCAACTGGGCTGGACCTACATACCCTTCATGCAGACGGTATTCGGCAGCGCGGCGCTCTCCCCCCTGCACTGGCTGGTCATTCTCGCCGGCAGCATCGCTCTCTACCTGATCGTCGAAGTGGAGAAAATGATCCTGCGCAAGCGGGAAACGTCGAACCCAGGCCAGTCGGACCGCCATGACGAGGCTACCACGACCACTCAGTAGGCCCGGCAGCGCCAAGAACTGGGCCTGGCGCTTCGCCCTGCTCGCCATCCTCTGGTGGATGATCAGCGGCGGCGAGTGGGCGAGCTGGCGCTGGGGACTCCCGGCCATCGTCATCGCGTCGCTGGTGATGCCGGCCCCCACCCTGCCACTGCGTCCGCTGGCATGGCTGCGCTTCGTGCCAGTGGCCCTGTGGCTCGGCCTGCGTGGCGGGATCGAGGTCACCCTGCTGGCATGTCGTCCGCAACTCGTGCTCGACACCCGCCTGGTCGAGTATCGCTGGCAGCGCCTAGTCGACGGGCCCGGACGCCTGTTTCTTGCCACCCTGATCAATCTGATTCCCGGCACCCTGACCGTACGCATCCAGCCACACGGCCTGCTGGTCCACGTGCTGCATTACCGCGATGACACCCACACCATGCTGAGCCGGCTGGAGTGTCACGTAGCCCGGCTCTTCCCGGGGACAGTCACAGCCGAGGAGACGCCATGACGACACTCTACCTGGTGGCGGCCGCCCTGCTGCTGGTCAATGCCAGCGTCGGGGCCTGGCGCATCCGGCAAGGCCCGACCAGCGCCGATCGCATGCTGGCGGCGGAGCTGATCTCGACTTCGACGATTGCCGTGCTGCTGCTGCTCAGCGCGCTGGCAGACAACCCGGCGCTGGTCGATGTCGCGCTACTCTTCGCCATGCTGGCCGCCATCGCCACGGCCAACTTCGTCACCCGCACCTGGACGCTGCTGCGCCAGGACCATCACTCGCGGGAGGAAGCCGGCCATGACTGAAACGCTGCTCAACGCTGCCGGTCATGGGCTGGTCTTGGTGGGCCTGCTGTTCTTCCTTGCCGGCAGCCTGGGGCTGCTGCGATTTCCCGATATCTATGCCCGTCTGCACGCGCTGACCAAGGCGCACAACCTGGGACTGGGCCTGCTCTGCTCGGGGCTGGCGCTGCAGGCCAGCGCCTTGTCGGAAGCGGCCAAGATGATGCTGGTCTGGCTGCTGGTGCTGATCGCCTCGGGCATTGGCGCCACCCTGGTGGCCTCGACGGCCAACACTTGCGGCATCGTTCCGCGACAGGTGTCTCGCCGAATCAGGCACAAGAGGCCAAGGGAGCCGAAGGAGTGACCCTGGCGCAGTGGAGCTTCGACCTGCTGCTGGCCGGGGGCTTGCTGTGGCTCGGCTGGCAGGCCCTGTTCGAGAAGCGCCGCTTCAGTGCGGTAGTGCACTTCATGGCCTTCAACCTGCTCATGGCACTGGTCTGGGTGCGCCTCTCGGCGCCCGACATTGCCCTGGCGGAAGCCGCTATCGGCGCCGGCGTCACCGGCGCCCTGCTGCTGACCGCCCTGGGCCGGCTGCCCAGCGGCACCAGCAGCGGGGCCCATCCTCACCGTTGGCACCCCCACTGGCGCTATCTCGCTGTCATCAGCGCCTGCATCAGCACGGCCTGGCTGATCGCCGTTGTCCCGCAGCTGCCCTCACCGGGTCTTGCCGGCGAAATAGAGGCGGTCATGCCCGCCACCGGAGTCGACCATGCGGTCACGGCCGTACTGCTCAATATCCGCGCTCTCGACACCCTGCTCGAGGTGGCGGTCATGCTCGCTGCCGTGGTACTGGTGTGGTCATTGGGACCCACGCTGCGCCCCTTGCCCCCGGCTACCATACTGCCGGGGCTACCTGCGCTGTCGCGATTGCTGCATCCGCTGTTCCTGCTCGTGCCCACCTACCTGCTGTGGCGCGGCACCCACGCCCCCGGGGGTGCCTTCCCGGCCGGCGCCGTGCTCGGTGCCGGCGGTGTGCTGATGCTGCTGGCCGACGAGGTAGGCTGGATGCAGCGGCAGCACTGGCAGCGGCTGCTGCGTCTGCTGCTGGTCTCGGGCCTGGCACTGTTCGTGCTCGTCGGCCTGGGCGGCCTGCTGATGACGGGCACCTTCCTGTCCATCCCGCTCGGCGTGGCCAGGCTCTTGATCATGGCGGTGGAAATCGCCATGGCCCTCTCCATCGCCCTGATGCTGATGGCACTCTACCTCTACGGAGAACCGGGGCAATGAGCGACTACTATGCCACCGTGGCCGCCCTGCTCTGCGGCATGGCCGTCATCGGCCTGTTCCGAGCCCATGACCTGCTGCACCGCATACTCGCGCTCAACGTACTGGCCAGCGCGGTGTTCCTGCTGCTGGTGACCCTGGCGCGAACCGAATCGGGCACCGATCCGGTGCCCCATGTGATGGTGCTGACCGGCATCGTGGTGGCAGTCAGCACTACCGCCGCCGCCCTTGCACTGACGATACGCGCCTACGAACGACGCCGGCAGCGAGAGGATGAGCGATGACGGCAGCGCTGACGCCTTGGTCGCTGCCGCTGCTGGTAGCCATGCCCCTGGGCCTGGCCATGCTCGCCCTGCTGAACCTGCTGGCTCCCAGACGCCAGGTGGGCCTGGGACTGGTGACGATCCTGGCCTGCCTGGCCCTGTCGGCGCCGGCTATCCTGGAAGGCGAGATCGTCGTCATCGCCCTGGGGGAGTGGCCGCCGCCGCTGGGCATCGCCTGGCGACTCGACCTGCCCGCCATGCTGATGCTGACCATGACCGCGACCGTGGCAAGCTTTGCCAGCCTGGCGCTGCTGGCCGACCGGGAGACAGCCGAGGACAACTACCTGTGGCCGCTATGGTGGCTGATGTGGGCCGGGCTCAACGCCCTGCTGCTGTCCCAGGATCTATTCAACCTGTATGTGACCCTGGAGCTGGTGACCCTGGCCGGGGTCGGCCTGGTGGCACGCTCTCCCCAGGACCCCTGCGGCGCCGCTGCCCTGCGCTACCTGATGGCCTCCCTGCTGGCCTCGCTGCTCTACCTGCTGGGCATCGCGCTGCTCTACGGCGAGACCGGACGGCTCGACATCGACCTAGTCGATGACCTGATGCAGGACGGCGCCAACGGCCGGCTGGCAGCCGCCTTGCTTACCCTGGGACTGTTGATCAAGTCAGCCATGGTGCCCCTGCACACCTGGCTGCCCTCCGCCCATGCCCGTGCCCAGGCGCCGGTCAGCGCCATGCTCTCGGCGGTGCTCGTCGCCGTCACTCTCTTCGTGCTGTGGCGGCTATGGCTGGCCCCCCTTGCCCAGTTGCAGACGGCACAGCACCAGTGGCTGGCATTGACCGGCGTCGTGGCCCTGGTTTGGGGCGGCATTCAGGCAGCGCTGCAAGCGCGTTTCAAGCTGCTGATCGCCTGGTCGACCCTCTGCCAGAGCGGCTACGCCATGCTCTTGCTGGGCCTCAATGCCACCACCTCCTGGCCCCAGCGAATCGGTGACGAGAGCCCAGCCTTCCAGGGCGCCATGCAGATCCTGCTGGCCCACGGTCTGGCCAAGGCCTCACTGTTCATCGCCGCCGGTGCGATCATGGCCGCCCATGACCATGACCGGCTCAGCCGCTTGGTCGGTGACGCGGAGCGCCTGCCCCTGGCCTGGCTGGCCATCGCGCTGGCCAGTATCAGCCTGTTGGGCATTCCCCCCACGGGAGGCTTCGTCGGCAAGTGGTGGCTGCTGCAGGGGGCTGCGCCCCATCAGCCCCTCATCGCCGCTGCCGTGCTAGCGGGCACCTTCTTCAGCGCGGTTTGCCTATGGCGGCTGTTCGACCTGGCCCTGCGTCCGGCCGAGCGCCAGGCGACAAACAGAATTTCACGCATGACCCGGGTATCCCGCAGCGCGCCCTACCCCCATCTTGCCTGGCTGGCGCTGGGCCTGGCCCTGCTGGCCTGGGGGCAAGGCCCCCTGGCCGGCCTGGTATCGCCTCGCATCGTCAGCCCGAGCCTGGCGCTGGACACCACGGGCCTGGCCTTCCTGCTGCCTGCCTTGGCGATCTGGCCGGTCGTGCTGCTGGCCACCTACACATGGCGTCACACCTTTCCCGCCGCGCTGCGACTGCTGGCACTGATGCTGGCCGCCGCCCTGCTGCATGTCATGACGCTGCTGGCCGCCGACCTGCTGACGTTCTATACCGGTGCCGCCCTGCTCAGCCTGCTGGGCTGGGCCATGGTGCAGCATGACGGGCACGACGCGGCGCGGCTGGCCGGCGTGGGCTACCTGCTCATGCTGCTACTCGCCGAGGTGGCCATGCTGGCCGGCCTGGCCCTGATCGCCACGCAGACATCCGACCTGCGCTTCGCCAGCCTCACCAGCGCGGAGCTTCCCCCGCTGGCACTGGGCTGCATGGCGCTGGGGCTGGCGATCAAGGCCGGGGTGCTCGGCGTGCACGCCTGGCTGCCGGTGGCGCATCCGGTGGCGCCCCCCATGGCCAGCGCCCTGCTGTCGGGCCTGATGATCAAGCTGGGCCTGCTCGGGGCGCTGCGCCTGCTGCCGCTGAGCGATGCCACCGCTGACTTCGGTCCGCTGCTTGTCGTGCTGGGACTGTGTGCCGCTCTCTATGGCGCCCTGCGCGGCGTGATGGAAAGCGACCCCAAGCGGGTACTTGCCTGGTCCAGCGTGAGCCAGATGGGCCTGCTCACCGTGCTGCTGGGCCTGGTGCTGGCGGACCGGGCCACGCCTGTCGCGCTCACCGCCCTGCTGCTTCTGGCGGCAACTCATGCCATGGCCAAGGCCACGCTGTTCCTGGGCGCCGGCATGGTCAATCGGCTGCACGGCAGGTCACGCACGCTGGCCATGCTGGGGATGCTGCCGCCTGCCATGGCCCTGGCGGGCGTTCCCCCGACAGGCGGCGTACTGGTCAAGTCGATCATGGAGCAGGCGATGCAGGACGCCGCCTGGCCGACCTGGCCGCTGACGCTGGCCGGCATCGCCACGGCTCTGCTGATGCTGCGCCTGTTCTGGCTGCTGCACCGAGCGCAGTCGGCGCAGCAGACCCTGCAGGTTCCCGCCTGGCTATGGCTCGCCTGGGCCACGCTGGGGGCGCTGCCCGCCCTGCTGGCCTGGGGCTGGCCTGGGCAGGCGGCGCTGGCGGAAGACCTGGGTGCTGCGCTGGGTGCCGCCCTGGTGGCCCTCCTGTTCGCGCTGGCGCTGGCGGCCATGGCGCTGCTGGCCGGCCGGCATCTGCCCCGGATTACCGCAGAGGCCTTGCGGCTCAGCGCGCTGGGGCTGGCTCGCCGGCTCCTGCGGCGCGGGATCTGGCGCTTCAAGCGTGGCGAGGCCTGGCTGATGCCCTGGCCAGCCTTCGGTATTGCGCTCGGCGTCATGGCGCTGGGCATGGCGGCCAGCGCGCTGCTGCCGGGCTGAGTCTCGCCCCACGGCGATCAGCGGCGGCGCTTGGTGCGGGCGGTTGCCTCGGCGGTGGTGGGGTCCTCGGGCCAGGGGTGCTTGGGATAGCGCCCGCGCATCTCTCGGCGCACCTCGGGGTAGCCCTTGGCCCAGAAGCTGGCGAGATCCGCGGTGACCTGCAGCGGGCGCCGCGCCGGCGAGAGCAGGTGCAACAGCACCGCCACCCGCCCCTCGGCGACTCGCGGCGACGCCTGCCAGCCGAAGGTTTCCTGCAGCTTCACCGCCAGCACCGGCGCCCGGCCCTCCAGGCACGGCGTATAGTCGAGGCGTATCTGCGAGCCGCTGGGCACTTCGAGACGCTCCGGCGCCAGCGCATCGAGCCGGCTGCGCAGCGACCAGTCGAGGCTATCGAGCAGAAAGCGGCCCAGCGGCAGCCGCGCCACCGCGTCGAGGCTTCTGACCCCGTCGAGGTGCGGCCCCAGCCAGGCTTCGAGTTCATCGAGCAGCGCCGGCAGCGACCAGTCGGGCCAATCCTGCTCATCATCACAGTCTTGATCCCCCCGAGAGCCCAACGCCTGGCGCAGCAGCGCCACCCTGCCGCGCAGCTGCTCGGCGCTGTCGTCGAAGGGCAACTCGCCGCGCCGACGCAGGGCATCGAGCAGCGCCTGGCGCACCGCCTCCGGCGGCAGCGACGCAAGCGGCTTGCGCTCGAGCACTACCGCCCCCAGGCCGCGCACCTGCTCGCCGATGAGGCGCCCCTGTTCCTCCGACCACTCCAAGCTCGCCCGCCACTCTCGCGTTTCGGCAAACAGCGCCTCGAGCCGCGCCCGCTCGATGGCCACGCCGCGGAAGATTCGCGCGCCGCTGGCCTGGCCGTCGAGATCGGCGGCCACCAGCAGCTCGGCATGGGCCAATGGATGGCGCTCGGGCAGAGTCGCCAGCCCGCCGGATGCCAGGCGGAAGCGCCCCGGCCCGGCGTCCTGCTGGAGTCTCTGCGCCACCCGGTCCGGATAGGCCAGCGCCAGCAGCTCCCCCAGCGGGGCCAAATTCGAGACCTCAAGGCCCACGCCGCCAATCCGGGCCAGGCGCTGGGCCTCGCGCTGCCATTGACGATGAGCGGCGGGCTGCGCCAGACGGGCCTGAAGCGTGCGCTCCAGGTCCTGCTCACCGTTGAGATCGCGTCCCTCCAGCGCCGCTACCAGCGCACAGGCCAGCGGCACGGCGTCGAATTCTCCGGCACGCGCCAGCATCGCCGCCAGGCGCGGATGGGTGGGCCAGCGCACGCAGGCGCGTCCCAGCTCGGTGAGCAGGAAGCCTTCGTCCATCAGACCCAGCCGCTGCAGCAGGCGCCGCCCCGCAGCCAGTGCCCCGGCGGGCGGCTGTGTGATCCAGGCCAGCCCGGCCGGGTCGACGATGCCCCAGCGGGCCAGCTCGAAGGCCAGCGGAGCGAGATCGGCCTGCAGCATTTCGGGCTCGCCGTGAGCCGGCAGCGGCTGCTCCTCGGCCCACAGCCGCAGGCAAAGCCCCGGCCCTTGGCGCCCGGCCCGACCGCGACGCTGATCGGCGCTGGCGCGATTGACGCGGCGAGTCTCCAGCCGACTGAGCCCGCTGCGCGGCTGGAATACCGGCACCCGCTCCTGGCCGGCATCGACGACGATGCGCACGCCATCGACGGTAACGCTGGATTCGGCAATGGCGGTGGAGAGCACCACGCGACGCCGGCCATCGGGTTCGGGCTTCAAGGCGCGGCGCTGCTCTTCCAGGGGCAGCCGCCCGTGCAGCTCGCGCACCGCCAGTTCGGGCTGTCGGCTCGAAAGCTCCCGCGCCAGGCGGCGGATCTCGGCCACCCCGGGCAGGAACACCAGGGCGTCGCCCTCGCTCAGGGCCAAGGCTTCCCCTACCGCCTTGGCCTGCTGGCTCGCGGAGTCATCTCTCGCACTATGTGGAAGATAGCGGGTCTCCACCGGGAAGCTCCGCCCCTGACTCTCGAGCAGCGGCGTGGCTACGCCGAGCACAGCGAGCAGCGCCTCGACGTCGAGGGTGGCCGACATCACCAGCAGGCGCAGGTCGTCACGCACCGACTGGGCATCCAGCGTCAGGGCCAGCCCCAGGTCGACCTCCAGGCTACGCTCGTGGAACTCGTCGAAGACGATGCCGGTCACCCCTTCGAGCAGCGGGTCGTCCTGCAGCATGCGCGTCAGCACCCCCTGGGTGACCACCTCGAGCCGCGTGTTGGGCCCTACCCGGCTCTCGCCGCGCATGCGGTATCCCACGGTCTGCCCCACCGGCTCGCCCAGGCTTTCCGCCATGAAGCCGGCAGCCAGGCGAGCGGCCACCCGCCGCGGCTCCAGCAGCAGCAAGCGGCCTTCACCGCGCTCGCCCTGGCACCACTCCTCGTCGAGCAGCGCCAGCGGCACCCGGGTGGTCTTGCCCGCCCCGGGTTCGGCGACGAGCAGCACGCGGGAATGGACGGCCAGCGCCTGGTGAATCGCCGGCAGTTGAGCATCGATGGGCAGTTCACCGCCTGATGTCATCGAATTGTCATCTCGCTTCATATACGATTTGCCATATATTTCACCACACGACGTTCACACACCCGACTCGCTCTCAAGACATGGAGCCCCGACATGACCCTCCGTATCGGCATCAACGGTTTCGGACGTATCGGCCGCCTGGCGCTGCGCGCCGGCTGGACCAACCCGGACCTCGAATTCGTGCGCATCAACGACCCGGGCGGCGATGCCGCCACCTTCGCCCACCTGCTGCAGTTCGACTCGGTGCACGGCCAGTGGAGCGGCGGCGGCGATGATATCACGTCGACCGAGGGCGCCATCGTGGTGGCCGGCAAGCGTATCGCCTTCAGCGCCAATCGCGAGATCGCCGATACCGACTGGTCCGACTGCGACGTGGTGATCGAGTGCTCGGGCAAGATCAAGACCAGCGCCAAGCTCCAAGGCTACCTGGACCAGGGCGTGAAGCGTGTGGTGGTCAGCGCGCCGGTGAAGGAAGAAGGCGTACTCAACGTGGTGATGGGGGTCAACGACCACCTCTTCGACCCGGACAGCCATCGTATCGTCACCGCAGCAAGCTGCACCACCAACTGCCTGGCGCCGGTGGTCAAGGTGATCCACGAGCGGCTCGGTATCCGCCACGGCTCGATGACCACCATTCACGACATCACCAACACCCAGGTGATCCTCGACGCTCCTCACAAGGATCTGCGCCGGGCGCGGGCTTGCGGCATGAGCCTGATTCCGACAACCACCGGCTCGGCCAAGGCGATCACCGCGATCTTCCCGGAGCTCACCGGCAAGCTCAACGGCCACGCCGTGCGCGTGCCGCTGGCCAACGCCTCGCTCACCGACATGGTGTTCGAGGTGGAGCGCGAAACCACGGTCGAGGAGGTCAACGCGCTGCTCAAGCAGGCCGCTGAAGGCGAACTGGCCGGCATCCTGGGCTATGAAGAGCGTCCGCTGGTCTCCATCGACTATCGCTCCGACCCGCGCAGCTCCATCGTCGATGCCCTCTCCACCATGGTGGTGGCCGGCACCCAGGTGAAGCTCTACGCCTGGTACGACAACGAATACGGCTACGCCTGCCGCACCGCGGAGCTGGCCGCCAAGGTGGGGAACGCCGACGTATGATCGCGCGCGTCGCCGCCCTGCCCCGTGAGGTGCGCCAGTATCTGCTGGTGACCGGCAACTACTGGGGCTTCACGCTGACCGACGGCGCCCTGCGCATGCTGGTGGTGCTCTACTTCCACCAGCTCGGCTATTCGGCGCTGGAAGTCGCACTGCTGTTCCTGTTCTACGAGTTCTTCGGCGTGGTGACTAACCTGGTGGGCGGCTGGCTGGGCGCGCGGCTGGGGCTCAACCGCACCATGAACCTGGGGCTGGGCTTGCAGATCGTCGCCCTGGCCATGCTGCTGGTGCCCACGGCCTGGCTCGCGGTGCCATGGGTGATGGCGGCCCAGGCGCTCTCGGGCATCGCCAAGGACCTCAACAAGATGAGCGCCAAGAGCGCGATCAAGGGCCTGGTACCGGCGGGCGACGAGGGACACACCTCGCTCTACCGCTGGGTGGCGCTGCTCACCGGCTCGAAGAACGCACTCAAGGGGGTGGGCTTCTTTCTCGGCGGGCTGCTGCTCACGCTGATCGGCTTCCAGGGCGCGATCCTGGCCATGGCGCTGATGCTCGTCGGCGTGCTCGGCCTCTCGCTCGCCCGCCTGGACGCCGATCTGGGCCGCGCCAAGGCCAAGCCCAAATTCCGCGAGATTCTCTCCAAGAGCCGGGCGATCAACATTCTCTCGGCGGCGCGCATGTTCCTGTTCGGCGCCCGTGACGTGTGGTTCGTGGTGGCGCTGCCGGTGTTCCTCGCCACCCAGTTCGGCTGGGACCATTGGCGGGTGGGTGGCTTTCTGGCGCTGTGGGTGATCGGCTACGGGGCGGTGCAGGCGGTGGCGCCACGCATCACCGGGCGCACGGCGGGGCGCAGGGCCGCCATCGCCTGGGCCGCGGCGCTGGGGGCCCTGCCGGCATTGATCGCGCTAGGCCTGGAGTGGCAACCGCATGGGGTACTGCTGGGCGGGCTGTTGCTGTTCGGCGCGGTGTTCGCGGTGAACTCCAGCCTGCACAGCTTTCTGATCGTGCGCATGGCGCGCTCGGACGGGGTCTCGCTGGACGTGGGCTTCTACTACATGGCCAACGCCATGGGCCGGTTGATCGGCACCCTGCTCTCCGGCTGGCTCTACATGACCGGCGGCCTCAGCGCCACGCTGTGGGTGTCGAGCGCCATGCTCATCGCGACGGTGGCAATCAGCCTGGCGTTGCCGAGGGAGGCTTGACGCCTATTGAGGGAAGCGCTCTGTATTTTCCAACAGACGACGCCCATGAATGACAGCCAGAATCAGAATTCGCTCAGCCTCCACGCGATAAATCAGGCGGTAGCTATAGACAAAGCGCTCACGAATATTCGCCTCACCAAGCTCGGGCACGACTCTGCCTAGCTCAGGAAACTCCCCTAGCGCCCGAGCCGCATCCACCAACTTGGTCACCACAGCTCGTGCATAGAAGGCCGAATCTCGCTCGATGTATTCGGCGATGAGCTCCAGATCCTCAAGCGCTTCTGGAGACCAGGCTAGCGCTCAAGCCACTTTGCCAGCTTCCTCTCGACCTGTTGTTGGCTCAGAGCCCCCTCGGCCTCAGCACGCTGACTGCCTCGCTGTACCTTTTCCACGACGTAGAGATGGTACTGAATATCTTCCATCGTACAGTCTTCAGGGAGGGACTCGAGCAGTTGCCGCACATCATCCTTTGCCGTATTCATGGCTTCACCTTTTCACATGCGCCTGACAACACTCTATCATGCCCCGCTTCCAGGCGGTCGTACCCCGCACCCCTTGAGGATTACCTGGGTCAGGAAGCGGGTGATCCGCTCCACGTCGGCATCCGTGATCTCGTCCCTGCCGGTAATACCCAGCACCTGGGCTTCGAAGTCGGCGTAGTGCTGGGTGGCCGACCAGATCAGGAAGATCAGCCATACCGGGTCGACCGGGTCCATCAGGCCGCGCTCTGCCCACTGCTCGAAGATCCTTGCCCGCGTGCGCACCCACTCTCGCAGTTCGCCTCGCAGGTAATCCTGCAGGAAGGGCGCGCCACCGAGGATCTCCGCGGCAAACAGCCGTGAGCCTTCCGGATGACGTCGAGAAAGCTGCATCTTGCTGCGGATGAACGCCTCGAGCACCTCAGCCGGGTCATCATCCACGCTGATATCGTCGAGCAGCGCGTTCCAGCGTGCCATCATGCGCTCAAGCAGGCGCACATACAGCCCGCGCTTGTTGCCCATGTAATAGAGCACGTTGGACTTGGGCAGCCCTGCCTCCTCGGCGATGGCCTGGACGCTGGCCCCGCGGTAGCCGTACTGGGCGAAGATCCGCTCGGCGGCTTCGAGGATCTCGCGCTCGTTGCGTTCACGGGTCGCCCCGTTGCTTTCACCGGCTTGCCGTGGCCGCTGCAGCTCGGATTCGGTCACGTCGTTCATCGACTGGCCCCTGCCCTGTCATCATCGAGAGAATCCAAGAGATTGCCCCACTGCGGCACTGGCTGCAAATGAGACCATCGGCACCAATACCTGCATGCAGCCCCCATACCGGGCTTGTGCACGGAGATTAGCCTCTTTCACCCTTGCAAAGTGCGACATTCTGGCCCATGCTGAATTCAACCTGACCGATTGGTCAACTTGCGACGCGAGTCAAGCAACGACAGGCCACGATCACAAGGCCAGGTATCACAATGTCAACAAGAGACAAGGCGATGATCGACTTCATGCTCAACGGGCAACCCTGCCGGAGCGATGCTGTTCCGGAAACCAGCGTGCTCGAGCTGCTGCGCGAAACGCTCGGCGCTACCGGTACCAAGGAGGGCTGCGCCTCTGGCGACTGCGGCGCCTGCACGGTGGCCATCGGCGAACCCGGCCCCAATGGCGAGCTGCGCTATCACAGTGCCAACGCCTGCATCACGCCCGCGCATCAGCTCAACGACCGTCATCTGGTCACCGTCGAGGGCCTCGCCCAGGGCGAGCAGCTGCATCCCGCCCAGGCCGCTATGGTCGCCTGCCACGGCAGCCAGTGCGGCTTCTGCACGCCGGGCATCGTGATGTCGCTGTTTACCCTGCACGAGCAGCAGCGCCATGCCCCCGCTCCCCTCACGCCGCAGCGCCTGGAAGCCGCGCTGGGCGGCAACCTGTGCCGCTGCACTGGCTACCGCCCGATCCGCGATGCCGCCCTGAGCATGGATCAGCACCCCGAGAATCGTCCGCTGTGGCTCGACGCCGCCGCAGAGACCAAAACCGAAGCGCATGCCCCCAGTGCCGATGCTGCCTTCCTGCAACCCACCACGCTTGCGGCACTCAGCGACTGCCTGAAACGGCACCCCAAGGCGCGGCTCGTTGCCGGCGCCACCGACCTTTGGCTCGAATCGACCCAGCGCCTGGCGCGCTTCGAGCACGTCATAGACGTGACCCGGGTCACCGAGCTCAACGAAATCGACGAGGTCGCGCTTGAAGACGGCCGCAGCGGCTGGTGGATCGGCGCTGCCGTCACCTACTCGCGCCTCGAGCCGCTGCTGGATGAGCACTACGACGCCTTCGCCCATCTGCTGCACCGCCTCGGCTCCCAGCAGGTGCGCAACCGCGGCACCCTGGGCGGGAACGTCGCCAACGCCTCGCCCATCGGCGACACCCCGCCGGTGCTGCTGGCGCTGGGCTCGCGTCTGCGCCTGGTCAGCCCCGAAGGCGAGCGTGAACTGCCACTGGACGACTTTTTCCTCGACTACAAGCGCACCGCGCTGCGCGAGGGCGAGGCCATTCGTGCGATCTTCCTGCCGCGCCCCGAGGCGGGCCAAACTCTCAAGGTGTGGAAGCTGTCCAAGCGTCGTGAGGATGATATTTCGGCGGTGCTGGGCGCCTTTGCCTACCGCCTGGAGAACGGCGTGATGCGCGACGTACGGCTGGCCTTCGGCGGCATGGCGGCCATCCCCAAGCGTGCCACCAATGCGGAAGTGGCCCTGGAAGGCAAGGCGCCGGACCTGGCTGCCTTCCATGCGGCCCGCGAGGCCCTGTCGAACGATTTCCAGCCCATGAGCGACGTGCGTGGCAGCGCTCACTACCGTCGGCTCTCCGCCGCCAACCTGCTCGAGCGCCTGCGTCTTTCGATCGCCCAGGCCGAGACCGACAGCTCCCGGGAGGTGATGCTCCATGCGTACGCTCACTAATCTGAATAAGTCGACAGAGATAGCCGACGACATGAGCGCGGACTCCGCCGTGGCGCGCGAGGAGCTCAAGGGCGAGATTAAGGGCGCCAGCCCGCTGGCGCGGGATACCGTTACGCCGGGCACGCACCCCAACTCGCGCTTCCATGAGAGCGCGATCAAGCACGTTACCGGCCGCGCCTCCTACATCGACGACCTCAAGGCCCCCGCCGATGCGCTGCACGTGGCGCTGGCGCTTTCACCCGTCGCCCATGGCCGCCTGACCCGGCTCGACCTGGACAAGGTGCGCACCATGCCCGGCGTGGTCGACGTGGTCGGCTTCCACGACGTGCCGGGACACACCGATATCGGCCCCGTATTCCCGGGCGACCCCATCTTCGTCGAGGATGAGATCAGCTACGTCGGCCAGGTGCTGTTCGCCGTGGCCGCCGAGAGCCATCGCGCCGCTCGCGAAGCAGTGAACACCGCCCTGGCCCAGGGTATCGCCGAAATCGACGAGCAGCCGGCCTGTCTCGACCCGGTGGCTGCCGCCGAGCGAGGAGAGTTCGTGCGCCCCACCCACGTGCAGCAGAGCGGCGACTGGGAGCAGGCCCTGGCCAGCGCCGCCCTCGTGGTCGAGGCGGAGCAGTTCGTCGGCGGTCAGGAGCACTTCTATCTGGAAGGTCAGGCCTGCCTGGTGCAACCCACCGAAGACGAAGGTGTGATCGTTCACACCTCCAACCAGCACCCCAGCGAGACCCAGAAGCTGGTGGCCGAGGTACTCGGCATTCCATTCCACGCCGTGACCGTGGAAGTGCGCCGCATGGGCGGCGGCTTCGGCGGCAAGGAGACCCAGGCATCCCCCTGGGCCTGCATCGCCGCATTGATCGCCCGGCGCACCGGCCGTACCACCCGCGTGCGCCTGCCCCGCGCCGACGACATGCGCGTTACCGGCAAGCGCCACCCGTTCCACAACCGCTACCGCCTCGGCGTGGATGAACAGGGCGTGATCCAGGGCGGCGAGATCACCGTGATCGGCGACTGCGGCTACTCCCCCGACCTCTCGGACGCCATCGTCGACCGCGCCATGTTCCACAGCGACAACGCCTACTCCCTGGGCGAGGCTCGCGTAACCGGCCACCGCGCCCGCACCCACACCGCCTCCAACACCGCCTTCCGCGGCTTCGGTGGCCCCCAGGGCATGATGGTGATCGAGGCGGCGATGGACGACATCGCCCGGCGCATCGGCGAAGACCCGCTCACGGTACGCAAGCGCAACTTCTACCGCCCCGGCCGGCAGACCACCCACTACGGCCAGCAGGTGGATCAGATCAAGCTGCTGCGCGAGCTGGTCGAGCAGCTGGAAACCAGCAGCGAGTACTGGGCGCGGCGCCGAGCCATCACCGAGTTCAACGCCGAGAGCCCGATCATCAAGCGCGGCCTGGCACTGACCCCGGTGAAGTTCGGCATCTCCTTCACCGCCAAGCACCTCAACCAGGCCGGCGCCCTGCTGCACGTCTACACTGACGGCAGCGTGATGATCAATCACGGCGGCACCGAGATGGGCCAGGGTCTGCACACCAAGATCTGCCAGGTGGTGGCCCGCGAGCTGGGCCTCGACACCGACGAGGTGCGCATCACAGCCACCCGTACCGACAAGGTGCCCAACACCTCGCCCACCGCGGCCTCCAGCGGCGCTGACTTGAACGGCCAGGCTGCCCGTGACGCCTGCGTGAAGCTCAAGCAGCGCCTGTTCGACTTCGCCCACGAGCACCTCTACCAGGATCAGGGCCTCGACCGCGAGGACATGCGCCTGGAAGCCGGCCACCTGGTGGCGGGCCACGGCGAGAGCGAGCAGCGCATTCCCTGGGGCGAGCTGGTGCAGGCCGCCTACATCAACCGCATCTCGCTCTCCGAGAAGGGTTTCTACGCCACGCCGCTGATCCACTACGACCGCAACGTCGGCCAGGGCCGCCCCTTCTACTACTATGCCTTCGGTGCCGCCGTGGCCGAGGTCAGCGTCGACACCCTGACCGGCGAGTACCAGGTCGAGCGGGTCGACATCCTGCACGACGTGGGCGACTCGCTGAACCCGGCCATCGACATCGGCCAGGTGGAGGGCGGCTTCATTCAGGGCATGGGCTGGCTGACAAGCGAAGAGCTGAAGTGGAACGAGGCCGGCCGGCTGATCTCCGACGGCCCCGCCACCTACAAGATCCCGACCTACGGCGACCTGCCGCCGGCGTTCAACGTCAAGCTGATGGAGGGCCACCCCAACTCCATGGCCAGCATCTACCGCTCCAAGGCGGTGGGCGAGCCGCCCTTCATGCTCGGCATGGCGGTGTGGTCGGCGCTGCGCGACGCCCTGGCCAGCCTGGCCGACTACGCCGAAGCGCCGCGGCTCGACACTCCGGCCACGCCGGAGCGGGTGCTGCTGGCCGCCGAGGAGCTGCGCAGCCGCTACGACAGCGCGCAGCTGGAACGAGGCGCGCCGTAATGCACGCGCCTCGGCCCACTCCCTGGCACGAAGCGCTGCACCAGCTGCAGCGCGAGGGGCTGCCCCACGCGCTGGCCACGGTGGTGACCAGCACCGGCTCCACGCCCCGCGAGCCCGGTGCGCGCATGGTGATCAGCGAGAGCGAGGTGTTCGACACCCTGGGTGGCGGCACCTTCGAGTTTCAGGTGATCGACGCCGCCCGCGAGAAACTGGCTCAGGGCGAAGCCGGCATGAGCCTCGAGGCCTTCGCCCTGGGCGGACGCAGCGGCCAGTGCTGCGGCGGCTTCGTCAACGTGCTGCTGGAGGTATTCCCCGGCAGTGCGGCTACGCTTGCCATCTTCGGCGCCGGCCACGTCGGCAACGAGCTGGTGCGCCTGACCGCCCCGCTGCCCTGGCGTGTGCTGTGGCACGACAGCCGCGCAGACGTCTTTCCCGCCTGGACCAAGGAACAACCGCGCCTGGCCTGCCGCCACGCCCCAGATCCGCAGGCCGCCGTGGCGGCACTGCCGGCGGGCAGCCACGCGCTGGTGCTGACTCACGATCACGCCGAGGATCGCGCCCTGGTCGACGCCCTGCTCCAGCGGGATGACATCGCCTCCATCGGCCTGATCGGCTCCAAGAGCAAGTGGGCCAGCTTCCGTTCGCGGCTCAGCGATGCCGGCCACGACGACGCGGCCCTGGCCCGGGTGCGCTGCCCCATCGGCATGGCGAAGGGCGGCACCGGAGGCGACAAGACGCCCTACGCCATCGCCATCGCCGCTCTGGCCGAGCTGCTGCCGTTGATGGGCAATGCCGAACGCGCCGATCAACGCGGCCTGGCGCCGGCCGAGCTACGTGCTCTTTTTACCTGACAAAAGCCAAGGCGATTCCACCCGGACTCACTTGAGGAGCGCCGGGGGCAGGCCGAAGAGGAGGTCATTTGCCATGGATGGCAAATGTAGCGTCCAGGGAAGGATTCACAGCGCCTCCTCGCAGGCCTGCACCCGGATCAGCTCCGACTACCGCAGACACGGATGAGCTCCTGACATCATGACGAACAACGATTCCCGCGTGATACGTGCCGAACTGCTGAGCTTCGATGCCGATCCCGGCGAAGGCGACAGCCCCGCCGAAGGTAGCGTACGTCACTACACCGACGGCGCAATGTGGCTGGAGAAAGGCCGAATCAAGGCCATCGGCGACTACGCCACGCTGGCGCCACGCCTGCCCGATGGCATCGAGACGGTGGATCACCGCGGCAAGCTGGTGATGCCCGGCTTCATCGACAGCCACGTGCACTACGTGCAGCTGGAGATCATGGCCTCCTACGGGCGTCAGCTGCTGGACTGGCTGAACGAATACACCTTCCCCGAAGAGTGCGGCTTCGCCCAGCGCGAGCGGGCCGAGGTGATCTCCAATGCCTTCCTCGACGAGATGCTGCGGGTCGGCACCACCACCGCCCAGGTGTTCTGCTCCAGCCACCCCACCTCGGTGGAAGCCTTCTTCTCGGCCTGCCGCGAGCGTGACCTGCGCATGCTGGCCGGCAAGGTGCTGATGGATCGCAACGCCCCCGAGGCGCTGTGCGACGACACCTACGGCGGTATCCGCGACACCGAACGGCTGATCGGCGAGTGGCACGGCAGAGGGCGCCTGGGCTACAGCCTGACCCCGCGTTTCGCACCGACCTCCACCCGCCAGCAGCTCGATGCCACCGGTGGCCTGCTGCGCAACGACCCGAGCCTATGGCTGCAGACCCACCTCTCCGAGAACCCCGGCGAGCTCGACTGGGTGGCCGAACTGTTCCCCGAGAGCCGCGACTATCTCGAAGTCTACGAACAGTCCGGGCTGGTCGGCCCGCGCAGCACCTTCGCCCACGGCATCCACCTCGACCAGGAGATGCGTTGCAGGCTGGCCGAGCGCGGCGCCAACATCGCCTTCTGCCCCAGCTCCAACATGTTCCTCGGCAGCGGCCTGTTCGACCGCCTGGCGGCACGCGAAGTCGGCCTCAACATCACCTACGCCAGTGACATCGGCGGCGGTACCGACCTCTCCGGCCTCGCCACGCTCAAGGCCGGCTACCAGGTAGGCCAACTGCGCGGCCAGCCGCTCACCGCCTGGCAGGGCCTCTACGGCCTCACCTTGGGCAACGCCAAGGCGCTCTCGCTGGACGACAAGATCGGCCGCCTCGCCCCCGGCATGGAAGCCGACTTCGTGGTGATCGACCCCGACGGCTCACCGCTGCTTGGGCGTCGTCACGCCCGCTGCAAGACCCTCGGCGAGCGGCTGTTCTCCCTGATGATGCTGGGCGACGACCGCAGCATTCTGGAAACCTGGGCCAGCGGACGCTGCCAGCATCGTCGCGGCCAAGCCTGAAACGAAAATGGCGAGTGGCTCTCATGACTCCCCCGTTCCAAGAACAGGATTCATGAGGACCACTCGCCATGGATAAAACGCCCATTTATCTGGGCCCCTTCCGTAAAACGCACCCCGTGTCTACCTGAACAGCCTGCTATCCGTCATCCGCCTTGACCTTCGACCGGGATGTCAAAATGCAAAACATGTTCACGTCTGCCCAGCCTTGTGTACAAGGCAATCGCGGGTTCATCTTCAATGCCGGTATCGGCTTGAACGAATATCACGTAGGCGCCTCGCTTAGCAGCTATCTCCTTTAGCTTCTCAATCAACATTGTCGCGGTCCCTTCTCGCCGATGCCCGCTGGCCACTGCAAGGTCGTAGATGTAGATCTCGCTACGCTCCTGCTCGAACTTCTTCAGTTCGTACGCAGCGATGCCACCGATGACAACGCGATTCTTCAAGGCGGCCAGCGCAATGAAGGTATCACTGTCGAGCAGTTGTTCCAGATAATCCGCACTCGGGGGATTCACCGTGTAGGTGGCCGGTTCATTGAACGCGTCACCAAAGGTCGTCAACAACGCTTTCATCAGCGGCACATCATTCGGGGTGAGATGGTGAATGTCTACCAACTGGTCTTCCTCCATGCTGCATAACGCTGAAGCAGTGCGGAGAAAACAAGCGCAGTGTAGTTTGCGTCCGAACGAGCGCCTTGCTAGCCCATTCGCCTGATGGGATTACACTAAACGGCTTGCAGATTTTCAAGCGGCACCCAGCCGGTCTCTTTGCTACTCAGCTTTTCGCACCATATCCAACCGTTCAGAACTCTTCCGCCAAACAAACGACCCCCTTCTCGCACATTGAGTTCTCTTGCCGTGTAGTCTTCGCGAGCACGGGCAACACTGCCTGTCACGCTCTCGATAATTTGCTCTGGAACCCAGCCACCTTTTTGACCGGGTGATTCACAAAAAACCCAGTTCTCCCAGCCCTCTGGGCCTTCATATTCCTCTCCTACAGTCAACCGGGCCCCTTTCACGAAAGTTATAGGCTCAGGAAACTCACTCGTGTGGTCTTGAATGACAAGGTACTGCTTGGTTTCCATGTTCGCTTCCTTCAGGCTAATGTTTAAGCTCAGGCGCGCGAGCAACGAGCGTCGGCTGCATTGGCCTTGCTCGTCTTTATTCTGCCCGGTGACATACTGCCTCCACGCGATTGCCTTCGGGGTCCAGCAGAAACGCGCCGAAGTAGTGCTCGTGGTAATGCGGACGAAGGCCCGGGGCGCCATCATCCTTTCTGCCGCTTCCACGAATCCCGCGAGCTTCTTCAAAGATGAGTTCAAACCTGCATCGTGGTCTTCCGGCCGGATCCCTTCCGGTACGTTCTCGGTTCGGATCGTCACGAGCGTCCCTTCGTCCTGAGGCTGAAAGGTCCAGATCATGCGCATGACGCCGGAGAACGAACGGTCCTCGCTATCGAAGGTGACTTCTTGCTCGATCCTTCGTTCGTGCTCGAGTTTCGTCAGTCGCACTGCGACCTCATCGGCGCCCTCTGAAGTCTTGCCTCGTCCCTGCTCCGGTTGCGCGTAGGTAAGTCGCATGCGGTACGAGCCGCCTTCGCGGAAGTCGAAATGCAGCATCTTGGCTGGCTTTGTTAGGCAATCGCCTTTGACATGATCCGTGATTGTGCTTCATACCCGCCATTCGCGTAAAATGCTACCGCTCGTTGGTTGAACTCCATTACCTCCAGTCGGATTTCCTTGGCACCCATCGTTGCAGCCCAACTCTCGGCTTCTGCCATCAAGAGTTGTCCAATCCCGGCGCGCCGTTGTCGTAGATCCACGACGATTGTGCCGATACGACAGACCTTGTGGTGCGATAGGAAGGGTATGCCCGAATTGGTCGTAATGGTGGCCGTGATCAAACCCATGATGCTTGCAGCCGATTCGGCGACAAGAAACAGCTGGCCGGAATCAAGTATCTGCTTAAGCCAGTGACCTGGTTCATCTTGATCCGGACTCGCGAAAACGGCTGGCGCACGGTCGTGATGCTCGCTATTGATCTGATGAAGTAGACGCATGACCTCTGGCAGGTCGGCTTCCCTTGCAGTTCGAATATTCATCTTAACTTCCATTAGCCTAACCGTTCAGCACTTGTTCACCATGCGGAACATGGCGAACAAGTGCCTGTTGGACTACACGCCCTGATATTCAATGAACATACTGCGCGTTCAACAATATTATCTGATGCGCTTCATTTCTTCCAATTCGTTGATTTTTAAAGAACCCAAGTATAATTCGACCACTTATGCGGAATTCGTGTAATGCACTCAAGCCCCTGAACCGAGAAGAACTGCGATGTAACGCATGTGATGAGCAGAGGCTTTGCCGGGATACGTAGTCCGATGAGTAGTTGCGAAAATTTAGGGACGCTACCGCCCTGCTGGCAGAATGGATGACGTATCCCATCATCCCTAATGCGGCATCCTTGTGTACGTCTTGGTGACGTCGGCCGTCTTCTGCGGCTTTTTACCCAACGTAGCCAAGGCGACCGCCGAGGACAATGCCGAAGCAAGCGATCGGCCTATTGTCCCTTGGCGACCACCGTCACAGGTAGCAACCTTTACCCGCGGACACTGGCAGCACAGGCGTGACGCAGTTGGATAACCGATCCAGGCTTGACCAAAATCAAGAGCGGGCACAATAGACCAAGGACGGCTGGCAGCTTTGTGTGCCGTTATGGCATATTTCGCCCAAAGCGAATATAGAAGCTGCCAGGAGCCAGTCCCAGTGCTGCTAAACAAGCTGAAACGTCGCCTACTGGCCAGCCTGCTGCCCGGTTCAGCCCTGCTCGTCCTTGTCTGCCTGCCTGCAACGGCCGAAGAGCACTTATCCGTGGAGCCCAGCCCGGGGCTACTATCGGCGTTGCAGCAGGGCGGCTTCGTGCTCTATCTGCGCCACGCTCCTACGGACACCAGCATTCCGGATCAGGTACCGGTTGACTTCGACGACTGCACCACCCAGCGGCCCCTGAGCGGGGAAGGCCGCCAGGTCGTTAAGGATGTTGCCGAGCATATGGCGCGCCACGCCTGGCCGATCGAGGATCCCATTATCGTCAGCCCCTTCTGCCGAACGCAGGAAACCGCTCGGATCCTGTTTCCGGACAAGCCTCAGCAGATCGACACGATGCTGCGCTATACCGCCGCGATGACGGATGACGAAAAGCGGCCCGTTATCGATCATACCGGCAAGATGCTCTCGCTACCGGTCGAGGGCAACGCCAATCGCATGATCGTTGCCCACGGCCCCAACCTGGCCGACCTGATGGACTACTTCCCCCCTGAGGGGACGCTGGTGATTTTCTCCCCGCTCGACGAGGAGGGTTACCTCTATCACGCAAGCATTCCACCCGACCTTTGGGCTTCGCTGGCTTTCGAAGCCCCGTAGAACAATAAGGGTATGACATGAAGCCTAGCCGGCCTTTGCTCTGGGTCTTTCTCCTGCCCACCTTGGTCGTGCTGATACCGGCCCTGGTGTTCGGCTTCAGTGCTGTCCAGATACTCAAGGAGCGGGTAAGTCACAACCATACCCGCCAATTGGAAGATCTCTCCGCCTTGCACCAGGCCGCCGACTACGAGCAGAGCCTGGGCGAGCTCCACCAGAGCGTGATCGACATGCTGCAACAGGCCGACCTCGGCGAGCTCTCTTCGCTCGCCAGCTATCGGCTGCATTCGGCTTTCGTCAACGAGCTCGCAGCACTCGGCAGACAGGTGCAGGAGCTGACCGAAACACAGCTCATGGTCGATCTCAACCATGGCAGCGCCCAGCGTTTGCTGGAGGCGTTCGAAGCCTACCGGCGCTTCATCGTCATGGCCAGTGACATCGCCACGGTCGATCCCACCCAGGCCCAGCACTACCTGGACGAGGCCCAGCATGAGTTCCTGCGCTTTACCATGCTCACGGGGCACTTGAGCGCAAGGCTCTCCGAACGCGCCCAGGTGCGCACCGAAGACTCCTACCGGACCATCCACGACCACTTGAACACGGTGACGCTACTCGGTGTCTTCACCCTGTTGCTGATGCTGCTGGCGGCCTTCTACTCTGCCCGGGTGCTGAATCGTCACCTGCTGACCATCGGCGATGCGCTGCTCAGCCTCTCCCGTCTTCGCCGTGAGGCCCCGGAGCTACCGCGCATCCAGCGCCTGGCCGAGCAAGGACGCGGCCAGCTGCGTCAGATTGCGCGGGCGGTGCTGCGCCTGCGCGAGAGCGAGGCACGGCGACTTGCCGCGGAGCGCAAGGCACATCAGCTGACCCACTATGATGGCCTCACGGAGCTGCCCAACTGGCGCATGATGAGCGAGCATCTCGAGCATTCGCTGCAGCTGTGTCAGCGTACGGGACAGTACGGCGCGCTGATCTATCTCGACCTCGACCTGTTCCAGCAGATCAACGACAGCTATGGCCACCGTACCGGCGACCGGCTGCTGCGTGAGGTCGCCGACCGGCTGCGCGGCTTTCAGAAGGAGCGCTGTATCCCGGGCCGGCCGGGCGGTGACGAGTTCCTGCTGGTCATCGACTCGCTGCCGGCACAGGCTGACAGCGCGGCCACACGAGTCGAAGAGCTGGCCGATCGCATTCGCCTCGCCATTGCCGAGCCCTTTACCATCGACGGTATCCAGCACTTCCTGTCAGCCAGTCAGGGCGTGGCCATGTTTCATGGTAGCGACGACATCGAGACCCTGTTCAAGCTGGCGGACGCCGCCTGCCACCAGGCCAAGCTGGCCGGGCGAGACACCATCCGTTTTCATGACGATGCGATCCAGTCGGTCATGGAGGCGCGCAACGAGACCAAGCGCGACCTGCGCTTGGCGCTGCAGCGTGGCGAGTTTCGCCTCGTCTATCAACTCCAGTACGACGCCGGCCGCCGGCCCCTGGGAGCGGAGGCGCTGGTGCGCTGGCAGCACCCCTCGCGGGGCCTGGTTTCTCCGGCCGAGTTCATACCGCTGGCCGAGGAGAGCGGGCTGATCGTGCCTCTCGGCGATTGGGTGCTGGAGCAGGCGTGTCGCCAACTGGTGGCCTGGAAGCAACAGCCTGCCTCGCCGCCGCTGGCGCTGGCCGTTAATGTCAGCGCCCGGCAGTTCAAGGAACCGGACTTCGTCGAGCGCATCGAACGGGTTCTCGACGCCACCGGCGCCGATCCACACCGCCTGAAGCTGGAGCTGACCGAGAGCAGCCTGATCGACGACTTCGAGGCCGGCATCGACAAAATGCAGCGCCTCAAGGCCCTGGGCATCAGCTTCGCCATGGACGACTTCGGTACCGGCTACTCCTCGCTGCAGTACCTCAGGCGGTTGCCGCTGGACCAGATCAAGATCGACCAGAGCTTCGTCAACGACATGCTGGCGAGTAGCGACGGTCTGGTCATCGTGCGCACCATCATCGCCATGGGCCTGGCCCTGCAGCTCGAGGTGGTGGCCGAAGGCGTAGAGACCGAAGCGCAGCTCAAGAGCCTGATCGCCGAGGGCTGCCACGCCTTCCAGGGCTACTACTTCTGCCGGCCCATGCCTGTCGATCAGCTGCAAGCCCTACTCGCTCCGGCGGCGGTGAATTGAGCCCGCCTTCCCCGGCCTGACGCCTACGTCGCACCGCTTCCCACTCCTTTGCTGACCTCTCCCCCGGCGGCAGCCGGGTCGAGCCAATGTCGGGCTGACTGCCTCTTGACCCGCGAGCCTCTTCTACGACCTTGGTCGCAACCCACCTGTCCAATCGGTCAATTATCTTCTAGGCTGTAGCCGGACACAGCTGACCAAACGGTCAGATACGATCTTCCGCTTCCCAGCGGGCTAATCCAACAACAAATGGACACAAGCAATGGAACCGAGCTCCTCCCTGACTGACAAGGCAGATGGACACTCCCCCGCGCAGGCAGCGGGACAAGGCAGCTGGCTTGACAGCTATTTCGGTGCGAGTCGACGCGGCTCGAGCGTGCGCACCGAGATCCTGGCCGGCATCGCCACCTTCCTGGCCTCGATGTATATCATCGTGGTCAACCCGGCGATTCTCTCCGACGCAGGTATCCCCTTCTCGGCAGCGCTCTCCGCCACCGTGCTGATCAGTTTCATGAGCAGCCTGGCCATGGGGCTGTATGCCCGCAACCCGATCCTGGTGGCGCCGGGCATGGGCATGAACGCACTGTTCACCTACACCCTGGTGCAGGGTGCCGGGCTTTCCTGGGAGGTAGCGCTGGGTTGCGTGTTCTGGTCGGGGGTGATGTTCGCCACCCTGGCGATGTTCAACGTGCGCGAGGCGATCATCAACGCCATTCCGCCTTCTCTGCGCTACGCCATCACCTGCGGCATCGGCCTTTTCATTACCTTCATCGGTTTCAAGAACGCCGGTTTCATCGTCGGCAGCGATGCGACCCTGGTGACCCTGGGCAGCATGGACGCCTCGCTGATCACCTTCTTCATCGGCATGATGGCCACCGCCATCCTGGTGATCATGCGCTTCAACGGCGCGCTGATCCTTGGCATCGCCCTGACGACGCTGCTGGCGACCCCGATGGGCCGGATGTGGGGCGGTGACGTGGTGGTGGAGTGGAGCGGCATTGCCGCCTGGCCCGACTTCAGTGCGGTGATGCAGGTGGATATCTGGGGCGCACTAAAGGTCGCCTACCTGCCGTTCATCTTCGTCATGCTGTTCACCAACTTCTTCGATGCGCTGTCGTGCTTCATGGCGCTCTCGGAGTCTGCCGACCTGAAGGACAAGGACGGCAACCCGCGCAACCTCAAGCGCTCGATGACCGTGGACGCCTTCGCTTCAATGATCGCCGCACCGCTGGGTACCAGTGCCGCCCAGACGTTCATCGAGTCCGGCGCCGGCGTCGCCCAAGGCGGTCGCACCGGGCTGGTAGCGGTGACCATTGCCTTCCTGTTCCTGCCCTTCCTGTTTCTCTCACCGCTGCTATCGCTGGTACCCGGCATCGCCACGGCACCGGCGCTGGTGCTGGTAGGGCTGTTCATGCTGGCACCGGTGAGCAAGATCGACTGGTCGCAGTTCGAACAGGCCTTCCCGGCCTTCCTGGCCATTATCCTGATGCCGCTGACCTACTCGATCACCCTGGGCATCGCCTTCGGCTTCCTCAGCTTCGTGCTGATCAAGCTGGCCACCGGCAAGATCCACGACATCAAGCCTGCCATGTGGGTCTCCGCCGCTCTCAGCGTGCTGATGCTGGTCACCACTCATTGAGAATGATAGGGCCGGCTTGTGCCGGCCCCATTGGGTGCTACTGACGGTGGATCGCTGCATCGATGAGACGAAACACCACCAGCGCGAACAGCACGGCCGCAAACACACTGGGCAAAAGATAATCCGCGCGGGTCAGGATCCAGAGGTGCACCACACCCAGTAGCGCGGATACATAGACCAGGCGATGCAACCAATGCCACGCCGTCCGCCCCATGCCCTGCTGAGCACGGCGAAACGAGGTCAGGGCCAGCGGCACCAGCAGCAGCAGCGCGGCGGCGCCGTAGCGAATATAGGGCAATTCGACCATCTCGCGGCGAATCCAGGGCCAATCCCAGTACTGATCCAGCCCCATCCACGCCAGCATGTGGGCCACCAGCCAGAAGAACGCCCACAGGCCAATCTGGCGCCGAGCCGCCATGAAGCCGACCCAGCCGGTGAAGCGAAAGGCGGGGCTGAAGGCGATGGTGATCAATAGCAGGCTCAAGCCCGTGGTGCCGGTGAAGTGCACCACCGCCTCGCCAGGCACCACCCCCAGGTCGCCGTAGAACCACTGCCAGGCAAGCCACAGTGCCGGCGCGCTGCAGCCCATCAGCACCAGCAGGCGAAAGGCATGGATCGCTGTGCGTTGAGTCACCCTGATCTCCTTTGCTTCCCTGCGCCTCACTCAGTAATGGCGCTGCAGGTCCATGCCGGAATAGAGGTTGGCGACCTCCTCGGCATAGCCGTTGAACATCAACGTCTCGCGGCGCCCGCTCTCACCGAGCCGCCGCTCCCGCGCCTGGGACCAGCGTGGATGATCCACCTCCGGATTGACGTTGGCATAGAAGCCGTACTCTTCCGGGTTACGCTCCTCCCAGGAAGTCAGCGGCCGCTCCTCCACCAGCGCGATGCGTACGACCGACTTGATGCTCTTGAAGCCATACTTCCAGGGAACGACCAGGCGGATCGGTGCACCACTCTGGTTTGGCAGCACCTCGCCGTAGAGGCCCACCGCCATCAGCGTCAACGGGTGCATTGCCTCATCGATGCGCAGCACCTCGCGATAGGGCCAGTCGAGTACGCCTCGCCGCTGCCCGCGCAGGTTGTCGGGATCATGAATGGTTTCGAACACCACATAGCGCGCCCGGGACGTGGGCTCATGGCGCTTGAGCAGGTCGGCCAGCGGAAAACCGACCCAGGGAATTACCTTCGACCAGGCTTCGACACAGCGCAGCCGGTAGATGCGCTCTTCCAGGTCCTGATGCTTGAGAACGTCCTCGAGGGCAAAGGTACCCGCCTTGTCGACCTCTCCTTCGATGGCCAACGACCAGGGATCGGTGACCAGCTGATGGCCATATATCTCGGGATCCCGCTTACCGGTACCGAGTTCGTAGAAGTTGTTGTAGGTAGTAATGTCGCGCAACGAGGTGGGCGATTCTCCGCCGGCCAGCTCCTGGCTCGGCAGGCCTGTGGCCAGGCGTTGCTCCAGCAAGCCTTGCCAGGCCTGCCCCTCACGCGGCCATAATAAGCCCGGCGCAACCGCGGCAGCGCCCAGCGCCAGGCCGCCCTTCAGCACCCGACGGCGTGTGTGCAGCAGCTCGCGCGGCGTGACTTCCGATTCCGGTATGGCGGGATAGCGATAGCGATTCATGACGCGTCCTCATCCAGGAAGTGCCGAAGGAAACATAGCTGCGGCACTTGTACAAGGCCTGTCTCTCGAGAATGAGCGAAGTCGGAAGAAAACTTGACCTATCTCAACCAGGCCTCCATTCCGACTATTTTACTCAGTTGATATAGCTCAATTGAAAGGCCTAAGCTCAAGAAGCATTAAAGGCTAACATCGTCTCTAGCATGCAATACAAGGGGAACATCATGACTCGTCACGCTCTTGTCCGGCCGCTTGCCATCGCCGCAGCAGTGTCGTTGAGCGCTACACTGGCGGCAACCACCGTCATTGCCGATGACGGCCTGGGCGACTATCGCGACCGCTTCGAGCCGCTGCCGCACCTGCCGCCGATTCCGGCGCACAACTCACTCACCGATGAGAAGGTGGAACTCGGCAACATGCTGTTTTTCGAGCCGCGGATTTCTGCCAGCGGCGTGATCAGCTGCGCCACTTGCCACAACCCGGCTCTGGGCTGGAGTGACCGTATTCCCCGCGCTGTCGGTCACGACGGGCAGGTTGGCGAACGCAATACGCCGACGGTGCTCAACTCCGGCTTCCTGGAAGCTCAGTTCTGGGACGGCCGCGAGCCCGACCTGGAAGGTCAAGCGCTTGGTCCCATCGAAGCTGACATCGAGATGGCCATGGACCTCGACATGGCGCTCGAGCGTCTCATGGAGTTCGAGATCTACCAGGAGAAGTTCGCCGAGGCCTATCCGGAAGACGACAACCCGATCAACAAGGACAACCTGGCCAAGGCACTGGCGAGCTTCCAGCGCACGCTGAATACGCCTAACTCTCCGTTCGACCGCTATCTGCGCGGCGACATGGAAGCGCTGAACGAGCAGGAGAAGCGCGGCATGCAGGCCTTCGTCGATACTGGCTGTATCGCCTGCCACAGCGGCCCGGCGCTCACCGACAGCAACTTCTGGGCCATTCAGGTGCCTGGTTCCACTGACGTGGGCCGCTACGAGGTAACCGGCGACGAGGCTGACATGTACAAGTTCCGCACGCCCACGCTGCGCAACGTCGGCGTCACCTATCCGTACATGAACAACGGTGCCACCGAGACCCTCGAGGAAGCCGTGGCGATCATGGGACAGGAGATGCTGAATCGCGAGTTCGAGGATGAGACCATCGCCGACATCACTGCCTTCCTGCACACGCTGACTGGCAAGATGCCCGACTTCGAAGTGCCTGCGCTCCCGTAAGCTGGCCCAGTCGCAGGGATCATCTGAAGGGAACGATAATAACGACACGCCCCCGGCACTCGCCGGGGGTTTTTGCTTCTAGGCGCTTGCCGCCAGCTGGCGATGCAGCTCGAGGCGACGCCTGTCACTCATGAACGCCGCTTCGATGGCGGTGCCTGCCAGCTGGATGAAGGTCTCCCGGGACCAGCCGAAGGCCTCGTGGCAAGCGAGGAAATTATCCAGCATGCCACCGCCAAAATAGGCCGGGTCGTCGGAGTTGAGCGTGAGGCGCAAGCCAGCATCAAGCAGCTGGGGCAGAGGGTGATCCTGGATACGCTCCACCACCTTGAGGCGAACGTTCGAGAGCGGGCAGACGGTGAGGACCATCCCCTCGTCACGCAGCCGCTCGACCAGCTGAGGATCCTCGAGACAGCGCACGCCATGGTCGATGCGGCAGACATCGAGCAGATCGAGCGCTTCGCGGATGTATTCGGGCGGGCCCTCCTCCCCGGCATGCGCCACCCGGGGAATGCCCAGCATTCTGGCGCGCTGGAAAACCTCGGTGAATTTGGATGGCGGATGGCCACGCTCGGCGCTGTCCAGCCCCACCGCATCGAGCATCTCCCAGTAGGGTGCCGCGCTCTCCAGCACGCGCATCGCTTCGTCGGCGGGCCGGTCGCGCAGGAAGGCCATTATCAGCGCCGTCGACATGCCCAGTTCTCGTTCAGCCTCACGCTGAGCCAGGCTCAGTCCCTCCATGACGACATCGAGCTCGACCCCACGCGCCAGATGGGCCTGCGGGTCGAAGTGCATCTCTACATGGACGACGCCTTCGGCATGGGCGCGGCGGAAGTAGTCCATGGCCAGGTCGTGGAAGTCCTCGGCACGCTTGAGTACGCTCATGCCCTGATAATAGAGCTCGAGGAAGGAGGCGAGATCCTGGAAGTCGTAGGCGGCACGCACCTCCTCCACCGAGCCATAGGGCAACTCGACCCCGTTGCGTCGTGCCAGAGCAAACATCAGCTCCGGCTCAAGGGAGCCTTCGATGTGAAGATGGAGTTCGGCCTTGGGCAGCCGCTTGAGGAAGTCGCGCATGATGCACCTCGTTGCCTTTATCTTCTTATCCTGATGGATACCCGGAATTTGCGCAAACGGTCAAGCTGCCTTGTGCAAGACGCACGAGCCGGGTGACACCGGGAGGGTCGAATACGCTGCCGTCCAACTGATGTACAAGGTAGAGCACGCTGCGACCTTCCAGCCACTCATCCAGCCGCGGCGCTAGCCGACCCACGGTGTCGGCATCGAGGCCGGCGAAGGGTTCGTCGAGTATCACCAGCCCGGGGTCGCGCAGCCACAGCCGTGCCAGGGCCAGGCGCCTTGCCTGACCGCCGGAGAGCGCCCGCCCGCCTTCTCCCACCGGCGTGGCCAGGCCCTGCGGCAGCGCTGCGGCCCAGTCTGCCAGGTCGACCCACTCCAGTGCCTGCCACAGCTGCGCGTCGTCGGCTTCCGGTGCCGCCAGTCGCAGGTTGCTCGCCAGGCTGTCCTGGAACAGATCGATGCGCTGACCGAGGATGGCGACGCGCTCGCGTAGCGACGTTTCGTTGATCTCGCCAATGGGTATATCGCCCAGCAGGATTTCCCCCTGGCTGGGCGGCAACCGCCGTGTCAGCAACGCCGCCACGCTGCTCTTGCCCGCTCCCGAGGCACCGGTCAGGGCCAGACGCTCCCCGGGAGCCAGCACAAGATCGAGATCCTCCAGCGCCGGAGCGAGAGCGCCCGGATAGTGCAGGCCCACCCCACTCAGCCGTACGCTCAAGGCCCCGGTGGGGAGCTGAGCATGGCCAGCGCTGACCTTGGCCTGCCCCTCCTCTTCCACCTCGTTGAGACGCTCGGCCGCGCCCCGGCTCGCCCCCAACTGAGTGAAGGCGTTCGGCAGCAGCGCCAGCACCTCACCGAGGGCCAGCACGGCGATCGGCATCATCACCATCACGGCGCCTGAAATCATGCCCTGCTGCCAGGCCGCCGCCGCCAACCATAGGGCCGCCACCATGCCCAGCCCAACCATCAGGTTGACCAGGGCGACACCGAATCCCGCCACGCCGGCCGTACGCTGCTGATCCCGGGACAGCTTCTCCTCACGCTGGAAAAAACTCTGTCGATGCCAGTCACGGCTGCGGTAGGCCTCGAGCTCCGCCAGGCCGGTGAGATGCTCGATGGCCTGGCTGCGCAGACGCTGAAGATGCGCCACCTGACGCCGGCTCGACGCCATGCCCAGCCAGGCCTGCCCGGCCGTCAGCCATGCCCAGGTGGACACCAGCAGCGCCGCCACGGCCAGCCCGACCATGGGCACCCACAGCGCCAGGAACGCAGCCAGCAGCACGATGGCGGCCAGTGCCACCGCCGGGGGCGCCAGCAGCCGCAGGTAAAGGCCGTCCAGGGTATCGATGTCGGCGGTCAGGCGGTTGAGCCAGTCGCTGGCGCGTTGACGCGCCAGGCTGCGGTCGTCGAGCCGGGCCATGGCTGAAAAAAGGCGGCTGCGCAGATCGGCGAGCAGACGCAGCACGGTGTCGTGGTTGTAGAGCCGCTCGGCATAGCGAGCCACGGTGCGGCTCACGGCGAAGAAACGTATGCCGCCGCCCGGCACGTAGACGTCGAACGCCACGGCCATGCCCAGGGCCAGCGCCATGCCGGCCAGCGCGCTGGCGGCGATAAACCAGCCCGAGAGGGTCAGCAGCCCCACCGCCGAGAACACCGTGACGATCAGCAGCAGCACGCCGATGGCGAGCCGCCCACGTCGCTGGGCCAGCAAACGCAGCCAAGGGGCGAAGGTAGTACGCAATGAGCGTTTCGACATGCTCAACCTCCCGCCGCCACGACGGCCTGCTTCCGCCCATCATGCAGGGCCAGGCGGCGACTGGACATGGCCATCAGTGCGGGGTGGTGAGTGGCGATGACCAGCGTCCTGCCTTCGTCGCCAAGGCGGCGCAGCGATTCGATGACGCACGCTTCGGTCACCTCATCCAGGCTGGCGGTGGGCTCGTCGAGCAGCACCAGCTCGGCATCGGAGAGGAACACCCGCGCCAGCGCCAGGCGCTGCGCCTGCCCCCCGGAAAGCCCCGAGCCCCGCTCTCCCAGCGGCGTATGGATGCCCTGTGGCAACGCCGCCACCAGCTCGGCTAGCCCTGCGTGCTCAAGGGCGCGCTCTAGCTCGGCGTCGCTGGCTTCCGGGGCCGCCAGGCGCAGGTTCTCGGCCAGGCTGCCGTGAATCAGCAGCGGGCGCTGGTCCATCCAGGCGATTCTCAAGTCGGCCGCAGCGTGGCGCTGCCCCGAGGCCGGCGCCACGAATCCCGCCAGCAATTGCAGCAGCGCCGACTTGCCGGCCCCCGACGGCCCGGTGACGACCAGAATGTCGCCCTTCTCGACAACCACATCCAGCGGACCCAGTACTTGCCCCCGCCCAGGATGACTCAGGGTTACCGCCTCCAGCGCCACGCAGCGCTCCAGCGCTGGCGGCGGTGAAGCCGTTGCATGCGCGGGCCGTACCGGCTCGCTCAGCAGGGCCAGCATGCCATCGGCGGCGCCCAGAGCCGCGGCCCGGTCGTGATAGTGCTGGGCCAGGGTGCGCAGCGGCTGGAAGAACTCCGGCGCCAACAGCAGTACCAGCAGCCCGCTGAACAGGGTCAGCTCCTCGGCCGGGCCGAACTCGATGTAGCCCAGCAGGCCGAAGCCCACGTAGATGGCCACCACGGCGATGGCCACCGAAGCGAAGAACTCGAGCACCGCCGAGGAGAGAAAGGCCACCCGCAGGGTGCGCATGCTCAGGCGGCGATAGTTGTCCGCCGCCGCGTGCACCTCCGTGGCCGCCTCACGGGTGCGGCCGAAGAGCTGCAGCGTGGAGATGCCCCGCACGCGGTCGAGAAAGTGTCCCGAGAGGCGACTCACGGCAACGAACTGATCGCGATTGAGTCGCTCCGCCCCCATCCCCACCAGGGCCATGAACAGCGGGATCAGCGGTGCGGCAAGCAGCAGGAACAGTGCCGCCAGCCAGTCGAGCCACAGCACGACGAGCAGAATCAGCAGCGGAATGGCCACGCACAATCGCAGCTGGGGCAGAAAGCGTGCGAAGTAGCCGTCCAGCGCCTCGACCTGCTCGACCAACTGGTTGGCCAGCCCCGCGGAATGACGGGCGCCGGCGCGAACCGGCCCCATCGCGGCAAGATGGTCGAGCAGCTCGGCGCGCACCGCGTGGCGAATGCGCAGGCTGGCCAGCTGACCGCTCAGCTCCTGCCCCCACTGGCACAGGGCTCGGGTCGCCAGCACCGCCACCAGCATTAGGAACGCTGAGGTGAGCGATGCCAGCGGCGCGCCATCCACCAGCAGGCGACTGACGATCCACGCCAGCAAGGCCATCTGGGCGACGGTCAGCGCACCGGCAGCGATACCCGTCAGGGCGGCCAACCCCAGCCAGCCACGCTGGCTGGCGGCATGTGCCGCCAGCCAGCGGCGCGCCGCTGCAGGCGTACGTGAGAGCGTCATGGATTCAGTGGTAGCCCTCGCCGGCACGCACCTTGCCGCGAAAGACCCAGTAGGACCAGAAGGTATAGCCCAGCACGAAAGGCAGCACGAACAGCACGCCGAGCAGCAGGAAGAGCTGCGACTCCGGTGCTGAGGCGGCGTCCCAGATGGTGTAGTTGGGCGGCACCAGCCAGGGCCACTTGCTCACCACCAGCCCAAGGTAGGTGAAGAAGAACATACCCAGCGTGGCCATGAACGGCAGCAGTTCGCGCTGGCGCCGCACCGCCCAGTACACCCCATACATGCACAGCAGCGTCAGCGCCGGCAGGATCCAGATCACCTGCAGGTGGCCGAACCAGCGGTCCCACACCACCTCGTTGACCAGCGGGGTCCAGATGCTGATGATGCCGAAGATCACCAGCACCGCCGCCAGCAGCGGCGGCGTGAGCTTGTAGGCCCAGGCCTGGATATAGCCTTCCGACTTGAGAATCAGCCAGGTGGTGCCCAGCAGGGCGTAGCCGATCATGATGCCGATGCCGGTGAGCACCGTGAACGGCGTCAGCCAGTCGAAGGCGCCGCCGACGAAGACCCCGTTCTGGGTCTCGAAGCCCTGGATATAGGTTCCTACCACGGCGCCCTGCGCAAAGGCGGCCACCGCCGAGCCGCCGCTGAAGGCCAGGTTCCACAGCCGCCGCCCGCGTCGTTCGCGGCGCGACTTGAAGCGCAGCTCGAAGGCCACCCCGCGGAATACCAGCCCGGCCACCATCAGGAACACGCCGATGTAGAGCGCCGGCAGGAACACCGTATAGACCAGCGGGAAGGCGGCCAAAAATCCCGCCCCGCCCAGCACCAGCCAGGTCTCGTTGCCGTCCCACACCGGGGCTACCGTGTTCATCATCACATCGCGTGCATCCTCGTCCGGAGCGAACGGAAACAGAATGCCGAGCCCCAGGTCGAAGCCATCCATCAGCACGTACATCATGATGCCGAAGCCGATGATGAGCGCCCAGATCAAAGACAGATCGAACATTTCCATGGCTCAGTTCTCCCCCTTGGCGGGATTGTCGTCGAAGGGCGTGTGGGTGGCCGACCAGGGCCGCTTGGGCGTCTCGAAGTCGTCGACCATCTTCTCCTCTTCCTTCGGCTGCATGCCGTAGCGGATCACTCGCGTCAGGTAGTAGGTACCGGCATAGAAGATGATGCCGTAGACGGTGACGTAGCCGATCAGGGTGAACAGCGCCATGCCGCCTGTCAGCGACGGCGTAACGCCTTCGGCGTGGGTCATGATGCCGTAGACCAGCCAGGGCGCTCGACCGGACTCGGTGACGATCCAGCCTGCCAGCACGGCAATGAACGGTGTCACCGACATCAGCCGCAGCATCTGCAGGTAGCGCCTCGAGTGGTAGAGCCGGCCGCCGCGCCTTAGATAGAGTCCGACCAGTGAAACGCCAATCATCAGGAAGCCGATACCGAGCATCACGCGGAAGGCCCAGAACACCAGCGCCACCGGTGGCTGCTCCTCGGGAGGCGACTCGAGGATACCCGGCACTTCACCGTGCAACTCATGGGTGAGAATCAGGCTCGCGGCGTAAGGAATACCGATCTCGAAGCGGTTCTGCTGCGCTTCCTGATCCGGCCAGGCGAGGACCAGGAACGGAGCGCCCTCCTTGGTTTCCCAGTTGCCCTCCATGGCCGCCAGCTTGGTCGGCTGGTACTCCAGCGTGTTGAGACCATGCAGGTCGCCGACGAAGGCCTGGGTCGGCGTCAGCACCAGCAGCAGCCACATGCACATCGATAACGCCTTGCGGTTGGCCTCCACGTCGCGCCCGATCAGCAGGTACCAGGCGCTGACCCCGGCGACGACGAAACCGCCGGTGATGAACGACGCCATGGCCATGTGGGCAAAGCGATACGGGAACGACGGGTTGAAGATCGCCTCCATCCAGGAGGTGACCCGGAAGACGCCCTCGTTGAAATCGACCCCTGCCGGCGTATGCATCCAGCTGTTCGCTGCCAGGATCCAGAAGGTCGATATGAAGGTGCCGAGCGCCACCATGGCAGCGGCGAACAGGTGCACCCCCGGCGACACCCTTCCACGCCCGAACAGCAGCACACCGAGGAAGGCTGCCTCGAGGAAAAAGGCGGTGACCACTTCATAGCTCAGCAGCGGGCCGATGAAGTTGGCGCTGGCCTGGGAGAAGTTGCTCCAGTTGGTGCCGAACTGGAATGACATGACGATGCCCGACACCACCCCCATGCCGAAGGCCACGGCAAATACCTTCGTCCACAGATACGCCAGGCGATCCCAGGCCGGATTGCGCGTCTTGTAGAACAGCGCGTGCAACAAGGTGATATAGGACGCCAGGCCGATGGTAAAGACCGGAAAGATGGCGTGAAAGGAAACCACGAAGGCGAATTGGATTCGTGACAGCAGTACGGGATCAAGCTCCATGACGTACCTCTTGGCTGCTGAAGAGTTAACGTCTCAAGGGATGCGCGAGCACACGGGTGTGCGGTTATTGTGCTTCCGGTCACGTCCCTCCTGGACATGCCGTGACGCATTCCACCTCGACACTTGTGACAGCGTAGCAGGATGATCCGGATAGGCCCTTGGGGCGTTACTTGCCACGTCTCGAGATCTTGCATCCTTTATCTCGAGCCAGGCTGGTTCGCGGTTCCGGGCTTATCGGATTATGCCTATAAAACATAAGCTTAGTCCTAGCCGACCCGTGCATCTTACCCTTCAGAATGCAAAAAATGGCATTTTGTTGCGCCAAATCAGTGTGTCGAGATGTCGCATCAGGCGCCGGTGGCCTGCACCACCAGCCGCACCATGTACAGCGTATAGCCGAGGAAGAGCGCCAGCAGCACGGCTCCCTCGACGCGGTTGATGCGCCCCGGACGGCCACGCCAGCCGATGGCAAATACCGTCATCAGCAGCGTCATCAGCGCCATCAGACTCCAATCGCGCAGCAGCACCTCGCCGCCCACCGCGATGGGGTGGATCACCGCGGCCAGCCCCACCACACCCAGGGTGTTGAATAGGTTGGAGCCGACGACGTTACCCACCACCAGATCGTGCTCATTCTTGCGCAGTGCACTGATGGAGGAGGCCAGCTCCGGCAGCGAGGTACCAATCGCCACGATGGTCAGGCCGATGATCAGGTCGCTGACGCCAAAGCCCAACGCGATTTCCACCGCCCCCCATACCAGCACCCGCGAGCTCAGCACCAGCAGCAGCAGCCCGGTGAAGGTCCATGCCAGGCCGGCGCGCAGCGACATGGGCCGAGCCGCCAGGCTATCCTCGGTGTCGCTTGCCAGCGCATCGGCCGGGCCGCGGCGGGCCTGCCAGATACTGAAGCCGATCATGGCCGCCAGCATCAGCAGCAGCACGGCACCCTCGAAGCGACCGATCACGCCGCCCCACATCAGCAGCGCCGAGAGCAGCGTGACGCCAGCCAGCAGCGGCAGCTCGCGGCGAATCACGCTGGAATGCACCGCCAGCGGCGAGATCAACGCCATCAGGCCCAGGATCATGCCGATGTTGGCGATGTTGGAGCCATAGCCGTTGCCCAGGGCGAGCCCCGGGTTGCCCTGCCCTGCGGCCAGCGACGACACCATCAGCTCAGGCGCCGAGGTCCCGAAGCCGATGACCAGCATGCCGATCAGCAAAGGCGAAACACCTAGCCTGCGTGACGTTGCTGCTGCCCCGTCGACGAAGCGCTCGGCACTCCATACCAGCAGCACCAGGCCGGCTGCGATGGCAATCAGGGGAAGCAACATTTTTCAATCCTTGGGGAACATTCAGTGGCGCATGTTTGTATATGGTAGGCGTCCCGTCAACGTGTCACACTTCACTTTGGCCAGAGGGCAATACGCCCACCCCGGCTTGCCTCGCCATACTACTTTCTCCGGATCGTTCCACACGTGCTCAATCGCTCTACTCGTTTCCTGCCCGCCCCGGGCGAGCCCCGCGTCGACCGGACCCCACCCGAGGCCCGCACTTCGCGGCGGCGGCTGCGCGCGTGTCACGAGTGTGACTGGCTATCGGCCCTTCCTCCCTTGCGCCCGGGACAGAAAGCGGACTGCCCGCGCTGTGGCCATACCCTGGTTACACGACACTACCGCCCTGCCCAGCGCAGCATGGCACTGGCCATGGCCGCCATGGTCGCACTGCTGCTGGCCATCTCGTTTCCCTTCGTCAGCTTCTCCGTAGGCGGGTTCGGCAACCGTATTGAACTGAGCCAGACGGCCACGACGCTGATCGGATTCCACCAGCCGCTGGTCGCCATCGCCGTGATTCTGACCATCGCCGTACTGCCGGGGGTCTACCTGCTGGGGGTGATATGGCTGCAACTGGGACTGCTGCAGGGGCGCCCGCTTCCCGCCAGCCGCTCTATCGCCCGCTCCCTGGCCCACCTCAATCCCTGGATGATGGCCGACGTCTTCATCATTGGCGCCCTGGTCAGCCTGATCAAGGTGGCCGGGCTGGCCCAGATCGAGCTGGGGATCTCCTTCTGGGCGTTCTGCGCCTTTGCCCTGCTGCTGCTGTTCACTACCCAATCGATCGACTCGGACTGGATGTGGTTCTCGCTCGCTGGCGAGCCCCAGGCGCCAGAGGGCGCCCGCACCGGAACCACTGCTGCGTCGCAGGGTCTGACGGGTTGCTCCACCTGCGGGCTGGTCAATCGTTTCGATGCCGCCGGCCACAGTCACTGCCGGCGCTGTGGCGAGCGCCTGCATGTGCGCCTGCCTCACAGCCTGCAGCGTACCTGGGCGCTGCTGGCCGCGGCCACGGTCATGTACATACCGGCCAATGTCTATCCCATCATGACCACCACCACCCTGGGCCACAGCAGCCCGTCGACCATCATCGGCGGCGTCGTCGAACTGCTGCAGATGGGCTCTTGGCCGGTGGCCGCGGTGATCTTCGTGGCCAGCGTCGTGGTGCCCGTGGGCAAACTGGTAGCGCTTGCCTGGCTCTGCCTTGTCGTGGCCCGCAGCAGTGAGCTCAACGCCAACAGCCGCACACGGCTCTACCGGATCACGGAATTCATCGGTCGCTGGTCGATGGTCGACGTCTTCGTGGTGGCGATCCTGGTGGCGCTGATTCGTGCCGGCTCGCTGATGTCGGTCACCCCAGGGCCTGCCGCGCTGGCCTTCGGCGCCGTGGTGGTCCTGACCATGCTGGCAGCGATGACCTTCGACCCGAGAATGATCTGGGACACGCCCCTGCCGCGTGACAACCGGAAGACCCAAGGAATCCCTGGATGAGCGATACCCCTCGCGACGTCGAGACACCGCGTGACATGCATCGTGCCCGCGCGACCCCACAACGGCGACTTTCGCCGATCTGGATCGTGCCCATCGTGGCGATCCTGATCGGCCTGTGGCTGGTCTATGACAACTACCGCAGCCGCGGTCCCTTGATCACCCTGACGATGAGCAATGCCGAGGGTATCGAGGCCGGCAGTACGCTGATCAAGACCCGCAACGTCGAGGTGGGCCGCGTCGAACGCGTGCAGCTCTCGGAAGACCTGTCGCATACGGTAATCACGGCGCGCATGGCGCCCAATACCGAAGCCATGCTTACCGAAGGCAGCCGTTTCTGGGTGGTCAAGCCGCGCATCGGTCGTGAAGGCATCAGCGGTCTTGGCACCGTGCTTTCCGGGGCTTTCATTCAGCTACAGCCTGGCAGCGGCGAGTCGGGCATTCGCGAGTTCCAGGTCAGCGACCTGCCACCGGTGGCCCCCGCCGATGCCGCCGGGCTGCGCATCAATCTGATCAGTCAGCTCGGCAATTCGCTGCGTGCGGGCGATCCCGTGACTTACCAGGGCTATACCGTGGGGCGGGTCGAGGAAGCGCATTTCGATGCGGATACGCGTCGCATGACCCAGCGGATCTTCATCGAGAGCCCGTATGATCGGCTGGTCACCGACAGCACCCGCTTCTGGTCCGCCAGTGGCATCGACCTGCGGCTGGATGCCGACGGAATCCGCATCAACGTGGAGTCCCTCGAGGCGCTGCTGGGTGGCGGGGTAACCTTCGGCGTACCTGAGGATCTCCCCCGCGGGCGTGCGGTGGAGAACGACGCCACCTTCAGCCTTTACCCCGACGAGGAGAGTGCACGCCAGGGCACCTTCAACCGCTATCTCGAGTACGTACTGCTGGTGGAGGACAGCGTGCGAGGGCTCTCCCGCGGCGCGCCGGTCGAGTTTCGTGGTGTGCGTATCGGCACCGTGGCTGCCGTTCCCTGGCAGTTCACCGCCAACCAGCCCGATACCCGCGGCGGCTTTGCCATTCCAGTACTGGTCCGCATCGAGCCACAGCGCCTGGGCATCGAGAACCAGCAGGTCGACCTGGAGGAGTGGGACGCTCGCTTCCAACGCCTGTTCGACGCCGGCCTGCGCGCTTCACTCAAGTCGGGCAACCTGCTTACCGGGGCGCTGTTCGTCGATATCAACTTCCATCGCGATGAAGCGGGCACCTATGTGGCGGAGACCTTCAGCGACCGCACCGTCTTTCCCACCATCTCAGCCGGCTTCGCCCAGATCGAGGCTCAGGTCACCGCCCTGCTGGAGAAACTCAACGCGCTCGAGATCGAACCGCTGCTGGCCGGGCTGGACCGTAATCTGGCCGCTTCCGAGGCCATGCTCGGGGAAGTCCGCCAACTCAGCGGCTCCCTGCAGGAGGTGCTCGACGATCCGGGGACACGCAATCTGCCGGCCAACCTCAACGCGTCGCTCGAGGCACTGCGCGAGACGCTGGAAGGCTTGTCGCCCGACTCCAGCGCCTACCGCGAACTGACCGGTGCTGCCGAGCGACTGGAGCGCACGCTGCGCGACCTCGAGCCGGTGACGCGAACTCTGAACGAAAATCCCAGGGCTCTGCTGTTCGATAGCCTCGACACCACAGACCCGGTCCCTCGCGCCCCAAGGCGTAACTGATATGGACGTGAAAATGTGGCGCTATGATGATCACATCTTGTGGAAAGGGAGTGCGGCATGAGGTCGATGTTCTGGCTTGTCCTGCTGACAGGCATGCTGCTGCTGGCGGGCTGTGCTTCGCCCACCGCGCCGGCCAATCGCTACATGCTGCCGGAGAGTGCCTCGGCGCCCCCCGGGGCCAGCCCGTCCGCCGGGCACCTGCTGCTCGTGCAGTCGCCGCGCCTGGCCCACTACCTGGACAGCGACGGCATCGTCATGCAGCTCGATGACATCAGTCTCAATGCGGCTCGTCAGCACCTCTGGGCCGAGCCGCTGGGACGCCAGCTGGAACGTGGATTGCGATCCCGCCTGGCCGAGCGTCTACCCGACACCCGTGTCATGCGGGAGGAGGCCAGTCTCGGTCGGAGCGAGGCCCTGCGGCTGCGTGTCGAGGTGGACCGCTTCCAGGGCCGGCATGACGGCCTGGCCATCGCCGGTGGCCAGTGGCAGCTACTGACAGCGGATGGTGGTCTGCTGGCCATGGAGAGTTTCCTTGCCGAAACCGAACTGGAGGATGACGGCTACCCCGCTCTGGTGCGCGCGCTGGGCACCAGCTGGGACCAGGTCGCGGCCGACATCGCCACCGCGGTCAGGCGGGTACGCTGAGCAGGCCGGCCCTGTCGACATCGACTATGCTGATCAAGCCGGCACCCGCTTTGACATTGCCACCCTTGTAGGGAGAGACATGTCGACTGCTTCCGTTGCGACAGCCCCCCAGAAACCCCCTCTCGACCACGACACCGCCGCGGCGCTGCGTGCGCACACCCGCGACCTGGAGCACGACCTGCTCGCCGCCTTGGAGGCGCAGGCACCACGGCTCGCCACCGACCGCCTGGAGGCGGTCAGCGAACACCTCGATGCACTCGAGACCGCGCTGGCTGGGATCGCATCCGACGCAGCCGGCCCGCTCCTCGAGCGGCTGCGCGTGGGGCTCGACCGGCTGGCCTGCGACCTTTATCAGCGCGACGGCTGGGCCCACCTGGACGAGGCCGCGTTTCGCCGACTGCTCGCGCGCCATAGTGCCGGCCTCACCCGGGTCGACGGCATCGGCCCGGCCAGCGCCGAGGTGCTCTTCCAGCACGGCATCAGCGACCCCGAGCGCCTCCTGCAGCTGCAAGCCGCCGAGCTCGACGAGATACGGGGCCTCAACGCTGCCGTGCTCGCCCGGCTCAAGCACAAGTGCGAGGCAGCAGGGGAAAACCGGGCATAAAGGCTGCAGTGCGCCGCCTTTGCTGGCATAATGCTCACACGCGGCGATCCGTGGTCCCTCCTGCCGCGCCCCTGAACCGAATTGCTCACCTCTTGGCCCGGGACTGGTCATGTGCAAGCCGCACATGGCGCGGCCAGGATGTATCTGCGGAGACCGCATGACCCTTTTTTCCGAACTCGGCCTGCGCGCCGAACTGCTGCGTGCCGTCGAGGCCCAGGGCTACACCAACCCGACGCCGATTCAGCGCCAGGCCATTCCCACCGTACTCAAGGGTGGTGACCTGCTGGCCAGTGCGCAGACCGGTACCGGCAAGACGGCCGGCTTCACCCTGCCGATGCTGCAGCGCCTCGCCGACGGCGCGCGCCCCGGCAAGCGCCAGGTACGCGCGCTGGTGCTGGCACCGACCCGTGAACTGGCCGCCCAGGTGGGCGAGAGCGTTGCCGACTATGGACGCCACCTGACCCTGAAAAGCCACGTGATCTTCGGCGGTGTCGGCCAGCAGCCCCAGGTGGATGCCATTCGCCCCGGCCTGGATGTGCTGGTGGCTACCCCAGGCCGGCTGCTCGACCTGCAGCAGCAGAAACACGTCGATCTCTCGCGGGTGGAGATCCTGGTGCTGGACGAAGCCGACCGCATGCTCGACATGGGTTTCATCCACGACATCAAGAAAGTGCTGCGCCTGCTCCCTGAGAAGCGTCAGAACCTGCTGTTCTCGGCCACCTTCTCCGACGAGATCCAGGCACTCGCCGGTAAGCTGCTCGACAACCCCGAGAAGATCGAAGTCGCCCGCCGCAATACCACGGCGGAAACCGTCGACCAGGCCATCTACCGCGTCGACCGCGAGAAGAAGCGCGAGCTTCTCGCCCACCTGATCCAGCAGCACGGCTGGCACCAGGTGCTGGTCTTCACTCGCACCAAGCACGGCGCCAACCGTCTGGCCGAACAGCTCTCCAAGCAGGAAATTCCGGCCATGGCCATCCATGGCAACAAAAGCCAGTCGGCCCGTACCCGGGCGCTTGCCGCCTTCAAGGGCGGGGACCTTCAGGTCCTGGTAGCCACCGATATCGCCGCCCGCGGCCTGGATATCAGCGAGCTGCCTCATGTGGTCAATTTCGAGCTGCCCAACGTCGCCGAGGACTACGTGCACCGGATTGGCCGCACCGGCCGTGCCGGCAGCGAGGGCCAGGCCGTCTCGCTGGTCTGCGTCGACGAGCATGGACTGCTCAAGGGCATCGAGCGCTTGATCAAGCGAGACCTCGAGAAGCGCATCGAACCCGGCTTCGAGCCCGATCCCAATGCCAAGCCGGAGCCGATAGAGAACGGACGCAACCGCCGTGGCGGCCGCACCGGACAGGCCCGCCAGGGTGGCCAGCGCGGCCAGTCAGGCCAGCGCAGCAACAGCGGAAATTCCGCCAACGGCGATGCCCAGGCTCCACGCAGGCAGCGCAGTCGCGGCCAGCGTGCACGCCAAGCCTGAATTGCCTGAGCCAGGCACTTGGTGTTCTCCGGGAAATGTGGGATGGTACACGGCTTGTCATATCGACTAACGTATTGAGTATTCGGGCGTATCCGCGAGGGAAGGGATTTCGCGCTGTGGCTGGGAGGAGATTCGTTCATGCTCAAATGGCTGACCGGAAGACAGCCAATTCCGGTTTGGGTCATCAAGCAGATCGATGACAGCCTGCTTCATCTCTGTGGGCAGGGTGTCATCGAGCCGAACGTCAAAAGCAGCGCGGTGATCGAGCAGCTGCGTTCCGGCCGCTACGAAGGCGCCGTGACCATGGCTGGCGGTGGGCTCGTGCTCAATGCCCGGCTGTTCGCGGCACTGGTTCCCCTCGATGCCCTTCAGCTGGATGAGCAGGGCCACGCCCACTGGAACGGTCGCAGCTGGTACGTCGCACAAGTGCCGCAGCGCTGCTGGACCTATGAGGAACGTCTGGTCCCCCAGCGACAGGTATTCAACGGTCAGGAACTGCTGGTCAGCGTCGAGGATGTCTCCACCATCCGCCGCCAACTGGAGGAGTCGTCCGGGCCCGGCCAGGCCAGCTTCGAAGCCGCAGGCGACAAGGAACACCCCTTGATTGCACCGCGTGGCGAGGATCTTTCCCCCAGCGATAGCCGTCGCGACAATCGCACCGACATATGGCGGGGGCATGACGACTGACGCCAGCCCCAACCCGCGCCGCATCGCCCTTTTCCTGCTGCTGATGGTACTGGTCGGCCTCAACCTGAGGCCGGCACTCTCCTCGCTCGCCCCCCTGTTGCTGCGGATCAAGGCCGACACCGGCCTCACTCCCCTGGCCATCGGTGCCCTTACTACCCTGCCGGTGCTCTGCCTGGGCATCTTTGCCCCCCTGGCGCCCTGGCTGGCCAAGCGAACCGGACCGGAAAACGCCCTGGCCCTGGCACTCGGTGGACTCATACTCGGGCTGTTCCTGCGTGGAATGCCGGCGGTGGCACTGCTGTTTGTCGGCACCCTGCTGGTGGGCGCGGCGATAGGCATCGCCGGCACCCTGCTACCGGCACTGGTAAAACGCGAACTACCCGGCGGGGCCGATCTCATGACTGGCGTATACACCATGGCCCTGTGCCTCGGTGGCGCCCTCGGCGCCGGGCTGAGCATTCCCCTGGCCAACCTGCTGGGCGGATGGCGTTTCAGCCTGGTGAGCTGGGGGCTGCTCGCTGGCATCGCGTTGCTGGCCTGGATCACGCTGATGCCCAGGTCGCCTCGCCAAGCGACGGCAACGCCTACCGGCGGCAGCATGCGTCAGCTGCTGGGTCAGCCGTTGGCCTGGCAGGTGATGCTGTTGATGGGCACTCAGTCTTCGCTGGCCTATATCGTCTTCGGCTGGTTGCCGACACTGCTCCAGGCCCGCGGCTACAGCGAATCCGAAGCCGGCTGGCTGATGGGCGCCTCGGTGATGGTCCAGCTGATTTCCGCCCTCGGCGCGCCGTGGTTGGCACGCTTCAGCCGCGACCAGCGCCCCGCCCTGCTGCTGGTGCTGGGCTGTGTGGGTGCGGGGCTGTGGCTGCTGCTCCAGGCCGGTGAGGCTTGGCGTTGGCCGGGCGTCGTGCTGCTGGGGCTGGGCCAGGGGGGGAGTTTCAGTCTCGCCCTGACCCTCATCGTGCTGCGAACCGCCAACTCTCGCCTTGCCGGCAAGCTCTCGGGGCTGGCACAAGGCGGCGGGTATACGCTCGCGGCGATGGGGCCGCTGGGCGTGGGCGTCCTCCTGCAACTGGAGGTGAGCATGACCACCATGACCAGCGTACTGCTGCTGATCGTTGCAGTAGCTGCCGGCTTCGCCCTGCTGGCCGGCCGCAACCTGCGACTGGATGTCGATGCCTCCGGCCGCCTGACCACGCGTTGATCCGCCGCGGTTGGTGTATGAGAAACTCTCGAGCAGCGACTAGCGACGCTGCGACCATCCCACTCCCGCCAGTATCAACCCCATGGCCAGCAAGTGGTGCAGCTCAGGCCTTTCCCCCAGAAAAAGCGCGCCGATCAATACGGCCCAAACCGGAATCAGGTAGTTGATCAACGAAAGGAAGGTCGGCCCTGCAGCCGCCACCAGGGTGAAATAGACCACGCTGCCCAAGGCGGTACAGACCAGACCCAGAACGACCACCGCCCACAGCGCCCCTGCAGAGAGTACGGGCACTATCGGCATGTCGACTGGCCAGGTGGCGGCCGCCAGGGGCATGGTCAGCAGCCAGGCCATGCCCAGCACCAGTGCCGACGTGGACCAGGCATCGCTGGATGGCTTATGCCGTGAAATGATGGCATTCACGGCATAGCAGGCCGCACCCGCAAGCACTGCCAGCTGGGCCAGCAGTGTCTCCCCCTGCCCACCCATCTCGAGCAGTGCGGTCGGCCCGACCAGCGTCAGGATGCCGAGAAATCCGACCACAAAGCCAGCCAGGCGATGGGGAACCATGCGTTCGCCCGGCACCAGGAAGTGGGCCAGCACCAGGGTCAAAAGCGGCATGACGGCCATCAGAATCCCAGCCAGGCCACTGTCTATGCGCTGCTGGCCCCAACTGATGAGCAGGAACGGCATCATGTTGCCGACAATCGCTATCGCCAACATGAAGCTCCAGACCCGCCGGCCGCGGGGAAAGGCCCGGCGCAGCAGCAGGACCAGCAACATCAGCCCACAGGCGGCAATCACGTTGCGCCCCGCCACCAGCATGGCAGGCGTCATCTCGGCCACCGCAATTCGCGTCAGCGCAAACGAGCTGCCCCACATGACCGCCAGTGCTACGAGCAAGAGCCAGTGCGATACAGGCCGCGACATGATTGATTCTCCCACTCATTGTTTGACTTCCATCAAGCCCATCCCCACGGCCAGCCGTGATAGCCTGTCGTAAACCAGAGACTTCTCGTACGCAGGCAAACGATGCACGATACAGGCGCAGTGGTGTTCCAGGCCAGCGGTCTGAAGCGCTTCTACCAGATGGGCGAGGTCACCATCCAAGCCTTGCGCGGTGTCGATCTCGAGCTGCATGCGGGTGAGCTGGTGGTGATGCTGGGTGCCTCGGGGTCTGGCAAGTCCACGCTGCTCAATATACTCGGCGGACTCGATAGCCCGAGTGAAGGTACGCTGGTCTACTCTCCTGCCGCTTCACGACATGCCAGGACATCGGCTCCTTCAGGGGAGGCGGGCCTCGACCTGGCGCGGGCGAACCAGCGCGATCTGACTCGGTTTCGCCGTCACCACGTGGGTTTCGTATTTCAGTTCTATAACCTGATCTCGAGCCTGACCGCACGTGAGAACGTTGCCGTCGTGACCGATATCTGCCATGACCCCATGCCCCCTGAGGAGGCCCTGGCCCTGGTGGGGCTCGAGCACCGCCTCGACCACTTCCCCTCCCAGCTTTCCGGCGGAGAGCAGCAGCGAGTCGCCATCGCCCGCGCAGTGGCAAAACAGCCCGACGTGCTGCTATGCGACGAGCCGACCGGTGCGTTGGATTTTCGCACCGGCATCCGCGTGCTCGAGGTGCTCGAGCAGGTCAATCGTGACACCCGCACCACGGTGGCGATCATTACCCATAACGAGGTTATCGGCGAGATGGCCGACCGCATCATTCGCCTGCGTGACGGCAGGGTCGACCAGCTGCAAGTCAATGAGCGGCGCCGCAAGCCGCAAGAGCTGCGCTGGTAGCGCGAGGCCAAAGCGAGCATGCAGACACTCGACCGCAAACTCTATCGGGACCTGTGGCGACTCAAAGGACAAGCTCTGGCCATCGCCATGGTCATTGCCAGCGGAGTGATGACCCTGGTCATGGCCATCACCATGCTGGATTCACTCACCTCGGCTCGCGACCGCTTCTATGCCAGCCATCACTTCGCCGATATCTTCGTCCAGGTCAAGCGCGCCCCTCTTGGCCTGCTGGAGTCGTTGCAGCGTATAGAAGGCGTCAACCTGATCGAACCACGCGTGCTCGCCTCGGTACGCCTGTCCGTACCCGGCTTTGGCGACCCCGTGCGCGGCAAGCTGGTTTCGCTGCCTGATGGCCGCCAGCCACTCCTCAATCAGTTGCACCTGATCGAGGGTTCGCTACCCGAGCCTGGGCGCGATGATCAGGTCGTGGTCTCGGATGCCTTCGCCGAGGCGCACGACCTGACGGTGGGTGACTCGCTGGAGGCAATCATCAACGGCCGGCACACCAGGCTGACGCTGTCCGGCATCGGCTTGAGCCCGGAATTTCTCTACCAGGTCGCCCCGACCGACCTGATGCCGGATTACCAACGCTATGCCGTGCTGTGGATGAACCACCGTGCGCTCTCCCAGGCGTATGCCATGGAAGGCGCATTCAACAGCCTGACCCTGACACTGCAGGCCGGGGCCCGCGAGGATGATGTCATCGACGCCCTCGACCAGGCCTTGGAGCGTTACGGTGCGATTGGCGCCCGCACGCGCCACGACCAGCAGTCGCACCGCTTCATCGAGGAGGAATTGAATCAGCAGCGCATCACCGCCACCGTGCTGCCGACCATCTTCCTCGCGGTGTCCGCCTTTCTGCTCAACGTCGTGATGGGACGCATCGTCCAGACTCAGCGCGAGCAGCTCGCGGTACTCAAGGCATTCGGTTATCGCGACATGGAGCTTGCCAGGCACTACGGGCTGCTGGCGGCGGCAATCGTGTTGCTTGGCTGGGCAATCGGGGTGCTTCTCGGCACTTGGGCCGCCAGCGGGCTGGCGGGGATTTATCTCGAGTACTTCCGCTTCCCCGAAATGCGCTCAACCCTACCGGCCTGGGCCTTGGCCCTGTCACTGCTGGTCTCCCTTCTGGCCGCGCTGGGAGGCACCTGGCACGCGGTATGGCGAGCCGTCAGTCGCCCCCCCGCCGAAGCCATGCGGCCACCTGCACCGCACCGATTCCGGCGCAGTTGGCTGGAACGACTGTTGCCGGCCCCCCTTCTCGGCAGCGAGGGGCGCATCGTGCTGCGCAACCTGGCCCGACACCCGGCCAAGGCCGGCTTTTCCGTACTGGGCATCGCCCTCTCGGCAGGCCTGCTGATGATCGGTGCCTACCAGCTCGCCGCGGTCGACAGGATGATCGATCAGCAGTACCGCCAAGTGCTGCAGATGGACATCGAACTGATCTTCAACGAGTCGACGCCGGCACGCGCCGCTGGTGAACTGCGCCACCTTCCAGGCGTACTTGCCGTGGAGACCTGGCGACAGGTGCCCGTGACGCTTGTCCATGAGCATCGACAGTACCGCACCAGCCTGCTGGGCATGGCCCAAGAGCCGGGGCTCCGCCAGGTGCTGGACGAGCAAAGCCAGCCCCAGCGGCTGCCTGAGGCCGGCGTCATGCTGACGCGATACCTGGCCGAGGTGCTCGACGCCCGAGTGGGGGACGAACTGGAGGTCGAGATCATGGAGGGGCGCCGCCAGCGCGTCAGCCTGCCGCTGACGGCGCTGGTCGACGAGCCGCTGGGCATGGGGGCCTACTTGCGTCGCGACACGCTCAATGCGCTGCTCCAGGAAGGCCCGGCCATCAGCGGCGCCTGGCTGTTGGTGGATGCCGCACGTACGACCGAGCTGCATGCCGCCCTGTGGGAGCTTCCCGGGGTGGCATCTATCGGCATGCTTACCGAGGCCGAGCAAGGGATTCGCGACTACCTCGACGAAACCATACTCATGGTGGCGATCATTTTCATCGCCATCGCCTCTTCCATCGCCTTCGGGGTGGTCTACAACAACGCCAGAATCGCCTTTGCCGAACGCGCCAGGGAGTTGGCAACGCTGCAGGTGCTCGGCTACACGCGAGCGGAAGTGTCGAGAATTCTGCTGGGTGAGATCGCCCTGTTGACGCTGGTGGCCATTCCGCCGGGATGGATTATCGGCGTCTTCTTCAGCCACCTGCTGCACCAGGCCTTCAGCCATGACCTGTTTCGCATTCCGTTGGTATTCACACCGCAGGCATTCGGCTTTGCGGCATTGGGCGTGCTGGCCGCTTCGCTGGTGGTCGGCATGCTTGTCTATCGACGCCTCGGCCGCCTCGACAAGATTCGCGTCCTCAAGGCCGTTGAGTAATGATGGGAAACAATATAACTAAGGGGGGGATTGAATGAGCCAGCGCCGCAAATGGGTTCGCCATATGACCTGGGGCCTGCTTGGTGTCGCCCTGCTGGCCCTGCTGGCCTGGGCCTTGCGCCCTACCCCCTTGCCGGTGAATGTGGCAACGGTCACGATAGGCCCGTTCACTGACTCCGTCACGGAAGAAGGCCGAACTCGATTACGCGATACCTGGAATGTCTCGGCTCCCATTGCCGGCTTCCTCCAGCGCGTCACCCTCGAGGAGGGAGATAGAGTCGAAGAGGGAGAGGTCCTCTTCCAACTCGAGCCGAGCCCGGCGCCTGCGCTTGACGTACGTACCAGACAACAGGCCGAAGAGAACCTGCAGGCCGCCCAGGCTCGACTGCGGGCCGCCCAGGCCAACCTGGAAACGGCACGAGCCGACCTCCGTTTCGCCGAATCCGAATACCAGCGCTACCGCCAGCTCCACCAGCGCAACCTGGTCTCTACCGCCGACCTGGAGCAGCGCCAGAATCAGCGAGATCGCCTGCGGGCGCTGGAACACTCCGCAGCATCAGGGGTCGAGGTGGCCCGCTTCGAGGTGGAAAGCGCCCGGGCCCTGCTGGCGGTAGCCAGCGGTCAGCGCAGCGAGGCAGACCAGCCCACGCTGCAGGTCCGAGCCCCGCTTTCCGGCCTCGTCATATCGCGCTACCGCTGCTGTGAAGGCAGCATTGCCGCGGGCGAGCCGATCCTCGAACTTGGCAGGCTCGATGACCTGGAAATCCAGGTGGACCTGCTTTCCATGGACGCCGTGCGGCTGCGCCCGGGAATGGATGTTCTGATTTCCGGCTGGGGGGGAGAACCGCTCAGAGGCAGCGTAAGACGCATCGCACCGGCGGGATTCACTCGCACCTCGGCGCTGGGGGTGGACGAGCAGCGCGTGCCGGTCATCGTCGATTTCGACCCTGAGCTCGATCGCGGCGCACTGGGCAGCGGGTTTCGGGTCGATGCCGAGTTCCTCATCTGGCAGGGTGAAGAGGTCATGCAGATTCCTACCAGCGCGCTGTTTCGTCACCAGGGCGAGTGGGCGGTATTCGTGATCGATGAGGGCCGAGCGACACGACGTATCGTCGAGCTGGGCCGTCGACACGGGCTGCGCTCCCAGGTGCTAGCGGGTCTCGAGCCGGGGGAAACCTTGATTACCCATCCCGGGAGCCAGGTGGACGAGGGCATCAGAGTCAGGGCCGACGAGTGAGTTCGCTCTCCACAATCGGTATTATCTTCGCTTGAGCGCCGCGCTGCGCCCCGACAAGAATACCGAGACCAGGAGCTGCCATGATCGCGCCACCTTTTGCCAACCGCCCCGTGCTGGTGCTCTATACCGGCGGCACCCTGGGCATGATTCCCAGCGCCCTGGGCCTGGCGCCGGCAGGCGATATCGAGGCGCGCATCAGACGCAAGCTCGACGGCCTGCCACCCAGCCGTCGCAACCGCTTGCCCGAGTTCGTGGTCGAGACGGTGTCCGAACCCATCGACTCCAGTGCCGTCACCCCTCACGACTGGCAAAGATTGGCGGCGATCATTGCCGACAAGATTGCCAGCCATGCCGCTATCGTCGTGCTGCATGGCACCGATACTCTCGCCTGGAGTGCCTCTAGCCTGGCCTATCAGCTCCAGGGTCTGGACCGCCCGGTGGTGATCACGGGCGCCATGTATCCCCTGGAAGCCGAAGGCAGCGATGCGCTGGACAACATCGAACTGGCCCTTCGCTTTGCCGCCCGTGAGGAACTTCAGGAAGTCGCCCTGGCCTTCTCCGGACGACTGCTGCGCGGCGTGCGTTCACGCAAGATCCACACCGAGGCCCACGACGCTTTTGCCAGCCCCAATTACCCGATTCTGGGTGAGCGGGTTGGCGAGGATTTCGTGATCTATCCTGGTCGCTGCCTGGAAACCCAGCAGCGCGGTGCCCCACGATTCGAATCGCCAGACTATTCCCCTCTTGCCCGTGGAGGCGTCGCCCGCATCGCACTGTGGCCGGGCCTCCAAGCCTGGCAGCTCGAGGCCTGGCTGGGCGATGCCAGGGTGCGCGGTGCCCTGCTCGAAGTCTGGGGAGGTGGCAATATCCCCCCGGATCCGCAGCTCATCGAAGTGCTGGCCATGGCCAGTGGCGAAGGCAAGCTGATCGCCGCGATCAGCCAGTGCCCCTTTGGTGGAATCGCCCCCGGCCAGTACGCTGCCGGCCAGGGCCTGCTTCAGGCCGGCGTGCTGGTCGGGGATGCCATGACACCCGAAGCCGCTATGACCAAGCTGGTCCACCTGCTGGCGCAGCCGCTGGAAGAGCAGGAGCGTCGTCGGCGCTTCCTCACGCCACTGGTAGGCGAGCGCTGAACGCAGCGGCCACATGCTGGCGTTCGGCAGACACCCAGCTAAGTTGAAGGTAACGGTCCTGACCAGTCACCCTACGAGGAGAGAGGCCAATGGAACATCCCGTACACCCCTTCCACGAACTGTTTCAGCAGTTGGGGCTGCCCGCCGATGACGCTTCGATCCAGGCATTCATTGAACGCCATGCACCGCTGCCCGCCACCATGGCGCTCTACCAGGCTCCTTTCTGGAGCCCAGCCCAGGCCGAGTTCCTCGAGGCAGCACTGGAGGAGGATGCCGACTGGGCCGAAGTCGTCGATCACCTCGACGCATCGTTGAGAAAGAGTTAGCGTCTCCAACGGTTGTCATACGGCCGTTTTGCTAATGTGGATGAAAAAATCAAACAAATTTTACTTAGGCGGGAAAGCATATGTCGATCGAAAGGATATCGACCGAAGGTCTCTCTGGCATGAGAGAGCTCGCCGAAGCCGGCCTGCCTCCCCTACCCGAAGCCCTGCGCTCCCGTCTGGCCGAATGCCGTACCCTGCCCAGCCTTCCGGCTTCCGCAGCGCGGATCATAGCCATCGCTCGCTCGAGCGACCCCCGCCTGGCCGACTACGCACGTACCATTGAACAGGATCCGGCCCTGACCATGCGCCTGCTGGGCATGGCCAACAGTACCTTCTATTCTAGAGGCGGCAATCCGGTCACCACGAGCCTGGATGCGCTCTCACGCATCGGCCTGGATGCCACGCTGGCGGTAGTGCTGAGCTTCGGCCTGCCCCGCGCGTCCAGTGACCAGAGCCTGGACCACGAGTACCTCTGCCAACGCGCCATCCTTGCTGCCTCAGCCGTACAGGAGCTGGCTCAACATCTCTGTCCCCACGATGCCCCACAGCTGTTCACATCGGCCCTGCTCCAGGATATCGGCATCCTCGCTTTCGAGGCCCTGGATGGCGAAGCCTACACCAGCGCCATACCCGATCTGCGCCAGCATCAGAAGCTCAGCGAGGTCGAACAGGCCCGCTATGGCTGCGACCACGCCCTGGTCGGGGCCTGGCTCGCTGCCAGTTGGGGGGTTCCCACGACCATTGCCTCGGGCATCATAGACAGCCATGGTGCGCTGGAGGATGGCGATGCCCGCAAACTCTGCTTGAGGCTCTCCTGTCGTATCGCCGAATGCTGGCTGGCAACCGATTCCGCGTCTGCCTTCAGTTCACTGCTGCGCCAGCTTACCTCAGTCGCGTCACTCGACATCGTCATGCTGATGAACGTCATGCAGGAGCTCCAGCACCGCCTACCCTCCTTGTCACGGCTTTTCGAGATCACCTGTCCACCAGCCGTCGACAGCACGCACCTCCTGGCAGAAGCCAAAGAGCTGCTGTTCGAGCAGAACTTGCGCATGACGATCCGGCTGGCCGAGCAGCAGCGAGAGCTGGAGGCGCTGCACGCGAGCCACGTGGTACTCGATGAGCAGCACCGCACCGACCACCTGACCCAGTTGGTCAATCGCCCCTGGCTCGAAAAACGGCTCGCTCAGTACTTCGATTGCGCCAAAGTGGCTCAACAACCACTTTCGGTGATGTTCATCGATCTCGACCATTTCAAGCGTATCAATGACCGCTTTGGGCACCGTTTCGGCGACGAAGTGCTGATTCACTTTGCTGCTGCGCTCAACAACATGGTCCGCGAAAGCGATATCGCCGGCCGTTATGGCGGCGAGGAGTTCCTCGTGATCATGCCCAATACCGACCGACGACAGGCCAGCATCCTGGCCGACCGTATCCGCGAATATCTCGCCAAGCAGCCCCTCGCCCAGGCCGATGGCAAACCGCTTCACGTGACCGCCTCGATCGGCATTGCCGACCTCGAGGACGGGGAGTTCGAAAATGCCGCCGCCCTGGTCGATGCTGCCGACCATGCCATGTATGGCATCAAGCACGGCGGTCGTGATGGCGTGGGTCACTATGAGGAGCCCGGCCCCGGCGAATGACCCCCGCCGCGAGAACGCTTGCGTTATACGGAGAGGGCGGCCGACTGGCCGCCCTCTCGGGTTCTGACATGATGCGCTGAAGGCGCCAGCGTGGCTTAACCCTGGAGGTCACGCATCAGCAGCGCAAATTCGATCCGGTCCGGCGCGATGGCTTCACCGGGTACCGGAATGCGCACTACGTGGCCCGAACCCGGGGCCGCCTGCACCGATTCACCGCGCTTGTTCTCGATATGCTCGAGCGTGAAACGGCGGTTGCCGCCGGGTAGCAGCAGTTCCATACCGTCACCCACTTCGAAACGATTCTTGACCTCCACTTCCAGCACGCCGCGATCCGGGTCGTAGCCGATGATCTCGCCGACGAACTGCTGGTGGACGCCCACCGAGTTGCCGCGTTCGTAGTTCTGATACTCGTCGTGCACATGGCGCCGGTAGAAGCCTTCGGTGTAGCCACGGTTGGCGAGGTTGTCGAGTTCGTCCATCAGGCGCATGTCGAAGGGACGTCCGGCCACGGCGTCGTCGATGGCACGACGATAGACCTGAGCCGTGCGCGCCACGTAGTAGTGTGACTTGGTGCGCCCCTCGATCTTCAGCGAGGTGACGCCCATCTGGGCAAGCCTCGGTACGTGCTGCACGGCACGCAGATCCTTCGAGTTCATGATGTAGGTGCCATGCTCGTCCTCGAAGATCGGCATCAGCTCACCCGGCCGGGTGGCATCCTCGATCAGCGCCGAGAGTTCGTCCTGGCCCTCGATGCCCCCTGCCGTCGCCGTACTGTGAGTGGTACTGCCGCCGCCGGAAGCGATCAGCCCGGCGCCCTGCTCCGGACTCCAGATGCCGCTGCCCGCGTGGGCCGCAGCGGAGTTGGCTGGTACCAGGTCACCGGTCTCGTCGTGGGCCGCGGCCACGGTGTTGTACTGCCAGCGGCAGGCGTTGGTGCAGGTGCCCTGGTTGGGATCGCGGTGGTTGAAATAACCGGACAGCAGGCAACGTCCCGAATAGGCAATGCACAGCGCGCCATGGACGAAAGTCTCGATCTCGAGGTCGGGGCATTCGGCACGGATCTCGGCGATCTCCTCGAGGGAAAGCTCACGCGACAGGATAATGCGGCTGATACCCTGCTTCTGCCAGAACTTCGCTGCCGCCCAGTTGACCACGTTGGACTGGACCGAGAGATGGATCACCTGCTCCGGCCAGCGCTCACGGATCATCATGATCAGCCCGGGGTCCGACATGATCAGCGCATCCGGTCCGGCCTCGATCACCGGCTCCATATCGCGCAGGTAGGTCTTGAGCTTGCTGTTGTGTGGCGCGATGTTGGAAGCCACGTAGAACTGCTTGCCCCGCTCGTGGGCATAGGCAATGCCTCGATGCAGGTTGTCGATCTTGAAGTCGTTGTTGCGCACGCGCAGCGAGTAGCGCGGCTGGCCGGCATAGACGGCATCGGCGCCATAGGCGAACGCGTAGCGCATGTTCTTGAACGTCCCCGCCGGGGAGAGCAGTTCGGGAGCTTTCATTGGAGTCACCGTTTTCAGGACGATGGCGAGTCACTGCCTGAAAACTGGCTGCGCTCGGCCATACGGCGTTAAAAATCGACTCAAGGTACTCATTTACGTTCCGTAAACTCCGTCCTTTCGTCGATGTTTGCCTTGTCTGACCTTCGCTCGCCGACTTTTCAGACAGCGCCTGGGCGCTGATATGGGGCCGCATTATAACAGCCGGGCACCACGCCAGCACCACCAAGCCACGTGCACTTGTTTTTCCGGTCAAGTAGAATAACGCGCGCCGGACCGGATCCCGGCGCCTCGTCGACAGGCGAGGAGCGATAAATTCTCCGACAACGAGCCACACCATGACCCAAGCCAATTCCCGAGCCACCGTCGTGATCTATTCCGGCGGCATGGACTCCTTCACCGTGCTCCACCGTGCCCTGCGTGAGGAGCTCGAGGTTACCGCCCTCTCCTTCGACTACGGCCAGCGCCACTCCCGTGAACTGGATGTCGCCGCCAGGGTCTGCCGCGAACTCGGCGTACCGCATCAAGTGGTCGATATTCGTGCCATCCATGGCCTGATCGACAACTCGGCGCTGACCGACGCCAGCCGCGAGATGCCCGAGGGCGACTACGGCGAGGAAAACCTGACCGCCACGGTGGTACCCAATCGCAACATGATCCTGCTCTCCCTGGCCATCGCCAAGGCGGTCAATATCGGTGCCACACGCGTCGACTACGGCGCCCACGGCGGCGACCATGTACTCTACCCCGACTGTCGCCCCGAGTTCGTCGAGGCGATGAACGGCGTGGCCGGCATCGCCAACTTCGCGCCCATCGAGGTCCATGCCCCCTACCTTCGCGCCAGCAAGACGGAGATCCTTGCCGACGGCCTGGCCATGGGACTCGACTATCGCGACACCTGGACCTGCTACCGGGGCGAAGCGCTTGCCTGCGGAAGCTGCGGCAGCTGCCGCGAGCGCCTCGCCGCCTTTGCGGCAAACGGCATCGTCGACCCCCTCGAGTATGTTCAGCGCCCTGAGCCAAGCCACGGGGGCGGGTGATGTATCAGGTCAAGGAGGCTTTCTATACGCTACAGGGTGAAGGCGCGCAAACCGGCCGCGCCAGCGTCTTCTGCCGTTTCGCCGGCTGCAACCTCTGGTCCGGCCGTGAGCAGGACCGCGCAAGTGCCGCCTGCACTTTCTGCGATACCGACTTCGTCGGCACCCAAGGCCAGAACGGCGGCCGTTTCACCACCGCCGCGGCCCTGGCCAAGCACCTCGCGGCGCAGTGGCCCGAGGCCTCGGGGGGCACTCCCTATGTGGTATTCACCGGCGGCGAGCCACTGCTGCAGCTCGACGAGGCGCTGATCGAGGCCATGCACGAGCGCGGCTTCGAGGTCGCAGTGGAAACCAACGGCACCCTGCCCGCCCCGGAGGGCATCGACTGGCTCTGCGTCAGCCCCAAGGGCGCCAGCGCTCTGGCGCTGACCGCAGGTGACGAGCTGAAGCTGGTCTACCCCCAGCCCGAAGCGCCGCCGGAACGCTTCACCCAGCTTGCCTTCAGACATTTCTTCCTGCAGCCGATGGGCACCGAGGCGCTGGGAAGCGGCAGCGATCACCTGGGAGCAACCCTGGATTACTGCCTGACCCATCCCCGCTGGCGGCTATCGCTACAGACACACAAGATTACGGGAATCGACTGATGACACTCTTTGTCAATCGGCTGACTCAGCTCGATGTTTCCTTATGGTGCCCGCGACGGGGCCTGATTGGCGCAAGCTGGTTCGTCGATAGCGAACTCGATGGCGAGCTTGGCGAAGACGGCATGCTGTTCGACTTCGGCGAGGTCAAGCCGTGGATCAAGTCGCGCCTCGATGCTGGCGCCGACCACACCCTGCTGGTGCCGACCCGGGCTCCGGGAATCACCACCGCCGAGTGCAGCGAGGGGCTCTGCGTGCGTACCACGATGCCCTACAGCATGGAGATACGCGCGCCGCGCCAGGCCTTCACCCTGTTCCCCTGGGCCGAGGTCAGCAGCGAGCGACTCGCCCTGCACCTGTCCCGGGAGCTGATGAAGCGCCCCCCACCCCGGGTCAGTGACATTCGCCTGCGCCTGCGCGAGGAAGTCATCGATGGCGCTTCCTATACCTACAGTCATGGCCTCAAACAGCATGCCGGCAACTGCCAGCGTATTGCCCATGGCCACCGCTCGCGACTGCACATCTGGCAGCGGGGCGAGCGTTGCCCTGAACTGGAAGCGCATTGGGCGGCTTACCTGAACGATCGCTATCTGGTCGACCAGGCAGACATCAGCAGGCACAGCGAACCCGAGCTCAACCCCAGCCTGATCAGCCGCTATCGCGCCGGCCAGGGACGCTTCCATATACGGCTGCCACTGGAACGCTGCATCGTCATGGACGTGCCCAGTACCGTCGAGCACATTGCAGCATGGCTGGCAGAACGGATTGCCGACGAGACGGGGAGATCCACACGGGTGCAGGCATTCGAGGGCATCGACAAGGGCGCGATAGCCGAGGCCAGGGCATGAGCCGCCAAACGGCACGGCCAAGCGAAATCGGGAGTGAACAACCGGGGTGCCGTCCCGGCTGCGGCGCCTGCTGCATCGCTCCTTCGATCAGCTCGCCGATTCCCGGCATGCCTCAAGGCAAGCCGGCGGGCGTGCGTTGCGTGCAGCTGGATGACGACAACCTGTGCCTGCTCTTCGGCAGTGCCCTGCGTCCGACAGTGTGCGAGCGTTTCGCCTTCGACAGCGCCCTTTGCGGCTCCGATCGCATGCAGGCGCTACAGCGCATTACCCTGCTCGAGGGTGGCACTCACCCTGCCGTCTAATCGTTACCGACAACCTCGCGCTTGTTGGCACTGTTCGAAGGCAGCAACTGGCGATCCAGCAGGGTGCGCCAACGGATGAGCACCGGCGCATCGCTGTGGCTCACGGAATCCAGCAAGCTGCGGAACTGCTCGCGCACTGCCTCGTCATGAAGGTCGATCAGGGTCAACCACGCCTCCAGTGCGCAGAGCTCCTGATGCCGGTTCTCATGCAGGCGTGAGCACTCGAGCGCCTGCTCGACCAACAGCCTGATCTCTTCCTTGGGGCGGCCGAGCCGGTCACGCACACGGGCCAACTGCACTGCCAGCTCGGGCATGAACAGCGTGTTGCGTTCTCGAGCAATCATCAGGCACTGATCCAGGTAATCTTCCGCCCGGTCGAGTTCATCGAGCCCGAGACAGGCATCGCTGTACCACAGGGCCGGCCGGTGGTAGCGGTCGCGGCCGGTGATCTCACCGAGCTCCTCCTGGGCCAGCTCGATCATCGTCAGGCCGTCGCGATCTCCCGATAGCGCCCGGCGCCAGCCGAGGATACCTTGGGCCGATACCTGCCACAGGTGCAGATCGGGCATCTCGGTCATGGCGACCGCCTGCTCGGCCCGGCGTGCCGCCAGGTGGACGTGCCCCAACTGCCGGTAGAGAGCTGCCGCAAACAGCAGCGCCATGGCCAGCGACCCCGGATGGCCGATCTGTTCGGCCAGGCGTATGGCCGACTCGACCTGCTGCTCGGCACGACGATAATCGCCACGCAGGCAGATCGCCCAGCCCTGGAAGCAGGCGGCCGCCACCTGGGGGTGCTCGGAGAACGGCAGCCACTCGATCATCATCGGCTGCTCCAGCGGGGCAATCTCGTCGAGATGCTCATGGGCCTGCCTGATGCGGCCGGCCCAATACTCGCAGTTGGCGCGGGCATAATCGGCCAGGCGCTGGTAGCGCGGATCCTCGAGGCGGCCGGCGATGGTGGCCAGGCTGGCCGCCAGCGAGAAGGCGTCGGCGTGGGCATGGCGCTGGCTGCAGCCGACCCACAGGCCCCACTTGACCAGGAAAGCCTGCTCCAGATCCTCCGCATCCTCTGCGTGGCAGCCCTCATGCTGGACCAACAGCTCACGGGCCCGCACGAAACTCTCGTGCGCGGTTGGCGAGCCGTGTCCCTCGAGGGCGAAGGCGGCCTGGCCGCGCACGGTCAACAGGCTTATCTCGCGCTCGACCTGATCTTCCACATGACGCAGGCTGGCCAGGCCGAAATCTGCCATCTTCATGGCCGTACGGTTGGCGCTGACCTTGAGCGCCTCCCGTGCGGCCAGCTCGAAGTAGCGTGCCCCGCGCGCATAGTGGCCGCTGCGCCGCAGGTGCGTGGCGAAATCCCCGGGGTGACGGCCGATCCACATCGGAAAGCGCTCCTCGATGAGGCTCACCACCTGCCGATGGATCCTCACCCTGACGTCCCGCGGGCAAGAGAGATAGGCTGCCTCCTGAAGCAGCTGATGGCTGAACTGAAACTCGCGACGGCCCCCCTCTCCGCCTGCGGGCTCGATGATCTCGAGCCGTCGCATCTGTTCAAGAGCGCGATTGAGCTGAGCCATGTCCCAACCGCTGCACTCGGCCAGGAAGTCCAGCCGGAAGCGTCGCCCAAGCACCGCGGCAATATGGGCCACCTCGCGGTCGCCGTCGAGCTGATCGATACGGCCGGCAAGCAGCCCAAGCAGCCCACGTGGCAATTCATCCAGGTGCACGCTGCGCCCTTCGCGGCGATCCATCTCCAGGCGGCGGCAGATTTCCTGCATGTATAGCGGCACGCCATCGCAGCGCTCGATGATCTGGCCGCGCAGGCGCGGGCTGAGGTGCAGCCGATAGCGACGGGCCAGCTGGGATAGCAGGCGTGACGACTGCATGGCATCAAGATGGCCGAGGGTGACCTGCTGGTCCCAATGCAACCGGGTGGGCAGCGCCTCACGGCCATGGTGGCTGGCCACCAGCATGAAGGCGCAGTTGATCGGCAGACGTGCCTGGAGCCCGGACAGCACCCGGAACGAAGGCTCATCGAGCCACTGCAGATCGTCGATCATCAACACCTGGGTGCGCTCGATCGCCTGCCGCTCGATGACCCGGCACAAGAGCGCCACGACGAGATCGGCTGCTTCACCGCTCTTGGCCAGTTGCGCGACTTCCGATGACTCTCTGACGCCCAGGGCCTCTTCGAGAAGCGCCTGCTGCTCCGGCGTCAGCACCAGATCGACATCGCTCACGAGCTGCTCGAGGCTGTACTCGTCGAGCTTGCCGTCGAGGTGCCAGCGCAGCAGGGCACGGGCGACCCCATAGGGTTCAAGCACGGAAAGGCGCGTGGTGGGTTGCCAGCAGATCGCAGCGTCGCGACTCAGCTCGAGTTGGCGAAAGCCGACCATCAGGGCCGACTTGCCCATGCCCGAGGCGCCGCGCACCAGTACGCTCTGGCGCAGGCCGATGCCTGCCCGGGCCAGTGCATCGCGCAATACACGCAGGGAGGATTCGCGGCCCACCAGGCTGGGCGGCATCGCCTCGCGGCCCCCTTCATTGTGACCCAGCACCAGGGCGCGCAAGCGCACGCGACCATCGCTCGCCACCAGCCGTGAAGAGAGACGCGGCTGCAGGTCCAGCGCCGGCGGCATGTGCTGGCTGGCCTCCTGCGAGATCACCAGCTCGCTGCCCTCGGCTGCACTCATCAGCTCGAGCGCCCCCTGGGTCACCTGTCCCAGGGGGTCGACGAGCTGACGCTCGGGGAGGTAGACGACACGGCCACTGTTGAGACCGGCCGCCAGCTCGATTCGGGGAGGCTCGCCTTCCCCATTCCAGTGGCGCGTCACTTCCTCGGGCAGCACCCGTCGACAGTGTTCGTAGAGCGCGACCAGCTCGGCGAGCTGATGAGCCGGGCCATGGGTGCCGAAACAGGCCAATCCCAGCCCGCCAGTGGCACCGGGCAGCCAGAAACCGCCCAAGTGGTGACACTGCTGCTCGAGCCAGCGCATCAGCTCGATCTGCAGCACCAGGCAGGCGCGGGTTTCGTCACGGGCCGAGAAATCACCCTTCACCCGCAGCCGAATCGCCATCACCGACAGCTGGCGCTGCTCGATCTCGTCTTCACGCAGCGGAGAGCTTCCCGGCGCCAGGGTTCGAGAGAAGGCGCCTTGGGGGGACAGGCTCTGCAGATCGGGGGAGCCATCCGACCAGAAGCGCGCCAATTGAAGAAAATTTGGCTCTGGCTGCTGGCCGGAAAGCGCCAGCAGCTGCAGGTAAGCGTTGTACTGCTCGTGCGCAGCGGCCAGTTGGCCCTGCTCGGCGAGCTGGCGAACCAGCCGCTCGTGAAACGGCCCGTAGCCGGAGAAGCGGCTGACCAGCGTCTGCAGCAGCGCGTCGGGTACTTCCTCGTTACGCTCGAGAACGCCTTCGGCAAAGCGAATCACGCGTTGACGCCATTCATTGCGCAACTGCACCAGCCAGCGCTGGAATTCGGTGCAAGCAGGGAGCTGGAGCTCTTCGACCAGATCACCCCGGTAGTGCGACAGCAGCTGTTCCAGCGTCGCCACGTCAAGTGATCCCTCGAGCAGTTGCTGAAGCTCGTGCAAGTCGAAGCGCCAGCTGTCAGGGCGACTGAAAGCAATCGTCTGCCGGGTCACGACCAGCACCCGGTCCGCCTCCTCGCCCAGCGACTGGCGAAGGCAATGCAGCGCGTGACGAAGATTGGTACGTCCTGAGGAAAGGCCCTGATCAGGCCACAGCAGTTCGGCGAGGCTGGCCCGGTTGACAGGCTGCCGGTGTAGCAACAAGTAGACCAGTAGCCCCTTGACCTTGTCGTAGCTGAACTGGGTCAGCACGTCATCACCCAGGGACAGTGAGAATTGGCCGAACAGTGCTAGGTGGTCAGACTCACTGTGGTGCGCGATTACTGAAGCGTCCTGCATGACGGAACCCTGCATGGCAAAGTGGCGGAATCAGGCCGGCACGCCACTATGGAAACGAAACGCCGTGTCCGGCGTGACTATTAGTTGTGCTTCGCATTCGGCAAAGAAATCCACCCTCTTGTCAATGGGGGCCGGCGAAAGATGCTGAGCCAGCATCAGGTAATCTTCGTAATGCCGGCCCTCCGACTTGACCAGAGAGCGATAGAACCTTGCCAGCTCGGGATCGAGATGCGGTATCAGCCGGGCAAAGCGCTCGCAGCTTCTCGCCTCGATAAACGCCCCTATGATGAGAATATCGACAAGTCGCTCCGGTTCTTGAGGGCGAACGTGTCGGCGCAGCCCCTCGGCGTAGCGCGAAGCGCTCAGGTGGCGGTAGGCGATCCCCCTCGCTTCCATCAGCTTGACGACCTGCTCGAAATGCAGCAGCTCCTCGCGTGCAAGCTGGGACATCTTGGTCATCAGCAATGGCTGGTCGACATAGCGATAAAGGAGGCTCATGGCGGTCGAGGCCGCCTTCTTCTCGCATTGCGCGTGGTCGATCAACAGCAGCTCGGGGTTTTCGAGAGCCCATTGCAGCCAGGTATCGGGCGTGGGGCAGCGGAGGAAATCGAGCAGGCCAGACGGCAGCTCGACATCGCTGGGGGTCGCTTCAAGAGTGTCGGACATAATACAGGCTCATAGTCATGATCGAGAGCAGCCGGAGGAGGACAAGTCGCGATGGAGGTTGCATCGTCGTGCGCTGGCTTCTTCGAGCAGCTGCTCGCTCATCCGTGCGTGCAGCTCGGCAGCACTGTACCCGGCGGCGCCTGCCGCAGGTTCCAGGCCGTAGTGGCCGATCTCGCGAATGCGGTCGCGGCCGACACGCAGCAGCTCTACGGCCCGGGACAAGGCCGGCTGGTCCGCCCGGTAACGAATCCGGTGGCGGCGCATCTGCTCCTCGAGTCGAGCCTCGTCGACGACACGCAGGAAGCGACCGGCGACTCGCACACGCAGGCTGTCCAGCTCTGCCATACGATTTTCGCGCTGGCGGACGCTCAGCCCCGGCCACGCCGTGATCTCCTCATCCGTGCGCTGGCATCCCCGGCATACCGGATCGCCCAACGTCGTCGAACACAGACCTACGCAAGGCGACGCGATACGCGAACACATCCCACACTCCTTATTACTCATCCGTTCAATCTTACCGCGCTGCGCCCCTGGTAGCACGCTGTAGTTCAGCCGACATTGCGACGACCAAAGTCTAGGCTCCTGAAAGATGGGGTAACTTAACATTGTCGACAGTTTCCCGTAGAATCTCGCCACCCAGTGACCACGGTTGTTACACCCGCCAAGGCGGCAGTTTCGACGATCTTCGTCGTGTATCGCCCCGCCTTGGGCAACACACCAGATGAGGGCCCGAACGTGCTTGAAGCCTATCGCCAACATGTCGAAGAACGCGCCGCCGAGGGCGTCCCGCCGAAGCCCCTGACTGCCGAGCAGGTCGCCGCACTGGTCGAACTGCTCAAGAACCCGCCGGCCGGTGAAGAGGAGTTCATCCTCGACCTGATTACCAACCGCGTTCCGCCGGGTGTTGACGAGGCCGCCTACGTGAAAGCCGGTTTCCTTACCGCCATCACCAAGGGCGAGGCCGAGTCCCCGCTGATCGACAAGATCCACGCGGTCAAGCTGTTGGGCACCATGCAGGGCGGCTACAACATCGCCACTCTGGTGGAGCTGCTGGACGACGCCGATCTCGCCAAGGAAGTGGGCGAGCAGCTCAAGCACACCCTGCTGATGTTCGACGCCTTCCACGACGTGGAAGAGCGCGCCAAGGCGGGCAATGCCGTGGCCAAGGATGTTCTGCAGTCCTGGGCCGACGCCGAGTGGTTCCTGTCCAAGCCGGCCCTGGCCGACAAGATCACCCTCACCGTCTTCAAGGTGCCGGGTGAAACCAACACCGACGACCTCTCCCCCGCTCCGGATGCCTGGTCACGCCCCGACATCCCGCTGCATGCCAACGCCATGCTCAAGAACGAGCGCGAAGGTATCAACCCCGAAGTGCCCGGCACCACCGGCCCGCTCAAGCAGATCGAGGAAGTGAAGGCCAAGGGCTTCCCGGTCGCCTACGTCGGCGACGTGGTCGGCACCGGCTCCTCACGCAAGTCCGCCACCAACTCCGTGCTGTGGTTCTTCGGTGACGACATCCCGAACGTGCCCAACAAGCGCGCCGGCGGCTTCTGCTTCGGCGGCAAGATCGCCCCGATCTTCTTCAACACCATGGAAGATGCCGGCGCCCTGCCCGTCGAGATGGACGTCTCCAAGCTCGAGATGGGCGACGTCATCGACGTCTATCCCTACGAGGGCAAGGTGTGCAAGCACGGCACCGATGAGGTCGTCAGCACCTTCGAGCTGAAGACCCAGGTGATCCTGGATGAGGTGCGCGCCGGCGGTCGTATCCCGCTGATCATCGGCCGCGGCCTGACGACCAAGGCGCGTGAGTCCCTGGGCCTGCCCGCTTCCGATGTCTTCCGCCTGCCCGAGCAGCCCAAGGACACCGGCAAGGGCTTCACCCTGGCCCAGAAGATGGTCGGCAAGGCCTGCGGCATGGAAGGCGTTCGCCCGGGCATGTACTGCGAGCCGAAGATGACCACCGTGGGCTCCCAGGACACCACCGGCCCGATGACCCGCGACGAGCTCAAGGACCTCGCCTGCCTCGGCTTCCAGGCCGATCTGGTGATGCAGTCCTTCTGTCACACCGCCGCCTACCCCAAGCCGGTCGACGTGGACACTCACCACACCCTGCCCGACTTCATCATGAACCGCGGCGGCGTTTCCCTGCGTCCGGGCGACGGTATCATCCACAGCTGGCTCAACCGCATGCTGCTGCCCGACACCGTGGGCACCGGCGGCGACTCCCACACCCGCTTCCCGCTGGGCATCTCGTTCCCGGCCGGCTCCGGCCTGGTGGCCTTCGCCGCCGCCACTGGCGTGATGCCGCTGGACATGCCGGAGTCCGTGCTGGTGCGCTTCAAGGGCAAGCGTCAGCCCGGCGTCACCCTGCGTGACCTGGTCCACGCCATCCCCTACTACGCCATCAAGCAAGGCCTGCTGACCGTCGAGAAGTCCGGCAAGAAGAACGCCTTCTCCGGTCGCGTGCTGGAGATCGAGGGCCTCGAGGACCTCACCGTCGAGCAGGCCTTCGAGCTCTCCGACGCCTCCGCCGAGCGCTCCGCCGCGGGTTGTACCATCACCCTGTCCGAGGACAGCGTGACCGAGTACCTGAAGTCCAACATCACCCTGCTCAAGTGGATGATCGCCAATGGCTACGGTGACGAGCGCACCATCAGCCGTCGCATCCTGGCCATGGAAGAGTGGCTGGCCAACCCGAGCCTGATGCGCGCCGACAAGGACGCCGAGTACGCCGAGGTCATCGAGATCGACCTCGACGCGCTCAAGGAGCCCGTGCTGTGCGCGCCGAACGACCCGGACGACGCTCGCCTGCTCTCCGAGGTGGCCGGCGAGAAGATCGACGAGGTCTTCATCGGCTCGTGCATGACCAACATCGGCCACTTCCGCGCCGCGGGCAAGCTGCTCGAGAAGCAGCCGGCCGGTAGCCTGAAGACCCGCCTGTGGCTGGCGCCGCCCACCAAGATGGACCAGCACCAGCTGACCGAGGAGGGCTACTACGGCATCTACGGACGCGCCGGGGCGCGCATGGAAATGCCGGGCTGCTCGCTGTGCATGGGCAACCAGGCCCGCGTTGCCGCCAAGAGCACCGTGGTCTCCACCTCCACCCGCAACTTCCCGAACCGCCTGGGCGACGGCGCCAACGTCTACCTTGCTTCGGCTGAGCTGGCGGCAGTTGCCGCCGTGGAAGGGCGCCTGCCGACCGTCGATGAGTACCAGCGTTACATGGGCGAATTCGACGCCATGGCCGGCGAGATCTATCGTTACATGAACTTCCATGAAATCGAGGAGTATCAGAACGCCGCATCCAACGTGATTCCGGTCGCTCAGGAAGCCTGATCCCCCGAGTTCTGATAGAATCAATTTCGACTCCGATGCTCGCAACATCGATGGCGGCTGGGGACAGACGCCGGAGCCGATGAACGAAACGCCCTCGCAAGAGGGCGTTTTTTTTCGCCAAGACAGTGGATTATGTCGGCAAAAAACGACGCCTCGCTACGTTTTTTTACCCGCTTCGTCTTGTTGGGCACTCCTTGCGAGTCTAAGTTTAAGAAGTCTTTGTGTGCGACCGGACGGGACACCGAGCGCCCACGAATTGAACTAGGGACATATGGGACATTCAAGGAGTCAGAACATGTCGAACAGAACGCTCCTCTGCGTATCACTGTCCGCTGCATCGCTGCTGATCGCCAGCGGCGCTCAGGCGCAAACCCACTACGAACCACATGAGCGCTATGCCTATCTGGGACTGGGCACCGGTTTCAGCTCACTGGAAAACGATCGCGATGAAGTCGACAACTTCATCGAAAGCGGGGGCCGCAACTTCAGCATCGACGACGACGGCAATGTCTGGAAAGGCTTTGCCGGCTATCAGTTCAATCGCTACCTGGCGGTGGAAGCCTTCTATGCTGACCTTGGCCGGGTTCGTCTGCGTGGAACCGATGGGGCCAGCGCCGATCTGGAGTCGACCGCCTACGGCGCCAGTGTGGTTGGCCAGCTGCCCGTGACCGACTGGTTCACTCCCTTCGCCAAGATCGGTGCCGCCAGCTGGGAAACCGAGGTGCGGGGCAACCTGGGTGATACCGATTTAACTCTGCAGGACAACGACGGCTTCGATCCGGTCTATGGCCTGGGAGCCCAGTTCAACATCAACCCGATCCTGATCCGCGCCGAGTACGAGCGCTACGATTTCGATAGCGACTACACCATCGATACCTTTACCGCCTCGGTGGGACTGCGCTTCTAGCCTGCAGATCCACGTGCGGCGCCACCAAACCGACGCCGGGGACTCCCGGCGTCGGTCATCTTGCGACGAATCGATGAAGACCGGACGACGGGCGTTATGGCATCATCCTGTCACTCACTATCCAGGCAAGGAGCCTACGATGAGCTCGATCATCACGCCCGACATCTGCGACGCCCATCCGGACGTGCAGGTTCTCGACCCCATCTTCGTCAGCTTCGGCGGCCGCGAGGCGTTCTGCGGGCCGATTCGCACGGTCAAGTGCTTCGAAGACAACTCGCTGGTGAAGCAGGCAGTGGGCGAGCCCGGAGAAGGCGCCGTACTGGTCGTGGATGCCGGTGGCTCGCACCGCTGCGCCATGCTCGGCGACATGCTGGCAGAGCAGGCAGTGGACAATGGCTGGGCAGGTGTCGTGATGTATGGCTGCGTGCGCGACGTCGATGTGCTGGCCGAGACGGACCTTGGCGTACATGCCCTGGGCGCCCATCCTCGCAAGAGCGAGAAGCGCGGCGAGGGACTGCGCGACATACCCGTCACCTTCGCCGGGGTGACAGTCGAACCAGGCCAATGGCTGTATGCCGACAACAACGGCATAGTGGTGGCAAAGGAGCGCCTGCCGCTGGACACATGAGCCCGCGCTCATCGCGGCAGCACTTGTGCATGGTGTGGTCGCGATGCCACCCTAGGGGCATGGACCCGTGTCGTGAGCCCGACATAACATGAAGTCACTCGGCGTCGATGTGCTGCGCAGCCTGCGAGAGCACCTGCGCCCTTTGGTGGCGTTTCATCTCTTCTTCACCGTGCTCGCCTCGAGCCTGCTGCTTCCGGCCGTCGCATGGACCCTGACCAGCCTGCTGCGCCGCTTCGATCGCCCGGTCATCACCAACGCCGGCCTGCTCGACCTGCTGCTCAGCCCAGCCGGAATCCTGTGGTTGCTGGCTGCCATCGCCCTCACCTTCCTGGTGCTCTACCTGCAGCAGGCCGGCATGATCCTGGTGGCGGTGAAGCGCCGCGACAATCATTTTCGTCTGGCCTTCATTGCGCTGTGGCAGTCCCTGCACCGGCTCCCCTCGTTGGCCGGCCTGGTCGTGCTGCAGGTAGGGGCGCATCTACTGCTCCTGCTGCCTGCGGCCATCCTTCTGGGCTGGCTCTACGACCTGATCATCGGAGGGCTGGACCCCTACTACGTACTGCGCATGCGTCCACCGGAGTATTGGACCTACCTGGCTGTCGCGATACCGCTAGGCCTCGGCTGGGCGCTGGTTGCCGCATCGCTCTACGTGCGCTGGATACTGGCGTTGCCGGTCGCCACACTGGAGGGTCTCTCCCCCCTGCCGGCCCTCAGGCGCAGCCGGGACCTGACGCGCGGCCACCGCGCTGAAGTGGCGCTGGTCGTGCTTTCCGTGCTTCTGGTCATCGTCGCGCTGCCCCTGATTGCCACTGCGCTCTTCGACCGGATCTTCACTCCGATGCTGTGGTGGCTGCCCGAGCGCAATGCCGTGCTGATACCTGCCATGCTGGGCTATGTCACCGGCTATATGCTGGTCACGCTTGCCATCACCTTCATTGGTATCGCAGCGAATGCACTGCTTTCGGCCTGTCTTTACCTGCGGCTGGCTCACCGCGAGCCTCGCCCCGCCCCGCCGCCGCCCGATGCACACCCCGGGCGACTCGCCTGGGGTGTCGAGCTGGCCGTGGTGCTGTTTGCGCTGGGTCAGGCCTGGTGGATCGTCAACAGCTTCGAACTGCAGGACGACGTGGCGATCATCGCCCACCGCGGCAGCTCCATGGCCGCTCCGGAGAACACACTTGCCGCCATCGAGCAGGCGATCGATGACAGGTCGCATTATGTGGAAATCGATGTACGGCTGACGGCTGACGGTGAGGTGGTGGTCTTCCACGACCGCAGCATGCGGCGCCTGACCGGCGATCCGCGCAACGTCCGAGATCTCAGCCTCGACGAGCTCAGGGAGTTCGATGTCGGCAGCTGGTTCGGTGACGCCTTCGTCGGGGAACGCATTCCCACCCTGGACGAGGCGTTCGCTGCGGTCCGTGGCAGAAGCGCACTGATGATCGACATGAAGCCTGATCCAGGCGCAGAAGAGGCATTGGTAGAAGCGGTGCTCGATGCCCTGGCGCGCGAGCAGGAGGTGCGCCGTCACTGCCTGGCCACCAGCGGCTCGAACCAGGCAGCTCAGTGCGGTAATCCGGAAGTCGCCAGTGAAACACGCCTCGCCGTGATGTCGAGCAACGTGCTGGAAATGGTCAAGGCGAGGGAACCGGAGCTGCGCGTGACACTGCTGGCCCAGCTGGTCATGCCGGGGACGCTCGACCGGCGCAGCTTCGATGCCCTTGGCCTGCGTCACAACCGAGTGACGCCCAACGAGATACGCCTGGCACGAGAGCTCGGCTATGAAGTGCACGCCTGGACGGTCAACGACCGGGCACGCATGTCACAACTGATCGACCTGGGTGTGGACGCCATCATCACCGACTATCCTGACCGGCTGGCGGAGCTAATCGACGATCGTCGCGAGCTCGGTGACGGGGCAATCCTGCTGGTGAAATTGCGCAACTGGCTGCGGCGATGAATAAAGGCGCCCGGTGGGCGCCTTCGGCTCGCCTGGCAGCGAATCACTCACCCATGACCACACCCTCACGGCGCGGGTCGGCGCCACCGAACAAGCCCTCATCGGTGCGCTGGATCGCCTGCAGGCCGCTGACCAGCTCGCGCTCGCTTACCTCATGGCCAAGCTCATTCAAGGCGTCGAGCACTTCTTCGGGGAAGCGCCCCTCCTCAAGGAAGGCCGGCCCGCCCAGGGTGATCGCATGGGGCAGGTTCAGCGCTTCCTGGGCATCGAGCCCCCAATCGAACATCGCCACCAGTGCCTTGGCGGTATAGTGAATGATGGCGGCTCCGCCGGGGGAGCCGAGGCTGGCAATGAGCTCGTCGCTCTCGCGATCGAAGACCAGCGTCGGACTCATGCTGGAGCGCGGTCGCTTTCCGGGCTCGACTCGGTTGGCGATCGGCGAGCCATCGGTGTCCAGGGGGCGAAACGAAAAGTCGGTAAGCTCGTTGTTGAGCAGGTATCCGCCAGCCAGTCCGGTACCGCCATCCGCCAGGATGCGGGAACCGAAGGCGGCCTCGATGGTAGTGGTCATCGCCACGGCGTTGCCTTCCTCATCGATGATACTGATGTGGCTGGTGCCGTACTCCGGCTGCATCGGCTGTATCGCCCAGGCCGTTTCGACTTCGCCTGGCACACCCGCCTCAGCGCCATCCGGCCCCATGCTGTGCTCACCGATGAGCTCGGCTCGCTCGGCCAGGTACTCTTCGTCGAGCATGCTGCTCCACTCGCCGCCGGGCGCATTGACGAAATCCGGGTCAGCGATGTATTTGCCACGATCGGCAAAGGCCAGCCGCGAGGCCTCGAGGAAGCGGTGCAGCCACTCGATGCCGAGACGGTCCTCATCGAGCGGCTCATCGAGGGCCGGGAGGTGTTCCAGCAACCCAAGGATCTGCATGATGGTCAGGTGACCAGAAGAGGGAGGCGGAAAGCCGCAGACACGATAGGCCTGCCAGTCGGTGCACAGTGGATCGCGCTCCTTGGCCACGTAGGTCGCCATATCCTCCAGGCTGATCGCGCCGGGCCGCCCGGGATGATTCTGCACACGATGCACCAGGTCCTCGGCAATCTGGCCGGTATGGAGCGCCTTGCTACCGTGCTCGGCAATCTCTTTCAGGATGGCGGCCAATGCGGGGTTCTTGAGCCGATGCCCGGCAGGCAATGGTTCGCCATCTTCCGTGTAATAGAAGGAGCTACCCAGCGGGTCATCACGCAGCCGCTCTTCGCCGGCAAGGCTGGTGTGCAGGCGCGGGCTGACCTCGAAGCCCTCTTCCGCCAGGGAGATGGCCGGTGCCAACAGCTCTGCCCAGGACAGCTTGCCATGCTTCTCATGGACCATTTCCAGCATGCGAACGGTGCCCGGCACACCCACCGAAAGGCCGCTTGCCGCCGCCTCCATGAATTCGAGAGGATCTCCTTCGCCGTTGAGGAACAACGATTCGCTGGCTGCTCGGGGCGCCGTCTCGCGACCGTCGTATGCCGTCACATCACTGCCGTCGTAGTGCATGAGGAAGGCGCCGCCACCGATACCGCTCGACTGGGGCTCCACCAGGGTCAGCACCATTTGTACGGCGATGGCGGCATCCACAGCCGAGCCCCCCGCCTTGAGCACCTGATAACCGGCATCCGTGGCCAACGGATTGGCGGCGGCGACGGCGAAGCGTTCGGACGCCCAACCTGGCTTCTCGGTATAACCGGATGCCGATTCCGGTGCGATAGCGGGGGTCTCATACTGAAAGGACGTCTCGGCGGATGCCAGCAGCGGCAGGCCCAACACATACGATGAAAAGACGCAGGCCAGCCAGCGTCGGGGAAAAATGACAGAGCGCATGTCCATGAAAAAAGCCCCTCGGTAACTCCATGTAAGAGGTGTAAGCATAGGCGAAAAAAGACCCGATTGAGAGCTCTCAATCGGGTCAGTTTGTAACCTAAGTACGCTTTATTTATGCCAGCGTCTCCCCCGCCAGCATGAACCAGGTTTCGAGCACCGCATCGGGGTTGAGCGATACCGAGTCGATGCCCTGCTCCATCAGCCATTTTGCCAGGTCGGGATGATCGGACGGCCCCTGGCCACAGATACCGATGTACTTGCCCTTGGCCCGGCAGGCCTGAATGGCCATGGCGAGCAATTTCTTGACCGCAGGATTACGCTCATCGAACAGATGCGCCACGATGCCGGAGTCGCGATCCAGGCCCAGGGTGAGCTGGGTCAGGTCATTGGAGCCGATAGAGAAGCCGTCGAAGTGCTCGAGGAACTCATCGGCGAGCAGTGCATTAGCCGGCAATTCGCACATCATGATCACCTTGAGGCCGTTCTCGCCGCGCTTGAGGCCATTGGCTGCCATCAGCTCGACCACTTCACGAGCTTCTTCGGTGGTGCGTACGAAGGGGACCATGATCTCGACGTTTTCGAGCCCCATCTCGTCTCGCACGCGCTTGAGCGCACGACACTCGAGCTCGAAGCAGGGCCGGAAGGCATCGGAAACATAGCGCGAGGCGCCACGGAATCCGAGCATGGGGTTCTCTTCCCCTGGCTCGTAGAGCTTGCCACCGATCAGGTTCTCGTACTCGTTCGACTTGAAATCGGAGAGTCGCACGATCACGCGCTGGGGATGGAACGCCGCGGCCAGGGTGGAGATACCCTCGACCAGCTTGTCGACGTAGAAATCCACCGGGCTGGCATAACCGGCGGTGCGCAGATTGATGGTCTGCTGCAGGTCCAGCGGCAGGGTGTCGTACTCCAGCAACGCCTTGGGGTGCACGCCGATCATGCGGTTGATGATGAACTCCAGGCGCGCCAGGCCGACGCCCGCATGGGGCAGGCCGGCAAAGCTGAAGGCGCGATCCGGGTTGCCCACGTTCATCATGATCTTGAACGGAATCTCGGGCATGGAGTCGACCGAGGTGACGCGACGGTCGAAGTCCAGCAGGCCCTCGTAGACGTGGCCGGTATCACCCTCGGCACAGGAGACGGTGACGTCGCGGCCATCTTCGAGCACCTCGGTGGCATCACCACAGCCCACCACCGCGGGAATGCCCAGCTCACGGGCGATGATCGCCGCGTGGCAGGTACGACCGCCACGGTTGGTCACTATCGCCGAGGCCCGCTTCATGATCGGCTCCCAGTCGGGGTCGGTCATGTCGGTGACCAGCACGTCGCCGGCATTGACCTTGTCCATCTCCTCGGGGGTGAAGACGATCTTCACCGCGCCGCGGCCGATGCGCTGGCCGATGGCGCGCCCGGTGACCAGGGTGCGCCCCTTTTCCTTGAGGTGGAAGCGCTCGAGCTTGCCGCCCTCCTGCTGCGACACCACCGTTTCCGGTCGTGCCTGAACGATATAAAGCTCGCCGTCGTCCCCGTCCAGCGCCCACTCGATGTCCATCGGACGCTTGTAGTGCTCCTCGATGGTGACCGCCTGGCGTGCCAGCGCCATCACCTGTTCGTCGTTGATGCAGAAACAGGCGCGATCCTTGAGCGGTACGTCAATGGTGGAAACCGACTTGCCGGCGCTGGCATCCTCGCCGTATACCATCTTGATCAGCTTGGAGCCGAGGTTGCGACGCAGCACCGCCGGGCGACCTGCCGCGAGAGTCGGCTTGTGCACATAGAACTCATCAGGGTTGACCGAGCCCTGCACCACGGTCTCGCCCAGCCCCCAGGAGGCGGTGACGAACACCGCATCGCGATAGCCCGATTCGGTATCCAGGGTGAACATGACGCCGGAGGCGCCGGTCTCGGAGCGCACCATCTTCTGCACGCCGGCCGACAGCGCTACGTTCTCGTGGGCGTAGCCGCGGTGCACGCGATAGGAGATCGCACGGTCATTGAACAGCGAGGCGAACACCTCATGCACGGCGCGCTTGATGTTGTCGAAGCCTTCGATGTTGAGGAAGGTTTCCTGCTGGCCGGCAAAAGAGGCGTCGGGCAGATCCTCGGCGGTGGCCGAGCTGCGTACCGCCACCTTGAGGTTCGGGTGCTGGCTGGCCAGCTTGTCATAGGCCGTACGCAGGTGCGCTTCGAAAGTAGGCGGCAGCGGGGTGTCGATCACCCATTGGCGAATCTCGGCGCCGACCCGAGCCAGCTCGTTGACGTCATCGACGTCGAGCCGGGCCAGGGCCTGATTGATACGTTCGTTGAGTCCCTCGTGGGCCAGGAACTCACGGTAGGCATGGGCGGTGGTGGCAAAGCCGCCGGGCACGGTGACACCGGCTCCCGAAAGGTTGGAGATCATCTCGCCAAGCGAGGCGTTCTTGCCGCCTACGCGCTCGACATCGTCCATGCCGAGTTGATCGAACCACAGGATGTAGTCTTCCACATAACCCCCTTGAATCTTCGTTGCCCAGATGTGGCCGCACCGGCCTGGCGAGATTCGGTGCCAAACCGCTTGCCAGCATCTGGTTTCAGGCAAAAAGCGCAATGGTGCTCACCTTAAACGCAAGCGGCCATATACGCCATTGGTCTAACATCGAAGTCAGTGGAGGTTTTTTACAACAATCGTCCGATTTGGGCGATTCCTGTAGTCGAACAGCCGACACCGGAAGAGCAAAGCGCCTTGCCGCCAGCACACCGAGCCCCGACAATGAGGCAGGACAATTCACCGAGGGACTCGCCAAGCCATGCCCCGCACAGCCTTTTTCATCTCCGACGGTACCGGCATCACCGCCGAGAGCCTTGGCCGCAGCCTTCTGGCCCAGTTCGAGAATGTCGACCTGAAGATGTCGACCAAGCCCTATATCGACACCATCGACAAGGCCCGTAACCTCGTCGACATCATCGAATCCACCGCCGTACGCGACGGCGAGCAGCCGATCATCATCGACACCATCGTCGACGAGTCGATTCGAGAAGTGATTCGTAGCGCGCCAGGCTTCAAGATCGACATCTTCTCGACCTTCCTCAAGCCGCTGGAGAAGGAGCTAGGCACGCACTCCAGCTACACCGTGGGGCGCACTCACTCCATCGGCAAGGACGAAGTCTACATGGACCGCATCCACTCGGTGCACTTCGCCCTGGACAACGACGACGGCGCCCGTACCCACCAGTACGACCAGGCCGACGTGATCCTGATCGGCGTCTCGCGCTGCGGCAAGACGCCGACGTCGCTCTACCTGGCGCTGCAGTTCGGCATCCGTGCCGCCAACTACCCACTGACCGAAGACGACCAGGACGAGAACGGCACGCTCAAGCTGCCTCCGGCGCTGGCCAAGCACCGCCACAAGCTGTTCGGGCTGACCATCGATCCGCGTAGATTGACGGCGATCCGTCACGAGCGCCGGCCCAACAGTCGTTACAGTTCACTGGACCAGTGCACGCAAGAGGTGGAACAGGCGGAAGGGCTCTACCGACAGATGCACATTCCCTACATCGACACCACGCGTTTCTCGGTGGAGGAGATATCCACCCGCATGATCGCCGAGACGGGGCTCACGCGGCGGTTCACGCCGCGCTGAGGCCGATGCACCATGCGCAAGCTGTCCCTGGGGCTCCTGATATTGCTGCTGACCGGCGGCCCACTCTACATGTGGCAGTTCGGCAATATCGACACCCGTGGCGATTGGCGCAGTGCCGATCGCACGCCTGCTGGCCTGGCCCCGGCGCCCAGCGAATTCGGTGAAGCCGTGGTTCAGGTGTACTCGGCCCGAGCCTTCAACTGGCGCGGGATCTTCGCCGTTCACGCCTGGGTGGCCACCAAGCCGGCGAATGCCGACAGCTATACCCTGCATCAGGTGACCGGCTGGGGCCGCCCCAGCCTCTCCTCGCGCGCCGGCACACCCGACCGCGCCTGGTTCGGCAGTGCTCCGACGCTGCACGCCTCCCTGTGCGGCAGGGAAGCCGAAAGCGCCATCGAACGGATCGAGGCACTGCTGCCCGACTACCCCTATCGCGATCACTATCGCGCCTGGCCGGGCCCCAACAGCAACACCTTCGTGGCCTGGCTGATCCGTGAAGTCCCGGAGCTGGACGTGGCCTTGCCCTCCAGCGCCATCGGCAAGGACTATCTGGGCGGGAACGTACTGGCCCCGACCCCTAGCGGCACGGGGATTCAGCTATCGCTGGCCGGCATACTCGGCGCCTCGGCCGCACTGAGAGAGGGGCTGGAGCTCAATATCGGCGGGCTCATAATCGGCATCGACCCGGCAGCGCTAGGGGTCAAGTTGCCCGCTATCGGCACCCTGGGATTGCGAGATGGCAGCCGGTCGCGGGGAGAGTGTTTCCCCATGCCGGCCGCAGATAGCTGAGACGACAGATCAGCGCACGATGCCCTCTCGGCGCAGCCGCTCGATCTCCTCGCCGCTGAGCCCCATCTCCGCGAGAATCGCGTCGCTGTCCTGACCCAGGCGTGGTGGCGCCAAGTCGCTGAGTGCCGTTTCGCCGTCGAAGCGTAGCGGAGACGACACCTGGGGTACCTCGAGGCCGTCGCGCTTCAAGGTGCACTGCATGCCGCGGTGCTTGACCTGGGGATCGTCAAACACTTCGGCCACGGTATTGATCGGGCCGGCGGGGATGCCGCGAGCCTCGAGATCGGCAAGCCACTGGTCGCGGCCACGGGTGCGGAAGATCGCCTGGATCAATGGCACCAACACGTCACGGTTGCCTACCCGCGCCGCATTGGTGGCGTAATCCGGGTCCCTGGCCCACTCGGGATGGCCCATCAGTTCGGCCAGTCGTGCAAACTGACTGTCGTTGCCCACGGTCAGCACCAAGTGTCCATCGGAACAGGCGAAGGCCTGGTAGGGCACGATGTTGGGGTGGGCATTGCCATGGCGCTCCGGGGAGTTGCCGCTGACCAGGGCATTGAGCGCCTGGTTGGCCAGCGCCGCCACCTGCACGTCGAGCAGCGCCACGTCAACGTAGCGCCCTTGTCCGGTGCGACTGCGCTCGTGCAGCGCCGCGAGCACACCGATGGTAGCGTAGAGCCCGGTCATCACGTCGGTGATGGCCACGCCGGTCTTCATCGGCATGCCGTCCGGCTCGCCGCCGATACTCATCAGCCCGCCCATGGCCTGGATCATGAAGTCGTAGCCGGCACGGTGCGCATAGGGCCCATCCTGACCGAAACCGGTGATGGAACAGCCGATCAGGCCGGGGTTTTCCACCTTCAGGCTGGCGTAGTCGAGCCGGTACTTGGCCAGCCCGCCCACCTTGAAGTTCTCCAGCACGATATCGGCACCCTTGGCGAGCCGGCGGATCATCGCCTGGCCGCCCTCGCTGGCGATATCGATCGCCAGCGACTGCTTGCCGCGATTGGCGCAGAGGTAGTAGGCCGCCACCCGCTCGACCTCATCGTCCTCGGCGAGCCACGGCGGCCCCCAGCCGCGGGTGTCGTCACCCCGCTCGGGGTGCTCGATCTTGATCACACGCGCTCCGAGGTCGGCCAGTAGCTGACCGGCCCAGGGGCCGGCCAGCACTCGCGACATGTCGAGCACCGTGATGCCTTCCAGCGGTCGGCTCATCTTGATTCCTTCCACACTCATCGCAGCGGCGGACAGGCCTGCCCTTCTTTCGGCCTGCCCCGTCGCCCGCGTTAGAGGTAGCGTTTGGATCTCGGTGTATCAGTTGGCGAATGCCTGGAGCCCGGTCTGCGCACGGCCGAGAATCAGCGCGTGGACATCATGGGTGCCCTCGTAGGTGTTCACCGCCTCGAGGTTCATCGCGTGGCGAATCACATGGTATTCGTCGGCGATGCCGTTGCCACCGTGCATGTCACGCGCCACCCGGGCGATATCGAGCGCCTTGCCGCAGTTGTTGCGCTTGATCAGCGAGATGGCTTCAGGCACCAGCTGGCCGGCATCGATCATGCGACCCACGCGCAGGGCGGCCTGCAAGCCCAGGGCGATTTCGGTCTGCATGTCGGCCAGCTTTTTCTGGATCAACTGGTTGGCGGCCAGCGGACGGCCGAACTGCTTGCGGTCCAGGGTGTACTGCCGGCCGGCGTGCCAGCACGCCTCGGCGGCGCCCATGCTGCCCCAGGCGATACCGTAGCGGGCACGGTTGAGGCACGAAAACGGCCCCTTGAGACCGGTCACGCCGGGCAGGCGCTGCGCGTCGGAGACCTCGACGTCCTGCATGGATATCTGGCCGGTGATGGAGGCACGCAGGCTGAACTTGCCGTCGATCTTGGGGGCGGTCAGTCCCTTCATGCCCTTCTCGAGGATGAAGCCATTGATCACGCCCTCGTCATCCTTGGCCCAGACCACGAAGACGTCGGCAATCGGCGAGTTGGTGATCCAGGTCTTGGCGCCGTTGATGCGCCAGCCGTTGTCGGTGCGCGTGGCGCGGGTGGACATGCCGCCCGGATCGGAGCCGTGGTCCGGCTCGGTGAGGCCGAAGCAGCCGACCCATTCGCCGGTCGCCAGCTTGGGCAGGTACTTCTCGCGCTGAGCTTCGCTGCCGAAGGCATGGATCGGATACATGACCAGGCTCGACTGCACGCTCATGGCGCTGCGATAACCGGAGTCTACGCGCTCCACCTCGCGAGCTATCAGGCCATAACTGACATAGTTCATTCCCGCGCAGCCGTAGCCGTCGATGGTAGCGCCCAGCAGGCCCAGCTCACCCATCTCGTTCATGATCTCGCGATCGAAGACCTCGTGGCGGTTGGCCTCGAGGACGCGCGGCATCAGCTTGTCCTGGCAGTAGTCGTGTGCTGTCTGCAGGACCATGCGCTCGTCTTCGTCGAGCTGATCGATCAGGCGGAACGGGTCTTCCCAAGTGACGGGGGTGATCTGGCTCATGGCGGGCTCTCCTGTTGGAATTTCTACATTTCCAACGAATGTAGAGCAAAGAAGCCATGAAGCCAACCCCTTTTGCGGCTTTTTGCTTACACTTTTGGCCGCAGCGGAATACCTTGGTCCGCATGATTGGACAGCCGGTCGAGGCGTCGATGCAGCGCCACCCAGGCCACCAACCCCACCGCTACATTGGCCAGGAACAGGCCGATGAAAATGCCCTGGGTACCGCCCACCACTCCACCAAGCCAGGCCAGGGGCACGGTGAGCAGGAACAGGCGGACGATCGAAAGGCGCATGGCACGCGCGGGTTCGTGCAGGGCATTGAAGGAAGAGACCGCCAGGATTACCACGCCCTGCGCCCCCAGGCCCAGTGGCACCCACCACAGGAAGCTGCGCAGCACTTCGCCCATCTCGTCGCCGGCGGTATAGCCGGCCACCAGCCAGGGAGCGAGCAGTTGCAGTAGCAGCCATATCCCCAGCTGCCACACCAGCACGAAGGCGAAGCAGCCGAAGATGGCTCGCCGCACGCGCTCATGCTGCCCTGCCCCTGCGTTCTGACTAACCAGCGGCGGCAGGGTCATGGAAAGCGCCAGTACACCGATCTGGGCGATCGCCTCGATGCGGGTGCCCACACCGTAGCCCGCTACCGCATGGTGCCCATGACCGGCGACGATGCGCGTCACCAGAGCCAGGGCCAGCGGGGTAAAGACGCTGGTGATCGCCGCGGGCACGGCGATACGCGAGAGTTCACGCCACGACTCAACCAACCCGGCCAGTGTCAGATGGCGCAGGTCGAGACAATCGCGAAGCTCGCGCTGCCAGAACAGCGCGGCGGCCATGGCACTCCAGCTGAGCACCGTGGCCAGGGCCGCGCCCTGGACGCCGAGCGCCGGGAAAGGTCCCACCCCGAAGATCAGCAGCCAGTCGAGCAGGCCGTTGAGCAGGGCCGCCAGGGCCATCATCAAGCCAGGGATCAGTGTATTGCCCTGGGCGCGCAGCACGCTGTTGAGCACCCGAGGCACGATCACCGCCGCCGCCCCCAGGTACCAGATCCCCATGTAGTCACGAATGTGTGGCAACAGCGCTACATCGGCGCCAAGCAGCCGAAACAGCGGCTCCAGCGTGGCCAGGCCCAGCAGGGTCAGCCCGACACCGACCGCCAGCGCCAACAGAGCGGCATCGGTGGCCCGCCGGCGCACTGTCTCCATATCTCCCTGCCCCAGACGCCGTGCCACCACCGCCGAGGTGCCGATACCCAGGCCGATAGCCAGGCTGATCACCGCGAAAACCACCGGGAAAGTGAACGACACCGCCGCCAGTGGCTCCGGACCCAGGCGCGATATGAACCAGGTATCGACCAGGTTGAAACTCATCATGGCGATCATGCCACCCACCACGGGCAGGCACTTGCGCAGCAGGGTCAGGGCAATGGGACCTTCGAGCAGTTCGCGGCGCATGGGCCGGCGGGCACCGGAATCTGAAGAAGAGGGCTTCATGAAACCTCTGGAAACGAGAAAACGGGCACATGATTGTGCCCGTTTCGAGAGAGCCTGCCAAAAAGACTCAGTCCTTTTCGCCACCCCGATAGAGCTTCTGAATGCTGGAGAAGTCCAGCCCGCCATGGCCCTGGGAAGCGTGCAAGACAAACAGGTTGCGGGCCTGGGAACCCATTGGCACCGTGGCCTTGCTCTCCAGCGCCAGCTCCCAAGCCAGCCCGAGGTCCTTGGCCATGAGTTCGGTGAGGAAGCCGCCCTGATAGTTGCGGGAGGCAGCTGAACCTTCCATGACCCCCGGCCAGGGGTTGTAGACGTTGAGCGCCCAGTTGCCGCCGCTGCTCTGTTTCATGATTTCGGAAAGCACGGCCGGTTCGAGTCCGTTCTTGACGCCCAGGGCCAACGCCTCGGCGGTACCGCTCATCAGGATGCCGAGCAGCATGTTGTTGCAGATCTTGGCCACCTGGCCGGCACCGATCTCACCAGCATGGAAGATGTTCTTGCCCATCCCCTCGAGGACAGGCCTGGCCTGCTCGAAGCCGGCTTCACTGCCGCCGACGATAAAGGTCAGGGTACCCGCCTGGGCGCCACCCACCCCACCGGAGACCGGAGCATCCAGATAGGTCAGGCCACGCTCCTTGGCGGCCGCACCGACGACACGGGCGTCCTCCGGGGAAATGGTGGAGGCGTCGATGATCAACGGCTTGCCCTCCAGCGCATCGAACAGCCCTGGCGAGCCTTCGCGCCCGAGGTAGAGGCGGCGTACATGCTGGCCGGCCGGTAGCATGGAAATGACCACTTCCGCACCGCTTGCCGCGCTCTGGGCACTGGCACAGGCGTGGGCACCGGCCTGCTTGAGCTGTTTCATGGCGGCTTCGACCAGGTCGAAAACGCTGACCTCATGGCCGGCCTTGACCAGGTTGTGGGCCATCGGGGCGCCCATGTTGCCAAGGCCGATGAAGGCGATTTTCATGCGAACTGCTCCTGTTTGTCGTTATCGTGATCTATCTGCAACGAGGCCTTCAGTGAATCGACTCGCCAGTCCCCAGGTCGCGGAGCGGATGCTCCCCTTCGCTCCATAACGGGGCCAGGAGTGCCTGAATGTCCTCTTCGGGGACACGGTCAACGCTGGCATGCTGCCACTGCGGGCTCTTGTCCTTGTCGACCAACAGCGCCCGCACCCCTTCGACGATATCTCCACGTCGGCAGCACTGCACCGAGAGGCTCAGCTCATCGCGGAAGGCGTCGGCCAGGCTGGTGTGACGGTGGCGTTCAAGCATTCGCCAGACCAGGTGGGCGCTCAAGGGGCTGCCTGCCTCGAGCCGCTTGCGGTTGGCGGCAAGCCAGGCATCCTCACGCTCGTCCTCGAGGATACGCAGCACTGCCGAGGCGGCATCGATGCGGCCGACCAGTGCCTGAATGTGGTCGAGGTGGGGCCCAACCTGGGCTGGCGGAGCCTGATCCCGCGCCTCCATGTCATCGAGCACGCGCTGTACCCCAGCCTCCAGGTCGCGCGGGCTCCGTGTACCGAAGTCAGCTTCGCCCAAGGCCTCGAGCAGCGAATCGCGGCACTCGCGAGGTATGAAATGATCGGCCAGGCCAAGATCGAGGACATCGCGAGCATTCAACTGAGCGCCGGTAATCCCGAGGTAGGCCCCGACCCCGGGCGGCATGCGATTGAGGAACCAGCTTGCGCCAATATCCGGATACAGGCCGATGGTGATCTCGGGCATGGCGATCAGGGTCCTTTCTGTCACCAGGCGCCGCGAGGCGCCCGCCATCAGGCCCAGGCCGCCACCCATGACAATACCGTCGCCCCACACCAGCATCGGCTTCGGATAGGTATGGATGCGGTAGTCGAGCCGGTATTCCGTGGTGAAGTAGGTTTCGGCAAAGAGGCTGTCCGGGCCGGATCCTCGGTTGTCGCCCACTTCGGTCATGGAGCGGTAAAGCGCGACCACGTCGCCGCCGGCGCAGAACGCCTTGTCCCCGGCCCCTTCCAACCAGACCGCTACTACGCTGCGATCCACCGCCCAGGACTGTAGCTTGGCATCCAACTGCCTAGCCATGTCGAGCGACAGCGCATTGAGCGACTTGGGTGAGTTGAGGGTGGCGATACCGATGCGTCCCCCGTCCCGGGTCGGCAGCTCATCGAAGATGACCGCAAGGTCTGTCATGCCGCTCTTCTCCTTGTGCTTATTGCAACGCTTCGATCACGCCATCCGCCAGCAGGCGGCGGGCCACGATCACACGCATGATTTCGTTGGTACCCTCGAGGATCTGGTGGACGCGGGTATCGCGTACCATGCGCTCGAGGGGAAATTCGCTCAAGTAACCATACCCGCCATGCAGCTGCAGCGCCTCGTTGCAGACATTGAAGCCCATGTCGGTGGCATGGCGCTTGGCCATGGCGCAATAGGCGGTGGCCTCGGGGTCGCCCTGGTCGAGCCGCCATGCGGCATGCCGAACCATCAGCCTGGCCGCCGTCAATTCGGTCGCCATGTCGGCCAGCTTGAACTGCAGCGCCTGGAAATGTGCCAGCTCGCGGCCGAACTGCTTGCGCTCCTGCAAGTAGTTACGCGCCAGGGTCAAGGCGTGCTGGGCCGCTCCCAGCGAACAGCTGGCAATATTCAGCCGCCCCCCGTCAAGCCCCTTCATGGCCAGCTTGAAACCCTCGCCCTCCTCGCCCAGGCGATTGGCGACCGGCACACGCACTCCATCGAAGCTGACCAGGCGTGTCGGCTGGCTCTTCCAGCCCATCTTCGCTTCGTTCTTGCCGTATTCGATGCCCTCGGCATCCGCCGGCACCAGGATCGCCGAGACTCCGCCAGCGCCACTGTCGGGCGCCCCCGTGCGTGCCATGACCACCATTACATCGTTGGCACCAGCGCCGGAGATGAACATCTTCGAGCCGGTAATGACGTAGTCGTCGCCGTCGCGCACGGCCTTGGTTCGCAGGCTGGCAGCGTCGGAGCCGGAGCCGGGCTCGGTGAGGCAGTAACAGCCAAGGCACTCGCCGCTGATCAGACGCTCGGTCCAGGTTTCGCGCAGCGCTTCATTACCCCAGCTCGCCACCATCCAGGCCACCATGTTATGGATGGTAAGATAGGCGGTCGTGGCAATGCAGCCTTGCGAGAGCTGCTCGAATATCAGCGAGGCCTCCAGGCGTGACAGACCCAGTCCGCCACGCTCCTCGGGAATGTAGATGCCCAGGAAGCCCGCCTCTCCTGCCCGACGAATCACATCGACCGGGAAGTGGGAACTGGCATCCCATTCGGCAGCGTGGTCGGCGAGTTCCGCCCGTGAGAAGTCGGCGGCAGCCTGGACGAGCGCCTTTTGCTCATCGGCAAGGGAGAAGTCCATCGAGAAACCCTCTTGTTATGGCAGGTATTCCTGCTGAAAAAATCTGGCCTGGCCTGCGTATCCGGTTCGCCCGTGAGATGCGCCTGCCAACCAACCTAGCACTTGCTAGGTTTTATAGCATACCTCCCTTGGTCGACAACCACTTTACGTTAACGTCAACGTCGTCTAGTGTTGCGGTAAATAGGGAGGCACGTCGTGTACGGATCCCCCCACTCATAGGACATAACAATGATGAACGCATCGAAAGCGGACCCCACCCCCACGGCCAATGGCAGCCTGCCGACGCAGCGCCGCACCTATTCGATAGGCGAGCTGGCCCGCATGTTCGAGGTGACACCGCGCACCATACGCTTCTATGAGCAGGAAGGACTTCTGGCACCGGAACGGCGCGGCCAGACCCGCATCTACCATGAGAAGGACCGGGTACGCCTCAAGCTGACCCTGCGCGGCAAGCGCCTGGGCTTTTCCCTGGCGGAGATCCGCGAGGTCATCGAGATGTACGACGCCATGCCTGACGGCAATGCGCGTCAGCTCAAGCGCCTGCTGGAAATACTCGCCGACAAGCGCAACAACATGGAGCGCCAGCTCGAGGACATACGCCTGATGCAGCGTGAGCTGGACGACGTGGAAATGCGAGCGCGGGAAGTCCTGGAGCGTCTCGACCACTGAGTCGACGTCATGCCAGCAGCCAAACGCGCTAAGGATGGGCACCTCACCGTCCGCCCACCGGCAAACGACTTCACAGCAACTGCCACAACAAGATGGGTAACACGATGACACGCCAAGCACTGCAAGAACGCGCCCCGAACAGCTACGTCAGCGGCATCAGCGACACGCCGCTCAAGGGTGAAACCATCGGCGACTGCTTTGATGCCACCGTCTCACGCTTTCCCGATGGCGACGCCCTGCTGAGCCTGCACCAAGGGCTTCGCTACACCTGGAAAGAGCTGCAGCAGGCGGTGAACCAGGCCGCTCGCGCCCTTATCGCGCTGGGCGTGAAGAAAGGCGACCGCGTCGGCATCTGGTCACCCAACTGCGCCGAGTGGACCATCACCCAGTTCGCCACCGCCAAGATCGGCGCCATCCTGGTCAACATCAATCCCAGCTACCGCACCCATGAGCTGGAGTATGCGCTGAAGCAGTCGGGTGCCTCCACCCTGATTCTGCAGGGCAAGTTCAAGACCTCCGATTACGTGGCCACCCTGGCGGAGCTGGCCCCGGAGCTGCGTGACGGTGCGCCCTCCACCTTCTCCTGTGCCAAGCTGCCCGAGCTCAAGCGCGTGGTGTGCCTCGATGCCGACCGTGCCTTGACCGGCATGTTCAGCTGGCAGAGCATGCTGGCCCACGCCGACGAGGTCTCCGAGGAGCACCTGGCCGAGATCCAGGCCACGCTGCAGTTCGACGAGCCGATCAACATCCAGTACACCTCGGGCACCACCGGGGCGCCCAAGGGAGCCACCCTCTCCCATCACAACATCCTCAACAACGGCTTCTTCGTTGCCCGCACCATGGGCTTCTCGGAGAAGGATCGCCTGGTGATCCCGGTTCCGCTCTACCACTGCTTCGGCATGGTGATGGGCAACCTGGGCTGCGTGACCCACGGCGCTACCATGATCTATCCGGGCGATGGCTTCGATCCGGAGGCCACGCTCAAGGCGGTATCCGAGGAGAAAGCCACGGCGCTGTATGGCGTGCCGACCATGTTCATCGCCGAACTGGAGCATGCCGACTTCGCCAAGTACGACCTCTCCACCCTGCGCACCGGCATCATGGCAGGCTCCATCTGCCCCATCGAGGTGATGCGCAAGGTCATCGACAAGATGAACATGGAGGACGTCACAATCTGCTACGGCATGACCGAGACCAGCCCGGTCAGCACCCAGACCCAGACCGATGCACCGCTGGACAAGCGCGTGACCACGGTGGGCACTATTCACCCCCACCTCGAAGTCAAGCTGGTCAGCCCCGAAACCGGCGCAGTGGTGCCACGCGGCGAGACCGGCGAGCTGTGCACCCGCGGCTACAGCGTCATGCTTGGCTACTGGAACAACGAGGAAGCCACCGCCAAATCGATCGACAGCGCCGGCTGGATGCACACCGGTGACCTGGCAACCATGGACGACGAGGGATATATCGCCATTGTCGGCCGGATCAAGGACATGATCATTCGCGGCGGCGAGAACATCTATCCGCGCGAGATCGAGGATTTCCTCTACACCCACCCAGCGATCTCCGACGTGCAGGTGATCGGCGTGCCTGACGAGAAGTACGGCGAAGAGGTCATGGCCTGGGTCAAGCTTGGCGAGGGGCAGAAACTCACTTCCGACGAGCTCAAGGAGTTCTGCAAGGGCAAGATCGCCCACTACAAGATCCCGCGCTATGTGAAGTTCGTCGACGAGTTCCCGATGACCGTGACCGGCAAGATCCAGAAGTTCAAGATGCGCGAAGAGGCGACCCACGAGTTGGGCCTCTCCTGACCCCGGGACGAGCCAGGCTCGTCAGTCGGCCTTGGCGCCCCTGCTTCGGCAGGGGCGCTTGCCGTTGATGGGAGGGTGACCTCACTGGCCGATCATGCGCCGTAGCTCATCAAGGTAGGTTTCCAGTACCAGGTTGGGCGGAGCGCCCTTGCGGGTAATGGCGCAGTAATGGGTAAGGTAGCAGCAGCGCTGCGGGCTCAGGGGTCGCATCCGGCCCTGCTCGACCCAATGCTCGGCATAGTGGGTCGGCAGGTAGCCGATGTAGCGGCCGGAAAGAATCAGGAAAGCGATGCCTTCACGGTCTGTCGCTGTGGCGGCGGCCCGCAGCGGCTCATGCAGTGCCTTGACCTCGGCGGTCTGGGCGTAGGCCGGGATCACGGCATCGCAATCCGACAGCTCACGCGCGGTGACTTCCGGGTCATCGAACAGGACATGGCCGGCGGCACAATAGAGCCAGGACGTTTCCTGGTAGAGCGGCAGGTAATCCAGCCCGGGCAAGGCCGAGAGTGAAGGCACGACCCCGGTATGCAGGCGCCCGTCCAGCACCCCCAGCTCGATGTCGTTGGGCGGAATCATGCGGATGTTGATGCGCACGTCGGGCCCGCGCTCCTTCAGCGCGCTGAGGGCGTTGGTGATATGCATTTCGGGCATCGTCACCAGGTTGTCGGTGATGCCGATATTGAGTTCACCCTTGAGCCAGGCATGGAGCCCGTTTACACGGGTGCGAAATCCTTCGACCGCCGAGAGTAATTGCAGGGTGGCTTGGTAGACCTCAGCGCCCTCCTCGGTAAGCGCGAAACCGCTACGCCCACGATGGCACAGCCTGAGCGAGAGACGCTTTTCCAGATCGCCCATGGCCATGCTGATGGCGGCTCGGCTGATGTTGAGCTCCACCTCCGCTGCGGAAAAGCCACCGCATTCAACCACTTTACGGAAGATTCTCAGCAACCGAAGGTCGGCATCGCCAGGCTGGGCCGAAAAGCCCTCCTTGCGGCGTGTCATGTGCAGTTCTTCCCCCTTGGGCTGGCAGAACTCGACCATACTCTCGCTGGGAAGGAAAGTTAAGTGATGGCTTACCCGAGCTTAAACAAAACTGGATTTAACTTATCTTCATGGGCTTCTAACCTCAACCAAGCACCTTCAACAATAGCGCTACCACGGGGGCGTATCGCCATGTCGAGTCAACAGCCTTTGCCAGCGGCCGGATTGAGCCAGGAACAGCTGGATGCCTACTGGATGCCCTTTACCGGTAACCGGCAGTTCAAGCGCGACCCGCGCATCATCGTGGCTGCCGAAGGCAGCTATTTCACCGACGCCGACGGCCGCCGCGTCTTCGACGCCCTGTCGGGGCTGTGGACCTGCGGCGCCGGCCACTGCCGCCCCGAGATCACCGAAGCCGTCACTCGACAGCTTCAGCAGCTCGATTACTCCCCGGCCTTCCAGTTCGGCCACCCCAAGGCATTCGAGCTGGCCCATCGCCTGCGCGGGCTGACCCCCGAGGGTCTCGACCATGTCTTCTTTACCGGCTCAGGGTCGGAGAGCGCCGATACCGCGCTGAAGATTGCCCGTGCCTACTGGCGCAAGAAAGGAAAGCCCAGCAAGACCAAGTTGATCGGTCGCACCAAGGGCTATCATGGCGTCAATTTCGGCGGCATCAGCCTGGGGGGAATCGGCGCCAATCGCGCCCTCTTCGGCCAGGGCGTCGATGCCGATCACTTGCCTCACACCTTACTGGCAGAGAATGCCTTCACCCGAGGCATGCCCGAACGCGGTGCCGAGCGCGCCGATGAGCTGCTGGAACTGATCGCCCTGCATGATGCGTCCAATATCGCCGCGGTGATCGTCGAGCCATTGGCCGGCTCGGCCGGGGTGATTCCGCCGCCCAAGGGCTATCTCAAGCGGCTCCGCGAGATCTGCGACACCAACGACATCCTGCTGATCTTCGACGAGGTGATCACCGGCTTCGGTCGCATGGGGTCGATGACTGGTGCCGAGGAGTTCGGCGTGGCGCCGGACATCATGAACGTGGCCAAGCAGCTCACCAACGGCGCGGTGCCCATGGGGGCGGTGATCGTACAGGGCGAGATCTATCACACTTTCATGGAACAGGGCGGCCCCGACTACATGCTCGAACTGCCCCACGGCTACACCTACTCAGGGCATCCGGTATCCTGTGCTGCGGCGCTGGCGGCGCTGGACGTACTCGAAAACGACCGCCTGATCGAGCGCGTGCGGCTGATGAGCCCGGTCTTCGAGGAAGCGCTCCATGGCCTGAAGGGCACGCGCTACATCAGCGACATCCGTAACTATGGCCTGGCCGGCGCCCTGCAGATCCAGCCCTACCCCGGCGAGCCGGCCCGACGCCCCTTCGAGATCGCGATGAAATGCTGGCAAAAAGGCTTCTACGTCCGCTATGGCGGCGACACCATCCAGCTCGGCCTGCCCTTCATCGTCGAGAGTGACGAGATCGACCGCCTGGTCAACGCGCTTGGTGAGACGATCGGCGAACTGGACTGACACTGACCGGAAAGCAACGAGCCAGGCGGCTACGCCTGGCTCGTTCCGTTGATGCCATGTTCCGGTATTGCACAGCGTTCGCTCAAACTGTCAGCTGTACTGCTAAAGGCCTTTGGGCGCGAATATCCCCGGCGCATTGCGCCAATACCCCTTGTAATCCATACCGAAGCCGAACACGTAGCGATCGACCACTTCGAGGCTGCAATAGTCGGCCTTGAGGCCCGGCACTGCCTTGCGATCGTGGCGCTTGTCCACCAGCACGGCAGTGGAGATGCTCGCCGCGCCGGCCTCCTGGCAATAGTCGAGAATGGCAGCAAGGGTCGAGCCTTCGTCGAGAATGTCATCGACGATGACCACGTGGCGCCCGGCCATGGGCACTTCCGGCGATACCCGCCAGAACAGCTCGCCGCCACGAATGCCGCCGCGATAGCGGGTGGCATGCAGATAGTCGACTTCGAGCGGGAAACCCAAACGCGTCAGGAGATGGCCGGTAGTGATGAGGCCACCGTTCATCACGCAATAAAAGACCGGAAGCTTGTCACCGAGATCGGCGGTGATCTGTTCGGCCATGCGGTCCAGGGCCTCTTCCACCTCTTCCTGGGAGATCAGGCAGTCAGCATTGTCCATGACGTCGCGCATGGTCGCCAGGGATGCATGAAAATCGGCATCGAGTTTGGGCATGAAAGACTCGTATCAGGAAAATGTAGCAGGTCGAAAGTTCAGCTAGAGGCCAGGGCCTCGAGCCGTGCATGTACGCGCCGCCAGCGCCCGAGGGCTTCGAGCGCGCTGATCTCGGGGCGTGCACGACCATAGCGCAAGCGCGCTGCGAGGCGTGTCGTGCGCCCACGACAGGCCTCCAGAGCCTCCAGGGCGGCTGTGCGATCGTTGCACACCAGGACCATGTCACAGCCGGCATCCAGTGCCGCCAGGGCACGATCTCCCGGGCCGCCGGCAAAGCCGGCACCCGCCATTCCGAGGTCGTCGGAAAAGATGGTGCCCTTGAAGCCCAGGGACTCGCGCAGCAAGCCCAGCCAGCTGGGCGAGAAGCCCGCCGGGCGCGAGTCGAACGCGGTATAGATGACATGGGCAGGCATGACGCCATCGAGCCGGGAGGCGAGTTCGGCAAAGGGTACCAGGTCATGCCGGCGTAGCTCGTCGAGCGGTCGCTCATCGACGGGCAGCTCCAGATGGGAGTCGGCCGCCACGCTGCCGTGCCCCGGAAAGTGCTTGCCCACCGCGGCCATGCCGGCTTCGTGCAAGCCGCAGATGAAGGCACCTGCCATGGCGCTTATGGCCTGAGGGTCGGAGGAGAAACTGCGGTCGCCGATGACGCTGGAGATACCCGAATCGACATCGAGCACCGGTGCAAAGGTAAGGTCGAGCCCGCAGGCGGCCATTTCCATCCCCAGCAGCCAGCCGGTATCCAGGCATAGCCTCTCGGTAACTTCCGGAGCCACCTGGTAGTCACGGCCGATTCGACCCATGGCGGGCAGCCGCGTCACACCCTCATGCAAACGCTGCACTCGGCCGCCTTCCTGGTCGATGGCCAGCAGCAACTCGGGACGAACGCGCCGGATAGCTTCGCACAACTCCCTGACCTGTCGGGCATGTTCGACGTTGCGAGCGAACAGAATGACGCCACCCACCTCCGGACGCTGGAGCAGATCTCGCTCTTCACCACGTAGCGTGACGCTTTCCAGATCGAGCATTACCGGGCCGAGGGTCTGGATCATGGGCACAGTCCTTGAGGCATGAAAAGGGGCTGATTCTAGACTAAAGCCGCCCCTGGCAACAGCCACCCCATGACCGGAGTGCCTGGAGCCTGACGAGGATCATCCTGGCCGCCGGCCAGCTCACTCGTGGAGCCAGACCGGTGTGCCTGGCGGCGCCAGCGCATAGACCTCGAGCAAGGCGTCGTCGCGCATGCGGATGCACCCGTGCGAACGCGGCTCCCCCATCGGCTGATCGGGCGGGGTTCCATGCAAATAGATATAGCGCCTTTGGCTGTCGACGTCGCCCCCGCGGTTGAATCCTGGCTCGAGTCCGCACAGCCAGAGGATACGTGTCAGGATCCAGTCGCGCTCGGGATAGGCTTCAGCCAGCACGGCATTGAAGACTTCGCCGGTGGGACGACGGCCTCGAAAGACCGCGCCGGGCGGCTGTCCCTCGCCGATGGCGGCTCTCACGTAATGCCAGCCCAGCGGTGTACAACCACTCCCCTCGCGCTGTCCGGTGCCTGCCACGGCCGAAGATATCGGCCACTCCTTCAAACGTCTCTCCCCTTGCCATAGCACGAGGCACTGGCGGGAGATATCGATCTCGACCCAGCCCCCCTTGTCAGGAGGCAGCGATTGCAGCCTGGGGGTTGGCATCTCAGCTCGCCTTGGCTGGCTGTGCAGCGGGTGGCGGCGGCAGCGGCGCGTTCATGGCAGCCACGACGACGGGGCGCAGGCGGCGAATGAGGTCGCGCACCGTGACGTGCTCCTGGTAATCCTTCTCGGCGATGTCGCGCAGGGCATCGAGGCCTGACAGCGTGAAGATCACCGTGCCGAGAACGAAGTGGAGACGCCAGAAACGCTCGGCATCGGGCAGCTCGGGCGTTGCCTTGCGGACCAGCTCAGTGAAACGGCTGAACACGCTGCCGTATTCCTCCTGGATATAGCGACGCAGATGTCCCTGGGCCTGGCTGTAGGCCAGCCCCAGCAGCTTCATGAAGACCTTGAGGCTGTGCTTCTCCGCCGGAACCTCTAGCACCGTGCGCGCCATGGTTTCCAGCAGCTCCTCCAGGGGAATGACGCCGCCGGCGTGCCTAGCTTCGAGTTCGTCCAGCGCACTGTGGAAACGAACCGTAAAGGGGTCGAGATAGCGCGCAAATACCGCCTGGATCAGCGCCTTCTTCGATCCGAAGTGATAGTTCACCGCTGCGAGGTTGACCCGCGCCTTGCTGGTGATGGTGCGCAGCGAGGTTTCGGCGAAGCCGCGTTCGGCGAACAGGACTTCGGCCGTATCCAGGATACGCGTGACGGTATCTGACTGTGCCATGATCGGTTCCTGCAATAAACATTCGTTTGAAACATGACATAAGTCTACAAGATCCTGCTCCCCCCTCTCAATCAAAGGAGGATGCCAGACCGTTTAAAACGCCAATACATGAAAGGCCTGACATAATGTCGCCCTTTTACTGGATGTACTTCCATGCTGTATACTTTACCAATACGGCCGTCAGCTACCGGAGTACGCCATGAACCGCCCTCTCACTTCACGCCAGCAGAACGTCTATGACTTCATCGTCAAGACCATGAATGAGTTCGGCTACCCTCCGACCCGAGCCGAAATTGCCCGGGCACTGGGCTTTCGCTCCCCCAACGCTGCCGAGGAGCACCTGCGTGCGCTGGAGCGCAAGGGCGTAATCCGGGTAATTCGCGGCACCTCCCGCGGCATTCGCCTGCCGGCCCAGGAAAACGAGAGCGCCACGAGCGAAGCCCGCGAGGGACTACCGATCATTGGTGAAGTCGCGGCGGGCAGCCCCATTCTTGCCGCAGAACATATCGATCGCTACTGCCCCCTCCCCCCCGAGTATTTCACTCCACGCGCCGACTATCTGCTCAAGGTCCGCGGCCTGTCGATGAAGGACGCAGGCATCCTTGAAGGCGATCTGCTCGCCGTGCATCGTACCGACCGTGTGCGCGACGGCCAGATCGTGGTGGCACGACTGGAGGACGAAGTGACGGTCAAGCGCTTCCACCGCCACGGTCACGTGGTGACCCTCGAGGCGGAGAACACGGAGTTCGCGCCGATCGAGGTTGACCTGCGTCACCAGCCGCTGGAAATCGAAGGCGTAGGGGTGGGGGTCATTCGAGGCGGCAACGGCCAAGCTTTAGGGTAAGAGCTGGCTCCGATGCCTTGGTGAAACACCATGAGCCGCAAGATCCTGCATGCCGATTGCGACTGCTTCTATGCGGCAGTGGAGATGCGCGACAATCCGGCGCTACGGGAGGTGCCGCTGGCCATCGGCGGCAGCGCCGAGGGGCGCGGGGTCATCGCCACTTGCAATTACCCGGCCCGCGCCTATGGCATCCATTCCGCGATGCCGACGGCACGGGCACTGCGGCTGTGCCCTCACCTCACCCTGCTCAGTGGCGACTTCGAGCGCTATCGCGAGGCCTCACGGCAGCTTCAGGCCATCTTTCATGAGCTGACGCCGCTGGTGGAGCCGCTGTCGCTGGACGAAGCCTTCCTCGACGTCAGCGATGTGAGCCGATTCTCCGGCAGCGCTACCTGGATGGCACGCTGGTTGAAGGAAGAGTGCCTCAGGCGAGTGGGCATCACCGTATCGGTCGGTGTCGCCCCGGCGAAGTTCCTGGCCAAGATCGCCAGCGACTGGGAGAAACCCGACGGCCTCACCGTGATTGCCCCGTCCCAGGTGGAGGGCTTCCTACGTGACCTTGCGGTCACCAAGCTGCACGGGGTAGGACCCGCCACCGCGAAGCGTCTGGAGGCGCTTGAAATCGTCACCTGCAACGACCTGCAGGGCGTGCCGCTGGAGCGTCTGGTTCAGGAGTTCGGCAAGTTTGGCCGGCGCCTCTACGAGCTGGCGCGAGGCATCGACGAGCGGCCGGTACGCGTGGAGCGCGAGCGCAAGTCGATCAGCGCCGAGAATACCTTTGCGCGTGATCTCCCCGATTTAGCCCTTTGCCACGACGAACTCGTACCACTGTGCGAACGTCTCGAGGCACGCATCTCACGCCATGGCTCCCCACCGGTGGCCGCTGCTTTCGTCAAGGTCCGCTTCGATGACTTTTCCCTTACCACTTTGGAGTGCCGCGGCACGTCCCCTTCTCTAGCGACCTTTGTCGACCTGCTCGACCAGGCATGGGCACGCCGCTCGCGCCCGGTGCGCCTGCTGGGCGTGGGAGTTCGGCTCGTGCCTGAGGATGCGCGCCGTCAGCTCGACCTCCCCCTCTGATGGGTCACTTGGTATCGATATAGCGATGGCTGTCGAAAGTCGCGACCCAGTGGGGGTGGTAGACCATCAGGATGCTGAGCAGCATGCCGGTGATGAACGCTTCCGATGGCATCAGCAGCGGCAGGAAGAGTGCATACTCCCTGGCCAGGTAGACCGCTTCCGGATCGGTGGCACCCAGCATGACCAGCCCCAGGCCTGACAGCCCGGTCCCCAGGGTCGCCAGCGCCGAGCCAAAGAAGCCACACAAGAACAGAAAAAGCATCAGGTTGTCGGGCAGGTAGCGATCCACCAGACGCCATATCAGCACCATGACTGTGACGGGAATCACACCGGTTATCAGGATGTTGATGCCCAGCAGCTGCCATTCCGCCTTGCCCAGCACGACCAGCGACAGGTTGGCAAGCAGGTTGGCCAGCAAGGCCAGCGGTGCCTTGAAGACCAGCGTCAACAAGGCAGTCAGCATCAGGTGCAGGCTCAGCCAGTCCACCGACTGCGCCCTGAGCTGCCACATCAGGATCACGGCAACGCTCGCCCCCAACCAGCGGTGCTGCAGCTCCCGATCGGCAAGCAGTTCGCGCCAGGGGCGTTGAGCCAGCGCCAGCCCCAGCACGGATATCGAGATCAGCCAGGCGGCAACTACCACCCAGTGAGACAGGATCAGTTGGGAAAAGGTCATGCCCCCCTCCTGGCTGGGCTCAAGCAAAGACCACGGTCTTGTTACCATGGATCAATACCCGGTCCTCCAGATGCCAGCGCAACCCACGCGCCAGCACGGCTTTCTCCACATCGCGCCCGAACCGGACGAGGTCCTGGGGCGTATGGCAGTGGCTGACACGATGTATGTCCTGTTCGATGATGGGGCCGGCGTCCAGTTCCTCGGTCACATAGTGACAGGTGGCACCGATCAGCTTCACGCCGCGGGAATGGGCCTGATGATAGGGACGAGCTCCGGCAAACGAAGGCAGAAAGCTGTGGTGAATGTTGATCACTCGACCGGCGTAGCGCTCGCAGAGTCGCGGAGGCAGGATCTGCATGTAGCGCGCCAGCACCACCACATCGGCCTCCAAGGCCTCGACGCAACGCTCCACTTCATCGAAAGCGGCCAGCTTGTCGTCCGCGGCAACCGGTACGTGGAAGTAAGGCAGTCCATGCCACTCCACCAGGCTACGCATGTCGTCATGATTCGAGATGACACCGACGACATCGCCTTCCAGCTCACCGGCGGTCCAGCGATACAACAGGTCGACGAGGCAGTGTGACTCGCGGGACACCATGATCGCCACCCGGGGCCGCCGACGAGTGTCGCGTAGCGCCCAGGTCATGTCGAATTCGCGTGCCACCGGCTCGAAGGCTTCCTTGAGCTCGCTCGAGGTCATGCCGATGGAGTCGGCAAGGATTTCGTAGCGCATGAAAAAGCGCCCGGATTCCAGGTCCGAATGCTGGCTGGCCTCCGTGATAGAGCCTCCGTGACCGGCGATGAAACCCGAAACGCGAGCAACGATGCCGCGCCGATCGGGGCAGGAAACGACGAGTCGATAGTAATGTGACATGAGCCAATCCATTGCAAGACGGAACCGGGAGCACGCATTGTAGCGGAGTCGCCCATTTCCCGACATGCCCAACCCGCAGCAGCCGAGATCGCATTGTTCAGGGTCGCGTCGATCCCTTATAGTGAAGGCACACCTGACTGATCACGAAATGCCGATGCCATCAACTCGCGCCACGATTCGCCCCCGCCGCCGTTCTCCACTCTATTTCCTGCCACTGGGGGGCTGCGGAGAAATTGGCATGAACCTGAGTTTGTATGGACATGAGGAGGCGTGGATCGCCGTCGATTGCGGCATGATGATTCGCCAGGATCTCCCGGATACTCCTCTTCAGGTGCCCAGCCTGGAAACCACCGAGGCCCTCGGCATTTCTCCTGCCGCACTGATCATCACCCATGGTCACGAAGACCATATCGGCGCTGCCGCCTGGCTCTGGCCCAGGTGGCAGTGCCCTGTATATGCCACGCCACTAGCAGCCGGACTTCTACGCGCCAAGTTCCATGAACGTGGGCTCGCCAGCGACGCCATTCGGGTAATCGAACCCGGCGAAGCACTGGAGAGCGGCCCCTTCACCCTGCGCTACCTGCCACTCACGCACTCGATTCCGGAGAGCTGTGCCCTGTTGATTGCGGCTGGCGATCATCGCGTACTGCATACCGGCGACTGGAAGCTCGACCCGGAGCCGCTGATCGGTTCACCCATCAAGAGCTCGACTTTTCGCGCCCTGGCGCCGATAGACCTGGTGGTGGGAGATTCGACCAACGCGCCTATGCCGGGGCACTCCCGCAGTGAAGGTGAGGTTGCGCGGGCTCTGGAGCACCGGCTCGCCCAGTGCGAGGGTCGCGTGGTGGTAAGCTGCTTTGCCAGCAATCTGGCCAGGGTCCTGGCCGTGGCTCAGGCGGCAGAGCGTTGCGGCCGTCGTGTCAGCCTGATGGGTCGAGCCATGGAGCGCATGGTGGCGGTGGCTCGTGGCCTGGGCTATCTGGACGACATGCCCCCGCTGGTTCCGGTCGAAGACCTGGGCTACCTGCCGCCCGAAGAGGTGCTTGTGATCGCCACGGGAAGCCAGGGCGAGCCCCGAGCCGCCCTCAGCCGGCTGGCCAACGGCCGACATCGCAGCTTCGAGCTCATGTCGGGAGATACTGTCCTCTTTTCCGCCAAGGCGATCCCGGGAAACGAGCACCAGATCGAGCGCCTCAAGCATGCCCTCCGGCGACTCGACATCGCTATCTGGGATGAATTCAATCACCCGGAATTGCATGCCTCCGGCCACCCTGCCCAGGAAGAACTACGCACTTTCTATGGCTGGATCAGGCCTCGCCATTTGCTTCCGGTTCACGGCGAACGTCGCCATCAGCAGGCGCATCAGGTACTGGCAGAGTCGATGGGCATTCAGGCCCCTCTTGCACCGATAAACGGCGATATGATCCGTCTCGATACCGAAGGGCTGAGCCTCGAGTCTCGCCATCCCCAGCGCCCGTGCATCGTTGCCCAGAACGCTGTCACTCCCCTCCCCGGCCTGGCTGCCGAGCAAGGCTCTTCCCGACACGGCACCCTTTATCTTGCCCTCTCGGTCGCCTCGACGGGCACAGGCTGGACGCGTATCGGCAGGATGATGATGGATGCTCACGGCGTCAGGAGCATGGACGAGGAGAGCTTTACCGATTGGCTGGATGAGAGATTGGAAACCATCGAGGCAGAAACACTGGCGGAGCTGAGAACTGCCCTGCAGCCTCTCGTCACCTCGTGGCTGGGGCAACACCTACGCCAACTGCCTGACGTGCATCTACAGCTGATGGCCGTCGAGGTCCCCGTGTTCCGCTAGCTCGACGACAATGCCAGGTCTCACGACCTTGGACATGAAGGAAAGAAAAGAGGGCCATGCTTCATGCTTGGCCCTCTTTTGGTGTGAAGCTGACAGGCAACTGCTACCCTGCGGCTCACGAACCACTGGCGTTCTTGGGCGGACGGCCACGCCGACGACGCGGCTGCTCCCCCACGAGATCTTCCACGGAGAGACCGGCATCCATCATGGCCTCGCGGATCTCAGCCAGTTTCTTTTCCTTGTCCGCTTCTTCCTGTTTGCGGAGCTTCTCTTCCTCGTTCTTCTGCTCGATAACCTCGCCGATGACATCAGAGAGTTTGTGCAACTGCTCCATACTCAACTGGCGAGCCGCGGCGCGAGCCACGTTCTTGTTGCGGGCGATGCGCTCCAAGGTTTCGCTGGACATTTGCCTTCTCCATGCAAGATTACGACGAGTCAGCCATAAGGCTCACTCGTCGAAAGTATATGCCGATTTGCCGAATTGGCAAGAAAGGCCAGCAAGAAGGAGGATGAAATAGAGCCGATCAACCGCCGGTCATATTCATGAAGCGCACGACCTGCACATCCCCATCTGTCGTGAAATGATGGCGTTCAGGCTTCAGCGGGAGAGCCTTGACGATAGCCAGTTTCAGGGCATCGAGATTACCAGGATGCTGGCGGAGCACGGCACGCAAGTCAACAGAATGCTCATTGCCCAGACACAGCAGTAGACGACCTTCTGCAGTCACTCGCACGCGATTGCAGCTGGCACAGAAATTATGGCTATGAGGGGAGATGAAACCAATTCGAGACTCGCTGTCGCTCATGCGAAAGTAACGCGAGGGACCGAGGGTAGTCTCCGTCGTGGGTATCAGCTGATGACGCTGCTCGATCGCGGCCTTTACCTCGTCGCTCGAGCAGAAGGTTTCTGCCCGCGAGTGATCCGAGACCTCTCCGAGCGGCATCTCTTCGATGAAGCTCAAGTCGACTTGCTCGTTTCGGGCAAACTCCACCAGATCAAGCACCTCGTCATCATTACGCCCCTTGAGGATCACGGCATTGAGCTTGATCCTGTCGAAACCCGCATCACGGGCAGCGCGCAAGCCATCGAGCACCCTGGGCAGGTCGCCGGTGCGGGTCAGTCGGCGAAATCGCTCGGGGTCGAGCGTATCAAGGCTGATGTTGAGCCGTCCCAGCCCGGCCTCCCTAAGCCGATGCGCATGCTTGACCAGACCTGCCCCATTGGTGGTCATGGCCAGGTCGCGAAGACCGGGGAGAGCGCTGGTCTGCTCGATCAACTGATCGATACCGCGCCGCACCAAGGGCTCTCCGCCTGTCAGGCGGATCTTCTCGACCCCCATCTCGACGAAGGCCCGGGCCACCATGGCCAGCTCCTCGATGGTCAGTACCTGAGCCCGAGGCAAAAACGTCATTTCCTCGCTCATGCAGTAGACACAGCGAAAATCGCAGCGGTCAGTAACCGAAATGCGTACGTAGCGGACATGTCTGCCGAAGTCGTCGATGAGCTGATTCGGCAGCGTCTCAGGGGATCTCGTCATTATCGCTCTCCCAGCGATTGGCATCCCGGTGGTCAGACTCCCGTTCGGCGACCCAGTAATCCCCGGTGATGCTATGCTCTTTTTTCCAGAAAGGTGCGCGGGTCTTGAGATAATCCATGATGAAGTCGCACGCCTCGAAAGCCGCCCGGCGGTGAGCACTGGCGACGACTACCAATACAATAGGATCCCCGGGCGCCAGCCGTCCAACCCGATGAATGACCCGAGCCCCCTGCAGCGGCCAGCGAGATTCCGCCTCTGACACGATCTCGCCCAACGCCGCCTCCGTCATCCCCGGATAATGTTCCAGCGTCAGCGCTGTCACGTCGGGAGACTCGTTGAAGTCACGAACCAACCCCGTGAAGCTGACCACCGCACCGATATCCGTTCGCCCTGCCAGAAGCTGCCGTTGCTCCTCACCAGCGTCGAAGGAAGCCTGCTGTACCCGAATCATGCGTATCAGCCTCCGGTCACAGGTGGAAAGAAGGCGACTTCGTCATCATTGGTGATCGGCGTTGCGTCATGCGCCATGACCTGGTTCACGGCACACAGCACGCGACCCTCGGTCAACTTGCTCAAGCGGGTGTCGCGTTTCGCCAGTGCACTCTTGAGACTACCGACATCGGTACTTGGAAGGCTATCCAACGGTACTGCAAGATCGCTGATCCCCAGGCGCTCACGCAGCTCAGCAAGGAACTTCACTCGCACACATGGGCTATCGATATCGCAGCGACTGCCCACGGACACCTGTCCCGCCGCGCCTTCCCCCGTGACGATAGGGGCAGCTGCCGCGTCCGGGTGGCGCTGGTAGTCGCCCGACTTCCCCCCGCGCTTGGCATCGACTTGAATGGCGCCGATCACCATCTCCTTGTCCACCGCCTTGCACATGTCGTAGAGCGTCAGGCAGGCGACTGAAACAGCGGTCAATGCCTCCATTTCAACGCCGGTACGGCCGTTCAAGCGGCAGGTGGCGGTGACTTCGACACGCGAATTGTCCGTGTCCAGATGGAAATCCACGGCGACTTTCGACAGCGGCAGCGCATGACACAAGGGGATCAGTTCATGGGTGCGCTTGGCCGCCTGAATGCCGGCAATGCGCGCCGTCGCCAGCACGTCCCCCTTGGGTAGCCCGCCCTCGCTTAGCAGGGCAAGGGTCTCGCGTCGCATCACGACATGACCGGAGGCGACGGCCTCCCGGCGAGTTTCACGCTTGTCGGCGACATCGACCATGTGGGCTTCGCCGCGCTGATTGAGATGGGTCAGGCTCATGTGAGACTACCTCGAAAAATAAAGCCAAAAGAGACTCGGGTTAAATCCATCATGACCGGGGACGCGGCGCCCTCTCGTTTTGCCAGCGCCCCGGCCAGGCACAGACCCATTCGGTGATACCCTCCAGATCAGCGAGGTCGAGCCAATCGACCCCTGGAGGCACCTCCACCGCCGGCTGACTCGCCACCGCCTTGACCCAGGGATCCTCTGCGACTCGCAGTGGCTTGCCCACCGCGTGACGGTGAAGCTCCAGCTTGGGCAAGGGCCAGGCCTTGAAACCTTCGACCAGGACCAGATCGGGCTGTTGGCAGCGAACGACGTCGACCAGCTGGGCCAGGTCTGCTTCCTCTTGATCGGGCGTTTCCTTCATCATGGCCCACCTGGCACGGGAGGCAACCAACATGGGAGCCGCCCCCGCCTGGCGCAGGCGGTGACTGTCCTTGCCGGGCTGATCGACATCGAAGCCGTGATGCGCATGCTTGATCACCGCAGTGCGCAAACCTCGTGCCGCCAAGCGTGGCAGCAGTGCTTCCAGCAACGTGGTCTTGCCGGTCCCGCTCCAGGCGGCGATACCCAGCAGCGGGGGAGAATCGTCAAGGCGCAGGCGTATGGGCTCCGCTGGGTTCATCAGGCTCGTTCCTCCCTGTTCAGGCGCGACTCCAGGTCCCGTTTCTCCTCCTCGGTGTTGAGATTGACGAAACATTCCGGGCAATCGCTGAAATCCACCGGGGTCCAGGCGTGTCGCTCGATCCATCGACCCACCTTGCGCTCGCCCATCACCAGCGCTGCATGCAGGTCGTCGGCAAGCGAGCGCTCGAGCAGAAGCACGACCGGGTGCAGGCGTACGCCATCATGGGCCACGGCGATACGATGATCGCCGATGCCGGCGGCCATACGCACCACGAGGTCATGCGGCAATACCGGGGTATCGCAAGGGACCACCAGCACCCAGGGGGTGGAAGCCGTGCGCAAGCCGCTGTAGATACCCATGAGCGGGCCCTGGTAGCCCTCTTGCAGGTCGGGTACGACTCGCACTCCACGCCCCCGGTAGTCTTCGAGATGGCGATTGGCACTGATCAGCAGGTCGGCGACCCGCCCCCTCAGGCACGCCTGGACATGGCCGACCAGGGGCAGCCCCGCGAGTGGCTCGAGACCCTTGTCGCAGCCTCCCATGCGGCGCCCCTGGCCACCGGCAAGAATGAGAGCGGTGACGTCCTTCAGAGGGTTCACTACATTACGTCCAGCTAGGTCTGACATAGCTACATGATGCCTGAGGCGCCACGCCGCTACCATGACATGTGGGCCCATCCGCGGTATGCCATGACCGGTATCACCTTATCCAACGCCTGTTTTACGGGTATCATGTGTCAAACAAATCGAACGAACCCTGGATTGACGATGGAAGGATTTGATGTCGGGACTCGCCTACGCGAGTTGCGCAAGGCACGCAAGCTATCACAACGCGAACTGGCCAAGAGAGCCGGCGTAACCAACAGCACCATCTCGCTGATCGAGCAGAACAGCGTGAGCCCTTCAGTGAGTTCGTTGAAGAAGATCCTCGACGCACTGCCAGTCTCGATAAGCGCCTTCTTCGCCGGTGACGAACCTGCACCACCGCGCGCCTTCTACCCAGCCGAAGAGCTGACCGAGATTGGCGACGGCTACCTTTCATGGCGCCTGGTGGCGGCACGTCGGCCCGACCGTAGCATGTCGATCATCTACGAACGCTACCCGCCAGGCGCCGACACCGGTGACGCCATGCTCGAGCACGACGGCGAGGAAGGCGGCGTGGTGGTGGCCGGAGAAATCGAGCTGACCGTATCCGGTGAGGTGCAGATCCTCTGCGCAGGAGACGCCTACTACTTCGACTCACGCCTACCCCACCGCTTTCGCAACATCGGCAAGGAAGAGTGCGTGATCGTCAGCGCCAACTCCCCGCCGACCTTCGCGGAGGGCGGCAGGGAAATGCATCACGCCTAGGCCTTCGCACAGCCCCTCTTCCGACAAGCTTGAAGGCGCCGATCACTCCTCCTCTTCGGCGCCAGGCAGCACCCAGTTGAGCACGATGCCGACCAAGGCGGCGAGGCTCACGCCCTGCAGGGTAAACTGGCCGCCGCCGAACTGCATGCCGCCAATGCCGAACACCAGAATCAGCGAAACGACCACCAGGTTGCGTGGGGCGGTCAGCGAGTGGCCGGCACGCACCAGGGTGTTCATGCCCACCACGGCAATCGAGCCGAACAGCAGCGTCATGATGCCACCCATTACCGGTCCGGGAATGGTCTGCAGCAGCGCCCCGAGCTTGGCGACGAAGGCCAGGCCGATGGCAATGCAGGCTGCCACTACCATGATTCTGGGGTTGAAGGCGCGGGTCAGGGTCACCGCACCAGTGACTTCGGAATAAGTGGTGTTCGGCGGGCCGCCGAACAGTGCCGCAGTGGTGGTCGCCAGGCCGTCGCCCAGCAGGGTGCGATGCAGGCCCGGCTTCTCCAGGTAGTTCTTGCGCGTGACCGAGCCGATCGCCACCATGTCGCCGATATGCTCGACGGCTGGGGCAATGGCTACCGGGATCATGAACAGGATGGCCGCCCAGTGGAAGCTAGGCGCGGTGAACGAGGGTATGGCCAGCCAGGCCGCGTCCCGTACCGGCGTGAAGTCGACGACACCCATCAGCAGAGCCAGGACATAGCCCGTCACGATGCCGCCCATGATCGGCACCAGCCGCAGCAGGCCGCGGCCGAAGACGGCCAGTACCAGGGTGACCAGCAGACTCACCATGGAGAGGAAGATGGCGGGACCGTAGCCGATGTTATCGCTGGTCTCGCCGGTGGCCATGCTCACCGCCACCGGTGCCAGGGCCAGGCCGATCACCATGATGACCGGGCCCACCACTACCGGCGGCAGCAGGCGATGCAGCCAGGCGGTCCCCTTCAGGCGTACTGCCTGGGAGATGGCCACGTAGACCAGCCCCGCCGCGATCAGCCCCCCCATGGTTGCCGACACGCCAAAGTTGGCCACCGAACTCTGGATGGGAGCGATGAAGGCAAATGAGGAAGCCAGGAAAACCGGTACGGTGACCTTGGTCACGCCATGGAACACCAGGGTGCCGACCCCGGCGGTGAAAAGCGCGACGCTGGGATCGAGCCCCGTGAGCAGCGGCACCAGCACCAGGGCGCCAAAGGCGACGAAGAGCATCTGCGCACCGGTGAGGATGACCCTGGGCAGGGACTCGGCCGGCGCCTGTGCAGTCGCCACGTGTTCGTTCATGGGTTTTTCCTTCTTTTATCGATTCATGGAGTCGAAGGCTTCCTGCCCAGAAAAACGCCCCTGGATCGCGATCTCAGGGGCAACATCTTGCATTTTTTTGCTGCCTACCGGGTGCCGAAGATCTTGTCTCCCGCATCGCCCAGACCAGGCACGATATAGCCGTTTTCGTCGAGGTGATCGTCTACCCCGGCGGTATAGATCTCGATATCCGGGTAGGCATCCTGGACCCGCTTGATGCCTTCGGGAGCGGCCACCAGCACGATCACCTTCATCTGCTTACAGCCCCGCTCGCGCAGCATGTCGAGGGTGGCCACCATGGTGCCGCCGGTCGCCAGCATGGGATCGATGACGATGGCCAGTCGCTCGTCGAGCTCGCCCGCAAACTTGGCGAAGTACGGCACCGGCTCCAGCGTCTCTTCATCGCGATAGAGGCCCACCACGCTGATACGTGCGCTGGGGATCAGGTCCGTCACGCCGTCGAGCATGCCGAGGCCGGCGCGGAGGATCGGCACGATGGTCACCTTCTTGCCCTTGAGCAGCTTGACGGGGATCGGCTGACCGCTCCATCCATCGATGTCCTGTTCTTGCAGCTCCAGATCCTTGGTCGCTTCGTAGGTGAGCAGCTTGGCCAGCTCACCGGCCAGCTCGCGGAAGCTTTTGGTACTGATGCCGGCTTCGCGCATCAGCCCCAGCTTGTGCTGGACCAGCGGGTGTTGGATGGCATGGACGCTCATGACGGACCTCTTGGCATGGTGTGGAAATAGCGACCTTCGTCGCATCGACGGTCGCGCGCATTCTACCTGCAACCTTTCAGCAGGTTAAGGCATACACCGCATCTCTGCCTTCGCTTCAGGGCTCTTCGGGCAGCTGCCAGTCGACCGGCTCACGTCCGTTGGCTTGGAGAAAGGCGTTGGCCCGGGAAAAGTGATGATTGCCGAAGAATCCCCGGTGCGCCGATAGCGGCGAAGGGTGAGGAGACTCGAGCACGAGGTGGCGAGTGCTATCGACCAACGCTTTCTTCTGTCGCGCATGGCTGCCCCAGAGCAGAAAGACGCAGGGGCCTGCATGGGCATTGACCGCCTCGATGGCACGGTTGGTGAATTCCTCCCAGCCCTTGCCGCGGTGCGAGCCAGCGTTGCCCTGCTCCACCGTGAGTGAGGTATTCAGCAGCAGCACCCCTTGGCGGGCCCAGTGTTCCAGGTTGCCATGCCCAACGGGACGAAAGCCTACATCGGCGATCAGTTCCTTGTAGATGTTGGCCAGCGAGGGCGGAATCGCCACCCCTGGTCGCACCGAGAAGCACAAGCCATGAGCCTGATCCGGCCCGTGATAGGGATCCTGACCCAGGATCACGACCTTGACGCGATCCAGCGGGGTCAGCTCGAAGGCCCGGAACCAGTTCGAGGAGTGGGGATAGATCACTTTTCTGGCGGCCTTCTCGGCAACCAGAAAATCACGCAGCGCCAGCATGTAGGGAGCGTCGAACTCCCTACCCAGCCAGTGCTGCCAGCTCTCCGGCAATGGACGATTCATGGCATTCACGCGAGCCCTTACCGCTTGACCTGATCGACCAGCGGCTCGACGTAGGCGACACCCATGTCCCAGGGAAACTGGATCCAGCAGTCCTGCGCCACCTCAGTGAGATACTGATCCACCAGCGGACGCCCTTCCGGCTTGGCGTAGACGGTGACGAAATGCGCCCTGGGCAACATCTCGCGCACCTTGCGGGCAGTCTTGCCGGTGTCCACCAGGTCATCCACCAGCAGCCAGCCTTCACCATCGTGCTCCACGCCCTTGAGCACGGCGAGGCCGCCCTGCTCCATGTGGTCGTAGCTGCTGATGCAGATGGTATCGATCAGGCGCACGTTCAGCTCGCGGGCGATCAGCGCTGCGGGAATCAGGCCTCCGCGGGTGATCGCGACGATCCCCTTGAAGTCGCGCTCGACCAGGCGATGGCAGAGTTCGCGCACGTCACGATGAAGCTGGTCCCAGGAAACGGTGAAATGCTGGTGGTAGCGGGCATGGCTCATGGTGGTGTCACTCGTTTTCATTGAATGAGCAGACCGCAAAGACGCCGAAACCGGCCTCGCGAATCTTGCTCGACCCGCCGATCTCCGGCAGGTCGATGATGGTGGCGGTCTCCACCACCTGACCGCCGGAGCGGGTGATGAGCTTGGCGGCAGCCAGCATGGTGCCGCCGGTGGCGATCAGGTCGTCCATGACCAGGATCCGGTCGCCGGCGCGAAAGGCATCCGAGTGCAGCTCGACCTCGGCCTGGCCGTACTCCAGGGTGTAGGTTTCGCTGATAGTGCGAAACGGCAGCTTGCCCTTCTTGCGCACCGGCACGAAGCTGCAGCCCAGCTCGTAGGCGACCGGGGCCCCGATGATGAAGCCGCGCGCATCGATGGCGGCGATGGCATCCAGCTCCATCTCCTGGTAGCGATGCACGAAGCTGTCGATCAGCTTGCGAAAGGCCGAGCTGTTCTGCAGCAGCGGGGTGATGTCGCGAAAGTTCACCCCCTCCTGCGGCCAGTCGGGGACGGTTCGGATCACGGACTTGATGTAGTCGCCGTAAATGCTCATCGCAGCTCTCGGTGAGGAATTGTCAGTCTAGGAACAGGAACTTCAATACGAATAGGATCGCCAGCACGACGACCGCCGGGTTGAGATCCCGGAAGCGGCCGGACAGCGTCTTGATAGCAGCGTAGCTGATGAAGCCCAGCGCGATGCCTTCGGCAATGGAGAAGGTCAGCGGCATGGCCAGGGCGGCGATCAGCACGGGGGCGGCATCGGTGGGGTCGTCCCAGTTTGCATGGGCCAGGCTGCCGGCCATCAGCACAGCCACGTAGAGCAGCGCGCCGGCGGTGGCATAGGCCGGTATCGATCCCGCCAGCGGCGCAAAGAACAGGCTGATCAGGAACAGTCCGGCCACCACCACGGCGGTCAGGCCGGTACGGCCTCCCGCGGCGATGCCGGCAGTGGATTCGATGTAGCTGGTGGTGGTCGAAGTCCCCAGCGCCGCGCCGGCCATGGACGCCCCGCTGTCGGCCATCATCGCGCGATTGAGGCGCGGCAGCTTGCCGTCCTTGTCGAGCAGCCCGCCCTTGTGCGCCACACCTACCAGGGTCCCGGAGGTATCGAACAGGTCGACGAAGAGGAAGGCGAAGATGACGCTGAGCATGGCGATGTCGAGCGCGCCCATCAGGTCCATGGCCATGAAGGTGGGCGCCATGGAGGGCGGCATCGACATCAACCCGCCGTACTCGTTATGACCCAGCACGATGGCCAGCACGGTGATACCCAGGATGCCGATCATCACCGCTCCGGTGATCTTCAGGTAGGCCATCGCGGTGATGACGAAGAAGCCCAGCAGTGCATAGATGGCAGCCGGCTCGGAAAGATCGCCAAGGGCTACGTAGGTGGCCGGGTTGGAGACCACGATACCGGCGTTCTTCAGCGCGATCATGGCCAGGAACAGGCCGATACCGGCAGCGATACCCAGGCGCAGGGAGAGTGGAATGGAGTGGATGATCCACTCCCGCACCTTGAAGACACTGAGCAGGAAGAAGCAGAAACCGGAGAAGAACACCGCGCCGAGTGCGGCTTCCCAGCTGTAGCCCATGCCCAGCACGACGCCGTAGGTAAAGAAGGCGTTGAGGCCCATGCCGGGCGCCTGGGCGATGGGATAGTTGGCCCACAGCCCCATGATCAGACAGCCAATGGCTGCAGCCAGGCAGGTGGCAACGAACACCGCCCCATAGTCCATCCCCGCTTCGGAAAGAATGCTGGGGTTGACGAAAATGATGTAGGCCATGGTCAGGAAGGTGGTGATCCCGGCAATGACCTCGGTCTTCACGCTGGTGTTGTGTTCCGACAGCTTGAAGTGTCTATCGAGCATGTTCTTCATTTTTATCTCATCCTGCGCGCAAGGGCTGGTATTCGACCAGGGGGCGAGAAAAGCCGCACATGGTACCCAAAGGCTGGCTGCGATGCGAGGCCCTCCTCCGGGCACTTTGACGGCACGGTTCGCCCTGTATAAGCAAACTCTGCGCCATGCGCCAGCCGACCTACCAACGGAATCTTGACGAAACGGTCATTTGAACTCGTCTCAGGCGCCTCGTGCTGCCAGAACGCGCTCGACGGTTTCGACAATGGCCTGGGTCTGGGGGTCGATCTCGATATTGACCCAATCACCCGGCGCACGGTCAACCAGAGTGGTCCGCTGCAACGTCTCGGGAATCAGGTCGACGCAGAAACGCGGACCGTGCACCGCTGTGGCACGCCTCGTTTCACCTATCGTGAGGCTGATGCCATCGACGCCGACATAGCCCTTGTCGAACAGGAAGCGCGCCAGCGCATGGGGTACCTCGAACCACAGCCGGCGATTGTTGGGCGCCTGATCCAGCTCCACCAGCTCCGCCATGGCCATCACGTGGCCGGACATGGCGTGTCCGCCGATCTCGTCACCGAAGCGTGCCGCACGCTCGATATTGACACGGTCACCCACGCCCAGTGCACCAAGGTTGGTCACGCGCAGCGTCTCACGCATCAAATCGAAGCTGACTCGCTCCCCTTCAATTGCAGTCACGGTCAGGCATACGCCGTTGTGGGCCACCGAGGCCCCCAGCTCGAGGCCCTCGTGCAGAGGCGCCGGCAGACACACGACATGGGTGCGGAAGGCCTCCGCCTCCTCGATGGCGACGATCTCGGCCGTTCCTTGAACAATGCCAGTGAACATGGCGACTCCTGGGTAGGCTTAGAGGGAAGGACGGGCTCGCAGTGTAAAGAAACCCACGGCGCAGCGTCCATCGACTGCCGCCGCTCAGGCCTGGCTGTCGCCGCATAATTTGATGAGCAGAATGCAATGTGCAGCAAGATAACCCAGGACGAAGCAAAGCCTGACGGGATATATTCCACAGAAATTGACAGGCTACGTCTTTGGTCGTATCATGCCGGCTCACATTTCAGGCGCCGATTTGTACCCGGATTGCGGGCGCCCACTTCGCTGCCAGTCGAGATCCCGTATCTCGCTGGCAGCGAGGTGAAGTGCAGCTAAAAGGGTGTGTCCAGCGTTGATGGCCACCCGTCAGGGTGGCCTTTTTTTCGTTCGGCCATCCGCTCTGGTTCCGCTGCGCCCGCACCACCGGGACGGTCCCTCAGGAAGCCAGATGATCACGCTACGCAACGTCTCGAAAACCTACCATCTCGCCAGCTCCCGAAGCCGGCTGCCGTTTGTTTCGCGCAGCAGCACGCCTGCCAGAACCATCGAGGCCCTCAAGAACGTTGACCTGCATGTGCCAGGCGGCGAGATTCACGGGGTTATCGGCCTGTCCGGTGCCGGCAAGTCCACCCTGATCCGCTGCGTCAACCTGCTCGAGCGCCCCACCAGCGGCAGCGTCGAGGTCGATGGGCAGGAACTGACGCAGCTGACGGCCGCCGAGCTCAACCAGGCGCGCCACAGGATCGGCATGATCTTCCAGCACTTCAACCTGCTAACCACGCGCAACGTCTACGACAACGTGGCGCTGCCGCTGGAGCTGATGGGGATGAAGCGATCCACGATTCGCGAGCGGGTACTACCGTTGCTCGAGCTCACTGGCCTGGCCGACAAGGCACGCCAGTATCCGGCTCAGCTCTCCGGCGGCCAGAAGCAGCGTGTGGCCATCGCCAGGGCGCTGGCCAGCGAGCCCCGCGTGCTGCTGTGCGACGAGGCGACCTCGGCTCTAGACCCGCAGACCACCGGCTCGATCCTTGCCCTGCTGCGCGAGATCAACCACAAACTCGGCCTGACCATCCTGCTGATCACCCACGAGATGGAAGTGGTGAAGTCGATCTGCCATCGAGTCAGCCTGATCTCCGACGGCGAACTCGTCGAGGAAGCTGAGGTTGGCGACTTCTTTACCACACCAAGTACCCGGCTCGGCCGCGAGTTCCTCAACGATTTCCTGCAGCTGGAGCCGCCCAAGGCCCTGGTCGAGCGACTCGAGGAAGCGCCAGGGGAACACACCCACCCAGTGGTGCGCCTGGCGTTCTCCGGCGATGCGGTTTCCACGCCGCTGATCTCGCGCCTGGCGCGCGAATGCGAAGTAGACGTCAGCATCCTCCAGGCCAAGGTGGAGTCGATCCAGGAGCGCACGCTGGGGCTGATGATCGCAGAGCTGCTCGGCTCACCCGAGCAGACCCGCCGCGCCATCGACTATCTCGAAACCCATGACCTTCACGTGGAGGTACTCGGCCATGTCCAGCGCGATGATTGACCTGATTGTCCAGGCGACCCTGGACACTCTCTACATGGTGGCAGTATCGGGCGTGATCTCGGCACTGCTTGGTGTGCCCCTGGGGGTACTGCTCTATGTCACCCGGCCACGCCAGATCCTGACCCACCCCCTGCTCAACCAGGTGCTGGGAATGGTGACCAACATCGGCCGCTCGATCCCGTTCATCATCCTGATGGTGGCGATCATCCCATTCACTCGCCTGGTCGTGGGCACCTCCATCGGCACCAACGCAGCCATCGTGCCGCTGACCATCGCCGCCATCCCCTTCGTTGCCCGCCTGGTAGAGGGAGCGCTGAACGAGATTCCACCCGGCCTGGTCGAAGCCGCCCAGTCGATGGGCGCCACACCGCACCAGATCATTACAAAAGTGCTGCTGCCCGAGGCCCGCGGGGGAATCATTACCGGCCTGACGATTACCGTCGTGACACTGGTGAGCTACTCGGCCATGGCTGGCGCCGTGGGCGGAGGCGGCCTGGGCGACCTTGGCATCCGCTATGGCTACAACCGCTTCAACCCCACCGTCATGCTGATTACCGTGGCTATCCTGGTGATCATGGTTCAGGGCTTCCAGAGCCTGGGGGATTATCTGGTACGCAAGTCGGATCGCAAGTAACGCTACCTTCAAGGAGAAACACGCAATGCAAACCACCCTGCCCCGCCTGCTTGGCGCCGCCGCCCTGGCGGGCACACTCGCCACTACCAGCCTGATTGCCGGCTGCGGCAACGACGATGACGCCACCGAGACCCGTTCGATCAAGGTGGGCACCATGTCCGGTCCCGAGTCGGAGGTGATGGAAGTGGCGGTGGGAATCGCCCGCGAGCGGTACGACCTCGAGGTCCAGATCATCGAGTTCACCGACTATGTCTCACCCAATGCGGCACTGGCCGACGGCAGCCTCGACGCCAACGCCTTCCAGCACGAGCCCTACCTGCAGAGCATGATCGACGATCGCGGCTATGACCTGACCGTAGCAGGCTACACCTTCGTCTATCCGATTGGTGCCTACTCCGAGCGCCACGACAGCATCGAAGCGCTGCCCGAACGCGCCATCATTGCCCTGCCCAACGACCCCACCAACGGCGGCCGAGCGATGATCCTGATGCACAATGCCGGCCTGATCGAGCTGGATGATCCGGAAAATCTCGAAGCAACGCCGGTCAATGTCATCGATAACCCGCACGGCTTTCGCTTCCGCGAGATCGAAGCGGCCCAACTTCCGCGCGTGCTCCAGGACGTCGACCTGGCCTTCATCAACAATACCTTCGCCCAACCGGCCGGCCTGAGGCTGGAGGACGCACTGATCAAGGAAGGCACCGAGTCACCCTACGTCAACCTGATCGCCGTGCGAAGCGGCGACGAGGAGCGCGAGGAGATTCAGCAACTGGTTTCGGCCTACCAAAGCGACGAGGTCGCGGCCAAGGCGCTCGAACTGTTCGACGGCGGTGCAGTCCCCGGCTGGCAGTAAAATACCAGCGGTGACCTGACCCTGACGGGCCGACGCAGTGCGCCGGCCCGTTTCCATTTGCGAGTTCCACCGCTCAAGGAGAAGACAGGATGACGCAACCCGATTACGAGCGACTCAGCAGGCAGCTCGAAGCCCTGCTCGACCAACGCGACTGGCTGGTGAATGCCGCCCAGACCTGCGCCTTCATCATGCAGCAGATTCCGCAACTCAACTGGGTGGGTTTCTATCTGCAGCGGCAGCCGGAGCTGCTTACGCTCGGCCCCTTTCAGGGCAAGCCCGCGTGCAACCCCATCCCCTTCCACAAGGGGGTGTGCGGCGCCGCCGCACGAAGCCGGCAGACCCAGCGAATCGGCGACGTGCACGCCATCGCCGAACATATTGCCTGCGATGCCGAATCGAACGCCGAGCTGGTGGTACCCGTCATGCGGGGCGAATCGCTGTGGGGCGTCCTCGACCTGGACAGCCCGCAACGAGAACGCTTCACTACGCAGGACCAGGCGGGCATCGAGGGGCTGGTCAGCGTATTCACAGCGGCAAGCGAATTACCCGACTTCCTGAATCAGGATCGATAAGAAAAACAGAAACGCCCCGTGGGGCTGACCCACGGGGCGTTTCGCATGTCTGGTAGGACCAAGCGGATTTGAACCGCTGACCTCCACGATGTCAACGTGGCGCTCTAACCAACTGAGCTATGGTCCTGAAAGATAAGCGGGAAGTTTGGTAGGACCAGGCGGATTTGAACCGCCGACCTCCACGATGTCAACGTGGCGCTCTAACCAACTGAGCTATGGTCCTTCATCCCTTTTCCGGCACTGTCACTGGCCTTGCAGCCGTTCGACACCGCCATGCCGCCCAAGCCAAATTACGCTGTGGCAACGGATGCATATCTTACCGATATCGCTGGTTTTTGCAAGCTTCACAAGTGGCTTTTTCGGCCTCGACGCCTCCCGCTCATCGCCCCAAGGCAAGAACCTGGCCGACGTTACAGGCCCCTTCGATCGGATGTTCGCTTCTGACCACCTGCCGCACGCCAGCATGTTCGTAAATCTTTAGAACTTTCGTATAGACTGCAAACGATCATCTGCCGCTAACATGACGAATCGCTTACACTCGCGAAATCTGAAGGGAGCCGTCATGAACCAGCAACTCCGCCAAGAGGCCATCGTTGATCTGGTACGCCGCCAGGGTTACGCCAGCATCGAGCAATTGACCGAGCATTTCTCGGTGACGCCGCAGACCATACGCCGCGACCTCAATGCCCTGGCGGAAGAGGGCTTGCTCCGACGGGTGCACGGTGGCGCCGGACTGGAGTCCAGCACGGTAAACACCTCCTACAGCACACGCAAGAACCTGAACCTCGAGGCCAAGCGGCGTATCGCCGCCATGGTTGCCAGACACATTCCCGATCACGCTTCGCTGTTCATCAATATCGGCACCAGCAATGAAGTGGTGGCCGAAGCGCTGCTGGATCATCAGGGCCTCGAGGTGATCACCAACAACCTCAACGTCGCGGCCATCCTTCAGCACAAGGAGGACTTCAACGTCATCATCGCGGGCGGGCAGGTCCGCTCCCGGGACGGCGGCATCATCGGCGAAGCTACCATCGACTTCATCAACCAGTTCAAGGTGGACTTCGGCATCATCGGCATCAGCGGTATCGATGAAGATGGCTCATTGCTCGAGTTCGACTATCAGGAAGCACGTGTCGCCCAAGCGATCATTCACAACTCCCGCCAGGTCTATCTGATCGCGGACCACTCGAAATTCCATCGCAATCCCGTCGTACGCCAGGGCAACATCGCTCAGTTGGACGCCCTGTTCACGGACCGCCAGCCCCCCGAGCGCATCGTCCACCTGTTGCAGGTGAACGAGGTTGCCTTGCATCTCGCCTGAGCCGCCCACCGCGGAAACCTGACAACCGCGAGTACAAGCCACGGGTTCGCCACCCGGCTTCGCCATTGACACTTGATGTTCGCTTTCGATTGTCCTATGTTCGTTTTCAAACACAAACGAATCGTCAGCGTCTCCGCTGGCCTGGCTGCAAGATCGGAGCCCTTCCCCCATGGTGCAGACCTCCGGCAAGTTACTCGACATCTTCATCATCGGCGGCGGCATCAATGGCACCGGCATTGCTAACGATGCGGCCGGACGCGGACTCTCCGTCGGCCTCTGCGAACAAGGCGACCTGGCAGGGGCCACTTCCTCTGCGAGCAGCAAATTGATACATGGCGGGCTGCGCTACCTGGAGCATCGCGAGTTTCGGCTGGTCGGCGAAGCTCTCAAGGAGCGTGAGATCCTGCTTCGCAAGGCTCCCCACATCATCTGGCCTCTGCGTTTCATCCTGCCCCACCGCTCCCACCTGCGTCCCGCATGGATGATTCGCGCTGGCCTGTTCCTCTATGACCACCTGGGCAAACGCAAGACGCTTCCAGGCTCGCGCGGCGTTCGTTTCGGCTCCGACTCACCCTTGAAACCAGAGATGATGCGCGGTTTCGAATATTCCGACTGCTGGGTGGATGATGCGCGCCTGGTGGTGCTCAACGCCCTGCAGGCACACGAAGCCGGCGCAGAGATCCTGGTACGTACCCGCTGCACGCACGCCAGAGAGGATAACGGGATATGGCGAATCGAGCTGGAAGACGTTCGCAGCGGCGAACGCTTCGAGCGCCGTGCGCGCGCCCTGGTCAACGCCGCCGGCCCCTGGGTTGAACAGGTGGTCCGCGAGCAGGCGGCTCGCCCTTCACGCTACAGTATCCGCATGATTCAGGGCAGCCATCTGGTCGTACCTCGCCTGAACACCGACGAACGTGCCTACATCCTGCAGAATGGAGATCGACGTATCGTCTTCGTACTGCCCTACGAGGACGACTTCAGCCTGGTCGGCACGACCGATAGACGCTATCAGGGCGACCCCGCCAAGGTCGGTATCAGCGATGAGGAAGTCGACTATCTGCTGGGTGTGGCCAACGAACATTTCCGCCGCCAGCTCGATCGAAGCGATGTCATCGCCAGCTTTTCCGGCGTTCGCCCTCTGTGCGACGATGAATCGGCCGACCCTTCGGCCATGACCCGCGACTATACCCTGGCCCTCGACACCTCCGGCGTACCGCTGCTTTCCGTTTACGGCGGGAAGATCACCACCTATCGCAAACTGGCGGAGGCAGCGTTGCGCCAGCTGGCCTATGCCTTCCCCGTCATGGGAGCGAGCTGGACCGCCAAGACTGCCCTGCCGGGGGGCGATATCGGCAGCCAAGCAGACTTCCTCGCCCAACTGATGCAAGACTACCCCTGGCTGGAGGAGCAGCGAGCTCGGCGCTATGCGCGCAGCTATGGCACGCTATGCCTGCGCTTCCTGGAGGGCGCCGGGAGCGCGGACGACCTCGGCGAGGAGTTCGGCGCAGGTCTCACCGCAGCCGAAACCGACTATCTGATAGACCATGAGTGGGCCCACAGCAGCGAGGACATCCTCTGGCGACGCACCAAGCTCGGCCTGCGCCTGACGCCGCGGCAGGTCGAGCGTCTCACCCAGCACATCGAAGCCCACCGCCAGGCGATGGCCGCCTGACGCTGGCACGCTACTCCGGGATGCCGCCCCGGGTCAGCCTGGCGGGATCAAGCAGACGCTCGAGCTCCTCCCGGCCCAGATCGGTCTGCTCCACGGCGACATCGATGATCGGCCTCCCGGCCTGATAGGCCTGCTTGGCAATCGCTGCCGCGGCGTCATAGCCAATCACTCCATTCAACGCCGTCACCAGAATGGGGTTGCGGGCCAATGGCTCGGCAACCTGATCTTCGCGAACCTGGAACGTGGCGATGGCTCGCTCGCCAAGCAGGCATGCCGTGTTGGCCATCAGCGTAATCGAGGTCAGCAGATTGTTGGCGATCAACGGCAGCATGACATTGAGCTGGAAGTTGCCGCTCTGCCCTGCCACGGTGATCGCCGTATCCAGGCCGATCACCTGAGCAGCGGCTTGCGCCGCCGACTCGGGGATCACCGGGTTGACCTTGCCCGGCATGATCGAGCTTCCCGGCTGCAACGCTTCGAGTTCGATCTCGCCAAGGCCTGCCAGGGGGCCTGAATTCATCCAGCGCAGATCGTTGGCGATCTTCATGATGACGCAGGCCAGCCCCTTGAGCTGGCCCGACAGCTCCACGGCAGCGTCCTGGGAGCCGAGACTGGCGAAGAAGCTGTCGTTGGGCACCAGGGCAAGACCGGTCTGCTCGCTGAGTTCACGAGCCATGCGCGCGGCGAACTCTGGATGGGCATTGATGCCAGTCCCTACCGCCGTCCCCCCTTGCGCCAATCGGGACAGCCTGGCCATGGCACCGTCGATTCGCTCGATGGCCTGACCAACCTGGCTCGACCAGCCGGCAAGCTCCTGCCCCATGCGCAGAGGCATGGCATCCATCAGGTGGGTTCGCCCGGTCTTGACTACCCTGTCCAGCTCGACGGCGCGCTCATCGATGATCTCCCGCAGCCGCACCAGTGCCGGACGCAGGTTTGCCGTGACTTCGAGTGCCGCCGACAGATGAATGGCGGTAGGGATGACGTCGTTGCTCGATTGGCCCATGTTGACGTGATCGTTGGGCCCGATACTGAGCCCCTCGCGGCTGGCCAGATGGGCAACCACCTCATTGACGTTCATGTTGCTCGAGGTGCCCGAGCCGGTCTGGAAGACATCCACTGGAAACTGCTCGTCATGCTTGCCATCGACGATCTCGCGGGCCGCCGCCATGATGGCTTCGCTCCGCTTGTCATCCAGCAGACCAAGCTCTTGATTGACCTTGGCTGCAGCCAGCTTGATCCGCGCGATCGCATGGATGAAGGCCGCCGGCATCGGCTGTCCCGAAACAGGGAAGTTCTCGACCGCACGCTGGGTCTGGGCGCCGTACAGTGCCGTGCTCGGCACCCGCAACTCGCCCATGCTGTCGCGCTCGATGCGATATTGCTCGCTCATGCCACTTCCTCCTTGATCGCGTCCTTGTCTCACCATGAGGCCAGGAAAGACCGCATGCAAGAGCATCGATGGCAGGCAGGCACAAACGCCCACCCTCCCTCTTCACCCATAGATTTGCCCAAAGTTGACAGTTATCAAGATTCATGACGCACCGATCATAGTCGCTTGAACTTTATGACAACTGTCATTGTTCCGGACAACCCGCCTCCCTAAGATGACTTCGCCAGCCCACCGGAAGGCACTACAAAAAAGACTCTTCAACAGCCAATGTACAGCGGATAAATATCGACATGATGGACATGCATGCTTCCTTGCTGCTCCTGCCTCAGGAGCAACTGACGCTCGCCAACGCACACGAAACCACCGAGCTCAAACGCTACCGCCGCCTGACCCTCAGCTTCCTGCCCAAGGCGCCCCAGGCCAGTCGCCTGATGGCGAGCCTTGCCCTCCAGAGCGAGCGCAGGCTCGACACCCTGCGCCGGGCTGCCAGGAGCCTGGATCTCGAAGCCTGTGTCAGCGTCCCGCCCATGGATACGCCCAGCTACGAGATGACGCATCGCCACTTCTTTGTCGTAGACGACAACATGGCAACCCAGTTACTGGACCAGGCGATCCGGGCCGTCGTGGAGTCCAAGCACTTCTTTGACTGGCTGCTGAATACCAATGCGACACCGGAGCTGCACCAACCCTTCGTCGATTTTGTCAGCGAGAAGGAAAACGAGTGTCGTGTACTGCTTGAATTCCGTGAGCAATACCACCCTCGCGGCATCTTGCGTCACGCCTGACGCGCTCGCCTCACCTCCTCTTCTGCCGCCTGCCGGTGGAAGAGGCCATCTGCTCGAGGCGGGACAAGTCGAGGAGCTGGTACTCACGCCCCTCTATCCGCAGTAAACGCTGTGCCTGATAAGCCGCCAATGTCCTTCCGACGGTTTCCTGGGTCAGGCCCAGATAGTTGCCAATATCTTGTCGTGACAATGGCAGGCGAAAGTGCCTCGACGAGTAACCGCGACGGCGGAAGCAGTCCGAAATGGAGAGCAGAAAGCAGGCCAGGCGAGCCTCGGCGGTGCGGCAGAGCAATTGGTGCAGACTCATCCGCTCCTCATGCATGGCAAGGCTGAGGTTGTAGTGAAGGTACTGGTATAGCTGGGGCAGTTCATGCGCCAGCGCTAGAAAGCTATCGAATGGGAGCTTGCACAGTGTGGACGATTCGAGCGCACTCACCGTTCCGGGATACCGACCGAGCCCTATTGCATCGCTGCCGATGATATCGCCTGGGAACCACAAGGCGGTCAACAGCTGCTCGGCCCCATCAAGCGCCGTTTCCTGCTTCAGAAACCCGGTCCTGACAGCATAGAGGCTATCAAAACGCGCTCCCTGAGAGACGAGTACCGCCCGTTTGTCCAACCCGACGCAGGTGGTCACGACCTGACTGAAGAGCTGCTTCTCGCAGGACGACAGGTTCGCTGGTATGCACAGCGCCTTGAGGTAGCACGAGAGACATCCGCTATCTCGGGGTACGCCAGCATGCCGTTTCGTGTTCTGGCCTGGCATGGCTCGGCTCTCCAATCCGCACTCCATGAAAAACAGTATAAGGCGATACCGATTGGATGCAGGCTGACTTGCCTCATGCCCTTTACCGAGCGAATTGAACCAGGGTCCGTCTTCGTCATGATGAAATTCATGCTGCAGGGAGAGGTGACTGGACCTAACGTCAATTCATGCTGCAGAGCGGCATGTAACGCACTACCTCTGGGACAAAGAGGGGCGCAACTGAAGGGACAGGATCATGCATGAATCGACCAGGTTGACCTCCGATCTTCTCAATAGACTGAGCGCCAACGCTGGCATACTGCTGGTGCGTACTCTCTGGGAGTACTGCCCCGAGCATATGTTCATCGTGCGTGTCGAAGGGCCGACCGACTTCGTGATCGAAGCGATCAACCCCACCCGGCAGGCCATGCTCGGTGAGCAGGCAGCGTTTATAGGCAAGCGTATCGAGGAGGTGCTGCCGGCACCCATGTGCCACGCCCTGGTGGCCAATTTCATTCGCTGCGTGGAATCCGGCATGCCCATCCACTACGAGGAGAGCGGCGCGGCTTTCATCCACGAGGGGATCTATCAGCAGGGCAGGTGGCAGACCCTGTTGGTACCGATCACCCATCAGAATGGGAGGATCACCCACCTGTTCGGCGTTTCTCGCGACCTCGCGGCCCTGCCGATTTCCTCGACGGTCGGGCTGCCGGAGACCCGGGAGCTGGAACGTCGAGTGAATGAGCGCACCGCCGAACTGATGGCGACCAACGAGAAGCTGGCTCATCTGGCGACCCATGACCACCTGACGGATACCTATAACCGGCGCTATCTCATGGAACTGGCAGAGCTGGAACTGCGCCGCGCCGTTCGCTATGAGCAGCCCCTGTGCCTGATGATGCTCGACGTTGACCACTTCAAGACGATCAACGACACCGAGGGTCACCTGGCAGGGGACGAAGCCTTGCGAATCGTGGCACGGACGCTGCTGGCCTCGGTCCGCGAGTGCGATCTGGTTGGACGCTACGGTGGCGATGAGTTTCTTATCCTGATGCCCGAAACCACCGCCGAGGCCGCGTGGGAGATCGCCGATCGTCTGCGCCGAACTCTCGCCCAGACAAACCACCTGACGATCAGTATCGGCATCGCCGGCCTCCTACCTGAAGACCGCTTCGTCGTCGACCTGATTCACCGCGCCGACAAGCTCCTGCTCCAGGCCAAACGCAACGGTCGAAACCGCGTCGAGTGTGCGGCGTGATTATTGCGACGCAGCATCAGCTCTGCTATGCTGCGTCGCAATAAACCTTGTCTTTTACCTCATGGTTACCCTACACCTCATAGCCGGAGAAATCCTGAAATGATGCAGAACTACCGTTTCGACACCAAGCCCTTCGAAGCCATGTTGCTTGGCCCAGCTCGCGCCTATGCCACCCTGAGCCTCGAGTACACCGAGAAGCTCGTGGCCGCCCAGCTCGACGCTGCCAAGAGCTACACCGACACCAGCCTGGCCCAGGCTCGCAGCCTGCTCGACGTGCGTGACGCCGACAGCCTGCGCACTTACGTGGAGAAGCAACAGCAATTCGCCACGAATATTTCCGAGCGTCTCAAGAACGATGCCGAGAAGGTCGTCAGCCTGAACCAGGACTTCTTCCAGCAGAGCCAGAAGCTGGCCGAGAGCAACCTGAAGCAGGCTCAGCAGGCAACCAGCCAGGCTGCCAAGGCGTAACGCCACGTCCAGGGCTGCTTTCCACGAGGCCCCATCGAACTTGCTTCGATGGGGCCTTTCTCATTATCCGTGCATTTCCCCTGTCGCCTGCCCGACTTCATCATTTATGCTCCTAACGCACGGGCATGAGCATTGAGGATGCAACCGAATGAAAGCCTGGATTCCCCTGGCCCTGCTGGGCCTGACGCTTGCCGGCTGCCAGATGCAGCCCGGCCCGCCTCCCGAGCGCATCGAAGTGATCGATGTCAGCGATCCGCAGCGCACCGAAGAGATTCGCCCCGACGCCGAGCCCACGGCGCCGCCACCAGGCCGTATCGCACGACAGGTCGCCTTTCCTGCCGAGGAGTACGCTCAGCTGGAGCGAACGGGAAATGCGGCGATTTCCGGTCGGCTCAGCCTGAACGGCAGCCCGGGCGCTGGGGAAACGGTATCGGTGGCGCCGGTCACCACCTACTCGGCCGAAGCCGCCGAACATGCTCTCGCCGGGCGTGCCGTCGAGCCTGCCGATCCCCGTGCCCGCGAATTCACCCACACCGCGCGCACCGATGGCAATGGCAATTTCACCATCAATGGGCTTCCTGCCGGGGAGTTCTATGTCTCGGGGAGCATGGTCAACTCGAGTGGCCAGCGTCAGGTCATCCTGCGCCAGGTATCCCTGCGCAACGGCCAGCGCCTCGAGGTGAACCTGAGCCGCTGAACCTGGGTCACTACCATCCCAGCGCCTGCTTGACGAAGGGAATCGTCAGCTTGCGCTGGGCAGACAGCGACGCACGATCGAGTATGGCAAGTTCATCGAAAAGCTCGTCGAGGCGCCGCGGGCCACGATGGAGGATGTAGCGCGCCACCTCATCCGGAAGCTGCATGCCGCGAATCCGAGCGCGAAGCTGCAGCGCCTGCAGCCGCTCGCCATCGTCCAGTCGCTGCAAGTGAAAAGTGACGCCCCAGGTCAGTCGTGATGCCAGGTCGGGGAGCTCGACCGGCAACTGGCGAGGCGCCATGGACGCCGACACTACCAATCGCTTGCCGGCATCTCGCAGGCGGTTGAAGGTATGAAAAAGCCCCTCCTCCCAACGCCGCCTCCCGATCACGCTGTCGATGTCATCGATGGCGACCAAGTCCAGCCGCTCGGCATCCTCCAGCATCAGCGGCGGGAAGTGCCCCAGCTCCCGCAGAGGTAGGTAAAGTGCACGCAAGTCACTATCCGAGGCGGCGTGGCAAGCCGCCTGCAGCAGGTGGCTACGGCCGCTGCCAGAGGCTCCCCACAGGTAGATGAAGGGCTCACCATCATCACCCAACTGCCGGGAAAGGCTCTCCACCAGGCCGGCAGCATTGGCTGCCGGCAGGAAGCTATCGAAGGTGGCATCGTCACGCAGCCCCACCCCCAATGGCAGCTGCGCTGGTGCTCGGCTCATGGTGATTCCTCGTCGCTACGACCGCTCTTCTCGTCGTCGTACAGGGTGCTTCGCTTGTAACGCTCGTTGAGCTCCCGCAAGAGTACCATGATCACGGCAGCCGCCGGCAGCGCCAGCAGGACCCCGGTAAAGCCGAACAGGTTCCCCCCCGCCAGCACGGAGAAAATCACCGCTACCGGATGCAGTCCGATGCGATCGCCCAGCAGCTTGGGCTGCAGCAAGACACTTTCGATGATCTGTCCCACCGTGAAGACGATGACCACACCAAGCAGTGCCAGCAGGGTGCCGAACTGGAAGAAAGCCACGATCAGCGCCACGCTGATGCCGACGATGAAGCCAAGAAACGGCACGATGCTGGCCAGTCCGGCTACCATGCCGATCAACAGGCCGAAGCGAACGCCCATCAAGGTCAGGCCGATTGCATAGATGGCCCCGAGGGTAAGCATGACCAGCAGCTGCCCCCGCAGGAAGGCTGACAACACCTCATCGCAGCGCTTGGTCAGCCGTACAGCATCGGGCTCCCAGCGACGCGGTAACATGTTGCGCAGGTTGACCAGCAGGCGGTCCCAGTCGAGCAGCAGATAGAAGGTCACCACCGGGATCAGGGCAAAGTAGGTCACCCAGGCCAGGAAAGCGGCGCCGGAACGTCCCACTTGCCCCAGGAACTGGGCCAGGTAGCCACCGGCATCCTGCCAGTGCTCGGCCAGGGTCTGCTGCAGGTCATCGAGATCGGCGGCCACGTCGAGGCCGGTCCAGCCGCGAATCTGCGGGGCGAGCACGGTCTCCACCCAGGCGAAGATGCCAGGAACCATCATCCCGAACTGGCGTACCTGCTGCGCTGCCAACGGGATGAGCACCAGCAGAGCCACCCCCAGGACCAGGGTCAGGATAAGGAAGACACCACACACCGCCAGCGTGCGGGACAGCCCCATGCGCTGCAGCCGGTTGGCCAGGGGATCACTCAGATAGGCCAGTATCATGCCGGCGATGAACGGCATCAGCATCGTTTCCAATTGGAACAGCAGCCAAATCAAGGCCACCGCTCCAATGAGTATCCACCACTCTCTACGCATCACACCTCCCTGCGTCTGACGTTCACGGCGATGCGAGCCGTGCGCCGTGATGCTACAATTCCGGCCTTATCTTGCCCACTGTCGCGGGCCAGGCGCCCTGCCGTCTCGTGTCAGCCAACGCACCAATGACCGCTTCTTCTACGTACAGGACAGGCCATGACCGAATCCACCTCTCCCGATAACGCCAAGGGATCGCTGAGCTACAAGGATGCCGGTGTCGACATCGATGCAGGCAATGCCTTGGTCGACCGTATCAAGGGCGTTGCCAAGCGCACCATGCGCCCTGAGGTGATGGGCGGGCTGGGCGGATTCGGTGCCCTATGCCAACTTCCTTCCGGCTACCGCGAGCCTGTGCTCGTCTCAGGTACCGACGGTGTCGGCACCAAGCTGCGCCTGGCCATGGACCTGGGCCGTCATGACACCATTGGTATCGACCTGGTCGCGATGTGCGTCAACGATCTGGTCGTAGCCGGCGCCGAGCCGTTGTTCTTCCTCGACTACTATGCCACGGGCAAGCTGGATGTGGACATCGCCACCGATGTAGTTACCGGCATCGGCGAGGGCTGCGAGCGGTCCGGCTGCGCCCTGGTGGGTGGCGAAACCGCCGAGATGCCCGGCATGTATGAGGGCAGCGACTACGATCTGGCCGGCTTCTGTGTCGGCGTGGTGGAGAAATCGGACATCCTAGATGGCAGCAAGGTGGCTCAAGGCGACGTTCTGCTGGGCATCGCTTCCAGCGGCGCCCACTCCAATGGCTATTCGTTGATCCGCAAGATCCTCGAGGTAAGCGGCGCGTCGATTGACACTGCCATTGACGGCCAGGCCCTCGGCGACGCCCTGCTTGCCCCCACTCGCATCTATGTCAAGCCGCTGCTGTCGCTGATCAAGGAGAGTGGCATCGACGTCCATGCACTATCCCATATCACCGGCGGTGGGTTGCTGGAGAATGTTCCCCGGGTGCTGCCTGATTCACTTGGCGCACGCATCGACGTGAAGAGCTGGACGCGCCCCGCCCTGTTCGATTGGCTCCAGAAGCAGGGCAACGTGGCAGAACAGGAGATGTACCGAGTACTCAACTGCGGCATCGGTATGGTCGTGGTGGTACCCGCGGCGCAGGCTGACCAGGCACGCGCCCACTTGCAGGCCCAAGGCGAGACGGTCTATCGCATCGGCGAGATCGTTGCTCGCAACGAAGGCGACGAAGCGGTCCGCCTGGAGAACCTCGAGGCATGAGCGACACCTACGCCAGCGACACCCTCAACGAACTGACGCCGGAACCAGCCGATGTACGCCGGGTCGTGGTACTCATCTCGGGCAACGGGAGCAACCTGCAGGCGCTGATCGACGAGCAGACCCACGACCGGCTGGGAGGCGAGATCGTCGCCGTGATCTCCAACGTGGCGGATGCCTACGGTCTTCAGCGCGCCCGTGACGCGGGAATCGACGCTGTGGTACTGCCGCACGGCGAGTACGACAGCCGCGAGGCCTACGACGGTGCCCTGATCAAGGTGATCGAGCGCCATGAGCCGGACCTCGTGGTGCTGGCCGGTTTCATGCGCATCTTGAGCTCTCGCTTCGTGCAGCGTTTCCACGGCCGAATGCTCAACATTCACCCCTCCCTGCTGCCCGCCTACCGCGGACTGAATACCCATGCCAAGGCGCTAGCCGACGGCGTGGCCGAGCATGGCTGCAGCGTGCATTTCGTCACCGAGGAGCTCGACGGCGGTCCGGTTGCGATCCAGGCCGTGGTAGCGATTAACGAGGGTGAGAGCGAAGCCAGCCTGAAGGAGAAGGTGCACGCCCGCGAGCACCTGATCTATCCCATCGCGGTGAAGTGGTTCCTTGAGGGGCGCCTGCGCCTGGACGGCGACGCCGCAGTGCTCGACGGCACCCCGCTGCCGCCCCAGGGCCTACGCCTCTCCCACGCCGACGCCGCCGAAGAGCTGGACGAAGACCTCGGCGACGTATGATAGGTGAAACTGAATAAGGAACCTGTACAGAAAGCCGGCGATTTATGTCGCGAGCGATGACATGCTGATCGCCGCCGGAGCGCAAAAACCGGAGTGTAGCCTGCTACATGAGGATTTTGAGCACCGCCGGCGGTCAGAAGGTCGAGCGCAGCAATAAATCGGCGCTTTCTCAGGTGCGGGGCAAAGTCACTCCCCTCTGCCCCATATACTTGCCACCACGATCCTTGTAGGAGGTCTCGCACACCTCGTCCGACTCCAGGAACAGCATCTGCGCCACGCCCTCGTTGGCGTAGATCTTGGCCGGCAGGTTGGTGGTATTGGAGAACTCCAGGGTCACGTGCCCTTCCCACTCCGGCTCCAGCGGCGTCACGTTGACGATGATGCCGCAGCGAGCGTAGGTCGACTTGCCCAGGCAGATGGTCAGTACGCTGCGCGGGATACGGAAATACTCCACGGTGCGCGCCAAGGCAAAGGAGTTGGGCGGGATCACGCAGACATCGCCCTTGATATCGACGAAGCTCTTTTCGTCGAAGGCCTTGGGATCGACCACCGCGGAGTGAATGTTGGTGAACACCTTGAACTCGTCGGCACAGCGTACGTCGTAGCCGTAGCTGGACGTGCCGTAGGAGATCACCCGTTGATCGTTCACGTAACGCACCTGGTCGGCTTCGAAGGGTTCGATCATGCCTTCCCGCTCGGCCATGCGGCGGATCCAACTATCGGGCTTGATGCTCATGGGACGTCCTGAGAGGTTATGCCGAAGAATGAAGTAGGGCCGCTATCATAGCGGCCCTAGATGCACTCGTCACGACCCGCAACCAACGGGCCGAACCCTCGGCTGACTCAGTCGCTGAAGGAGATACTCGGCCCGCCACCCTCTGGCTGCTCACCGAGCTGTTCGGCGATCTGGCGAGCCATGTCACGGAAGGTGCCCGTCACCTCGCCTTCTGGCTCGGCAATGACGGTCGGCCGTCCGCTGTCCGCCTGTTCGCGGATCGACAGGGTCAGCGGCAGCCTGCCCAGCACACGAGCGTCATATTCAGCGGCGATCCGCTCGCCGCCGCCTTCGCCGAAGATCGGTTCGGCGTGACCGCACTGGGAGCACACATGCAGGCTCATGTTCTCGACGACGCCCAGCACCGGCACGTTGACCTTGCGGAACATCTCGATACCCTTGCGCGCATCGAGCAGGGCGATGTCCTGAGGCGTGGTCACGATGACCGCCCCATCCACCGGAACCTTCTGCGCCAGCGTCAGCTGGATGTCGCCGGTGCCCGGAGGCATGTCAATGAACAGCACGTCGACATCCTGCCACGCCGTCTGCGTCAATAGCTGCTGAAAGGCCCCCGCTACCATCGGGCCGCGCCAGACCATGGGCTCGCGAGTATCGACCATGAAGGCCATCGACATGGCCTGTACCCCGTGCGACTCGAGTGGCTTGAACTTGTTTTCCCCGGCCTGCTGTGGCCGCACGCCCTCCGGCACACCCAGCATCTGGGCCTGGCTGGGGCCGTGGATGTCGGCATCCAGAATACCAACCCGGTACCCCTCGGCCGCCATGGCCAGCGCCAGGTTGACGGTGACGGTGGATTTGCCCACCCCACCCTTGCCGGATGCCACGGCCACGATATGCTTGACCCCCTCGATCACGACTGACTCCTCGTATTGCTGGGCTGTTACGCCGCCTTGGCTTGCCAAACAGGAGTATAACGCTCCATCGGCATCGCAGCAGACACCATTGTACGGTCCTTGAACGGCATTGCGGCGAGCCGAGGCCCGCCGCAATGCCAGCCAAGCAGATAATCAGCCGCGCTCGACGGCCTCTTCGTCCTCGGCCTCTTCGTCCTCGGCCTCTTCATCCTCGGCCTCTTCCTGCTGCTGATCCTCCTCCTGTTCTTGCTGCTGTTGCTGGGCCGGCGCACCGCGCAACTCGAGGTCAGTCAGCGCATCACGCCACTGCGCCAATTGCTCCTCGAGCTGCTGCAGTTGCTGCTGCCGGCGGTCGACCTGTGCTTCGACCTGCTGGAGCTCATTGCGCCCCGCCTCGATCTGCTGGGCCAGGTCCGCGTGCTCCTCCTGCAGTGCCTCGATATCGGACATGGCGGCATCACGTTCGTCACGAATTTCGCCGACTTCGCGCTCGACCTCGCCACGCCAGGCCTCGAGAGCCTCGATATCGTTCTCCAGGGCTTCCAGAGTCTGTTGACGCTCCTCGATGGCTTCACTCAGAGTATCGAGCTGCTCTTGCGCACCCTCGGCCTCTTCACGCTTCTGGCCCAGCTCATCGGCTAACTGCTCGAGCTCGGCTTCGGCCTGCTGGCGCGCTTCGTCCGCCTGCTGGCGCTCGTCTTCAGCAGCCTGGCGAGCCTCCTCGGCTTCCTGACGCGCTCTCTCCGCGTCCTGACGGGCCGCATCGGCATCGCCGCGGGCTTCTTCCACAGCCTCATACTCTTCGCGAAGAGCTGTCATGCTCTCCTCCATCTCGGCCTGTTCGCTGCGGCGAGCCTCGATGTCGCTTTCCAGCTCAGCCTGCCGCTCCTGGAGCTGCTCGATGCGATCGGATGCAGCATCGGCTTCGGCCTCCAGGCGCTCAACCTCATCGCGAGCGGCTTGCTGTTCCTCGGCCTGGGCCGCTTCCGTTGACTGCCGCTCTTCCTCGAGCGTGGCCAGCTGAGCCTGGAGAGACTCCATGTCTTCTCCGGCCTGGTCCCGTTCGTCCAGTTCCTGCCTCAGCCCCTCGTAATCGGCTTGCAGCGACGCCAGCTGCGACTCCAGGGCAGCGCTGCGTTCGCGGTGATCCCCGGCATTGTTATGCGCAAAAATGGCCCAGATGATCGCCAGGACCGCCACGGCCACCAAGGCCATGACGCGTCTATCCTTGAACAGAGGTGTATCGGGCTTCTCGGGTGTCTCCGGCATGAGCATGACCCTCCTGATGGTCCATGGTAGGCCTCCACTCTCGAGCGAAGGCCGATTAAGGTTCCTGTCTCAGCATACATAGCGATACCGAGCGGTGAAAGGAATCGTCAAAATGTCCGCTCGCAGGACTCGCCAAGCGCAACTACTCGATCAGGGCGCATCGATGCGCCAGTTCGACAGCCATGGGGAGCCGCTGATCTCAACGTCCAGATCACGCAGCCAATGCGCCACGATCAGGTTGGATTGGTGGAGCGCCGAATAGCGCCGCGGGTAGGGTACGAACTCGAGTCCGAATTCATCGCTTGCCACCGGCTCGCCTCGTGAATCCTCGAAGTGAGCGTCGAGCCGGCTGCGCAATGCACCAACCCTCGCCGCCTCGGCATGCAGGGGATACACCGCAACAAGCCCCTCCGGAGCAAGCCGGGAAAACTCCCGGGGATGGTCGATCTCGGGGTGCACCCCCCGGCCCAGGCCCGCCTCGGTAGGCCAGAGCATGGCAGAGACTCCGGCGAGGAAGTGACGCTCGCCCTCAACGTACCAGCGCCACTCGCCATAGCTGTATCTCACGACACCCGATGACTCTCCCGGCAATACCAAGCTGGCGTGTCGTCCATGGTCGAGCAGAAAGACCTCGACAGGCTGTGCCAGCGCGGCAGGTTCCGGCGCTGCCACTCGGCCGACACAGCCTGTCAACAGCAGGGCGAATACCGCGATGCCAAGGCCGCGTGACAGGTCACGATGTAGAGTCATTCCCCACTTGCTCCTTAGCCATCGCTGCTGGGAAAGTCCCATGCGGATTGCCGGCAGTTCACCCTGGTGTGCGAGTTACGGTCAACGCAACCCCAGCATGGACAGGATGAAGAGCACCACTACGACCAGGCCAACGATATAAATGATATTGTGCATACAGCTCTCCTTGCTGTGGTCAGGGAATGAAGAGGGCGACCAAAAGGCCTCCTCCAGCTCCAGTGTAGCGAACATGCGGCATACGGCCAGCGAAGCGGCATGCTTGCGGAGGCCAGCCGGGGCGAATAGCTTACAAAGCAGGATCGTCCCAGTCGGCACAAGGAGCCACGCTCGCCATGTTACAGGTACGCAAGTCGCAGCGTGTCATGTTCGTGCTGTTACCCCGCACGGGAGCCTTCCTCTGGCGCGTGCTGGCCAATTTCATGCGCAATCGCGGCATCCTGCTGGCGGGTGGGGTGGGCTACAATATCCTGCTATCGATCGTACCGCTGTTCGCCCTCCTGGCGGTCCTGTTGACTCAGATAGTCGACGAGGCGGTGCTGCTAGAGGTGCTGCGCGTGCAGGTCGACCACCTGGCGCCGGCTCATGCCGAGGGGCTGATGGAGGCGGTGAGTACCCTGCTGGCCTCGCGAGACGTGATCGGCCTGTTCGGCATCCTGGTGCTGCTGGTGTTCAGCTCCTTCGCCTTCCGCATGCTCGAGGATGCGCTGGCGATCATCTTCCATGCCCCCGAGGCGCACCAGAAGCGCAGCGTTTGGGTCTCGGTGCTGCTGCCCTACCTGTTCATGCTGGTGCTGGGCGCGGGATTGGCAGCCCTGACCCTGATGGCAACCCTGGCCGAGGCGATCGGTACGCTCTGGCGAGCAGTGCTGGGACGTGATATGCCCCTCGCCGGCCTTTCCGATCCCCTGCTCAATCTGTTCAGCTTCATCGGCGTCTTCCTGCTGTTCAGCGCCATCTACAAGGTGCTTCCGGTGGTCAAGGTCCAACTGAGGCGTGCGGTGGTGGGCGGATTGGTTGCGGCACTGCTGTGGGAAGGCGTGCGCTTTCTGCTGATGTTCTACTTCGACACTATCTCGCTGGTCAATGTGGTCTACGGCTCGATTGCCACGATCATCGTGGTACTGCTGACCCTTGAGGTCGGCGCAATCATTCTGTTGCTAGGGGCACAGGTCATCGCTGATCTTGAGCATAACGCTCGCCGGGGCCTGCCCTGGTACGTCGACCCACGCCGGGAGCCCATTACGCATGTCGACTAGGAGCGGATGTTACTAGCCCGCCTCATTGCCCCCACTGCCCGCTGCGCTTCATTACGCCCCACTGGTGCTTGCGCCGGGCAAACCACTGCCACAACCCGCGACAGCGCCACAGCGTGTTGAGCTGCCGATAGCCGAAATTCTCCAGCACCGCGACGAGGAACAGCCTCAGCATGTCGCGGCGGCGCTGATAGACACGAAACGACAGCGTTTCCAGCAGCAGGCCGTTTACCGACAGCAGGATACCCATGCCGATGGCCACCAGCAGGAACACGATGAGAGCCACCGGCGAGATGAGGCCCATGGTGAATCCGCCGAGCATGAAGGCGTAGCCCGCCAGCTCCACCAGCGGACCCAGCCACTCGAAGATGGTCATGAAAGGCCAGGCCAGACGCCCGGGTGCCCCGCCTCGCCGCCCGAATGCCAGCCACGCATGGCGACTCAGGCTTTCCGCCAGCCCGCGCTGCCATCGGCTGCGTTGACGCCCCAGCGTGCCCAGGTCCTCGGGAGCTTCGGTCCAGCAGATCGGGTCGGGCAGGTAATGAATACGGTAGGGAATCTGTTGCTCACGATGGTAGCGGTGAAGTCGCACCACCAGCTCCATGTCTTCGCCTACCGTGGAGATGCTGTAGCCCCCGATCTCGGCAACACGCTCACGGTCGAACAGCCCGAAGGCCCCTGAAATGATCAGCACTGCGTTGAGCGGAGACCAGCCCAAGCGGCCGAACAGGAAGGCACGCAGGTACTCGACGATCTGAAAACGCGCCAGCAGGCTGCCTGGAATCCCCGCCTCGAGCAGAAAGCCGCCGCGCACGGTCGAACCGTTGGCGATACGCACCGTCCCCCCTGCGGCCACGGTTCGCTCATCCTCGAGGAACGGCTGCACCACACGCAGCAGACTGTCCCGCTGCAGGATGGAATCGGCATCCACGGCGCAGAACAGCCCGTGGCGGGCGGCATTGATGCCGGCATTCAGTGCATCTGCCTTGCCGCCATTGGCCTTGTCGATCACTTTCAAGTTGGCGTAACGACGAGAGCGGTAGATCCCCCTCACCTCCTGATGCGGCACGTTACGGCGTAGCGGCTCCGGATGCAGCTCGAGCTCGAAGGCCTCGACCAGCACGTCCAGGGTTTCGTCCTTGGAGCCGTCATTGACCACCACCAGTTCGAATTCGGGGTATTGCAGCTGGAGCAACGACAGCAGCGAGGTGCGTATGGTGGCTGCCTCGTTGTAGGCCGGCACCAATATCGATACGGCGGGCTCGATGCCCAGATAGGGCGCTTGCTCCCCCAGTTCGGCGCGCTGACGCATATAACGCCGCAAGCTCACCATGGACAGTACGTTAAGGGCCAGATAGCCGCCGTTGAGCAGCACGAAATAGCCGATGAAGCCGACCTGCACCCACCACACCCAGTCGATGCCCATGGTTGCCTCCTCAGCGGCGTCGCTCCGCAATGGCTCGAGTCAGGGCATCACGTCCGTACCGATCCTTCAGCTCGTGCTGCCAAGTCGTGATGTCGGCGTCGCCGATGCCGGGAAGCTCGACCAGCGCATCCGCTGCGGCCTGACGAACCCACCAACTGCTGTCGGTCAGCCGCTCGAGCAGGAAGGGTGCATCTTCGAGCACCGCCTGACGACGCAGCGCCTGAACTGCCACCAGGCGAACCTGTGGTGAGTCGGCTATGAGCCAGCTCAACAGCAGCGGCCTGTCACGTGGGTCGCGTTGCTGTCCGAGACAGCTCAATGCGGCACACAGCGAGACGTCGGCGCCCTCTTGCTCTTCGACTGATCCAGCCAGGAACCGCCTGGCCCAGGGTGCCACACGATTCGGCTCGGCCCAGGCAAGCAGCGCGACCAGGCGCGCTGGGGGTTCTTCTCCTTCGCCCAGACGCGACAACAGAGGTCCGCTCACTGCCGTCGGGCCGGCCTGCCGGCACAATGCCTCCAGGCGTGGTGTGGCCCAGTCGCGGCGCAGCTCCACCAGCGGTATCAGGCGCTGCATGGCCCGCTCCGGGTTCATGGCCACCAACGTTTGTGCGGCCGTCAACGCCACCACCGGGTTGGCATCATTCACCAACGGCAACACATCGGCCCAGTAGCGATCATTGGCCAGGTATTGCAGGCAACTCAGCGACAGCAGGCGGCGGTGCACGCCCCGCCCACGCAGCAGTCGTACCACACGACCGCTCATGCCGATGCCTTCGAACAGCGCATTGAGTCGTTGCTGTGACTGCCCCCGAACCTGGCGCCGCAAACGCAACCACAGCAGCATAAACCAGATCTCTTCCTGTCTGCCGCGCGGTGGCCAAGGCAGTGCATCGCCATGCTCCACGCTCCATGCCGCTAGTTGCGGCCGCCAGTGACCGGTGAAAGCCAAACGGCGTCGCTCACGGCGACTGGCCAGCTCGGTCAGAACCAGCACCTGAATCAGGATCAACAGAGTCAGCCCAGCCAGCACAATGGCGCTGTATACGGCAAAGCGCAGCACCGGGTCCTCAGGCGGTGTGGTCAACACCTGCAGCGCCTGATACAGCAATCGCTGCAGTCCCACTAGCTCAGAAGGCATGTCTCAAGCCCAGTTGGATACCGTATCGATCGTACAGATCACCCTGGCTCAGCGCGCCCAGCTCCCAGCTCAACGCCCAGTCGTCATGAAACCAGTGCCTTCCATGCACCGACACGCTGGCCACATCCGTCGTCACCACCTCACCTCCAGGCAACCCCTCCTCCTCACGACCGAGCGCACCGCGCACACCCACCAAGCTGCGCTCGCCGTAGTAGTAGTCCAGCGCCACGGCATGCCCGACCGGCGTGCCTGCCACATCCACGTCGCTGACATTGAGGGTATAGGCGCCACGCCAGTTGCCCCAGTAGCGCTCCATACCCAGGGCCAACCTATCGACCTGGGAACCCTCATAGCGAGTTCGCCGCAGGCTGACGCTGCCCACGTAGCCGCCGCCCAGCACACGCTGTACACCCAGATCGGCGTGCCACTTGGCAAGAAAATCAGCAGAAAAGGTACGTCCGACTTCCGGCTGCACCACCCAGGTCTCGCCCAAGGGCACTGCCGCCCCTGCCAGTAACGCTTCATCCCATGTGCCATAACGGCGCTCGCGGTGCAGGGCGCCATACCAGGTTGGCGCACCTCGAAGCCTCGACTGCACGTCGAGACGCTGGGTGAGCCAGTCGTCGAAGCCGCTGTCCAGTGCATCGTATCGCAGCGACGCCTCCATCTCGGTACGCCGCTCCTCATCCTGCGCATCGGCGAACGGCGCCGGCACGAGTACCAAGGCACCGACAATGGCAGCCATCGCAGCAGGTCGGGCATCAACCATCCATTGCATCAACGCCTCCTCATGAAACGCCTCAGCCGGGCGAGCAACTCCTCCGGCTGAAACGGCTTGGTCACGTAATCGTCGGCCCCCAGTTCGAGCGCACGCACGACATCGGCCTCTCGAGCCTTGGCTGTGAGCATGATCACGGGCACGTCCTGCCATGCCGGAAGGCTACGCAGCCGCTCCAGCACCTCCAGGCCATCGTGATAGGGAAGCATGATGTCGAGTAGAGCCAGGTTCACCGGGGAAGTTTCGGAGAGCAACTCCAGCGCCCGCCGTCCGTCCGGTGCATGCTCGACCTCGAACCCTTGGCGCTCGAGTAGAAAGCGAATCAGAAAAGCGATGTCCTCCTCATCCTCTACCATCAGAATGCGTGGTTTGGTTTCGCTCGACGTCATCCTTACCCACCCTCTTGTTCTTGATTTGCATGTCCTCCGGGTCCCGCCAGGGCGGGAAAACGCACTCTAAACTCGCTGCCGTCCCCGGGTACCGAGTTGAAGTCGATCTCGCCGTTCATGGCATGAACCAAGCCACGAGTGATCGACAGCCCGAGCCCGGTGCCGCCGATACGACGCCGATCGGAACTGTCGGCCTGAGCAAAGCGTTCGAAGACACGCGGCTGAAACTCCAGCGGTATGCCCTCCCCCGCGTCACGCACCGCTACCTCCCACCAGTCAGCAGCGGCATTTGTCACCGACCTGATGACAACCATGACGACAGCACCTGACGGTGAGTGTTTACAGGCGTTGGAGATCAGGTTGGCAAGCACCTGGGCGAAGCGATGCGGGTCCAGCGCCGCCTGAGCTTGGTTTTCAGCACGCTGCAACTCCAACGTCACGCCAAAACCGTCGGCATAGGGTTTGTTGTCGATCAGCGCCTGCTCAACCAACGCAGTCAGCTCGACGCGCTGCAGCCGTACCTCGAGCTGACCGGCCTCGAGCTTTTCGATAGCGAGGATGTCATCGATGAGGTGTACCAGACGCTGGCCGTTCTTCTCGGCCACTTGGACCAGGGTTCGGGCATCATCGGGCAGCTTGCCACCGTAGCCCTGCTGCAGCATGCCCAGTGCCCCCTTGACAGCGGTCAGAGGTGTGCGCAGCTCATGGCTGACGGTGGCGATGAACTCCGCTTTCATGCGCTCCATCTCGCGCCGCTGCGTAATGTCGACAGCCACCGTCAGCAGGTGTTGGCTGCCATCGGACAAGGTCAAGGGGCGTTTGAGCATCTGCAGCCAACGTTCGTTGCCCTCACTGTCGAGAATCTTCAGCTCCGGTACGCGCAGCTCATCGCGTCCGGCAAGCAGCTCGCTGTCACCTACACTCAGAGGGCGAAGCAGCGGCGCCTGATCCAGCTCGGACACCCGGCGCCCCTCCACCTCGCTCGGCTGCAACCCGAAAAAACCGGCGAAGGACTGGTTGCAAAGCAGGAAGCGTCCATCAGCATCGCACGAGAAGATCAGGTTCTCGTCTGCATCCACCACCCGACGCAAATACATCTGTTGATCGCGCAGCCGCCGGCGGCTACGAAGCCGGTCGGTAATATCCCGAGCGATGACCAGATGCTCACCGTCCCGGGTGGGAAGCATGCGAACCTCGTATTCGGTATCGTCGGGATCGTGCCAGACAAAACTGTGCAGCAATCCATCGCTACCGCTTTCGCCCAGGCGCTCATGCAGCTCGCAGGCAAAGGGGTCGGTCACCGGCGCCTCGCCCACCAGACGATGAATGCCTCGCTCGGCATCGATGACGTACAGTTCGTCCGGTACGGTATGCAGAAGTGCCTGCAGCCGCGCCTCACGATGTTCCGCATCTTCGAGCAGTTGACGACGAATGGCGAGCACACGGTTCAAGGCGCCATAAGCTGCCACGAAGAGAACCACCACGAATGCAACGCCGATGATTGCCACCTGACGGGCGCGAGCAGCCTGCTCGGCAGCACGATCGTTCTGAAAAGCCAGTAACTCACGCTCTCTGCTCTTCAGCGGGTCGAGTATGTCGCGTATGCGAACCATGGTCTGACGGCCACCTGCAGCCAGTAGCCGTAGCGCTGCAGCCTCGAGCCCATCGCTTTCACGTACTTCGATATTGCTATCGGCAATGCTCACTCGCTGATCGATCAATGTCGTTAAGCTGGACAATTGCTCATTGGGCATCCGCCCGCCGGATTCCAGTCGATCGACCAGGTCGCTGCGCTCGGCGTCAAGGCGTTCGAGCGCGTTTCGATAGGGAATCAGGTAATCGCTACGACCAGTAATGACGAAGCCACGCTCACCGGTTTCCACTTCGAGCAGACTCACCTGGAGATCCTGGATGGCCGAGATCAGTGCCAGGCCGTCATCTACCGTTTCATTGACCTCAAGCAGCGCCTGCTGGACCCGCCCCGCCTGGAGAGCGAGCACGATCAGCAGCACGAAGGCAAGCAGTGAGGCAAGACGATGCAGGGCAACGGCAGAGAGTCGCTTGACCACCGGACTCATCTCGTAGGTCGCCTGCGATCCTTGCGAAGCCGACCCAGCAGGTGGAACAGGGATTTTCCGCTGACCATGCCCAGTACGTAGATCGCCAGCAGCAAGAGTGCCAGCGGCATGCGCGCGCCCCAAGCCAGGAAGCGCACCTCGACCAGAACGATGTTCTGCGCAAAGAGAATCACGACCAGAAGCGTGATGACGATCTTGATCGCCAGCAGTAGCGTATCCATGCACTCTCCTTTCCCAAGCATCTCCTTAAAGCTGGGCGGCGGAGCGATTTCTGTCAATTTTGCCAATACGTTGCGCCCGGCCAGGCCGGGCGCAACGATAGCGGGTGACGGTTCAACCCGGGCGCAACGATAGCGGGTGACGGTTCAACCGATGGCGAACAGCGCCCCGGCAGCGGCGATCGCAACGCCCAGCGCCCGCAGGATACGGTTCTCACGCGCTATCAGGAACGAACCCGCTGCACGCCCCGCATAGGTGATGGCCACGGTCGCCAGGGTGAAGCCAGCCAGATACGCCAGGGTGGAAACACCATGGGGCATCTCGCTGCCGTGGGCATGGCCGTGGAACAGCATGAACAGCACCACCACGCCGGCGCCCACCGGCGTGGGCACCTTCACCAGCGCAGCAATCAACACCCCTGCCAGCAGTACCGACATGGCGATGCCGAATTCCACGCCCGGCAATGCCATGCCGGCCCAGGCCAGCCCCGCCCCCAGCAACATGCCGCCCGCCGCCAGCGCCGGCGCAGCGAGACTGAAAGCACGGCTCTGGCGCAGGCTCCACAGGCCCACCGCCAGCATCGCCAGCAAGTGGTCTAGCCCCAGAAACGGGTGGGCCAGGCCGGCGGCGAAGCCGCCATCATGAGAGTGGTCATGTCCTGGATGCGCCCCGGCCAGGGTGGTGAAGAGCAGCAGTGCTGGCGCTGCAAGCAAGGCCAGACGTGAGGGTGTAAAAAAGTTGGCGTTCATGGGTACGATCTCCTTGCCCTTTGGTAGCTCTGTATAATTTTCGTCAAGCGCTGGCCGGCTGGGCCTCAGGCCGACGCTCCGGCAGCATGCCGCGATCGATAATGAACCGGATGATCTCCTCGAGGCCGACGCCGTCGTAGAGATTGGTGAAGACGAACGGGCGCTCGCCGCGCATCTTCTTCGAATCACGCTCCATCACTTCCAGCGAGGCGTGAACCTGCTCGGCGATGTCGATCTTGTTGATGATCAGCAGATCCGACTTGGTGATGCCGGGGCCGCCCTTGCGCGGAATCTTGTCGCCTGCTGAGACGTCGATCACATAAAGGGTCAGGTCGGAGAGCTCGGGGCTGAAGGTGGCCGAGAGGTTGTCACCGCCGGACTCCACCAGCACCAGTTCGAGACCGGGATGCCGCGCTTGAAGATCGTCGATGGCGGCGAGGTTCATCGAGGCATCCTCGCGGATCGCCGTGTGCGGGCAGCCGCCGGTCTCCACGCCGAGAATGCGGTCGGCCGGCAACGCCTCGTGGCGCAGCAGGAAGTCGGCATCCTCACGGGTGTAGATGTCGTTGGTCACCACGGCAATGTCGTAGTGGTCGCGCAGCGCCAGGCACAGCTGCTTGAGCAGGGCCGTCTTGCCGGACCCGACCGGGCCACCGACGCCGACGCGTAGGCAATGTGTCATGTCGTTACTCCTCGTTCATTCTCGAATGCAGCGCGCCTGGACATGGGAGACGCCGACTCACCACACCACGCGACCGAAACCCTGGCCCGGCGGCCGGTCTCAGCGGTCGGAAAGACGGCACATCCCTGTGCCGGCTTTCCTCGATCTTCTTCCCTGAAGATCGACCGCTTCGCTTCGGCCGTCATGCCAGCGGCCGCGCGAGGTGGATTCGCCAGCGCTCCCCCATGCCCCCGGTGTGTCATGTACCCATTCACCTGACGCCACGGTTCATAGCAATCAACTCCGAAACAGCCTCGAGTACTGCGTTTCGTGCAAAGCGCTGGCCAAAGCCAGCCCGGGCAGCGCCGGGCCAAGTTCGTCGTCACCGAGCGCGAGGGCTTGATCCACCGCAGCGACCAGCGTCGGGCGCAGCCGCTCGACCAGGCGCTGGGCGGCGGTGTGCCCCAGCGGCAGCGCCTTGCAGGCCACCGCCAGTTGGTTCTCGAGCCAGGCCCAGGCGAAACCGAGCATGGCCTGGCGCGGCATCACCCCGCGCACCTGGGCGGTCCAGGCAAACATCGTCACGTAACCTGCCCCGGTCGGCAGAGCGGGAGTCCCATTCGGCAACTCAGCGGGCAACAGCCCCAGGCTGCCCAACAGCCGCGTCAGCGAAGCACCCAGCCGCGAGTCCTCGGCGGCCAGCTCTGCAGTTTCGCGGTTGGCGGCAAGCCAGCCATCCCACTGCGCTATCGCCTCGGCGTCCTGCTCTGACCAGGCCTGCTGCAGGCGCGCCAGTACCGGCAGCTCGCAGCGGGTCAAGCCGTCATCGAGCACGCCTTCCAGCCACTCGCCGAGGCTCTCTTCGTCATCTACCCAGCCCAGCTCGAAAGCGCTCTCGAGCCCCTGGGAAAAGGCAAAGGCCCCGATCGGCAAGGCCGGGCTGACCAGCTGCAACAGCCCCAGCAGCGCCAGGTCGTTATCCGAACCCACTGGCGATGGAGCCGGCTCAGTGGGCATGGTGATGCTCATGGCTGTGCTCGTGGTCATGGTCTTGGTTTTGGTCGTGCTCATGACCATGAGCGTGTGAATGGCCGAGCTGGTTGTAGGCACCCGGCTCGGGGTCGAAAGGCGCCTCGTGCCGCTCCAGACTCGCTCCCAGCAGTTCGGCCAGCTCTTCCAGCACGTGATCCGGCGGGAAGCGCACGTAACCACCTCGCCAGTCCTCGCCCAGGGCCAGTTGCACGTGGCGATTGCCCAGGTGGTAGGCGAGCCGCGCCAGGGGCAAGCCCGCTTCGACCCGAGCGGTCACCACCGGCTCGTCGGCGGCCCTGACCCGCACGATCTCGCCAGTCTCGGCTCGCAGCCCCTCGCCATGGCGTAACACTGGGCCACGGTCGAGGAACAGCCCCAGCTCACGACCGGAGTCGCTCACCGCTTTGAGCCGACCACGGATGCGCAGCTCATAGGGCAGCGTGAGGGTGTCGCTGGCCTGGCGCCCTTCGATGGGTCCCAGGCGTTCGATCAGTTTCAGCATCGCTATTGCCTCTTCGCTCGCCGCCAGCCTTGCCCTCGCTCAACGCCACGTGACCGAAACCCTGACACCATGTGCGAGCTCCCGCGGTCGGAAAGACGGCACATCCCTGTGCCGGCTTTCCTCGATCTTCATCCATGAAGATCGACCGCGTCGCTTCGCCCGTGGTGTCAGCGGTCACGTGAGGTTTCGCGATGACAAGCTGGCTAGGCGATGTCGTCATGCTTCAAAACAGGTGGTAGCGCTGCGCCAAGGGCAGCTCGGTAGCCGGTTCGCAGGTCAGCAGCTCGCCATCGCAGCGCACCTCGTAGGTCTGCGGATCGACGCTGAGCTCGGGGCAGGCGTCGTTGAGCTTCATGTCGCTCTTGCGCACCCCGCGCACGTTCTTGCACGCCACCAACGGGCTCGCTAGCCCCAGCCGCTCCCCGATGCCGGCGTCCAGCGCTGACTGACTGACGAAGCTCACGCGGCTCTGGCTCGCCGCACGGCCAAAGGCACCGAACATGGGCCGGTAGTGAACCGGCTGCGGCGTGGGAATCGAGGCATTGGGGTCGCCCATGGGCGCCGCTGCGATCATGCCCGCCTTGAGGATCAGCGCCGGCTTGACGCCGAAGAAGGCCGGGCTCCACAGCACCAGGTCGGCCAGCTTGCCCACCTCGATGGAACCCACCTCATGAGCGATACCGTGGGTGATCGCGGGGTTGATGGTGTACTTGGCCACGTAGCGCCGGGCGCGGAAATTGTCGGCGCCCAGCGCCTCGTCCTCCGGCAGCAGGCCGCGCTGCACCTTCATCTTGTGCGCGGTCTGCCAGGTGCGACACACTACCTCCCCCACCCGGCCCATGGCCTGGGAATCCGAGGCGATCATCGAGATCACCCCCATGTCCTGCAGGATATCCTCGGCGGCGATGGTCTCGCGACGAATGCGCGAATCGGCGAAGGCCACGTCCTCAGGAATGTTCGGGTCGAGGTGGTGGCACACCATCAGCATGTCGAGGTGTTCGTCGATGGTATTGATCGTGTAGGGCCGCGTCGGGTTGGTCGACGACGGCAGCACGTAGGGCTTGGAACAGGCAATCAGGATGTCCGGCGCATGGCCGCCCCCGGCGCCCTCGGTGTGATAGGTGTGGATGCCGCGCTCCTTGAAGGCGGCCAGGGTGTCCTCGACGAAGCCCGACTCGTTGAGCGTGTCGGTATGAATGGCAATCTGCACATCGTACCTTTCGGCCACACTCAGGCAATTGTCGATGGAAGCAGGCGTGGTGCCCCAGTCCTCGTGCAGCTTGAGGCCGATCACCCCGGCCTCGATCTGCGCCTCGAGCGCCTCGGGCAGGCTGGCGTTGCCCTTGCCGAGCAGACCGATATTCATCGGCAGCTCGTCCACCGCCTGCAGCATCCTGCCGATGTGCCAGGCGCCCGGCGTGCAGGTGGTGGCATTGCTACCGGTGGCAGGACCGGTGCCGCCACCCAGCATGGTGGTGATACCGCTTATCAGCGCCTCTTCCACCTGCTGTGGGCAGATGAAATGGATGTGCGCGTCGATACCGCCGGCAGTGAGGATCTTGCCCTCGCCGGCGATCACCTCGGTGCCGGGGCCGATAACGATTTCCACGTCGGGCTGGGTATCGGGGTTGCCCGCCTTGCCGATGGCCGCGATACGGCCCGCCTGGATGCCCACATCGGCCTTGACGATACCCCACCAGTCGAGGATCAGGGCGTTGGTGATCACGGTGTCCATCACCGTGGCATCGGCGCGCTGGCTCTGGCCCATGCCGTCGCGGATCACCTTGCCGCCGCCGAACTTCACCTCCTCGCCGTAGTGGGTGGCATCGCGCTCCACCTCGATCCACAGCTCGGTATCGCCCAGGCGCACCCTGTCGCCCACGGTGGGGCCGTACATGTCGGCATAGGCCTGCCGGCTGATCTTGCTAGGCGTGCTCATGCGTCACCTCCATCCAGCTTGCCCATCACGTCACCGCGAAAGCCGTAAATGTGGCGGCTGCCGGCAAAGGGGATCAGCGTGACTTCACGGGTCTGGCCCGGCTCGAAGCGAATCGCCGTACCCGCCGCCACGTCCAGGCGAAATCCACGCGCCTTGACTCGGTCGAAGACCAGCGCCGGGTTGGTCTCGGCGAAGTGATAATGAGAGCCGACCTGAATCGGCCGGTCGCCGGTATTGGCCACCTCAACGGAGATCCGCTCGCGTCCGGCGCAGAGCTCGATCTCGCCGTCCTGTAATTGGTACTCACCGGGAATCATTGATCTTCCCTCTACGTTATGACTGTCATTGAACAGCTAAAACTGAGCGAACTAGGGCCTTTCTTACTCCCTAGACGATCGGTGTGTGGACAGTGACGAGCTTGGTTCCGTCGGGGAAGGTGGCTTCGACCTGCACCTCGTGCACCATCTCGGCCACCCCCTCCATCACATCGTCGCGGCCGAGGATCTCGCGGCCGTAGCTCATCAAATCGGCCACGCTGCGCCCGTCGCGCGCGCCTTCCATGATCTCGAAGCTGATCAGGGCCACGGCCTCGGGATAGTTGAGCTTGAGACCGCGGGCCCGGCGTCGTTCGGCCAGCTGGGCGGCGGAGAACAGCAGCAGCTTGTCCTTGTCTCTCGGGGTCAGTTCCATGCGTCTCTCCTGGTGAGTCAGGTGAACCAGATACGGGGCGGATGAGCGGGCACACCGATCAGCAGCGGCCTCAGGCAGGCCCAGGCCTGCCGGCAGATCTTCCAGGCTTCGTTGCGCTCATGGCCCAGGTAACGCAGCAGCAGCACGCCATGGCGCACGGTCACCGCCCAGCGCGGGCTCGCCGTTATCGCATCACGCAGCGCCTCGATGGCTGCGGTTTCGTTGGTGAGGCCCACGGCCCACAGGGTGGCCTGCACACTGGCCCCACCCTGCCCCCAGCGACCGGCGAAGCGTGGGTGTGCCGGGTCAAGCGGTTGGCGCTCCAGCCACAATGGCTTGCCATCGCGATACAGCCGAAAGCGCTGATCGATGCGCCCCGACACATAGGGCAGCCGGCTCGCCGGCCGCCCCAGTGCCAGCACTTCCCAGCCCAGGCAGCGTGCGCCCGCGTCGAGATCGATGAGGGTCTCCTGCACACCCCGCGAACCATCGAAGGCAATAGTTTCCTGGGGCAGCCATTCAAGACTGCCGTGCTGAGATACCTTCAGGGTGGTGCGCTGTTCCCAGGCCACGCCGTGGCTGTCGGCACGATAGAGCTTGTTGGCCGCAGGCGTGGTCAGCAGCGCGTGGGCTTGCGCCTCGACCCGCGCGGCGATGCTCAAGGCATCGCCGCTGACCAACCCGCCGGGCGGGTGCAGCAGGTAGACGTGGCAGGCGCCATCTCGCCCTTCCGGGTAGAAGGGCCGCTGCACCCGCAGCGGGCCGCGGTGACGCGCCTCGACCATACGCGTCAACCCATCGCGGCAGTCAAAGCCGAGCGTCAGCGACGCCGCCCAGTGACGCTCGGCATCGAAGCGATGGCCGGAGTGCGTCGCTGGCTTGGCGAAAGCGGAGGTGGCGAAAGCGGTCATTGGCGGCTCGTGGCATACATATCTGACAAACCCTTCAGCAAGGGCCGTACCAGCTTGGTGAATCGCCCTGACTCACTTTTATAAACAATACCCTATAAAAAATCGGCGCGACGCAAACGCGACCCGCCGACTCCTTTTGGTGCGCCAGATCAGCACTTTTGCACCAGCCTAACGCACCATTTTCGCCCGCAGCACATTAATGGTGCGTGATCGACCGATTAAACCGTCAGGTGTGCCTTGATCAACGCATCGGAGAGTTCTGCGATCCCCCCCTTGGCCACCGGCCTGCCGCGATCCATGATCACGAAGCGATCCGCGTACCTACGCGCGAAGGGCAGCTTCTGTTCCACCAGCAGCACCGTCAACCCATCCTCCTCGATCAGCTTGCGAATCACCTGGCCAATCAAGGTGACGATGTTGGGCTGGATGCCCTCTCCAGGCTCATCGAGTATCAGCAAACGCGGCTCGATGACGAGCGCCCTGCCGATGGCCAGTTGCTGCTGCTGGCCGCCGGAGAGATCCCCGCCCCGGCGATGCCTCATCTCCTCGAGCACCGGGAAGAGCTCATAGATACGCTCAGGAATGGTGCGCCGACCATCGCCGCGAGCCGCCAGGCCGGTGCGCAGATTCTCCTCGACGGTGAGCAGCGGGAAGATCTGTCGCCCCTGGGGAACGTAACCGATGCCCAGACGCGAGCGATCCTCCACTCGCCGCCTGGTCAGCTCGACATCGTCGGCATAACGGATGCTGCCAGAGTCGACCTTGACCTCACCCATGATCGCCTTGAGCAAGGTCGTCTTCCCCACCCCGTTCCGCCCCATCACGCAGGTGCACTGGCCAGCCGCTACCATCAGGTCCAGGTCCCACAGGGTATGGCTTTCGCCATAGTACTGGTTGAGCTTCTCGATCGTCAGCATCAGACGGTTTCCTCCTCGGCTTCGGCACCCAGATAGACCTCGACCACCCGAGGGTCGCTGGAAACCTGATCCATGCTGCCCTCCGCCAGTACGCTACCCTGATGCAGCACCGTGACCTTGCGCGCAATGGAGCGCACGAAGCCCATGTCGTGCTCTACCACCACCACCGACTGCTTGCCGGCAAGACCGGTGAGCAGTTCAGCGGTGCGTTCCATCTCCTGCTCGGTCATGCCTGCCACTGGCTCATCCACCAGCAGCAGCCGCGGCCGCTGCATCAGCAACATGCCGATCTCCAACCACTGTTTCTGACCATGGGAGAGAATGCCCGCCGGACGGCCACGCAGCGCCTTCAAGCCGATCACTTCCAGCACCTCGTCGATGCGATCGCGAATCTCGCCATTCATGCGGGCGGTGAGGGTGGGCAGGATGCGCTTGTCCGCGGCCATCGCCAGCTCCAGGTTCTCGAATACCGTGAGCGCTTCGAACACCGTGGGCTTCTGGAACTTGCGACCGATGCCGAGGCTGGCGATCTCCGGTTCGTTCATGGTCAGCAGATCGTGCCGGCTGCCGAACCACACCTGCCCACTGTCGGGCCGAGTCTTGCCGGTGATGATGTCCATCATGGTGGTCTTGCCGGCACCATTGGGCCCGATGATGCAGCGCAGCTCGCCATCATCGATGGTCAGGCTCAAGTCATTGATCGCCTTGAAGCCATCGAAGCTGACCGTGACGTCCTCCAGGTAGAGGATCGGTCCATGTCGCACATCGACGGGAGATGCCGCCGGGACCAGAAAGTCGAACACCCGGTCGCGCTGAGCCAGGGAACGCAGAATGCTCATGCCGATGCCTCCTTGCCCGAGAGCGAGCCGCCGTCATCGCGACGCTGCCTGAGTCGCAGCGCCAGCAGTCCTGCCACGCCCTTGGGCAGGAACACCGTGACCACCACGAAGAGCCCGCCCAAGGCGAACAGCCAGGCGTCCGGCATGGCGCCGGTGAAGTAGGTCTTGGCATAGTTGACCAGCAGCGCCCCGATCACCGCCCCATAGAGGGTTGCACGTCCGCCCAGGGCCACCCACAGCACGATCTCGATAGAGAACAGCGGCGAGAACTCGCTCGGATTGATGATCCCCACCTGGGGTACGTATAGCGCTCCGGCCAGCCCCGCCAGCATGGCCGAGACCACGAACACGAACAGTTGGAAGCGCTCGACCCGGTAGCCGAGAAAACGCGTGCGCGCCTCGGCGTCGCGTGTCGCCACGCATACCCGGCCCAGCTTGCTGGTGACGATCGCCCGGCACAGCACATATCCCAGCGCCAATGCCACGCCGGAAGCCAGGAACAGCCCCAGCCGGGTCTCGCTGCTGCGCAGGTTGAAACCCAGGATCTCGCGGAAGTCGGTCAGGCCGTCGCTGCCACCGAACCCCATCTCGTTGCGGAAAAAGGCCAGCATCAGGGCGAAGGTGAGTGCCTGGGTGATGATCGAGAGATAGACCCCGGTGACGCGAGAGCGGAACGCCAGGAAGCCGAACACCAGTGCCAGCACCCCCGGCACCAGCAGCACCATCAGGAAAGCGAACCAGGCCATGTCGAAGCCGAGCCAGTACCACGGCAAGCTGTCCCAGTTGAGGAAGACCATGAAGTCCGGCAGCACCGGATGGCCGTATACCCCGCGCTCACCGATCTGGCGCATCAGGTACATGCCCATGGCGTAGCCGCCCAGGGCGAAGAAGGCGCCGTGGCCCAGGCTGAGAATACCGAGATAGCCCCACACCAAGTCCACTGCCACCGCCAGCAGCGCGTAGCTCAGATACTTACCGAACAAGTTAACGGTATAAGCATTGACATAGAGCGGGTGCCCGGGAGCCAGCGCCACATGCAGCAGCGTTACCAACGTCATGGCCGCCAGCAGCACGCCGAGAAAGATCAGCGTCGAGCGCTCGCCAAAGGGGCGCAGCAGCCAGAGTCGAGAAGAATCCATGGATCAGCCCTCCGCCGCCCGGCCCTTCTGCGGAAAGAGTCCGCGGGGGCGCTTTTGAATGAACAGGATGATGAACACCAGCACGATGATCTTGGCCATCACGGCCCCTGCCCAGGGTTCCAGCACCTGGTTGATCACGCCCAGCGAGAGACCCGCCACCAGGGTGCCCCACAGGTTGCCCACGCCACCGAATACCACCACCATGAAGGAGTCGATGATGTAGTTCTGCCCCAGGTTGGGCCCCACGTTGGTCAGCTGGCTGAGCGCCACGCCGGCAAGCCCTGCCACCCCGGAGCCCAGGGCAAAGGTGAGGATATCCACCCGGGTAGCCCGGATACCCATGGAACGCGCCATGGTGCGATTCTGGGTCACTGCCCGCACCTCCAGCCCCAGCCGGGTGCGACGCATGACCAGCATCAGCAAGGCGAACACCACCAGGGCGAAGCCAAGCACGTACATGCGGTTGAGGGTGAGTGACAAGGCGTCGTTGACGGCGATGGAGCCGCTCATCCACTCCGGCGTGATCACGGTGCGGTTGAGCGGCGAGATGCCGGTACGCACCAGCTGCTGCAAGATCAGGCTGATGCCGAAGGTGGCCAGGAGCGTCTCCAGCGGGCGCCCTTTCAGGAACTGGATGACCCCGCGCTCGATGGCGATACCCGCCAGTGCCGACACCATGAAGCCGGCGGGGATGGCCAGGATAAGCGCCAGCCCGGGCTGACCGGGCAGCAGCTGTTGCATGGCCCAGGTGGTGTAGGCCCCCAGCATGATCAGCTCGCCATGGGCCATGTTGATCACCCCCATCACGCCGAAGGTAATGGCCAGACCGATGGCCGCCAGCACCAGCACCGAGCCGAGGGAAAGACCGAAGTAGAGCGTTTCGGCGGCACGGTTGACCTTGAGCATCTGTTCGATACCGCTGAGCGCCTCACGGGCTGCGTCGGCAATGAGCGGGTCATCGGCGTTGGCGGCACGGTTGAGAGCCACTCGTACGCGGGAGTGCAGGCTGCCGTGCAGGTCATCGATCGCCTCGAGCTCGCCTTGCTCCAGGCGGTAGATGGCAAGGGCCTGGGTCAACCGCCCGCGCACGCGCGCGTCTGTCTCTTCCTCGATGACCTCGGCCAGCGGCCCGGCCAGGTCACCGTCGACCTCGCCCAGCAGGCGCTCGGCCGAGGCCCGCCGTAGCTGTAGGTCAGGAGAATAGAGGTCCACCACGGCAATCGCACTGCGCAGCTGATTGCGCAGTGCGTTGTTGATGCCGATGCGTCCCAGGTCGCGGCGCGACATCTCACCCAGGGACTCACCGGTGAGGGCATCCTGCACCGGCCAGTCACGCCCGGTATTGTCCAGCACCACCACGAAGCGGCCGTCGTCGGCACGCTGCAGGCGGCCATCGAGCAGCGCCTGGAGCCAGTCACGCGCACGGGGATCGTCGCTACGGACGATGGCGTCGATGGCCTCGCCCTTGACCGGGAAGCTGTCGACATCCAGCGCCTCAAGCAGCGTCATAGCGGCGGCATCGTCGGTTGGCTCGGTGTCCTGCGCCAAGGCGGGGGGCGTCATGATGAACCCGAGCACCAGCGCGAGAGCCAGCAGGATTCGCATCGGCCAGAAGGCTCGAGGCTGGGAGGCTCGTTCATCCCTGGCGGCTGCGCAGCCGGCCCTCGCCCTGGCCGTCGCTGGCCCGGGCATGGGAGAATATCTCATCGGAGCGTTCCTCGAATCGGTAGAGAAGGCGTGCTCCCCCGCCGCCGCGGCAGCGGGGGATGGGGGCTTACTCGGCGAGTGCAGCTTCGGCCTCTTCAGCCGCCGTGCTGCCGCCGCAACGACCGGTGGCGACGTTGAAGTTGCCGCAGCGCATGGGCGCCTGCCAGTCGGCCATCAGGTCGCGGGAGCCCGGCAGGAACTCGGACCAGGCATCGCCGGCAACCGTAGAGGGCGTCTGCCACACGATGTCGAACTGGCCGTTGTCCTGAACCTCGCCGATCAACACCGGCTTGGTGATGTGGTGGTTGGGCATCATTGCCGCATAGCTTCCACTGAGGTTGGGCACCACCACGCCGATAATGGCGTCCTTGATCGCATCGGGGTCGGTGGTGCCGGCCTTGCGCACCGCCTCGGCCCACATGTTGAAGCCGATGTAGTGGGCCTCCATCGGGTCGTTGGTCACCGCCTCCTCGTCGCCGGTCCAGTCGATCCAGGCGTCGATGAAGTCGTAGTTGGCATCGGTATCGACGCTCATGAAGTAGTTCCAGGCTGCCAGATGGCCAACCAGCGGCGCGGTATCGATACCGGTCAGCTCCTGCTCGCCCACCGAGAAAGCGATGACCGGGATGTCCCCGGCGTCCACGCCCTGGTTGCCCAGCTCACGGTAGAACGGCACGTTGGCGTCACCATTGATGGTCGAGACCACCGCGGTGGGCTTGCCCTCGCTGCCGAAGCGGCGCACCTCAGCAACGATGTTCTGCCAGTCGGAGTGGCCGAACGGCGTGTAGTTGATCATGATGTCCTCGTCGGCGATGCCGTGCTCCTCCTTCAGGAAGGCCTCGAGGATGCGGTTGGTGGTGCGCGGATAGACGTAGTCGGTACCGAGCAGCGCGAAGCGCTCGATGCCCATCTCATTGATCAGGTACTCCACTGCGGGAATCGCCTGCTGGTTGGGCGCGGCACCCGTGTAGAAGACATTCTCGGAAGACTCCTCGCCCTCATACTGAACCGGATAGAACAGCAGGCCGTTGAGCTCCTCGAACACGGGCAGCACCGCCTTGCGCGACACCGAAGTCCAGTTGCCGAAGACCACATCCACTTCGTGTTGCTCGAGCAGTTCGCGCGCACGCTCGGCGAACAGCGGCCAGTTGGAGGCCGGGTCGACGACCACCGCCTCGAGCTGGCGACCAAGCAGGCCGCCCTGCTCGTTCTGCTGGGCGATGAGCATTTCCACGGTGTCTTTAAGCGTCGATTCACTGATGGCCATGGTGCCGGAAAGCGAGTGCAGGATGCCCACCTTGATGGGATCCTCCTCGGCGAGCGCCTGGCCGGCAGCACTCAGAGCGACTGCCGACAGCAGCGAGGCAGCCACGGAGCGAAACGGCAAAGACCTGGTGCGAAGCGGGAAAGACATGTTGCGACGGGAAGCGTTCACGCAAACCTCCTTGCGCCCTCCTGTGGGAGGAACTTGTTGTGGCGCACGGTCGACAGTGACCGAACGTTGCTAGGCAAGATGGCTTTGCAAGGCCTGCGCCACTTGGTTCAATCCATGTGTAAATCTCCTGAAAACAAAAGCATGTGCCCCCACCCGTCAGTTCATAGCACCCTCTGTGCACCTTTCGCGTGCAGCAACCGAGTGCTCTCCTGCGACACGATGATCCACCTGCACCCTTGCCTCGCACCAGATCAGTGCACCATCCCCACCAAACGCAGCAGGGGCGCCGATTTCTCGACGCCCCTGCTGCCGGGTTGCTGTTGGATCAGCTCAGCCGCGGGCCTTCACCATCACTTTCTTGGCCAGCGGCAACACCAGCGACAACGCCGCGATGATGAGCAGCCACATGGATATCGGCTTGTCGATGAAGATCGACCAGTCACCACCGGAGATCTGCAACGCCCGACGCATGGACTCCTCCATGATATCGCCAAGAATCAGCGCAAGAATCAGCGGAGCCGCCGGGAAACCGAACAGGCGCATGCCAAGCCCCAGCAGGCCGAAGCCAAGCAGCAGCAGCAGGTCGAAGACACTGAAGCTCATGCCGTACACCCCGATCATGCAGAAGATCAGGATCAACGCCAGCAGCAGCGGCCGCGGCAGATCGAGGATCTTGGCGATAAGCGGAATCAGCGGCAGGTTGAGTACCAGCAGGAAGATGTTACCCAGGTACATGCTGGCCACCACGCCCCAGAACACATCGGGACGATCCACCAGCATCGCCGGGCCGGGCGACACGCCCATCACCAGCAGTGCACCAAGCAGCACTGCGGTAGAGCCGGAGCCGGGCACGCCCAGGGTCAGCAGCGGCACGAATGAGCCGGTACAGGCGGCGTTATTGGCCGACTCCGGCGCCGCCACGCCCTTGATATTGCCCTTGCCGAAGGTGTCACCATCCTTGGCCAGGCGCTTCTCCATGCTGTAGCCGAGGAAGGAACCAATGGTGGCACCGGCGCCAGGCAGCACGCCGGTAAAGAAACCCAGGATCGAGCTACGCCCCACAGGCGGTGCGATCTGCCTGATTTCCTGCTTGGACAGCTTGAGCGAGCCAATGGCGTTACGCGGCTGCTCCTTGCCTCCGCCACCCTTCAGCAGCATGTAGAACACCTCGGCCAGGGCAAAGATCCCCAGCGCGACAACAAGGAATTCGATGCCATCGAGCAGGTGTGCGGTACCAAAGGTGAAACGCTCGGTGCCGGTCTGCAGGTCGATGCCCATGATCGAGATCATTACCCCCACCACGGCGGCAATCAGCCCCTTGACCAGCGACTTGTCGGAGAGCGAGACCACCGCGGTCAGGCCCAGCACCATCAGCGAGAAATACTCTGCGGGACCGAAGCTCACCGCCACCCGCCCCAGCAGCGGAGCCACCAGCATGAGGAAGATGATCGACACGGTGCCGCCGATGAAGGAGGCATAGGCGGCAATCGCCAAGGCCTTGCCGGCCTGGCCCTGCTTGGCCAGCGGATAGCCATCGAAGGAGGTCGCTACGGTTCCGGCAACCCCAGGGGCGTTGAGCAGGATCGACGAGGTCGACCCACCGAAGATGGCACCGTAATAGACCCCCGCCATCAGGATCAGGCCCGACGACGGCTCCATGCCGAAGGTCAACGGGATCATCAAGGCCAGCGCGCTGATCGGCCCCAGCCCCGGCAGCATGCCGATGACGGTACCGGCAAAAACCCCGGCGAAGACGTAAAGAATGTTGATCGGCTCCAGCGCAATGCCGAAGCCGTACATCAGATTGTTGAAAGCTTCCATGGGCTCGCCCTCCGGCCAGTCAGATCGGCAGCACGCCGGTGGGTAGGTAAACGCCCATGATGCGTGTCATGGTCAGATAGAGCCCCAGCACCACGCCCAGCGCCGTGGCGAAGTTGATCCAGTGGCGCCGGTAGCCGTAGTAGGCTGCCAGTCCGAACACCAGGGCGACCGATGTCAGCACGAAGCCGACCGGCACCAGCAACAAGGCATATGCCGCAAGCGCCAGCGCGGTGATCACCACGCGGGTCCATGGCCGCAGCAGAAGCGGCAGCTGCTGTTCCTCAGGATCGAGTTCCTCGGGGACGTCCTGGGCCTGGGGTTTCTCCAGGAACAGCAGTACCGAAAGCCCCAGCAGCATGAAGCCCAATACCTTTGGGAACAGATCGGAGTCGATCGGACGTGGCAGCGGAAAGGCGGGAATCTGCCAGGCCATGGCCAGATAGCCCACCGACACCACTGCAAGCAAGAGTGCAATGACCTGGTTGGAGTTGAGTCGCGTCATGGGAGTCGGTCCCGGGCCACCGCCGAGCGGGCAGCGCCCCAGTTTGGCGTTCGAGTATGTCCGGGCTTCGCTAAGCGAAGCCCGGACCCGGGAAGTGACAGGAAGTGGCGAGAGGGGTTATTCGCCCAACAGGCCGAGGTCGCCCAGGATGGTGCTGAACTCCTCCTTCTGCTCATCGAGGAAGGCGCCAAACTCTTCGCTGTCCTGATAGGCGTCGATCCAGCCCAGCTGCTCGCGAGCCTGCTCCCAGCCGTCGGTTTCGAGCATCTGGGCGAACAGATCTTCGTAGTAGGCCACCGCTTCGGCAGGCATGTCGGGGGTTCCCATCACGCCGCGCCAGATATCGAAGGTGTAATCGATATCCTGCTCCTGATAAGTCGGAACGTCTGCCAGGGCACCGCCAAGGCGCTCCGGTGCCGAGACGCCCAGGGCGCGCAGCTCGCTGCCTTCGCCGAGCTGACCCGAGGCCTCCCCGGCGCCGGTGATCACCGCCTCCACATGTCCACCCATCAGGCTGGTCATGGCTTCGCCGCCGCCGGAGAAGGGAATGTAGTTGACCGCTGCCGCGTCAAGCCCCGCCGCCGCTGCCAGGCCAGCCATGGAGATATGGTCCATGGACCCGGGAGCGCTACCGCCGCCGACGCTGAGCTGGGGGTTCTCCTCCATGGCTTCGATCAGCGATGGCAAATCCTCAAAAGGTGAGTCGTCGCGCACCAGGACGATGGAGTAGTCGGTGATCAGCCTGGCGATGGGGGTGAAGTCGGTATGATCGTAGCGGGACGCGCCGGCCAGAGGCACCAGGATGATCGGCGGGCTGGTGGCGAACAGCTTGTGGGGATTGCCGCTGTCACGAGCGATCTGAGCCCAGGCCACCGCTCCGCCGCCGCCCGGCACGTTGATGGCACCGAAGCTGCGCTCGGCCAGGCCTTCTTCCTGGATGACACGAGAGGTGGTGCGCACCAGCGTGTCCCAGCCGCCACCGGGGTTGGCCGGGGCGATGAATTCGATGTTACGCGTTGGAGCCCACTCGTCGGCCTGGGCGGCCGTGCTCATGCCCACCACCGCGGCAAGCGGCAGCACGATGGCGCTGAAACGGGTGAGGTGTTGCTTGGCAGTCATGGCGTTCTCCTGGAGAGGATTTTGTTGTGATGGCGGGTCTCACGCCCGCGTACAGGGAGAACGTTAGAAGAGCCGGATACGAAGCGGCAAGTTTATGCGCATAAACGATAAATTGTTCGTTTTGCGCATTTTGTTCATTTTGCTCACGGCTTACCGCAGTGTTCGCGCCCGACTCAGCACTCTTCGCACCAGGCCGCCGCATCACCTACGAGGCGGTAACGTCTTTCAGGTCTCCCTACATCACCGTAGCCCAGTTCGGCTCCAACCACCTGCACCGACACCAGAAATTCCAGATAGCGCCTGGCCGTGGAGCGGCTGGCCCCCATGGCGCGGGCAACGTCCATGGCTGCCAGCGGCTGTGCCGCGCTCTCCAGCGCCGCCACTACGGTACGCAACGTCAGCCGATCGATACCCTTGGGCAGGCTACGGACACTGGCACTCGTTGTGCCTTCCGGGCGCAGACGGGCCAGCACGCGGTCGAGCTCCTCCTGGCTCATCTCGCTACGCGCCGCCAGCGCCTCGCGCTCGCGCCGGAAACTGGCCAGCATCTGAGTCATGCGCGTCGCTTCCACAGGCTTGATGAGATAGTCGAAAATACCACCGCGCAATGCCTCGGAAATGGTGTCGACCTCCCTCGCCGCCGTCACCATGACGATATCGACATGCAGATAGTCATGACGCAATGCCCACAGTAACTCCAGCCCCTCGACATCCGGAAGGTAGGCATCCAGCAGCACCAGGTGGACGGCGCTGCCATGTCGAGCCATCAGGTCACGCGCCTCGGCCCCATTGCGGGCCATGCCCACCACGGCGAAACCCTCGCTCTGCTCGATGAAGGCGCGGTGGATCTCGGCGATGCGAAAGTCGTCCTCGACGATCAGGATTCCGTATTCTTCAGGCTTCAGGCCTGCTGAGCGCATTTCTCCCCCATGCTGTTGTTATGATAATGGGCTGCCGGCTTCGACCGGCTGGGACGTACGACACAATGAGCGGTCCAATACTGCCGTGAAGCAGGCACCGCCCAGCTCGCTCTCCTCCAGGGTGATGGCCCCGCCATGCTCGCGGCAAAGACGACTGACCAGCGCCAGGCCGAGGCCGCGGTGCTTGCCCGGCTTGGTGGAAAAGCCCTCATCGAAGATCGCCTCGACATGCTCGGCTGCGACACCCGGACCGTTATCCTCTACCTCGATCAGCAGCTGCTCACCCAGGTCGGTGAAGAACAGTCGCACCTGTCCGTCGTTGCCGCGTTGTTGAGCGGCATGACAGGCATTGTCCAGCAGATTGCCGATGACCGTCATCATCACCTCCTGGCCGGTGACGGTCAGCGGTGAGGAGAGCGAACTGTGCTCGTCAATCTCGAGCGCCACGCACAGCTCTCGCGCCCGCGTCATCTTGCCAAGCAGCGTGCCGCTGATGACAGGATCGGCGACATGTTGCATCAGGAAGCTCATCTGCTCCTGCTGGCGTGCGTTCTCCTGGTGGATCAGGGCCAGGGCATCGTCGATGCGATCGAGCTGCAGCATTCCCGAAATGGTATAGAGCTTATTGGAGTACTCATGTGCCTGGGCACGCAGCATGTCCACGTCCCGACTGGCTGCGCTGAGCGCATTGGACAGATCGACGATCTCGCGACGACTGCGAAACGTCGACACCGCCCCCTCGATCTCGCCACCATCCAGGATCGGCACACGATTGACCACCACCGGATGATCGCCCAGCCACATCTCCTGGTCGAACTGACGCTCGCCGCGCTCGAGCACCTCCGACAAGCGCGAATTAGGCACCACTTGCTGAATCGGCTGCCCCAGCACGCGCTCTGCAGGCGGCAGGCCGAGAAACCGCCGCGCCTGCTGGTTGACCAAGGTGATCTGCCCTTCACGGTTGACGGCCAGGATCCCCTCGTGAATGGATTGCAGGATCGCTTCCTTCTCCATCGCCAGCCGCGCGATTTCGTAGGGCTCCAGGCCGAGAATCACCTTCTTGAGGTGGCGAGAAAGCAGGTACGCCCCGGCGAACCCCAACACGATCATCAGTGCCACGAGCCACCACCCCAGGCTGGTGTGCTCGGTCACGTCCATGGCCACGCGGTCCAGCATGAAGCCCACCGACACGATCCCGATGATGTTGCCCTCGGCGTCGAACACCGGCGTCTTGCCACGCATCGCCTCACCCAACGAGCCGGTGGCCTCCGAGACATAGGACTCGCCGTGCAACAGCGCACGATCGTTGTCGCCGCCCACCATCCGCTTGCCCAGGCGCTCAGGCAGCGGGTGGGAGTAGCGTAGACTGTCGGTATTACCCACCACCACGTAACGGGCGCCGGTCTCACGGCGAATGCGCTCGGCAATGGGCTGGATGGTGGCACTGGGATCGGGGTCGTCGAAGGCAGCTATCAGTTCGGGAATGCTCGCCACGCTGAGCGCTACGGCCAGCGCGCGCTCCCCCATCTGCTGACTTACGATCTCACCCTTGCGGTGATTGAGATAGGCGCCCTGGGCCAGCAGCATGCCGGCCAGCAGCACGCCCACCAGTAGCATTACCTGCAGGCGAAAACTGCGCGTCAGCCAGCCACGCCGCGGACGACCGCGGCGCAGGCGCTGGAGATCGGCAATGGATTCGCTGCGCGGGGAAGACATGACTGGCTCTCGCTGTAAGCGAAAGTGTCATTGTCGCATGAGTCACGCAGCGAGACACCCTACTCGGGCGACAGGCGGACTTCCACCACGCCTGGACCGATCATGTCGAGTTCCTCGGCCGCCCGCCGCGAGAGATCGATCACACGCCCCCTGACGAAAGGGCCGCGATCATTGATACGCACGACCGTCTCACTGCCGTTGTCCAGGCGGGTCACTCTCACGGTGGTGCCGAACGGCAGGCTGCGGTGGGCCGCCGTCAGTGCATTGCGGTCGTGGCGTTCACCGCTGGCGGTCTGTCGGCCGTGGTAGCGGTCGGCATAGAACGATGCCAGGCCCTGCTCACCGTTCCAGCCAGAGGGTGCCGGGACGCGCTCGCCCTGCCCGCCACCGCGGCCGGCACAGCCGGCGATCAGCACTGACAGAAACAACACCAGCACGACTCGGACGAGGCCGGAATCGGCCGAGCCGGCAACGACGACGGAACGTACGCTCATCTCTCTCACCTCGAAGACGTTCCCAGCGAACCGGCCCGACATTAGCCCCAAGCCCCGCGGCAAGCAAGCCTTCAGCCTGCCAGGGTTCGCCTCAACCTGGGACTCAGGATCTCACCGGCGAGGGTGACAAGGGCCAGCAGCAGAAGCAGCCAGGGCCAGTGCATGCCGAACTCGACCCGCGCAATTCCCAAGGCATCGACGAAGATCACAAGGATCCCCAGCGGGCTGACATAGCGCACCATGAACAGCCACAGCGCATGCCAGTGCGGCGCCAGGCCCAGCTCCTCGCGAAAGCTCTCGCTCTTGAGCACGAAGCCGGCCAACAACGCCATGCCCAGCCCGCCTAGCGGCATCATCCAGCGCGAGGTGAGGTAGTCGAGCCAGTCGAAGAAATGACGCCCCGCCAGGGTCCAGTCCGCCCCCAGATTGAACGACAGCATGGCCAGGGTGCTGATCAGCCACAGCACGATCCCGGTGCCCCAAGCCGCGGTGCGGCGGCTGATCCCCTTGTTGTCCACCAGCCAGGAAACGGTGGCCTCGACCATGGAGATCGACGAGGTCAGCGCCGCCATGGAGAGCATGACGAAGAACAGGATGCCGAACAGCGTGCCCAGTGGCATGGCCTGGAAGGCCAGCGGCAGGCTCATGAACAGCAGGCCGGGGCCCTCGCCGGGATTCAGGCCGTTGGCGAAGATGATGGGGAAGATCGCCAGCCCCGCCATCAGCGCCACTAGGGTGTCGGCCACCGCCACGCTGAAGGTGGTCCGGGCGATGGAGGTTCTCGATGGCAGATAGCTGCCATAGGTGAGGATGGCACCCGAAGCCAGCGACAGGGTGAAGAAGGCGTGGCCCAGGGCAGCCAGCATCCCGTCGCTGGTCAGACTGCCGGCATTGAAGGAGAACAGGAAACGCCACGCCTCGCCGAAGCCGCCGGAGAACATGCCGTAACCGATCAGGATCAGCAGCATGATGACCATGCCCGGCATCATCCAGCTGACGCTGCGCTCGATGCCCGCTTGCACCCCCTTGCCCACGATCAGCATGGTCAGGAGCGTCACCAGAGTGCTCCAGAAGCCCAGGTTGAACGGATTCGCGTTGTTGGCCGCAAAGATCGCTACCATGTCGTCGACATTGCTGCCGGCGAGCTGGCCGGTGACCATCTTCCACAGGTAGGAAAATGACCAGCCGGCCACCACCACGTAGAAAGAGAGAATCATGAACCCGGCGAGCATTGCCATCCAGCCCAGCAGCGACCAGAGTGGCGAGCGTCCCGACTCGGTGACCACGCGGCGTACCGCATCGATGGGACTGCCCCTGCCGCGACGCCCGAAGGCGATCTCGGTCATCATCACCGGCACGCCGACGGCCAGGATACAGGCCAGGTAGACCAGCACGAAGGCACCACCGCCGTGCTCGCCGGTGATGTAGGGAAATTTCCAGATATTGCCCAGGCCGACGGCAGAGCCGGTCGCCGCCAGCACGAAGCCCCAGCGGCCTAGCCACTGGGCGCGAGGTTGTTGCGGAGTCGTCATCGTGTCACCAGGGGAGTGTTGTTGTAGTGCGGACGCAGCAATATGCCCGCCGCAATGTCAGGTTAGCAACGTTATTTATTGTAGAACTAGAAAACTGCATGAAAGCTGCCTGAAAAACAGGCAATAAAACGGCCCCCACCTGAGGAGTGGGAGCCGCTTCAGACTCAGTCGTCCTTGAGGACGCCGCGGCGGATCTGATCCTCCTCGATGGATTCGAACAGGGCCTTGAAGTTGCCCTCACCGAAACCGTCGTTGCCCTTGCGCTGGATGATCTCGAAGAAGATCGGGCCGATCACGGTCTCGGTGAAGATCTGCAGCAGCACGCCTTCGTCCGGGCCGCCGTCGATCAGCAGGCTCAGCTCGCGCAGGTCCTCGACGTTCTCTTCGTGGTTGGGCACGCGAGAGTCGACCTTCTCATAATAGGTGTCCGGGGTGGTGAGGAAGGTCACACCGTTGGCGCGCAGCCCGCGCACTGTGGCGTAGATATCGTCGGTGGCCATGGCCAGGTGCTGGATGCCCTCACCGTTGTACTCGCGCAGGAACTCGGCGATCTGCGAGGTATCGTCGGCCGACTCGTTGATCGGGATGTGCATCTTGCCGCAGGGTGCGGTCATGGCACGGGAGTGCAGACCGGTCTTCTTGCCCTTGATGTCGAAGTAGCGGTTCTCGCGGAAGTTGGCGATCTCGGTGTAGAAATCGGCCCACTTGTCCATCTGGCCGCGGTCGACGTTGTGGGTCAGGTGGTCGAGCACATTGAGGCCCACGCTGTTGTCGTTGGGCGAACGACCGGGAATCGGCTCGAAGTCGATGTCGTAGATGGTACGCCCTTCGCTGTCGACCTTGTTGTCGACGAAGTAGAGCAGCGAGCCACCGATGCCGCGCACCGCGGGAATGCCCACCTCACCGGGGCCGATCGGGTTCTCCACCGCTTCGGCGCCGTGGGCCAGGGCGTACTCGAAGGCCTGCCTGGCGTCGGCCACCTTCCACGCCATGGCACAGGCACAGGGACCGTGCACCTTGGCGAACTCGGCGGCGTGGCTATCAGGCTCGGCATTGAGCACGAAGTTGACGTTCTGCTGCTGAAACAGGAACACCTGCTTGGAGCGGTGCTTGCGCGTCTCGGTAAAGCCCATGCGATTGAACAACGCACGCAGCTCCTCGATACCTTCGGCCGTAGGTGCACTGTACTCGACGAACTCGAAGCCGTTGGTTCCGATGGGGTTGTCCTGGCTGATCGGGGTGACGGTCTTGGCGGGTGCGTTCATGGTTTCCTCCAGGGGATGGACGTTGTTATGCAAGCGCATTCACTGCGTCAGGTCGTTTCGGTGGCCTGCTTGCCGCCGATGGGGTGACCCCAGCCTAGTGCGCCCCCTCCCCCGGCGAAATGCCGCCCCTGCGGCTTTCCCAGCCTCCTCGGAGCCAGACCTCACCCGATTTCGTCAGGGTTTCTTTACACATCGCCATGACACGTTCTTTCCCACTTCGGGGCGGTGCAAAATCATGACAGAGCGTAAACTTATCTTTACGCAGGAGTCGTTCGCTCAAGAGAGCATGGCGCCGCTGGCAATCCTCCACGCCACCCACGCCAGGATGAGGCCGATCACCAAATCGATGGCCCGCCACACACGCGGGCTGGCCAGTCGTGGCGCCAACCAGCCCGCGGCAGCAGCCAGGCCAAAGAACCAGCCGAACGAGGCCATGGCCGCACCGAGGAAGAACCCCAGCGGGCTGGGTTGCACCGCACCGATGGCGCCGAGCAGCACCACCGTTTCGAGATAGACCTGGGGATTGAGCAGGGTCACGGCCAGGGTTGCCGCCAAAGCGGCCTGCCACGATTTGATGCCACCGCCGTCGGCTACCAGCGCCTGACCGATGAAGGCCCGACGAAACGCCAGCGCTGCCTGCCAGGCCAGAAAGGCGGCTCCGGCCCAGCGGGCCACTTCCATCAGCATCTCCTGCTGGGCGATCAATATGCCCAAGCCCAACACGCCGACACCGACCAGCAGCCAGTCGCACAGCGCGCAAACCCCGGCCACCAGCCAGGCATGCTGCCGACGCAGGCTCTGCTGCAGCACGAAGGCATTCTGGGCACCGATGGCGACGATCAGCCCGGCGCAGATCAACAGTCCGTTGAGCCATGACAACCACATCGTATTTTTCTCCCTGGCAAGTCGATGCCGCCAAGGCTAAGCTCCCCACCAAGATAAGAGAAATCAATAAAACAACTGAGGGATAAGCATTACTGATGCTCGACTACAAACTGCTCGAGGCGCTGGTGGCGGTGATCGATCAGGGCGGTTTCGAACGCGGCGCGCGATACCTGGGGCTCACGCAATCGGCGGTGTCGCAGCGTATCAAGCTGCTCGAGGCGCGCCTGGGTCAGCCAGTGCTGGTGCGCAGTCCGCGCCTCGCTCCCACCCCGCTGGGGCGGAAGCTGCTCAACCATGCCCAGCAGGTACGGTTGCTGGAAGGCGATCTGCTCGGCGAGGTGCCGGCGCTCGGCAGCGGCGAGCAACGCTTGCGCCTGGCGATCAACGCCGACAGCCTGGCCACCTGGTGGCCGGAGGCCATCGGGCGCTTCTGCGAGCGCCATCCCGTGCTGTTCGACCTGGTGGTGGAGGATCAGGAGGTGGCGCTCAAGCGCATGCGCGACGGTGACGTGGCCGGCTGTATCTGCGACTCGCCCACGCCGGTTCAAGGCGCGCGCAGTTATCCGCTGGGCAGCATGCGCTATCGCGCCCTGGCTAGCCCCGCCTTCGTGACACGTCATTTCGCCGATGGCGTAACCCCGGAGGCGCTGCGCCGGGCGCCAGCCATCGTATTCGGCCCCGACGACCGCCTGCAGCATCGCTACCTGGCCATGCACGGTGTCGAACCGCCCTTTCCCCACCACCTCTGCCCTTCCTCGGAGGGCTTCGTCGGCCTGGCCCTGGCCGGGCTCGGCTACGGCATGGTGCCGGAGCGCCAGGCCCAGCGCGAACTGAGCGAAGGCCGCCTGCAAGAGATCGACGCGGGACCGCATCTGGCCGAAGGCCGGCTGGTCGATCTCTCGCCGGGCCATGTCATCGACGTGCCGCTCTACTGGCACCACTGGCGTCAGGGCGGCAAGGTGCTCGACGCCCTCACCGACCACCTGCTACGCCTGGGCGATGCCTGGCTTACTCCGCTCTCCAAGGTATAAGCACCACCGTAGGCACGGCGAGGAACGAAGCGTTCAACCGTTACGCAGCTTGGTCTCGACACTCGTCACCTTGTCGGCCATGGACTGCTCGCGGTCAGTGCGGGTGCCCAGCTTGATGGTAGTGGTGATCCGTGGCGCGCCCATCTCGTGCACCACCTCGTGGCAGCGCTTGACCACCGCCATCACCTCATCCCACGGCCCCTCGATATTGGTGCCATAGGCGTGCATATGGTGATCGAGGCCTGAAGCCTCGATCACCCGCTGACAGGCGGCGATCTGCGGTGAGACCGACACGCCCATCCCCAGCGGGACGACGCAGAGATCGATGATGACGTGCATGATGGTTAGCCCCTTCAGCATCAGACAAAACGACACCCCATGGTAACGCAGAGCACGCTAATCTCCGTCAAACCTGAGGATAAAGCCGCCGGTCAGCCGGGAATGACTCACTGGTCAATGCTGCCTTGCTTGCATCTGGATGAAGAGGGTTGAGGAGAAAGTTCATGTTGTGGGGAACGATGGCGGAGGGCACTCGTAGCAGAAGCGACTCTCCCGCTTCAAGCCAATCGTCCCCAAGGCGCCGTGTGATAGTCCGGTCATCACGCCATGTCGCATCCAGGTCGACCGTGGGCGCGCGACTCACGACCCCGGAAGGAAGCTCCACTCGTAGCAGGGTGAATGCCTCGGGAAGTTCGTCTGGCTCCCCTTCCATATGCACCAGGATTTCCAACAGGCAGATGGCCGGGCAATCGCCAAGGTAGACGATGGGCCTGCCCTTGTTGTGCCAACGCCCAGCCACCTTGGTACCGCCAATGCCCGAGAGATCCTGAAACTGCGAGATCCGCCAGAGACTCTCCTTGGTCATGCGACGTACCCATGGCGCAGCTGCTCCAGTAGCTCCTCTACTGCCAGGTAGCCAGGGGTCGTCTTGATGGCCTCGAAAGCATTTCGCCCGCCAAGGGCTCTGCGCGGCTTGTTCAGCCAGGTGGCCGCTTTTTCCTGGCTACCGAATACATCCTCAGCCAGCACGACGATGCGGCTCACGCGATAGAGTCGATCGCCTTCATCGCTGTTCAATGGTTCAGACTTCTGCCGGCGGTGACGCAGTGTACGAGGGTTGATGATGCCCAGCCGGCCGGCATCGATGCCATGTTGGGCAAGCTTGTCCAGAACCGACAGAGGGATGCCAGACCGGATCAGCGCGTCTGGAGTGTCACCTTCGTGCCCTCCAAGGAGCTCCAGGACCTCCTCTTCAATGTCGCGCTCGTGTTCGCGTTCTTTTGTCAGCGCCTGCATGATCAGCCCTCCCGATGCGGCAATATGCCCTGAGTATACGGCAAAATGCCTATGCAGGCGAACTGCCGGCCGACGCTTCCCCCTTCGTTTTGGCCGCTTGCGTTCATAGACTCGCTGCCACTCTTCTCTAGCCAGGCCAGGACTTCCCTGGCCGCCTCGCTCAGCATCAGACTGGCATCGCGCATCGCTTACTCCTGGGTCACCGGCTCGCTGACGTGGATACCAAACAGGCTCGCCTCACCGACGCTGCGGCCGAGAGATTCCGGCGCGGCGATGCGACCGTCGCGCACCATCACGTGACCGCCCTGCCCCTGGGCGCCGCCGATCACGCTGCCCACCAGATAGGTGGGGAAGATGTCGGGGTCGTTCTCGTAGTTGGGGTTGTGGATCAGGCCGATCATCTGGAAGCGCCCGCGGGTGTTGCGCAGCGACTCCAGCGAGTCCTGGATCAGGCGACGGTGCGAGAGCTTGGAGAACAGGCCGTCGAGCAGGATCACGCTCTCGCGGCTGGTGCGGGTGCGGCGGCGGTGGTGCCCCGGCAGCTCGCGCAGCTCGCGCTCGATGGCGAACTCGGAGAGCTTGACCAGCCACATCAGCGATACCGCCTCGCGCTGGCCCTCCGACATCTCCTCGTTGAGCGAGAACAGCCGCCCATGGGGGCGAATGGCGTCGTGCTTGAGGCGGATCGCCACGTCGTGGAACAGCCCGCGGTAGATGCGTCGGCGAATCTGGCGCAGCAGGTCGTCGTCGCGGCGGCGCGCCTCGCCGTCGACCATGCCACCGTCGCGCTCGGCGCGGCGGCGCATGGCGGCCTGGTGCTCGTCGATGTCGGCAAGCAGCGTGGCGATCAGATCGCGCAGCTGGTCGGGGCCGATCAGCGAGGCCTTGACCTCGAAGAAGGCACCGCCCTCGCCGCTGCTCTTGGCCACGCGCTTGAGGATGTCGAGGTTGCCGGCGGCGTCAGAGATGATCGAGCTGAGGCGCTCCACCAGGGTGCCTTCGATCTGCTCGCGAGAGGCGTGCAGCCGCTCGACCCGTATCTTGTGGTCGTCGAGCTGACCGGCCAACTGTTCATGCAGACGCGAGAGGTCGTCCAGCGCCTCGGTGCTGGCCTGGCTCGAGCTGGAATGACTCAGCCCGGCCAGACGCGCGCGCTCGGTGTCGCTGAACATGCGGCTGTGGGCCGCCTCGGCCAGAGCCTCGGCCAGCTTGCGCTCACCGCCCTCGACCTGGCGCGCCTGACGCTCGCGGTTACGCGCCTGCTCGCCCAGGTTGAGTTCGCCCAGGGCATCGACCAGGGTCTGCTGACAGGCTTCCAGCGCTTCGAGGTCGAGTTCGCCCTGCCTTTCGCTTGCGACCATGTCGTGCCAGGCCTCGAGGGCGGCATTGCGCGCCGCGTGTTCGTCCGCCTCTCCGGGCCAGCAGCTGGCCTCGGCGAGATCGACCAGCGCCGCCAGGCGCCGCGGCCAGCCCTCGGGCAGGTCGCGCAGCACCCGCAGCCACTCCACCGCCAGCTGATCGATGCAGGCCAGCGCCCGGCGCTGCTCGGCCAGGCGTGCTTCCAGGGCGTCGCGCTCTTCCCCACGGGCCTTGCGCGTCTCGCGCAGCTCGCCCAGCTCGCGCCGCACCCGGGCGATCTCGCGCTCGAGTTTCTGGCTGCCACCGGCGGCGTCGCGCACCTCCAGGTAAGCGCGAATGCGGGTGAAGTCGAAGTCGGCACGGCGGGTCGCCCGGGCCTGAGCGGCCTCCAGCTCCTCCTGCACCTCGCCGGCAGTGGCCATGAAGTCGACGCCGCCCTCGGCTTCGAAGCGAGCCAGGGCACGCAGGCGGTCGCGCTCACCGTCGCTGAAGATACTGCGCAGCTGAGCTTCGGTTTCTTCGACCTGACGCTTGAGCGTCTCGCGCTGCTCCTCGGCGGCGGCCAAGCGCTCGCTCGCCTCGCTCAGATGGCGCTCGAGTTCGGCGAGGCGCGCCTCCAGCGCCTGCAGCCGTTCAACGCCGCCAGCGTCGCTGAACTGTTCGGCGGCGAGCCAGGTCTGGCCGTGGGCCTCCAGCTCGCGGGCCGCCGCTTCGCGCCGCGGTGCGAGTTCGGCCAGCGCCGTCTCGGCTTCGAGCCGTGCCTCGGCGGCCTCCTGCTGGGCGAACTCGCCGCCCTCCTGCAGGTAGCGCTGGTAGTCGTCGATGCAGGCGAGCGCGACATCGGTCAGACGCGGGGCCAGCTCCGCCTCGCGCTCGGCCAAGGCCGCCTGCCGCTCGGCCAGGGCCTCCAGGGCCATCTCGACCTGGGCCTCGTCGGCCTCGCGGGCACGCAGCGCCAGGGCAAAGGTCTCGCCATGGGGGTCGAGCCGCTCGCACTCCACGGCCAGCGCCTTTTGCCGCTCGCGGTCGGCGGCCAGCCGCTTCTCGGTGGCCTCGCGCAGCGCTTCCAGGTAGCTCGGGTCCAGTGCGGCCTTCACCGCCAGGGTCTCAACGCCGGCCACCGCGCCCAGCGGCGGCTCGCCACGGGCCAGCAGGCCGGCCAACGCCTCGGCCTCGAACACCGGCACCGCCAGGCCCGCCTCGATCAGCTCGGCGGCGGCAGCCTCGGCCGCTTCACGCCCGGCCACTACCGGGGCGAACAGCACCCCGGCGGCCTGTACCAGCCACTCACGGCGCTGCTCGGGGGTATGGGTCTCGACGTTGAGCACTGCATGCAGCGGCTGCCAGGCGATGCCGGCTTCGTCCAGTTGACGGTGGGCCTCGGCCTCCACCACGCGCCGCTCCAGCGGATCGCCGGAGAGGCTCTCCAGGTAGCGCTCGCGGGCGGCGATGTCGGCTTCCAGCGTCTCCGCTTCACGCAGCAGCCTCGGGTAGCGGCGCCGGGCGTCGGCCAGCCACTTCTCCGGGGCCAACTCGCTGCGCTCGGCGAAGTCGAGACGTGCCCGGTGCAGTGTGCGCAGGTGGTTCTCTTCATCGAGCAGCCGCTTATGCTCGTCGCCCAGCTCACGCTCGCGTTCGCGCAGGCGTGTGCGCAGGTGCACCGGCTCGTCGTCGCCGTGCAGCTCGCCGTAACGGCGGGCGGCCTCGGCCAGCGGTGCCAGCCGGGCCAGGGTGCGCTCTGCCTCCTGGCGGCGCTGCTCGGCCTCGCGGCAGTTCGACTCCAGCTCGGCCAGCGCCGTCTTGCGCCGCGACCAGAAGCCGCTCACCGCTTCGCCCGGCCAGCCCTCGATGAAGGCGCGCCAGGGCGCCTGGCCGCGGGCCAGCAGGCCCTGCTCGCCGGTCAGACGTTCACGCTCGCCGTTGAGCCGCTCACGCTCGCCGCGGGCGGTCTCGAAGGCGCCGAGCGCCTCGTCGCGGCGCCGGGTCAGCTCGTCGAGGGACTCCGCCAGCTCGGCCTCGCGCTCCTGTTTCTCTTCGAGCCGCTCGGCCGGTGCCAGATCGGGGCACTCGCGGCGGTAGGCGTCGTGCCAGGCGGCGACCTGCTTGAGTTCGCCGACACGGCCCAGGTGTGCGTTGAGGGCGTGGCGAGCGTCGGCGGCCTCGGCCTTGGCCGCTTCGGCGCTGGCTTCGGGGGTTTCCAGCTCGGCCTCGCTGAACAGCCCCTCGGCCAGCGCCTGGGTATAGAAGCTCTGGTTGTCGACGAAGTCGCGCTGCTGGGACTCCAGCCGCTCGCGCTCGTGCTCCAGGTCGTCGCGACGCTCGTCGAGTTCGGTCAGCTCACGGGTCAGCTCCTCGAGATAGACTCCGTCGCCGATCACTTCCTCGCGGAAGCGGTTGCCGTCGGCGGCCTCGAAGGCGTCGGCGCCCTCGTCCAGTGCGCTCAGGGCGCGGTCGCGGGCCGTGTCGTCGGCCAGGGAGTGACTTTCAGCCAGCCACTCGCGGGCGGCCTTGAAGCTGACGTGGCCGACGTCGCGGTTGAGCGGCCACTCGGCCTGGGGCAGATGAATCAGCCGCCGGTGCACGTCGACCCGGGCGCCGCGCTCGGAAAGCGCCTGGCGTACGGCCCGCTCGGAAAGGCCGGAAAGCGTCGCCAGCAGCGAGGTGGAGACACGCGGCCGCGAGGTATCGCCGGCGATCCAGGCGAAGCCCTCCAGCGGAGCGGCCCCGCGCTCTTCGGCATCATCTTCCGAGCTGGCACGCGGCAGGCCGGGCAGGCCCAGCAGCGCCTGGCCGCCCAGCAAGGCTTCGCTGGCCGCCAGGCCCTGGTCGAGCTCCATCAGGCGGGCACGGGCGTCGCGCAGTGACTCGCCCTGCTCGCGCAGCTCGGCCAGGCGCACCACCTTGTCGCTGGCGCGGCGCTGGTCGCTCTCGGCCTCTTCCAGGCGGTGGCGCAGCTCGGTGATGTTGGTGCCGGAGTTGAGGATCACCTCCTCGATCAGCTCTTCGCTCTCGTCGGTCTCGCCGCGGGTGGCGCCGGAGAGGATCTCGGGGGCCAGCACCTCGAAGAAGAACGCCTGGTCGGCCTTCTCGCCGGCGCGGGGCTTGATGGCGTTGAAGATCTGGCTCTTGTCGGCGCCGCCCTCCTTCTGGAAGGCGGCGAGCTGGGCCAGCTCGCGACGGGATACGTGGGCGCCCACCGCCTCCAGCCACTCCTCGCGGTTGTGGGTCAGGCGCACGCTGCGCTCGGCCAAGGCCGCCTTGACGTCGCGGTTGGCGTAGAGCGCCAGCTTGCCGTCGAGAGTCTGGTGGTGCACCGGCACGTCTTCGAGGCGCCCGGCATAGTGGTAGAAGGAGAGCCCGCTGCCGTCGCTGTAGCCATAGAAGCCGAACACGAAGGTCTCGCCGGCCACCTCTTCGCCGACGGCGGCCAGCATGTCGTCCTGGCGCTCGAGCCCGCTGCGCGAACGGAACTCCACCCGCAGGTGGCTCCAGCTGCGTGCCGTGCCGCCCACCGCCGAGGGCGAGCACTTGCGCCGGGTGCGCGAGAGCAGCGTGCGGTCCCGCGACAGCAGGCCGATCAGCGCCTCGGAGAGCGTGGTCTTGCCGAAGCCGTTCTCCATGCTGATGGCGCTCGACTGGCCGCGCAGGTCGAGCAGCAGGTGACGCATCTTGGCGTCCCAGGGCGAGGCCACGTCGCCGTGCTTGTTGAGCAGGTTGGCGACCTCGATGCGGTTGATCACGCTCATGCCTGGGTCTCCTCGTGCTCGTCGATGACGGCTTCGTGTTCTTCGTCTCGATAGCGGCCCTGGGCGCGGCCCTGAGCCAGCGCCTGTAGATGGCCGAGCTGATGAATGCCGATCTGCTCGCTCTCCAGCGCCCCGAGCAGGGTCTGCTGCCATACCTCGCCGACGCTCTCTTCGATGCCGGCACTCGCTTCGGCATCACGCAGGCTTTCGAGCAGCCCGGCGCGCACCTGCAGGTCGATGAAGGCGCGCACTCGGCGGCTGATGTCCTCACCGCGCTCCTCGAGCAGAATACGGCTGGCCTCGGGGGCCTCTTCGCCCAGGCTGCGCAGCGTCTCCAACTGGTCGCGCATCAGCTCGACCAGCTCGGCTCCGGCAAAGGTGGCCTCCTGGTAACGGCTGACGTCGGAGAGCGCACGGTTGTAGCGGGTGTAGAGCAGCGTGTGCATCAGCAGCCACAGCTGCAGGTACCACTGGGCCAGCTCGGCGCGGCTCTCCTGGCGTAGCTTGAGCGCCTCAAACACCGGCTCGCGGGTGTAGAGCGGAGGCTGCTCCAGCTCCGGGTCGGGCAGCAGCGCGTAGTAGCGCGAGCCGGGTGCGATGCCGGGGTAGTCGCCGGATTCGAAAGCCTTGAGCCGCAGGCCCTGGCCGGCGAGGAAGTCCCGCAGCGCCTCGCGCTCGGCCTCGCTGGCGTCGTCGATTAGTGCGCAGACGTCGCGCTCGGAGAGCTGCCCTTCACGGGCGGCGCGACGCTTGCGCCCGCCGCCCGGGGTGCGTTCGGCACTGCGGTAGCGCAGCAGGTAGGCGACCACTTCGCCCATCTCGGTCATGTTCATACTGGCTCGTCCTGATCGATGCGCGATATGTCGTTAGGCGCGGCTTCGGGTGCCTGTAAGGAATGTGGCGCGGACTCGGGCGCCTGTAGAGAGAAGAAACCGAGAGAGGGAGTCACGGCTCCCTCGATGCGGCGGCCGTCGTCGAGTTCGAGCTCGAACGGCGTCGCGTCGATCCCCACCGTCAGCCCCGGGGCCAGCAGTTCGGTATCGACGAAGGTGTTGAGCAGTTGGGCCAGGCAGTCGCCCTCTTCGAAGCGGTGCCAGCCCTCGGCCAGCGCCTCGGGCAGCGACAGCGGCGCGCGTCTGAGGCGCTGGCGCAGCGCCGGCCCCCGCGCTTCGAGGAAGCGTGCCAGCAGCGGGTCCTCGGGCGCTGCGTCACGCGCCTCATCGAACACCAGCGCCACCGGGCTGACGTCGGCGCGGCGACTCTCGAGCAGCGGCACCAGCGGCGCCAGGCGCGGGAAGGTGGCCTGCACGTGCAGCGGCATCATGCGCGCCACCACGGCGTCGCGCAGCGCGCCTGCGGGGGGCGCCTCGAGCAGCTGGCGCGCCATGTTCTGGAAGTCGATCACACCCATGGCCTGGATGCGCCCCTCGGCGATATCGGCCAGTAGCTCGGAGAGCCGCCGCGAGAGGTTCTCGATGGCGGTGAGCACGCGGCCGATGGCGCTGGAAAGCACGCGCAGGTCCCAGTCGTCGGACTGCGCCTCGCGCCAGCTCTCGAAGCGCTCCATCAGCCGCGGCGTGGCGAGCTGGGCACGGGCGTCGAGCAGCGTCTGCTGAATGTTGGTCAGGGCATTGTGGTAGTGGCGCTCGTTGTCGAGCAGCGCGGAGAGCTTGCCTTCGCGGGTAGGATTCTCGCGCACCCGCCGCAGCTCCTGGGTCAGGGCGCGGATCGCCAGCAGGATCTGGTTGGTGATGTCGGGAATGCGGGAGAAATCGCCCCGCGCCAGCGCCGCCAGCACCTTGGCAGCGTCGTATTCGGAGTAGAGCAGGTCCTCGACCTGGCTGGCCAGGGTCACCGCCTGACGGCCGCTAGGGGTGAGGCGCACCTGGCCGGTCTGGCCCTGCTTCTCGATCAGTGCGGTGCGCTTGGTGCTGCGCCGGCTGCGCTCCTCTGCCGTTGCCTCGTCGCCCGTCGTCGGCGATGGCGATGTCTGACGGAAGTGAATCTCGCTGGGGGTAGAGAGCAGGTTGATGACGAAGCTCAGGTCATCGTGAGGCAGCCCGGGGTAGCTCTCGCGCAGGTGATTGAGGCAGCGGCTCTGCGAAACGAAGGCGCTGTTGGTGGCAAAGTCCTCGTCGAGCAGATAGTCGAGCAGCAGGCAGCCGAGGTCGAGCCAGTAGCCGTCGCGCAGCCCGCGACGCTGCTCCTGGCTCACCTGAACGAAGGGCGAGCCGGGTTCGTGGGCGCTGTCGTGCAGGTCGATCAGCCGCGTCGTGGCGATCAGCAGCTTGCTCCAGGCGGTCATGGGGTCTTCCCTGCGGGCGAAGAAAAAGGAGCATTATGCCAAGCTCGGCATCTCGGGTCATGGCGCGGATGGCTCCATTTTCACACGCTTGGGATTTTGCACACGGCCACGTGGAAACGGCCGGTTTGCCGATATGCGAGAATGCTCGCTGTCTGGCGAGATCGTCACCTTCTCGCCTCGGAGTCCACAGCAGCGCAGGGAGTGCCCAAGTGATCGATCAGACGTTACAGCAGGTCTTCGGCTATGACGAATTCCGCCCCGGACAGCGCCCGGTCATCGAGGCGATAACCAGCGGCCGTTCGGCGGCGGCGATCTTTCCCACCGGCTCCGGCAAGTCGCTGTGCTATCAGCTTCCGGCCCTGCACCTGCCTCACCTGACCCTGGTCATCTCGCCGCTGCTGGCGCTGATGCAGGATCAGCTATCGTTCCTGGCCCGCCACGGCATCGCCGCCGCCAGCATCGACTCGGGCCAGAGCCGCGAGGAAACGGCGGCGGTGATGGAAGGCGTCAAGCGCGGCGAGATCCGCATCCTCATGGTCTCGGTGGAACGACTCAAGAACGAGCGCTTTCGCGCTTTCATCCGCCGCGTGCCGATCTCGCTATTGGTGGTCGACGAGGCTCACTGCATTTCGGAGTGGGGTCACAACTTCCGCCCCGATTACCTTAAGCTGCCCCACTACCGCCATGAGTTCGGCATTCCCCAGGTACTGCTGCTGACCGCCACGGCCACGCCGCGAGTGATCGCCGACATGCGCGAGCGCTTCGGCATCGCCGAGGCCGACGTCACCGCCACCGGCTTCTACCGCCCCAACCTCAACCTGGAAGTGGCGCCGGTGCCGGCCGAGACGCGCCCGCGCCGCCTGGTCGAGTGGCTCAGGCCCCGGCTCGGCGGCGAGCCGACCCAGCCCACCATCGTCTACGTCACCCTGCAGCAGACCGCCGAGCGTCTGGCCGCCTACCTCAGCAAGGCGGGTTTCGTTGCCACCGCCTACCACGCCGGGCTCGACGCCGAGACCCGCGAGCACATCCAACGCGACTTCATGGAAGGTCATACGCCCTGCATCGTCGCCACCATCGCCTTCGGCATGGGCATCGACAAGGCCGACATCCGCAACGTGGTGCACTTCGACCTGCCCAAGTCGGTGGAGAACTACAGCCAAGAGATCGGCCGCGCCGGCCGCGATGGCCAGCCCTCCGACTGCCTGATGCTGGCCGGGCGCGATCACGTCAACGTGCTGGAGAACTTCGTCTACGGCGACACCCCGGAGCTTCACGGCATCCGCAAGGTGATCGACGAGCTGATCGAGGCGGCCGGCAGCGCACGCCAATGGGAGCTGGTGCTCAACTCGCTCTCCCAGCACAGCAACATTCGCCCGCTGCCGCTCAAGACCCTGCTGGTGCAGCTCGAACTGCGCGGCTACATCGCGCCGCGCTACAGCTACTTCGCCGAGTACCGCTTCCGCCTGCACGACGCACCCGAGGTCCTGGTATCGCGCTTCCAGGGCGAACGCAGCGCCTTCGTTCAGGCGATTGTCGACGCCTCGCAGCGTGCCCGCACCTGGTTCAACCTCGACTTCGCGGCCCTCGAACGGCTAGGCGAGGAGCGCGGCCTCAACGTCGAGCGCGCCCGCGTGCTCACCGCGCTGGACTATTTCGTCGCCCAGGGCTGGATGGTGCTCGAGAGCAAGCAGATGACCGAGGTCTATGAGGTGCTGCGCAGCGACATCGACGCCGCGGCTCTGAGCGAAGAACTGCACGCCTATTTCCACGACAAGGAGCGGACCGAGGTCGAGCGCCTGCACGCCATGCTGGCGCTGTTCGAGAGCGAAGCGTGCCTGAGCCGCCGCCTGGCCGAGTGGTTCGGCGACACCCGGGCGCCGGAGCGCTGCGGCCATTGCTCGGCCTGTCACGGCGAGGTCGCCCACCTCCCTGCCCCGGAGCCGCTGGATCCTCTCGAGGACAACGCCATCGAGCGGCTCGCCGGCGAACTGGTGCAGCAGCTCGCCGCCAGCACGGAGCCCCATCCCGTCACGCCCGACCTTGTTGCGCGCTTCCTGTGCGGACTCACCAGCCCCCTGCTGACCCGCCTCAAGGCGCGGCGCCTGTCAGGCTTCGGCGCCCTCGAGCGCTACCCCTATGGCGAGGTGCGCGAGCGTGCCGAGCGTTCGCGGCTGGTTACATCCGCTTGCGAGGCTTCAATCCGCTGAGCCGATGCCGTACTGGCGCAGCTTGTTGGCAATGGTGGTATGCGACACGCCGAGGCGCTTGGCCAGTTGGCGGCTGGAGGGGTGCTGCGGATAAAGCGTCGACAGCACGCGCCGCTCCACGTCGCCCATGATGTCGGCGAGCGAGCCGTCGAGGTCGATGCCCGAGAGCCCAGGCGCTTCGCCCACGTCGGGCAGGCGCAGGTGGGCGGGCTCGATGGTATCGCCCTCGCACAGCGATACTGCCTGGAACAGCACGTTCTCCAACTGACGCACGTTGCCCGGCCAGTGGTAGGCCGATAGCCTGGCCAGCGCCGCCGGGGAGAGCCCCGGCATACGACAGCCGATCTGACGAGCGGCGCGGTCGATGAAGTGCAGCGCCATGGCCTCGATACCATCGCGGCAGTCGCGCAGCGGCGGCACCGCCAGCGATAGCACGTTGAGCCGATGATAAAGGTCGTGGCGGAAGTGTCCTTCGGTGCACAGCTTCGGCAAGTCCTGCTGGGTCGCGCAGATCACCCGTACATCGAGGTAGGTCTCCTCGTCGCTGCCCACCCGGCGAAAGCCCCCGTCCTGCAGGAAGCGCAGCAGTTTGACCTGCAGGCGCGGGCTCATCTCGCCCACCTCGTCGAGGAAGATGGTACCGCCCGCGGTCATTTCCAGCAGGCCGAGCTTGCCCTCGGGGCGCGCCCCCTCGAAGGCGCCCGGGGCATAGCCGAACAGCTCCGTCTCGGCCATCGATTCCGGCAACCCGGCGCAGTTGAGCGCCATGAACGGCGACTGCCCACGGGCGCTGGCCAAGTGGCAGGCCCTCGCCAGCAGCTCCTTGCCGGTGCCGGTCTCGCCGTGGATCAGCAGCGGCGCGTCCAACGGCGCCATGCGGCGCGCCTCGCGGATCAACGCAGCCAGCCTTGGGCTGGCCTGGAACAGCGCATCGAACCCACGCAGTTCCTGACGCTGGACCTGATAGATGCGCTCACCGATGCGGTCGGCGCTGTGCAGGGTGATCACGGCCCCCGCCAGGGAGGCGACGTCATCGTGGTGCTCGCGATGCAAGGGCGCGATGTCTGCCAGGAAGGTCGCATCACGCAGCTTGATCCGCAGCCCGTTGACCCGTGCATTGTTGCGCCGAACCAGTGCCGGCAGATCCAGGTCGGGCAGGTAGCGATTGAGCGACAGCCCCGGTACCTCGTCGATACGTACCCCGAGCAGCTGTCCCGCCGCCCGGTTGGCCGCGACGATATGCCCCTCCATGTCGATCGACATCACCGGGTCGGAGAGCGACGAGAGCAAGGCGTCGAGCTCGAGGTGGCGCCGTTCGCTGGGCATCAAACCAACCCGGCGCACGCCGAATACGCCGGACACCGCTTCGAGCTCCGGCTTCAGCGTAGCCAGCTGCGCATTGAGCAGGTTGGGGACGTGCAGGTAGATGGCGTTGCCGTGTTCTCCGCCGACCTCGCCGCGGGCCACATTGAGGCCGTAATCAACGAAGTGCGAGACGATGTCCCGCAGGATGCCGATGCGATTCTGGCAGTGAAACCTCAACCTCATGGAGCGGCGCCTGTGCAAGGGTGGTTACGAGAGCCAAGTCAGGAAAGCGACAAAAATCATCGTCAAGCCGCCGTGACTGGCTGTAAAAATAACGTGACACCCCAGGCAGTACAAACCTTGATGAAACGGAAACTGCAGGTCCAGGTCACCTTCGCATGATGAGACGGAAAGTTTTCTTTACACACTGCTTCGCGTTACGCCGCAAAAACGACGTTTGAACCTCGCGAAGCGAACGTATGAGGCGTTCTAGACTCGGGAACACAAGGTTCGCAAGACAAACACAAGATACCGCTGACCGGAGTGCCCCATGACGTCATCCAACCCGCATCTGAGCGATGTCGCCAGCAAGACCGGATACCGTGCACGCCTGCCCGACGAGAACGGCCGGATCGACTGGCCGGAGCAGGACAACGCCACTTGGCACACCCTGATGCAGCGCCAGCTGGGCATGCTCGAGGGTCGTGTCTGCCAGGAGTACCTGGATGGGCTCGAACGCTTGGCGCTGCCCGAGGATCGAGTACCCCAGCTCGCCGATATCGATCGCGTGCTGCAGGCCAGCACCGGCTGGCAAACCGCCCAGGTGCCGGCGCTGATACCGTTCAACACCTTCTTCGAGCTGCTCGCCAACCGCCGTTTTCCGGTGGCCACCTTCATTCGCACACCGGAGGAGCTCGACTATCTCAAGGAGCCGGACATCTTCCACGAGATCTTCGGCCACTGTCCGATGCTGACCAATCCCGCCTTTGCCGAGTTCACCGCTACCTATGGTCGGCTGGGCCTCGCCGCCGAGCCCAAGGAGCGTGTCTACCTCGCACGCCTCTACTGGATGACGGTGGAGTTCGGGTTGGTGGACACCCCGGCAGGGCGACGCATCTACGGCGGCGGGATCATCTCCTCCCCCAAGGAGACCCTGCACGCGCTGTCGGACGTTCCCGAACACCTGCCGTTCGACCCCATCGAGGCCCTGCGCACACCCTACCGTATCGATATCCTGCAGCCGCTCTACTACGTGCTGGACGATCTCTCTACCCTGCACGAACTCTCGCAGCAGGACATCATGGGCATGGTGCACAAGGCCATGGAGCTGGGCCTGCATGAACCGCGCTTCGAGCCGGCCCCCAAGAAGACCGCCTAGGCGCAAGCCTTAAGCAACGACCGACACCCCGACCAACATCAATAACGCCTGACGAGGAGTGACCATGAGCCAACTTTCCGAACAGCAGTGCGAAGCGTGCAGCTGGGATGCCCCCCATGTCACCGACGACGAACTGGAGACCTACAAGCGCGATATTCCCGAATGGAGCGTGATGGAGCGCGACGGCGTCAAGCAGCTCGAGCGCGTCTTCAAGTTCCGCAACTTCAAGCAGGCGCTGGCCTTCACCAATCGGGTCGGCGAGATCGCCGAGGAAGTGGGCCACCACCCCGCCCTGCTCACGGAATGGGGCAAGGTCACCGTGACCTGGTGGTCGCATGAGATGAAGGGACTGCACAAGAACGACTTCATTCTCGCTGCACGTACCGACAAGGTTGCCGAAGAGGGCTGAGCCCGACCGCCTGACTCAGCCGTAGCAAGAGTTCGCCCGCTGCAGCATGGTTGCAGCGGGCGAAGTCCGTTTGGAGGCGCCGATAGGAAATCGCTGACTCGCCACTGGGCGATCGTCGCAACGATTTATCGGAAGCGTCTTACGTAGCAAAGGGTGAAATGCCCACTCCCTAACGCTTCGCTCTCGATTAGGTTGGAAGCCGACATCGTTACGTTGTCGCTTCATCAACCAAAAAGAAGGATCAGTAGATGAAAGGGATTATCCAAGGCATTCTGCTCGCCCTGCTTCTTGGCCTGTCCTCCGTGGCCCTGGCTCAGGAAGTTGCTCCCATCAACGTCAACACTGCCGACGCGGAACTGTTGGCCGAACTGCCGGGCGTCGGCCCGAGCCGTGCCCAGGCAATCATCGAGGAGCGTGAAGCCAACGGGAACTTCGAAAACGCCGAGGATCTGACCCGGGTAAGCGGAATCGGCCCGGCGACTGTCGAGGCGTTCCGCGACCAGGTGGATTTCTAGGCAAGGGTAGCTTGCCGGGAAAGGCGAGGCCGGCATCATGCCGGCCTCGCTGTCGTTCTGGGCAGGGGAGAATGCCGTATTACAGACGCAGGCCACCGTCGCACTCGATGACACGTCCGGTGAAGTAGTCGTTCTCCAAGATGAAGGCGACGCTCTGAGCGATGTGATCCGGATCGCCCAGGCGCCTTAGCGGTACGCCGGCGGTGAGCTTCTCGAGCATGTCCTCGCGCATCGAGGCGGTCATGTCGGTCTCGATGAAGCCGGGTGCCACCGCGCCCACACGAATCCCGTAGCGAGCCAGTTCCTTGGCCCAGGTCGTGGTCAACGCCACCGTGGCCGCCTTGGCCGCCGCATAGTTGCTCTGGCCCATGTTGCCGGCACGGGAGATGCTGGAAATGTTCACGATCACACCGTCGTGCCCAGCCTCGATCATCTGGCTGGCCGCTTCACGCCCGCAGAGAAACACGCCGGTCAGGTTGACGTCGATCACCGACTGCCACTGCTCAAGCGACATGGTCTTCTCGACCTTGCCGTCCCTGGCCTTGACCAACAGGGCATCACGCAGGATGCCGGCATTGTTGACCAGCCCGGAAACCGGGCCAAGCTGTGCCGCAATATCGCCGAAGGCGCGCTTGACCGATGCCTCGTCAGCCACATTGACCTGAAATGCCCCCGCCTCGATGCCTTCTGCATGCAGCGTGGAGACGGCCTTGTCCAGGGCTTCAGTGTCCATATCCAGCAGGGCCAGTGTTGCGCCCTGGCTACCCAGGCGACGAGCCATGGCCAAGCCAAGGCCACGCGCCCCGCCGGTAATGGCTATCACGCTCTTTTCCAGTTTCATTCGCTGTCCCTTGTTTCTGTCAGATGGATGCCTGCCGTATGCTGGCCAGACCATGCTCTCGGCCCGCCCTCACTACTCCTCTCATATTCGGCAGCAGAGAGGACGAACTTGAGCTGTTCAGCGCACTATTGTGCATTGCAGCATAGAAGAAGTGTTCCCGTTGGGGCAAGCCAGGGCGACGCTTGAAATCGTGTTATTCCGCCCTCATCAAGAGCTGAACGCCATACCCGGAGCCAACATGCCGTTACTGCTCTTCTTTACCTTCTTTACCCTACTCGATTTCGTCGTGCTGTTCTCCGTAGGTAGCCGTATCGGTCTTGTCCCCACCCTGGGCCTGGTACTCGCCACCGGTTTCGCCGGCCTCTACCTCATCCGTCAGCAGGGTGTGGCCACGCTTGCCCGTGCCCGCCAGCGCATGAGCCAGGGAGAGCTTCCTTCCAGCGAACTGCTTGCCGGCGCTGCCCTCATTTTCGGCGGCGCCCTGATGCTCGCCCCCGGCTTCCTTTCCGATGCGCTGGGCCTGCTGTGCGTCGTGCCTGGCGCACGACGCCAGCTTGCCCGGCTATTGGCACTGCTCAACCTGCGCGTGCTGGGAGCTGCCTACCGCCAGCAGCATGATCAGGCAAGCCGACCAGACGACTGGCATCAAACCGGCACCCAATCATCCGGAGATGAACAGCAGCGGCATGACAGCGGCCAACCGCTGGAGGGGGACTTCATCAGTCGGGATGAGCCACGCCGTTGAGGCCTTCTTCCCCCGCCGCTTCGATGTGAAATTTTTTTACTGCAAGGCCTTGAAAGGGGTTGGCACGACCCCATTTCTCGGTCAGCACCAGGCTACGGTGCCGAGCAGGGCTCGGTGCCTTTGACAAGGAAGGCGTCCTCGCCTCCCCTTCCAGGTTCTCTGGAAGTGAATGATGAACCGCCATGCCATGCATGGCACAACAGACCATCAGGAGAACGTGAGCAATGAACATCCGTCCCTTGCACGATCGCGTCGTCGTCCGTCGCGTTGAAGAAGAGCAGAAAACCGCTGGCGGCATCGTGCTTCCGGGCAACGCCCAGGAAAAGCCGACTCGTGGCGAAGTGCTCGCCGTCGGTAACGGCCGGATTCTCGACAACGGTGATGTTCGCCCCCTGGACGTCAAGGTCGGCGACACCGTGATCTTCAAGGAAGGCTTCGGTGTCGAGAAGCAGAAGATCGATGGCGAGGAAGTCCTGATCATGAGCGAGTCAGACATCCTCGCCGTGGTCGAAGGCTGAGCCGCTAGGCGCTACTCCGTTCCCATAAGACGTTCACGAACTCACAGGAAGTAACGAAAAATGGCAGCGAAACAAGTCAAATTCTCCGATGATGCCCGCAAGCGCATGGCCCGTGGCGTTGATGTCCTGGCCAACGCCGTGAAAGCCACCCTGGGTCCGAAAGGCCGCAACGTGGTACTGGAGAAGTCCTTCGGTGCACCCACCGTCACCAAGGACGGCGTCTCCGTGGCCAAGGAAATCGAGCTGAAAGACAAGTTCGAGAACATGGGCGCCCAGATGGTCAAGGAAGTCGCTTCCAAGACCTCCGACGTCGCCGGTGACGGCACCACCACCGCCACCGTGCTGGCCCAGTCCATCGTGACCGAAGGCATGAAGGGCGTAACCGCCGGCATGAACCCGATGGACCTGAAGCGCGGCATCGACCAGGCCGTCATCGCCGCGGTCAAGGAAATCGAAGCCCTGGCCGTGCCCTGCACCGACTCCAAGGCCATCGCCCAGGTCGGCACCATCTCCGCCAACGGCGACAAGCGCATCGGTGAAATCATCGCCGAAGCCATGGAGAAGGTCGGCAAGGAAGGCGTCATCACCGTCGACGAAGGTCGCGGCTTCGAGGACGAGTTGGAAGTCGTCGAAGGCATGCAGTTCGACCGCGGCTACCTGTCGCCCTACTTCGTGACCAACCAGGACACCATGGCGGTCGAGCTGGAAGACCCCTACCTGCTGCTGGTCGACAAGAAAATCTCCAACATCCGCGAACTGCTGCCGGTGCTGGAAGCCGTCGCCAAGTCCGGCAAGCCGCTGGCGATCATCGCCGAGGACATCGAAGGCGAGGCCCTGGCCACCCTGGTGGTCAACAACATGCGCGGTATCGTCAAGGTCGCGGCCGCCAAGGCGCCGGGCTTCGGCGACCGTCGCAAGGCCATGCTGCAGGACATCGCCATCCTGACCAACGGCACCGTGATCTCCGAGGAAGTGGGTCTGACCCTGGAGCAGGCCAACCTGGATCACCTGGGCAGCGCCAAGCGCATCACCATGTCCAAGGAGAACACTACCATCATCGACGGCGCTGGTAACGAGGGCGACATCGAAGCCCGCGTCAACCAGATTCGCGCGCAGATCGAAGAGACCTCCTCCGACTACGACCGCGAGAAGCTGCAGGAGCGCGTCGCCAAGCTGGCCGGCGGTGTTGCCGTCATCCGCGTCGGTGCTGCCACCGAAGTCGAGATGAAGGAGAAGAAGGCCCGCGTCGAAGACGCCCTGCACTCCACTCGCGCTGCGGTCGAGGAAGGCGTGGTGCCTGGCGGCGGTACCGCCCTGGTGCGCGTGCTGACCAAGATCCAGGAGCTCAAGGGCGAGAACGAGGACCAGACCCACGGTATCGCCATCGCGCTGCGCGCCATGGAGTCTCCGCTGCGTCAAATCGTCACCAACGCCGGCCAGGAAGCCTCCGTGATCCTCAACGAGGTGAAAGCGGGTGAAGGCAACTTCGGCTACAACGCCCAGACCGGCGAGTTTGGCGACCTGTTCGACATGGGCGTGCTGGACCCGGCCAAGGTGACCCGTACTGCGCTGCAGTCCGCCGGTTCCGTCGCTGGCCTCATGATCACCACCGAGTGCATGATCGCCGACGATCCGGAAGAGAAAGAAGCCGCTCCGGACATGGGCGGCATGGGTGGAATGGGTGGCATGGGCGGCATGATGTAAGCTGGCCACTCCCTAGCCCTTCGCAAGCCCCGCCATCGTGCGGGGCTTGTTGTTTTTGGGGGGTATCTCCGGGCTTTCACTCGATTTCAAAAACGTTACCATGGCAGAAACGGACGGCCACGCTGCCACCACGACCGAGCGCACGCGAGAACGAGACGAGCATGGTTGACGTACTGGACAAGTTGGCAGAGGCGGTCGCCGAAGAAGAGAGTCTTGAATCCCTGGTCAATTCTCTACTCGAGCTGCTGGAAGCCGTTACCGGGCTGGAGTCCACCTACCTCACCCACATCGACGCGCTACGTGGCGTGCAGCATGTCGTGTTTTCTCGCAACAGCAAGGATCTCGACATACCCGCCGGCTTGACCGTGCCCTGGGGAGACACACTCTGCAAACGCGCGCTGGACGAGAAGCGTCCCTTCACCGATGACGTCGAGGCCTGCTGGGGAGACTCCATCGCGGCCAAGGCTCTCGGTCTCAAGACCTACATCAGCGAACCGGTGCGCATCGGTCACGATGAACTTTATGGCACCCTGTGTGGCGCCAGCAAGAGCCAAAAAGCCGTCTCCCCCAAGTCTCGTCGTCTGCTGGTTATGTTCAGCCGCTTGATTGCAAGGCAGCTTGAAAGAGACAGGCTCCTCGAGAGACTCAAGCAGGAGCACATGACCTTCAAGGAGTACGCGCTCACCGATCCTCTGACAGGCATTCCCAACCGCCGCGCCATGGAAACCGAACTGCAGCGCGCATTGGCCAACGCCGAGCGCACGGGAAGCGTCATCCACCTCGCCTTCATCGACCTGGACGACTTCAAGCGGATCAACGATCAGCATGGACACGATGCCGGCGACAGGTTCCTCATCGAGATCGCCAAGACATTAAAGGCCGGCATTCGGGAAGGTGACGTCGTCGCTCGTATCGGTGGCGACGAGTTCGTCGTATTCGGCAATACCGGCACTGCGGACTCCGCTATGGCACGCGAGGTGATTGCACATCGGCTGACGGGCTTGACCCGCGGAACGTTCGACTTGGGCGTCATCCAGCTCGAATATGGCGGGGCCAGCGTTGGTGTTGCCACCTCGCTAATGGGGGAACGCGATATCGACGCCCTGATGGGCCGGGCAGACGAAGCCATGTATCTCGCCAAGCAGACCCGACGCACCACCAGCCCGGCGCCGTCTACTCGCCATTCCAATTGAGCCGCTTTGCGCTACCATCGTCTCTTTCCCCAGACAGCAAGCCGACCCATGCTCGCCAATATCCGTATCGTCCTTGTCCAGACCTATCATCCCGGCAATATCGGCGCCTCGGCCCGTGCCATGAAAACCATGGGCCTGAACGACCTGGTGCTGGTCAATCCGCGCTGCTTCCCCGATGCCGAAGCCGCGCGCCTGGCCGCAGGCGCGGAAGACGTGATCGACGCTGCCCGCGTCGTCGATTCACTGGAACTGGCCGTTGCCGATTGCGTTCAGGTAGTGGGCGCCAGCGCTCGGCTACGCAGCCTGCCACTGCCCCACTATGACGAGCCCGAACAGATGGCGCACGACCTCGTGGGGCATGCCATGGCAGACCCGGTGGCCCTGGTGTTCGGCCGCGAGCGATTCGGCCTGACCAATGATGAAATTCGGCTCTGCAGTCATCAGGTCAGCATTCCAGCCAACCCCGACTATGGCATCCTCAACCTGGCTCAGGCAGTGCAGGTCCTCGCCTACGAGGTCTACAAGACCTGGCGCCAACGTCCCCACAGCGACTATGACAACCCACGCCCCGCCGAAGAGCGCCAGCCGACCCGCGAGCAGCTCGGCCACTTCCATGCACACCTTGGCCGCGTGATGCACACCAGCGGCTTTTTGACCCAACCCCATGCCCGTACCGAAGAGCAACTCCACGCCCTGTTCGCCAGGGCCCAGCCCAGCCGTAAAGAGCTGTCGCTGCTGCGTGGCCTGCTCAGCTCACTGGAGAAATCGGTCTCTGGCGACTAGGCTTGACTATGCCCTTATCCGTTATTTCACCCTGCCGTCATGGCAATGTCACCGTTGAATGGGATAAAGGTCCTGCCCTCAAGGGGTAACAGACAAGGGACACTGTCGACCCTCGACACGGATGCGATCTGGCTGGAAGCCAGTGCTGGAGAGTCGGCATGATGGATCATGCCCAGGGAGACATGCGCCACGTGGCATCCGCCTCGTGGCGCTCTTTATTTCACTTTGGCACTTTCTTCAACGCTGCTTTCCTTCGGCAAGTGCGCTCGCCTCCAGGCTCTCCCAGCCGGGAACGCCGCGCCGGATACGCTGGGAAAAGTCGGAAGCCCGATGGGCTGCCCTCGCCTGCGGGTCAATGCGCCCCCTGGCTTCCAGCTCGGACAAGCTGTAGCCGGGCCATAGCCCACCGACCTTGAAGGCATAACTCGGTAGCCTGTCGGTAACCAGCCAGCGGTAGTCGAATGGCAGGCGAGCACCGATGCTGCGTGCCATGTCTATGATCAGCGTGGTGCAGTTGGCACTGACGGTGTTGTAGAAGCGCGGCGATTCAGCCAGGGCATTGGCTTCCTCGACATAGGCCAGTAGCAGCGAACGTATGGCGTGACGCGGCATATTCAGCCGGAAGAGCGAGATCCGCTCCCTCCTCACCTTGGCTCTCAATCCCACCGCATCGCGCTCCTCCGTTGCCACGATGGCAAGCTCGTACTGGCGGAAGAAGCCACCTATCTCGGAAAAACGCTCCCCCTTCAGGCGCCGCACTTCCACCGAGAAGAGCACGAAGCGCTCGGCCTCGAAACCGAATGAGATCATCACGTGGGCGACGCCCGGCCTGCCCCAGCTGGAAACGATCATGTCGACCGAGTCGAGGCGATCGAGGTCGTAGCTGCGCGGCTGCCATTGCTCCGTGGCCTCGTCGCGGGTGCGCCAGTCGAAATCGCGAACATGATGCAGACACAATCGGTCATGCCGAACTTCGCCAGTGGCCAGGTAGGCCACGTCTCCGGACCAGGGGCGATCGTGCGCCGGCTTGAGCTGGAACCACCAGATCAGCAGCACCATCATCAGCACCAGCTGGACGCCATGGGCCAGCCACAGGCCCTGCACTCCCAGCGTCACCAGTACCAAGCCTGCCAAGCCCCAGCCGGCCACGGCAAAACGCCGCATGAGAGGTGAGCCAGGCAGGCGGTACCACAGCGCGGCGGCCCCCCACACCATGGCCAGTGCCAGCGCTGAACCGATGATAAAACCTACGAATGCCTGAGCCATCTCATTCCACGTCGTCGAAAGTCCGCTCATATTAGCAGCCTCGACAGGACGACGCGCACTCCCAGGCGGGATGGCTCGAAAGGATCAATCGATCATACGGGGGTCAGCCACTTGGCGTACTCATTCGGCCCTACGACCGACTCCCCACGCGTGACTTGCCGATAGAGGCGCTGCAGCCGGGCGGTGACCGAGTCCTCGGCGATCGCATCTCCCGGTGCGGGAGCACCGCTACGGCCGCCGATATGGCGCCCATCGAGCTCACGCAGGGGCAGGATCTCGGCGGCGGTACCGGTAACGAATGCCTCGTCGGCGGTATACAGCTCGTCACGGGTGATACGCCGCTCGCGCACTTCGATGCCCAGCACCTCGCGTGCCAGGTGAATCACACTGTCGCGGGTAATGCCCTGCAGGCAGGAAGTCACCTCAGGGGTATGCAGCACGCCGTCGCGCAGCAGGAAGACATTGGCCGCGGAGGCTTCCGCCACGTAGCCCTCGGGGTCGAGCATGATCGTCTCGTCGTACCCGGCCTTGATGGCGGTGTTGAGCGCCAGGATGGAATTGACATAGTGTCCGTTGGTCTTGGCCCGGCACAGGCTGATATTGACGTGATGCCGCGCCCAGGAGGAGGTCAGGGCGCGCAGGCCGATCCGGGTCGCTTCGGTAGAGATATACTCGCCCAGATCCCAGGCGGCGACCATGACATGGACCGAGAGCCCCTTGGCCCGCAGCCCAAGCCCCTCCGCACCGAAGAAAATCGTGGGCTTGAGGTAGGCATTGCTCAATTCGTTGCGAACCAGGCACTGGCGCTGTACCTCGATCAGCGTCGACTCATCGAAACCGACCGGCATGTCCAACGCATGGGCGCTGTCGAGCAGGCGCCGGGTATGCTCGGCCACCCGGAACAGATGCGTGCCCTTCGCACCGGCATAGGCCCTGACCCCCTCAAAGCAGCCCATGCCATAGTGCAAGGTGTGTGTCAGCAGGTGGGTCTGCGCCTCACGCCAGGGCAGCCACTCGCCGTCCAGCCAGATCCAGCCGTCACGATCATAAAGCGGAGTCATAGCATCCTCGAACTTCCATCTCGACTTTTATAAAGGCGCCACGCGCAGCCACCCTTCCCGCCAACCATCGATCAGGGCGCGTTGATGCGGCTGCAGCGACTGGTAGGCCCAGGCGGCGATCTCGTCGTTCTGCGGATCGGGCACGGCGATACGGCTGCCCGCCAGGTTCTGGATGACGGCATGGCCACACAGCGGCACGTAGCCTTCGGAGTAGCCGCCTTCGTGGATCATGACCAGCTTGCCATCACTGATACGCTCAGCCAGGGCCTTCAGCTGCTGGGTCATGGCGGCAAAGGCCGCGCTGTTGAGCATCATCTTGCCCAACGGATCCTTGCCACAGGCGTCGTAGCCGCAGGCCACCACGATCAAGTCCGGTGCAAAGCCGCCGATGGCGGGCAGCACCAGCTCCTGCATGGCATAGCGGTACGCGCCGATGCCGCACCCAGGCGGCATCGGCAGATTGAGATTGGCGCCGTGCCCCGCCCCTTCACCGAACTCCTCGAAGTCGCCGGTCTCCAGTGGATAATTGCCGGCCTGGTGAATCGATACGGTGAAGACATCGGGATCGTCGTAGAACGCCGACTGTTGGCCGTTGCCGTGGTGCACGTCCCAGTCGATGATAGCCACACGCTTGACCTGGCCCAGCGCCCTGGCCCGCATCACCGCCACCGGAATATTGCCCAGCAGGCAGAAGCCCCGGCCACGGTCGGCTTCGGCATGATGGCCGGGAGGGCGACACAGGGCATAGGCATTGGGCAGTTCCCCGGTCGCCACCGCCTCCACCGCGGCGATGGCCAGACCAGCGGATTGCCTGGCGGCTGCCAGGCTGCCCGGCGTGTAGGGAGCGCACTCCCCGGCATCACCACCGCGGGTCAAGGCGCCCTCCTCCAGCTCATCGAGGTAGCGGCCGGTATGAAAGCGGGCGAGATCCTCACGCGTGGCCGGCGACGCCTTGCGTACATCGAGTTCGTCGATCAGCCCCGAGACCTCCAGCAGGTTCTTCAACCGCCGCTTGCTCTCAGGGCTCTCCGAGGCCGGCTGGGGTTGAAGGTACTCTCCCGCTGATGAAAACACACCGATGGCCCCCGGGTCGTGCCAGAAACAGCGCTCGTGCCAGAAGAAACCCGTCTTGTGACTCTCCTTCATCCACGCTTCTCCCACTGCTCCCAGACCTCGATGGCGGCAGCCAGGTCTTCCAGCGAAGCCCCCACTGACTTGAACACGGTGATCGCCTTGTCCGAGCTGCGGCCGGACCTTTCACCCCGCATCAACTCCGCCAGCTCGGCGCCGATCTCATCGAAGGAAAAAGCGCCCTCATCCACGGCCTGAAGGATGTCTCCCGCCTCGCCGCGGGCGCCGGCGTAGGTATCGACGAACACTTCGCCACGTCGCAGGCACTCGGCGTCGCACTCACGCATGGTCGGACGAAACGCACCGATCAGGTCGAGGTGGGCACCGGGCTTGAGCCACTCGCCGCGAATCAGCGGTTCGCTGGAGAGCGTCACGCAGCTGATCACATCGGCCTCACGAGCAGCGACGGCAAGATCCTCCACCGCCTCACAGTCGAAGCGATCGGCATACTCCGCCGCCAGTCGACTCGCCTTCTCCGGATTGCGCCCCCAGATCCGCACTTGCCTGATCGGTCGCACCGCGGCATGGGCCTCGATCACCATCGGCGCCAGCTTGCCGGTGCCCACCACCAGCAGGGATTCGGCGTCCTGCCTGGCCAACTCCCGCGCCGCCAGCGCAGAGGCTGCCGCCGTGCGCCGACGGGTCAGTTCGCTGCCGTCCAGGCACGCCAGCGGACGGCCGTGAGCCCCTTCGCTGAGCAGGTAGACGCCCGAGATGGCCGGCAGCCCATGATCGGCATTCTGCGGGAAGACATTGACCATCTTCACGCCGATATAGCCGGCCCGCTCCCACGCCGGCATCAGCAGCATGGTGGCTTCGCCATCCGGCCGATGCATGGCGTGATGATGACGCGGGGGTGACTCCACGCCGTCCCGGAAGGTCTGGCCCAGGCGATCGACCAGCGCGGGCCACGGCAACGCCGCGGCAACCTCGTCGGCAGAAAGTATGCGCATCTCAGGCCCCCGGCAGGGCTGCAACCACCATGATCTCGACCTTCCACTCAGGCTTGGCCAGCTTGGCCTCGATGGCCGCACGGACGGGCGGTCGCCCGGGCACGACCCAGGCATCCCATGCCAGGTTCATCTGATCGAACTCCACCATGGACGACACCCAGATCTGGGCCGACAGCAGGTTCTCCTTGGAGGTGCCGGCCTGGGCCAGCAGCTGGTCGATTCGTGCCAGCACCTGCTCGGTCTGGCCACGCATGTCAGCACTGGCATCGGCCGGTACCTGGCCTGCCAGGTAGACCGTGCCATTATGAATGGTGACCTGGCTCATGCGAGTATTGCTGTCCTGGTACTGAATTGTCATGCCTTGTTCTCCTGTTGGTGTTCGTTATCTTGCTCGGCTTATCTCAGCCCAGCTTCAGTCGCCAACATAGCCGCCCATGAAGGCGGCCAGGTTGCGGCTGAGGTGTTCTGTCGGATAGCCGCCCTCCTGGACCAGCACGGCTGGCAGGCCAAGCTGACCCAGGCGGCGGCCTACCGCGGTGAAGTCCGCAGTCTCGAGGTTCATGCCAGCCAATGGATCATCACGGTGGGCATCGAGACCCAGCGCCACGACCACGGCTTCGGGGCGGAAGGCGTCCATTTGCGCGATCAGGACTTCCAGCGCCTCGAGGAAGACCTTGCCATCGCTCCCTAGTGGCAGCGGCAGGTTGGCGTTGGCGCACAGGCCTTCCCCCATGCCCTCCTCGTTGGCTCCGCCCCAGAAGAAGGGATAGAAGTTGCTCGGATCGGCATGCAGCGAGCCGGTCCAGACATCGCCGCGATAGTAGAAGATGTCCTGGGTGCCGTTGCCGTGGTGCAGGTCGACATCGAGGATAGCCACACGAGAGAAATTCTCCCGCAGTACCGTGGCGGCCAGCGCCGAGTTGTTGAGGAAGCAGAAGCCACCAGCACGGTCGGGGCCGGCATGGTGGCCCGGCGGCCGACACAGCGCATAGGTGGTGCCATGCCCCCCAATCAGCGCCTCAGCTGCCGCCTGGGCGGTGGCCGCACTGGCCAGAATTCCCCGGAAGCTCTCGGCACCCAGGGGACAGGCCATGTCATGCATGTGCCAGCCGGCCTGACCGACAGGATGATCCGGGTAGTGATGCCCGCCGCCACAAGGATGAACGTTGGGCATGACCAGCTCGGAAGCCCCCGGCATCTCGCGCCAGCGCCCATGGATGGATTCGAGAAACTGCAGATAGCGCGATGTATGGATCTGCGCCAGGCGGTTGCGCAGCCGTGGGGTATCGAGGTCGTCGGGTTCACGGAGGCTGAAACCGGCAGCAGCCACACCCTGGGCCAGCAGCTCGGCACGCACAGGCCCTTCGGGAGAAGACGTCAGTTGCCCGCGAACGAGAAAAGAGCCGGGAGCGTGGTACTCCTGGTCAGGATGGTAGAAAAACTTCATCGCGGTTCCTTGGCAAAGCAGCGTCGAGTGACGAGGCAGGCGTCACCCACCTGACGTTCGTTCATGCTTGCTTGTCAGGTTAGAACGCGAGACAAGGATACGCTTGCCTTCGAATCAGGAGCATTTGCCCCAGACTCGGCAATTGCCTGAAGCTGGCGTCTTTCACTGGACGGCGCAACGGCGAAGTGACGGCGGTAGGCGCGACTGAAGCTGCCCTGGTCGCGAAAGCCCACCAGCGATGCCACATGCCCGAGACTCAGCTCGCTGTGGCACACCAGCATCCGCGCGTGTTCCAGCCGTCGACGCTGCACGTGCGACAGCGGTGTCATACCGGTCAATTCGCGAAACAAGGCATGGAAATGGCCGGGACTCAGCGCACACAGCGCGGCCAGCTGTTCGACCCGGATATCATCGGCCAGGTGACGGTCGATCCAGGCATTGAGGCGCTCGAGCTCGATGCGCTCCCGAGGCCGTCGCACCGGCTCTCCAGAATGCGTCCCCCACAGCCGCTCTTCTCTGAGCTGGAGATACAGCGCACGTAGCAGCAGCGCGGCGATTTCGCTGTGGAGCTCCGGAAACTGGTCGAGCTGAGCCATCAAGCTGCCGGCCAGGTGGTGGAGCCGGCTGGACACCGGAAAGAAACAGGGGCGCTCGAACAGCCGTTCCAGCTCCTCGCCTTCGCGCATCTCCCCCAGCGCAGCCAGGGACACGTCCAGCACTAGGGTACGATTGTGCCCATCCCCCTCGTACTCATGGTGCGACGCGCAGGGGATCAGACAGCCACGTGCGTCGGTGACGAGATTCCCTCGCCCCTCGATTTCAAGCTCCGTGCTGCCGCAGGTGGCCAGTATCAGCTGATGATGCGTGTGGGCGTGAGCGATATGCTCGTGCCCCAGGTTGAGAACACGCAGGTCGAGAAGAGACATGGCGATGAAGGATCTTCCGCTCGGTCAGGGTGACTTCTACACTACCCTGCCGAGCGGCATCGCGAAACCAAGGTACCTCAACAACGCCCCTGCATGCGCAATCCCGGAGGACAGAAGCGCCCCCCTCGTCGGTCACGGTAGCGGCGATCATGATAACGGTCTTCGTAATAGTAGTGCCGCTCCACGTAACGATCCCGGTGGCGATGGCGATGCTTGTCGCCGCGATAGTATCGGTCGGAGCCATCGACCACGACCAGGGGCTCGGGAGTGACACGAGCCGGCGAGTAGCTGCAACCGGCCAGAATGAGCATGAGCGGAAGCAAGGCCAGGGTGAACAAGCGCGTGGGCAGTTTCATGACTTCAACCTCATTGGCAAAGCGGAAGATGCCCCTTAGGTCCTGCGCGGAGTCGTCTTGATGTCGGTTCGCGTGCGACTCTCGAGGTAATAAACTTATGGGTGATGCGGGACTTCAGCAGCGCCCCTTCTTGGCCTGACCCGGCGGGCAGAAACGGCCGCCATGATGACCACCGCGATTGTCGTCGATGACGATGAGCGGTTCGGACTTGATACGTGCAGGCTGGTAGCTGCATCCAGCCACCAGCATGGCGGCAAGCGCGATAAGAATGGGGAACAGCAGACGCCGTGACATGACGAATCTCCAGTTAAGCGAACACTGTTCATGATAGCGAAGTATCGCGCCGTTACACATGTGGCACAGCGGCTACAAGCAAGTCGCCAAATAGCGACATTGCCAGCTTGCCGATAAAGCGCGATAGTGCATGCTTGTTAGCCTGCAAACGGGATCAAGCCATGGACGCCCTCCGCCGCCACACCTTGCTGCTGATACTGCTCGGCAGCCTGGTCCTCTCGCTGGCCATGGGGCTGCGCCATGGGTTCGGCCTGTTCCTTGAGCCCATGAGCAGCGACCTGGGCTGGGGGCGCGAGGTGTTCGCCTTCGCCCTGGCGCTGCAAAATCTGATCTGGGGCTTCGCCCAGCCCTTCACCGGTGCGCTGGCCGATCGCTTCGGCGCCGCTCGCGTGGTGGTCGTCGGCGGTGCGCTCTACGCCTTGGGCCTGCTGTTCATGGGAATTTCCGAGTCGGCGCTGGGCATGTCGCTCTCCGCCGGGCTGCTGATCGGCCTGGGACTTTCGGGCACCACCTTCTCGGTGATTCTCGGTGCCGTGGGCCGTGCGGTGGCCCCGGAGAAGCGCAGCATGGCCATGGGGATCGTCAGCGCGGCTGGGTCGTTCGGCCAGTTCGCCATGCTGCCGGGCACCCTCGGCCTGCTCGGCTGGCTGGGCTGGTCCGCGGCCCTGCTGGCCATGGGTGCCCTGGCGGCCATGATGGTGCCGCTTGGCGCCATGCTCAAGGACCGCCCCTCGGCCCGCCTGGCGACCGATCTCTCGCTACGCGGGGCACTGGATGAGGCCGCCGGACACCGAGGATTCTGGCTGCTCTGCCTGGGGTTCTTCGTGTGCGGCTTTCAGGTAGTGTTCATCGGCGTGCACCTGCCTGGCTACCTGTTCGACAACGGCCTCGCCGTGCATGTCGGCAGCACGGTGCTGGCCCTGGTGGGCCTGTTCAACATATTCGGCACCTATGCCGCCGGCTGGCTGGGCGGCATCTATTCCAAGCCGCGCCTGCTCAGCTGGCTCTACCTGACTCGCGGCGCGGTCATCGCTATTTTCATCCTCCTGCCGCTGAGCCCGGCCAGCGCGTACTTGTTCGGCATCGCCATCGGCCTGCTGTGGCTCTCCACCGTGCCGCTGACCAACGGTATCGTGGCCTCGGTATTCGGCGTGCGACATCTCTCCATGCTCGGCGGCATCGTCTTCCTGTTTCATCAGGTCGGCTCGTTCACCGGCGTGTGGCTCGGCGGCATGCTGTACGACCTGCACGGAGACTATGATGTGGTATGGAAGCTGGCGATTATGCTCTCGGTGATCGCTGCACTGCTGCACTGGTTCATCAGTGAAGCACCGCTCAAGCGCCCCATTTCACAGGAGGCCCAGGTGTGATGCGTTACCCACTGCTCAAGCTTGCCGCCCTGCTGGTCCTGACCGGTGCCCTGGCGTTGGTATGGTGGGGCTGGCAGACCGCCGATGCCTCGATGCTGCTGCTCGGCGTGCGGCTTTGCTGACCTCGCCAAGGCCGCTTGCCCCTCCCCTTCACGAAACATGTTTACGCACCGCTTGTCCCCTGCGGCAATTCCCAGGCGGTATCGCTGATGAAATCGATCTCCTCGATATTCTCGGCCAGGTAGTCGAGCAGCGCCCGTACGGCAGGTAGCAGGCCCCGCCGCGTGGGGAAGACGGCGTGCAGGATACCGCCCCTCGGCTCCCAGCCGGGCATCACATCGATCAGACGACCCGCCTTCACATCGCTGCCGGCGACCAGCAAGGCCAGCTTGACCACTCCCAGCCCGGCCAGCGCTGCCTGATGCAGCGTCTCCGCATTATCGGTAACCAACCTGGGGTGGTGTCGAACCTGGGCAGTGACACCGTCGGGGCCGTCGAGCACCCAGTCGTGCTGCCTGCCCACCTGATCGAAGTCGAGGCTCGGCAGCCCGGCCAGATCGCCCGGCGCGCGCGGCAGCGACCATTCATCGAACAGTGTCGGCGCGGCCACCAGCCGCTGGGGACTGCGTGACAGCACTTTCATCGAGAGATCGCTGTCCTCGAGCGGCGGAAAGCGCACGCGAATGGCCATGTCCAAGCCTTCCTTGATCACGTCCACCCGGCGGCTGGTGGCCTCCACCTGAACCTCCACGTCAGGGCACTGGGCCATGAAGCTAACCAGCAGAGGCGTTATCAGGTAGTGCAGCAGGCTCGGCGGGCAGCTGAGGCGAACCGTGCCACGCGGTAGTGCCAGGTTGCGCTGAATCAGCTCCTCGGCGGCCTCCGCCTCTACCAGCATCGCTGCGCAGTGGCGGTAATACGCCTGACCCAACTCGGTAACCGAAAGCTGGCGCGTCGAGCGCTGAATCAGCCGGGCGCCGAGGCGCTCTTCCAACTGGGCAATGCGGCGGCTCAGCTTCGACTTGGGAATGCCCAGCGCACGGCCAGCCGGGGCAAACCCACCGTGGTCCACCACCTGCACGAAGTAGTAGAGGTCGTTGAGGTCCTGCATATCGTTCCGCCCTTATTGTCCTATTCATGGAACGCAGAGTGTGAATTATACCCTCTACTGCCGCTTCCGTTCTCCTCATAAGCTTCCTGTATCGGGCAACCGCCCAATCCATGCAGGAGCCAGACCATGAAAAAGATCCAAGGCATCTATGGCGCCCCCCGCGGCCACTGGGTCGGCGACGGCTTTCCCGTGCGTTCGCTGTTCAGCTATGACCGCCTCGGCGCCGACCACCTCAGCCCCTTTCTGCTGCTCGACCATGCCGGTCCGCATGATTTCAAGCCGGCAAGCCGGCCGCGCGGCGTCGGCGCTCACCCGCACCGCGGCTTCGAGACCGTCACCCTGGTCTACAAGGGCGAGCTGGAGCATCGCGACTCCACCGGCAGCGGCGGTCGTATCGGCGAGGGTGACGTCCAGTGGATGACCGCCGGGGCCGGCATCGTCCACCAGGAGTTCCATTCCGGCGACTTCACCGCGCAGGGCGGCATCCTGGAAATGGTGCAGCTATGGGTCAACCTGCCGGCCGAACACAAGTCGGCCCCCGCGGCCTACCAGACGCTGCTCGACGCCGATATCCCCCGCGTGACGTTGCCTGGGCGCGCCGGCGAGTTGCGGGTCATTGCCGGCAGGTACCGCGGCCATGAAGGGCCGGCCCAGACCTTCACACCGATCGAGGTGTGGGATCTGCGGCTGGAGGCGGGCGGCGAAACGACCCTGAGAATCCCCGAGGGCCACACCACGCTACTGGTGGTACTCGAGGGCACGGTTCAGGTCAACGGTGACGCCGTGGTGCGTGACGAAGCCGTGGTGACCTTCACACGAGACGGCGACGAGATAGGCCTCGAGGCCAACAACGACGCCAAGCTGCTGCTGCTCGCCGGGGCGCCCCTGGGGGAGCCGGTAGCGGGGTACGGCCCCTTCGTGATGAACAGCGACGCCGAGATCCATCAGGCCTTCGCCGATTTCCAGGCCGGCAAGTTCGGCCGCCTGGAAGGCTAGCGGCCCCGCCGCCTGGGACTGCATGTCTCAGGCTGGCGTCCAGCTGACGACCTGGTTTGGCGTCGGCTGCGAGCTGCATAGAGACTGGCGCAACGACATCGAGGGCTTCGGCGGCCTGCTGGCCGGCCACCTGCCCGCCTACGCCAACCTGATCCAGAGCTACACCGCCCAGAAGGGCTGATGGGCGAGGGCCCGGCACTGCCCGGGTCCTTCCCTGATTGCGTCCCACAGGCAGGGTAATCGTCCAAAGCCTATGCTGAACAAGCGCTCTCCACTCTGCTCCCTTTGATCTTTCCGGGAATTACGACAATGAGTAATCTCGTCAACGAAGCCGACCTCTCCTCCTCCCTGGATTGCCCCATCGTCGACGGCAAGCGCCAGGTGCAGCATGTCGCACCGCGCAGCGCCGACGTGGGCGGCATCCCCGTCAACCGTGTACTGCCTTCGCGCCATCGACGCCTGATCGGCGCCTGGTGCTTCCTCGACCATGCCGGCCCGGCGGTGTTCAAGGGCGACTCTCGCGGCCTCCGCGTCGGCCCCCATCCGCACATCGGCCTGCAGACCTTCACCTGGATGATCGAAGGCGAAGTGCTGCACCGTGACAGCCTGGGCAACGAGCAGGTGATTCGCCCCGGCCAGGTCAACCTCATGACCGCGGGTCGCGGCATCAGCCATACCGAAGAGTCGGTGCCAGGCGAGTCGCAGCTGCATGCCGCCCAGCTGTGGATCGCCCTGCCGGAGGCCCATCGCCGCACCGACCCGCGCTTCGACCACTACCCGACGCTACCCCAGTGGCGCGAAGGAGAGGTCGAGATGACCCTGCTCACAGGCGAGTTCGCCGGCCATCGTGCGCCGACACTGGCATTTTCACCGCTGGTGGGCCTGGACCTGGCAGCCTCATCCGGGGGCAAGCTGGAGCTGCCGCTGCACGAGGATTTCGAGTACGGCCTGCTGCCGCTGGAAGGTGAACTCGAAATCGAGGGCGAACGCTTTGCCGCCAACGAGCTGGCCTATCTGGGCCGTGGGCGCAGCCAGGTCACACTCGAGCTGCCGGCAGGTGGGCGCGCCATTCTGGTGGGCGGCGAGCCGCTGGGCGAGGAGATACTGATCTGGTGGAACTTCGTCGGTCACAGCAAGGCCGAGATCATCGACGCCCAGCGCGACTGGGAAGCCGGCAGCGAGCGCTTCGGCAGCATTCCCCAGTTCGACGGCAAACGCCTGGAGCCGCCGCCTCTGCCCTGGAAGGCGTGAACGCCACCAGCCGACCGCACCGCCACCTGAAGGGAGAGACGTCCATGACCACCTATTCGGCACCGCGCATTCTGGTCTTCGCCGGCAGCGCCAGAGAGCAATCCTACAACAAGCGCCTCGCCCGCCTGGCGGCCGAGCGGGTCGAACAGGCCGGTGGTCTGGCCACCTTCATCGACCTGCGCGACTACCCCCTGCCGCTCTACGACGGCGACCTGGAGAATCACGAAGGTCTCCCCGCCAATGCGCGAAGCCTACAGGCGCTGCTCGCCGAGCATCAGGGGCTGCTGCTCGCCTCCCCGGAATACAACGGCTTCATCACGCCGTTGATGAAGAACACGCTCGACTGGATGTCTCGGTCGGACGGGAAGCAGAGTGGACTTGCCCTGTTCGCCGATCGCGTCGCGGCAGTGGTTTCCACCTCGCCGGGGGCCTTCGGCGGCATGCGCAGCCTCGCCCTACTCCGCCAACTGCTGGGCAATCTCGGCGTCACCGTACTGCCCAATCCGCTGGCGATTCCCCGCGCCGCCCAGGCCTTCAGTGAAGCCGGTGAACTCGAGGACGAGAGCCAGCGCGATCGCCTCGACGCACTCTGCCGACGCCTGGTGACGATACTGGCCAAGCTTCACGCTGCCGAGCCCAGCAACGGACGGTGAGAACAGCACCCGGCCCCCCGCCGATGCGCGGATGGCGTCGATCTTGAGTCATGTGAAAGCCACACGCCTCGACAGAGCGTCGAAACTGAATGCCTGGCCAACGTCTTCGATTCACCAGAAGACAAAACGCCCATGCCGGCAAGGCATGGGCGTTTCGTTATTGTCCATCACTGGACGGCGTGACCATTCTGCAACGCAGTGGCTACTAGATATAGAACTTCGTCAGCTTGCGCGAAGCACGCTTGGAAGCAGGCTCATCGCGACGTGGGTTGGGATTGTCCCATATGGTCAGAAAGCGCTCGGTGATGGGCGCCGTGCCGGGCTGTTCAGGGGCAGCATCCCGCCGGCTGACCAGGGGGAGATCCCAAATGGTGTGGAACTGTAGTGTCGTCATGGTTTGATACGGTTTCGATGAAACCGCCTCCGTCAGTTTGTGGAAGCATTTTTCACATTATGGACTTTGTTAGACTTTAGTTCAAGCGAAGTCCATACGAGCGCCCCTCTCCCACGTTGAAGACAGCAAGCGCCAGGAAACCTATACTGCAATGCAACATGCACAAGACAGGAGGCTCCATGCCCAGGAAGGAACGCAAGCATATCGATCTCGCCCTGCAGGGCGGCGGCTCCCACGGGGCGCTGACCTGGGGGGTGCTCGACCGGTTACTCGAAGAGGAGCGACTGGAGATCGATGGCGTCAGCGGCACCAGTGCCGGAGCCATGAATGCCGTGGTGCTCGCCGATGGCCTGCATCGGGGCGGACGCGAAGGAGCCAGGGAGCGGCTAAGTGAGTTCTGGCGCGGCGTCAGTCGTGCAGCTCGCTTCTCGCCCATTCAGCCGACGCCCTGGGACTGGCTAGCGGGTACCGGCAGCCTGGATTATTCCCCCAGCTACATGATGTTCGAGAGCCTGACCCAGCTCGTCGCCCCGGACAGGCTAAATCCGTTCAAGATCAACCCGCTGCGAGACCTGGTCTGCGAACTGGTCGACTTCGGACGCGTCAACGCCTGTCGCAAGACCCAGGTCTATATCACGGCAACCAATGTGCGAACCGGGCGCGCCAAGGTCTTCCAGCAGCCAGAGATCTCGGTAGACACCGTGATGGCTTCAGCCTGTCTGCCGTTCATGTTCCCGGCCGTGGAGATCGACGGCGAGGCCTACTGGGACGGAGGCTACAGCGGCAACCCCGCGCTGTTTCCGCTTGTCGACAACCTCGACTGCCAGGACCTGGTGGTGGTGCAAGTCAACCCTCTGGTCAGGCAGGGTCTACCGGACAGCGCACGAGACATCATCAACCGCATCAACGAGATCACCTTCAATACCAGCCTGATCAAGGAGCTACGCAGCATTCAGCTCCTCCAGCAACTGATCGACGCCGAAAATCTCGAGGTGGAGCGCTACCGTTCCATGCGCCTGCACCTGATCCATGCCGAGCAGGAGGTGGAACAGCTCTCCGCCTCGAGCAAGCTCAACGCTCAATGGGATTTCGTCTCGCGCCTGTATCGCCAGGGCCGAGGCTGGGCCGACCTATGGCTGAAGGAGAATTTCGACAAGCTGGGGCAGTGCTCGACCTTCGATATCAACGCCGTGTTCAGTGACACCTTCCGCCCGGTCTCCCTTCCAGCCAAGAAGGAGGACTAGACATGACCGGCATCCTGGCGATCGTCGTTGCGCTGTGCCTGTTGATGTACCTGGCCTACCGCGGCCTGAGCCTGCTGATCCTCGCCCCCGCGCTAGCCGCCCTGGTGGCACTGGTATCGGTGGATACGCCGCTGCTGGCCAGCTATACCCAGGTGTTCATGGGCTCGGCGGGTAGCTTCATCGTGCAGTACTTCCCGCTGTTCCTGCTCGGTGCGATCTTTGGCAAGCTGATGGAGGATTCCGGCAGCGCCGAGGTACTGGCCGGCGCCATCGTCGAACGCCTGGGCGAGAGCCAGGCCATTCTCGCCGTGGTGCTCTCCTGCGCGGTGATGACCTACGGCGGCGTGTCGCTGTTCGTGGTGGCTTTCGCCGTATTTCCCATTGCCGCGGCGCTGTTTCGCAAGGCCGACCTGCCCAAGCGGCTGATCCCCGGCACCATTGCGCTGGGTGCCTTCACCTTCACCATGACCGCCCTGCCCGGCACGCCGGCGATCCAGAATGCCATCCCGATGCCCTTCTTTGGCACCTCGCCCTTCGCCGCCCCGGGGCTCGGCATCATGACCGGATTGATCATGCTGGGCCTGGGCCAGGCCTGGCTCACCTACCGCGCCAGGCAGGCCCAAGCGGCCGGCGAAGGCTACGGCCAGCATGACAGCGAGCCCACCCCGCCCGACCACCTGCGCGAACGCGCTGCCGGCGAAGGGTTCGACCTAGCCGAAGTCCAGCCTCAGCCACGCAGCGGACTGCCCAGCCTGCCTCTGGCACTGCTGCCCATCGTGCTGGTGATCGCGCTGAACCTCATGTTCACCGCGGTAATCATCCCGGCCATGGATACCGGCTACCTGTCAGATCCAGTCTACGGTGCCACCAGCATCGAATCGGTGCGCGGCGTGTGGTCGGTCATCGCCGCCCTGGTGCTCTCCATCCTGCTGTTGATCGCCCTGAACTGGCACCGTCTCGAGGCACTGACCTCTACATTGGACAGCGGCGCCAACGCCTCACTGCTGCCGATCTTCAATACCGCAAGCCTGGTCGGCTTCGGCTCGGTGATCGCCTCGCTGGCGGCCTTCGATGCCATCAGCGCCTGGGTGACTACCGCCGGCGGCGACAACCCGCTCATTTCGCTGGCCATCGCCGTGAACCTGCTGGCGGGCATGACGGGCTCTGCCTCCGGTGGGATGAGCATTGCACTCTCCACCTTGGGCGACACCTACCTGGCCATGGGCCAGGCGGCCGGCATCTCGCCGGAACTGCTGCACCGAGTCACCGCGGTGGCCACCGGCGGGCTGGACGCCCTGCCCCACAACGGGGCGGTGATCACCCTGCTCTCGATCTGCGGTCTGACTCACCGCCAGGCCTACCTGGACATCGCAGCCGTGGCCGTGGTGGGACCGATCATCTCGCTGATCGTACTGATCCTGGTGGGTTCGCTAGTGGGCTCGTTTTGAGGCATGAGCACAAGCGCTGGTATCAGAACCAGCGCTTGCGCTTGAACCAGATCACCATAGCGATTGCCGTGGCGATCATCGCTCCCCAGACCAGCGGATACCCCCAGTACCAGCCGAGCTCGGGCATGGCGAAGGGGCTGGTGGGGTGGGCGAAATTCATGCCGTAAACGCCAACAATGAAGGTCAGAGGCATGAATACCGTGGCGATGATCGTCAGCGTACGCATGCTCTCGTTCAGCCGGTGGCTCATGCTGGACAGATAGACGTCCAGCAGGCTCGCGATCATGTCGCGATAGCTCTCCACCAAATCCATCACCTGTACGGTGTGGTCGTAGACATCGCGCATCCACATCAGGGTATCCGGTGTGAACAGGTCGTCATGGTCGCGCAGCAGTTGGTTGATCACTTCCCTGGTAGGCCAGAGATACCGGCGCAGCATGATCAGCTCGCGCTTCAATCCATGCAGCCGCTCCAGCGTCGAGCTGTCGGGGCGGTCGAGGATTTCCACCTCGAGCTCCTCGATTTGCTCGCCGAGGCTGTCCAGTACCGGGAAGGCGTGGTCCACTGCGGCATCGAGCAGGCCATACAGCAAGTCGTCAGGCTCACCCAACATCCGCCCGCCACGCTCTTCCAGGCGCCGCCGCACCTCAACGAAAGGATCCAGGGAGTTGGCCATCAAGCTCACGACGACGTTGGTCCCCATGAGAAGCGTCAGCTGGTAAAGGTGAAGCGTCCCTTCAGCATCGAATTCGGGAATGCCCAGAATAATGACCAGCGACTCATCGAAGCGCTCCACCTTGGGTCTTTGACCGCCATTGAGAACGTCCTCCTGGGCCAGAGGATGCAACCCGACACGCGAGCCGAGCAGCACGAGATCCTCTGCGGTGGGCATGCCCTGCACATGCACCCAGCAAAGCGGTCCACCCGAGCTGACCTCGGGTATCTCAGCCGGGTTGATTTCTCGCACTTCCCCCCAGCGGCCCGCATCGCGCCGGACCAGTGTGTACCTGGCTGGGCCCAGTCGCTGCGCCTGCTCCAGGCTCAGCTCGCGCAAGGTCCCCGGCGCCGTGCCGGCCGGGTGGTAGTGCTTCTTGAACAGTCGGGTCATCGGGGTGTCGATCCTCGGCGATTCGGCCCTACCCATATTGACATGCTTTGGCGCCACCACGAATCCAGGACGGTCAGTGCCCGCCGGCTTGCTCAGCAAAGCAAGAAAATTCAGCTAATCTGTAACATGGCATGCGGTACAAGGAAGCCGGCCCAAGGAGGGAGAACGACATGACCATGACGGTGGGCGAGCTTTTCATCGCCCTGGTACTCATCTCGCTGGTGTTGCTGGTCAGCAACGCCATTCGCAACGTTTCTCCCTGGCTGCGCCGCCTGTTCCTGCCGAGTTCGGTCATTGGCGGTGCTATCCTGCTGCTTCTCGGTCCCGAAGTCATCGGCCGCGGAGTGACGGGCCCGTTCGAGGAAGCCGCCGGACTGTTCCCGGAATACGTCTACGAAAGCTGGGCCGCCCTGCCCGGCCTGTTGATCAACGTCGTGTTCGCCGCGCTCTTCATCGGCCGCCCGATTCCCGGGCTGCGCACCATCTGGATGCGTGCCGGACCACAGGTCGTGGTAGGCCAGACCATGGCCTGGGGCCAGTATGTCGTCGGTCTGACCCTGGCCTTACTCATCCTGGCCCCCGTGTTCGGCATGAATCCCATGGCCGGCGCCCTGATCGAGATCGGTTTCGAAGGGGGCCACGGCACCGCCGCCGGCATGGCAGATACCTTCACCGAGCTCGGCTTCGAGGAGGGCGCCGACCTGGCACTGGGCTTGGCCACCGTGGGCATCGTCTCGGGCGTGCTGATCGGTACACTGATGATCAACATCGCGGCCCGGCGCGGCGTCATCAGCCTGGACAAGACGCGCAAGACCTCCGATGCGCTGGACGAAGCCCAGGCCATGTCCCAGGGAGAGGAAAACGAGCTGCCCCCGACCGAGGAGTACAGCGAGTTCAAGAAGGACCTGGCTCAGGAGGAGGAAACGGCGGACCCACTCAGCCTGCACATCGGCCTGGTCGGTATCGCCATCGTCATCGGCTGGCTGATCCTCACTGGCCTGCAGTGGATCGAACAGCAGACATGGGCGCGCAACGATGGCCTCGAGATACTCGCTCACGTACCGCTGTTTCCCATCGCCATGATCGGCGGCGTGATCGTGCAGCTGTGCGTGACCCGCTTCGGCCTCGAGCCTCACGTCTCCAGCCGCACCATGGCGCGCATTGCCGGCACCGCGCTCGACTTCACCATCGTCGCGGCGCTGGCCACGCTTTCGCTCACCGCCCTGGGCGAGCACTTCATCCCGTTCCTGCTGCTGGCTCTCGCGGGCATCGGCTGGTCGTTGTTCGTACTGATCGTGATCGCCCCGCGGGTGATCCCCGAGAACTGGTTCGAGCGCGGCATCGGCGACTTCGGCCAGTCCATGGGCGTGACCGTCACCGGTCTGCTGCTGATGCGCATGGCCGACCCCAAGAACCGCTCCGGCGCCTTCGAAAGCTTCGGCTACAAGCAGCTGATGTTCGAACCGGTGGTCGGCGGCGGGCTGTTCACGGCGGCGTCACTGCCACTCATCGCCCAATTCGGCGCGCCCACCATACTTGGCTTCACGCTGATACTCACCGTAGCCTGGCTGGTCTTCGGGCTGCTCTATTTCGGGCGCATGGTACCCGAGCGAGGGCGCGGCAGGTGGGGAGTCAAATCCCCTTGAACATCCTTTCGTTGTAGATGGTGGTGTGCTTTTCAACCAGCCGTAGCTTTGCCAGGTCGGGATGGAGAGGATTGACCACCGCGATGTTCTCCATCCCACCCGCCACGGCGCAGCTCGGCACCAGCAATATCAACCGTTTTCGGAGTTGGAGCCACTGCGTGCCCATCTGCTGGGTGGCAATGGGATAGGGAAACTCGGCCCAATCGTCCGGCAGTCGATCGACTGGCCAGGTTTCCACGGAGTCGTCCGGCGCCTCGAAGACCGCCAGTCGGTAGCTATCGGGCAGGTCGCGCGGCGAAGGGATATAGTTGCCAAGTTCCAGCATGGCCACGCTCGGTGTCGTGCCGAAATAGAGAACGGGCACACCTGCCGTATTCCACCTGGCGCCGTCCCGATAGCTGGCGCCCATGCCGCTCATGTTCTCGATGTACTGGTCGGGCCCGATACGGAACAGCCTCATCAGCTGAATTCCCCGAACTCGACCTTGCGCAGCACTTCGCGAACCAGGCAGCGCCCCTCGAAGGTGTCGAACAGATCGAGAGGCTTCTCGCCGGACAGGGCGGGAATGGGCGTATTGAGCCAGCGCAGCGCCTTGTCGCCGTCACCGAACACCTGGCGGGTATGATAGAAGACCCGCAGCACGTCCAGGACTTCCTCGCTATCGGCACGACTCAATGCCTTGCGCTTGTAAAAGCGATGCAGATTGCCCGGCGTGGTCTCCAGCAGCCTTACGAACAGCTCCCGGTTGTCGCCCAAGGCATGGATGGCCTGCTTGACGACGCTGCCCGAGATTCCCTCGCGCACCGTCTGGATGAAGGCGACCTTGTCGCGATACACCGCAGGCGGCACCTTGACCCCGCGGATACCCTCTTCGCTATCACCGTCTCTCTTCAGCGCTTCCATGACCAAGCCCTCGCTCTGGTTGATCGATTCACTCCTCTATGCTCACTGTCATTCTACATCATTTTGATGTTCATAGATCATCAAAACGCAGAACCAACGACCAAGAGCACCGGGCGTCAGGATTTGGTCTTGCGCTTGCCCTTCTGAGCACGCAAGGCGGCCTCGAAGGAGCGGTGCGCCCAGGCTGCAGCCAGCTCGCGGTCTTCGAACAGCTCCTCCGGCGCCTGGTAATAGGACATCTGCACTAGCTTGCCGCCCTTGTCATACTCGAACGGCTCGAGTCCCTCGCGCTCGAAGTTATCGAGGTTGTGCGCATCGACCTTGAGATAGAGCGTCTCGTCGGCCACCAGCGCGAACATCAGGCCATCGTGATAGATACCGTGACCGCCGAACATGCGCCGCGCGGTGATGGGGCCGAACAGCTCGAACACGTCGCCCAGCGAATCCGTGTACTCGCTCACGGCATCTCCTCCATGCCTATGGGGGTGTTCGTCATTCTGGCTCACGACCAGCTCAGCTCAAAGCCATCGGCCTGCCCACGCAGAGCGCCGCAGTCAGTTGGGGGGGCAGCTCACGGTAGGCGACATCGGGCTCGGCCCCCAGACCATCGAGAATGCGTGTAAAGAAGGCGCGCCCGGCAACCACCGCAACGATGTCGAATATTTCGTCGTCGGCAAGCCCATGGGCTCGCAGTGCTTCGATATCCTCGGCGCCGACCTCCTGCGCGCGGGTTGCCACCTTGGCGGCAAAGGCCATGATGTCACCCTCAGCCTCATCGAGCGCAACCTGGCCCTCAGTCAGCATGGCTTCGACGGCCTCCATGCCCACCAGCTCCGCGAGGAACTTGGCATGGGCCAACGAGCAGTAGGAGTTGCCAAGGGCCAAGGCGGCGGCAACGGTCACCAGTTCGTAGCGGCGCGGCTCCATGGGGCAGCGGACGGTCGCGATCAGCGACGCCCAGGCCTTCATCACTTCGGGGCGATGACAGAACACCCGCGCATAGTTGGGCAGGTAGCCGAAGTGGGACTGCTGGCGTTGGTACATCGCCAGGACCTCGCCTTCGGCTTGCTCAGGGGGAATTGTCTCGATGAAACTCATGTCATTGTCTCCCGGCTTCAAGCGGTGGTGGAACGCGGGTGCAACCAGGCCGGCAGCAGCAGCTCGGTGTCGATCTCCGCGCCGCTATCGAATACGACCCCGCACTCTGCAAGGCAATGGCCCAAGCTGCCGTCCTGCCATGCCGCGAACAGTTCGCTGCAGCCGCCGACTGGCTTACCGCCGATGAAAATCTGCGGGATGGTCGGCGCCCCGCAACGCCGCGCCAGCACGGGACGCAGGCGTACCCCCATGTCGCCGGCCTGATAGTCGGGCGAATCGAGATCCACGCTCAGGTAGTCGACCCCCAACCGGTCCAACAGCTTGCGTGCCGCCCAGCAGAACTCGCACCAGGCGAGGGAGATCATCACCACCGGTGCCTGCGCAAGGCACTTCTCCAGGCATCGCTCAGCCTCGACATCCCACGCCGTATCCGCAGGCTGTATGGCCCGCGGTGCGGCAACCGCGGCCGGACGTGGCGCGGGAAGATCGAAGCGGAAGCCGGGCGTGGAGCGCGAGAGTGCCAGCTCCTCCTCGTTCATCTCATCCTCGATGCCCTCGAACAGCGGCGTGGACTGATAGCGCTCACCGGTGTCGGGCAGCATGCAGACGATATGGCTGCCGGGCGGCGCTCGCCGCGCCACCTGCAGCGCCGCGGCCAGGGTCGCGCCAGCGGAGATGCCGACGAAGATGCCCTCCTTGCGCGCCAGCTCGCGGGCCAGGCGCAGCGCCTCCTCGCCGGCCACCGGCACGATCTCGTCCACCATGCCGGCGGCCAGTGCCTGCTGGGTGAGCGGCGAGATGAAATCCGGGCTCCAGCCCTGCATCAGGTGGGGGCGAAAGCGTGGGTGGCTGGCTGCCGCCGGCTGTGCCTCGCCACTGCCCAGCAGCGGGGCGTTATCGGGCTCGGCGACGACAATCCGCGTACATGGGTCGGCCGCCTTCAGCACCCGGGAGACGCCCTTGAGCGTACCACCAGTGCCGAAGCCGCTGACCCAGGCATGAATCGGCTCACCTGCGAAGTCGTCGAGGATCTCCTGCGCCGTGGTGCGACTGTGCACCTCGGCGTTGGCCTCGTTCTCGAACTGACGACACAGGAAGTAGCCGTGCTTCTCTGCCAGCTCGATTGCCTTGGCCAGCATGCCGCTGCCCTTCTCGGCAGCCGGCGTGAGCACGACGCGGGCACCGAGGAAACGCAGCAGGCGACGCCGCTCCAGGCTGAAGCTTTCGGCCATGGTTACCACCAGCGGATAACCCTTGCTTGCGCATACCATGGCCAGGCCGATGCCGGTATTGCCGCTGGTGGCCTCGATCACGGTCTGCCCACGGCGCAGCGCGCCGCTGTGCTCGGCGGCCTCGATCACGGCCAGGGCCATGCGGTCCTTCACCGACCCCATGGGATTGAAGGCTTCCACCTTCACGTGCAAGTTGACGTCCGGCGGCGCGAGCCGGGCGAGTCGCACCAGCGGGGTGTCGCCGATGGTTTCCAGAATGCTGGCATAGCGTGTCATGACGCCTCTCCTCAAGAAATAATGGAACAAGGCCAATCTCCCTTCGCGACGAGGAAGCCAGCGTGGTAGCCAGCGTGGTTTTTGCTGTTGATCGTGCGCCATCCTGGCCATCGGCTCAGGAGCTATACTGCAAGAGATACCTCACCGGCCCCTGCAATGAACGCGCTGACCCTAAACTTGCTCGGCGAACTCGAATTGATTCGAGACGGGCAACCTTTAGCGCTTCCTCCCTCCCGCAAAACCCGTGCCCTGCTCGCTTACCTGGCACTGCACACCCGTGCGCTGAGCCGCGAACACCTTTGCGAGCTGCTATGGGAGATGCCCGATGATCCTCGCGGCTCGTTGAGATGGAGCCTGTCCAAGCTGCGCCGCCTGCTGGATACGCCAGGGCGCATCCGAGTGCGAGCCGATCGTACCGGCGTGGCGCTGGATACCAGCGATATCGACATCGACGTGGTCGACCTGCATGGACGACTTGCCGCCGACCGAATGGAGGCGACCGACATCGAGGCGCTCGAACGCGCCGCGAATCGCTACCGGGGACCCTTCCTGGAGGGACTGGAGCTAGACCGTTTCGCAGACTTTCACTCCTGGTGCCTGGCCGAGCGCCAGGCAGCCCTGCGCGCACAGACGTCCCTGCTTGCCGCCCTCGTCGAGCGCCTGATGCATGCACCCGAACGTGCACTGGACCACGCCCATACCTGGGTACGAGTCGCTCCCTTCGATGAAACGGCACGCGCACGGCTGGTACGCCTGCTGCTGACTCTGCATCGCCCCCGCGAGGCCGAGCAGCAGCTAAAGCTGGGGGTGCGGCTCATTCGTGAAGCGGGTCTGCCACTCAACGGTCAGTTGCTGCGTGCCTGGCACGAGACTCGACAGGCAGCCACGATCATCCCTGCCGGTAGCACCCCGGCAGGATTGGCGATCCACCCGGTCGGCGAGCCGATACCGCCGGAAGGCGATGTGCTGGAAGTGATGCGCTGGGCGGCACTGCTCGCGCCGAATCCCAGCCCGGCCAGCTTGAGCCAGGTATCGGGACTGGATACGAATCGTACCGGTGCAGCACTGGAAGTCGCCGAGCGCCAGGGCTGGCTGAATATCGATGCCGGCATGCTGCGTTTCACCAACAGCGAAATGGCGGTGAAGCTGTATGCTGCGATTTCGCCGGCACGCCTGCCCGTCATGCATCGGCGTGTTGCCGAATGGCTGGTCGAAACCCCAGTTACCGACCTGGACCAGGCACAGGCCCTGGTCCACCACGCCCTGGCCAGCGGCGATCCGGAACTGGCCATTCGGGCGACGATCGAGGCTGCACGCTTCAGCCTGAGGATCTGCGCCAACGCACAGGCGCAGAACTTTGCCCAGCAAGGCCTGGCGCTCGCCGAAGGCATGCTCGGTACGCGGCGCATCTGCCTCGCCCTCGAACTCCACGACCTCCTGTACCGTGCGGCCCCCTTGGCGGATTGGGAAGCCGGCGTTGGTGAAGTCGTGGCGCTCGCCGAACAGGCCCTGGAGCACGGCGCCCTCGCCCATGCCCGGCTCGGATACCAGCTGGCCAGCCATATTCGCTGGGCTCACGGCCAGTGGAGCGATGCCCATGAGCAGACTCTCCAGGCGGAACGTGCGACCCGCTGCGGCGAATCCCGCGACCAGGTCATCGCCATGGCGGAAACCGCGCGCTGTCTGGCCATGCTGGAGCGAGACCTGAACCAGGCGGCCGAGCTGCTCGAACAGGCCTGCGAACTGGCCACGCGTCAGCACATCGGTCATCCCGCCATTCCTCTGGCCCAGGGCCTGCTCAGCCTGCACGCGGATCACTTCGACAAGGCGGAATGCCACTTCCGGGAGGCACGCACCCTGTGCAAGGCCATGGGCGACCGACTGGGCGAGTTCCAGGCTCAGGAATCGCTGCTGCTGATCGACCTGGAGCGGGACGATTATGCCCAGGCCCGCGAGCGTTGCACGCAGCTGCAGGAACTCGGCAAACGCCTGCGCGACGGCAGCGAGGCGCCTTACGCTGACGCCGCCGCGGCCCTGTGTGCGTATGCCCTGGAGGACGACTCCGCGCCCTTCGGTGTTGCACTCGTCACTCTGCGCCACGCCGATGCCCGCCATCGCCTGGCCACCCTGTTGCTGCAGGCGGCACGGCTCGATCTCGCTCGCGCTCGCACCGAAACGGCCAGGCAGCGTGCCGGCGAGGCCCTGGAGCATGCCCGCGTTCTCGAACGTCGCAGCGAGCAACTACTGGCCCACGCCCTGCTGGCTGAATGCACCCGCCGCCTTGGCGAAGAAGATGCCTGGCGATATCATGCCCGGGCCGCCCAAGGTCTGCTGCAAGAGCCCGTCGCGGGCTGGGCCATGCGCCGCTGTCATGCGCTGCTGGCGCAGCCTGCCGCCGAGGATGAAGCATGATCGACGTGTTTCTGGAGCATCGCCTCCCGCGTCCTCTCGGATCGAAGCTGGTGCGTGCGCTGACCCTAGAGTCACAGCCATGCTTCGATTTACATCGGATCCAATGGCAGGAAAGCCTGTTGGCACGAGACGGGCAACGTTTGATCTGTCACTTTCAGGCACCCGATGTGGAATCGGCGCGGGTCGGCCTGCGCCAAGCAGGCGCCGACGTCAGCACACTGTGGGGAGGCACCGTGCATGTCGCACCGGACCTGGCCGCCTCGGACCTGGCCCAGGGCAACGTACTGGTGGAGCGCCACTTCGCGGTGCCCGTCTCCTTCGAGGCGATCCAGACCCTGGAGCAAGCCGGCGGCGACTGCCTGTCCCATCATCGCGTTCGCTTCCTGCGCACCCACTTCTCCCTCGACCAGCGGCGCATGCACTGCCTGTACCAAGCGCCCGATGCCGAATCCGTACGCCTGGCCCAGCACCAGGCCGGCATGCCGGTCAGCCGCATCTGGGCCTTTCAACGTATCTCACCGGGCGATACCACGGCGCCGCCCTGAAAAACCACGCCCTCTCCCACGCTGGATCCCACGTGCCTCCCCGAATCTCTTGACTGACCGCTGACGGTCACCCTACGACGTGAAAACAGGAGAGCTCCATGCACACCGCCACTCAACAGATCGACAACGGCGTCAACGTCACCGCCCTGCTGGGCGCCCGCGAAGCGCTGGCCCAGGCACCGCAAGCCGCCCGCTTCACCTGGCGCGCTCACTGCGAGTGGATTCGCGGCACTCACAGCCAGATCGCCGTCGAGGACTTCCACGGCCTCGGCGAAGCCCAGCAGCATCGCTCACGCTTCACCTACCAGGCGGACCACCCCGAAGTGTTCGCCGCCGAAGACCACGGCCCCACTCCGGTGGAGTACGTACTCGTCGGGCTGGCCGCCTGTCTCACTGCCGGTGTCGCTGCCGTGGCCCAGCATCGCGGTATTCAGCTGCGCTCGGTCAAGGCCATGGTGGAGGGCGACATGGACATCCAGGGTATCCTCGGCATGGACCCGGAGGTGCGCAACGGCTTCGACGACATCCGCGTCATGTTCGAGATCGACGCCGATGCCAGCCGTGCGGATATCGAAGCGTTGATCGCACAATCTCAGAAGCGCTCGGCCGTCTACGACCTGCTCACCAACCCCACCCACGTGAAGGTCGAGCTGAAATGAAGGCCGTTACCGCCGTGGTCATCGGCGCCGGGCACGCCGGGCTCGCCATGAGTCATCACCTGGCCCGGCGCGGTATCGACCACGTGATTCTGGAGCGCGGCGAAGTGGCCCATGCCTGGCGACACGAGCGCTGGGAGTCGCTACGCCTGCTCACGCCCAACTGGCAGTGCCGCCTCCCCGGGCACGCCTACGTCGGGCCGGAACAGGAAGGCTTCATGAGCATGCCGGAGCTGATCGCCTTTCTCGATGACTATGCACGGGGCCTTTCGGCCCCGCTGCATACCGCGACCGAAGTGCTTGCGCTGCGCCAGGTGGAGGGCGGCTACCGGGTCATCACCAACCGCGGGGAGTGGCGCTGCCGTGCGGCGATCATCTCCACCGGTGCATGCCAGCTTCCAGCCGTGCCGGCCATGGCAGCGGCCCTGCCGCCAGGGATCGTGAGCCTGACACCCCATGCCTACCGTCACCCGGGGCAGCTGCCAGAAGGCGGCGTGCTGGTGGTAGGTGCTTCGGCCAGCGGCGTACAGCTGGCCGACGAGCTTCAGCGCAGCGGCCACCCCGTGACCCTGGCCGTGGGGCAGCACCTGCGTCTGCCGCGACGCTATCGCGGCCGTGACATTCAATGGTGGCTGGAACACGCCGGCTTGCTCGACCAGCGCTTCGACGAGGTGGAAGATCTCGCCCGCGCCCGGCGTCAGCCTTCGCCGCAGTTGCTGGGCAGCACCGTGCCCAGGAATCTGGATCTCAACTCTCTGAGGGAGCGTGGCGTGCGCCTGGTGGGGCGTTTGGCCGGCCTTGTCGGCACCCGCCTGCAGTTCTCCGGCTCGCTGGCCGTGCACTGCACCGCGGCGGATCTCAAGCTGGCTCGGCTGCTCGACAACCTGGACGCCTGGGCCATCGCCCATGGCTGGCACGCCGCCCTGCCCGCCCCGGAGCGCCCGGCGCCCACCCGGGTGCCGCCGCGGCCCTGCCTGGGCCTCGACCTGGCTGCCGGTGAGATCAAGACGGTGCTGTGGGCCACCGGCTTTCGTCCCGACTTCCGCTGGCTGCAGGTACCGGTATTCGACGCCCGTGGGCGTCTGCAACACCATGGCGGCGTGGTGGCCCCTGGCCTCTATGCCATGGGCCTGCCCTTCATGCGACGCCGCAAGTCGGGCACCATCCACGGCGCCGATGACGACGCTGCCGAACTCAGCGCTCACCTGGCCGCCTGGCTGGCCAGGGCGAAAACGCAGCACGGCAGCTTGGCCTGAGCCCCGCAATCACCCAGACCCAGCCGCTCAATGCAAGCGGCTGGGTCTTCTGTCTGACCCCATACCCTATCGAGCACCGCAGCAGCATCGACCACGCACTCGCAACAGCACTGAGACCCAGGATCCTTTATCATGAGGCATCTGATGCAACGACACGGGATGCCGCGTGAAAGCCCTGGTCATCGAAGACAACCCGAACCTGGCTACCTCCATCGCCACTTTCCTCGGCGAGACGGGATTCCAGGTGGAAACCTGCGGCGACGGTCGCAGCGCCGAGCATCTGCTGCAGACGCTCTCCTTCGACTTGATCCTACTCGACCTGGGCCTTCCCGAGCTGGACGGCATTCATCTGCTGCGTCGCCTGCGCAGCCGCAACGACAGGACGCCGGTACTGATCATCTCGGCGCGGGACGCCCTGGACCAGCGCGTACTGGGCCTGGAGGAAGGGGCCGACGACTACCTGGCCAAGCCCTTCTCGCTGGTGGAGGTGGCGGCCAGGGCGAAGGCACTGGTGCGCCGGGCGAAGCAGTTCGGCGAGAATAGCCTGCAGTGCGGTGACATCGAGCTGCCTTCCGGCAGTCCCGTCGCGCTGGTCGCAGGCAAGCCCGTCACGCTACACCGTCGCGAGCGTGAAGTGCTCGAGTACCTGCTGATCAACCAGGGACGCCTGGTGAGCAAGGCACAGCTGATCGACCGGCTTTCAGACCTGGACGACACCGTCTCCCCCAGCGCCATCGAGACCTATATCTCGCGCCTGCGCAAGAAGCTCGGCGATGGCATCCAGCTGCGCACCGTGCGCGGCCTCGGCTACCTGCTCGACACCAAGTCAAATTGACATGACCTCGATTCGCTCCCGCCTGCTGCTTTGGATCGGCCTGCCCTTCACCCTGGTCGGCCTGCTGACCCTCGCCACCAGCTACTACGTGCTCTCCAACCAGATCACCGAGACCTTCGACGACATGCTGCTCAACGCCGCGGAGCGTCTGGAGCGGCGGATCTATTCAGTGGATGGCGAGCTGCGCATCAACATGCATTACTTCAGCATCAGCACCCTGGGCAGCCGCGGCGACGGCAAGATCTTCTACCGGATACGCGATGCCGAGGGCAACATGCTGGCGGGCTTCGACGGCCTCGAGGACCCGCCGGACGACCTCGACCAGCCGCTGTTCTACGACACTCGCTACGCCGGCAACTCGCTGCGTGCCGTGGCCACCACCTTCCCCGTGGTCCGCTCGACCCACAGCGGGCAGATCGAGGTGATCGTGGCCGAGTCGACCGAGGCCAGGCAGACCATGATCAACGAGTTTCTGCTCACGCTTTCGGTGCTCATCACCATCGGCGGCCTGCTCGCCGTGACCATCGCCCTGCTGGCCATTCATCGCGGCCTGGCCCCGCTGCGCTCGATCAGCCGCTCGCTGCGCCGCCGTTCGCAGTACGACCTCGAGCCGATCGAAGCCGAGGTGCCGAGGGAAGTCTCGACCCTGGTTGCCAGTATCAACGGGCTGATGATGCGCATGCGCCAGAGCATTCACAATACCCAGCAGTTCAATGCCGACGTCTCCCATCAGCTGCGCACGCCGATTTCGGAAATTCGCGCCCTGGCGGAGCTCTCCTCCCGGCAGAGCACCGACCCGACGGCCCGGCGCAGTCTGGATGAAATCGGCCGCATCGCCGAAAGCGCTGGCTACACGGTGCAGCAGCTACTCACCCTGGCCAAGGCGCGCCATGAGCTGGTGGATACTTCCGCCATGGCCATTGCCGACCTCGCCGAGCTGTGCCGGGAAGCATGCGCCGAGTCGATTTCCCGGGTCTACCAGCGCGGCCAGGAGCTCGAGTTCGAGGAGCGTGAAAGCGGCTGCCGGGTCATGGCGGATGGCGTGATGGTGCGCTGGCTGATCCAGAACCTGATCGAGAACGCCAGCCAGCATGCCGGCGGCGCCCAGCCCTATCGCGGCACCATCTACGTCTCGGTTGCCCGCAGCCAAGGGAGCGTGCAGCTGCAGGTCAGTGACGACGGTATCGGCGTGAGCCCAGAGCATCAGGCCCGGCTGACCGAGCGCTTTTTCCGCGCCAGCCCCGAGACGCCTGGCAGCGGACTTGGCCTGGCCATCGTCGACGAGATCGCCCGCGCCCACGGCGCCACGCTGGAGCTCGACAGCCCGGCGGGGCAGGGGCTAACGGTGACGGTGACCTTTCCCTCAGCTTAGGTTTTGCTCACCAGCCTCCGGCTGAGAGAAATGACCACCGGCGTGGCCAGGATCAGCAGCAGCAAGCGCAGCACGTGGTGAGACACCACGTAGAGCGGATCGACGTCCAACGCCACCGCGATCACCGCCATCTCCCCCACGCCGCCGGGCAGCAACGCGAGCAGTGCCGCCACGAAGGAGTGTGCGGTAAAGGTCGCCAGCAGCCAAGCGGTGGCCACCGCCATCACCACGGCATAGAGCCCGAACAGCAGCCCGAAGCGCCCTACCTGAACGACCCGCTGCCACGGGGTACCCGCGAAGCGAGCCCCCACCGAGCTGCCCAGCACCAGAAAGGTCGCCACCAGCAGCAGGTCGGGCAGCGCGACCCCGTGGCCCAGTGTCGCCAGTACCGCCCCCACCGCCATCGGGCCAAGGAACTCCGGCAGGGGGATGCGCAGCAGCCGGCCCAGCCACCAGGCAGCAGGCGCCAGCAGCAGCAGGGAGATCGCCTCCCAGCCAATGCCATTGCCCTCCCCCAACGCAATGCCGCCGGCCAGGGAGCTGGCCAGGAAGGCCGCCGATGCCACCACGATGACCAGGCGCATGGCGTGGGTGATGGCAATCCAGCGGATGTCCACGCCCAGCCGCTCGGCGAGGATCACCGTGGCATTCATGCTACCGGGAAATGAGCAGAACACGGCGCTGAGCCGACCCATCCCGCTGGCGGAGAAGAGCCAGGCCCCGCCGGCCAGCATCAGGCCCATGTAGACCAGCATGGCCAGCACGCTGGGATACCACTCCAGCAACTGCGTCAACTCGCCAAGCTCGATGCGGTTGCCGATGAACAGCCCCAGCATGGCGATGGAGCTACGATGCAGACGCTTGTCGATACCTGCCCGCATGCCGGCCAGCGAAGCGATCAATACCGCGAAGAGCGGCCCCAGCATCCAGGCCAGCGGCAGTGAGACGAGGGTGGCGACAGCGCCACCCACGGTCCCTATCAACAAGGTCGCCAGGGTACGCCGCAGCATCGATCAGGCGTCGAGCGGCTGGCGGCGCCGGCGGAACCAGTTCATCAGGCGCTGGCCGAACAGCGACACCAGCAGCAGCGCGAAGATGATCAGGGTGACCGGGCGCTCCAGCACGTAGGCCAGGTTGCCACCGCTGATCTGGTAGGAGTGCAGCAGCGACTTCTCGGCCATGGCCCCGAGCAGCATGCCGATCACCGCGGCGGGCACCGAATAGCCATAGTGACGGAACAGCCAGCCGATCACCGCGAAGATCAGCACCGTGGCAGGGCCTGTCATGTTGCCGGTCAGGCCGAAGGAGCCCATCACCGCCAGCACCAGCACCGAGGGGATCAGGTAGCGCATCGGCACCTTGACGATGTTGGCCAGCAGCGGGATGAAGAGCAGCCCGATGATCACCAGCAGGAAGACCTGGGCGAAGTTGGCGAAGATGATGGCGTAGACCACATCGGTCTGTTCGCGGATGAACTGCGGGCCGCCGGTGATGTTGTGCATGGCGAAGGCCGCCAGCATTACCGCCGTGGCTCCGCCGCCCGGGATGCCCAGCGCCAGCAGCGTGGCCATCGACCCCGCCTCGGAGGTGCTGTTGGCAGATTCCGAAGCCACCACGCCCTTGGGGTTGCCCTTGCCGAAAGAGGATGGATCCTCGTCGCGGCGCTGGGTCTCCACATAGGAGAGCAGGTTCGAGACCGACGACCCCACGCCCGGCACGGCACCGACGAATACCCCCAGCAGGCCGCCACGCAGCATTACCTTGGGATAGCGCAGGGCAAGGCGGAAACCGCGGAAGATCTCGCCGATACGCACCTTGCGCGAGGCTTCCGATTCGACGATGTAGCCCTTGTTGGCCAGCTTGAACAGCTCCGAGGCGGCGAACATGCCCATCATGGCGGGAATCACCGGCACCCCGTCGAGCAGGAAGGTCTGGCCCATGGTGCCCCGTGCCATGCCCAGCTCGTTGAAACCGATGGTGCCCACCAGCAGGCCGACGAAGCCCGCAATCAGGCCCTTGAGCACCTGCTCGCCCTTGAGGCTAGCGATCAGCGTCATGCCCCACAGGATCACCACGAACATCTCGGACGGACCCAGCCTGAGGACCATCATCGAGAGCGGCTGAATCATCACGAAGAGGATGAGATAGCCCATCAGTACGCCGATCACCGACGACACCAGGGCCACGCCCAGCGCCTCGTTGTGCCGTCCCTGGCGCGCCATGGGATAGCCGTCGAAGGCGGTGGCAATGGCCGACGAGGTGCCGGGAATATTCATCAGGATCGCCGGGATACCGCTGCCGAAGGAGCCACCGGTGAAGATGGCCGTCAGGAACAGCATCGCCTGCACGAAATCCATGTAGAGGGTCATGGGCAGGAAGATCGCCATGGCCATGGAGATCTGCAGCCCCGGTGTGGCACCGAAGATCAGGCCGATGATGATCCCCGGAATCACCACCATCCAGGGACTGAAATTGGTGAAGAGCAGGGAGAGCGCCTGCTCGACCGCAGCGAAATCGATCATGGGGTCTCCTCCGGTCAGCCTTCGAGCAGCAGCATGGGCATGGGATAAGGCAGCATGTAGGCGAAGAAGAACGCCGTGCCGAAGCCGAACGCCAGGCTAAAGCCGATCAGCAGCAGCCAGTTGCGCTCCCCTTTCATGAGCAGGAACAGGGCGATGAACAGCACGGTGGCGACATCGAAGCCCAGGGTTTCCAGTGAAATCACATAGGCGGCAAACAGCCCCACGACCGGCAGCGTGCGGTGCAGCGGTTCCGCCTCGTCGCCCGGCCGAGTGAGCAAGGTGCCCTGCTTCAGGCGCAGGACCACCTCCAGCAGCACGATGCCGAGCACCAGCAGGGACAAGGGCAGGATCAACAGCAGATTCTGAATGGCCGATGAGACCCTTATGGCATCCATCAGGTACCACAGGGTAAAGCCGGCCAGGGCCATGAGGACCAGCAGGTCCCCATAGTCGCGTTTTTTGGCGTACATGGGACGACTCCAGGCGGCCCCGGCCATGGCTGGCCGGGGCCGCATCACGCGGCAGGGATCACTTCAGCAGGTGGGCGTACTGCTCGAACACATCGTAGTTGGCCCGCATCAGCTCGTTGGAGCGCTCGGGGCCAACCCAGACACCGCCAATGTCTTGGTCTTCAAGATAGTCTTGAAGCTCCTTGCGGGATAACGTATTTTGTACTGCATTAGCTAACGCATCAAAACGTTCAGGGTATTGACGCTCAAACTCTGCAGAAACCGCTAGGCCACGCATAGAGCCTTGAAAAACTGGAACCTCTAGATTGAGTTTCTCAAGAGCCTCATTGAGCGATGGAGCATCCCATTGTGAGACTCGCTCATCATTGACAATGGCCAATGGATTTAGGAACTCTCTGATTCCTTCACTGCCTTGGGCGCTAATCGCAATGAAGTCCACTTGGCCACCTGCAACAGCAGATCGTGCCTCACCACCATTTTGGTAAGTCACTAAATTGAGATTTTCTTGTGGAATCCCCATTTCATCTAACAACATTCTTGTTGTCAGATGTCCAGCAGACCCCTGAATTACAGCGCCTCTCACCCGACCAGGCCTATTCTTGATATCTTCTAACAGAGCAGCCAGATTCTCGTACCCTGAATTTCGATTAGCTGCGATGATATCCATATCAAACCACTGAATATTAATGAATGAGAAATCCTCAATGGAAAAGTCGGCGCCATTGGCAACAATTGCGTTGGGGAGGTATGGTGCGAAAGTGGAGGCGAGGACACTATAGCCATTGTCCTCGGCACTAAGGATATAACTAGCAGCTAGCTGGCCTCCGGCCCCGGGGCGGTTGGTCACGCGTACCGGCACCTCGAGCTCTTCGGACAGGAAGGTGGACATGGCGCGCGCCATGCGGTCGGCGCTGCCACCGGTGCCAAAGCCTACCACCAGGTCGACGGGGCGATCCGGATAGTCGTCGGCCGCGACGGGGGCCGTCATCGCGAATGAAGCCAGCACGGCTGCCACGGTGCCGGTCATGAACACTTTGCGACCGACGCTTGAAATACCTTGGAACATGGCGTGTACATCCTCGTTGTTGGTTTCTTGCGGGGTCTCGCCACCGCGGATCCAACTCTAATCGGCCAACCTGTCACCAAGCTTGCATACTCCGAACATTCGACCAATGTCTAGGTTCCATTGGCTCACGCCCCCCATGGTGGACTGAGCCGAGCGGGCATACCCCACTCACGACAGCTCGAGGCCCGCCAGCAGCCTTGTCAGCTCATTGGCCAGGAAGCGCGGTTCGACGCATTCACCCAGATGACCGGAGGCGAAGCGCAGGAAGCCCCGCGCGGCATGGGGCAGACGTCGGTCGCGGCGCACGATGAACTGCCAGTGGCTCTCGATGGGAAAATCGGTGACCGGCAGGATCGCGATATCCGGGTGTTCCGGCGGCAGCACGTGCTCGGAGAGCACGGCCAGGCCCATCCCGGCGGCCACGCCTACGCGGATGGCCTCGTTACTCGCCATCTGCAGCGTTGGCCCCAGCGACAGGCCATGCTCCTGCAGCCAGCTCTCGAACATCATGCGCGTGGCCGAACCCGGCTCGCGCAGCAAGAAGCGCTCCTCCAGCAGCTCGGCCATGGGAATACGCTCACCAGCCGCCAGGCGATGGCCTTGCGGCGCCACCACCACCAGTGGATTACGCAGGAATCGGCCGGCCAGAGCGTGAGCCAGGGATGGCGGATGGCTGAAGATATAGAGATCGTCGTCCTGGCGCTCGAAGCGGGTCAACATCTGACGGCGGTTGCCAATGTGCAGCGTCACGTCAACGTCCGGGAAGGCCTGGCTGTAGGGGCCAAGCAGGCGCGGCAGCACGTACTGGGCGGTGTTGACCAGGGCAATGCTGAAACGCCCCCGCTCGCCGCCGCGCAATGCCTCCAGGTAATCCTGGTAATCGTCGAAGCGCCCCAGCACCTCGCGACTGGCACGATAGAGCTCCCGCCCTGCTTCGGTAGGCGCCAGGCGCCCCTGCCGCGTCGTCAGCAATGGCTCGCCCACCGCCTCAGCCAGGCGCTTGAGCTGCTGCGACACGGTGGGTTGTGTCAGGTGCAGCTGCCGGGCCGCCTCGCTGACGGAGCCACTGCGTACAACCACGACATAGACCTGAAGCAGGCGAAACGTCAGGTGACGGATGTTCATGCGAAGCCCATTCGATCAGAGATATAGATGATTGACTATGGTATGAGGAGATAGATTCTATTGGAATCAATACCACGCAGTCCTCAAAATCCGCGGCTAGCCTGTTTACGCCAGCAACGAATTTTTCATCGAGAAGAGAGCCCATGCCTGACATCGTCGTGATGTTCTTTCTGCTTGGCCTGCTTGCCGGCATCGTCAAGTCCGACCTGAATATCCCCAAGGCGGCCTACGACACCTTGAGCCTGCTGTTGATGCTGACCATCGGCCTGAAGGGCGGCATGGCGCTCTATGGCAACCTGAGCTGGTCGCTGATTCCCGAACTGCTCTCTGTCGCGGCGCTTGGCGCCCTGATTCCGCTGGCCTTGATGCCGGTGCTACGCCGCTTCGTCCGTCTCTCCCCCGCCGACAGCGCCAGTATCGCCGCGCACTATGGTTCGGTGAGTGCAGGCACCTTCGCCGTGGCACTGGCCTTTGCCGAGAGCCGTGCCCTGCCCATCGGCGCCGAAGTCACCCTCTACCTGGTGATGATGGAGCTGCCGGCAATCATGATCGCCATCGCCCTCTATCGTCGCCATGCCGGCAAGGAGGCAGGCGAGGCACTCCAGGGCATCTGGCACGAGACCCTGACCAACCGCGGCGTCATCCTGCTGGCGGGTGGCGCGGTGATCGGCGCCATGTACGGCCCCCGGGAGGGCGCCGCCGTCACCGAACTGTTCACCGGGGCCTTCCACGCGGTGCTCGCCCTGTTCCTGCTGCAGATGGGCCTGACCGCAGCGGAAACCCTGCGCCCCATCCCCTGGTACCACTGGCGCCTGCTCACCTTCGCCCTGGTGGCCCCGTTCTTCCTGGCGCTGTCAGGCCTGGCCGTGGGCCTGATGCTCGGCCTGCCCATGGGCTCGCTGATGATACTCACGGCGCTGGCCGCCAGCGCCTCCTACATTGCCGCGCCGGCGGCCATGCGCACGGCGATACCCCAGGCCAACATTGGGCTGGCGATGCTGGCGGCACTCGGCTTCACCTTCCCGCTCAACGTCATCGTGGGCATACCCATCTACTATCAGCTGGCTCTCTGGCTCAGCTGAGCACATGCGCCACCGGCCTGGGTCGGTGGCGCCTCTCCTTGTCTTCTGCCAGTCTCATCCTCTATGGCCCGACTTGGCTCCCATTTTCAACAGCACGCCTTCGACATTCGTATGACGGCCGAAAGCTGCACTTTACGTTAACGTCAACCTCGCCTAGTCTTGTAGCATTCACAAATAGCGCCGCGAGCCGCGACGTCGCGTCTTGCCCCCTCTGACAGCGATACAAGCCATATACACAAAGGGAGTTTCGCCATGCTCACCGCCTACAAGCCCCTCGATTTCGGCCTCGACGACGAGCTGAACATGCTGCGCGATCAGGTCAACGCCTTCGCTCGCGACGAGATCGCCCCGCGTGCCGCCGAGATCGACGAGAAGAACGAATTTCCCAACGATCTGTGGCAGAAGTTCGGTGACATGGGCCTGCTCGGCATCACCGTGCCGGAAGAGGATGGCGGCACCGGCATGGGCTACCTGGCGCACTGCATCGCCATGGAAGAGATCTCCCGCGCCAGCGCCTCGGTGGGCCTCTCCTACGGCGCCCACTCCAACCTGTGCGTGAACCAGCTCAAGATCAACGCCAATGCCGAGCAGAAGGCCAAGTACCTGCCCAAGCTGATCAGCGGCGAGCACGTCGGCGCCCTGGCCATGTCCGAGCCGGGTGCCGGCTCCGACGTGGTTTCCATGAAGCTGCGCGCGCGCCAGGAGGGTGACAAGTACGTCCTCAACGGTAACAAGATGTGGATCACCAACGGCCCCGACGCCGACGTGCTGGTCGTCTACGCCAAGACCGACCCCGACGCCGGCTCCAAGGGCATCACCGCCTTCATCATCGAGAAGGGCATGGCCGGCTTCTCCACCGCCCAGAAGCTCGACAAGCTAGGCATGCGCGGCTCCAACACCTGCGAGCTGGTGTTCCAGGACTGCGAAGTCCCCGCCGAGAACGTGCTGGGCGAAGTGGGCAAGGGCGTACGCGTGCTGATGAGCGGCCTGGACTACGAGCGCACCGTGCTCGCCGCCGGCCCCATCGGCATCATGCAGGCGGCCATGGACATCGTGGTGCCCTACGTTCACGAGCGTAAGCAGTTCAACCAGTCGATCGGCGAGTTCCAGCTGGTGCAGGGCAAGATCGCCGACATGTACACCACGCTGAACGCCTGCCGCGCCTATCTCTACGCCGTGGCGGCCGGCTGCGACCGTGGCCAGACCTCGCGGAAGGACGCCGCCGGCGTGATCCTCTACTGCGCCGAGAAGGCCACCCAGGTAGCGCTCGGCGCCATCCAGCTGCTGGGCGGCAACGGCTACATCAACGAGTACCCCACCGGACGCCTGCTGCGCGACGCCAAGCTCTACGAGATCGGCGCCGGAACCAGCGAGATTCGTCGGATGCTTATCGGCCGCGAACTCTTCAACGAGTCCAAATGAAAATAGCTGCGCTCATTCATACTCTCCTCCCAGGGTCTGAATATCGCTCGCTTATTTTCATACTTGAAGAGAAAAAGAGACTCCTATGGCTACCTTAACGACACAAATCAATCCGCGCAGCGACGGCTTCCAGGCCAACGACAAGGCCATGCGCCACGAGGTGATGAAGCTGCGCGAGCTGACCGCAGCGATCAGCCAGGGCGGCGGCGAGAAGGCCCGCACCCGTCACGAATCACGCGGCAAGCTGTTCGTGCGCGACCGCATCGACAACCTGATCGACGAGGGCTCGCCGTTCCTCGAGTTCTCGGCGCTGGCCGCCCATGAGGTCTACGAGAGCGACGTGCCCGCCGCCGGCGTGGTCACCGGCATCGGCCGCGTCTCCGGCGTGGAGTGCGTGATCGTCGCCAACGACGCCACCGTCAAGGGCGGCACCTACTACCCGCTGACGGTGAAGAAGCACATTCGCGCCCAGGAGATCGCCCGCAAGCATCGCCTGCCGTGCATCTACCTGGTCGACTCCGGCGGCGCCTTCCTGCCCCGCCAGGATGAAGTGTTCCCCGACCGCGAGCACTTCGGGCGCATCTTCTACAACCAGGCCACCCTCTCCGCCGAAGGCATCCCGCAGATCGCCGTGGTGATGGGCTCCTGTACCGCCGGCGGCGCCTACGTGCCGGCCATGGCCGACGAGTCGATCATCGTCAAGCAGCAGGGCACCATCTTCCTCGGTGGCCCGCCGCTGGTGAAGGCCGCCACCGGCGAGAGCATCAGCGCCGAGGACCTGGGCGGCGCCGACGTGCACGCCAAGCTCAGCGGCGTGGCCGACCACTACGCCGAGAACGATGCCCACGCCCTGCAGCTGGCCCGCGCCTGCGTGTCACGGCTCAACTGGCAGAAGCGCGGCCAGCTCAAGATGCAGGAGCCCAAGCCGCCCAAGCTCGACCCGAGCGAGATCTACGGCATCGTCGGCACCGACCTCAAGAAGCCGTTCGACGTGCGCGAGGTGATCGGCCGCATCGTCGACGACTCCGACTTCGACGAGTTCAAGCGCTACTACGGCGACACCCTGGTCACCGGCTTCGCTCACATTCACGGCTACCCGGTGGGCATCGTCGCCAACAACGGCGTGCTGTTCTCCGAATCCGCGGTCAAGGGTGCCCACTTCATCGAGCTGTGCGCCCAGCGCAAGATCCCGCTGGTGTTCCTGCAGAACATCACCGGCTTCATGGTCGGCTCCAAGTACGAGCACGAAGGCATCGCCAAGCACGGCGCCAAGCTCGTCACCGCCGTGGCCTGCGCCAAGGTGCCCAAGTTCACCGTGCTGATCGGCGGTAGCTTCGGCGCCGGCAACTACGGCATGTGCGGCCGCGCCTACGACCCCAACCTGCTGTTCATGTGGCCCAACGCCCGTATCTCGGTGATGGGCGGCGAACAGGCTGCCGGCGTGCTGGCCCAGGTCAAGCGCGAACAGTACGAGCGCGAGGGCCGCGAGTGGAGTGCCGAAGAGGAAGAAGCCTTCAAGCAGCCCACCCGCGAGCAGTACGAGCACCAGGGTCACCCCTATTACGCCAGCGCGCGGCTTTGGGACGATGGCGTGATCGACCCGGCCCAGACCCGCGACGTGCTGGGGCTCTCGCTCTCCGCCGCGATGAACGCGGAAGTGCAAGAGACCCGGTTCGGCGTCTTCCGGATGTGAGTCGTAAAGTGTCTGCGCTCGCCCATACTGCGTTAAAAAACGGCTCAAGATGCTCATTTAGGGCTCCTAAACTCCGCTCTTTCGCCGTTTTTTGCCTTGCGACCCACAGGGATGTGGGAAGTGCGTTGGCCCGTCGGGAACGGGCCTAGCCCTGGCCTTCGCTCGAATACTTTACGAATATGGGAGCCACGAAAAATGACCGATACAAATAGCTTTTCTCAGCTAAGCATCGACGAGCGCGGCGTCGCCTGGCTGACGCTGAACCGGCCCGAGGTGCACAACGCCTTCGACGACAGCCTGATCGCCGAGCTCAACGAGCACCTCGCCAAGCTGCACGACGCCGCCCGCCACGGCGAGGTGCGCGTGGTGGTGCTGGGCTCCGAGGGCAAGAGCTTCTCCGCCGGTGCTGACCTGAACTGGATGAAGCGCATGGTGGAGTACGACTTCGAGGGCAACCTGGCCGACTCGCGCAAGCTGTCGCAGCTGATGCACGGTCTGGACACCCTGCCCTGCCCCACCGTGTGCCGCGTGCAGGGTGCCGCCTTCGGCGGTGCCGTGGGCCTGGCCGCCTGCTGCGACATCGTGATTGCCAGCGAGAAGGCCAAGTTCTGCCTCTCCGAGGTAAAGATCGGCCTCTCGCCGGCAGTGATCAGCCCCTACGTACAGCGTGCCCTGGGCTCGCGTCAGATGCGCCGCTACGCGCTCACCGCCGAGGTGATCGACGCCGACAAGGCGCTGGAGCTGGGCCTGGCCCACCAGATCGTCGGCCACGACCACATCGACGAAGCGGTCAACGCGATGCTCGAAACCCTGCTGGCCGGCTCGCCCCAGGCCCAGCGCGCCACCAAGGCCCTGCTGGCCGAAGTGGCCCGCGACTCCGACAGCAAGGCCACCCGCGAGCACACCTGCCGCGTGATCAGCGAGCTGCGGGTCAGCGCCGAAGGTCAGGAAGGCCTGGCCAGCTTCTTCGAGAAGCGCCGCCCCGCCTGGACCGACGACAACACGAACTCCTCGGAGCGCCGCTCATGAGCCAGACCGATTCCCGCACCACGCCCTTCGACACCCTGCTGGTGGCCAACCGCGGCGAGATCGCCTGCCGCGTGATGCGCACCGCCCGCGCCATGGGCCTGCGCACCGTGGCCGTCTACTCCGACGCCGACGCCAACGCCCGCCACGTGCGCGAAGCCGATGAAGCCGTGCGCCTGGGCCCAGCCGCCGCCCGCGAGAGCTACCTGAAGGTGGAAGCGGTGGTGGAAGCTGCCAAGCGCACCGGTGCCGGTGCCATTCACCCCGGCTACGGCTTCCTCTCCGAGAACGGCGCCTTCGTTCAAGCGCTGGACGCCGCCGGTATCACCTTCGTCGGCCCGCCCGCCTCGGCGATTGCCGCCATGGGCGACAAGTCCGCCGCCAAGGCGCGCATGGCCAACGCCGGCGTACCGCTGGTGCCGGGCTACCACGGCGGCGACCAGGACGACGCCCTGCTCAAGTCCGAGGCCGACAAGATCGGCTACCCGGTGCTGCTCAAGGCCAGCGCCGGCGGCGGCGGCAAGGGCATGCGCGTGGTGGAGAGCGGCGAGCAGTTCCAGGCCGCGCTGGACGGCTGCCGCCGCGAGTCCCAGGCCGCCTTCGGCGACACCCGCATGCTGATCGAGAAGTACCTGACCCAGCCGCGCCACGTCGAGGTTCAGGTGTTCTGCGACAGCCACGGCAACGGTGTCTACCTGTTCGAGCGCGACTGCTCGGTGCAGCGTCGCCACCAGAAGGTCCTCGAGGAAGCCCCCGCTCCCGGCATGAGCGCCGAGCTGCGCCGCGAGATGGGCGAAGCCGCCGTGCGCGCCGCCAAGGAGATCGGCTACGTGGGCGCCGGCACCGTCGAGTTCTTATTGGACAAAGATGGCTCCTTCTACTTCATGGAGATGAACACCCGCCTGCAGGTGGAGCACCCCGTCACCGAGATGATCACAGGCCAGGACCTGGTCGAGTGGCAGCTGCGTGTGGCCATGGGCGAAGCCCTTCCGCTCCGGCAGGAAGCGCTGACCATCACCGGCCACAGCTTCGAGGCGCGCCTCTACGCCGAAGACCCGGAGCAGGACTTCCTGCCCGCCACCGGGAAGCTCGAGCGCTTCGCCATGGACCTCAAGGGCGCCGGGCTCGACCCTGAACGGGTGCGCCTGGATAGCGGCGTGGAAACCGGCGACGTGGTCTCCATGCACTACGACCCCATGCTCGCCAAGCTGATCGTCCACGGCGACGACCGCGAGCAGGCGCTTTCCACCCTCAACCGCGCGCTGGCCGCGCTGGACGTGCAGGGTGTGGTGACCAACCGCGCCTTCCTGCAGCGCCTGGCCACCCACCCGGCATTCCGCAACGTGGAGCTGGACACCCGCTTCATCGAGAAGAACGAAGCCACCCTCTTCGCACCCAAGCAGTACAGCATCGAAGAGTACGCCGGCGCCGCGCTGATCGGCCTCAACCAGCTCGCCCGCGAGTGTGAGAGCGACTCGCCGTGGGACCGCCACGACGGCTTCCGCCTCAACGCCCCACATACCATCCGCATCTCGCTGTGCGACCCTGCCCACGTGCAGGACGAAGAGAACGTGGTGGTCGTGGAAGGCACCCGTGAGACCGACGCCGACCCGTGGCACCTCACCATCGGCAGCGAGACCCTCACCGCCCGCCTGCAGCACCTGGAAGGTGACGCCGTGGCCGTGACCCTTAATGGCCACCGCCGCCGCCTCCAGGCCCGCCGCGACGGCAACGTCGTCGTCATGGTCGACCCGCGCGGTGAAACCCGCCTGTTCTGGCGCCGAATCGATGCCATCGACCACGGCCACCACGAAGCCGAATCGACCCTCACCGCGCCGATGCACGGCACCGTGGTCGCGCTGCTGGTGGAAGCCGGTCAGAAGGTGGAGAAAGGCATGCCGCTGATGGTCATGGAGGCCATGAAGATGGAACACACCATGACCGCCCCCGCCGACGGCCATGTAGAAAGCTTCCACTTCAACGCCGGCGATACGGTGGGCCAGGGAGACGTGCTGCTCGAGTTTGCGCCGGTCGAGTAAGATTGGAGCGGCACCAAGAGCGTCAAGGCAAGTGCGCCGAGAGTAGCGGCGCCGGGAGCTGACGTGAGCGAAGCTCATTTTTCATGGATGAAAAATGGAGCGCCCAGGGAGGGGTTCACAGCGATCTTCGCGAAAGGCAGCACCCGGATCAGCCGCGGGCAAGGCCACCGGTCACGTGCCGTGTACAGGATAGGAGAAAATCGAATGGCATTTCCCAAGCGCGTGCGCCTGGTCGAGGTCGGCCCCCGCGACGGGCTGCAGAACGAACCCAACCCGATCGACACAGCCACCAAGCTGGAACTGATCGACCGCCTGGGCGCCGCCGGCATCGGCTACATCGAAGCCGCCAGCTTCGTCTCGCCCAAGTGGGTGCCGCAGATGGCCGACCATCGTGAAGTGATGACCGGCCTTACGCGCCGCCAGGGCGTCACCTACGCCGCTCTCACCCCCAACCTCAAGGGGCTGGAAGCGGCGCTGGAGTGCGGCGTGGAGGAAGTGGCGGTATTCGGCGCGGCCAGTGAAGCCTTCTCGCAGAAGAACATCAACTGCTCCGTCGCCGAATCCCTGGAGCGCTTCGCCCCCGTGCTGGAGCGAGCCAGAGAGGCCAAGGTGCGCGTGCGCGGCTACGTCTCCTGCGTGCTCGGCTGCCCCTACGAAGGCGAGATCGCCCCGGCCAAGGTGGCCGAGGTAAGCAAGGCGCTGTTCGATATGGGCTGCTACGAAGTCTCGCTCGGCGACACCATCGGCGTCGGCACCCCGCTCGCCGCCAAGCGCATGATCGAAGCCGTGAGCCGCGACATCCCCATGGAAAAGCTCGCCGCCCACTTCCACGACACCTACGGCCAGGCGCTGGCCAACCTCTACGCCGTGCTGGAAGAAGGCATCAGCGTGGTAGACAGCTCCGTCGCTGGCCTCGGCGGCTGCCCCTACGCCAAGGGCGCCTCCGGCAACGTGGCCAGTGAAGATGTCGTCTACCTGCTCAATGGCCTGGGTATCGATACCGGCATCGACCTCGACAAGCTCGCCGAAACCGGCACCTGGATCACCCAGACCATCGGCCGACCTAACCGCTCCAAGGTGGGCGTGGCGCTGGCGGCGAAGTGACTTCGCGCTGACAATCCCCGCCCACTGCGCTTCGCGCTTTGGGCGAGGGTTCTAAGATCACCCCCAGAACCTTCCTGCTTCGACACGCCTTCACCAGGCAGCGGCTACGCCGCTGCCCTCGATTTAGTCACTCCACAGGCTAACCCCGCCAGCCCGGCATGCTCGAGCGCGCCCTGGCATAGCGCCATTGACAGCCAAGATATAGTTCAAATGGACTTTAACTAATCAATGATCATAAACTATAAAAAATTAGTTAAAGCCCGCCCAGGGGGGCTCGATGTCCTACCAACGCCTGCAGTCCGAAGCGTCTCGTGTTGCCGTCAACGCCATCCAGCTCTTCGAGGCGCTGGAGCAGCATCGTGCTCGAGCACGCCAAGTAAAGGGTTCGATGCACTGGAAGCACATCAATGGGCGAGAGTACCTTTACCGCGCCTACACTGGCGGCAAAAACCACTCTCTCGGCCCGCGCTCCCCCGATACCGAAGCCATACAGCAAGCGTTCGAGGCGCAGAAAGCGGAATATCATGCCCGCGAACATTCGCTCAAGGAACAGCTTCAGCTGCATGCCGCCTATGTCCGGGCCAATCGGCTTAACCGTTTCCCGCTAGCCGGTGCCAGGGCGATAAGGGCACTTCAACGCAAGGAGATTCCTTTCAGGGTAATCGGCACCAACGCCCTGTATGCCTATGAAGCCCGCGCCGGCGTTCTCATTGAACCCGAGCATCTCGCAACCGCCGATAACGATGTGCTGATGGACGCACGGCAAGGCTTGAGAATCATTACTGCTCTCGCCGGGGAAACGCTGCTATCGGTGATACGTGCCAGCGACCGCTCTTTCCAGCCCCTCACCCAAGCGCCCTTCGAGTTTCGTGCTGCCAACGCCAAGGGCTACATGATCGATTTCATTACTCAAGCTGCTGATCCTATGAAGATGAGCGACTTCGAGCGCTATCTGGAAGCCGGGGATCTGAAACCGGTAGGGATCGACTCGCTGAAGTGGGCCATTGCCTCGCCGCGCTTCGAAGCCGTCGTCTTCGACGAGAAAGGCATGCCGTTGAGGCTCGTTACCGTGGACCCGCGAGCCTTCGTCCTTCACAAGTGGCATGTCAGCCAGCAGCCAGACCGGGAGCCCCTGAAGCGTCATCGCGATGAGGCCCAGGCCCGCCTCGTCGCCACGCTGCTACGCGACGAACTACGCGAGCTCTCGGCAACGCAGGCAGTAGAGCGCGCCTTTCCGCATCTCCTCAGGCAGCAGGCCAGCAGCCGGCTTGATGAATACGACCTGTAGATCCCCTGCTGCGCAGAAAAAAGGCCTGCCCCCCGCCGGCCCGGCATGCTCGAGCGCGCCCTGGCATAGCGCAAGCAGCATCAACGTGTTCCCCACCATTCCAGGGCCGCCCGCGTGGTATGCTCCCATCACTATGTTTCCAGCGCAGGAGCATCGCCGTGTCTGCCCCGTCTCGTCGCAAGCTGCCCATCGGCATTCAGACCTTTTCCGACATCATCGAAGGCGGCTACTACTACGTCGACAAGACACCTCAAATCCACCGCCTGATCGAGCAAGGCAAGTACTACTTCCTCTCGCGCCCGCGCCGCTTCGGCAAGAGCCTGCTGGTGGACACCCTGCGCTGCCTGTTCGAAGGCCAAGAGCGGCTGTTCCAAGGGCTCTACATTCACGACAAGTGGGACTGGCAAAAGCAGCATCCGGTCATCCACCTGAGCTTCGCCGACGGCAACCTGCAGGATCGGTCAGCGCTGGACAGCCACATCCGACACCAACTGCAACAGCACCGACAGCGTCTCGGTATCACGAGCCCGCCCCCGGAGCTGATTTCCAGCGAGTTCTCGGATCTGATCCGCCGGACGCACGAGCAGCATGGTCAGCGCGTCGTCGTGCTGATCGACGAGTACGACAAGCCGATTCTCGATAACCTCACCGAGCCGGAGCACGCCCGCGAGCTACGCGATGGCCTGCGCAACCTCTACAGCGTGCTCAAGGAAGCAGACCGCCACCTGCAGTTCTGCCTGCTCACCGGGGTTTCCAAGTTCAGCAAAGTCAGCCTGTTCTCGGGGCTCAACAACCTCAACGACATCACGCTGGACAACGCTCACGCCACCATCTGCGGCTATACCGATGAGGACATCGATACGGTATTCGCGCCTGAGCTACCCGGCCTGAACCGCCAGCAGATTCGCCACTGGTACAACGGCTACCGTTGGGGTGGTGAAGCCGTGCCCTCGGTTTACAACCCGTTCGACGTGCTGCTGCTGTTGCAGAAGCGAGAGTTTCGCCCCTACTGGTTCGAGACCGCCACGCCCTCGTTTTTGATCGAAGTGCTCAAGGAGCGTGGCGTCTTCACGCCCCGTCTCGACCGAGTGCAGGCCAAGGCGCAGCTACTGGGGCGCTTCGATGTCGATGACATGACCACCGAAGGGCTGCTGTTCCAGACCGGCTATCTCACCATCAAGAAATGGGAAGAGCCGATCCTGGGCTACCATCTCTACACCCTGGGCTTCCCCAACCAGGAAGTCGAGACCAGCCTCAACGAGTTGCTGCTGCCAGCGCTTGGCATACCGGACTCGACCATGCAGGAGACCCAGCTGGGATTGCTGGACGTACTCAAAGCCCACGACCTGGCAGCACTGGAAACCCACCTCAAGGCGCTCTACGCCGGCCTGCCCCACGATTGGTACCGCAACAATCCCATCGCCAAGTACGAAGGCCACTATGCCAGCGTGTTCTACAGCCACTTCGCCGCGCTCGGCGTGAGCGTCACGGTGGAAGACGCCAGCCACACCGGCAAGGTCGACATGACCGTCGATTTCGACGGCCACCTCTACCTGTTCGAATTCAAGGTGGTCGAGCAGGTACCCAAGGGCAAGGCGCTGCAGCAGCTTCAGGAGAAGGGCTACGCCGACAAGTACCGCGGCCAGGGCAAGCCCATCCACCTGATCGGCGTCGAATTCTCCCGCGAGCGACGCCAGATCGTCGCCTTCGATATCGCGGCGGCTTGAATGGCAGCCTGCAGCAACACGCCGTTGGCCTGCTGAGCGAAGCCTACGAGCGTAAGCGCCCGGCCATCGCCCTTTGCGAGTGATCAGTCGACCGGTTTCCAGTGCTGAGGTAGGAGTTCGTGGATCTGGCTGGCCTTCTGCGTGGGCAGCCGAGTCAGTACGTCTTTCAGGTAGGCATGCGATTCATGGCCGTTCAACTTAGCGGACTGGATCAGGCTCATGATGTTGGCTGCGCGCTGGCCGCTGCGCAGTGAGCCGGCAAATAGCCAGTTGCTGCGTCCCAGCGCCCAGGGGCGAATCAGATTGTCGGGTAGTCGGATGCGGTTACCCGCATCCAACCCCCTAAGAACCGTGCATGCGAGTTTCCCAGCACACGGCTCAAGCCTCTACAAAGGCGCAGTTAAGCACCCGGCTGCACTTTCTTGACAAAGGGACTCTTTTTATCGGCGGTCTCAAGTCCCAAGCGCAACACTATTGAAGGGTGTCCGGTCCAGCGACTGATTTCTTGAGCACCTCGGAATAGACTTCCAGAGGCGTTCGCCAGTCCAATGTCTTGCGCGGTCGTGTGTTCAATGAATCCGCAATGGCATCGAGCTCTTCCTGGCTATAGACCGACAGGTCCGTGCCCTTCGGCAGGTACTGCCGCAACAAACCGTTGGTATTTTCGTTAGAGCCTCGTTGCCACGGGCTATGAGGATCGGCGAAATAGATGGCCGTCCCGGTCCGTTGTGTGATCTCGGCATGCTGCATCATCTCCCTGCCCTGGTCGTAGGTCATGGAGAGCCGCAAGGCGCGTGGGACCTCGTTCAGCTTGTCGCTGAACCCGATGGCAGCGGCGGTGGCCGTCGTGCCGTCCAGTTTGGCCAGTATCACCAGGCGCGTGGTGCGCTCCACCAGCGTGCCGACAGCGGATCG
>NZ_JACEFT010000010.1 GCF_013697085.1 Billgrantia kenyensis
TGGGCGGGGTCGTGCAGCTTCATGCTGATGGCGAAGTAGAGGCCGGCGGGGCCGCCGCCGAGACAGGCGATTCTCATTGTCGGGAACCGTATCGTTGTTGTAGTGATTAAGCAGGCTAGACGCGTTTGCCAGGTAGTTCAAGCTTAAAGTTTCAAGCTTGAATTTTATCCGGGGCTTGCTTCGGCTGTGCCGAAATGCGACTCGGCCGGCTGATGGAAAAAGTCCAGAAAGCTCGTTGCTGACCCGTATTGCCAATAGAAGAAGGCGCGAAAGTCATTTTTTCTCATGGGCTTGGCCTTGCCGGTGGCCGGGAGCCCGAGCCAGGCCATGCCTGGAGGCCGAGCCGGGGTAAAACCGAGAACACTGTTTCGTTTACGGGGAGGATTGACAGCCAGGTTGGCAGCGGCGAGTCTGGGACTTCAGGTTCGCAGCTCGACGTATTCGAGCTGCACTGGCTTCACAAGGGAAGGAGGCTCGCGATGCTGGAACAATGCAAGACGGCCAGGGAGCGCTGGGGTGGCGTGCATCAGTTGATCGATCGATGGCTCGATGAACGTCGTGAGCTGCTGGTCAGTTTCATCGAACTGAAGGAGGCCTGCGATAGCGAGCTGGAAGCCGTCGGCAAGCCGCAAATCGATCGCTTCAGCGAGCTGTTGATGGATTACATCAGCGCCGGCCACTTCGAGATCTACCCTCAGCTGCGCGAGGAAGCGCATGCCTTCGAGGACCATGCGGCCCTGGGCATTGCCGCCAAGCTGCTGGAACGCCTGGAACTCTCCACCGAGCTGGTGCTGGCGTTCGACTCCGACTACTCGACTCCCGTGCGTTGCCAGCACTTTCTGCCGCGCCTGCCTGCCTGGCTGGATCGCCTGGCCAAGGGCCTGACCGAGCGCTTCGCCCTGGAAGATCAGTTGATTGCCCGCCTGCATGCGGCGCATACCCCCCAGGCGGAGGCCGAGGCCGAGTAACGACCGAGCCGCCTTTCGAACCGCTTCATGACAACGCCGCCCGAGCCTGTGCTCGGGCGGCGTTTTTCCAGCTATCATCGTCCCGGCTTACGCTTCGGCAGGCTTGGCTGCCTCGGATGCCGGGCGGCGATGCCAGAGCACCAGCATGCACGGGGTCAGCAGCAGGGTGAGTCCGGTAGCAAAGACCAGCCCGCCGGCGATGGCGCTGGAGAGCTGGGTCCACCACTGGGTCGAGGGGGCGCCAAACCCCAGGCTCGGCGCGAACAGGTTGACATTGACCTCCAGCACCATCGGCATCAGGCCCAGCACGGTGGTGATCGCGGTCAGCAGTACCGGGCGCAGGCGCAGGCCGCCGGCCTCCAGGGCGGCGTCGTGGGGAGCCATCCCCGCCTGGCGTAGCTCGTTGTAAGTATCGATCAGGACGATGTTGTTGTTCACCACGATCCCTGCCAGGGCGATGATTCCCATGCCCACCATGACGATGCCGAACGGCTGGCCATTGACCAGCAGGCCCATCAGCACCCCGGCGGTGGAGAAGACGATCGCCGAGAGCACCAGCAGCGCCTGGTAGAGGCTGTTGAACTGGGTCACCAGGATCAGCAGCATCAGCCCTATGGCGACGAGGAAGGCGGTGATCAGGAAGCGGCTGGCTTCCTCCTGCTCTTCCTGCTCGCCGGCAACGTTGACCCGCACGCCCTCGGGCGGTGGCCCCAGTGCTGCCAGCAGCGCGCGCAGGCGCTCCTCGGGCTGGTAGCCTGCGGCCACGTCTGCTTCCAGCGTGATGGCGCGCTGGCCATCGATACGATGCAGCGTACCCACCCGGGGGGCCGGCTCCAGAGTGGCGAAATGCGAGATCGGCACTTGGCCGCGCGGGGTGTTGAGGGTCAGCCGGTCCAACTGGTCGATACTGCGCCAGGCCTGCGGGAAGCGCACGCTGATATCGACCTCGTCGGGGGCGTGCGCGGGGCGATAGGTCGCGACCCTCAGACCATTGGTGACCAGCTGCACCGCGCTGCCTACCGCGGCGACATCGGCGCCCATGCGGGCGGCGGCGGCGCGGTCGACGTTGAGTCGCCATTCGATGCCGGGCAGGCTGCGATTGTCCTCGATGTCGCGGAAGCCACCCAGTCGTTCCATCTCGCGACGAATGCGCTCGACGGCCTCTTCACTGTCTGCCGCTTGCTGGGCGGTGATCTCGAGTACGATGGGCTTGCCGGCACCCGGTCCCATGTCCTGCTCGCGAAACTCCAGCACGACGCCAGGCAGGTCGGCGGTGCGCTGGGCCATCTCGTCCATGATCACCCGGGCCGGGCGACGCTCCTGCCAGTCGATCAACTGGAACTGCACCGACCCGATCACGTCGCTGCCGAGCTGCTCGTTGGGGATGCCGTAGGAGCGGGCATAGAGTGCCTGGACCTCGCTCATGCCGGCCAGCCGGGATTCGACACGGCGCACGATGGCATCCTTCTCCAGCGCAGAGAAGTCTCCGCGGGCGCGCACCAGCACCTGGGCGTTTTCCGGCTCCACGTCGGGAAAGAATTCCACGCCGTGGTTGAAGCGACCGTAGCTGACGAAGATCAACGCCATCAGCAGCAATGCGATCAGCAGCGTCAGCCCGGGCCAGCCCAGCAGCCGGGCCAGGAGGGTGCGGTACAGACGTCCGCCGGGGGTGATCATCTCTGCGCTGCTGCGGGCCTTGCCGGCACGCACGCTGAACACGCCGCCCAGGGTGGGCAGGAAGATCAGTGCCATGGCCAGAGAGGCGAGCAGACAGAGGATGACCGTGGCCGGAAGGTACTTCATGAATTCGCCTACCACGCCGGGCCAGAACAATAGCGGCACGAAGACCGCAAGCGTGGTGGCGGTGGCGGCGATCACCGGCCAGCTCATGCGCGCCGCGGCGTTGACCCAGGCCTCCCTCGGCGACTGGCCCTCGCGCAGGTGACGGTCGGCCAGTTCGCTGACCACGATGGCGCCGTCCACCAGCATGCCGGCGACTAAAATGAGGGCGAACAGCACCACGATGTTGAGGGTATAGCCGATGGTCCAGATCAGCAGGATGCCGGTGAGGAAGGCGCCGGGTATGGTCAGCCCTACCATCAGGGCCGAGCGTACGCCCATGGCCGCCAGGATCACGATCAGTACCAGAACCACGGCGGTCAGCACGTTGTTGAGCAGCTCCGAGAGCATCTGATCGACGGTTTCCGACTGGTCCATGATGGTGGTGATCGAGAGCTCCTCGGGGAGCAGCGGCGCGGCCTGGGCGAGAATGTCGCGTATGCCCTCGATGGTGGCAACCAGGTTGGCGCCGGCGCGCTTGGAGATCTCCAGTACCAGGGCTGGCTCGTCGTCGATGCGAGCAAACCCGTCCGGATCCTTGAAGGTGGGGTGGATCCAGGCCACGTCGGCAAAGGTCACCACCCGGTCGCCATCCACCTTCACCGGCATGCCGAGCACGTCGTCAAGGCTCTCGATCACCCCGGGGACCTTGACCGGCGCACGGCCGGCCCCGGTGTCCAGGCTGCCGGCAGCCACCAGCCGGTTGTTGCGCGTTATCAGGTTGAACAGGGTATCGAAATCCACGCCGTAGCTGTCCAGCACCAGCGGATCGATGACGATTTCCATCAGCTCCTCGCGTTCGCCGCCGATCTCCACCTCGAGCACTTCGGGTACGCCTTCGAAGGCTTCCTGCAGCTGTCGGGCGATGGCGAGCCGCTGGGGCTCCTCGATCGGTCCCGAAAGCCCCAGGGTCAATACCGGGAAGAGGCCGACGTTGACCTCGAAGACCCGCGGCTCCTCGGCCTCATCGGGCAGCGAAGCGTTGGCGATGTCGACGCGTTCGCGCACGTCCGCCAGCGCCTGGCGAGGGTCGAAACCGGCATCGAACTCCAGGGTAACGGCGGCATGGCCCTCGCTTGACTGGGCGGTCATCTTGCGCACGCCCTCAATGGTGCGCAGCTCCTGCTCCATGGGGCGCACCAGCAGCCGCTCGCCGTCCTCCGGGCTTACTCCGTCCAGGGCCAGCGAGACGTAGATGATGGGTATGGGAACGTCCGGGTTGGCCTCCTTGGGCACTGCCTGCCAGGCGGCCAGGCCTGCCAGCAGCAGGGCGAGCAGCAGCAGCAAGGTGGTGCGCGACCGATCCAGGGCGGCCTTGATCAGGGTGCGCATGATCAGGGTGACTCCGGCTCTGTGCCTGCATTGGCGCTATTTTCGGCGACAGGCTCGGCCGCATCCTGGGCCGGCACGGCGACGACGCCATCGCCGGGGGCGACGAAACCGCCGCCGAGGGAGATCAAGCGGATTGTGTCGGGAAGCCCGTCGACGCGTGCTTCCGTGGCATTGATGGCGACCAGGGTGATGGGCGTACTCACCACACGATCCTCTTCATCCAGGTGCTTGACCCGCAGCCGACCCTCCTCATCCAGCTCGAGCAGGGCAGGCGAGAAGCGGTGCACTTCGCGTTCGGGCAGGCTGATCGCCAGGGTGGCGCTGGCCCCGGCCAGGCGGCGGCGCTCAGGATTGTCGAACTCGGCTTCGATATAGAAGGAGCGCGTGGCCTCGTCGGCTCGACTCGACACGTGAGTCAGCTCGCCGGTCAGTCGGCTGCCATCCAGCAACCGGGCTTCGACGGGCAGGCCGGGGCTCAGCTCATGGGCGTCGCGCTGGGCCACCCAGGCGCTGGCCGTCAGGCGTCGGTCGTCGACCAGGCGAGCGAAGGCTTCGCCGATCTGGAGCACCTCGCCCAGCTCGACGTAGAGCCGGTCCAGCACGCCGTCGAAGGGTGCCGAGGGACGGGTTTCGTCGAAGGCCTGGCGTAGCTCTGCCAGTTCCGCCGCTGCCACGCTGACGCTGCTCTGCAGGCGCAGCAGCTCGGGCTGGGAGATCAGGTTGCGCTGGCGCAGGTCTTCGGCGCCTGCGAGTTCGGCTCTCGCCAGTGCCAGTCGATCCTCGGCCCGCTCCAGCTGTGCCTCGAGGGCGTCGCGCGTCAGCGCCAGCAGGGGGGCGCCGGCCTCCACGCTGATTCCCTGTGCCACCGGCAGGTCCACCACGCGCCCGGCATGCCGTGTGCGCAGCTCGACTTCACGATGGGCTTCAAGCTGGCCCTGGACGACCCGCCGGGGAGTGTAGGGCGTGGCCTGGCTGGTGCGAAATTCGACGCGAGGCAGCGTCTCGTCGGAGGGGGCTTCGGCGCTGGGAGCTTCTCGCTGAAAGCGCTGGATGTCTCCGAGTGCCAGCCAGAGTAGCAGGGCCAGCAGCAGCAGGATGGCCAGCAATGAAGAAATGGGGGGGCGTTTCAGCATGCGACCTTCCCTGGTGGACGACACAAGCCCTGATCAGCGTCTCATCGCTGATCGGCGTTCGGCCGGAGCGACTCGCTCGCCATTCTGCAGCGCTCGCTTGGCTTTTCGAGCATTGCATGATAGCGCATGATCCGACGGGTGACAGTGGGCACGAACGAGTCGACCCCGTCGCTATGTCCTAGTCAGAGGTCGGATTGAGTTTTGTGCAATGCAAGCATAACATCTTGGCGGTCCGAATCTCGGCCAGGGCGGGCGAGCCTACCCGCCTGGCCCATCCTCACGGCGTCAACCCGCGCGTTGAAAACCCAAGGAGCAACGATGAAAGATCCCGTACGTATTGCCATTACCGGCGGTGCTGGCCAGATCAGCTACTCCCTTATCTTCCGTATTGCGGCTGGCGACATGCTGGGCCCGGATCAGCCCGTCATTCTCCAGTTGCTCGAGATTCCCCAGGCCCTGGACGCGCTGAACGGCGTGGTCATGGAAGTCAACGACTGCGCCTTCCCGCTGGTGCAGGAGATCGTTGCCACCGACGATCCCAACGTCGCCTTCAAGGATGCCGATTTTGCCCTGCTGGTCGGCGCCCGTCCGCGCGGCCCGGGCATGGAGCGCAAGGATCTGCTGGAAGCCAACGCCGCGATCTTCTCCGTGCAGGGCAAGGCGCTGAACGACAACGCCAGCCGTGACGTGCGGGTGCTGGTGGTGGGCAACCCGGCCAACACCAACGCCCTGATCGCTTCCTGCAACGCCCCGGACCTGAGCCCGCGCCAGTTCACCGCGATGACTCGTCTCGACCATAACCGCGCCCTGACCCAACTGGCTCAGAAGACCGGCAAGCGCGTTACCGATGTCGAAAGCATGATCATCTGGGGCAACCACAGCGCCACTCAGTACCCCGACCTGGCTCACACCAAGGTGGCCGGCAAGCCGGCTTTCGATCTGGTCGAGCGTGACTGGTACGAGAACGACTTCATTCCCACCGTGCAGCAGCGTGGCGCGGCGATCATCAAGGCGCGCGGAGCCTCTTCCGCTGCCTCGGCCGCTTCTTCCGCCATCGACCACATGCGCGACTGGGCGCTTGGTACCGACCAGGTGGTGAGCATGGCGATTCCGTCCGACGGCAGCTACGGCATCGAGGAAGGCATCATCTACTCCTATCCGGTGCGCTGCCAGAACGGCGACTACGAGATCGTCCAGGGCCTGGAGATCGACGAGTTCAGCCGCGGCCGGATGAAGGCCACTGAAGACGAGCTGAGGGAAGAGCGCGCAGCCGTCGAGCATCTGCTGGGCTGATAGCATCGCCCTGATGCATAGCGCCCCTGGCGAGAAATTGCCGGGGGCGCCGTCGTTTCAAACTTCTGCCTTGTCGGGCCTTTGGGCTCAGTCTCTCAGGCTCATGATGCGCCAGCCGCGCCGTTCGGCCACCTCGCGCAGGGTGGCGTCAGGGTCCACTGCCACCGGATGTTCCACCAGCTCCAGCAGCGGCAGGTCGTTGTGGGAGTCGCTGTAGAACCAGGCGTTGTCCAACGTGAGATCCTTGTCCGCCAGCCACTCTTCCAGGCGTTCTACCTTGCCTTCGCGATAGCTCGGGGTACCGCTGACCCGTCCGGTATAGCGGCCGTCCCGAACTTCCGGCTCCACTGCAATCAGGTGATCAACGCCCAGGCGCTCGGCGATGGGGCCGGTGATGAAGCGGTTGGTGGCGGTGACGATCAGCAGGGTGTCCCCGCGGCTGCGGTGGCGCGCCAGCAGCTCCTCGCCCTTGGGCAGGATGTTGGGTTCGATCTTGCTGGCCATGAACTGCTGGTGCCAGGCGGCAAGCTGCTCGGGACTGTTGTCGGCCAGCGGCTTGAGGGCCACCGCCAGGAAGGCGTGAATATCGAGCGTTCCCGCCTCGTAGTCCGCCATGAAGCGGTCGTTGGCCTCCCGGTAGGCCTCGGCATTCACGGCCCCCTGCTCGAGTAGAAATTCACCCCAGGCATGGTCGCTGTCGATGGCGATCAGGGTGTTGTCCAGATCGAAGATGGCCAGACTCACGGCTTACCCCTTGCGGTGTGATGAGAAAAGTAGTGCTACGAGCGCGAAAGCTGGCGATTATGTCAGACAAAGCCCGCCATGCTAAGTCCGGCGTCGTTTCAGCGGGTCGCCAGATAGCCGGCCTGCTGCCTGATGGTTGTATTGATGCGCTTCGCGCCCTTGTGGAAGAATGAACTCAATGACGAATTCTACAAGGTGACGTCCGTGATCGACGCTGACGGCTTTCGCCCCAACGTTGGCATCATTATCGCCAACGCCAGTGGGCAACTGCTTTGGGCGCGTCGGGTAGGACAGAATGCGTGGCAGTTTCCCCAGGGAGGCATCAAGTCAACCGAGACACCGCAACAGGCACTCTATCGAGAGCTGGAAGAGGAAATCGGCTTGACCTGCGACGATGTCGAGCTGCTTGCTTGTACACGGGGATGGCTGCGCTACCGTCTGCCACGGCGCATGGTGCGTATGAACTCAAGACCGGTTTGCATCGGTCAGAAACAGAAGTGGTTTCTGTTGCGGATTCGCTGCCAGGAGAGCCGGATCTGCATGGATAGCTCGGCCAAGCCCGAGTTCGACTACTGGCGTTGGGTCAGCTACTGGTACCCGCTGGGACAGGTGGTGCCATTCAAGCGTGAGGTGTACCGTCGGGCGCTTAGCGAGCTGTCACCTCGGGCTCAGCGCCTTGCTCTCGAAGGGCGCTGACACGACGCGAGCGCTCACCCTACCCACGGGGCAACGCAGGGCCCCTCCACGAAGCGCCGCGCACCTTTCACACGGTGTTTGGCCTTGACTCCTCAGCCAGGCGAGGTACGACAACAATGGAAAGCAAGGCGCCGATGCTAGAGGTGTTGCGCCGGGTCATACAAGAGGTCAACAGCGCTCGCAACCTCGATGCGGCGCTGGCGACCATGGTCCGTCGTATCCGCAAGGCCATGCGCACCGACGTGTGCTCCTTCTATCTTTTCGATGCCGAGGCTGAAGAGCTGGTGCTGATGGAAACCATCGGCCTGCACAGCCGGGCCGTGGGGCGCGTGAGCCTGAAAGTGGGGGAGGGTCTGGTCGGCCTGGTGGCAGAGCGCGAGGAGCCGCTCAATCTGGAAAATGCTCCCTCGCATCCGAAGTTTCGCTACTTCGAGGCGACCGGCGAAGAGCGTTACTCCAGTTTTCTCGGGGTGCCGATCATCCACCAGCGCCGCATGCTGGGGGTGCTGGTGGTGCAGCAGGCCGAGCAGCGCCGTTACGATGAGGAAGACGAAGCCTTCCTCATCACCATGGGCGCGCAGCTCGCCGGGGTGCTGGCGCATGCCCTGGCTACCGGCAGCCTCAACAAGCCCACCCTGCCAGGCGGCCAGGCCATGTTCACCGGCGTTGCCGCCTCGCCCGGCATGGCCATCGGCGAGGTGGTGGTGGTGGCGCCCCTGGCCGACCTGGGCAGTGTTCCCGACCTGGTGCCGACCGATGTCGAGCACGAGATCGCGCGACTCAAGGCCGCCATCGACTGTGTGCGCGAGGAGATTCGGGCGGCAGGCGAGCGCCTGGCCAACCGTATCTCTGCTCAGGAGCTGGCGCTGTTCGAAGTCTATCAGCAGATGCTCAGTGAGGCGGCGCTTTCCCAGGAGGTGGAGAAGCGTATCCGCGAGGGCCAGTGGGCTCCCGGTGCCCTGGCCGACGTGGTGCGGCGGCACGTGCAGTACCTGGAGCGGGTCGACGATGACTACTTGCGTGAGCGGGCCGCCGATGTCCGTGACCTGGGGCGCCGGGTGCTGGCCCATCTGCAGGAGGAGACCCCCCAGATACCCGACTCCTTCCCCGAGAGCACCATCCTGATAGGTGACGAGATCAGCGTCGCCACGCTGGGTGAGGTACCCAGGGAGCGCCTTGCCGGGCTGGTTTCCGTGCGAGGTTCGAGCACGTCCCACGTGGCGATCGTCGCTCGCGCCATGGGCGTGCCTACCGTGCTGGGCATGGTCGACCTGCCGCTGCCGCGCCTTTCGGGGGCCGAGGTGGTGCTCGACGGCCATCGCGGTCGCTTGTTCGTGCGCCCTACGGATGAACTCAGGGCTCGCTACAGTAGCTTGATCGCCGAGGAGGTGGCGCTGACGGAAGTGCTCGAGCACGAGCAGGACCTGCCCAGCGAAACCCCGGACGGCCATGCCGTGCCCCTGATGGTGAATACCGGCCTGGCGATCGACACCACGGCGACGCTCAAGAAGCGAATCAGCGGGGTGGGCCTGTACCGCACCGAGGTGCCCTTCATGATTGCCGAGCGCTTTCCCGGCGAGCAGGAGCAGATGCGCCTCTACCGCGACCAGTTGGAAAGCTTCGCGCCGCTGCCGGTGGTGATGCGCACCCTCGACATCGGCGGCGACAAGGATCTGCCCTACTTTCCCATCGACGAAGCCAACCCTTTCCTCGGCTGGCGCGGCATCCGCGTGACCCTTGACCACCCGGAAGTGCTGATGGTGCAGCTTCGAGCCATGCTGCGTGCCTCCCAGGGCTACGACAACATGCAGGTGCTCTTCCCGATGGTGACCAACGTCGACGAAGTCGACGATGCATTGCGCATGCTCGACCGTGCCATCCGCGAGCTGGCGGAGGAGGGCATTACGGCCACACGGCCCAAGGTCGGCGTCATGCTGGAGGTGCCGGCCACGCTCTACCAGCTGGATGCCCTGGCCGAGCGCGCCGATTTCTTCTCCGTGGGCAGCAACGACCTGACCCAGTACCTGCTGGCGGTGGATCGCAACAACCCTCGCGTAGCCAGCCTCTACGATGCGTGCCATCCGGCCGTGTTGTCAGCCCTGGCCCGCCTGGCGGAAGATGCCAGGCGCTTGAAGAAGCCCATTTCGGTCTGCGGTGAGCTGGCAGGAGATCCGGCCGGTGCGCTGCTGCTGATGGGTATGGGGTTCGATGCGCTCTCGATGAATGCGCCCAGCCTGCCCCGGGTCAGGGCAGCGATCCGGCGAGTGCCGCTTGACGCCGCAAGGATGCTGGTACAGGAAACCCTGGCCTTGAATACGCCCACTGCCGTGCGCAGCCACCTGTTTACCCAGCTCAGTGAGTGGCAGCTGGCGCACCTGTTGCCGCCGAGGGACTGAGCAGCGCCCATGTGCTTGATTGCCTTCGACTTTCAGCCAGGAGCGTCAACGCCGCTACGGCTGGTAGCCAATCGTGACGAATTCCACCAGCGACCCACGGCGCCGCTCGGTGCCTGGCACGATGCGCCTGACATCGTAGGCGGGCGCGACCTCGAGGCTGGCGGTAGCTGGCTGGCCGTGCATCGCCGTGGTCGCGTTGCAGCGGTAACCAACGTTCGTGACCCCGCACTCAAGGTCTCGACCGCTGCGCCGAGCCGAGGGCACCTGGTGCGCGAGGCGTTGGAGTGCCGCGATCTCGGTGCCTGGCTCGACCACCTGGCCGAAGGCGAGGGCTGGCGCTATGCCGGCTTCAATCTGCTGGCCGGTGACGGCGAGCGCCTCTGGCATCTGCACCGCGGCCGGGACAAGCTGCTGCTCAAGGAAGTCGCGCCCGGTATCCATGGGCTTTCCAACGCCAGCCTCGACACCCCTTGGCCCAAGCTCATTGCCGCGCGACAGGGGCTTGCCACCTCGTTGAGGCGCAACTGGCCGGGGGATGCGCTGAACGCGCTGTCCGAGTCTGCGTCAGCCGACGACGAACATCTCCCGGATACAGGAATCGGGCTCGAGCTGGAGCGTCGCCTGTCGCCTCCCTTCATCATCGGAGAGCAGTATGGCACCCGCGCGACGACCTGGGTGACCTGGCATGCCGAGGCCGGCGTCATCGAGCTGGGTGAGCGACGCTTTGGCCCCGGTGGGTGTCCGCAGGGTGTCAGTCGCGAGGAATTGTCCCTGCACCGCAAGGGGTTACCTACCTGAAGTCGCCATGACAGCCGAGGCGCGGCGGCGTAAACTCACGCAACAAAGCCTGGTTCAGGGACACGTCCATGGTAGTTCGCAAGGACCGCATGTGGTCTTACCTCATCTGGCCATTGCTGTGGCCTCTGCTGTTGGCCCAGCTGGCCCTGGTGCTGCTCTGCCTGCTGGTCCTGGCGGTGCTGTGGCTGGCCATGCCCGATCCCACCTCTTGGGCGGAGTCCACCTGGCTGCTGCTGGCCCTGCTGGTCGGCACGACACTGACGACATCGGCCTTCATCCTGCAGCTACGTCACCGCATACGTGAATGCGAGAACCAGGTCGAAAGCCGCATAGACCGCCTGGAGCGGCTGCTGCAGGAGGTCGAGCCGATGCTGCCTGCCTGGCTGGAGCCGGGCCGGCAGCTCGAAGCCTACGACGATTCGGTGCTGGGCCAGCTTGAGGGCTTGCACAGTGGCATGATCGAGCTGCACTCGCGCCTGGAGGCCATGCCGCGCCCGGAGGTTCTGCTGATGGCCAGCCAGCGCCCCTGGCTGCTGCTCTATCAAGGGCGAATCGTGGCGGCCAACCTGGCGATGGAGCAGTTGCTCGGCGACAGCCTGGAAGCGCTGGCGGGGAAGGACCCCGCCACCCGCCTGTTCAGCAAGCAGAGCGTGGGCAGCAAGCCTGTCGAAGTGCAGGTGCTCGACAGCGAAGGGCGCTGGAGTTCATGCATGATGGAGCGGCTGGAAGCGTCGCCCTACCAACTGCTGTTCTTCGAGCGGTCGAGTACGCATGAGTTCGGCGGCCTGCTGGCGGCCCGGGAGCGTGCGCGGGAAGACTCCCGGCTCAAGTCGCGCTACCTGACCCTGTTGCAGCGTGAACTGGAGCCGCTGCTGCAGGAGCTGACCGAGGACATGGAGGGGGCTGTCGGCGCCGTCGATGCTCAGCGCCAGACCTACCTGCGGGAGCGTGTCGCCGATGTCAGACTGCTCATCGGCAGCCTTGCCGGGGAGCAGGATACAGAGTCGCCATCCGCATCGCAGAGCCCCGCCGGCCGGGCCGGCTCGCTGCGCGTGCTGGTGGTCGACGACGGTCCCGTCAATCGCATGCTGGCCAGTCAGCTCCTGGAAGCACAAGGGCTGCAGGTCGACAGTGTCGCCAGTGGCGTCGAGGCGTTGGAGCAGCAGCTTCGTCAGCCCTACGACCTGGTTCTGATGGATATCTTCATGCCGGGAATGGATGGCGTCGAGGCAGCCCGGCGCTGGAGAGGCCAGGAGGAGCTGACCCCCGATCGCGCTCGCACGATTCTCGTGGCCCTGACGGCCAGTGCCACGGAGAGCGACCGTCGGCGCTTCGAGGAGGCCGGCATGGATGACTACCTGGCCAAGCCTTACGCTCCACGGGAACTGGTCGACCTGCTTCGCCACTGGCGTCCCGATGCCTTCGAGGAGCCGGTCTTGACATGACGCTGCTCGTCACTTTTCTCGGCTACCTGGTGCTGGGGGCCGCTGCCGGTACCCTGGCCGGGCTGTTCGGGATCGGCGGCGGCCTGATCATCGTCCCGGCGCTGGTCTTCGCCTTTGGCCTGCAGCAGGTCGACCCCGCCGTCGTCATGCACCTGTCGATCGGCACCTCGCTTGCCACCATTGTCGTCACCGGCGCCTCCTCGGCCTGGGCGCACCACCAGCGGGGCAGCATCCAGCGGGAGTGGTTCATGTCGCTGCTGCCAGGGCTCGTGCTCGGTGCCATTGCCGGCGTGTTTGTCGCCGGGGCACTTTCCAGTGGATTCCTTGGCACTCTGTTCGGTGTGTTCGTGCTCCTGATGGCGGCCAAGCTGGCCCTGCGGATCGGCCCCAGGGCGGGCAGGGCATCGCCGGGACGTCTGGGCATGGGCGTGGCAGGCGGTGTGATCGGTGGCCTGTCGGCACTGTTCGGTATCGGCGGCGGCACGCTCTGCGTGCCCTGGCTGTCTCGTTGTGGTGCCAGCATGACCCAGGCAGTAGGAACCTCCGCGGCCTGCGGCCTGCCTATCGCCCTGTTCGGCGCCGCTACCTTCATCGTGGTGGGGTGGGGGCACCCCGCACTGCCGTCCGGCGCAACCGGTTTCGTCATGTGGCCCGCCTTTCTCGGCATCGTGCTGGCCAGCGTACCGTTCGCCAGGCTGGGAGTGCGTCTGGCACATGCGCTGCCGGCCCGCATACTGCGGCTCTCCTTCGCCGCGCTGCTGGCCATCGTTGGGTTGCGCTTTCTTTTCTGAGGTCTAAATGAACTATCCCGATATCGATCCTGTTGCCATCTCGCTTGGCCCGTTCCAGGTTCACTGGTATGGCCTGATGTACGTGATCGGCTTCGTCGGCGCGTGGTGGCTGGGCCGCCTCAGGGCCGAGCGCTTCGGCCTGACCCGCGACGACGTCGGCGACCTGCTGTTCTATGCTGCCATCGGCGTGGTCGTGGGTGGCCGCCTGGGCTACGCGTTGTTCTACGGCATGGGGCAGTGGCTGGCCGATCCGCTCTGGGTGTTCCGCGTGTGGGACGGTGGCATGAGCTTTCACGGCGGCCTGATCGGGGTGCTGCTGGCCGCCCTCTGGTTCGCCCGCAAGAAGCGCATGGCCTTTTTCACCCTGACCGACTTCTTCGCCCCCATGGTGCCCATCGGCCTGGGCGCGGGGCGCATCGGCAACTTCATCAACCGCGAGCTGCCGGGGCGGGTCACCGAGCTGCCCTGGGGCATGCCGTTTCCCGGCCTGGGACCGGAGCTGCGCCACCCCACGGCGCTCTACGAAGCCTTTCTCGAGGGGCTGGTGCTGTTCGTCATTCTGTGGTGGGTCTCGGCTCAGCCGCGCCGCCGCGGCCTGGTCTCGGGCCTGTTCCTGCTGCTCTATGGCGTGTTCCGCTTCAGCGTCGAATTCGTCCGCCTGCCGGATGCCCACATCGGCTTCATCGCCTTCGGCTGGGTGACCATGGGCATGCTGCTTACGCTGCCGATGATCGTGTTCGGCATCGTGCTGGTCGTCTGGTCGCGGCGCCAGCCGGTGGTCGGGAGGAAAGGAGCACAGTGAAATGCCTCGAGAGTAGGAGAGCGAGAGCAGAGACGGTAGACTCACTGCCCAATCGATCCTCAATACAGAGCATGCCAACGATGCCTGACGACAACGTCCTGTCTGAACTCGAACAGCCCGCTCTCGAACAGCCCTACCTGGACCTGATGCGGCAGGTGTTGCAGCACGGTGTCGAGCGCTCTGACCGCACTGGGGTGGGCACCCGCTCGGTCTTCGGTCACCAGATGCGCTTTGACCTTTCCCGCGGCTTTCCTCTGGTGACCACCAAGAAGCTGCACCTGCGCTCGATCGTCCACGAGCTGCTGTGGTTCCTGCGCGGCGATACCAATATCGCCTACCTCAAGCAGAACGGGGTGAGTATCTGGGACGAGTGGGCCGACGACAACGGCGATCTCGGTCCCGTCTACGGCTACCAGTGGCGCAGCTGGCCCGACCCCCGCGGCGGTCATGTCGACCAGATTGCCAAGCTGCTCGAGCAACTGCGCAGCAATCCCAGTTCGCGTCGCCTGATCGTCTCCGCCTGGAATCCTGCGCTGGTCGACGAGATGGCGCTGCCGCCGTGCCACTGCCTGTTCCAGTTCTACGTGGCCGAAGGGCGGCTCTCCTGCCAGCTCTACCAGCGCAGCGCCGACATCTTCCTCGGCGTGCCGTTCAACATCGCCAGCTATGCGCTGCTGACCCGGATGATCGCCCAAGTGGCTGGCCTCGAGCCCGGCGACTTCGTCCACACCCTGGGCGATGCGCACCTCTACCTCAACCACCTCGAGCAGGCCGAACTGCAGCTCTCTCGCAAGCCGCGTCCGGCGCCTCGGCTACTGCTCGACCCCGAGGTCGACGACCTGTTCGACTTCCGCTTCGAGCACATCGCCATCGAAGGCTACGACCCTCATCCCCATATCAAGGCGGAGGTGGCGGTATGAACGACGAGACCCTGGTGCCGGTAGCCATGATTGCCGCCGTATCGCGCAACGGCGTGATCGGCGTCGACAACAAGCTGCCCTGGCACCTGCCCGAAGACCTCAAGTTCTTCAAGCGCATGACCCAGGCCAAGCCGCTGGTGATGGGGCGCAAGACCTTTGCTTCCATCGGTCGCCCGCTGCCGGGTCGCATCAATATCGTGGTGACGCGGGACGAAAGCTTCCAGCACGATGGCGTGCGGGTCTGTCACGACCTCGAGTCGGCGCTGCTCCTGGCCGACCAGCAGGCTACCATCGACGCCAGCGAGGAGATCATGGTGATGGGCGGCGGTGAGATCTATGCCCAGGCGTTGCGCCACGCCAGTCGCATCTACCTCACCGAGGTGGATGTCGATGTAGACGGCGATGCCCGCTTTCCCGAGCTGGACGAGAGCGAATGGCAGGAGGTGCAGCGGGTGCCGGGCTCGCCCGCCGAGGGGCAGCCGGCGTACAGCTTTGTGGAGTACCGCCGCAGGGAAGAGTGAAGGAGCGGTTTGTCAGCGCCCCGCTTGTGGCACACACTAGGCGGATGCATGGGGCTACGTAGCGATTCGCTCGCCACGCCAAGGTGCAGCGTTTTCCGGGAGGATGCCGGTTTGATCGAAGAGCGTTCACTTCATCTATTAAGCGCCCTGGAGGCACAAGCCGCCCATGCGCTCGATGAGCTGCGCACTTACCGCGCGAAACATCAGGCGCTGGAGATTCAGCTTGCCGAGGCCGAAGCGGCCCGAAGGGAGTTGGAGGCGGCACGTCTCGAGCTGGTAGAGGAAAATCGCGAGCTCGACGAACAGAACCGCGAGCTCGAGGAGGACAACGCCCGCCTGCGCGAGCGCCTGCGCAAGGGTGAGCCCGCGCCGGCCTTCCCCGGCCCGGCGCGGCGCGCCCAGGGGCTTGCGGCGCTGATCGGACAGCGTGCACGTGAGGGCGCAGGGTCGCAGCTTGATAGCCGTCAGCCAGCAGGCGATGCCGAGCCGGTATCCCAAGCCTCACCGGCGCCTGCTGCCCAGCCCCCTTCGCCGGCTCGGCAACGGCCCGCCGAATCAGAGCAGGCGACGCCTCCCGGCACGCTGCAGCCCGAGGAGAAGGGCGAGCGACAGGGGGCGCTAGCCATCGAACAGGCGCCCTCCGCCGACGCCCTGTTGAAGCAGTGGTATCAGCGCTACCCCGGCACTTTCTTCAAGGGACATACCCGGCCGCTCAAGGTGGGAATCCATCATGAGCTGTCTGCCCGCGAACCCTGGCCCGAAAAGCTGGTACGCCGGGCACTGGCGGGCTACGTCAACCTGCCGCGCTACCTCAAGGCCGTCCGCGAAGGCGCCGAGCGCATCGATCTCGACGGCGCCCCTGCAGGCAGCGTCGATGCCCAGGCGGCCGAACACGCCCGGCGCAAGCTCGAGCGTCTGCAGACCGAGCGCCGCGAGCGCAGCCGCTCGGGCGGCAGCAAGCCGCAGCGCGACGGCGACAAGCCGCGCGCACCGCGTCAAGGCGCCGCAGAGCGACAGCACGACAAGGCCCGGCGCGCCTCCAAACCGAATGCCGGAAACCAGCCGGCCGCAGAAGCGCCGCCCGCCGCCCCGGCAGACCCTAAGACGCGCATGGAGGCCAAGCTGTCGGCCCTGCTGGCCAAGCATAATGGCCAGAAAACCGAAGGGCGTTGACGAGGCCTCCCGGTCACGTGAGAAGCCCGGTCTTGCCTGTCTTCTATCAGCGAGGCATGATGTGCGGGCTCATCGCTGCCAGGCCAGTTGACTGCCATTGCCTGCGGCACGCGGCTTTCGGGCAACAGCGCCGAAGACCGCATCGGCAGGGAAAAGTTCCGTCGGGGAGGCGAGCGTCGTAGGAAAACAGTGTTTTTTCTTATTGCGTTCCGTTTTTTCCCGGTATAGAGTTCTACCTGCGAGCATTGGACTATAACAAGGCTTCGCTGCGGTCATGTCCGGCCCCGGCCCTTCCTGGGAAGGAACCGAGCCAAGCACGGCGGGACCCATGCCCGGCAAGCTACCTGCACCGATCATTGATCGTGCAGTAACGATCGAAACAGTAAGCTAGTGAAAGGAACTAATGAGATGAAAAAGACACTGTTAGCGACTGCCATTGCCGGTGCCATGGTCTACGGCGCCACTGCTGCTCAGGCTGCCACCGTCTACGACCAGGACGGCACTCAGGTCGACGTCTACGGCCGCATCAACCTCGGTGTGACCACCGGCGGGTATGACGGATCCTATTCCGCTTTTGACGCGACAACCGGTGAAGAAGTTGGTGTTGTCGTCAAGGAAAGCGGCTCAGAATTCGTCGACGTCTTCTCCCGTTTCGGCTTCCGTGCCCGCCACCAGGTCTCCCCTGACCTGCAAGTCTTCGCCAACATGGAGTTCCGTCCGCAGCTCAACGCGCAGAACACTGACTCCATGCAGATCCGCAACTCCTTCGTGGGTCTTCAGGGCGATAGCTGGGGTATGGTCCGCGTCGGTAACTTCGACGGCGTACTCTACCAGGCCGTGACCAGCAACTTCGAAATCCAAGAGTACGAAGGCTTCACCTCCACCAGCGGTGGCGCGACTTCCGCTCGCGGTGACTCCATCCAGTACTCCACGCCGAACCTGCAGGGCTTCCAGGCTCATGTCCAGGCCAAGCACCTGAGTGGCAACAATCGCAACGATAGTGAAACAGTGCGCTTGACCGACGGTCAAGAAGTACTTCTTCTTGAAACTGAAAGCCCTTCAGCAATTGCTGGCGATGGTGATAACTCCTCCACCGTGAGCTGGCAGGCGGCTGTCAACTACGAGTGGCAGGATCTCTACCTGGGCCTGGGCTACAACCAGTCCAAGGATGTTAGCGACCGTGGTGCTCGCTATGCTGGTGGTGCCAACAACCCCGCTGGCGAGGACATCTGGGCTGCTGCCGCTCTGTATCAGTTCACTCCGGCCTTCCGTGCGGGTCTGAAGTATGAGGAAGTGACCGATCTGGTTGATAACCCCTCAGCTACTGCCATCGAGAACCTGTGGACTGTCATGGGCGTATTCGACTACGGCATGGGTGAGATCTACGCCGACTACAACCGTGTGCGTATGGCTCAGGATGGCGTCGACAGCCAGAACCGCTGGACTCTGGGTGCCAACTATCGCTTCAGCCAGCCGATGTACGTCTGGGCTGAAGTTGTCGACTACGACTTTGATTCTGAGCAGGCTATCGAAGACATCACCGACGACCTGCGCTTCACCGTCGGTCTGCGCTACGACTTCTAAGTCGAGCTGATCGCAACACACGTCGATTCGTCGACGACAGAACCGGCCCTTCGGGGCCGGTTTTTTTGTTCCTGGCTGCCGACGATGGTCGACTTGATGCAGGTCAATCAACGTTTCTTTTTGTTAACATGGACAGGCGCCAGGCGGGACATGTGCCATGGCGCAGGCGAGAATCGAGGTTTACCCTCACCCGGCAGAAAGGAGAGCGCTGATGAAGCCCCAGCCCGCCCGGCGGTCGAGCCCCGGCGTGCCCCGCTGCGAGCGCTGCACCCTGCATGCCCGCTGCCTGCCCCTTGGGCTCGAGCTGGATGCCCTGCACTCCTTCGAAGCCATCATTCAGGTGCCGCAGGCGCTGAAGCGTGGCCAGGCCCTGGTGCGCCAGGGGGAGCCCTTCGAGAACCTCTACGTGGTACGCTCCGGTAGCCTCAAGCAGAGCGTGGCCCAGCCGGGCCAGCGCGATCAGGTCACGCATTTCTACCTGCCCGGTGAGGTGGTGGGGCTCGACGCCATCGGCGAGGCAGAGTGCCACGGCAGCGTGGTGGCGCTGGAAAGTGCCTTCGTCTGCGAACTGCCGTTCACCCGACTGGAGGACCTGGCCGAGCAGCTGCCGGAGCTGCGCGGCCAGCTCTATCGCTGCATGAGCCGCGAGCTGCGCCGCGACCAGCGCATGATGTGCCTGCTCTCGGGGCGTACCGCCGACCAGCGCCTGGCCAGCTTCCTGCTGGGCCTGTCCGAGCGCTTCCGTGCCCGCGGCTTCTCGCCGTTCTGCTTTCGCCTCTCCATGTCGCGATCGGATATTGCCAACTACCTCGGTCTGGCGCTGGAAACCGTCAGCCGGGTACTGGCACGCTTCCAGGAGCAGGGCACGATCGCCGTGGCCGGGCGCGAAATGACCCTTCTCGACATCGAGTCACTCGAGGGCCTGGCCCGCGAAGGCGTGGGGCTGCGCGGGGTGAATTGAAATCGATGTGCCTGGGCTGTCCTTGACCGTTTATCGACTTCCCATGGATCCCTGCATCACCAGCTGACGTATTGTCTCGGCCATGAAGCGGCTGGCGCAGCACACGCCTAACCGGTCCAGATGCAAGGTTTCTGATAGACTGGGCCGCTTGTGAGTTCGTGACCCTGCGAGGAGCGGCTTTGGATCTGGTCTGGTGGTTGTCCTACATGGCCCTGGGTGGCGTTGTCGGTATCATGGCCGGCCTGTTGGGTATTGGCGGCGGCGGCATCATGGTGCCGATATTGACGGCGCTGTTCGTCATGCAGGGCGTGCCGCATGAGCATCTGGCTCACCTGGCACTGGGAACGGCGATGGCCGCAATCATTCCCGCCTCCACGGCGAGCCTGCTCTCTCACCGTCGCCACGGAGCCGTACGCTGGGAGATCGTCCGTTCCCTGACCCCGGGCATACTGGTGGGGACCTTCCTGGCCACTTTCTTGGCAGCCCTGATACCGACAAGCGGCCTGGCCATCTTCTTCGCCTGCTTCATGATCCTGATGTCGCTCCAGATGCTGGCCAATCTCAAGCCGAAGCCGACACGGAACCTGCCGGGCCCCGCAGGCCTTGGCGGTGCGGGTCTGGGGATCGGTGGCATTTCGGCACTGGTGGCCATCGGCGGTGGTTCGCTGACAGTGCCGTTCCTGACCTGGTGCAACGTCAAGCTGCCCATGTCCATCGGAACCTCGGCTGCGGTGGGGCTACCCATCGCCTTGGCCGGTGCCCTGGGCTACCTGATCAATGGTTGGGGTACGCCTGGCCTGCCGGACGCCGCAATGGGCTTCGTCTACGTGCCTGCACTGCTGCTGATGGCTCCCTTCAGCATTCTGCTGGCGCCCGTGGGCGCCAGGCTGGCGCATCGCCTGCCGGTGGCGATGCTCAAGCGGGTCTTCGCGGTGATGCTGATGGGGCTGGCACTGCAGATGGTGTACACCGTATTCAACGCCTAGCACTTTGCTCGCCATTCAGCCTGCGCCAGGGCCAACAAAAGGTGGCCCTGGTGCAGGGCAGCTCAGGAATGGCTTCTGCCGGCTCAGGCGCTGTGCTTCAGTTCGGGCGTGGACAGTACCGCCTTGAGGTCAGCCAGGTCGCGTGAAACGTCGCTCTCGACGAACTCCGCGATCATGCGTTCGGCTTCACGCAGTGCCGCCTGCTCCACGTACTCGGCATAGGTGATGACAACGGCGTCGCAGTAGCGGCAAGTGAGCTGGTCGGTGGGTTTCGGATTGCCGTTCCAGAAATTGGTGCCGTTGCATTCGGGACACGCGACTTTCCTTGTGCGTTGAAACATTCTGGCCTCCTGCCTGAAGTTCATGGTTGGCTTAATCATCCTAACACGATTTTGGCTGGCGTCATCCTGTGTCACTCAGGCCTGTCGGCTACTGTCTCGAGCAGGTCGGTGACTCCTCTTGGAGTGAAAAGTGTGCACAAGCGCGGTCGCGAGGTTGCCTCCCATGACCTAGGGTGAGGTCATTGGCCTGCAACCTGCAAGGAAGTGTGACATGACAGACGAAACACATTCGCCTCATATGATAAGCCGCAGGCTAGAGAGCATCTTTCCCATTACGGACGAGGAGAGCCAGGCGTTTAAGGAACTGCCGGTACAGGTGGTGGCACTCAAGGCCGACCGAGATATCGTCAGTATCGGCGACCGGCCTCACCAGTGTTGCATGGTCCTGGAGGGGTTCACCTGCGTCTACAAGCTGAGCCAAGCGGGGAAGCGCCAGATCATGGCGCTGCATCTGCCCGGCGATATTCCTGACCTGCAGAGCCTGCACCTGGCGGTGATGGATAACAGCATCGCCACAATCAGCCCCTGTACGGTGGGGTTCATCCAACATGCCGACCTGCGCCGCATCTGTGAATGTTACCCACGCCTTGCTTCAGCCCTGTGGCGCGAAACCCTGGTGGACGCAGCCCTCATGCGCGAGTGGCTGCTCAACATCGGTCAGCGCGACTCCTTCACTCGCACCGCGCATCTGCTCTGCGAACTGCAGATGCGGCTCAGGGCCGTGGCGCTTATCAATGGCCCTGCCTTCGACTTGCCAATAACCCAGGAACAGATGGCCGATGCGGTCGGCATCAGTACGGTCCACATGAACAGGGTCTTTCAGGCGCTGCGTGCCCGAAGCCTGATCAAGAGGTGCAAATCCGAGGTTACCATCCTGGATTGGCAAGAGCTGCAGGAAGCGGGGGAGTTCGAGCCACACTATCTGCACTTGAGAGAGGCGGTGGCCTGAGCGCAAGGCTGCCGTTCGGCGAAAAAGCGTACTTGAAGAAGGGGATGGATAGAGATGGCGCCCCCTTCAGGATTCGAACCTGAGACCTGCCCCTTAGGAGGGGGCCGCTCTATCCAGCTGAGCTAAGGGGGCGTTTCGGCTGCGCATTATAAGCCCTTGTGGCAACGAGATAAACCGTTGGCTCGGTCGACGTTGCCCCGGGGAACGTCAGGCGGCATGATTCGTTGAGTGACTGTTGCCGAGATGAGCCATGGATATCGCTGAATATCAGTGCCACGACGCTCTGGGCCTGGCTGAGCTGATCCGCCGGGGTGAGGTCAGCCGCACGGAGGTGTTCGATGCCGCTTGCGCCGCCATCGAGCGCGGTGACCGGAGCGTGCAGGCGCTGGTGCGTACCCGATTCGAACGCGCTCGAGACGAGAGCGAGAGGGTCGACAATGCCGCACCCTTTGCCGGTGTGCCGACGCTGACCAAGGATCTGCTGATGGCCATCGTCGGCGAGCCGCTGGCCTTCGGCAGCGCATCCCTGGCGACCTGGCGGCCCCAGGAAGACTCGAGCCTGGTCACGCGGCTGCGCCAGGCGGGCTTCGCACTGCTCGGCCAGACGGCCACGCCCGAGCTGGGGCTGATGGGCATCACCGAACCGCGCGCCTTCCCTCATCCCCGCAACCCCTGGCAGCTCGAGCTTTCCCCCGGGGGCTCCAGCGGCGGCGCGGCCGCGGCGGTGGCCGCTGGCCTGGTACCGGTGGCCATGGCCGGTGACGGTGGAGGCTCGATCCGGATACCCGCCAGCTACTGCGGCCTGTTCGGGCTCAAGCCCTCACGCGGACGGGTACCGCAGGGGCCCATGCATGGCGAAGTGTGGCTGGGAGCGGTGGTCGAGCATGCCTTGACCCGTTCGGTGCGCGACAGCGCCGCGCTGCTTGACGCCATCAACGGCATGGACGAGGGTGGCCCCTATCCTGTGGCCCGGGAAAGCGGCTTTCTGGCGGCGCTGGAGCGCCCGCCCGAGCCGCTGCGGGTGGCGGTCTCGCTAGGCGAGCCGCTGGGCAAGCCGCTCGGCACCGAGCTGGACCCTCAGGTCCGCCAGGCGGTGGAAGCGGCGGCGGCCAGGCTCGAAGGCCTCGGGCATCACGTCGAGTGGGCCGATCCACCGGTCGACGGTGAGGCGCTGGCCAACGCCTACCTGACGCTCTACCTGGGACACGTCAGCGCCGATCTGGCGTGGATCGCCCGGGAAACCGGCGTGGCAGTCTCACGCCTCGAAATCGAGCCCGCCACCCGTGCCATCGGCCGCCTGGGCCTTCACCTCTCGGTACGCGACTATGAGCTGGCCAGGCGCGAGTGGAACCTGGCAGCCCGGGCCATGGGCGCCTTCCATCGCCGCTTCGACATGCTTCTGATGCCGGTAACCGCAGCGCCGCCACCGCGCCTCGGCGAGCTCTACCCCCCACCTTCCCATGAGCGGCTGATGTCGCTGCTGGCCCTTCCCGGGGCGCCCAGGCTGGCGCTGAAGGCTGGCATGCTGCGCCACCTGGCGCGCGATGCCCTGTCCCGCACGCCCTACACCCAGCTGGCCAACCTCACCGGCCAGCCGGCCATGTCGCTGCCGCTGCATGTCACGCCGGAGGGCTTGCCGGTCGGCGTCCAGGTCGTCGGCGCCATGGGCGACGAGCGCCGCCTGCTGGCGCTGGCGGCTCAGCTGGAAGAGGAGGTGAAGTGGCAACGACACCTGCCCAGGCTTTCACGGGATAGGTAGAATGCCCCGCCACATACTTTCGCCAGGCACAGCCATGACCCACTCCACTCCACTTTCGCCAGCCGGAGATCGGCATTTCGACGGTCTTGCCGAGAAGTTTGCCGGCAGCCTCTACGGCGGGCCGCGCGGCGCCCTGCGCCTGGCCCTGCTCGACGAACTGCTGCCGGCCATGCTCGACCTCGATGGGCAGCCGATGCTGGACGTGGGCGGCGGCCTTGGCCAGCTCTCCGCCTGGTTCGCCGGGCGTGGCCACACCGTGACGCTGCTGGAGCCGGCCGGCGAGATGCTCGAGCGCGCCCGTGTGGACCTCGTCGAGTGGCCGGTCACCTTTGTCGAGGCACCGCTGCAGGCGCTGCCGGAAAGGGCGCCCGGACCTTGGCCACTGATTGCCTGCCATGCGGTTCTCGAGTGGCTCAGCGATCCGCGTGCGGCGCTCGCCACGCTGGCCGGCGCTCTCGCCCCCCACGGGCAGCTCTCGCTGATGGTGTTCAATCGCGATGCGCTGCGCATGTCCAACGTGGTCAAGGGCAACCTGCAGAAGGCGCTGGACGACCGCCTCGAAGGAACCGGCAAGCGGCAGAGGCTGACCCCCATCTCGCCGCTTTGTCATGAGCAGATCGCGACCTGGAGCCGCGACTGCGGGCTGTCGGTCCGCTCGGTGGCGGGCATTCGCGTTTTCCATGACTACCTGCGCCACCCGCCGACCAGCGAAGCCGACTGGCAGCGCCTGGTGGCGCTGGAGCGACGCTATTGCCAGGCCGAGCCGCACTGGCGCCTGGGCCGCTACCTGCTCTATACGCTGGTACGCGCGGAGGGATCATCTGAGGAGGCGCCCCGATGAGCGCGCAAACGCCGGTATGCCAATTACTCGCGCGTCAGGACGCCGACTACCGCGGCTGGCTGTGGGTGGCCCCGCCGCGGGATGCCTGGCTCGAGGGGAGGGAGGGAAGTCTCCTCAGCGCCGACCATGGGCTGCTGCAGGCCTGGCGAGAACGCGGAAGCCACGCTCTCTCGCCGTTCGATGCCGGCTCCGTCGGCGAGCCTGCCGGTGCGGTGCTGTTCTGGCCCAAGAGCCATGCGCTGGGCGAGTGGTGGCTGCTGTGGCTGTGCGCCAACCTGCCGGCGGGTACGCGATTGCAGTTGGTGGGCGAGAACCAGGGCGGCATCAAGCGGGTGCTGAAGGTGCTTGCCGCGTTGGGGCTGGGCTGTCGCAAGCTCGACAGCGCGCGGCGCTGCATCCTGTTCGAGACCCGCCTCGGTGACGTCGGCCTCGACCCTGACGCCGCCTGGACCACCTTCGAGGCCGAGGGGCTGACGCTTGTCAGCCATCCCGGCGTGTTCGGCCACGGCAAGCTGGATGCAGGCACCAGGCTGCTGCTCGAGTGGCTCGAGCGTGACCTTCCGGAGCCCGGGCAGTCGCGCGAAGTCCTCGACATAGGCTGCGGCGACGGCATCATCGCCGCCTGGCTGGCTCGCCGTGGCCACACGGTGACGGCGATAGACGTGAACGGCTTCGCGGTGGAGGCGACCCGGCGAACCCTGGCCGCCAATGGCCTCGAAGGGCAGGTCCAGGCCGGCGATGTCTATTCGACCCTCAAGGCGAGGCGCTTTGCCGCCATCGTCAGCAACCCGCCGTTTCATCAGGAGCGCAACATCGACTACGGCCCGGCAGGGCGACTGATTCGCGAAGCGCCGGCGCACCTGCTCCCTGCCGGCGAGCTGTGGCTGGTGGCCAACGCCTTCCTGCCCTATCCCGACTTGCTCGAGAGCATCTTCGGTGGCTTTCAGGTCGTTGCCGACGACCGCCGGTTTCGGGTCTATCGGGCGCGGGTGGCAGGGTCGCGGTAAACGATATCGGTGATGATATAGGCGGTGTCGCCAGCCGGAGCCTTCACCGTCACGTCGTCGTCCAGCGCCTTGCCCAGCAGTGCCTTGGCCAGCGGGGCATCGACGCTGATCCAGCGCTTGGTGGTATCGGTCTCGTCGTGGCCGACAATGCGGATCTGCATCTCCTCGCCTGCCTCGTCCTCAAGAGTGACGAAAGCACCGAAGTAGACCTTGTCGGTATCCGCCGGCAGCCGATCCACCACCTGCAGTTCGTCGAGCCGCTTGGTCAGGTAGCGGATGCGGGCGATGACCCGGTTGAGCTCCTTCTTGTTGTAGGTGTAGTCGGCATTTTCGCTGCGATCGCCCAGCGCTGCGGCCTCGCCCACCTTGGCTGACAGCTCGGGGCGCTTGATTCGCGAAAGGTGATCGAGAATGCCGCGCAGGCGCGCCGCACCCTCGGCGGTGATCAGGTTGCTCCTGGGCTCCTGGCGCGGATCCTTGGCGGGATCGCGCCAGCGCGTCATGTTGCGGCCCTTCATGCCGGTGCGCTCCTCCATCGATGCGAATCAGGCAACATACGCCATTGGCCGGCAGGGGGCCAGGCATCCGTGCTTCGATGGGGCTGGCGAATCATTCAAACGTTCGTTACATTTCTAGGGCGGTCCTGCCGTACCCAAGAACAACCTTTGCGAAGAAAGGAGTCTGGACATGTTACGACGTCAGCTTATCGGCGCTGCACTGGGCGCCGGCCTATTGCTCGCGCCGTTCACCGGTGCCCTGGCCTGGGAGGGCGAGATCGAGGCGCTCAAGCAGCGCTGGGAGCAGATCACGACACAGCAGGCGGAAGGCGAGCGTCGCCGTGCGCTCCAGTCATTGGCGAATGAAGCCGAGCAGCTGGCCGAAGCCAATGCCGGTGAGGCCCAGCCGCTGATCTGGCTCGGCATCATCGAGGCATCGCATGCCCGTGAGCGCAGCGGCCTGGGCGCGCTCGGCAGTGCCCGCTCCGCTCGCGATGCGCTGGAGCGTGCCATCGAACTCGACCCCCAGGGCGGCAACGGCTCGGCCTACGTGACTCTGGGCGCGCTCTACGACCGCGCCCCGGGACGCCCCGTTGGCTTCGGCAACAGCGACACCGCCGAACAGATGTTCCAGCGTGCCCTGGAGATTCGTCCCGACGGCATCGACGTCAACTACTACTATGCCACTTTCCTCGAGGACGAAGGTCGCCAGCAGGAGGCGCGCGAGCATGCCCAGCGCGCTGTCGACGGCATGGCACGTGAGGATCGCCAGGCCTCGGACGAAGCACTGCGTGAAGAGGCCCGAGCGCTGCTGTCCAGGCTTTGATTCCGCCCATGCATCACGCCGTGCGTTCGTCGCTGCGAACGTGCGGGGTCGCATGCAACGGTTGGCTTTCCCGGCTGCGGTCATGATAATGGTCGCCATTCGCAGATTCGGAGACCGGCATGACCGACTCTTACGATGGCGGCCGGGAAACCGCCTTCCTTCCCGCCTTTCATGCGGATGATGTCGAACTGATCGAGCGGCGTCGACTGCATCAGGGCTTCTTCCGCCTGGATGAAGTGCACCTGCGCCATCGTCTGTTCGAAGGTGGCTGGAGCGGCGAGATGGTGCGTGAAGTCCACGTGCGCCACGACGCCGTGGGTGTGCTGCTCTATGACGTCGAACGTGACTGTGTGGCGCTGGTCGAGCAGATCCGTGCCGGTGCCCTGGACGATCCGCAATCACCATGGAAGCTCGAAATCGTCGCCGGTCTGGTGGATGCGGGCGAGAGCGCGGCCGAAGTGGCCCGGCGCGAAGCCATGGAAGAGGCCGGTTGCCAGGTCGATGAGCTGATCGAGCTGCATACCTACTACCCGAGCCCCGGTGCCTGCACGGAGCGGGTGACGCTATTCTGTGCCCTGGTCGACTGCGGCGGCCTGGGAGGCGTACATGGGCTGGATGAAGAACACGAGGATATTCGCGTCCACGTGTTACCGTTTAACCGGGCCTGGGAACTAATGTTGGCCGGGCGACTCGACAATGCCATGTGTCTGATCGCCTTCTACTGGTTGGCGAGCGAGCGCGCATCACTGAGAGCAAGGGGGTAGCATGGCGAGAACCGCCTATGTCACCGATCTGAAAGGCCTGCAGGGCGAATGCAGCGCCAACTACCTGCGCCTGACCCGGTTACTGGGCGATCTGGGTGTGGGGGCAACGCGCGAATTCGAGCTGACCGGCACCCGTGGCCGGTTCGGCACCCTGTGGCTGTCGGTGCTGGAGCGGGCGCCCTACACCACCATTGCCCGTGTCAGCCAGAGCAGCCTGATGGATGGCGTGATCGAGCCGCCGCGCATGCGCGTGCACCTCTACCACGACGTGCGCATGGCCGAGGTCACCGACTTCCAGCGCGAGCGCCACTTCCGCGGACGCTACCGCTATCCCAACGTGCGCATGTTCCAGCCCGACGAGAAGCTCCAGCTCAACCGCTTCCTCGGCGAATGGCTGGCTCATGGCCTGGCCCATGGCCACCCGACCAACCTGACGGAACAGCCGGGATGACGCGTCTGGTCCAGCTCACCGACTGCCATCTGCATGCCGATCCCGCTGCGCGCTCCCGAGCCGGGTTTCCGCTGCGTCAGCTCGAAGCCGTGGTGGAGGCGGTGCGCCACGAGCGCCCGGATCTGGTCCTGGTCACCGGTGACATCAGCCAGGACGAGACCCACGCTTCTTACCACAACGCCGAGCGGGTGCTTGCCAGCCTCGACTGCCCCTGGTTCTGGTTCGGCGGCAATCACGATCAGCCTGGCCTGATGCGGGATATCCGGGCCATACACGACGACATCGATCTCGGTGTCTGGCGTTTGCTGATCGCCGACACCTGCGTTGCCGGACAGGCCCACGGTGAGCTTGGCGAGGACCGGATCGCTGCCCTGGCGGAGCGTCTTGCGCAGGACGAGCGCCCCACGCTGCTGGCCATGCATCATCCCCCGCTGGCCGTTGGTTCCGTCTGGCTCGACGAGATCGGGCTCAAGGACAGCGAAGCCCTGTGGCAGGCGCTGATGCCGTTCACTCAGCTCAAGGCCATTCTCTGCGGGCATATCCACCAGGCCTATGCTGGCCGCCACTCCCTCGAGGAAGGCGATGTGATGGTCTACGGCTGCCCCTCCACCACCGACCAGTTCCTGGCCGGCGCCGACGCTTTTGCCATCGACGAGGCGTCGCGGCCCGGATACCGGGTGCTGGATCTGCACGAGCGGGAGTGGCAGACCTGGATCGAGCGTGTCGATCTCTGATGTTGATTTCTTTTTGATATAAAAAGATAGGCAATCATTCTTTTACGTTATTACTGAGGCAGCGTTACCCTGTTCGCATGATCCTTCCTGCCCATCGTCATGCGAGGTATCCGGGCCGATGACCACTCTCCAAGCTCCCGAGCAGAAGCCGGCTACTCCAGCTGCCGACCCGGCAGCCTTGCTGTCGCCGCGCCGGCTGACCCACCTCCAGCAGCTGGAAGCCGAGTCGATTCACATCATCCGCGAGGTGGCCGCCGAGTTCCGCAACCCGGTGATGCTCTACTCCATCGGCAAGGACTCCTCGGTGATGCTGCACCTGGCGCGCAAGGCGTTCTTCCCCGGGCCGCCGCCGTTCCCGCTGCTGCATGTGGATACCACCTGGAAATTCCGCGAGATGATCGCCTTCCGCGACCGCATGGCCGCCGAGGTCGGCATGGAGCTGCTGGTGCATACCAACGAGGAAGGGCGTGCCGCCGGCATCAACCCCTTCGATCACGGCTCCAGCGGCTATACCGACGTGATGAAGACTCAGGCCCTCAAGCAGGCGCTGGACAAGTACGGCTTCGATGCTGCCTTCGGCGGTGCTCGCCGCGACGAGGAAGCCAGCCGGGCCAAGGAGCGGGTATTCTCCTTCCGTGACAAGTTCCACCGCTGGGATCCCAAGAGCCAGCGCCCGGAGCTGTGGAACCTCTACAACGCCCGGGTCAACAAGGGTGAGTCGATCCGTGCCTTCCCGCTGTCCAACTGGACCGAGCTGGACATCTGGCAGTACATCTACCTCGAGCAGATTCCCATCGTGCCGCTCTACTATGCCGCGCCGCGCCCGGTGGTGGAGCGCGACGGCATGCTGGTGATGGTCGACGACGAGCGCCTGCCGCTGACCTCCGGCGAACTGCCCGAGGAGAAGTGGGTGCGCTTCCGCACCCTGGGCTGCTACCCGTTGACCGGTGCGGTGGAGTCAAAGGCCGACACCCTGCCCGAGATCATCCAGGAGATGCTGCTGACTCGCACCAGCGAGCGCAGCGGCCGGGCCATCGACCATGACCAGGCGGGCTCGATGGAGAAGAAGAAGCGTGAGGGGTACTTCTAGCCGCTGGCGAAAGCTCGCTGCGTCTCGCTGACTTTTCGCTCAGTGTCTGATCAATGATTTTCAGGATGTCACCATGGCCCACCAGTCTTCTCTAATTGCCGATAACATCGAGCAGTACCTGCACGAGCACGAGAACAAGGACCTGCTGCGCTTCATCACCTGCGGCAGCGTCGACGACGGCAAGTCGACCCTGATCGGCCGACTGCTGCACGACTCCAAGATGATCTTCGACGATCACCTGGCGGCGCTGACCCGCGACTCCAAGAAGAGCGGCACCACCGGCGATGCCGTCGACCTGGCGCTGCTGGTCGACGGCCTGCAGTCGGAGCGCGAGCAGGGGATCACTATCGACGTGGCCTACCGCTTCTTCTCTACCGACAAGCGCAAGTTCATCATCGCCGACACCCCGGGGCACGAGCAGTACACCCGCAACATGGCCACCGGCGCTTCAACCGCCAACCTGGCGATCATCCTGATCGACGCCCGCTATGGCGTGCAGACCCAGACCCGGCGCCACAGCTTCATTGCCGACCTGCTGGGCATCAAGCACCTGGTCATCGCGGTGAACAAGATGGACCTGGTGGGCTTCGACGAGGCGCGCTTCGATGAGATCGTCGCCGACTACCGTCGCTTCGCCGAGCAGCTTGCGGTCGACGACGTGCGTTTCGTGCCGATGTCGGCGCTGGAGGGCGACAACGTGGTCAACCGCAGCGACCGTACCCCATGGTATCGGGTCGATGGCGAGGCGGGACCGGCCCTGCTGGAGCTGCTGGAAAGCGTCGAGGTCAGCCGCGACCGCAATCTCACCGACCTGCGTTTCCCGGTGCAGTACGTCAATCGTCCCAACCTCGATTTCCGCGGCTATGCCGGTACCCTGGAGGCAGGCGTGCTGCGCCCGGGCCAGGCCGTCAAGGCGCTGCCCTCGGGCAAGATCAGCCGGGTAGAGCGCGTGGTGACCTATGACGGCGACCTGGAGGCAGCGTGGCCGGGCCAGGCGGTGACCGTGACCCTCGAGGATGAAATCGACATCTCCCGTGGTGACTGGATCGTCGCCGAGGATGCCGAGGTCACGCTGACCAATGCCTTCGATGCCGACATCGTCTGGATGCATGAGCAGCCGCTGACGCCGGGCCGGCAGTACGACATCCGCCTGGCCGGTCGCTCGGTGGCAGGCCGTGTGGAAGCCATTCACCACCAGGTGGACGTCAACACCCTGGAGCGACACCCGACCGAACGGCTCGAACTCAATGCCATTGCCCGCTGCCGGGTCGAGCTGACCGCCGAGGTGCCGCTCGATGCGTATGATCAGAGCCCGGGAACCGGCAGCTTCATCGTCATCGACCGGCTCTCCAACGTCACGGTTGGGGCGGGCATGGTGCGTCGTGCCGCCGAGGCGGCGGGGGGCACAGGCAGCGAGGTCGATTGGGCCGCCTTCGAACTCGAGTTCAACGCGCTGATTCGTCGCCATTTCCCACACTGGGAAGCAAAGGACGTGCGCGACCTGCTGCGTTAGATGCTCGCAGCGCTTGCCAAGTGTCTTTCGTCCAGGCGAGCCGCAGGTGGTTGAACAAACGGCGTTATCCTCCACACTAGAGACAGGGCGCGGCGCAAGTCGAGCCCTGTTGAGTGTCAGGGAGGAGACATGTTGCACCGCCAGGATTGGCCGACAGCTTACTGCATCAGCGATTGCCACCGGCTTGGTGCTTCTGGGGAGGCCGGATGACGGGCCTCTTCAGGCGCCTGCTGCGCAATGCTGCCCGTCCCATGAAGCGCGACCGAGGGCGCGGCGGCTACGTGGTGCATCCCTATCGCGGCTATGGCTCGCGCCACGAAGCCTTCCTCATGGGCAGGGTGTTTCGTCAGACGTCGTTGGGCGAGCGAATTCCTCGCTACGGCGTGCTGCGTGACTTGGCGGACATCGTGCGGCGCCTCCTTCGCCACGGTCTGCCCGAGGTCACCGTCAAGGTCAGGCTGGGCGACAACGTCACCACCGTGACCACCGATCGTGACGGCTACTTCGACGTTCACCTGCCCCTCGAGCACCCCCTGCCGCGGGAGGCCACCTGGCATCATGCCGACCTCCACGTGGTCATGCCGGGCGCGGAGCCGGTGCACTCCTTCGCCGAGGTCTACGTTCCCCAGGTCGGCGCCGATCTGCTGGTGATCAGCGACATCGACGATACGGTGATGTACACGGGGGTGGCCAACACGCTACGCATGGTGCATCGCCTGTTCGTCAAGCAGGCCCATCAGCGCATGGCCTTTCCCGGGGCAGCCGCTCTCTACCAGGCGCTGCACGCCGGCAGGAGCGGTAATGCCAAACGGCCGATCCTGTATGTTTCACGAGGGCCCTGGAGCATCTACGAGATGCTCGAGGAGTTCTTCCAGCTCAATCGTATCCCGGTCGGGCCGATCCTGTTCCTGCGTGAGTGGGGTATCTCGTTGCGCAAGCCGTGGCCGCGGCGTGCCGAGGATCACAAGTACGATATGATCAAGCACATGCTGTCGATGCGAGACGAACTGCCTTGCGTGCTGATCGGCGACAGCGGGCAGCACGACCCGGAGGTCTATGCCCAGATCGTGCATGAGTATCCCGAGCGCATTCGCGCCGTCTATATACGTCGCGTCGAACGTCGGTCCGAGCGCGAGCGAGCCATCAAGGCGCTGCGTGACGAGATACGCTATACCGGCTGTGACCTGGTGCTGGCCGAGGACAGTATGGACATGGCCCAGCATGCCTTCGCCCAGGGCTTGATCTCCTCGGCGGGGTTGGAAAAGGTGCGACAGGCCTCCTTTACTTAGCGCTCCCTTATGCTTGGATCGTGACGCCAGTCCTGGCCTTGATGGGTTACAAATCCTCGAGTTCGTGTGTCGATTTCTTGCATGTTTCGATCCTACCCTGCGCCTGTCGCAGGGGGCTCGTTTAAATCTCGTTGAGGCCCGCGCCATTCATCACCCGAGGTATCCAGCATGACCACAATCGTATGGGATGGAACGACGCTCGCGACGGATTCGCTGATCAGTGTCAACGGCTCGACCTATAACCATGCGCAGAAGCTGTTCCAGCTCGACAGCGGCGAATGGGTTGCCTTCGCCGGCGAGCAGCAGGAGTGGTGGGAAGTGCTGGAGTGGCTGCAGGCCGGGGCACCGCGTAACGACAAGCCGAACGTCAGCCGGGTCGAGATGATCATCGCCGGGCCCGACGGTGTCTTCGAGATGTTCAATAAGCTGGTGCGAATTCCCGTCAACGGCCCCGTAGCCTACGGCACCGGCTGGAAGTGGGCGCTGGCCGCCATCGACCACGGCAAGAGCGCCGTCGAGGCGGTGGAGTACGCCATCAGCCGCGATCACGACAGCGGCGGCGAGGTGCAGTCCGTCACGCCCAGGGTCAAGGTCTCGGTGCCCTTCGACGCCCTGATGCGTGACGTCGAGGCGACCCCCGTCACGACCTGAAGCGCTGTTTGGGGTGGGATCAGGGTGCCAGCAGCACCAGCGGCGAGCCATCGCCCTGGCGACTGCCCACCGTCAGCTCGGCATCGAAGACCCGGGCCAGGGTGCAGCCGTCGAGCACCTCGGCCGGTGTGCCCGCGGCAATGCGGCGGCCGCGCTCCAGCAGCCAGACGCGATGGGCGTAGCGCGCCGTCAGGTTGAGATCGTGCAGCACGCAGGCGATGGCCAGCCGGTGCGCCTGTGCCAGGTGGCGCAGCAGACGCAGGAGGCGCTGCTGCTGGCCGATGTCCAGTGCGCTGGTGGGCTCGTCCAGCAGCAGCACCCGGCCCGGTTCGGGCTGCTCGCTGCGTCCTAGTCCCAACTGGCACAGGGCGCGGGCGATCATCACCCGTTGGGCTTCGCCGCCCGAAAGGCCGAGGGCGCCGCGTTCGGCCAGCGCTTGGAGGTCGAGCAGTGCCAGTACCGCGTCGACTTCCGACTCAGTGGCCTCGCTGCCCAGGGCCACCAGCTCACGCACCGGCCAGTCGAAGCCCAGGGTGAGGCTTTGGGCCACCAGCGCCCGGCGTCGAGCCAGAGCGGCGGGATCCCAGCCCGCCAGCGGCGTGTCGTCGAGACAGACGGTGCCACGCTCGGGGCGGCGAAAACCGGAGAGCAGCGACAGCAGGGTGCTCTTGCCGGCGCCGTTGGGGCCGACGATGGCGAGCAGCTCTCCCGGCATCAGGCGGTCGCTGAACGGGACGAGGGTGGGCGGCCGGGCGAAGCCGGCCTCGATCAGGCTCAGCATCGCGCTCTCCGCTTCAGCAGCAACCACAGGAAGTAGGGGCCGCCGAGCAGGCTGGTGAGCAGCCCCACGGGTACCTCGGCCGGACTCGCCAGGGTGCGTGCCAGGGTGTCGGCCACGATCAGCAGCAGCGCACCGCCCAGCATCGAGGCGGGCAGCAGCAGGCGATGCCCGGGCCCCAGCCACAGGCGCAGGCAGTGGGGCACCAGCAGACCGAGAAAGCCGATGATCCCGGCCAGCGCCACGCACAAGCCAACTCCCAGTGCGGTGGCCACCACCACGTGGCGCTTGAGTCGCGGTGCATCGAGCCCGGCGCCGTGGGCGGTCAGCTCGCCGAGCTGCAGCAGGTCGAGCCCGCGGGCGCAGCGCAGCAGCCACCATAGCGCCGGCGGGATGCCGATCAGGGCGCCCAGGGTGGCGCTCCACAGCGCGTGGGAGAGGCTGCCCATACCCCACAGGCTGAGCTGGCGCAGCTGCTCGTCGCTGGCGATGAAGGCCATCACACCGCCCATGGCCCCCGCCAGGGTATTGATCGCCAGCCCCGCCAGCAGCAGGGTGAAGAGTGCCTCCTGCCCGTGCTGGCGCTGGCCCAGGGCGAACACCAGCACGCACACGCCGAGCGCACCGAGAAAGCCGGCAAGGAACTGGCCGTAGAGCCCGAGACTGCCGCCGGCACCGCCCAACAGCACGATCCACAGCGCCACGGCGAGGCCGGCGCCGCTGGCCAGGCCCAGCAGGGTAGGGTCGGCCAACGGATTGCGAAACAGTCCCTGCATGGCCGCGCCGCTGCCGGCCAGCATGGCGCCCACCAGCGCCGCCAGCAGCAGCCGCGGCAGGCGCAGTTGCCACCATACCTGCCAGGCCAGTGGGCTCGGCCACTCGCCGAGCAGGACTCGGGGCGAGAGCCCGACGCTGCCGCTCATTGCCGCCACCAGTAGTGCCGCCAGTACCGCCAGGCCCAGCAGAACGAGTACCTGACCGGGCGAGCGAGGCTGCTTTGTCAGGCCTTGGACCTGGCGTCGCCAGGGCCCGGCCAAGGGCAAGGTGCGACTCATGATGTCACTTCCCCGCAGGCCGCCCCGGCGCGCTCTTGCTCTCCATAAAGAGCCTCGTACAGCGCCATCAGTGCGGCAGGCGTACGCGGCCCGAAGCCGAGCAGCGCCTGGTCGTCGCAGACGATGAGGCGCCGTTCGCGGCCGGCTTGAGTCATGGCCAGGCCGGGAAGCTGCCACAGCCTGGCCGCGCCGCCGATGCCTTCTAACCCGCTGCGGGTCGCGATTGCCACCTCGGGCGCCACATCGACCAGGGCTTCCGCCCCCACCGCCTTGTAGCCGTTGAAGCCGGGGAAGGCGTTGCGCCCCCCGGCCGCTTCGATCACGGCCTGACCGGCAGTGTTGCGTCCTGCTGCCATGGGCGTCATGCCGCTGTGGCTGAGCAGGAACATCGCCCTCGGTGCCGGTTTCGGCGCGGCTTCACGCAGCTCGGCAAGCCGCGCGAGATCCGCCTCGATATCGGCGACCAGCACTTCGCCTTCGGCCGTGCGGTCGAGGGCATGTGCCACTGCACGAATCTTGTCGGGCAGTGAGGCAAGACTGGCTCCCTGCTCGATGCGCACCACCTCGACGCCCACGGCTTCGAGCTGGGCCAGTACCTCCCGCGGCCCGGCCGCGGCGGCCACGATCAAGCGCTCCGGGGCAAGCGACAGGATGCCTTCCGCCGCCAGCTGACGCAGGTAGCCCACCGAGGGCAGCGCCGCCACGCTCTCGGGGTACTGGCTGGTGTCGTCGCGTCCCACCACGCCTTCCAGTGCATCGAGGGCGGCAAGTATCTCAGCCATGTCGCTGCCGATCACCACGGTGCGTGGTGGTGAGGCGGACGCCTGCATGTGCCAGATCAGCAGAGCCAGGCTGGCCAGCCAAGGCAGCCAGGACGGTAGCCTCATGCCGCAGCCTCGCGGGCATCGAGGCCGTCCAGCAGCTGACGCCATTCACGGCGTTCTCCCTGGCCCTCGCGGCGCTCGGCGTAGATCTGCAGCACCAGCCCGCCCTGGGCATCGAAGGCCTCCAGGCTGGTAACGCCGCCATCGCGATTGGGCTTGTGCACCTGCCACGCGCGGGCGATGTTGGCGTCGTCCAGATGCAGGGTGAAATCCTTGCCGAACAGGTTGAGCCAGCCGCGCATGCGCTGTGGCGCCGGAACCTTGCCGGTGCGGATCTGGACGCAGCCGGGGCTTGCCACGAACAGCATCAGCGGCAGTTCGCCGCGGGCGGCCTCGCGCAGCGCCGTTTCGCAGGCGCCCAGGTGCAGCGCCCGGGTGAAACGGCCCTCCATCAGAGCGTTGGCCTCGTGGCGACGCAGCTGGTGACGGTTCAGCAGGCCGAAGAACTGATGCACATCGCTCAACTGCGCCCACTCCTCGTCCAGAGTGGGCACCGTTGGCAGGGCGCGTGGCAGCGGCTCGGCGGCCTGGGTAAAAGCGGGCTCCTGCGTGCTGGCTAGTGCTCGCAGATCCTGCCAGGTCTTGGGGGGCTCCGCTGCCAGCGAGAACAGCTTGTGCAGGGCGATGCCGTGTCGGTCGAAGATCTGCACGCTCAGGCGCTGGACGGTGCCGCCCTCCTTGCCGGGCATGCGGTCGCGGATCAGGCAGGTCCAATGCCACTGGGTCAGGTGCAGGCGCAGGTCCAGCCTGCCCGGGTCGAGCAGCAGGCCGGCCTGCTCCGAGCCGCGCAGGGTCGGGTAGCATCCCTGTTGTTCGAGCACCGCGTGGCGTGAGCGGGTCAGCGCCTTGACCTCGCCCAACCGGTGAAAACGCGAGGCCAGCGCATGGGGCGACAGCGGCAGGGTGAACACGTCGCGGCCGAGGCGGGCGGCCTGAAGTTCACCTTCGCTGATGCTCAGACGCCGGGCGATGTCCAGCGCCGGCAGGTGAGGGGTGGCCTCGCGGGCGGCGTCGAGGGCGTCGAGGATGGCTTGGCGGGTTTGGGTCGAAGCGTTCATGTATCTCTCCTTGGTCACCATTGAAGGCTGATATTGCCGAGCAGGCTGCGACCGTCGCCGAGGTTGCCGTCGGGGCGGTACCACTCCTTGTCGGCAACGTTGCGGAGCTTGAGCGAGGCGGAAAGCAGCGGCGAGAACTGCCAGGCGAGCTGCACGTCGTGCAGGCCGTAGCCGGGCAGCGCTGCGTCCTCGCCCTGCTTGTCGAAGGAGCGGGCGAAGCGACCGCGCCAGCCCAGGGTCAGGTCGGGGCCGACCAGGTGGTAATCGAGGCCGGTAAGCGCTTCCAGCGGTGTCAGGCTGCCCAGCGGCTCGCCGCTGTCGCGGTCGTGACCGCTCACTTCGGCCAGGCCGAGGAAAGCCGTGACGGGAGTGTCCGCAGGCGACCAGTCGAGGCGGGCGTCATAGCCCCATAGCCGGGCGCGGTTGACGTTGGTGGCCCGGGTGGTGCCGGCGAAGATGTCGACCTCGGTGTCGATGAAGTCCTCGGCGCGGGTATCGAAGTAGCTGGCACGCAGGCCCCAGTCGCCGAAGCGCCAGGCCAGGCCGCTTTCCCAGCTCTTGCTGGTTTCCGGGCGCAGGTCGGGGTTGGGTACCCAGAAGTTGTCGGGCACACAGACGAAGGGGCCCATGCAGAAGCCGCCGAAGTGGCGCTCGTCGGCGTAGAGCTCGGAGAGGGTGGGGGCGCGGAAGGCCTCGGCATAGCCGCTGTAGAGCATCAGATCGCCGCTGGGGCGCCAGGCCAGACGGAGGCGCGGCGAGACCCGGCTGCGGTCGCTCTCGCGGCCCTGGCTGTCCTCGGCGGAGTAGCCGTCGTGGCGGGCGCCGAGGCCGAGGTCGAACTCGCCGACACCGCCCTGGTCGAGATAGCGGCCCACCGTCAGGGTGTCGTCGAGGTAGAGGGCAACGCTGTCGATGTCCGCCTCGGGGAAGCCCGAGGCCGTGCCGCCTGGGCGCTGGGTGGCTCGGCTCGCCTCGGCGCCGAAGGCCAGCGTCTGCGACAGCCAGCCGTGATCCAGGCGATGGTAGCCGTCGCTCTGCACGCCCAGGCGCTCTAGCGTACGTTCTGCGCCGGGTTCCTCGATGTTCTGACGGCTCAGGGTCAGGCGAGTGTCGATCTGGGTGACTGGTGCCGGCGACCAGCGGTGACCCAACTGCAGGTTGTCGCTCGTGGTGTCGCGGTTGCGCAGCTCGCCTTCGATCACTAGCTGCTGGGGGTTGGACGGCTGGGTGGCGTCTTCGGCGTAGTGCTGCCAGCTGGCGAACAGGCGGTGATCGCCGTCGAGCTGCCAGCCGCCCTTGGCCAGCAGGCTGTCGAGGCTGGCATCTTCCGGCGTGGTCTGGCCCCCGGCGCGGCGGATGTCGCCGGACTCGCTGCGGCCCAGGGCGAGTAGGCCGTCGAGGCTGCCGCCGTCGGCCAGGTCGCGTTTGCCGAACAGGCTCAGCGTGGCGCCGAGCTCGTTGTTGGCAGTGGCGCCGCGCAGCGAAAGCCGGGCGCCGCTGCTTTCACCCGAACGCAGCAGATCCTCGGCGTCCACCGTCTCGAAGCTGACCACTCCGCCCATGGCGTTGCTGCCGTAGAGGCTCGACAGGGCGCCGCGGGCCACCTGCACCTCACGCAGCAGCGTGGGGTCGAGGAAGAAGTTGCCGAGATGGCCGGTGTCGATGTCCTGGCGCACGCCGTCGAGGCGTACCAGCACGCCGTTCCTGCCGAAGCCACGCAGGCTCAGGGTCTGGCCGTTGCGTCGCCCCTGGCCGGCCACGTGCAGTCCGGGCTGGTCGGCGAGGATGTCCTCGACCCGCGAGGCGGTGGCGAGCGTTGGGTCGTGGCGATCGATCGTGTCGACGATCAACGGGGCGAAGAAGGTGTCCGCCGGGGTACGCGTCCCGGTCACCACCAGCGGTGCCAGCTCGGGCAGTGTGGCAGCGTCGGGAGGCGTCTGGGCCAGGGTGATAGGTGACAGTACCAGCAGCGCCAGTGCGCCGCTGCAGCTCGATGCTCGCTTCATGTTCCTGAAGTTCCCTTGTCGTATCAGGCGATGAGCGGCTGGCTGGGTGGCGAAGGCTACCTGGCTGGCGTTCTTTTCGTCGGAGTTATGGGTTCGGTCGTCGGCGTTATGAGGTCAGTATCAGTTTTCCATTTCGCGTCTCGCGCAGTTGGTAACGCTTGCCGCGATGCTCGATGATCAATTGGCCCCGCTCGTCGAGCAGCCTGCTGCTTTCGATTACGCTCGGTCTGCCCGCTGAATTGAACCCTTCGGTGGTCTGCGCGCGGGCCTTTGTCGGGTCGGGGGAGGTTGCGCACATGGTATCGGCCTGAATGGGTTATTGTGTCAAACGCGAATAATTATTGTTTTTGTCGTGGCTGGCGTCAAGTCCCGGCATCAGTAACGGCATCAAGAGCTGGGGCGACGCATGAACCTGAAACGGGTAGGCTTGGTCCAAATTCGAGACACTGAAACGAGACCGCAAACGCCATGATCGTGCTGCTGATCGCCTTTCTGCTGGCCATCTTCGTGCTGCCTAACATGTGGGCCAAGTGGGTGCTCGCCCGCCATTCCAAGGGGCGTGACGACTATCCCGGCACCGGCGCCGAGCTGGCCGACCACCTGCTGAGGCGACTGGGTATCGAGGGGGTCAAGGTGGAGATGACCGAGCACGGCGACCACTACGACCCCGAGGCTCGAAGGGTGCGACTCTCCCCCGAGCACTACGAGGGTCGCTCGCTCACCGCGGTGACAGTGGCTGCCCATGAGGTGGGCCACGCCATCCAGCACCATGAAGGTTATGCGCCGCTGACTGCCCGGGCGCGCATGGTGGGTGTGGCCCAGCGTGCCGAGAAGCTGGGCGCGCTGCTGATGATGGCCGCTCCGTTCCTGTTCATCCTGACCCGCCTGCCTGGGGGGATGGCCATGGTGATCGCCATGGCGGTGATCAGCTTCGGCACTGCGGCGCTGGTACATCTGGTCACGCTGCCGGTGGAGTTCGATGCCAGCTTCAATCGGGCACTGCCGCTGCTGCGGGAGTACGTCCCCCCCTACGACATGCCTGGCGCACGCCATGTGCTGACCGCCTGCGCCTTCACCTACGTGGCCGCCTCGCTGGCCAGTATTCTCAATCTGGGGCGCTGGCTGGTCATCCTGAGACGCTAAACCGCGGTACTGCTAGAGTCGGTTGGCCAGGATGACCGCCCGGCGCGGCGCGGGGTAGCCCTCGCGGGTTAGGGTGGGGTCGGCCGGGTCGAGGAAGTCGGCCAGCGACTGGAAGGTCATCCACTCGGTGGAGCGCTGCTCCTCCAGGGACGTGAACGCTTCGTCCACCACCCGCACGTTGACGAAGCCGCAGCGCTCGAGCCACTGGCACAGCGCTCGGGACGAGGGCAGGAAGTAGACATTGGGCATGGCGGCGTAACGCTCGCCGGGCAGCAGCACCGTGGTGGCGTCGCCTTCCACCACCAGCGTCTCCAGCACCAGCTCGCCGCCGGGGCGCAGGGTCTCCTTGAGCTGCAGCAGATGCTCCAGCGGGGAGGGGCGGTGGTAGAGCACGCCCATGGAGAACACCGTGTCGAAGAACTCGAGCCTCTCCGGTACGTCCTCGATGCCCACCGGCAGGAAATGAGTGCGCTCGCCGTCGGCATTGCCGATGAAGTGACGCAGCGCCTGGAACTGGAAATAGAAGCGCGGCGAGGGGTCGATCACCAGCACGAAGGCGGCCCCGGCGCCGGCCATGCGCCAGGCGTGGTAGCCGCTGCCGCCGCCCACGTCGAGCACCCGCCTGCCGCTCAGTGGGGCCAGGTGGGGGGCGACCCGCTGCCACTTCCAATCGGAGCGCCACTCGGTGTCGATGTGAATATTGGCGAGCCGGTAGGGGCCCTTGCGCCACGGCATCAGCTTGCGCAGCAGGTTCTCGCACTGGCGCCGCCGGCTCTCGTCTAGGGGGCAATCCACCGTTACGGTATCGACGTCCAACTGGACGTCGCGGGCCTCGGGCAGCTCGGGCAGCTTGGCTACCGCTTTCTCCCAGGCGGGAAGGTCTCCGAAGCGCTTGCGGTCGAGGCCGCGGGCCAACTGCTCCGGCAGGCGAGCCAGCCAGGTATCCAGCCCCTGGTCGATAAAGGCGTAATAGAGCGCGCGGTGTTCGGCAGGGATCGCCACCTCAGGCCTCCTTGAATGCGATCAGCGAGGCGAAGTTGAGGTACTGGAACCAGGTCAGCGAGCGCGGGAAACCGGCCCGCGCCAGGCGTGCATGGTGGGCTTCCAGGGTATCCGGCACCAGCACGTTCTCCAGCGCCGTGCGCTTCTGGCTGATCTCCAGCTCGCTGTAGCCGTTGGCGCGCTTGAAGTCGTGGTAGCGCTCTACCCGCCAGGCATTGTCGCGTTCGTCGGGGTCTATCACTTTCTCCGAGAGTACCAGTACACCGCCCGGTTCGAGGGCGTTGTACAGGCGCGCCAGCAGCGTCTCGCGGTCCTCGGGGGGCAGGAACTGCAGGGTGAAGTTGAGGATCACCATGCCGCAGGGCTGGTAGTCGAGGGTGCGGATATCGCCCTCGATCACCTCGACGGCATGCTCGGGGCACTCTGCCGACAGCGTCTCACGGGCGCGAGCCACCATGGCCGGCGAGAGGTCCACCGCGGTGAGGCGAAAGGCCTCTGGCGGCAGTTGGCCGGCCAGGGCCAGGCTGGCGGCGCCCAGCGAGCAACCCAGATCATAGACATGGGCGCCATGCCGCAGGTGACGGCCGGCAATCAGCCCCAGCATGCCGAGGATCTGGCCGTAGCCGGGCACCGAACGACGAATCATGTCGGGAAAGCAGGCCACCACTTGCTCGTCGAAAGAGAAGCGCGCAAGCCGGTCGAGGGGTGTAGAGAAGATCGCGTCGCGATAAGATGCGTCACTCATGATCAGGCCGGTGATGTTGAACAGGCCGGTATTCTACGCTTGCTGTCGGCCGGCTGCACGGATAGCGCCGAATCGGCTGCAAGTTGTCGCGGAGCGGATTCGAGCGGAGCGTGGCGACACGCTCGCGCTATGGATTTACAGGCGGATACAAGGCTAGCCTGTGTTAAGTGGGTTTGCCCGATATTGGATGGAAACCGTCGACGACACGGTTGCTCTCGCAAGAGTCAAGGAGGATTTCGATGAACCAAGCACCCATTGATCAGACCGATGCCTGGCAGCGGTTGCAGGAACATGCCAGGGAGCTGCGCGGCACCCACCTGCGCCAGCTGTTTGCCGACCCGAAGCGAGGCACGGCTTTCACGCGCCGCGCGGCGGGGCTGACCCTCGACTTGTCCAAGCAGCGCTGGAACGATGCGACGCTTGCGCTGCTGCTGGAGCTGGCCCGCGATGCCGGTGTCCCGCAGGGTATCAAGGCGCTGCTCGAAGGCGAGCACGTCAATATCAGCGAAGATCGCCCGGCGCTTCACAGTGCGCTGCGCCTTCCCGCCGACGCCTCGCTCATCGTCGATGGCGAGGATGTGGTGCCTGGGGTGCACGCCACTCTGGATCGCATGGAGACCATGGTCGAACGCCTTCACGCCCGGCAGTGGCGCGGTGCTACTGGCCGGCCGATCCATGACGTCGTCAACCTGGGTGTCGGCGGTTCCGACCTCGGTCCGTTGATGGTGACCCATGCCCTGGCCGATCACCGGCCGGCCGATGCTCACCATGTGGAGGTTCACTTTGCCTCGACCATGGATGGCTCGCAGCTTGTCGACTACCTCAAGCGCTTCAATCCCGAGACCACGCTGTTCGTCATCTCGTCGAAGTCCTTTACTACCATCGACACCCTGTCGAACGCACTCACCGCCCGCGATTGGCTGATGGCTCGCCTGGTCGAGGACGGCATTCAGGGAGTGGATGAGAAGATGGTGATGCGCCAGCACTTCATCGGTGTCTCGGCCAAGCCCGAGAAGATGAGCGAGTGGGGCATCGCCGAAGCCAATCAGCTGCTGTTCTGGGAGTGGGTCGGCGGTCGCTACTCGCTGTGGGGCGCCATCGGGCTGCCCATCGCGCTGGTCATCGGGATGCAGGGATTTCGCGAACTGCTCGCCGGCGCCCACGCCATGGACGAGCATTTTGCCCAGGCGCCGCTCGAAGACAACCTGCCGGTGATGCTGGCCCTGGCCGGTATCTGGAACGTCAACTTCCTCGACATCCGTGCCCACTCGATCCTGCCTTACGATGGACGCCTGGAGCACTTCGCGGCCTACCTCGAACAGCTCGAGATGGAGTCCAACGGCAAGTCGGCGACCCACGACGGCGATCTGGTGAACTACTCCACCTGCCCGGTGCTGTGGGGGCAGCTCGGGCCCAACGCCCAGCATGCCTTCTACCAGCTGCTGCATCAGGGCACCCAGCCGGTGGTGTGCGACTTCATCGCGCCGCTCAAGCGCTACGACAATGTCGAGGACGTGGCTACCCGTAACCACCTCAAGGCCCAGCATCGCCTGACCCTGGCCAACTGCTTCGCCCAGTCGCGGCTGCTGATGCTGGGGGACGACGCCATCGACGAGCCGGGAGAGCGGCCGGGCCACAAGCGCTACCGTGGCAACCAGCCATCCACCACGCTGCTGCTCGATCGCCTGACGCCTGCCACCCTCGGCGCGCTGATTGCGCTCTACGAGCACAAGGTGTTCGTCCAGGCCACCATCTGGGCTATCAACCCCTTCGACCAGTGGGGCGTGGAGCTGGGCAAGCAGATTGCCGGTGAAACCGAGCGCATCCTGGCCGATCACCGGGGGCATGAAGGCATGGACGCCTCCACTCGGGGGCTGATCGAGGCGGCATGGCAGGCCGAGCGGGAGAACGAACGTTGAAGTGGCGCACAGCTAATGATGCTTTCCGGCTGGTAATGCATACAGTGACTTGGGTATGCTGAGCGCACCGCTCTCGCCGCAGCCAGTGAGCGGGCTGCTCTACCTGCATGGCTTCAACAGCGGTTATGGCTCGCCCAAGGCAGCATTGATGCGTGGCGCCTGTGCGGCGATCTCCCTACCCTGCGAGACGCCGCAGCTGCCGCATCGCCCCGCTGCGGCCCTGCGCTCGGCTGAAGCGCTGCTGAGCGAGCTGGGACCCCATCCGCTGCTGGTGGGCAGTTCCATGGGAGGCTTCTTCGTCACTTGCCTGGCCGAGCGGCATGAGCTGCCGGCGGTGTTGGTCAACCCAGCGGTAAGACCGGCGCGACTGGTGGCAGAGTGGGTCGGTGAGGCCTTTTTCAACGAACACACCGGCGAGCGCTTCATGGTCGAGCCGGCGCATCGCGAGGAGCTGGTCGAGCTGACCCCGCAGCGGGTCACCCCCGAGCGCTACTTGCTGCTACTGGGCACCGCCGACGAGACGCTCGATCCGGCGGACGCCTTCGCGCTCTACCGGGGCGCCCGGACGTTGCTTCACCCCGGGGGAGATCACGTCTTCGGCATGCTGGAGTCGTATCTGCCGGCGGTGTTGGCCTATGGTGGTCACCGGCTGCTACCGGGGAGTCTCGACACCATCGCAGCGGATTGAATCTGCTGCGGGAGCACGCTGGCCAGGGAAGGGCGGGGAAGCCGGCTGGGAGCGCAATCGAATTCGTAATGGCTTTGGGACACGCATGACACAGTACAGTGCCAGCTCAATCGAAGTACTCTCCGGTCTCGATCCGGTGCGCAAGCGCCCCGGCATGTACACCGACACCACCCGCCCCAATCACCTGGCCCAGGAAGTCATCGACAACAGCGTCGACGAGGCGCTGGCCGGCCATGCCCGGGAAGTCACCGTGCGCCTGCTCGAGGATGGCGGCATCGAGGTATCCGATGACGGCCGCGGCATGCCCATCGACATCCACCCCGAGCATGGCGTCTCGGGGATCGAGCTGATCCTCACCCGGCTGCACGCCGGCGGCAAGTTCTCCCAGTCCAGCTACCGCTTTTCGGGCGGCCTGCACGGCGTCGGGGTGTCGGTGGTAAACGCCCTGTCTCGGCGGCTGGAAGTGGAGGTGGTGCGCGACGGTGCCCGACACGCCATGGCCTTCGAGCATGGCGACAAGGTTTCCGAACTGGCGGTAATCGGCAGTGCAGCCAAGCGTGCTACCGGCACCCTGGTACGCTTCTGGCCCGACGAGTCCTACTTCGACAGCCCGAAGCTGGCGCTGGGCCGGCTCAAGCACCTGCTGCGGGCCAAGGCGGTGCTGTGTCCGGGGCTCAAGGTGACCCTGGTGGAAACCGATGGCGCCGAGAATGTGTGGCAGTACGAGGATGGCCTGCGCGACTACCTGGCCCAGGCCACCGACGGCTTCGAGGTGCTGCCGGCCTCGCCCTTGGTGGGCCACTTCGCCGACGACGAGCAGGCGGTGGACTGGGCGGTGCAGTGGCTACCCGAAGGCGGCGAGACGCTGATGGAGAGCTACGTCAACCTCATCCCCACGCCCCAGGGCGGCACCCACGTCAACGGCCTGCGCTCGGGCCTGCTCGAGGCCCTGCGCGAGTTCTGCGAATACCGCAACCTGCTGCCGCGGGGCGTCAAGCTTACCGCCGAGGACCTGTGGGAGCGGGTCGCCTACGTGCTCTCGGTGAAGATGCTCGACCCCCAGTTTGCCGGCCAGACCAAGGAGCGTCTCTCCTCACGCACGGTGGCGGCCTTCGTCTCCGGAGTGGTGAAAGACGCCTTCTCGCTGTGGCTCAACCACCACGTCGACCAGGCCGAGGCGCTCGCCGAGCTGGTCATCAGTGCCGCCCAGCGGCGCCAGAAGAGCGCCAAGAAGGTGGCGCGCAAGAAGGTCACCTCTGGCCCCGCCTTGCCCGGCAAGCTGGCCGACTGTTCCGGCCAGGATCCGGCCCAGGGCGAGCTGTTCCTGGTGGAGGGCGACTCGGCCGGCGGCAGCGCCAAGCAGGCGCGCAACCGCGAGACCCAGGCGATCCTGCCGCTGCGCGGCAAGATCCTCAACACTTGGGAGGTCGACAGCCACGACATCTACGGCTCCCAGGAGGTTCATGACATCGCCGTGGCGGTGGGCATGGACCCGGGCAGCGACGACCTCAGCCAGCTGCGCTACCACAAGATCTGCATCCTCGCCGACGCCGACTCCGACGGCCTGCACATCGCCACGCTGTTGTGTGCACTGTTCGTGCGCCATTTCCCGGCGCTGGTGGATGCCGGCCACGTCTTCGTCGCCATGCCGCCGCTCTACCGCATCGACTTGGGCAAGGAGGTCCACTACGCCCTCGACGAGAGCGAGAAGGCGGCGATCCTGCGTCGCCTCGAGGGCAAGCGCGGCACGCCGAACGTGCAGCGTTTCAAGGGACTGGGCGAGATGAGCCCGCTGCAGCTGCGCGAGACCACCATGGCGCCGGAGACCCGTCGCCTGGTGCAGCTCACCCGCGAGGCCGGCGACGGCACCATGGAGATGATGGACATGCTGCTGGCCAAGAAGCGCGCCGCCGACCGCAAGAGCTGGCTGGAAGATTATGGCAACCTGGCGGATATCGAAGTCTGAATGAGTGAGCCTTTCTGCGCTCGGCCAGGCGGTGTTAGCCACTGCGCGCCAAATGCTCATTTACAAGATGTAAACTCCGCTTTGTCGCGCAGCGGCTGCCTACCCTGGCCTTCGCTCGAAGCGGCTCCGCAGTGTATGGGGAAGACGGAGTAGGGCTAATCGGCGCCTGCCGCCGGGATAGCCGCGGCCGGAACGAGAGACATTGAACCCTGACCAAGGGCATATCGTATGACCATGGATATCCAGGTAGCGGAGGGCGACGTCGAGCGCCTCTCGCTGCGCGAATACACCGAGAAGGCGTACCTCGACTACTCGATGTACGTCATCCTCGACCGGGCGCTGCCGCATATCGGCGACGGCATGAAGCCGGTGCAGCGACGCATCGTCTACGCCATGCGCGAGCTGGCGCTGAACGCCAGCGCCAAGTACAAGAAGTCGGCGCGTACCGTCGGCGACGTGCTGGGCAAGTTCCACCCCCACGGCGACAGCGCGTGCTACGAGGCGATGGTGCTGATGGCGCAGCCGTTCAGCTACCGCTATCCGCTGGTGGACGGTCAGGGCAACTGGGGTAGCCCCGACGATCCCAAGTCGTTCGCGGCGATGCGCTACACCGAGTCGCGCCTGTCGAAGTTTGCCGAGGTGCTGCTCGCCGAGCTGGGCCAGGGCACCGTCGACTGGACCCCCAACTTCGACGGCACCATGAACGAGCCGGTGGTGCTGCCGGCGCGCCTGCCTCACGTGCTGCTCAACGGCGGCACCGGTATCGCCGTGGGCATGGCCACCGACATCCCGCCGCACAACGTGCACGAAGTGGTCGAGGCCACCTGCCACCTGCTGCGCCACCCCGAGGCCACCACGACAGACCTGCTCGAGCACCTGCCGGCCCCCGACTTTCCCACCGCAGCGGAGATCATCACCTCCCGCGACGACCTGCGTAAGCTCTACGAGAGCGGGCGCGGTTCGGTGAAGCTGCGCGCCCGCTACACCCTGGAAGAGGGCAAGGTAGTGGTCACCGCCGTGCCCTACCAGGTCAGCGGCGCCAAGGTGCTCGAACAGATCGCTGCACAGATGCAGGCCAAGAAGCTGCCCATGGTGGCCGACCTGCGCGACGAATCGACCCACGAGGAGCCGACGCGACTGGTGATCGAGCCGCGCTCCAACCGGGTCGACATCGAGGCGATGATGGCGCACCTGTTCGCCACCACCGACCTCGAGAAGAACATCCGCGTCAACCTCAACGTGATCGGCCTCGACGGCCGGCCGCGGGTGATGCCGCTGCCGGACATGCTCGGCGAATGGCTCACGTTCCGCCGCAAGACCGTGCGCCGGCGCCTTGAGCATCGCCTGGGCAAGGTCGAGGATCGCCTGCACATCCTCGAAGGCCTGCTTGCCGCCTACCTCAACATCGACGAGGTGATTCGCATCATCCGCGAGGAGGACGAGCCCAAGAGCGCATTGATGGCGGCCTTCGGCCTCTCCGACCGCCAGGCCGAGGCGATTCTCGAGCTGCGCCTGCGCCACCTGGCCAAGCTCGAGGAGATGAAGATCCGCGGCGAGCAGGACGCGCTCGAAGCCGAACGCAAGCGCCTGAAGGCGTTGCTCGGCAGCGAGGCCAAGCTCACCGACCTGATCGAGGAGGAGCTGCGCGAGGCGGCCCGCGAACACGGCGACGAACGCCGCTCGCCCATCGTCGAGCGCAAGGAAGCCAAGGCACTCTCGGAGGTCGAGCTTGTCGGTGCCGACCCGATCACCGTGGTGCTCTCCGAGAAGGGCTGGATTCGCGCCGCCAAGGGCCACGATATCGATCCGGAAGGGCTTTCCTACAAGTCCGGCGATCGCTTTGCCCTGGCCGGTCGCGGCAAGACCAACCAGCCGCTGGTGCTGCTCGACGACACCGGCCGTGCCTACACCCTGGCCGCCCACAACTTGCCCAGCGCTCGCAGCCAGGGCGAGCCGGTCACCGGGCGGGTCAACGTGGTGGCCGGTGCCCACATGGCCGGATTGATGCTGGCCCCGCCCGAGCGCCGCTACCTGCTGGCCAGCGACGGCGGCTACGGCTTCGTCGCCAAGCTCGAGGAGCTGACCGGCAAGAACAAGTCGGGCAAGGCGGTGCTTTCGGTGCCGAAGGGCTGCCGGGTGATGGCACCGGTGCGCGTGCCTGAGGGCGAGGACATCTGGGTCGCGGCGGTTTCCAACGAGGGACGCCTGCTGCTGTTCCCGCTGGAGCAGTTGCCCGAGATGGCCAAGGGCAAGGGCAACAAGATGATCGACATCCCTGGGGCGCGTGCCGCCCGGCGCGAGGAGCTGGTGCGAGACATCGCCCTGGTGCCCGCCGGCGCCACGCTCATCGTCCATGCCGGCAAGCGTCACCTGACCCTGAAGGACGCCGATCTTGACTATTATCGCGGCGAGCGTGGCCGGCGTGGCAGCAAACTGCCCCGCGGGCTGCAGAAAGTCGACCGACTGGAAGCATCGAGCGTCGACAGCTGAAAAACATGAGAGCGCGGCCCCCGAGGCCGCCGCAGTCCTGGATAGTTCCTGAGGCAAGCATGACAAGACGACTGCTGATACGCGCCACCGGCGCGGCACGACCCGGCCAACTGGCCGGCCTGGGCCAGGCCCTGGCGCGCAGCGGCGCACGGCTGCTCGACATCAACCAGAGCGTGACCTTCGGCATGGTCTCGCTGGAGGCCCTGGTCGGGCTCGATCGCGACAACGATCTGGAAGCGGCACTCAGCGAGGCCGGCGACAGCCTCGGCCTCGATGTCCAGGCCATTCAGGTCAGCGCCGAGGACTACCAGCGCTGGAGCGTCCAGGCCAGCCAGCCGCGGCTGATCCTGACCCTGCTGGCACCGCACCTGCCTGCAGGCATCCTGGCCGAGGTGGGGGCATTGACCGCCGAGCATGGTCTCACCGTGGAGCTGATCCACCGTCTGTCGGGGCGTGAACCCCTGGATGGCGGTGCGCCTTCCTTCGGCTCCTGCGTGGAGTGCTGGCTGCGCGGGGAGGAGATCGATCTCGAGAGCCTGCGGGAAAAGGCACTGGCGCTGGGCGCCATGCACGGCGTCGATATTGCCATCCAGGAAGACTCCATCTGGCGGCGCCATCGGCGCCTGGTCTGCTTCGACATGGATTCGACCCTGATCCAGGCCGAGGTGATCGACGAGCTGGCACGCCGCCACGGCGTCTACGCAGACGTAGCAGAAGTCACCGAGCGCGCCATGCGCGGCGAGCTCGACTTCCAGCAGAGCTTTCGCGAGCGTATGGCCAAGCTCAAGGGGCTGGATGAGTCGGTGCTGGCGGAGATCGCCGAAGAGCTGCCGATGATGGATGGTGTCGAGCGACTGATGAAGCACCTCAAGCGTCTGGGCTATCGCACGGCCATCCTTTCCGGCGGCTTCACCTACTTTGCCCGTCATCTGCAGGAGAAGCTCGGCTTCGATGAGATCCATGCCAACGAGCTGGTCATCGAGAAGGGCAAGGTCACCGGCGAGGTGCGTGAGCCCATTCTCGATGCCAGCCGCAAGGCCGAACTGCTGCGTGAGATTGCCGTGCGCGAAGGGCTTGCGATGGAGCAGACCATCGCCGTGGGCGACGGCGCCAACGACCTCAAGATGCTGGCCGCCGCCGGCCTGGGCATTGCCTTTCGCGCCAAGCCGCTGGTGCGCAGCCAGGCGCGCCAGTCGATCTCGACGCTGGGTATCGATGCCGTCCTCTACCTGATGGGCTATCGCGAAGGGGATCTGGAAGACGACGTCCGCGCCGGCTGAAAGAGCGGGCTGGTTAAGCTCGGGGAAGTGGCGTACCTTCGAAGGGGCTCACTTGAAGAGCTTATCTCGAAGGACCTATCGCACTGGAGGTGGCCATGGCCCAAGCGCATTTCTCTGCCGAACGGCTGGACGAGCTGAACCTGCTCTGCCTGTTCAACCTCGACACCAGCCAGGAGGGCATCAAGGTGCACTCAAGTGCTGCGCCGGAGGCGGTTTCTGCCGCCGAGCGGCTGCATGCCAAGGGGCTGGTGACCCAGGCCGACGGAGGCTACCTCACGCCCCGGGGGCGTGAAGCCGCTCACCACGCCCAGGAGCTATCTGGGCTGCTGGATCCTGCCAAGCTGACCACCTGACCGGACCATTTGGGCTGGTCATCCGACCCGAACCAAAACGTGACGGCCGCCTTTCGGGCGGCCGTCGCGCGTCAGGTCCTCGGCTCAGGTATTCAACACCACGCCGCCGTTCAGGTGCAGTGTCTGCCCACTCATGTAGGAGGACTCCTCGCAGGCCAGGTAGACGTAGGCTGGCCCCATCTCCGAAGGCTGGCCGGCGCGGTTCATCGGCACCTGGCGGCCGAAGGAGGCGACCTTCTCGGCGTCGAAGCTGGCCGGGATCAGCGGCGTCCACACTGGCCCCGGGGCCACCGAATTGACGCGAATCCCTTTCTCGGCCAGCGGTACTGCCAGCGAGCGCACCAGCCCCTGGATTGCGCCCTTGGTGGCGGTGTAGTCGATCAGCGTCGGATTGCCCTTGAAGGCATTGATCGAAGAGGTGCAGATAATGGAGTCGCCCTCGCCCATGTGGGGCAGGGCCGCCTTGGTCAGGTAGAAGTGGCTGAACACGTTGGTCTGGAAGGTGCGCTGGAGCTGGTCAGGGGGAATCTCGGTGATGTCGTCCCAGTCGTACTGCTCGGCGGCGTTGTGCACCACCACGTTGAGCTTGCCGAATTCCGCCAGGGCCCTGTCGACGATCTCGTCGCAGAATGACGGCTCGCCCACGTCGCCCTTGAGCACCAGGCAGCGGCGCCCTTCGGCTTCCACGAGACGCTGGGTGTCGCGGGCATCGGTGTCCTCTTCCAGGTGCACGATGACGCAGTCGGCGCCCTCGCGGGCGTAGTGCACCGCCACGGCGCGGCCTATGCCGCTGTCGCCACCGGTGATGATCGCGACCTTGTCCTTGAGCTTGTCGGCGCCGCGGTAGCTCTCGCGAATGTACTCAGGCTGCGGCTCCATCTTGTACTCCGCGCCGGGCTGGTGGGACTGCTCCTGTGGGGGTTGCTTCTGATCGTTCATGTACTGAACTCCTTTTCCTTGGGAAACACTGCATAAATGTCTGCGCGTGCGAATCACTGCGTTGCGCGGTGCTGGTGCGCCAGCCCGGTCGAAATCCTCACCTATACCCCATAGGTTCCGGTTGACTCGCACCCTTCGGCTTCTCTCCCCTTCGGGGCCAGCCTACGGCTGTTTGTCGCTTCGCTCGGTACTGTGCTCCGGGCGCCTTGCGACCCACAGGGATGTGGGAAGTGCGTTGGTTCGTCGGGAACGAACCTAGCCGCTTCATCCCGCTCGCTGATTTATCAGCGCTTCCCTTGTACGTGATGACTAAAAAGTAGGCGGCACGTGACTGAAGGCTCAAGAGAGGGAGCGTGTATAAAGGTTTCACTGCCGTAACCTTGGGTGCGACTACGAAGTGTGGATGGGCACGCCTTCGTTTTCTGCTCGTGCTACCATCACGCCGGCCCAAGCGTCGGTTTGCTATCCAGCCTGTCCAGGCCTGAGTCGAGCGATCCGGCGTGGTTTTGTGTCCCCTGTCATTGTGTGCTTCGAGACGACTCATGAGCGCTTCCTTCGAAACCTGGCGCGAGCGCTTCGAGCGGCTGCGCGCCAACAAGATCTTCGAACTCACGGTGATTGCGATCATCGTGCTCTCGGCCCTGCTGATCGGGGCGAGAACCTATGAGGAGATCACTCACTTCCAGCAGTGGCTGCGGGTGCTGGATGTGGCGGTGACGGTATTCTTCCTGGTGGAGATACTGATCCGCATGGCGGCTGAGCGACGTCTGCTCGATTTCTTCAAGAAGGGCTGGAACGTCTTCGACTTCCTCATCGTCACCGCCAGCCTGATCCCCATGGACGACTCCGAGATGGTGCTGCTGGCGCGGCTGCTGCGCATCTTCCGCGTGTTGCGCCTGGTGTCGATGATCCCCGAGCTGCGCATGCTGATGGCAGCGCTGTTCAAGTCGATTCCGCGCATGGGCTACGTGGCGCTGCTGATGTTCATCATCTTCTACATCTACGCGGCCATCGGCAGCTTCCTGTTCCATGACGTCGACGAGCGGCTGTGGGGCAACATCTCGCTGGCCATGCTGACGCTGTTCCAGGTTGCTACCTTCGAGAGTTGGGCCACGGCGGTGCTCTACCCCACCATGGAGCACTATCCCTACGCCTGGATATTCTTCCTCACCTTCATCTTCCTCAACGCCTTCATCTTCCTCAACATGATGATCGGCATCGTGCTCGACGTGATGCAGAAGGAGAGCATCCAGATCGAACTGGAGAGCGGCGAGGGCGAGGCGGCGGAGCTGCACGGCCTGCGCGACGACGTGCGCCAGCTGCGTGACCAGCTGTCACGCATGGAGACCCTGCTAGAGCAAAACCGGGCGGGAGGAGTTGACAAGGCGGGCCAAGGCTGATTCCCTAGTAGCCATGAACACGACACTGTACCGCCTCGACCTACGACTACTACTAGCCCGCCGCTGAGCGTGCTGGGCGATGCCTGCTGCATCGCTGTCTGTCCAGGTCAACTCGAGGTCGTACAATGTCACCCACCGTTATTGCTCGTTTCATCCGCTGCGTAGCCGGTCGCCGCCCACAGCCGACCAGGGTCGTTTTTCATCGACCTGGTAAAGTGTGCTGCAGCACCCGCAAGATACCTGACCTTATTCTCGACACCCCGAACGGCATGTGCCTTCGGGGTGCCTTCGCTCGTGACCGAATCTGATCGCCGCATTGCCAGGGAGAACACCGCCATGATGCTCGACAACCCCGCCGCCAAGTACCGCCCCTTCGTTGCCGTCGACTTGCCCGATCGCCAGTGGCCGAATCGTCGGATCGAGACGCCGCCGCAGTGGTGCAGCGTCGACCTGCGCGATGGCAACCAGGCGCTGATTGACCCCATGGATCACGAGCGCAAGCAGCGCTTCTTCGATCTGCTGGTGAAGATCGGCTTCAAGGAGATCGAGGTAGGCTTCCCTTCGGCGTCGCAGACGGACTTCGATTTCGTGCGTGCCCTGATCGAAGAGGGCAAGGTGCCGGATGACGTCACCATTCAGGTGCTGACCCAGGCGCGTCCACACCTGATCGAGCGTACCTTCGAGTCGCTGAAGGGGGCCAAGAACGCCATCGTGCACGTCTATAACGCTACTGACCCGGTCTTCCGCCGCGTGGTGTTCAACGTCAGCAAGGAGGAGTGCATCGGCATTGCCGTCGGTGCCACTACCCAGATCCGCGAGCTGATGGACGCCGCGCCGGAAACTAACTGGACCTTCCAGTACTCGCCTGAGCTGTTCACCACCACCGAGATGGACTTCGCCAAGGAGGTGGTCGAGGCGGTGATGGAGGCCTACGGCGCCACGGCCGAGAAGAAGATGATCGTCAACCTGCCGGCCACGGTGGAGGCGGCCACGCCCAACAACTACGCCGATCAGGTCGAGTGGTTCTGTCGAAACGTCAAGAATCGTGACCACCTGATCGTCAGCGTGCATCCACATAATGATCGTGGAACCGGTGTGGCGGCGGCGGAGCTCACCGTGATGGCCGGCGCCGACCGCGTCGAGGGCACGCTGTTCGGCAACGGCGAGCGTACCGGCAACGTCGACATCGTGACGCTGGCCATGAACCTCTATACCCAGGGCGTGCACCCGGGACTCGATTTCTCCAACATCACGCCGATCATGCGTCAGGTGGAGTACTGCAACCAGCTGCCGGTGCACCCGCGCCACCCCTACGTGGGCGACCTGGTGTTCACCGCCTTCTCCGGCTCCCATCAGGATGCGATCAAGAAGGGCATGGCCGAGCGTCGCGCCAACCCTGAAGCCATGTGGGAAGTGCCCTACCTGCCCATTGACCCGCTGGACGTGGGGCGCAGCTACGAGGCAGTAATTCGCGTCAACAGCCAGTCGGGCAAGGGCGGGGTCTCCTACCTGCTCGAGCAGGAGCACGGTATCGAGCTGCCGCGCCGCCTCTCCATCGAGTTCAGCCAGGTGGTGCAGGAAGTGGCCGACCGTACCGGGCGCGAGATCACCTCGCAGATGATCTACCAGGCCTTTGCCGACGAGTACCTGGAGCGCACCTCACCCTATGCGCTGGTCAACCATCGCCTCGCTTCCGAAGCCGATAGCCCCCGGGTCAAGCTCGAGGCCAATATCGATGAGCACGGCGAGCGGCGCGCCATCGGCGGCGAGGGCAACGGTCCGCTGGCGGCCTTCATCAAGGCTCTGGCAGCGGCCGGCCACGACGTGGAGATCATCGACTACCACGAGCACTCCCGCGGCCAGGGCTCCGACGCCGAGGCGATCGCCTACGTGGAGGTGCGCATCGACGGCAAGGCGGTGTTCGGCGTGGGCACCGACGAGAGCATCACCAGCGCCTCGATGAAGGCGGTGATGAGCGCCATCAACCGTCATGTCTCCACCCAGCCGGCGGCGGCCAATGTGACGGCGGAGACCTTGGCCTAAAGCGGCGTCTTGCTCGCCTCGCCGGGGATCTCCCTGACCAGGCGTGGCAACAGGAAGCCTGGCAGTACTTCCCGCAGGCCCGCGACCAGTTCGCGGGCCTCTTCGTCGGCCACGTCGAAATGTGCCGCACCAGTGACCGGGTCGAGCACGTGCAGGTAGTAGGGCAGTACGTCGGCCTCGAACAGCCGCTCGGAGAGCTCGGCCAGCGCCTCGACGGAGTCATTGACCCCGCGCAGCAGAACGCTCTGGTTGAGCAGGGTGGCGCCGGCGGCCTTGAGCCGTGCACAGGCGTCGACCACGGACTGGTCGATCTCCCGGGCATGATTGATATGCAGCACTACCACCTTCTGCAGCCGTGTGGCGGCGAACCAGCCGAGCAGGGCGTCGTCGACCCGGTCGGGGATCACCACCGGCAGTCGGGTGTGGATACGCAGACGCTTGAGGTGGGGAATCGCCTCTAGCCGCTCGGTCAGCCAGGCGAGCTGGCGGTCGCTGGCAGCCAGCGGGTCGCCGCCGGAGAGAATCGCTTCATGGAGGCTCGGGTCCTCGCGTAGCGTGTCCAGCGAGCGCTCCCACTGGGCCCGAGAGGGGCTGTTGTCGTCGTAGGGGAAGTGACGGCGGAAGCAGTAGCGGCAGTTCACCGCGCAGGCCGGGCTTGCGATCAGCAGCACCCGCCCGGCGTACTTGTGAATCAGCCCAGGCCCCGGCGTGTGTTCGGCTTCGGCCAGGGGATCCGCCACATAGCCGGGGACACTCTCGCCTTCGGCGGCGAGCGGCAGCACCTGGCGTAGCAACGGGTCCTGTGGGTCGGCGTAACGCATGCGGGCCAGGAACGCCTCGGGCACGCGCACCTCGAACAGCGCATGGCCACGCTCGGCGCCGAGCAGCCAGGCCTCGTCCAGCCCCAGCCGGCGGCACAGTTCACGCGGGTCGCGAACCGCTCGCGACAGCTGTGTTTGCCAACTGGACTCAAGCGTCAGGGGCGCCACGTCGGCGCCAGGCGGATCCGTTCTCTGCAAAAGGGCGGAGCTTCGGGTTATCATGCGGCACACCAGTCACGAAGGGCGAGGACTCGAGACCTCGTCGATACGATTTACTTGCGCGCCCGCTGCTTGCTGCGGCGCGCCCAATCATTCGAGAGGCAACATGGCTAGCTATTCTACCAACGAATTCAAGGGCGGTCTGAAGGTGATGCTGGACGGCGACCCCTGTGCGATCGTCGAGAATGAATTCGTCAAGCCGGGCAAGGGGCAGGCATTCAACCGCGTCAAGCTGCGCAACCTGATTACCGGCCGGGTGTGGGAGCGGACCTTCAAGTCTGGCGAATCCCTTGAAGGCGCCGATGTCATGGATCTCGAAATGGAGTACCTCTACACCGATGGGGACATGTGGTATTTCATGAAGACCGATGGCTCCTTCGAGCAGTACGCGGTAGAGAAAAAAGCCCTGGGCGATACTCTCAAGTGGCTCAAGGAGCAGGTCGCCTACACCGTGACGCTGTGGAACGATAACGCCATCAGCGTGACGCCGCCCAACTTCATTGAGCTGGAAGTGGTCGAGACCGACCCGGGCCTGAAGGGCGATACCGCCCAGGGCGGCTCCAAGCCGGCAACCCTCTCTTCCGGCGCCGTGGTGCGGGTGCCGCTGTTCATCAATCAGGGTGAAGTGCTGAAAGTCGATACGAGATCCGGCGAATACGTCTCCCGCGCTTGAGGTGTGGCCCTTCCTGCGCTCGCTCATACGTCGTTGAATCCCGAGACGGCTTGCTCATTTAGCGCTGCTAAACTCCGCTGCCTTACTCGGAATTCGCCTCGTCTGAGCATCGCTCGGAGAGGGCGCTAGGACGGTCTGTGGGGGTAGCGGCGTAGGGGACAGGTCGTAGAGAGGGTTTTTTGCCATGGATGGCAAAAATAGCGTACAGGGATGTATTCACAGCGCCCTCTCATAGACCTGTCGCCGGCAAGCCGCGGTTCAACGTAGGCCACGCTATTCCGGCGTGGCCTTCATCGTTCTGGAGACCGTGTCATGGCAACCGACTGGCGCCCCACGGCGAGTATCGAGATGCTGCGCGAGCGGGCGCGGCTGCTGGCGGAGGTGCGGGCGTTCTTCGCCGCGCGCGGTGTACTGGAGGTGGAGACGCCGGTGCTGGGTCACGGCGGCAGCACCGACGTGCACCTGGCCTCGCTGTCGCTGGAGGCGACCACGCCGGCGGGGCGCGAGCGGCTGTGGCTGCAGACCTCGCCGGAATTCCACATGAAGCGGCTGCTGGCCGAAGGCTCAGGGCCGATCTTTCAGCTCGCACGCAGCTTCCGCGACGGCGAGGTAGGCAGCCGCCACAACATCGAGTTCACCATGCTGGAGTGGTATCGCCCGGGCTTCTCCCTCGACGAGCTGATCGAGGAGACCGTGGCGCTGATGCGTCAGGTGCTCGGCCGGGAACAGGGGGATGAGGCGGGGCCGCTTCGCCGTCGGCGCTATCGCGAGCTGTACCGTGAGGCGCTGGGATTCGACCCCTTCCGCGTCGAGCTCGGTGAGCTGCGGCGGCAGGCCGGCCTGCGCGGCGGGCTCGACATGGGCGATGCCGCCCGCGACGACTGCCTTGACCTGCTGATGAGCCTTGCCATCGAGCCCACACTGGGGCGCGAGGGAGTCGACGTGGTGGTGGACTACCCGGCGAGCCAGGCAGCCCTGGCCAGGCGGCATCGCGATCCGGAGGACGGTGAGTGGGTTGCCTCGCGCTTCGAGGTATATCTCGCCGGGCTGGAGCTTGCCAACGGCTACGACGAGCTCATCGATGCTGACGAGCAGCGTGCTCGCTTCGCCGAGGACAACGCCGCCCGGCGCCAGTTGGGCCTGCCCGAAGTGGACGTCGACCGGCGTCTGCTGGCGGCGCTGGAGCACGGCATGCCGGCCGGCAGCGGTGTGGCGCTGGGCATCGACCGGCTGATTCAGCTGGCGCTGGGAAAAGCGAGCGTGGCGGAGGTGATGGCTTTCGCCACGCCGCGCTGCTGATACAGACTTCGTCTAAAAAAATCGCCGGACGAAGGCTAGACGAACTCCGGGCCAGGATCGGGTACCCCACCCAGCGACTGTCCCATGCTGACCTTGGTCTTGGGCGCCAGCGCGGCGTCGAAATCGACCTTGCCGCCGAAGGCCAGCACCACCGTGGAGCCGAGCTTGAAGCGGCCCATTTCCGCACCGCGCTCCAGATGGATCGGCTGGTCGAAGCGGATGCGCTGTACCTGACCCGAGAGCGGCGTGACCTGGCCGGCCCATACCGTCTCGATGGCGGCCACGATCATGGCGCCGACCAGCACCACGGCCATGGGGCCGTGCTCGGTATCGAAGTGGCACACCAGGCGCTCGTTGCGGGCGAACAGGTTGGGCACATGGTCGGTAGTGGCGGCGTTGACCGAGAACAGCCGCCCCGGCACGTAGACCATCTCGGTCAGGGTACCGGCCAGCGGCATGTGCACGCGGTGGTAATCCTTGGGCGAGAGGTAGACATTGGCGTAGCTGCCGCCGCTGTAGCGCTTGGCTGCCTCGGCGTCGCCACCCAGTAGGTCGATCATCGAGAAGTGGTGCCCCTTGGCCTGCAACAGCTTGTCGGCCTCGACGGGGCCGAACTGGGACAGGTTGCCGTCGGCGGGGCACAGCAGGCCCTCGCCCAGGGGGCGGGCGTCCGGCTTCAGCTCCCGAGTGAAGAAGTCGTTGAAGGTGGCGTAGGCGGTGGGGTCCGGCTCGGCGGCTTCGCCCATGTCGACCTTGAACACCTTGATGAAGGCGCGAATGAGCGCATTCTTGAGCCAGGCGACGCGGGTTTCGGCAAGGCAGCCCACCAGCCGCGACAGCAGGTGATGGGGAATCGGATACTGGATCAGGGCGAAGAACTTGGCGAGAGACAAGGTAAGTCCATTCCATGCAGGCAAATTTTGCGCGATCTGTGAGGCAGTGAAGCGACCTTATCGAGGACGCTGGCCTGAGGGAGCCGGGTAGCGCAAATCGACAGATGTCGATTTAGGACGTGCGCGTCGCGACAGGCAAGAGGGACCTTGATCCTGCCCGGCGCGTCACCCGGCTCTCGAAGGCCAGGGTTTCGTTCTCGATTGTCGCGAATCGCCTCGCATGACCGCCCAGCGATGAGGGGGTAGTTTACTTCTCTATCGGCGTATCGTCGCGGTTGCCCCACTCCTTCCAGGAGCCGGCATAGCCGCGGATTTTCTCGAAGCCCAGCGCCTTGCCCACCAGCCAGGTGAAGCCGCTGCGGTGGTGGCTCTGGCAGTGAGTGACCACTTCCATGTCCGGGGTGAGTCCCAGCGCCTCGAGTTCGGTGATCAGCTCGGCGTAGTCGCGAATGCGCAGCGCACGCTCCTTGTCCATGGCTTCGGTCCACTCCATGTTGACCGCGCCGGGGATGTGTCCGAGCTGCTTGTTCTCGCCCTTCTCGCCGCGATACTCCGCCGGCGAACGGGCGTCCCACACGGCGAAGCCCTTTTCGCCCAGCCGCTCCTGCAGCTCCAGTCGGTCGATGGCGACTTCGGGGTGGAGAACTTCGGCCTCGTACTCGCTGGGCGTCGCTGCGCTCGGCTCATGGGACACGGGCTGGCCGGCCTGGCGCCATGCGTGAATGCCGCCGTTGAGGTAGGAGTAACGGGTATGGCCGACCAGCTCCAGGGTCCACAGCAGGCGTCCGGCCCAGCCGCCGCCCTCGTCGTCGTAGGCCACCACGTGGGTGTCGCGGGTCAGGCCCAGCGACGACAACAGCCGTGACAGCGCCTCTGGGCTCGGCACCTCGTTGGGCACTTCGCCCTCGCCGCACATCAGGCGACGGAAATCGAGGAACACGGCGCCGGGCACATGGCCCTCCTCATAGCTTTCCGACCTCAGCGGCACGTCGACGATCAACAGCTGGGGGTCGTCCAGGTGCTCGGCGAGCTGCTCGGGTTCGACGATCAGCGGCAGCAGATTCTCTTCGGAACTCATGGCGCTCTCCTTGTATCGATCGGGCCGTATCAGGTCTCGTTGAGACTATCGACGATATGACGATAGCTGGCAAAACGTTCGGGGTGGATGTCGCCGCGCTCCACGGCCTCGAGCAGGGCGCAGCCCGGCTCCTGGCGGTGGCGACAGTCGCGAAAGCGGCAGTGGCCGAGATAGTCACGAAACTCGATGAAGCCTTCGGTGACTTGCTGCTCGTCCAGGTGAATCAGGCCGAATTCGCGAATACCCGGCGAGTCGATGAGTTCGGCATCGTCGGCAGCGGGTAGCCGGTAGAGGCGCGCCGTGGTGGTGGTGTGGGTGCCCTTGCGCGAGTCCTTCGACAGCGCGCCGATGCGCAGCGACTCGTCGGGCAGCAACCGGTCGATCAGCGACGACTTGCCCACGCCGCTCTGGCCAACGAACACCGAAGTGCGGCCGGCCAGGCACTCCAGCAGGGCATCGAGCCCTTCGGCGCGGGCCGTGGTCGTGGTTACCACCGGATAGCCGAGCGCTTCGTAGCGAGCCAGCAACTCGCCCAGTTCGCCGCCGTCCTCGGGCAGCAGGTCGATCTTGTTGAGTACCAGCGCCGGGGCAATGCCAGTAGCCTCGGCGGCGACCAGGTAGCGATCGATCAGGTTGGGGTGTGGTGCCGGCTCCACGGCGAAGACAATCAGGATCTGGTCGATGTTGGCCGCTACCGGCTTGAGCTGACCGCGCGGGTCGGGGCGCTCCAGCACGTTCTGGCGGTCACTGCGCGCCACCACCACGCCTTCGACGATGTTGCCTTCGATATCCTGGGCCGCTCGCCAGATGACCCGATCGCCGGTCACCAGACCTTCGAGATTGGCGCGCAGGTGGCAGCGCACGATTTCTTCCCCCGCTCCCTGCACATCGAGCGTGCGGCCGAAATGCGCGATGACCCGCCCAGTCCGCTCGGGACCGTACTCACCGGCAGCCAGCTTCGAGCGATCCTGTTCGTCGCGCTGCTCGGCGCGCTTGGCCCGCTCGGCCTGTATCTTCTCGATCCGCCAGCGCTGCTGGCGGCTCAACTTGCGTTTGCTCATGGGCGCCCGAAGATCGTTACAATGACGGCATTGTACTCAGCGTGGCCCAAGCTGTCCTGCCGCGCCCTTCAACTCTGGAGCCTGAACGATGTCCGACACTGCTGCGCCGCGCGAGGACCTGCTGGTATGGATCGACCTCGAGATGACCGGACTCGACCCCGAGCGCGAACGCATCATCGAGGTAGCCACCCTGGTCACCGACAATGACCTCAACCTGGTGGCCGAGGGGCCGGTGATCGCGGTGCACCAGCCCGATAGCCTGCTCGCCGGGATGGATGCCTGGAACCAGAAGACCCACGGCGAGTCGGGCCTGGTCGAGCGAGTGAAGCAGAGCCGGATCGATACTGCCGAGGCCGAGCGGCAGACCCTCGAGTTCCTGAAGCGACACGTGGTGCCCGGTGCCTCGCCCATGTGCGGCAACAGCGTGCATCAGGACAGGCGCTTCCTCGAACGCGAGATGCCCGAGCTGCTGGCTTTCTTCCACTATCGCAACCTGGATGTCTCCACCCTCAAGGAGCTGGCCAAGCGCTGGAATCCGGGGGCGCTGGCCGGCTTCAGCAAGCGCAACACCCACCAGGCGCTGGACGACATTCGCGAATCGCTGGCGGAGCTGGCCCACTATCGCAATACCTTTTTGCGTCTGGCCGGCAGCGAGCGCGACGAGGAGGAGTAGGGGCAATACCTGGCTTGTGACACTTCGAGGTGAGCGGCGCCGGGGACAGCTCGAAGAGGAGGTCCTTTTCCAGGGATGGAAAAGGTAGCGCCCAGGGATGGGTTTACAGCGCCTCCTCGTAGAGCTGTCCCCGGAAAAGCCGCGCCCCAGCCACCAATCAGACGCTGGGGATGACCCTGCCACGCTTCTCCCGCTGCCGTTCGAGCGCCCAGCGCACGTGTTCGCGCACCAGGTCGGAGGGGTAGGCGAGGCGGGCGCGCAGGGCCGCCTCCACGCTCTCGCTCCAGGGAGCGTTGCCCAGCCCCACCGCCAGGTTGCGCAGCCAGCGCTCGTAGCCGATGCGGCGGATCGGGCTGCCGGCGGTCTTGTCGAGGAACTCCTCTTCGCCCCAGGCGAACAGCGACACCAGGCTGGCGCGGTCGAGGTCATGACGCGGGGCGAAGTCATCCTCCGCCGTGGCTCGGGCGAAGCGGGTGAAGGGGCAGACCAGTTGGCAGTCGTCGCAGCCGAACACGCGGTTGCCCATGGCCTCGCGATAGCGTTCGGGAATGGCGCCGAACAGCTCGATGGTGAGATAGGAGATGCAGGCGCGGGAGTCGACTACCTTGTCCTCGACGATGGCGCCGGTGGGGCAGGCCGTACGACAGGCGCTGCAGTTACCGCAGTGCTCGCTGTCGAAGGGCGGGTCGACGGGTAGCGGCAGGTCGACGTAGAGCTCGCCGAGAAAGAACAGCGAGCCGGCCCGGGGATTGAGCAACATGGCGTTCTTGCCCACCCAGCCGAGCCCGGCCTTGCGTGCCAGGGCGCGCTCCATCACCGGCGCCGAGTCGACGAAGGCGCGGTAGCCGAAGGCGCCGATCTCGTCCTCGATCCACTTGGCCAGCGTCGCCAGGCGCTTGCGCATCAGCTTGTGGTAGTCGCGGCCCACCGCATAGCGCGACACATAGGCCGTCTCCGGTTGCCCCAGCACCTTGGCGCTCTCCACCTCGGCGGGCAGATAGTCCAGACGCACGCTGATCACCCGCAGCGTGCCCGGCACCAGCTCTTCGGGCCGGGTGCGCTTGGTGCCGTGCTTGGCCATGAACCTCATCTCACCGTGATAGCCGGCTTCGAGCCAGCGCTGCAGATGGCGCTCGTCCTCGGACAGGTCGACGTCGGCAATGCCGACCTGCTGGAAGCCGAGCTCGCGGCCCCACGTCTTGATGCGAGAGGCCAGCTCGCTCAGGCCGGTGTCGTCAAGCGGCGAAAGGGAGGTCATGATAGAGAAAAAACCGGGCAAAAAAGTCGCGGGGGGATTGGCTTGAGCGCCGTGGCGCTTACACTCCCCATGATAAAGCAACACCGGCAGGGAGACACGGGATGTCCGGGAATCGTTCCAATGAGATTCAGCTGAACCTGCGGCCGCTATACCGGGCGGAACAGGTAAGAGAGCTCGATCGCCGCACCATCGCTGGCGGCGTCGAGGGTTTTGCCTTGATGCAGCGGGCCGCGACGGCCGCCTGGCAGAGTCTCAAGTCACGCTGGCCCGGGGTAAAGCGAATCAGCGTGCTGTGCGGCGGCGGTAACAACGGTGGCGACGGCCATGTGCTGGCGGCGCTGGCGGCGGTGGCGGGGGTGCAGGTCCAGCGCATTGCCCTGAAGTCGCCGGAAACGCTCGAGGGTGATGCCGCGCTCGCTGCTGAAATGGCCGCGGCGGCGGGCGTGACACTGGAGCCGTGGCGCAAGGGGATTGCCTTCAGCGGCGAGGTGGTCGTCGATGCGCTGCTGGGTACCGGCCTGGAAGGCGAAGTTCGCGGTGACTTCCGCGATGCGATCGAGGCGGTCAACGCCAGTGGCCTGCCGGTGCTGGCCATCGACATCCCTTCCGGCCTGGCTGCCGATACCGGGGCCGAACTCGGTGTGGCAGTACGCGCGACGCGTACCGTGACCTTCATCGGTGACAAGATCGGTCTGCACACCGGGCGCGCCCCGGCCTTGACCGGCGAAGTGCATTTTCGTGCCCTTGGCGTCGATGCACGCGGGCATGACGACCTCCAGCCTGAGGCCGAGCTGCTCGACGAGAAGCTGCTGCAGGCCTGGCTGCCACCGCGCGCGCGCGATGCCCACAAGGGGGCCATGGGGCATGTGCTGGTGCTGGGCGGCGCACCGGGTTTCGGCGGTGCGGCGCTGCTGGCCAGCGAGGCGGCGGCACGCCTGGGGGCTGGCAAGGTCAGTCTCGTAACCGCCCCAGAGCACGTCACCGCCTGCCTTTCCTATCGCCCCGAGGTGATGGTTCATGGCCTGCGCGGTGTGGCCGAGCTTGGCGATCTGCCGGCCATGGCCGATGTGCTGGTGGTCGGCCCCGGTCTCGGCAAGGCCGCCTGGGGGCAGGGCATGCTGCAGGCGGCATTGACCGAGTCCAAGCCGCTGGTGGTGGATGCCGATGGCCTGAACCTACTCGCTTCTTGCTTTGGTGAACTGCGTCGCGACGACTGGATCCTGACGCCACACCCCGGCGAGGCGGGGCGTCTGCTCGGCTGTAGCGCGGCGGAGGTGGAAGCCGACCGGCCCGCGGCGGCACGCGAGCTGCAGCGGCGTTACGGCGGCGTGGCGGTGCTCAAGGGAGCCGGCACCCTGGTGGCTGGGCCGGAAGGCATGACCGTCTGCCCCTACGGTAACCCTGGGATGGCCTCCGGCGGTATGGGGGACGTGCTCTCCGGTATTCTCGGTGCGCTCCTCTCCCAGGGCCTTGCGCTGGAAATCGCAGCCAGGCTGGGCGTCATGGTGCATGCCATGGCCGGTGACATGGCGGCACGCAGCGCGGGGGAGCGTGGCCTGCTGGCGGCCGATCTGGCATCCTATGCCCGAGTTATCGTCAATCCAGGTTTCGAGCCGGGGTTACATGTGCTTGCTGGGGGGCATGATGCGCTTAAGACTCGATGACGAGTGCCGGCAGGTGGTTTTCGGGGAGTGCCTGGGCAAGGCCATGCAGGGGCGAGGGCGCCTCTATCTCGAGGGCGAGCTGGGCGCCGGCAAGACCACCCTGGCCCGAGGGATTCTCAAAGCCTGCGGACACCTCGGCGCGGTCAAGAGTCCCACCTATACGCTGGTCGAGCCCTATGAACTGAGCGCAGGCCGAGTCTACCATTTCGACCTCTACCGCCTCGGCGACCCCGAGGAGCTGGAGTTCATCGGCGGCCGCGACCTCTTCTCCGACGATGCGCTGTGCATCGTAGAGTGGCCGAGCCGTGGCGCTGGTTGGCTGCCGGGCCCCGACCTGTGGGTTACGCTGTCGCTATGCGAGGTGGGCCGCGAGGCCAGGCTCGAGGCTTTGACCGAGCATGGGCGTGCGGTACTCGAAGCTTTGGGCCGGGATCCCGCCCTGGCCGACCTGATCAGCGATGGAGAGCGTGAAACGTCGTGATGAGCACTCGACCCTTGCCCATGGGCCAAGACGGGAAACTGAGCGTTTTGTGCCTATTGATCCTCTCCTTCTTCCTGCTGTTTGGCTTGAGCGTACCGGCTCAGGCGGCGCAGGTGGACAATGTCCGCCTGTGGGCAGCGCCGGACCATGCGCGCCTGGTCTTCGACCTTTCCGCCGATGCCGAGGCCAATGTCTTCTTACTGGACGATCCCAAACGCCTGGTGATCGATCTCGACGAGAGCCGGCTCAATACCGACCTGGGAAGCCTGGATCTGGATGGCAGTGCCATCACTGGCGTGCGTAGCGGCATACGCGACGGTAGCGGGCTGCGCGTCGTTCTGGAGCTTTCAAGAGCAGTGGAGCCGCGCCATTTCACGCTGCCGCCCAACGAGCAGTATGGCCATCGCCTGGTGGTGGACATGGAGTACCCGGGCGAAAGCGCGGTGGAGAATCCCATCGACCCGATCGAGGCAATGATCCGCGAGCAGGAGATTGCTGCCACTCGCCACCGAAGTGAGCCAGACTCCGAGGCGCCGCGTGTGGATCCCGAAGTGGTCGCCCGCAAGCCGGCGGCACCGCACCCGCGCCGCGACATCATCATCGCCATCGACCCTGGGCATGGTGGCGAAGACCCTGGTGCGATCGGGCCCGGGGGGACGCGTGAGAAGGACGTGGTCCTGGAGATCAGCCGACGCCTGCAGCGCCTGGTCGATAACACCGAAGGTTTCCGTGCGGTGATGATTCGCGATGGCGACTACTTCATCGGACTGCGCCAGCGTACCCAGATCGCCCGCGAGCAGAAGGCCGATTTCTTCGTCTCCATTCACGCCGATGCTTTTACCAGCCCGCAGCCCAACGGCAGTGCCGTCTATGCACTCTCCCAGCGCGGCGCCACCTCCGAGACAGCCCAGTGGCTGGCCGAGAGCGAGAATCGCGCCGACCTGATCGGTGGCGTCGACGGCAACCTTTCTCTCAAGGACAAGGACGAGATGCTGCGCGGGGTGCTGCTGGATCTGACCATGACCGCCACGCTCAACGATTCGCTCTCCATCGGTGGCCAGGTGCTGGACCAGCTGGGCAAGGTCAATCGGCTGCATCGAAGCCGGGTGGAGCAGGCTGGCTTCCGGGTGCTCAAGTCGCCCGACATTCCGTCGCTGCTGATCGAGGCGGGGTTCATCTCCAACCCCGACGAGGAGCGTCGTCTGCGCGACTCGGGCCATCAGCAGCGGCTTGCCGAGTCGATCTTCGCCGGCATCGAGTCGCACTTCCGCGGGAACCCACCGCCGGCGAGCCTGCTGGCCTGGCAGCGAGACAACCGTCGCACGCCCTCCAGCAACGAGTATCGCATCCAGCCTGGTGACACTCTGTCCCAGATCGCCGCCCGCCATGGCGTGCCGGTGGGGCAGCTCAAGCAGGCCAACGAGATCAATGGCGACGTGATTCGCGTCGGTCAGGTGTTACGGATACCACGCTCATGATGGTCGTTGATGAAGCTCGCCGCATTCGAATTCTCGATCCCCGCCTGGCCAACCAGATCGCTGCCGGCGAAGTGGTGGAGCGTCCGGCATCGGTGGTAAAGGAGCTGGTCGAGAATGCCATCGATGCCGGTAGCACCCGGGTCGAGGTGGAGCTCGAGGCCGGCGGTTGCCGCTTGATTCGCGTACGCGACGACGGTAGCGGCATTGCCGAGGCCGACCTGCCGCTGGCGCTGTCGCGTCACGCCACCAGCAAGATCGCTTCGCTGGAGGACCTGGAAGGCGTGGCGAGCCTTGGTTTTCGCGGCGAGGCACTGGCCTCGATCAGTTCGGTATCGCGACTCGAACTCGTGGCCAACGTCGAGGACGATCCCCGGGGCGGCTGGCGGGTGGTGGCGGAAGGGCGCCAGATGGAGCCCCGCGTCAGCCCGGCGCCGCACCCTCGCGGTACCTCGGTGACGGTGCGTGACCTGTTCTTCAACACCCCGGCACGGCGCAAGTTCCTGCGCACCGAGAAAACCGAGTACGGTCACGTTGAGGAAGCCTTTCGTCGCCTGGCGCTGTCGCGCTTCGACATCGCCTGGGTGTTGCGCCACAACCAGAAGACCGTTCACCAGCTGCCACCGGGCGAAGATCCGGCGCGCCGCGAGCGACGCATCGCGGCGCTGCTGGGCAAGTCCTTTCTCGACAATGCCCTGCACCTCGACATTGCTGCCGGCGGCCTGCGTCTGAGCGGCTGGGTAGGCCTGCCCACTCACTCACGCTCGCAGGCCGACCAGCAGTATTTCTTCGTCAATGGCCGGGTGGTGCGTGACCGGCTGGTGGCCCATGCCATCCGCCAGGCCTACCGCGACGTGCTGTTCCACGGTCGCCATCCGGTATTCGTGCTCTATCTCGAGGTCGACCCCACGGTGGTCGACGTCAACGTCCATCCCACCAAGCACGAGGTGCGCTTTCGCGACGGCCGCCTGGTACATGACTTCCTCTTCTCCAGCCTGCACCGAGCTCTGGCCGAGGCGCGCCCGGCCGAGCCCGTGCCGGGCCAGGGCGAGCGACTGGCAGGCGAGCAGGGCGCGGATGCGCCAGGTGCCGCCGAGGTGCACGAGACACCGGGGCGCTGGCAGCAGCGGCCGATGGCGCTGCACGATGCTCCTGAGGCGACCGAAAGATTGACCCCCGACCGGGTGCGTGCCTTCATGGATGGTTATCGTGCGCTCCACCCCGACCATGAAGAGCGCCTGCTTACCCCGCAGGCGCCGGGGAAGGGCAGCACCCCAGTGGCGTCAGCGACGGCACTGCCGGAGGCGGTGGCCCCGGTGCTACCCGAGCACGAGGAGGGCAGCGGTATCCCGCCGCTGGGCTTCGCCATTGCCCAGCTTCACGGGATCTACATCCTCTCCCAGACCGCTCAGGGCATGATCATCGTCGATATGCATGCGGCTCACGAACGCATCGTCTACGAGCGCATGAAGAATCAGGTCCACGCTGGTGCGCTCGAGGCGCAGCCGCTGCTGGTGCCGGTATCCATGGCAGCGAGCCATGCCGAGGTGGCTACCGCAGAGGTCGAGCGTGAAGCCTTCAGTCGCCTGGGTGTCGAGCTCGATGTGGCCGGGCCCGAGACATTGCTCGTACGCCAGGTGCCGGCGCTGCTGGCCGATGCCGACGCCGAGCCCCTGATTCGCGACATGCTGGGCGATCTGGAACGCTACGGGCGCTCCGACAGGCTGGAGGCTCGGATCAACGAGTTGCTGGCGACCATGGCTTGCCACGGCAGCGTGCGCGCCAACCGGCGTCTGAGCGTGGCCGAAATGAATGCGCTGCTGCGCGACATGGAGCGTACCGAGCGCAGTGGGCAGTGCAACCATGGTCGACCCACCTGGACCGAGATGTCGCTCAAGCAGCTCGACCGACTGTTCCTGCGTGGCCAGTGAGGAGGCGTCCTGCATGACCGACAGACGCCCGCTGGCCATCCTGCTGATGGGGCCCACTGCCGCCGGCAAGACGGACCTGGCGTTCGCGCTGCATGAGCGGCTCGACTGCGAGTTGATCAGCATGGATTCGGCCATGGTCTACCGCGGCATGGATATTGGCAGTGCCAAGCCGTCGCCCGAGGAACTGGCACGAGCCCCACACCGGTTGATCGATATCAGGGATCCGGCCGAGCCCTACTCCGCGGCGGACTTCCGCGAGGACGCTCGTCGCGAGATGCGGCAAATTACCGCAGTTGGGCGGATTCCCGTGCTGGTAGGCGGCACCATGATGTATGCCAAGCGCCTGCTCGAGGGGGTTGCCAACCTGCCTCCCGCAGACCCGGCGATACGCGCCGAGCTGGCGCGAGAGGCCGAATTCGGTGGCCTTGCCGCGCTGCATGCCGAGCTTGCCAGGGTCGACCCCGAAGCCGCCGGGCGCATTCACCCCAACGATCCACAACGGCTGATGCGGGCGCTGGAGGTGTATCGGGCCAGTGGAGAGACCTTGTCCGAGCTATGGCGTCGGCAGCAGCCTGAAACCTTTCCCTGGAAGGTGTTGTCGATAGGAGTCACGCCCTATGATCGCCGTGTTCTGCATGAGCGAATCGCCTTGCGCTTCGAGGCCATGCTATCGGCAGGCCTGGTGGCGGAAGTCGAGGCCTTGAGAGCGCGAGGCGACCTGCACCCCGGTCTGCCATCGATGAAGAGCGTGGGCTACCGTCAGGTGTGGGAATACCTTGACGCCGGCCATGGTGAAATCGAGTCGTTGCGCCACCGCATCATCGTGGCCACCCGGCAGCTGGCCAAGCGTCAACTGACCTGGCTGCGCAGCTGGCCGGGGCTGCATTGGGTCGATAGCCAGCAACGAGATAGGCTGGGCCAGATTCTGAAATTCGTGCGTGAATCTGGCTCTTAGCGTAAGATGTTGGCTTCGAGTGGCCGGGCGACCAGCCGAGAAAGAGCACAACTTCCACCCCTCATAAGAATGTTTTAGGGAGAGGTAACATGTCCAAAGGGCAGTCCCTTCAAGACCCATACCTGAATATCCTGCGCAAGGAGCGCATTCCGGTTTCGATTTTCCTGGTCAACGGCATCAAGCTGCAGGGGCAGATCGAGTCTTTCGATCAGTTCGTCATTCTGCTGCGCAACACCGTCAGTCAGATGGTCTACAAGCACGCCATCTCCACGGTGGTGCCTTCGCGCAACGTGCGGCTGCCGCCGCAGGATCCCGCGGCCCAGCAGGACAGCAATGCGTGAGGTATTGATTGTTTTTTGAACGACCCGATGCCGGCGAAACGGCAATACTGGTTCATGTCGACTTCCAGGATGAGCGCGAACGCGAGGATCCGGGTGAGTTCATGGAACTGGTCCGTTCCGCCGGTGCCGAGCCGGCCATGCTGCTCACCGGCAGCCGGCATCGGCCTGATTCACGCACTTTCATCGGCACTGGCAAGATGGAAGAGCTGCGCGACGCCCTGAAGGTTCACGGTGCGGAGCTGGTCATCTTCAACCACGCCTTGAGGCCCTCCCAGGAGCGCAACCTGGAGCGGGAGCTCAAGTGCCGGGTGCTTGATCGCACCGGGTTGATTCTCGACATCTTCGCCCAGCGTGCCCGTACCCACGAGGGTAAGCTTCAGGTCGAGCTGGCGCAGCTGGAGTACATGTCCACCCGCCTGATCAGAGGCTGGACGCACCTCGAGCGCCAGAAGGGTGGCATTGGCTTGCGCGGTCCCGGTGAGACCCAGCTCGAGACCGACCGCCGTCTGCTGCGGGCTCGTATCAAGGCGATTCACAAGCGGCTCGACAAGGTGCGCAGTCAGCGCAACCAGAATCGACGCGCTCGTGCCAGGGCAGAGATTCCCAGCGTCTCACTGGTCGGTTATACCAACGCCGGCAAATCGACGCTATTCAACGCCCTGACGTCGGCAAGGGTCTATGCGGCCGATCAGTTGTTCGCTACGCTCGATCCGACGCTGCGGCGGCTGGAAATCGGCGACGTTGGCCCGGTGGTGCTGGCGGACACCGTGGGCTTCATCCGTCATCTTCCCCATAAGCTGGTGGAAGCCTTCCAGGCCACGCTGCAGGAAGCCGCCGAGGCATCGCTGCTGGTGCATGTGATCGATGCCGCTGACCCGGATCGCGACCTCAATGTCGCTGAGGTGGAAGGGGTGCTCGATGAAATCGGTGCGCTGGACGTGCCGATGCTGAAGGTGATGAACAAGATCGACCTGCTCGACAGCGCGCCGCGAATCGAGCGCGACGCTCAGGGCCGGCCCGAGGTGGTCTGGCTGTCGGCACGTGATGGGCGCGGCCTAGAGCTGCTCGAACAGGCCCTTTCGGAATGTCTGGCGGAGGACGTGATCGCCTTCGACATCAGCCTGTCTCCGCAGCAGGGCCGCCTGAGAGCAGGGCTGCACGAGCTGGGAGCCGTGCAACAAGAACATTATGAAGAGGGCGGACAGGTGCGGCTCGAGATTCGCATGCCGCGCCGAGACTTCCTGCAGCTGATGGCCCGGTTGGGAGAGCGGGCGGAAGATTATCTTCCGTTCGAGCTACGCGAACGGCCGGTATGGGATGCGTAACAGCTGCAGACTTCCTGGTCGCCTGGATTGGCTTCCCCTAGAGACAATGGCATCAGGCGCCCCTTGGGCGCCATGACAGGATAGCAACCGACAACCCTGAGCGGCGGCTCGATACGCCGGCGGGGAGGTAACGCAGAGTGGAGACGACGTATGGCTTGGAATGAGCCGGGTGGCGGCAACCAGCATGACCCCTGGAGCGGTGGGGGCCGGCGCGGCGGAGGTAATGGTGGCGGTGGCGGCCGTGGTGGTAACCAGGGGCCACCCGACCTTGACGAGGCCCTGAAGAAATTTCAGGACAAACTCAATAGCATGCTCGGCGGACGCGGCGGCAAGGGCGGCGGTGGTCAAGGGGGTAAGGGCGGCGGTCGCCCTCGCAATACCTTTGCGCTGCCAGGGCTGCTGGTAGTCATCGCCCTGGGTATCTGGGGGGCAATGGGCTTCTATCTGGTCGACCAGGCCGAACGAGGCGTGGTACTCCGTTTCGGTGAGTTCCAGACCGTGGTGGGCCCCGGCCTGCACTGGAATCCGCCGTTGATCGACGATGTGCGCATGGTCAACGTGACCCGCGTGCGCTCGCTCACTCAGACCCAGTCGATGCTGACCCGCGACGAGAACATCGTCGAAGTCGAGATCTCGGCACAGTATCAGGTCAACAACCCCCGCGACTTCGTGCTCAACGTGCGCAATCCGCAGCTCTCCATCGAGAACGCATTGGATTCCGCCCTGCGTCACGTGGTGGGTGGCACGGACATGATCGAGATCCTGACTTCGGGTCGTGAGATTCTCGGTAGCTCGGTGGCGAGCCGCCTGCAGACCTACCTGGACAGCTACGGCACCGGGATTCGCCTGCAGACCATCAACATCGAGTCGACCTCTGCGCCGGCGCCTGTCATCGATGCCTTCGACGACGTGATCCGGGCCCGCGAGGATCGTCAGCGGACCATCAACGAGGGCATGGCCTACGCCAACGCCATCATCCCGGCCGCCCAGGGTCAGGCGCAGCGTCTGGTCGAGCAGGGCCAGGGTTACCGCGAGTCGGTAGTGGCCGAAGCCCAGGGTCAGGTCAACCGCTTCAACGCGCTGCTGGCCCAGTACCGCAACGCGCCGGAGATCATGCGTGAGCGTCTCTACATCGACGCCATGGCTGACGTCTTCGCTCGCACGCCGAAGGTGCTGATCGACGTGAGCGACGATGCTCCGCTGATGTACCTGCCGCTCGACCAGCGCCCCGGCGGCCAGACTGGCGGCGGCGAAGGCAACGGTGAGGCGGCTCGCGGCGAAAGCGGTGAACTCGACCCGCGCGTGCTCGAGCGCCTGCGTACGACCAGCTCGGCGCAGGGTGGCAATACCGGTGGCATCCGCAGGGAGGGTCGCTAAATGATCAACAATCGTTCCTTGATCATCGTAGGCGGCCTGGCCGCCGTGGCCTGGCTTGCCAGCAACAGTCTCTATGTGGTCGACGAGACCGAGCGCGCGGTCAAGCTGCGCTTCGGTGAAGTCATCGAGGAGAACATTCAGCCCGGCCTGCACTTCAAGGTGCCGATCACTCAAACGGTGCGCAAGTTCGATACTCGTGTGCTGACGCTGGACACCGACACCAGCCGTTATCTGACCCTCGAGCAGAAAGCGGTGATCGTGGACTCCTACGTCAAGTGGCAGGTGGTCAACCCCACCCGCTACTACGAGGCGACCGCCGGTGACGAGATGATGGCTATTCGCTTGATTCAGCCGCGGGTCGACGAGAGCCTGCGTAACGAGTTCGGCCGCCTCGACCTGCAGCAGATCATCGCCGAGCGTCGCGACGACCTGATGATCCGCCCGACCCAGGAGCTCGACTCGCTGATGCGCGAGGAGCTGGGGGTGTCGATTCTGGATGTTCGGGTCAAGCGGATCGACCTGCCGGAAGACGTATCGGCGGCGGTCTTCGACCGCATGCGCTCCGAGCGTGAGCGTGAAGCCCGCGAGTGGCGTGCCCAGGGTCAGGAGGAGGCCGAGCGCATTCGCGCCAACGCCGATCGTCGGCGCCAGGTGCTGCTGGCCCAGGCCACCGAGCGTGCCGAGACCCTGCGTGGTGAAGGCGATGCCGAAGCCGCAGCGATCTTCTCCGAGTCCTATGGCCAGAATCCGGAGTTCTTCACCTTTTGGCGCAGCCTGAACGCCTATCGCGACAGCTTCGATGGCGACCGGGACATGCTGGTGCTGGATCCGAGCACCGACTTCTTCCGCTACCTGCGCGGCCCCGGCGTCCAGAACGAGGAGTGATGCGATCCTGTCGGCCAGCCGCCTGGCTGGCCGACAGGCGACCCGCATGGATGGCGGGGTTCATCCGGCCGACAAACGTGGTAGAATCCGTAAACCGGGCGTGGCCCGGTTTTTTTGTGGGCATTTTTTACCTTCGCCACGTCTTTACCCGCCCATTTCGCCTTGCAGGATTGACGACATGACCATTGCTGACCGCTGGCTGCTGCCCGACGGCATGGATGAGGTGCTGCCGCCACAGGCGAGCCGCATGGAAGAGCTGCGCCGAGGGCTGCTCGACCTGTATTACCGCTGGGGATACGATCAGGTGATGCCGCCTCCCGTGGAATTTCTCGATTCCCTGTTGACCGGCACCGGTACCGATCTGGATCTGCAGACATTCAAGTTGACCGACCAGCTGACCGGCCGCTTGATGGGCGTCAGTGCCGATGTGACCCCCCAGGTGGCGCGGATGGATGCTCACTCGATGCACCATCAGGGGCCGGCCCGGCTGTGCTACTGCACTAACGTGCTGCGGGCCAAGGCCGATCAGCACCAGGGCGGGCGCAGTCCCGTCCAGGTCGGCGTAGAGCTGTTCGGCCACGCCGGCCTGGAAGCGGACCTGGAGATCCTGCGCCTGGCGTTGCAGAGCCTCAAGACCGCCGGCGCCGGTGAGCTCCATCTGGCGCTGGGGCACATTGGCATCTACCGTAGCCTGGTACAGGCTGCCGAACTGAACCGTGATCAGGAGCGGGCGCTATTCGAAGCGCTGGAGCTCAAGTCGCCCGGTGCGCTGGCGCAGCAGGTCGAGGCCAGCGTGCGTGATCCAGCCCTGGCGGACATGTTCCGCGCGCTGGGGCGTCTCCATGGCGGCGCCGAGATCCTGGAGGCGGCAGGCGAGGCATTTGCCGGTGCGCCGGCTGCGGTGGCCGAGGCATTGGCCCAGCTCAGGGCGCTGCATCGCGGGGTCAGCGAAGAGCAGCCCGAAGTGGAATTCTATTTCGACCTGGCTGAACTGCGGGGCTATCAGTACCACACCGGGATGATGTTTGCAGCCTTCGTGCCAGGTTATGGCCAGGCGCTGGCCAAGGGTGGTCGCTATGACGACACCGGTCGAGCCTTTGGGCGTGCACGACCCGCCACCGGCTTTTCCATGGACTTGAAGCTGCTGGCCACGCTGGTACAGAGTGAGCCCCCCTGTGACGGCATCTGGGCGCCGGAGGCCGGTGAGGGCATTGCCGAGGCGATTGCCTCGCTGCGTGCAGGCGGGCATCGGGTGGTGCAGGCCTTGCCGGGGCAGGCGACCTCTCCCGAGGCGCACCGCTGCAGCCAGCGCCTGATATGGGTCGACGGACACTGGCAGACGCAGGCACTCTAGGCAGGACGCGTCGGCCAAGCCCGAGCGAAGCATCCGATTTAACGATACCGGCAAGCGGGCCGGAAGACGAGCGCGGCCCGCGGGCCGGATCATCGACGCGCACTTTCGCGGCGCTGACACGAGAGACGAGACACAATGGGCAAGAACGTAGTCGTATTGGGCACACAGTGGGGAGACGAGGGCAAGGGCAAGGTAGTCGACCTGCTGACCGAGTCTGCGGCAGCGGTAGTACGTTTCCAGGGCGGCCACAATGCCGGGCACACGCTGGTCATCGACGGCGAGAAAACCGTGTTGCACCTGATCCCATCCGGCATCCTGCGCCAGGACAAGACCTGCGTCATCGGTAACGGCGTGGTGCTGTCGCCCGAGGCGCTGATCAAGGAAATCCGCGAGCTCGAGGAGAAGGGCGTGCCGGTTCGTGAACGGCTGCGTCTTTCACCGGCATGTCCGCTGATCCTGCCGTATCACGTCCGCCTCGACCTGGCCCGCGAGAAGGCCCGCGGCGTGGCCAAGATCGGCACCACCGGCCGCGGCATCGGTCCGGCCTACGAGGACAAGGTCGCTCGTCGCGGCCTGCGCCTGGGTGACATGCTGCATCGGGAGCGTTTCGCCTCCAAGCTGGGCGAGGTGCTCGACTACCACAACTTCGTGCTGGTCAACTATCACGGCGAGAAGGCGGTCGACTTCCAGGAGGTGCTGGACAGCGCCATGGCCATGGCCGAGGAGCTGCGGCCCATGGTCTGCGATACTGTCGGCCTGGTTCACGACCTGCGCCGCGCCGGCGAAAATATCCTCTTCGAGGGTGCCCAGGGCTCGCTGCTGGACATCGACCACGGTACTTACCCGTTCGTCACCAGCTCCAACACCACTGCCGGTGGTACCGCCACCGGTTCGGGTGTCGGTCCGCTCTACCTCGACTACGTGCTCGGCATCACCAAGGCCTACACTACGCGTGTCGGCTCCGGCCCGTTCCCTACCGAGCTGTTCGATGACCATGGCCGCCACCTGGCCGAACGCGGCCACGAGTTTGGCGCCACCACTGGGCGCCCGAGACGCTGTGGCTGGTTCGATGCCGTCGCCCTGCGCCATGCGGTGCAGATCAACTCGGTATCCGGCATCTGCCTGACCAAGCTCGACGTGCTCGATGGCCTGGAGAACATCCGCGTCTGCGTGGGCTATCGCAGCAAGGATGGGGAAGTGCTCGACAATCCGGTGGATTCCGAGGGCTACGAGGCGGTCGAGCCGGTCTACGAGGATCTACCGGGCTGGAGCGAGTCGACCCTGGGTGCCAAGCGCATCGAGGATCTGCCGGCCAACGCTCGCTCCTACATCAGCTTCCTCGAGGAGAAGGTCGGCACCTCGATCGATATCGTCTCGACCGGGCCCGATCGCAACGAAACCATCGTGCTACGCAATCCGTTCAATAGCTGAGCGCGAGAAGGCGTCGAGACTCAAGGCCGGCACTGGGTGCCGGCCTTGTTTTATCTGATGGTGAGGGGCTTGAAGCCGTTGGGAGCATAGCCTCCGGCACGACTCCTGCGTCCCATGGGCCTGGTGAGAAGTGCTCCCATCAAGGGCAGGCCCAGCAGCCGTGGCGGCGCAGGCATTCCTGTCGTAGCAGTCATCGACCTCACCCTTGCTGTTGAAACGATTCCCGCCGGCGATACGGCTGCTGTATCCACCCCGGCGGGAACTCGTCATCACTCTTCTGTTTCCACCTCGACATCACCGGCGGCGGCCAGGGCTTCCTCATCGCTGAGCAACTGGCGCAGGGTTTCGACAGCCATCTGTCCCTCGCTCTCGAAGACATCGTCGAGCCACAGCAGGGCCTGTTCCTGGTTGGCCTGCAGCCCGCGGGAGGCGAGGTACGCCTCGGCCAGTGCTAGACGGGCGCTGCGGTGCCCCTGGCTTGCCGCCTCATAAAGGTAGTTGGCGCCGCGCTCGGGGTCGGTTTCGATATTGCCGCCGCGCAGGTACTCGCGTCCCAGTGAGGCCTGAGCGCCGGGGTGGCCTTGTTCGGCGGCTTGGTGAAGCAACTCGTAACCGCGCTCGACATCCTGCTCGATGGCACCATCGCCGCGCATCAGGGCGAGGCCCAGGGCGGCGTTAGCGTAATCGGCGCCAGCATCAATGGCTTGCTGATACCAGCGCTCAGCCTCTTCCGCATTCTGTTCGACGCCGTCGCCGTGTTGGTGGGCTTCGCCAAGCAGGAAAGCGGCATGAGGCATGCCTGCATCGGCCGCAGCATGCAGTAGTTCCAGGCCGCGTTCCACGTCCTGGTCGACGTGGTCGCCGGTCAGATAGGCCTCGCCCAGGTTGGCCCTTGCCCCGGCGTGACCTCGTGCCACGGCAGCCTCCAGGTAGTCGACAGCAGTTGCGCTGTCGCCGCGGTCCATGTACATGCGACCCAGGCTGGCGGCTGCACCGGCATGGCCCGCCTGGTGCGCCTGGCCTAGCCAGTATTCCGCTCGGCCCTGGTCGCGTTCGACGCCTTCGCCGTTGAGGAAAGCTCGACCGAGATCGGCCATGGCGCCAGGGTGGCCGTCCTCCGCTGCGGCAACCAGGGCCTCTATGTCGCCCTGGGCGCCGAGATCGCGCTGGACGTAGGTCAGGGCATCGTCGGCGGAGTCATGGCCTTCCTGCTGGGCCTGGGTGAGCCAGCGGTTGGCCTCGGCAAGGTCGCGCTCCACGCCGTCGCCATGGCGATAGGCGCGCCCGAGCACGACCATGGCGTAGGCATCGCCCTGCTGAGCGGCCTGCCTGACCAGCCGGATGCCCTCGCTGGGAACGTCCTCCAGGGAGCCATCCAGGTAGGCCTCGCCCAGCTGGGTCATGGCCGTCGTGTCGCCCGCTTGCGCAGCTCGCTCGAGCAAGTCCTGGCCCCGAGTGGGGTGGTAGGGTAGCACGTCACCCGACAGATAGGCCGCGCCAAGGATGCGCATGGCGCCGGTCTGCCCTTGGTCAGCGGCATTCTCCAGCAGCTCTTCGGCACGGCTGGGGTCGGGGGGGGAGCCCCGTCCCTCGAGAAGTGCGTCGCCCAACTGCTCGGTAGCCCAGGGGTGGCCAAGTTCATGCCCGCGTTCGAGATAGTCGAGGGCGATATAGGGCTGGCCGGCAACCCGCTCGTCATTCAGGTAGAGCGAGCCGAGTTGAGCCAGAGCCAGGGGATCGTGGCGCTCGGCGGCCTGCTCGAGCAGGCCCATGCCGCGAGGCAGGTCGTTGAGTCCTGCCTGACCTTCGACCAGGGCGCGGCCGAGGATCACGTGGGCATCGACGGAGCCGTGCTCGATCGCCTCGCGCAGCCAGCGCTCGGCGCGTACGGGTTCGGGGCTGCCGACCTCGGGCTCCAGCAGCGTCTGCCCGAGAAAGGCCATGGCATCGACATGCCCCTGGCGGGCGGCATCCTCCAGCAGGGCGACGCCCTGTTGCTGCTCGCCGGCTCGAGTCATGTCTCGCCCGGCGCGGGCCAGGGCATCGAGGTCGCCCGCTTCTGCCGCCTGCTGCAGCCAGTGGACCCGCTGGTCGGGCTGGTCGCCGAGCAAACCGTCGGTGGTGTAGAGAGAGGCGAGCTGCAGCATGGCGTTGACCTCGCCTGCGGCCGCCTCGCTCTCGAGTACGTCGGCGTAGCGCTGGGCATAATCCATTGACTGTGCCGGATCCTCTTCCAGCCAGCCGCCGGGAGCGTAGGCCTTGGCCAGGGCTTCTATCGCTTGCGCCTCACCCCGCGCCGCCGCCTGCTCATAGAGGCGCTGGGCCAGCTCGGGGTCCGCTTCGACACCCTCGCCACCTTCGGCCAGCAGCCTGGCCAGAAGCGCATCGGCATTGCGCTCAAGGTCGGCATCCTTGGCTTGCCACAAGAGGTAGTACGCGAGCAAGTCATTACGCTCCACGCCTCTGCCCTCGAGATAGAGGCGGCCGAGGTTGAGCGAGGCGTGACCGTGGATGGGAGACGGACGCTCGATAGCCTTGCCGTAGAGCCTGGCAGCCTCGACGCGGTCGGCTTCAACACCGAGGCCACGCTCATAGAGTTTGCCCATTTCGTAATAGGCGGGGGGAAAGCCCATTTCCATCAGCGGCTGTAGCTGCTCGATCGCCTCCTCGTAGTGTCCGGCTTCGATGGTATCCTGGGCGCGGTTGACGCGATCCCAGTCGTGGCCATCCATCGGTGCCTCGATGCCGCCGTCGAACCAAGCTTCATATTCGGCGGGGATGGGGGCGGCATGTTGCCCGCCAGGAGGCTCGTGAGTCATGGCGCAGCCCGCCAGCCATGCCGATAGGGTTATCGCTGCGGTCAGCCGCAGCGAGGGGAGTCGCCGAGTCCTGTTCGCTATTCGTTCCATGTGTTCCCCTCTCTATGCTATGTCGTGTCGTGTGATAGTGAGTTCCTGTCTTAATTACCCAGGCCACGAAATGCTTCGGTACTGCGACGCTCTTCGTCCATGAAGACGTGCTGCTGGGCATCTGGGGTCATGAAATAGAGTGTGATGAAGCCACCCGCACTGCGGTTGTAGGTGGGCCGTACCCGGGACACGAAGTCGGCCACCTGGGGGTGGTCGTAATGGGCAAGGTAGATGTCCATCCAGGTGAAGTACTGCGGGTCGCGCAGGAAACCGGTGAACTGCTCCAGCGGCGCGTAATCGCCGAGCGCGGCCGGGTCGTCCAGAATCAGAAACAGAAAGTCGATGGCTTCATGAATGGTGCTGCCTTCGTACTCGAGCTCGAAGATGTCGTAGCCCTGGCGCTCAATCACCTGCATGTTGGTAATCAGGTAGTTCAGTGCGTAGTTCTGGTAGTGGGTGGCGCGGCGGCCACGTCCGACTTCCAGCGGCAGGGCGCCGCTCTCGGTCATGTCGTGCAGGGCCGAATAGATGGCGCTGACACCGAAGCGGAACAGGTCGTCATCCTCGACCAGCACCCCGACCATGCTGGCGTAGAGCGCTCGACGATAGAAATGGTTGTTGCAACAGCTCTCTTCCGGTTCGCCGGGAATGGCCGAATGCTGCAGGGCGAGACCGTGCAGCCACCGCTCCACTTCCGCTCGTTCCTCCTCGAGGCCGTCCACGAAGGGACGCACGACGGAGTAGGCCATGGCCGCGGCAAACAGCATCGACTCGGAAGCGAACCATGCCTGCGGCTCCAGGGAGTCGTAGCGGAAGGTGGTCAGCGCCTTGGCGTCGGCCCAGCCGTAAAGGTATTTCACCAGGCAGTCGGCATAGAAGGTGTCGCCGGTGGCGACAAAGGCCCCGGCCAGCTCCGAGGTGCTGTCCTCGAAGGCGAAGAGCGGCTCGGTAGCCAGTTCCCACTCTTCGGGGCTCGGGTAGAAGCCCGGTATGCCCCCGCGGGTCGTGATCGGCTCGAAGTTCAGTTTTTGCTGACAGCTGATTCCGAGTCCGGCTTCCTTCCTTTCTTGTAGCAGTATCGAGTTCTGGGTCTCGTTCAGCAGCTCCATGCGCGCTTCGACATCGAAATAGCTGGCATCGGTATCGTTGACGCGATAGTCGGAGAGATCGAGCGCCATGCGCTCTTCTCGTGAGAGGGTGTCGGCCGTCGCTGCCGCGCTACCTATCGCAAGAAGGGCGGCCGGCAGCAGAGGCAGCAAGGGGTGTCGAATAAGTCCTTTTACTACAGCAAGGGGCATGATCGGCGTCGCTCCATTGGCGCTCGAATGCGGAGTGAATCAAGATTCCGGGACGTAGAAACGGAAAGCGGCAAAGTCCACGTATTGGTCACGTGGTGTCCGCCACCCTTCCCCCGTGCCGCCGAAGAAGGTAGAGAACATCAGTCCATCGATGGTCAGGTCGGGCGTGTTGCGGAAGTTCACGCTCTGGTGCTCCAACACCGGTCGGCCGTCGACCCAGAGCCGAGCGACACCGTTTTCCTGGCCGGGGTCATTGAGCACGACCTCCTGCTCGATCGTTACCCATTGACCGAGGGGGAAGCGCCAGAAGCCGCGGCCCACCGAGGCGCCTTCGAAACCGACGACGTAGGGGTAGAGCTCACCTTCGCCTTCTTCACGCCACATCAGGCGCAGCGAGAAGCCGCTCAGCCCATCGACTGCCTCGCCGCCCGAGGGGGCCTCGCCGCCATACAGGCCTGGCAGCTTGCCGCCCTGCACGAAATCGAAATCGGACGGGAAGCGCACCATGTAGCTGAGGCAGGCACGGTCGGCACCTTGCAGCGAAGGTGGCTCGCTGTAGAAGCCGGCGCCACCGCGGGGCTCCTCACCTGGCGATGAGGTGCCGGCAGGGTAGTGGACCCGCAGGCCGGGTTCGTCGATGCCGGTCTGCCCGCTGCCCAGTCGTTCGACGTTCTTGTCGGTACCCCAGTGGCGAGTGGTATGGAAATTCTGGCGTACGGCGGCATGCCCATCGGCGGAGCCGGCATCGGCTGCCTGCCTCGGGCGCGGTGTCTCCATGGCGGTGTAGCGCTGCGAGCAGGCTTCGACCTGGGGAATGCCAACGAGGGCTTGGGGGCCCTCGTCAGTGTATCCGGCCGTGGCTGGCAGGAGGCAGACGGCGCCCAAGACCAGGCCCAGGGGTTGACCCGTGGCGCGCGCTTTCAACTTAGCTATCGTCGGTAACTTCATCATCGTCCTCCGTGGCGGCGCGATAGATATCGTCGCCAAACTGGATGACCGAGCGGACGCCTTGCCAGATTCTCTCCGACCCGGCTGCCAGCAGGGGTGTCTCGGCGAAACGCACGTCGACCGGCTGGCCGACGCTTTCTGCCGGCAGTGGCTCCTCTGGTACCAGTAGCACGCTGGCGACGTTTTGCTGCTGGCGCACCCAACTGGGGAAGCCGGCACGAGGCTGGCGCTCGACGTCGAGGGCAACGTTGCGTACCCGGGCGCGAATCGGTTGGTTGGCATTGGCCAGTGTCACATAGGCCTGCTGGTCGGAGTCGATGCGGCTGATATCGTCCATGTGCACCAGCGCCTCGACCAGCACATCGTCCTCGTCGGTGCGAATCAGCGTCATGATCCGCTCGCTCTCGTTGATGTAGACGCCGTCGGCGCTGCTCAGTGCCCAGGCCACCAGGCAATCGCAGGGACTGTAGATGTCATTGCTGGCCATGCGGGCCTCGAGGGCGGCGATGCGCGAGCTCTCGTAGTCACGTACGGTTTCGAACTGGTCGATGCGCGCCTGGGCGATCTCCGGCGACACCGACTCGAAGGTCATGGTGTCGCCGCTCGCCGGCTGGGCGGAATTGGCAAGGCTCACTTCCTGCATGCCGCCTTCGATATGCTCGCGCAGGTTGTCGAGCAGCCGGTTGTTGTAGTCCAGCGCGGCCTCGGCGAGGATCAGATCGGACTCCAGGTCGCTGTTGACCACGTTGGTCAACAGCTGGTCGCGCTCGACCACGTCGCCAGCCACCAGCTCATGCTCGCCGAGAATGCCCGGGCCTGGCGCGCGAATGTCGATACGCGGCGCTGTCACTGCGGCGAAACTGGGTTCGATCAGCATGAAGTTGCGGTAGGCGGTGGCAGCGCCCACGAGGACCAGCACGCCGATGGCGGCGAACAGCAGGACATAGCGCCCAATGGGCTTGGGTGGCCGTGCCGGCGGCAGCGGCTTGGTTGCCTGCCGCTTGCGCGGAGTCTGGGGATCTTCACCGGCAAGCAGCCCTTCTACGTTGGGGGAGCGTCCGCTGAGCGCACTGCGAATGATCTGACGCAGCAGCTCCCTGTGTTGCGGCTCGATCTCGGTGATCTCGAAGCTGACGTCATACCCCTCGCCGCCTGAGGCGGGGACCGCACGCAGGCACTCGGCCTTCAGTGGCACGATCAACTCGGTGGCGCCGGCCATCATCAACAGCGAGGCGGAGATGCGCTCGCCGGGTTGAAAGCCATTCCGGCTCTGGGCAGAGAAGCCACCCAGGGAGACGTCATTACCACTCAGCTCAGCGTCGCTGTCGGCGAGATCGACACGAAACGGCAGCGTGACGCGGATGTAGCCACGCTCGTCACGGCGCTCGTGCTGGAGGCGATCTCCTTGCTGCAAGCGAACGCTGTCGTAATCGGCGTTCCCCGATTCGCTGGAAGCGTCGGGCTCCTTCCTGGTGCGACTCCCGCCTAATGTTGGCTCATGCCGCTTGGGGTCGTCGTGTGAAAATTTATCAGCCATCCGTTGGTCGCTCCTTGCGTCAGGGAAGAGTCGCCACATCGGGTTGTGCGGCGGGCTCGACCCTGAGTCTTACGTTGACGAGGGTCAGGTTGTGTTCTTCGAGGGCCAGCTGGCAGGACGCATCGATGGTGCATTCGACGGCGCCTTGAATGGGATTCCCGTCGGGGCCCTGCATCAGCTCCGCCAGGGCGGGCGATATTGCCAGCGAGGTGTTCTGATTGCCCAGCACCTGCTTGTCGCCTGGTTGGACGCTTCTTTGCACCATCTCGACCAGGCCGTCTTCCAGCCGGAAGTGGCCAGGGGGGAGCTGTACGGCCTCTCTCTGCCTGTCGGCGAGAGTCGAGCTTAGCCAGCGGTCGAGCTGTTCGGGTTGCTGGCTGTTCTCCCGCGACTGGTCACGAGCGATATGCAGCGATACCCGGTCCGGGGGACTCATCACCCCCGTGGACAGGATCAACACGAACAGCAGGACGCCATAGGCGAAACCATGTAGCACGTGCCCCATGAGGCGCTGTCGACGTGCCGCCACCGGATCCTCCGGTTCCCCCGCCGAGATCCCTTGGCGTGACCACTTCTGACGGTTGAAGCGAAAGCTCACGTAGGTCTTCAGCATGGCGCCCCACACCTGGTTGTAATAGATCAGCGGGATCCACAGCAGGCTGAAGCGGCCGCGCTGCCAGGCCAGGATCAAGGTGGCGATGCCGCGGGTCATCAGGATCCAGAGCACGTAGGCGAAGAAGAACGAAGGCCTGATGAAGAGGGATACCAGCGTCACCACCGTGGGCCCGACCAGCGTCGTCCACATCGAGAGGCGCTGATCGACCAGGCTCCACCAGGTGAACATGCCCATCGGGCGGGGTCCCAGCGAGATTGCCCGGTTGCTGGTGCGCAGCATGTTGCCATACCAGCGACGCATCAGGTCGGTGGTCGAGGCAAAGAAGCGCCGCCGGTCGGGCAGCTCCTCGAACCCCGTCACGTAGACATCAGGGATGTAGAGCATGCGCCAGCCGTTCTTCAGCAGCCAGTACCAGGAAGACTTGTCGTCCCCCGACAGGAACTTGAAGTTACCGAAGCGCCAGTGGTCGACGTGGTCGCTCTCGATCAGCTCGATGAAGTCCGGTTGAGTGGCGAGATCGGCACGAAACACGCTGTAGCGTCCGGTAAGGACGAGCAGGCGACGTGACAGCGACATCGAACTCATCATCAGGTGCCGCTGTGCGTAGCGCAGGTCGTACCACTCCCGCGTCGCATCGTTGCCGGTCACCTCGGCCCGGTTGTTTGTGGTGATAGCACCGACATCTTCTTGCGCTTGAAAGAAGGAGAGCGAGCGTTCAAGCGTGCCTGGTTCCAGCCGGATGTCGCCATCCATGGAGATCAGCAGCGAACCCGGCACCGGCAAGCGCCGGGAGATTGCCCGCAGCACCTCGGCCATGGCCGAGCGCTTGCCGTCTCCTTTCTGGAACATGTAGCGCACTTCGATGTTGCTCGGCCAGCCGTGCTCGTCCATGACGTGGGTGATGACATCCACGTCGGTGCGATCCGAGACGGAGGCGAACACCGTCGTCGGTACGCCGTACTCGCTCGCCTCCCTGATCAGGGCGTCATAGACCTGGAAGTTGACCTGTGCCTCGATGCGGAAGGAGGTGCACAGGACGAACAGTTCCGAAGGCTTGTCGAGCTCGCTGACCGCATCGGCCTCGGCCCGCATGCGCGGGAAGACGACGCGGTTGTACCAGACCGAGCGCACCGCCTGCACCGCCCACCAGGAGTAACGCCAGATGGCGATCGTGCCGATGACGAAGAAGAAGGTCTGCGACTCGGGCGAAAACACATCCGACGGCAGCTCGCTGACGATCAGGATCAGCAGCGCCAGGCCGAACACGAAGGTGGTGACCTCCGTGAGTCGGCTGGCAGTGGTTGGGTCTCGAGGAGTTGCGGACATGGGCGCTCCTCAGGCCAGCACGGGCCGCACGGAGTCACCTCGGCCGATGCCGTAGTAGGCGAGACCTGCAGCCTTGACGGTATCGGGTTGGAACAGGTTGCGGCCATCGACCAGTACCGGCTCCTCGAGCGTCTGGTAAAGCTCGGGGAAGTCGATGGTGCGAAACGCCTTCCACTCGGTGCAGATGACCAGCGCGTGGGCGCCTTCCAGGGTGTCGTCACGGCGCTCGGCCAGCACCAGGTCATCGCGCTGACCGTAGATGCGGCGGCACTCGTCCATGGCTTCCGGGTCATAAGCTTGCACCCGGGCACCGGCGTCCCACAGCGCCTCCATCAGCTCGCGGCTGGGTGCCTCGCGCATGTCATCGGTGTTGGGCTTGAAGGCCAGCCCCCAGATCGCGATGGTCTTGCCCTTGAGCTGACCGTCGAAAGCCTGGCAAAGCTTTTCGAACAGCTTGCTCTTCTGCCGTGCATTGACGCGCTCGACTGCCTTGATCATCTCTGCGGGATGACCGATTTCCTCGGCGGTATGGGCCAATGCCTTGACGTCCTTGGGGAAGCAGGAGCCGCCATAGCCGCAGCCAGGATAGATGAAGCTGTAGCCGATACGCGGGTCGGAGCCGATACCGTGACGGATTTCCTCGACATCGGCACCCAGGCGTTCGGCCAGGTTGGCCACTTCGTTGATGAAGCTGATCTTGGTCGCCAGCATGGCATTGGCGGCGTACTTGGTCAGCTCGGCGCTGCGCACGCCCATGAACATCACCTTGTCACGCTGGCGGTTGTAGGGGCCGTAGCATTCCAGCATCGCCTTCTTGACGCGCTCCGAGTCGGTGCCGACGACGATGCGCGAGCCGCGCGAGAAATCTTCTATCGCAGCCCCTTCCTTGAGGAACTCCGGGTTGGAGCAGACATCGAACTCCAGAGCAACGCCACGCTTCTCCAGCTCGGCCGCTACGCTACGCTCAACCTTGCTGGCTGTTCCCACCGGAACGGTCGACTTGTCGATGACGATCTTGTAGTCGTTCATGTGCTGGCCGATGGTTTCGGCGACTTTCAGCACATACTTCAGGTCGGCGCTGCCATCTTCGTCCGAGGGAGTGCCCACGGCGATGAACTGCAACAGGCCGAACTCGATTGCCTTGGCAGCATCCGTCGTGAACTCGATGCGTCCCGCCGCCTTGTTCTTGCTGATCAGGTCCTCCAGGCCAGGTTCGTAGATCGGTACCTCGCCAGCGTTGAGCCGTGCCACCTTGTCTTCATCGACGTCCACGCACATGACCTGATGGCCGACATCGGCCAGACAGGCACCGGTGACGAGACCTACATAGCCAGAACCGAAGATAGTGATTTTCATGGTCGTCGTTGCTCCTTGCAGTCAGGGCCCTGTCATCCAAGCAGCGCCATCCGCCGGTGTGTACCGACGCGGGATGGCGAGGTAGGGCCGGGTTTATCGCGTTAGCGTGCCTTTCAGTACGCAACATCTACGCCAACTGGAAAAAAGCCTTTCCAGTCAGATGGCTGGCGTGGATATAGAGAGTTGTTATCAGAAGTGATGGTGCTATTGTGTCGCCATTAAGAGACGCGTGAGGCGTAAAGTTGACTGAGCCTTGCAGATCAAGAGCTTGATCTGTCTCCTAACAGCGACAAGCATAGTAGGTATCAGGGTAATATATTGATGGGATTTGTTTTTTTGAGTAAGGGGAGGGTGTGTCCAAGCAGCGACGCCTTATTCGCTCGCCGACCTTGCCGTTACCCGGGCTTCCATGCGTGCCAGAAAGACGGCCATGATCCGCTCGTAGAGTTCGCGGCCCAGGACGGCATCCTCGATGCCGGCATCCACGTTGGGATTGTCGTTGACCTCGATGACCACGACCCGTTCCCCCGCTTGCTTGAGGTCGACGCCATATAGGCCGTTGCCTATCAGTCGTGTGGCCTTCAAGGCAGCTTTTATCACCGCAGGCGGCACCTCGGACGGGTCGTGAGTGGTAAAGCCGCCGCTCCTCACCCGGCTACCCGAGTGGTCATAAATCTGCCAGTGTCCGCGCGCCATGTAGTAGCGGCTGGCGAACAGCACCTTGCCGTCGAGTACGCCGATGCGCCAGTCGTACTCTGTGGGAAGCCACTCCTGCAGCAGCAGCAGGGCGGAATCCTCGAATAGCCGCCTGGCCTCTTGCTCGAGCAGCTCCAGCGACTCGATCTTGACGACGCCGCGGGAGAAGGAGCCGTCGGGAATCTTGAGCACCATGGGGAAGCTCAGGCCGGACAACCTCTCGGCCAGTGGGTGACGGTCGTGGCGCTTGAGCAGGACACCCTCCGGTGCCGGCACACCCCGAGCCCGGAGCAGCGCATGCAGATATACCTTGTTGGTACAGCACAGGATATCCCGCGGCGAGTCGATCACCACGAGTCCCTCGTGCTCGGCTCGCCTGGCCATGCGGTAGGTGTGATGGTCCAGGGCAGTCGTCTCACGGATGAACAGGCCGTCGAACTCGGCAAGTCGGCCGGCATCGCGTCGGGTGATCAACGAGACGTCGATGCCCAGCTTGCGTCCAGCGCGTATGAACGCCTTAAGCGCACTGGTATTGCTTGGCGGCATGGCCTCCTTAGGGTCGACCAGGATGGCCAGATCGAAACGATAGCGGCGACGAGCCTTGGGCGTACGCCAGACCTTGCGCGAGTGCCGATTGAGTGCGGAAGCGAATAGGTCCTGTTCGTCGGCATTCAGCTCTTGCAGCGCGATCGGCTTGAGGCGGGCCAGGCGCCAGGCGTCGTGACGCTGGACCAGGCGTGCTTCGAGCAGCGGACAGGGTAGTCGCTCGAAGAGCTTGCGGGCGAGGCGAGCCAGCTCGGGGGCGTGGCACTCACCGAACAATATGCGCAGAGTCACGCTGTCCCCAGCCAGGCGACCCTGGCGAGACAACTCACCAAGCAGCGGCGCCAGGGTATCCAGCCTCAGGTCGATGAGAGCCTTGCGTGACAGTTCATTGAGTGTCTCCACGGTGGGTAGTACTCGCTGACCCCGTGCCTGCGCAAGCAGCGAGACATAGTAGCCGGTACCGAGATAGTCGAGCTCCCCGCACAGGTTGATCACGTGGGTGCTGCGATCCTGATCGATGCCACTTCGATGACGTCGATCCAGTGCAAGGAACTCGTCGGCCGTGATCAGATCTTCGGAGGGATAGTAGGGCTGCCAGTCTTGCTGCTGATCGACAACGATACGCAAGGGGCACATGGGGGCTTCCATTCGGTTGGGCGGGGTGGCGGCACAGTGCCGCTGCGGCCAGCATGCTCCTGACAATAGCTATCGACAAGCGCAACGGCAGGTGAAATGATTTCATGATTGCCGCGGCCGAGAATGCCGTCCGCAGCGCCTACTCAAGTACCTACGCTTGTAGCAAGTTTTCCATGTGCAGTCTGCACCGGAGATCCCGATGACCGTGATACTGCGCCGGGCCTGCCCGCAGGACCTGGACGCGCTTTACCGGCTGGAGCAGGTTGCCTTCAGCGGCGACCGCTTCAGCCGTCGCCAGCTCTGGCACCTGCTGAATCGTGCTCATGCCGAGACCATCGTGGCTGCTGACGGCGAGCGCCTGATGGGCTATGGCACCCTGCTGTTTCGGCGCGGCAGTCGTCGTGCTCGCCTCTATTCGTTCTGCGTTCACCCCGAGGCTCGCGGCAGCGGCCTTGGGCGGCATCTGCTGGAAGCGCTGGAGCTCAAGGCCGTCGAGCAGGGGGCCGGGATGCTGGGGCTCGAGGTAAGGGCGGACAACCGCATTGCCATCGGGCTCTACCGTCGCATGGGCTTTCGCCTCGAGCGCTGGCTGGAAGACTATTACGAGGACGGCTGTGCCGGCTGGCAGATGAGCAAGCCTCTTGCCGATACGGCCCAAGTCACGCCGCGAGCCATCAGCTCCACATAGTGCGAGTGCGCAGGGCACGCCGGAGGCTGGTAGACTTCCATTCACATTGACCGGGCCACTAGGGATCAGACATGCCTTCTTTCGATATCGTTTCCGAATACGACAAGCACGAAGCCAGCAACGCCGTTGACCAGGCCAACCGTGAGATCCAGGGCCGCTTCGACTTCAAGGGGGTCAAGGCGAGCTTTGAGCTGAACGGAGACACAGTGCAACTGGAAGCCGAAGTCGACTTTCAGCTCAAGCAGATGCTGGACGTGTTGAGTAATCGCCTGATAGCCCGTGGCATCGATGCACGTTGCATGGACGTGCAGGAGCCCGAGCTCTCCGGGGTTCGTGCCCGCCAGGAGGTCAAGCTCAAGCAAGGGCTGGAGCAGAAGGAAGCCAAGGATATCGTCAAGCGGATCAAGGACAGCAAGCTCAAGGTGCAGGCACAGATCCAGGGCGAGAAGGTGAGGGTGACTGGTAAGAAGCGTGACGACCTGCAGCAGGTCATGGCCCTGCTTCGTGGTGAGGGAGGTCCTGACCTGGCCCTGCAGTTCGATAACTTCCGCGACTGACCCCGCTGCAGCATGCCATCGGCTGGGGCCCGAGCCGATGGCGACCTTGTCACTTGCGCTGGATTGATCCAGCGCAAGTACACTTCCTTCTGACCTTGAAATGCACCGGGACGCCACTAATTCTTAGTTTGCTGAGACAGAGCCATGTCGGCCCTGTCCGATGCGTCACGTGTCATCAAGGTACGAAAAGGAGGTGGCGTATGAATCTGCAGAAGTTGTCCCCCTGGAACTGGTTCAAGAGCGAGCGTGCGGATCGCGCGGCACCGGTCACCGTGGAACCCCGGCAGGGCGAGCTTTCGCCCCTGTTGGGGATGCATCAGGAACTCGACCGCTGGATGGACGGTGTCATGCGCCAGTTCGGCATGCCTTCCCTCGAAAGTCGCTTCGACGAGATGTCGAGCCTGCTCAAACCGCAGCTCGACATCGCCGAGCGCGATGAGGAGTACCTGATCAGCGTCGAAGTGCCGGGAGTCGACGAAAAGGACATCAAGCTGACCCTGGATGACGATCGCCTGATCATCGAAGGCGAGAAGCGCCAGGAGAGTACCACCAAGGAGGACAGGTATCAGCGTATCGAGCGCTCCTATGGCAGCTTTCGCCGGGTCCTCGACCTGCCTGGTGATGCCCAGCCCGAGGAAATTCGGGCCAGCTTCAGCCATGGCGTGCTCAAGATCCAGGTGCCGCGCAGCGGGGAGATCAAGGCCCAGCGACGCGAAATTCCGATCCAGTGAATCGGTCCGCGCTCACGGCTCGCCTCCGGGCGAGCTTTTTTTCGTCGTTTTTTCCGAACGGTGCCATAGCCACAGCCGATTGGCCTGCTCCTGGCAGATGGGCTTCAATAGGAATCGTGTGACATCGTCAGCAGGAGCCTCAGCATGCAGTCGCTTCGTCGCGTCGTCTTCATTGCCTTGGCCTGGGTCAGCTTCGGACTCGGTGTCATCGGCGTGTTCGTGCCGCTGATGCCGACGACCTGCTTCATGCTGCTGGCCGTGTGGGCCGCTTCCCGTGGGTCGCCCCGCTTCGCCCTGTGGATCCGTGAGCACCCCCGCTTCGGCCCCACCGTCGTCGCCTGGGAGGGGGAGCGGGCGATTCCTCGCCATGCCAAGTGGCTGGCAGGCGGCATGCTGGCCTTCTCGATCCTCGTACTGCTCCTGACGCTAAGCCTGCTGTGGCTCAAGCTGGTGCTGGTGGTCGGACTCTCGCTGCTGGGGCTATGGATCGCTACGCGCCCGGAACCGGCCGCCACGGTGGGTTCATCCGACCGGCTGGTACGGCGCTGAGTGCGGCGCGGCTTTGAGGTTCGGGGGTCGCCAACCGTACAATGCTCTCAACCATGGACAGGAGCATTTTGATGTCTGAACCCAAGCCGACCTACCGCCACGACTACCGGCCTCCGGCCTATCGTGTCGCCCACGTCGACCTCACCTTCGAGCTGGACCCTGCTGCCACCCGGGTCAAGGCAAGCCTGCAGATGGAGCGTCATCCCGAGTGCAAGGAGGGAGAACCGCTCAGGCTGGACGGCGAGCAGCTGATCCTCAAGCACATCGCCATCGATGGCCAGGCGCTGGAAAGCGACGAATACACGCTCGACGATGACGGTTTGAGCGTGCGCCAGCCGCCCGCCAGGTTTCGCCTGGATACCGAGGTCGAGATCGCGCCGTGTGACAACACGGCGCTCGAGGGTCTCTATCTTTCCAGCGGCATGTACTGCACCCAGTGCGAAGCCGAAGGCTTTCGCCGGATCACCTATTACCCGGATCGTCCTGATGTGATGGCCACCTACTCCACCACGGTGATCGGCGACAAGGCGGGCCAGCCGGTGTTGCTCTCCAACGGCAACCCGGTGAAGCGGGGCGAGCTGCCGGACGGCCGTCATTTCGTGACCTGGAACGACCCCTTCCCCAAGCCCAGCTACCTCTTTGCCCTCGTCGCCGGCGATTTGAAGAAGGTGGAGGATCGTTTCACGACCATGAGCGGGCGCGAGGTCACGCTGCAGATCTGGGTCGAGGAGGAGAACCTGGGCAAGACCGACCACGCCATGGCCTCGCTCAAGCGCGCCATGAAGTGGGACGAAGAAACCTATGGCCGCGAGTACGACCTCGACCTGTTCATGATCGTGGCGGTCAACGACTTCAACATGGGGGCGATGGAGAACAAGGGGCTCAACCTCTTCAACTCGGCGGCAGTGCTGACACACCCGGATACCGCCACCGATGCCGCCTTCCAGCGGGTCGAGGGTATTGTCGCCCATGAGTACTTTCACAACTGGTCGGGCAACCGGGTCACCTGTCGCGACTGGTTCCAGCTGTCGCTCAAGGAAGGTTTCACCGTTTTTCGCGACCAGTGCTTCTCGGCCGACGTCAATTCGGCGGCGGTCAAGCGTATCGAGGACGTGGCCTTCTTCCGCACCGCTCAGTTTGCCGAGGATGCCGGCCCTACGGCACACCCGGTGCGCCCCGATCACTACATCGAGATCACCAACTTCTATACCCTGACCATCTACGAGAAGGGCGCGGAAGTGGTGCGCATGCTCTACAACCTGATGGGGGAGGAGGCCTTCCGCCGCGGCAGCGACCGCTACTTCGAGCGCTTCGACGGCCAGGCGGTGACCATCGAGGACTTTGTCGACTGCATGGCCGAGGCCTCGGGCCAGGACCTCACCCAGTTCATGCGCTGGTACTCCCAGGCTGGCACCCCCGAGATCGATGCCTATGGCGAGTATGATTACGCCAATGCGGAATATCATCTCACCCTGCGGCAGCGGACGCCCGCTACGCCCGACCAGCCTGAAAAGGCGCCTCAGCATATCCCGGTGCGCATGGGCCTGGTGGGCACGAAATCCGGTCGCGACCTGGGCCTGAGCCTGGAGGGCGAGTCACTCGGCAGTGACGGTGTGATCCACCTGCGTGAGGCAGAGCAGACCTTCGTCTTCACCGATGTTCCTGAGGCACCGGTACCCTCGCTGCTGCGCGGTTTCTCGGCGCCAGTACAGCTGCGCTTCCCCTATAGCCGTGAAGACCTGGCTTTCCTGCTGGCCAACGACTCGGATGGCTTCAACCGCTGGGATGCCGGGCAACGGCTGGCGATGCTGGCGCTGGACGATCTCATCGCCGCTCATCGCAACGGCGTCGAGAAAGTCATGGATCCACGCGTGGTGGACGCTTTCCGCTCCCTGCTGGAGCGAGGCGGTGACGACAAGGCAGTCCTGGCGGAGATGTTGACCCTGCCCTCCGAGGCCTACATCGCCGAGCAGCAGCCGCTGGTGGACGTCGAGGCGATTCATGCCGCGCGCACCTTCGTCAAGCAGTCGCTGGCCGCGACGCTTCGCGACGATTTCCTGCGCCTCTATCAGGAGAACGAAAGCGACGAGCCCTACGCGCCGCAACCCGAGCAGATCGCCCGCCGCAGCCTCAAGAACGTGGCGCTTGGCTACTTGATGGCCGTCGAGGACGAGGAAGGTGTCGAACTCGCACGTCGCCAGTTTGAAGCCGATCACAACATGACCGACGTGCGCCAGGCGCTCACGTTGCTCACCCACAGCAGCCGCGATGACCTGGCGGCCCCGGCCCTGCGCAGCTTCGGCGAGAAGTGGGCCCACGACTCGCTGGTGATGGACCAGTGGTTCGCCATTCAGGTCACCCGGCCGCAGACTGACGCGCTGGATCGCGTCAGGCATCTGATGGCTCACCCGGCCTTCTCGCTGAAGAATCCCAACAAGGTGCGTGCCTTGGTCGGCACCTTTGTCAACCAGAACCGCATCAATTTCCATCGTGCCGACGGCGAGGGTTATCGACTGCTGGCCGACGTGGTGATCGAACTCAACCGGCTCAATCCCGAGATCGCCTCGCGCCTGGTCACGCCGCTGACCCGCTGGCAGCGTTTCGACGAGCCCCGCCAGGAACTGATGAGGGCTGAACTCGAACGTATCCGGGCCGAGAAACTTTCGCCGAATGTATACGAGGTGATCGAAAAAGCCCTTGCTTGAGGGAAGGAAAGGCGGAAATTCCGCCTTTCCTGGTATCGAGTAGTGCCGCCCTACGGGGCGGCACATGGTTTTGGGCTGGGCTTAATAGATGAGCCAGCTCAGCACCGTAACCCCCAGCAGCGCCCAGATCAGGGTGGCCACTAGCCGTCGACGCAGCAGGGCGCGCAGGGCGAGGTAGAGCAGCCACAGCCCTAGCAGCAGTACGGCCAGGCTGATCAGGGTGGGTGGGATGCCCAGCGCCGAGGCTAGGCCATCGAAGAAGCCCCGGGCGGAGGCGCCCAGGTCGCGGAAAAAGATGACGAGCAGGTCGACCACGAAGCGAATGATCTCGCCCAGTGTCTCGCCCAGCCAGGTAAAGAACTCTTGCATGTCTGGTCCGGTCGGCTTACTCGATCATGTCGAGCACGGTCCCTACGATATCATCCATGGTGACCAGGCCTAGCAATTTGTTGTCTTCCAGCACCAGTACGCGCTTGACCACGCTGTCGGTCATCAGGCTGGCGACATGCCGAACGTCCAGCGACTCGCCCACGCCGATGGCGGGCTTGGCGCAGACGTCGTAGACGTTGATCAGGTCGATATCCCCGTTCTCGGCGACGATGGTCTTGAGGATATTGGTGTAGGTGATCAGCCCCCAGGCATCGTGGGGGTCCTGCTGCTCCACCACCAGGTTCTTTAGGTTGTGGCGCTTCATCAGGCTCAGCGCGTCGCGCAGGGTGGCGAAGGGGGATACCGTCACCACGTCGCGTTTCATGATGTCCTTGACCAGCATCTCGTTCTCTCCGTCAATCACTCGCTAAAACGTCTTGCCTGAGCCGCTCTTCGAAGCGCTTGACCTGTGCCATGTCGATACCGCCCAGATGTTCCACCGGCAGCGTCATCACCAGGCCGCGGGAGTCTTCACCCGAGGGGTTGAGAACCTGGCGAATGGTCTTGAGCACCTTGAGCGACAGGCCCTTCTCCAGGGTCAGCAGCATGATGCTCTGGCTGCCCTCATAGGTCAGGCCGAAGAAGGTCTTCTTGCGCTCGCCGCCGATGCCGCGTCCAGTCATCAGCGTCATGCCGACAGCGCCGGCTTGGGTGGCGGCATCGATGCACTCCTGTTCGAGCTCTTCGGGCACGATGGCGACCAACAGCGAAAACTTCATGTCTTCTTGCCTCCGAGGTGGGCCATTTTTTCCATGAGGATGGCATAGATCATTACGGTCACGATAGGGAAGATCGAAGCGAAGGCGATCAGCCCGAAGCCGTCGATCATGACGTTGCGGCCATCGATCTGACTGGCCAGGCCGATGCCCAGCGCGGTGACCAGCGGTACCGTCACTTCGGACGTGGTCACGCCCCCCAGATCGAAGGCCAGCGCCACGATGTAACGGGGAGCCAGCGCCGTGAGAAAGATCACCAGCAGGTAGCCGCCAATGATGTAGTAGTGAATCGAATCGCCGGTGATGATTCGGTGCACGCCGATGGTGATGCCGATGGCGACGCCCAGGGCGACCAGGATGCGGATGACGTTGCCCCGGATCTTGCCGGCAGCCGCCTCTTCGGCCTGCTGGCCGACGGCAATCAGCGCCGGCTCCGCCATGGTGGTGGCAAAGCCGATGCAGAAGGCGAACAGGTAGACCCAGATCCAGCTGTCGTAGGCGATCAGCTGCTCTGCCATACGCTCGCCGATGGGAAACAGGCCGAGCTTGAGGCCCACCACGAAGGCATAGAGGCCGACGATGACCAGGGCGAAGCCCACCCCGACCTTGAGCGGGCTGGCCAGAGATTGGCGCAGTACGGCGTACTGGAAGAACAGGATCACCAGGATGATCGGCAGCACGTCGCGCAGCATGCCGAACAGGTCGAGAATCATCGTCAGCCAGCCTGCAGGCATTGCCGTCTGCTCATCGGCCAGCAGCATCTCGCCGCCGTTGGCGATCTCGCCGGGGTCGGCGTAGACGATAATGCCGTAGAGTTGCACGCTGATCATCGGCACCATGACCGCCAGGGCCACCAGGCCGAAGCCATCGATCAGCGGGTTGCGCCCTCGGATCGAGGAGGCCAGGCCGATGCCGAGTGCGGCGATCAGCGGTACGGTGACGATATTGGTGGTCACGCCGCCGGAATCGTAGGCCAGTCCGACGATTTCTTCGGGGGCGAAGAAGGTCACCAGCACCACCAGCACGTAGCCGACGATCATGTACCAGTGCAGCGGGTGGCCGAGGATCACGCGAAAGACGCCGAGTGCCATCACCAGGCCCACTGAACTGGCCACGATCAGGCGCAGGGTCAAGGCATCGATGCGACCCTCGCTGATCATGGCCGCCTGGTCGGCTACCGCGATCAGGGCCGGCTCGGCCACCACGGCAGAGAAGCCGATGGCGAAGCCGAACAGCATCAGCAACGGCATGGAACCGCGCCGGGCAAACTGGTTGGCCAGGCGCTTGCCGACGGGGAAGATGCTCAGCTCGAGCCCTTGCAGGAACAGCGCCACCCCAACGGCGACGATGAGCAGACCTATCGCGATGCCAAGCCCACCCTCGGGCCACTCGCGCAGCAGCAGGGCCTGAAACGCTACCACGACCACGATGATCGGCAGCAGGTTGCGCAGGGCATGGCCTAGGGCGTGTAGAAAATCCTTGAGTTGCGCGACCAAGACCGACTCCCTGGCAATTCGCTGAGGCAAGAGACACCGTGACAGGTTCGTATCGCCAGCCATCGAAGCGGGCGGCTGGCCCGGGCGGCTGTCACACTATACCATCGGTCCAGAACATTGAGCAGGCGCTAATGCAGGCTCATGCATTGATGTATATCAAGCTCTGACCATTGGCGACGGGTGGGAGAAAGCGAGTGAACGTGACATTGATTGTTGTGCTGGTAGTGCTGGCCCTGCTGCTCATCTATGGCGCCAGCATCTACAACCGGCTGGTGGCCCTCAGGAACCGCTATCAGAATGCCTTTGCCCAGATCGAGGTGCAACTGAAGCGACGCTACGACCTGATCCCCAACCTGGTCGAGACCGCCAAGGCCTACATGGCCCACGAACGCGACACCCTGACTGCCGTGACCGAGGCGCGCAATGCCGCCATGGCTGGACTGGCCTCGGCGGCAGCCAGGCCGGGCGAGCCCGGCGCCATGGCCGAGCTGGCGGGGGCCGAGGGAGCACTTGGCGCCGCGCTGGGGCGGCTCAATGTGGTGATGGAGGCCTACCCCGACCTCAAGGCCTCGGACAACATGCGTCAGCTCTCCGAGACGCTGACCAGCACCGAGAATCGCGTCGCCTTTGCGCGCCAGGCCTTCAACGATGCGGTCATGCAGTACAACACCTACAAGCAGAGCTTTCCGCCGGTGCTGCTGGCGGGACCGTTGGGGCATCGTGAGGATGCAGCCCTGCTGGAATTCGACGACAGCGCCGAGATCCAGGCGGCGCCCAGCGTTCGCTTCTGACGAGGTCGGCCATGGACTTCTTCGGTGCCCAGGAGCAGGCGAGGCGATTGACCCTGTGGCTGATAATGCTGCTGGTCATCGCAGTTGCCGGCATGATCGCGGCTACCGTGGCGGTGGTGGCGCTGGCCCTGGTGCTGCTCGAAGGCGGCCAGCCAGGCGGCGTGGCGCTGGATCGAGTGCTTGATCCGATCCTGATCGCCGGCATTGCCCTGGGCGTGCTGCTGGTGGTCGGCATGGGCAGCCTGGCGCGGCATCGTCAGCTGCGTGCCGGCGGTTCGGCGGTCGCCGAGGCGCTGGGCGGTCGCGCCATCAATGCCGATACCCGTGACCCCGACGAGCGCAGGCTGCTCAACGTGGTGGAAGAGATGGCCATCGCCTCGGGGCTCCCCGTGCCGTCGGTCTACCTGCTCGATGAGCCCGGAATCAATGCCTTCGCCGCGGGACATGCCCCCCAGGATGCGGCCATCGGCGTGACGCAAGGGGCCATTCGCAGCCTTTCCCGCGACGAGCTGCAGGGGGTGATTGCGCACGAGTTCAGCCATGTGCTGCATGGTGACATGCGCCTCAACATGCGCTTGATCGCCCTGCTTTACGGCATCCTGGTCATTGGCCTTGTCGGGCGCATGCTGCTGCGAGCCACGGCCACCCGACGCATGGTGCGCGGCTCGCGCCAGAACAACGGCAAGGCCGTGCTGCTCGGTGCAGGTCTGGCCCTGATGCTGGTCGGTTTCGTCGGGACGCTGTGCGGCAACCTGATCAAGGCGGCGGTCAGTCGTCAGCGTGAGTTCCTCGCCGATGCCAGCGCGGTCCAGTACACCCGCAACCCCGAGGGGCTGGCCGGCGCGCTCAAGCGCGTGGCGGCCCACGCCCAAGGCTCCGAGCTGCGCTCGAGTCGCGCCGAGGAGTTCAGTCACCTTTACTTCAGTCGCGGCCTGCCCAGCCTGCGCGGGTTGACCGCCACCCATCCGCCCCTGGACACCCGTATCCGCCGCCTCGAGCCCGAGTGGGACGGCGAGCTGCCCGAGCCGCGTCGTGAAGGCGAGGCCGCCTCGCAGCCCGCCGAACCTGCTGACGAGCCGCCGGTGCAAGCGGCCCGAACGGCGGCGCTGGCCGGGGTTGCCGCCTCATCCGCCGCCTCGAACCTGAGCCAGCGGGTCGGTGAGCCGGGCAGTGATGATCTGGCTCAGGCACTCAGGACGCTGGAGGGTATCGATACCGCCTTGCTCGAGGCCGCCCATGACCCCTATGCCGCGCGTGCGCTGGTTTACGGCGTGCTCATGGGTGCCGACCCCGAAAGCCGGGCGTGCCAGCGCGAAGCGTTGGTGGAAGCGGCCTTGCCGGAAGTGATGGCCGAGTTGGATCGCCTCGAGGCGCCACTGGCGGAAATGGCGCCGGGGCAGCGGCTAGCGCTGATCGAGCTATGCTTGCCTGTGTTGAGGCAGCAGTCGGTGGCGCAATATGCGCGCTTTCATGACTGTCTTCAGCGGCTGATGGCGACAGAGCGAAATCCTGGCGCCCTGCAGTGGGCGCTGCATCGTCTGGTGATAGCGGGCAGCGCCGGCAAACCGCTTCGTGCGGGCCATCGCCTGGCCCTGGCTCAGGCGGATGCCGCGGTGGCACGTTTGCTTTCCAGTTTGGCCCTGGCAGGGAGTGGTGAGGCGTCAGAGGCGGGCGAGGCATTTCGCAAGGCGGCCGAGCAGCTGCCGCTGTCCACTCCCTTCGTCGCCCAGCCGGCAACGCCTGCGGAGCTGGACTGGGCGCTGGATCGCTGCGCTCGGCTGAGCGATCAAGAGCGGACCCGGCTTCTCCAGGCGATGGCCCAATGTTTCGCTCACGATGGTCAGGTATCGCCCCGGGAGGCTGAGCTTCTGCGCGCCGTGGCCTGGTCGCTGGGCTGCCCGCTGCCAGTCACGGCTCTGCATTGAGTTCGGCTCACGAAGTGCTGATTTGGGGATCGTTTTGCGCACACGCTGTCCAACCCATTACAGGGTAAATGTCCCGGCAGCTTGCAGAGGCTGCCGGGCTTTGCTGGAATAGGGGCCTTTTGCTGGTCTCATATGCATGGGAGAAAGCCGATGGCCAAAAGACTCTGGATTCCTGCCGCCGTGACATTGACGCTTGCCCTTGGGCTGGCGGGGTGCGGCGAGGATGCCGAAGAGGCTGACGCAACGGCCCAGCCCGACGAGACGATGACCGACGCCGAGCCTGAAGTCGAAGTGTCCCACGATGAGCCCGAGACACCGCCGCCCGCGGCGAGCGAGGAGGTGGACACCGAAGACGAGTCTCTTCCCGCCATTCCCGAAGAGGAGACCGAACTCGGAGCCGATGAAGAGATCGAAGCGGAGGCCGAGACCCTGGGGGAATCTCCCGTCGATGCGCTTGAAGAGGGGGGCGCCCTGCCGGGTGAGCCGACCAGTGCCGACATCGATGCCATTCTCGAGGATACCGAACGCCGCTTCGAGGAGGCGCAGCGCCAGATCGAGCAGAGCTTCGACGAGGTGGAGCAGAGTCCCCCCGCGCTGGAGCCGATGGAGAGTGATGACGAGCTCGACAGGGCGCTCGCTCCCGGCGAGGAGCCGGCCGCCGACGTCTCATCTGATATCGACCAGGAAGCGGAGCGCACGGGAGAAGTGACCCAGTCGGACATCGACGCCTGGCTCGAAGAGACGGAGCGCCGCTTCGAAGAGGCCCAGCGCCAGCTCGAGGAACAGTTCCAGGAAGCCGAGCGCAGCGAGCCTGGCAGCGGTGAAGCGCCGCAGTTCGAGATCGACGACTGAGACATGTGCGAAAAAGGCTCGCCTGGTTGGCGAGCCTTTCGTCTATCTGCCATGTCTTCCTTCGAAGGCATGGCACCGGGTCATCTCATTTCCGAGGTGATGGCCTCAGTTGGAAACCCGGATATTGGAGGCCTGAAGGCCTTTCTTGCCCTGGGTCACTTCGAAGGTAACCTTCTGACCGTCCTGCAGGGTCTTGAAGCCTTCAGCCTGAATCTCGGAGAAATGTGCGAAAAGGTCATCGCCGCCGTCGTCCGGAGAGATGAAGCCGTAGCCCTTGGTATCGTTGAACCACTTGACAGTGCCAGTTGCCATTGTCGATTTCCTTGCTTACTGATTGATCGTGCTGGGCACTCGGAATACCGAAGCCCGAAGTGCGTGGGCGCGAGACGAAAAGTGCGCTTCGGGTGCATCGAAAGCTCGACATACGACGGGACGACTTTCCACTTTCAGGCCTACGCAGCGAATGTTCCTGGCTGTTGTCCAGGCCATACGCTCAATTCACTGTAGATAGAAAATTTCCGAGCGTCCAGCGATTCCGTTACCCTACATTACCAACGTTGCATGCAATTCGGCGGGGTCTTTGAAGCCTCGCTACGCGCTACGGGAGGGCGCTCTCCCTTTCCCCAGGGGATAACTGACATGCTGGATGCACAATTCCTTTCCTTCCTGGTTGCGATCACGCTGCTTTCGATGAGTCCGGGAGTCGACACGCTGTTGGTCATTCGCAATACCGCACGCGGTGGCGTGCGGGATGGCGTGTTGACCAGCCTGGCCATCTGCTGTGGCCTGTTCGTTCATGCGACGATCTCTGCACTCGGCATCTCCGTGATCCTCCTGCAATCCGCCTGGGCGTTCAGCGTGCTCAAGCTGGCCGGGGCGGCCTACCTCATCTGGCTGGGTGTGAATGGACTCCTGGCCGCCCGGCGTGGCGCAGGCCTGCCGGTGACAGCTGTGGCGGGCGAGCTCCAGGCTGGCTCGACCTGGAGGCCAATCCGCGAGGGGCTGCTGTCCAATGTGCTCAACCCCAAGACCATCGTCTTCTACATGGCCTTTCTGCCCCAGTTCATCGCTCCGACCGACCCGGTACTGCTCAAGTCGCTGTGGCTTGCCGGGGTGCATTTCGTGATTGCCAACCTGTGGCAGGTCGCCATTGTCCTGATGGTGGGCAGCGCGGGACGCTGGCTTGGCAGCCGGCTGTTCGCCCGCGCACTGAACGGCATGACAGGAGCGGTACTGATCCTGCTGGGGATCAGGCTGGCGCTGGAGCGCCAGCCTGCCTGAGGCCAGGCGACGGTTCAGTTGCGTGCAAGCAGGGAGGCGTCATAGCGTACCGTCTTCTCGGACTGGCTCAGCATCGACACGCCCTCGCTGGTGCCGCCGTTGGCCAGGCTTTCGAAGATCACCCGATAGGCGAGAACCGCCTGGACGTAGTCGCGGGTCTCGCGAAAGGGGATCGACTCCACGAACAGGTCGAACTCTTCGGGGGCGTCACGCAGCCAGCGGTCCACTCGGCCTGGGCCGGCATTGTAGGCCGCCGCTGCAGCCAGGCGATTGCCTCGGTAGCGGTCGATCATGTCGCGAATGTAGGTGCTGCCCAGGCGAATGTTGAGCTCGGGATCGAGGATGCCGTATGGGCCGGGATCGCTGATGCCGAGTTGACGGCTGAGCAGCGTGGCGGTGCCCGGCATGATCTGCATCAGCCCACGAGCCCCCGCCGGGGAGAGGGCGTTGGGGTTATAGGCGCTCTCGCGCCGCGTGATGCCCATCAGCAGGTAGGGGTCCACCCCGGTCTGCTGGCCCCAGGAGAGGAAGTGGTCTCGGTAGGCTTCGGGAAAGCGCCAGTCGAGCGCATCCCACAGCTGTCCGGCGATGGTCGTCTGCACCAGCCGTGCATGCCAGCCGCGGTTAGCGGCATAGTCGGCCAGCGCCCTCTTTTCACGGGGCGAGGCGGTAGTCACGGCGTGCTGCCATTCGCTGTTGGCCAGCCCCTCCTCACCGATACGCTTCAGGGCCTCGGTACGTTGCACGGCTGGCCAGCGTGCTATCTCGTTCCGTGTGTCCTCATCGAAACGACTGCGTTCGAGATTGAGTGAGTAGGGCCGGCCGATGCGATCGGCGGCGGCGAAGGCAAAGAAGTTGCGCCCCTGGGCTGCCTTGGCATAGGCCACCTCGGCGAGCTCGTCGTCGCCGAGCTGTTCGTGAGCTCGCGCCTTCCAGTATTGCCAACGGCTCTCTTCGCGACTTTCTTGCGGTAGCTGCTCGAGCCAGGTCAGGGCACCGGACCAGTCGCGCTCGGCCAGGGCGTGGCGAATACGCAGCTCGAGCACGCGGGTCGTGCCGATGCGCGGGAGGGCCTCGTCGACCCAGGCCAGGTTTTGATCGATACCGCGCACCAGCGAATAGAACGCCAATTCTTCTTCGATGGCGTGCAGGTGGTCTTCCTCGATTGGCAGGTGCGCGGCGATCTTGCGCCACGCCTCGTAAGCGGCTTCGGTGTCGGCGCGGGTGAAGCCGTGCATGGCAGCGACAAACAGTGGCCCGCTGCCGCGGCACTCGGGGCCGATGCAGGTGGGTATGCGGGTGATGTCGGCATAGCTGTTCTGCAACTGCTCCACGGCGTCGCGGCCCTCCTGCCAGCGGCTGCCAAGCAGGCGCCCCAGAAAGCGAGTCAGTCCGGTCTCGCCCATCTGCCAGGCGAGCATCTTGCGTTCCCAGACGGCGAACTGATCGATTTCGCCACTGGAACGAAGGTTCTCGAAAAGGGTGTCGCAGGCCGAGGGCTGCGAGCTCCCCACGTGCCACAGCTCGCGTCCTCCCTCGGCTGCGGCCTGAGGGTCGCTATCCAGCAGTGCCGTGTAGTAGTAGCAGCGCCGCTCTGTACCGCTGGGCACGCCGTCGGCCACGGCGAGAAGGCTGCCGAAGCGCCCTGCTTCTCCGTAGCGACTGATCGCCTGGCCACGCATCCACTCTCCCAGAGGAGAGTCCGCATGACGCTCGATGAAATCCAGCACCTGGCTTGGCTCGGCTTGGGGCAGGCGGCTGCGCAGCTGGTGATACTCGACATACCCCTCGAGCACATGGCCGTCGATCTCGGCCGGGTCGATACGGTCCCACTGCTGATTGCGCGCGGCCTCGAGGGCCGAGCGCATGGCGCTGTCGCTGGGTTGGGCATGCGCGGTGAAAGAGAAACTCAGAGCGGCCGCAGCCAGCCAGCAGGCCGAACGGCGGAAAAATAAGAAATGGCGCATGTTTGACGGCCTCCACAAGGCGATGACGAACTCACTCTATCCTCGCCGATCAGGGCTGTCTTGAGTAGACCGTTGCGCCGTTTTCTCGCTCAGTCAACGTAACGGTCAACGCCATGGTGCTTGTGCCGCCGGCAGGCGCAAACTAGTCTGTCGAAACCAAATCAAACGCTTGTTAGGGGGGCGGGTGAAATCGAGCAAATCTTCCGGGAGCGGGCCCGCTGCAGCCGTCCGCAGCCCCGACGTGTGGCGAGCCGGCCTGGCTCGCTTCGTCAATGTGATTCCCCATACCCGTGAGCTTGGCCTGGAAGTCGAGGATGTCACGCCACCCCAGGTGCGTATGCGGTTGCCCTGGCGCGATACGCTGCTCGGTGACGTCGAGCGCGGCCTGGTGCATGGCGGTGTGCTGACCATGCTGCTGGATACCGTTTGCGGCTCGGCGGTGCTGTGCGGGCTGCCCGCGCCGGAGGTGTGTCCCACCCTCGACCTGCGGGTCGATCACTACCGCCCGGCCCTGGCCGGCCAGCCGATCATGGCCGAGGCCCGCGTGCTGCGCGTGACCGGCGCCATGGTTTTCACCGAAGGCACGCTGTGGCAGGACCCGCAGCGGCCGATTGCCCGCGGCATCGGCAACTTCGTCCGTCTCGGGGCGCGCAATACGCCGGCGGGCTTCGCCGAGGCGCTGTTCGGGGAGGACGACCATGCCTGAAGGATTTCATGACGTTGCCTGGCTTGCCAGGACGCGGGCCGAAGGGGACGTTGCCGCCTGGCTCGAACGCCTGCCCTATGCCCGTTATATCGGCGTTACGGCCAGCCCCGACAGCGGTGGCGATGGCCTGGTCTTTCGCCTTGAGCCCCACGAGCACAATATCGGCAATATCCTGCTGCCGGCACTGCATGGCGGCGTCGTGGCGGCCTTCATGGAAACCGCGGGCACGCTGGACCTCATGCTTTCGGCGCGTGAGCCGCGACTGCCGCGCATCGTCGACTTCTCCATTGATTACCTGCGTACGGCGCGGGTGGTGCCCACTTATGCTCGATGCCAGCTCTTGCGCGAGGGGCGCCGGTTGGCCAACGTCCAGGTCTCGGCGTGGCAGGAAGCGGAAGACCAGCCCGTGGCAACGGCCCGCCTGCATCTGGTGCTGGGCTCGCCGGAGCCTGACGACGCTTGAAAACCGACGAGTGGACCCCATATCGCTGAACAGTTCTGAAACGGCGGCGCAGCACGCGCCGCCGTGGGTTCAAGCCATGAGGTACGCTATCCATGTCCACGACCGCTCACGAGGAAACCCTCGGCTTCCAGACCGAGGTCAAGCAGCTGCTGCACCTGATGATCCACTCCCTGTATTCCAACCGGGAGATCTTCCTGCGCGAGCTGATTTCCAATGCCGCCGACGCCTGCGACAAGCTGCGCTATGCCGCACTCGACAACGATGCGCTCTACGAGGGCGACAGCGAGCTGCGCATCGAGATCGAGCATGACGAGAAAAGCGCTACCGTCACTGTGCGCGACAACGGTATCGGCATGAGCCGCGACGAAGTGATCAAGAACCTCGGTACCATCGCGCGCAGCGGAACCGCCGAGTTCCTCCAGCAGCTTTCCGGCGAGCAGCAGAAGGATGCACGCCTGATCGGCCAGTTCGGCGTAGGCTTCTACTCCAGCTTCATCGTCGCCGACGAGGTCACCGTGCGCACCCGCAAGGCGGGCAGTCCAAAGGGGGAAGGCGTCGAGTGGCACTCGAAGGGTGAGGGCGAGTTCAGCGTGGCCGATCTCGAGCGCGAGCTTCACGGTACCGAGATCGTCCTGCACCTGAAGCAGGACGCCAAGGAGTTTGCCGACGATTTCCGCCTGCAGAGCCTGGTGCGCAAGTACTCCGACCATATCGAAGTGCCGGTGCGCATGCCTCGGGTCGAGGCTGCCAAGGACGACGAGGGCAACGAAATCGAGGGCAGCGAGGTCACCACCTGGGAGACCGTCAACGAAGCCACCGCGCTGTGGGTTCGGCCCAAGAGCGAGATTTCCGACGACGAATACAAGGCGTTCTACAAGCATGTGGCCCATGATTTCAGCGATCCGCTGACCTGGAGCCACAACAAGGTCGAGGGCAAGCTGGAATACACCAGCCTGCTTTACGTCCCGGGGCGAGCGCCCTTCGACCTCTACGAGCGAGACGGCTCACGTGGCGTCAAGCTCTACGTCCAGCGCGTATTCATCATGGACGATGCCGAGCAGTTCCTGCCGCTCTACCTGCGTTTCATCAAGGGGGTGCTCGATACACGGGAGCTGTCGTTGAACGTTTCCCGCGAGCTGCTGCAGCAGGATCCCAAGGTCGACAAGATCAAGAGCGCGCTGACCAAGCGGGCGCTCGACATGCTCAAGAAGCTGGCCAAGGACCAGGAAGCCTACCAGAACTTCTGGAACACCTTCGGCAGCGTACTCAAGGAGGGCCCGGCGGAGGACTTCGCCAACCGCGAGAAGATCGCCGCCCTGCTGCGCTTCTCTACTACCCATACCGACAGCGCCACCCAGGACCAGTCGTTGGCCGACTATGTTTCGCGCATGAAGGAAGGGCAGGAGAAGATTTACTACATCGTCGCGGATGGCTTCAATGCCGCCAAGAGCAGCCCGCACCTGGAAATCTTCCGCAAGAAGGGTATCGAAGTCGTGCTGTTGCACGACCGCATCGACGAGTGGCTGATGAGCCATCTGCACGAGTTCGAGGGCAAGCGCTTCGTCGATGTGGCCAAGGGTGAGCTCGACCTCGGCGATATCGAGGGCGAAGAGGAGAAGAAGGCCCAGGAGGAGACCGCCAAGGCCAAGGAGGACCTGGTCAAGCGCGTCAAGGCTTCACTTGGCGATGCCGTCCAGGAGGTCAAGGTGACCCACCGGCTGACCGACTCCCCGGCCTGCGTGGTGCTGCCCGAGCATGAGATGGGCTACCAGATGCGCCGTATCATGGAAGCCGCCGGCCAGGCGATGCCGGAGGTCAAGCCGATCCTGGAACTCAATCCCTCCCATGCTCTGGTGGAGCGGCTCGAAGGCGTCGAGGGCGAACGCTTCGACGATCTGGCCCTGGTGCTGCTCGACCAGGCCATTATCGCTGAAGGCGGCCACCTCGACGACCCGGCGGCCTACGTGCGGCGCCTCAATGCGCTGTTGACCTCCTGATCCACGAAGGCCGCGTCAGCGCGGCCTTTGCGCCCTGCCATCAGGCCGCCCACGGGAGGCCTTTTGGTGACTCTCCTGTCGCTCCCTGCTTTCCCTTTACGTCAACGTCCTACCATTTTTCTTTCGTTATTTCAGCTCTCTACTGTGACGCGCGACTTTATTCAAACAGTCGTTTTATAGTTGTGCATTGCGGCATGGTCAGGTATGAATAGTTGGATTGCCTGACCTGAAAGTTCAATAACCATATAAGGGAGATCCAACGTGAAGATTGGTGCACCCAAGGAGCTCGCCAAAGGAGAAGCGCGTGTCGCGCTGACCCCCGACAGTGCGCAGCTCATCCAGAGGCTTGGACACGAATGCCTGATCGAAAGCGGTGCCGGCGTTGCCGCCGGTTTCGATGACGATGCCTACCGCAATGCCGGCGTCAGCGTGGTGGAGAGCGCCGAGGCGCTCTGGCGCGACGCCGAGATCGTGATCAAGGTGCGCGAGCCCAGCGAGGCGGAAGCCGAGCTGTTGCGCGAGGGCCAGACCCTGATCAGCTTCTTCTGGCCGGCCCAGAACGAGGCATTGATGGAACGCTGCCGTGGCAAGGGAGCGACCGTCGTCGCCATGGACATGGTGCCGCGTATCTCCCGTGCACAGAAGATGGATGCGCTCTCGTCCATGGCCAATATCGCCGGCTACCGGGCGGTGATCGAGGCAGGCAACCAGTTCGGGCGCTTCTTCACCGGCCAGGTCACCGCGGCGGGCAAGGTGCCCCCGGCCAAGGTGCTGGTGGTCGGTGCCGGCGTCGCCGGCCTGGCGGCCATCGGCACGGCGACCAGCCTGGGCGCGGTGGTGCGCGCCTTCGACGTGCGGCCCGAAGTGGCCGAGCAGATCGAGTCGATGGGCGCCGAATTCCTCTTCCTCGACTTCGAGGAGTCCCAGGACGGTGCCGGTACCGGCGGCTACGCGGCGCCCTCCAGTCCCGAATTCCGCGAGAAGCAGCTGGCGCTGTTCCGTGAACAGGCGCCGGAAGTCGATATCGTCATCACCACCGCCCTGATCCCCGGCCGCCCGGCGCCCAAGCTGTGGCTCGAGGACATGGTCAAGGCGATGAAGCCGGGCTCGGTGGTGATCGATCTTGCTGCCGAGAAGGGCGGCAACTGCGACCTGACCGTGCCGGAGCAGCGGATCGTCACCGACAATGGCGTGGTGGTGGTGGGCTACAGCGATTTCCCCTCGCGCATGGCCGCCCAGTCGTCGATGCTCTACGCCACCAACATTCGTCACATGCTCACCGATCTGACGCCGGAAAAAGATGGCGTGATCGTGCACGACATGGAAGACGACGTGATCCGTGGTGCCACCGTCACCCACAAGGGTGAGACCACCTTCCCGCCGCCGCCGCCCAAGGTCAAGGCGATCGCTGCGGCCAAGCCGAAGGAGAAGGTCAAGGAGCCGACGCCGGAGGAGAAACGGGCTGCTGAGCATGCCACCTTCGTGGAGCAGACCAAGCGCCAGGTCACCCTCTTGGGCATCGGCGGGGCGCTGATGCTGCTGCTTGGCCAGATTGCGCCGGCCTCGTTCATGCAGCACTTCATCGTTTTCGTGCTGGCCTGCTTCGTCGGTTTCCAGGTGATCTGGAATGTCAGCCACTCCCTGCACACACCATTGATGGCGGTCACCAATGCCATCTCCGGCATCATCATCCTGGGTGCCGTGCTGCAGATCGGTTCGGGTAACTGGATCGTGGTGCTGCTGGCGGCGATCTCGGTGCTGATCGCCACCATCAATATCGTGGGCGGCTTCCTGGTGACACGCCGGATGCTGGCCATGTTCCAGAAGTCCTGAGCCGCGGAGTGATAACCCTATGTTAGGTCAAGGTTTTGTATCCGCCGCGGCGATCGCGGCAAGCGTACTGTTCGTGCTCTCCCTAGGCGGGTTGAGCAACCAGGAGAAGGCCAAGCGGGCGGTGTGGTACGGCATCGTCGGCATGGGCGTGGCAGTGGTGTTCACCGCCTTCGGCCCGGGCATCGGCAACTACTGGCTGATGATCCCGATGATCGTGATCGGCTCGGTGATCGGCTGGAAGGTGGCCAAGCAGGTGGCCATGACCGAGATGCCGCAGCTGGTGGCGGCGCTGCACAGTTTCGTCGGCCTGGCGGCAGTGTTCGTGGCCTGGAACGCCGATCTCGAGCGGCGCCGGGTGCTGGCGGCCCAGGCGCTGGACGCTACCCATCAGGAGTTCTCCGCCTTCGCCGCCCTGGTGGCGACCAAGGCCCCCGACGAGCTCACCTTCCTGCAGCTGGAGGTGGTATTTGCCATCTTCATCGGCGCGGTGACCTTCACCGGCTCCGTGATCGCCTTCGGCAAGCTGGCCGGCAAGGTCGACGGCAAGCCGCACAAGCTGCCCGGCGGCCATATGCTCAATGCCGGGGCGGCCGTGGTCTGCCTGCTGCTGGCGATCCTCTACCTCAACGGCGCCGGTTTCTGGACCCTGCTGATTCTCGCCGCGCTGGCGTTCTTCATTGGCTGGCACCTGATCATGGGCATCGGCGGCGCCGACATGCCGGTGGTGGTGTCGATGCTCAACAGCTATTCCGGCTGGGCGGCGGCAGCCATCGGCTTCACGCTCTCCAACGACCTGCTGATCGTCACCGGTGCGCTGGTCGGTTCTTCCGGGGCGATTCTCTCCTACATCATGTGCAAGGCGATGAACCGCAACTTCGTCAGCGTGATCCTGGGCGGCTTCGGCGGCACCCAGGGGCCTGCCGCCGAGATCGAGGGCGAGCAGGTGGCCATCGATGCCGCGGGCGTTGCCAGCAGTCTCAACAACGCCGACAGCGTAGTGATCGTGCCGGGCTATGGCATGGCCGTGGCCCAGGCCCAGAACGCGGTAAGCGAGCTGGTGCGCAAGCTGCGCTCGGCCGGTAAGGAGGTGCGTTTCGCCATCCATCCGGTGGCCGGGCGTCTGCCGGGGCACATGAATGTGCTGCTGGCCGAGGCCCGAGTCCCCTACGACATCGTGCTGGAGATGGACGAAATCAACGACGATTTCCCCAAGACCGATGTGACCATCGTCATCGGCTCCAACGACATCGTCAATCCGGCGGCCCAGGACGACCCCAACAGCCCCATCGCCGGCATGCCGGTGCTGGAAGTTTGGAAGTCCACCGTGGTCTTTGTCTGCAAGCGTGGCCAGGGTACCGGCTACTCCGGCATCGAGAACCCGCTGTTCTACAAGGACAACACGCGGATGTTCTACGGCGATGCGCGGGAGAGCATCGATTCCCTGCTGTCACTGCTCGACTGAGGCTGGCTCGGGGCGGAGTGAGTGCCGCCCCATTTCCGGCGCATGCAAGCAATGCCCCCGCAAGGGGGCATTCTTCGTTACACTCATGACGATTCCTATTGGATAACGAGCGATTTACGGGGCAGACATGTCAGACGATCCCATGCGGGTAGCAGTCCTGGGTGGCGGCAGTTTCGGTACCGCGCTGGCGAGCATCGCCGCCGACAACGGGAACAGGGTATGCCAGTGGCTGCGCGACCCGGAGCTGGCTGCCCAGATCAACCGGGAGCATCGCAATTCACGCTACCTGCCGGACTACGCCATCAATCCGGCGGTGCGCGCTTCCAGCGACATGCGCGAAGTGCTCGAGGGCGCCGAGCTGGTGCTGGTGGCGATCCCATCCAAGGCCTTCCGCGACGTGGTGCGCCAGGCGCTGCCCTGGCTCAACGCCGATCAGATTCTGGTCAGCACTACCAAGGGTATCCAGGAGGAGGGCTTCAAGCTGATGAGCCAGATCCTCGAGGAGGAGACTGGCTTTACCCACATCGGTGTGATCTCGGGGCCCAACCTGGCCACCGAGATCGCCCAGAAGCAGCTTACCGCTACCGTGGTGGCCAGCGACGACGCCCTGACCCGAACCCGCGTTCAGCAGGCGCTGAGCTGCGACTACTTTCGCGTCTACGCCAGCAACGACCGCTACGGCGTGGAGCTGGGTGGCTCGCTCAAGAACATCTATGCCATCGCCGCCGGTATGGCCGCAGCGCTGGGCATGGGCGAGAACACCCGCAGCATGCTGATGACCCGGGCGCTTGCCGAGATGGGGCGTTTCGCCGTGAGCCTGGGCGCCAATCCCATGACCTTCCTGGGGCTTGCCGGAGTGGGCGATCTGATCGTCACCTGCTCGTCGCAGCTGTCGCGCAACTATCGCGTGGGGTTCGCCCTGGGCCAGGGCAAGAGCCTCGACGAAGCGGTCGAGGCCCTGGGTCAGGTGGCCGAAGGCGTCAATACGATACGCCTGGTGCGTGACAAGGCGCGGGCGGAGGGGGTCTACATGCCCCTGGCCGAGGGGCTCTATCAGGTCCTCTTCGAAGGCGTGCCGGCGCGCGAGATGGCGCGCATGCTGATGCTCGGCGAACAGAGCAGCGATGTGGAGTTCGTGCTGTCGCGAGAGGCCGTGCAGCAGGCGCATCGCCGCGTCGAGGCGGGCGAGGGTAAATCATGAGCTCACGCCTCTTCATCATGCGCCACGGTGAGGCCGGCCCGGGCTACCCGGACAGCGAGCGCGAGTTGACCGCCCGCGGCCACGCCGAGGCCGAGCGAGTGTCGACCTGGCTCGCCCAGCAGCCGCTTCAAGGGGGGCTGCTCTTCACCAGCCCCTATCGGCGCGCCCGGCAGACCGCGGCGCACCTGGCCGAGGCGCTGCAGCTCGAGCCCATGGAGCATGCGGCCATTACGCCCGATGATGCACCGGCGGCGGTGTGCGACTGGTTGCTCGACATGAGCGCGAACCGGCCCATCGTGCTGGTCAGCCATATGCCGCTGGTGGGCCTGCTTACCGGGCTGCTGGTGGAAGGCCGCGTCGACCGCGGTCTTGGTTTCCCCACGGCTGGCGTGGCGGAGCTCGAAGGCGAGGTGTGGGCGGCGGGGTGCGCCCGGCTGCTACGCTTCATTGGGCCCCACGACATCAGCTGACAGGGATATCACCATGAGCTTCATCGTCAACAACCGCGTCGTCGTCATGCCAGGCCATGAGGACACCTTCGAAGCGCGCTTCCGGGCCCGGGCTGGCGAGATAGACAAGCAGCCCGGCTTCGTCGCCATGCGCGTGCTGCGCCCGCTGGGCAACCAGGCCCCCTATGTGGTCGAAACCGAGTGGGAGAGCCAGGAGGCTTTTCGTGCCTGGGTCGGTAGCGAGGACTTCAAGCGCGCCCACGCCAACCCCATGCCCAAGGAGGCGGTGGGCGAGGGCGGCGGGCTGGAGCAGTTCGAGGTCATCATCCGCACCGATACCTAGGCAGCTTCCCATATCCAGCCTAGATCCAGCCGATGACTTTCAGGGCGAATACCCCCAAGGTGATGGTCAGGCTGGCCATGAGCGTGCTCAGGGCGATGATATTGGCCGAGAGTGCGGCATTGCCGCCCATCGCCTTGACCATCACGAAGCTGGCCGCCGCCGTGGGGCTGGCGAAGAACAGGAACAGCACGCCCAGCTCGCGCCCCTCGAAGCCGACCAGCCAGGCCGCGAGGGTGGCAAGCAGCGGCAGTGTGACCATCTTCATCACACTGGCACCTGTCGCCAGGCTGCCCGACGCCCTGATGGAGCCCAGCGACAGCGTTGCGCCGATGCAGATCAGGGCCAGCGGCAGGGTCAGTGAGGCAAAGTACTCCCCCGAGGTCATCAGCCAGCCGGGGAGGCGCAGCTCCAGTGCGGCCACCGGCACCGCGGCGACGACGGCGAGGATCAGCGGGTTACGCACGATATGGTGGATGATGCTGCGCCAGTCGGCGCTCTTGCCCTCCTGGTAAGTGGCCAGGGCGATGACCGAGAAGGCATTGTAGGTGAGGATCACCACGCCGAGCAGCAGGCCGCCGGCGGAGAGCCCGTATTCGCCGTACATGCCGGCCGCCAGCGCCAGGCCGACGATGCCGCAGTTGCCGCGAAAGGCCCCCTGCACGTAGACGCCGCGATCGGCATAGGGCACCCGCAGGATGGCCCAGCCCCAGGCCAGCAGGAAGCTGCCCAGGGTGGCGAGGGCGAAGAAGCCGAGCAGCCCGGGATTCAGGGTGGCGTCCAGGTCGGCCTTGATAATGCTGAGGAAGATCAGCGTCGGCATGGTGGCCTTGAACACCAGGCTCGATGCAGTGGAAATGAAGGCTTGGTCGATCCAGCCCAGGCGCTTGAGGCCCAGGCCGATGAAGACCATGGCGAAAACCGGCAGGGTGATCTCGAGGGTGGAGAGAAATAGCTGATAAAGGTTCATCCGCGAACCAACCACAGGCCGACAATGATCGCAGCGATCACGGTCAGGAAGAATACGCGGTTGCGTACGCGGGTATCACGACGAGGACGAGAGGAACGGGTCATGCAGGGCTCCAGGAGAAAAGCATGCGACATGGACCGGAGGTCGACTTGGCGAGATAGAGTAAACCCGTTAGCCTGCTATCGCCACTGGCGAGCTGCCCGAGCCGATACTGGATCCCGTCATGAATGAAAGCCCCACCCTTCCGCGATTGGTCTTCGCCCATGCCAACGGTTTCCCCGGCATGAGCTACCGCAGCCTGCTGGCGCCGCTGCATGAGCGCTTCGATATCCACCCGGTCGATCGCCTGGGACACCACCCCGATTATCCCGTGGGAGCCAACTGGCTGGCGCTGCGCGACGAGCTGCTGGAGCATGTGCTCGATGACGATGGGCCGATCATCGGCGTAGGCCACTCCATGGGCGGCGTGCTGATGGCCATGGCGGCGGAGCATGCGCCGCAACGCTTCCGTTGTGTGGTGATGCTCGATCCCCCGCTGATGCTTGGCCTCGATGCCTGGGGCATGAAGGTCGCCAAACGCTTCGGCTTCGTCGACAGGGTGACCCCTGCAGGCAAGAGCCAGGGGCGTCGTGCCTCGTGGCCGGACCGGGAGGCGATGGCCAACCACCTGCGCCGGCGCGGGTTGTTTCGGCGTTTCACTCCTCAAGCCCTGCATGACTATGTGGAGGGAGGAACTCGGCTGGGCAGCGATGGGGCTGCCGAGCTGATCTACGATCCGGCTATCGAAACCGAGATCTTTCGCAACCTGCCTGACCACCTGACGCGCCTACCACGACGCCTGCAGGTTCCCTTCGGCGTGCTGGCCGGCGGGGAGTCCGACCTGATCACGCCCAAGCGTCGGCGGCGCCTGGCCGCGCACGGCATTCCGCTGGCGCTGGTGCCCGGCAGCCATATGTTTCCCATGGAGCATCCCGCGGAGACCCGACAGGCCCTGCTGTCGATGCTTGACGAGCTGCTGGAGGAAAAGGAATGAGCCAAGCTCGACCATTGATGCTGGCAGAGGGCCGCCTGGCGGCCCTCGCCTGGGGTGAGGAGGACGCCCCCACCTGGCTGGCGCTGCACGGCTGGCTGGACAATGCCGCCAGTTTTATCCGCCTGGGGCCACTATTGAGCGAGCGGCTCGGTATTCGCATCGTGGCCCTCGATTTCGCCGGCCACGGGCACTCCCGCCACCGTGAAGGCGACTACGCCCTGTGGGACTATTGCCACGACCTGTTGGACGCAGCCGATGAGCTGGGACTCGAGCGAATGTCGTTGCTTGCTCATTCGATGGGTGCGGGGGTGGCCTGCCTGACTGCAGCGGCACTGCCGGAGCGCGTCGAGCGGCTGGTGCTGATCGATGGACTGGGTGCCGTCACCACGCCGGCCGAAGCGAGTGCCGCTCAGCTGCGCAAGGGGCTGAAGGCGGCCCGACGTCCACGCTCGACCGCGCCGCGCTATCCTGATAGCAGGACGGCGGTGGCAGCGCGCGTGTCCGGTGGAGTCACCAGTATCGATGCCGAAACGGCCGCTCCCCTGGTCGAGCGTAACCTGGCCCGGGAGGCCGACGGGCATGTGTGGCTGCGCACCGATGCACGCCTGCTGTGGCCGTCGCCGGTGCGGTTGACCCCGCAGCAGGCCCTGGCGCTGCTCGGAGCGATAGAGGCGCCGGCCCTGCTGATCGAAGGGGAAGGGGGAATCCTGGGCGAACGAGAGATGGCGCTGGCGGCCCGAGCGGCCGTTGCCCGGCTGACCCGGCGGGTGCTACCGGGTGGCCACCATCTGCACCTCGAGCCCGATAAGACAGTGTCAGTGGCGAAGGCCATTGAAGAGTGGCTGGGCGAGACGAACCGGCCGTGAGGGCGAAGCGAGGCAAGTCATGAGCAACAGGCAGGCGGCAGAGCTGGGTAAGCGAGTGGCACTGACCCTGGGCAGCGGTGGGGCGCGGGGCTATGCGCATATCGGTGTGATCGAGGTACTGGAAGCGCGTGGTTACGAGATCACCGCCATTTCCGGTTGCTCCATGGGCTCCGTGATCGCCGGCGTCTACGCAGCCGGTCAGCTCGAAGCCTATCGTGACTGGGTCTGTCAGCTCGATTACTTCGATGTGTTGAAGCTCGTGGATGTCACCTGGAGCCCGATGGGCGCCATGCGGGCCAGCAAGGTGATGAGCAAGCTCGAGGAGCTGATCGGCGACATCCAGATCCAGGACCTGCCGATTCCGTTGACCACCGTCGCCACCGACCTGGCGAGGCAGCGCGAGGTGTGGTTCCAGTCGGGGTCGCTTTTGCGCGCTATCCGGGCCTCGATCGCCATCCCCGGCGTCATCACGCCAGTGCACATCGATGATCGTACTCTGGTCGATGGGGGGCTGCTCAATCCCCTGCCGATCACGCCCACCGTCTCGTCGCATGCCGACATGATGCTGGCGGTCAACGTGACCGCTCACAGCGCGCGTCCGGTGTCACTGGAAGACCTGCTGCCAACCGAGGAGCAGCTCGAGGCGGAGGCTCAGGACGTTGCGCGGGGCTGGATGGACGTACGCGGGGCGACACGCTGGCTGTTCGAGGGCTTGGGGGCCGCCGAGGATGGGGAGGGCGAGGAAAACGGCAAGGGTGAACGGCCTGCCAACGGCCGGCGGGCCTGGGGCCGGCTGGACATGATCCTGGCTTCCTTTGACATCACCCAGGCGTCGCTTGCCAAGTACAAGATTGCCGGTTATCCGCCAGATGTGCTGATCGAGGTGCCCAAGACGGTCTGCGGCGCCTTCGAGTTCCATCGCGCCAGGGCGCTGATCCGCCTGGGGCGCCACCTGGCCATGGAGGCGCTGGACCGCTACGAGGGCCGCAAGCACAGCGGCGATGGCGGTAGCGGCGGCATGGTCGTGGAGCCGCCGCAGATGCCGGTCGATCGTGAATCGGGGGGTGGTTAGGCGCTGCCTAGAAGGCTTGACCTCGGCGGCGCAGCAGCACGTACACGGCACCGGTACCGCCATCGAGCTCCCGCGCCGAGCAGAAGGCCAGCACCGTCGGCCACTCGCGCAGCCAGGCGTTGATGTGGCTCTTGATCACCGGGTAATCCGCCGTGCTGCCCCACGCCTTGCCGTGCACCACCAGCACGCAGCGCATGCGGCTGCCCACCGCCTCCTTGAGAAAGCTTTCCAGCTCCAGGCGCGCCTCGTCGAGGCTGTAGCCGTGCAGGTCCAGCCCTGCCTCCCAGGCGATCTGGCCGCGCTTGAGCTGGCTGCGGGTGCGGTAGGGCAGGTCGGGCAGGGCGAAGTCGAGGAATTCCGAAGGGCGCACCGGCTCCACGCGACCATCGCTGGTGCGGCTGGCGCTTTCCGTCGTGTCGGCCGCCACCGCCGCGGCGCGACGCTCCGCTGCCGCCGGGTCGCGACGCTTGGGCCGCCCCGGGTCGGCACGATTGACGGCAATGCGACGTACGCCGGCCTCGCGCAGCGCCTGGCGAAAGGCGTTGCTGTCGTCGTCATCGTCGTCGGGTGGGCGGCGTTGGCTCATGCGGGGCTCGGGTGGTGTCGTCGAGCGGCCAGTATAACGGCCTGAGCGCGGCTGTGAACCGCCTGTCGCCGCGGGTACAATCGGGACATCGAACCCAACCGACTGTGCAGGACCTTTCGTGGCCAACTCCACCGATTCCCGCTCGACCCTGACCCTGGACGACGAGGCGCTGTGTCGCGACCTCCTCACGCTGCGCGACTACCTGCGCTGGGCCGCCAGCGAATTTCACCTGGCCGGCCTGCACCACGGCCACGGCACCGACTCCCCCTGGGACGAGGCCGTAGCGCTGACGCTGGGTGCGCTGCACCTGCCCTGGAACGTCGACCCCGCGGTGCTCGATGCACGCCTGCTGCCCGTGGAGCGGGCGCGTATCGTCGCGCTGGTGCGTGAGCGCATCACCTCGCGCCGACCGCTGCCCTATCTGCTGGGCGAGGCCTTCTTCGCCGGCTTTGCCTTCGACGTCGACGAGCGGGTGCTGATACCGCGTTCGCCCATCGCCGAGCTGATCGAGGCCGGCTTCGACGCCTGGTTTCCCGAGGAGCCGCCGGCGCGGGTGCTCGATCTCTGCACCGGCTCGGGCTGCATCGGCATTGCCGCTGCGCTGCACCTGCCCACCTGTGAGGTGGATCTGTCCGATGTCAGCGTCGATGCTCTGGCCGTGGCCAGACAGAATATCCAGCGTCACGACCTGGGTGCCCGGGTCAGGGCGGTACACTCCGACCTGTTCGATGGGCTGGCCGGGCCGCGCTACGACCTGATCGTCTCCAATCCGCCCTATGTCGACGCCCGCGATCTCGCCACCATGCCGGCCGAATACCGCCACGAGCCGGAGCTGGCCCTGGGTGCCGGTGCCGATGGGCTCGACATCGTGAGGCGCATCCTGCGCGAGGCGCGTCAGCACCTGGCCGACCACGGTGTGCTGATCGTCGAGGTCGGCAATTCCGATAGTCATCTGGAGGCGGCCTTCCCCGAGGTGCCGTTCCTGTGGCTCGACTTCGAGCGCGGCGGGCAGGGCGTGTTCGCTCTCACCGCTGCGGAACTCGACGCCCATGCGGCGTCCTTCGCCTGATCCACCACTCACGATATCGGGAGGCACGTCCATGTCCGGCAATACCTTTGGCAAGCTGTTCACCGTCACTACCTTCGGCGAGAGCCACGGCCCGGCGCTAGGCGCGATCGTCGACGGCTGTCCGCCGGGGCTGCCACTCAGCGAAGAAGACCTGCAGCGCGATCTGGACCGCCGTCGCCCCGGTACCTCGCGGCATACCACCCAGCGCCGCGAACCCGACCAGGTGCGCATTCTCTCCGGGGTGTTCGAGGGCGTGACCACCGGCACCGCCATCGGCCTGCTGATCGAGAACACCGACCAGCGCTCCAAGGACTACGGCAACATCAAGGATCAGTTTCGTCCCGCCCACGCCGACTACACCTATCATCACAAGTACGGCATCCGCGACTATCGCGGCGGCGGTCGCTCCAGCGCCCGGGAAACCGCCATGCGCGTGGCTGCCGGCGCCATCGCCAAGCAGTACCTGGCAAGCCAGGGCATCACGGTGCGCGGCTACATGAGCCAGCTCGGCCCGCTGGAGATTGCCTTCAAGCAGTGGGAGTCGGTGAACGCCAATCCCTTCTTCTGCCCCGATCCCGAGCGCGTACCCGAGCTCGAGGCCTTCATGGACCAGCTGCGCCGCGACCAGGATTCGGTCGGGGCGAAGATCACCGTGGTCGCCGAAGGGCTGCCCCCCGGACTGGGCGAGCCGGTCTTCGACCGCCTCGATGCCGAGCTGGCGCATGGGCTGATGAGCATCAATGCAGTGAAAGGGGTGGAGATCGGTGACGGCTTCGCCGCGGTGGCTCAACGTGGCAGTGAACACCGCGACGAGATGACGCCGCAGGGCTTTCTCTCCAACCATGCCGGCGGCGTGCTCGGAGGGATTTCCTCGGGTCAGCCGCTGATCGCTCACCTGGCGCTCAAGCCCACTTCCAGCATCACCCTCCCCGGACGCAGCATCGACGTGCACGGTAACCCGGTCGAGGTGGTGACCAAGGGGCGTCACGACCCCTGCGTGGGCATCCGCGCCACGCCCATCGCCGAAGCGATGATGGCGCTGACGCTGATGGACCATCTGTTGCGACATCGGGCACAGAATACTGACGTAGCGGTGCAGACGCCTGTGCTGCGCTGAGTCTGGTGCAGCAAGGTTGAGCTTCGCGCTGGGTTGCTACACTAAGAGAACACTTGAGCAGGGTATTGCCATGAAGATCAACGTCGAGTTCGACCTGACGCCCGAGGAGTTCCGTCGTTCACTGGGACTGCCGGACGTCGAAGCGTTCCAGCAGGAGTTGCTGAACCGGATTCAGAGGCAGATGGAGTCAGGGGTCGAAGGCTACGATCCCATGAGCCTGATGAAGCCATTCCTGCAGCAGGGCTTTTCCCAGGACATGAGCCAGGGGCTCTCCCAGGGGCTGGCCAGTTTCGGTACCTACCAGCAGATGATGCTCGACATGCTGCGCCAGGCGGGAAGCTCGATGGGCAAGTCGAAACCGCCCGAGGAGGCCAGCGAAGCCGAAGCCCCCGCCAAGCCAAGTGGCAAGGCCAAGACGGCCAGTGCGCGGTCGCGCTCTCGACGCACGGAGCAGTAGCTGACAGGAGGACAGGCCGGCCTTGACTGAAGTGTAAGGGTATTGCAGCGGGCGCCATGGCAGGATACGCTTTGTGCGGTGCAGCATTGGCGTCATGGCAAGCGGCAGCAGTTGCTCGCGCAGTGTTCACTGAAAGGCGCCGGGAAGGTTGCCAACAATGGTGCTGGCGCTGTTTCCCGCATGATTCAGGTCTACAGGAGGTCAACCCCATGCAGGACAAGATGTTCGACGAATTCAACCAGCAGACGCGGCGTTTCTTCGAACCCATGCGCAAGCTCAACTCGCTGATGCTCGGCAACATGGAGAAAATGACCGAGTACCAGCTGGAAGCGATGAAACGCTACAGCCAGATGGGTACCGAGCGCATGCGCAGCGCCTCGGAGATTCGAGATGCCGAGGACCTGCAGGCCTTCGGTGCCCAGCAGGCCGAGATGATGAACCAGCTCTCGCGCCAGATGATGGAAGACGCCCAGGCCCTTGGCGAAATGAGCCAGCAGTTCCGCGCCGAACTGGAGCAGCTGTTCGGTGAAGTCAGCCAGGAACTGTCCGACCAGGCCAAGCAGCCCGAAGCCGCCTCCAAGGCAACGGCATCCAGCAAGTCCGAGGCTCCCGCCAAGGCAAGCAGTCAGGCATCACGCAAGAGCTGACAGCCGTCCGGCGCCGGAAACATCGGATGCAGCCGTCTCCAGAGGCCTGGCAAGGCCCGTGGAGGCGGCCCCGCTTCTGATGTTGGTGGGTTGTCGGCGGTGCCTTTCGTGCGATGGGCAACTGTGGTGCGGGGGCGGACTGTAGTGCAGAGTCGATAAACAAGGGTCGAAAAACAGGAGTGGGCAATGCAGTCAGGGGACACGGTTATTTCCCAGGCCGAACTGGATGAGTGGAACGGACAGCTTCAGGAGTTGGGCCAGCATTACCAGGCCCTGTTGCACGAGTTGCTCGAGCGCATGGCGCCCGATGCGGCAGCGGACTCCATCCAGGCAGACATGCACGAAGCTTTCCGCGCCGGTGCCGAGTCGCTGATGCGCAACCCGCAGCTGCTATGGCAGACACAGGCTCGCCTGGTACAGGACCAGTTTCAACTCTGGCAGCAGGGCCTGCAGGCCCTGGCCGGCAACCTGGGCGAGCCGCTGGTATCCCCGCCCAGAAACGACCGGCGCTTCAAGGACGAGGCCTGGCACCAGGAGCCCTTCTATCGCGCCATCATGCAGCAGTATCTGCTGTTCTCCGGCGCCGTCGAGGAGCTGGTCGAGCAGCTCGATGGCCTGCCTGAGCAGCAGAAGCGCAACCTGGCGTTCTACGCTCGCCAGCTGGTCAACGCCATGGCGCCGACCAACTTCGCCACCACCAATCCCGAGGTGATGCGCCGCACGCTGGAGACCAAGGGGCAGAACCTGGTCGAAGGGCTCGCACAGTTGCGCCGCGACCTGGCCAACTCCGCCGATGGCCTCAACGTGGCGATGACCGATCGTACCGCTTTCGAGATCGGCCACAATATTGCCGTTACTCCCGGCTATGTGGTCTACGAGAACGAGCTGATCCAGTTGATCCAGTACACGCCGACCACCGAAACGGTGTTCAAGACGCCGCTGCTGATCGTGCCGCCCTGGATCAACAAGTACTACATACTCGACCTGCGGCAGGACAACTCGCTGGTCAAGTGGCTGGTCGACCAGGGGCATACGGTGTTCCTGATCTCCTGGCGAAACCCCGGGCCCGAGCAGCGTGACCTGACCTGGGCCGACTACATGCAGATGGGGCCGATCGCTGCGATGGAGGCCATCGAGCAGGCCTGCGGCGAGAAGTCGGTCAATCTGCTCAGCTACTGTATTGGCGGCACGCTGGCGGCCTCCACCGTGGCGTTTCTCACCAGCACCCGGCGTGGGCGCAAGGTCAAGTCGGTCACCTACATGGCCACACTGCAGGACTTCCGTGACCCGGGCGAGCTTGGTGTGTTGCTCAGCGAGCCGATCCTCCAGGGGATAGAGGCACGCATGCAGCAGGACGGCTACCTGGACGGCCGCTCCATGGCCTACACCTTCAACCTGCTGCGAGAGAACGACCTCTTCTGGTCTTTCTATATCAGCAATTATTTGAAGGGCGAGAACCCCGCTCCCTTCGACCTGCTCTACTGGAATACCGACGGCACCAACCTGCCGGCCGGTACCCACGGCTGGTACCTGCGCCACATGTACCTCGAGAACCGCCTGGTGGAGCCCGGCGGCATCGAGCTCGATGGGGTCAAGATCGATCTGCGCAAGATATCCACGCCGAGCTACTTCGTTTCCACCCGCGACGATCATATCGCCAAGTGGAACAGCACCTACTACGGCGCGCTGCTGCCCAAAGGGCCGGCGACCTTCGTGCTGGGTGGCTCTGGCCACATCGCAGGCATCGTCAACCCGCCGCACAAGAACAAGTACGGCTACTGGACCAACGATGAGCTACCGGAGGATCATGAAGCCTGGCTTGACGGGGCCGAGGCCCACGAAGGCTCCTGGTGGCCCCACTGGCAGCGCTGGATGACGGAAGGTGGTTACGCCGATGCCAGCAAGATGGTGCCTGCGCGGCAGCCGGGTGAGGGTGAGCTGAAGCTGCTGGAAGAGGCGCCGGGGCGCTACGTGCGCATGACCATCCCCGAGGTGCTGGGCGAAGTGCCGGCCAAGTCCGACTGAACCCATACCCATAGAGCACAGTGAGGCCCGCTGATGCGGGCCTCATTGTGCTGGGAATTCCTGTAGCCGTGCTGCAAAGCCATTCAGCTTTGCCGGGAGGCCATCGTGCCTTGCCGTCGGTACTGCGGGCGTCGCAGGCCGGGGAGTACGAGCAAGGCACTCAACAACCACACTGGCCAGCTTCCGGTGCGGGTAAAGGGCGTCAGACCCTGCATGGGAACGGCCTCGGCGAGCAGGGCGACCGTCTCGAACTGCGGGGCACTGGCGACCAGGCGGCCATGCGGATCGATCACGGCGGTAACGCCGTTGCTGGTGGCGCGTACCACGTAGCGGCCGTTCTCCAGCGCCCGCAGGCGTGCCATTTGCAGGTGTTGAAGCGGACCGATGGATTCACCGAACCAGGTGTCGTTGGACACCGTCAGCAGCATTTCCGCGTTGCGGGCCTGCTCCGCCACGGGGTCGGCATAGATGATCTCGTAACAGATGGCGTTGCCGATCATGGTGCCGGCGGCCCGCACCGGGGCCTGGCCCGAGGGCCCGGGGGTCATTGCCGGCATCGGTAGATCGAAGAAGGCAATGGTGCCGCGCAGCCAGCGCTCGAGTGGCAGGTACTCGCCGAACGGGACCAGGTGCGCCTTGCGATACTCGCCCTCGGCGTTGCCCAGCCCGATCACACTGTTGAAGTAGAGCCCGCGTTCGTCGCGTTGCAGAATGCCGGTCAGTATTGCGCTGCCGGGCTCCAGATGGGCCTGAGCGCGGGCCAGGATCGGCTCGGCCTCGTCCTCGAACATTGGCAATGCCGCCTCCGGCCAGACGATCAGGTCGGCATCATCGGCGTACTCTCGCGTCATCTCCAGATAGGTATTGGCGGCGATGCGTCGGCCTTCCGGTGTCCATTTGATCAGTTGATCCAGGTTGCCCTGCAGCAGTGCGACCCGCAGGGGATCGCCGGCAGGCTCGGTCCACTGGCTGGGTAGCGCCAGCGGCACCAGCCACATGGCGGCGATGGGGGCGGCCGTCCACCAGCGGCGGCGCAGGAACTCTGCTCCCAGGGTGCCGGTTAGCGCCGTGATCAGCGACAGCAGGTAGACCCCGCCAATGGGTGCCCAGGGTGCCAGCGGAGAATCGACATGGGAGCTGCCCAGCAGCAGCCACGGGAAGCCGGTGAACAGCCAGGTACGCAGCCATTCGCCCAGAACCCAGGCACCGGCGAAGGTCAGAAAGGCCAGGCGCTGGCCGCACAGCAGGCGGTAGAGCCACAGGGTTGCGGCGATGAACAGCGCCATGGCGCAGACGAAAAGGGTGGTGAGAAACACCGCCAGCGGCACCCCGGTGTAACCGTAGTCGTGAATCGAGACGTAGACCCAGGAGGCGCCGGAGCCGAACAGGCCGACGCCGTAGCACCAGCCCAGCAGGCCAGCCTGCAGCGGGCGCAGTGGCCGGATTGCCCAGTAGACGAGGCCGACGGCCAGTGGCCCCAACCACCAGAGCTCATAGGGAGAAGCGGTCAGGGTGGTCAATACGCCGGCGACAAGAGCGGCGAAATAGCCCAATGCCGGAGGCGGTCGAGAGTCAGGCATGCTGTGTCCGTACCAGGGCAGCCCTGGAATCAATCCTGTGACAGTGCAGGCTCGTCCTGCTGGACGGCCTCGAGGAGTCTAATGCGGCGATTGTCGGCGTTGAGAACGGTGAAACGCCAGCCGCCCAGCTCGGTGTGTTCGCCGCGACCGGGGAGGTGGCCGAAGCGCTGCATCACCAGGCCCCCCACGGTGTCGAATTCGTCGTCGGAGAAACGCGTGCCGAAGCGCTCGTTGAAGTCCTCGATCGGCGTCAGCGCACGAATGGCGTAGCGGCCTTCTCCGAGGGCGCGAATGTCGTCTTCCTCCTCGGTGTCGTGCTCGTCCTCGATGTCGCCGACGATCTGTTCGAGGATATCTTCGATGGTGACGATGCCCGCGGTGCCGCCATATTCATCGACCACCACGGCCATATGGTTGTGGGTGTCGCGGAATTCCTTGAGCAGGCTGTTGAGGCGCTTTGATTCCGGAACGAACATGGCGGGGCGCAGCACGTCCTCGAGGCAAAAGCGCTCGCGCTCCGAAGCGGGGCGGTTGAGCAGTTTCAGCAGGTCCTTGACCAGCAGCAGGCCCTTCACCTCGTCAAGGTTCTCGCCGATCACGGGATAGCGGGAGTGGCCGGTTTCGTTGATCAGCGCGAGGTATTCCTCGGCGGGCTGGTCCACGGCGATGGCGGTGACCTGGGAACGAGGGATCAACACCTCCCGGACCTGCTGGTCGCTGATCTGCAGCGCGCCCTCCATGATCATCATGGCGTCCTGGTCGAGCTTGAGCCGTGTTGCCGCCTCGCGCAGGAACTCCATCAATTCCTCACGAGAGCTGGGACCTTCACTGTCTCCCGAGAGGGCGCCGAGCAGTTTGTCGAGCCAGGACCTGCTGCCCTGACCGGTCGTTCGGTCGTCACTCATCGTCGCGTCTCTTGTCCTTGCTTTCGACTTGTTGTCCGTCGTTTTCCGGGAGTGGCGAATAGGGATCGGCGATGGCGAAGTCCGCCAGGATCTCCCGCTCCAGCTGCTCCATCGCCTCCGCCTCCGTCTCCTCGAGATGATCGTGCCCGAGAAGGTGCAGCATACCGTGCACTACCAGATGGGCATAGTGGTCACCGAGCTGCTTTCCCTGTTCATGCGCTTCGTTTTCCACCACCGGGTGGCACAGCACCAGGTCGCCAAGGAGGGGCAGGGTGATGCCGGGTGGGTTGTCGAAGGGGAAGGAGAGCACGTTGGTGGGCTTGTCGCGTCCACGGTAGTCGCGATTGAGCGCCTGGCTCTCCTCGGCATCGACGAAGCGAATGGTGACTTCGTGGCGTGCCTCCCGGGGAAACCGAGCCAGCACGGCGCCGATCCATGCCTCCAGGCTGGCCTGTTCGGGCATCCCTTTGCCCGAGGTAGCAAGCTGGCGGTCGACGATGGGCGCCTGGCGCATTATTCGGCGTCTTCCCTGCTGCGTCCGCGCTCCTGGCGCAGCGCTTCGCGCTCGCGCTCGCGGGCTTCGCGGCGGGCGCGCTCCTGCACCTCCTGCTCGGCCTCGAAGCTTTCGTAGGCCTCGATGATGCGCTGTACCAGTGGGTGGCGAACCACGTCCTTGGCGGCGAAGTGGGTGACGCCGATGCCGGGGGTCCCCTTGAGCACCTCGAGGACCTGAATCAGGCCCGAGCTCTGGCCACGGGGCAGATCGACCTGGGTCACGTCACCGGTGATCACCGCGGTGGAGCCGAAGCCGATGCGCGTGAGGAACATCTTCATCTGTTCGCGCGTGGTGTTCTGGCTCTCGTCGAGGATGATGAAGGCGTTGTTGAGAGTGCGTCCACGCATGTAGGCCAGCGGGGCGATCTCGATCACCTGACGCTCGATCAGCTTGCCTACCTGCTCGAAGCCGAGCATCTCATAGAGAGCATCGTAGAGCGGGCGCAGGTAGGGATCGATCTTCTGTGCCAGGTCACCGGGCAGAAAACCGAGCTTCTCGCCGGCCTCGACGGCAGGGCGTACCAGCAGGATGCGGCGTACCTCCTGCTGGTTGAGCGCCTCCACCGCCGCGGCCACGGCCAGGTAGGTCTTGCCGGTACCGGCCGGGCCGATACCGAAGTTTATGTCGTGCTGGCGGATGCTCGAGACGTAGCTCTGCTGGTTTAGGCCGCGGGGCTTGACGAGCAGCTTGGGGGTGCGCAACAGGATCTCATCGTCGGCCAGGCCCTCCTCCTCGTCGAGGGCCTCGCGCCCCGATTCCTGCAGGAAGAGGTGCACGGTATCCGGCGACAGATCGCTGGCCTCGGCTTCACGATAGAGATGCTCGAGAATGTTGGCCGCAGCCTTGACCCGATGACCGGGCCCGGCGAGCTGAAAGACGTTGCCGCGATTGCGCAGCGTGACGCCCAGGCGCTCCTCGACCAGCTTCAGGTGCTCGTCCCGCTGCCCGCAAAGATTGGCGAGTCGCTGTGGGTCATTGGGCTCGAGGCTCAAGGTGATGATGCGATTGGCCTGTGCGGCGTGTTGACTCAAGGTGGCGAAATTCCTGCGTTGCGTGGTTTGGCACCCAGCTTACTGCCCCACCTCTTGGCAGGGCAATCACTGCGGTAACGAGACTATCAGGACCGCTGTGTCGTGGGCGTTCCGGTGCTTGCTGACGTCAGTGTAGCGCCGGAGAGGCCAGTTCGCCGCGCAGCGAGTTGGGCAGTGCTTCGGTAATGGTCACGTCGACGAAGTAGCCGATCAGCTCGGTGGGGTTGGCAGCGCGGAAGTTGACCACCCGGTTGTTCTCGGTACGCCCGGAGAGCTGGCCGGGGTCCTTGGGCGAGAAGCCGCTGACCAGGATACGTTGGGTGGTCCCCACCATGCGCCGAGAAATCTGCATCGCCTGCTGGTTGATACGCTCCTGCAGGATCGCCAGGCGCTGCTTCTTGACGCTTTCCGGGGTGTCGTCGTCGAGCGCCGCCGCCGGGGTGCCGGGGCGGGCCGAGTAGACGAAGCTGAAGGAGTGATCGAAGCCGATGCGATGGATCAAGTCCATGGTCGCCTCGAAGTCCTCGTCGCTCTCACCGGGGAAGCCGATGATGAAGTCCGACGAGAAGCTGATGTCCGGGCGCAGTGCGCGGATACGTTCCATCTTCTCGATGTACTCAGCCGCGGTGTGGCCGCGCTTCATGGCGGCCAGGATGCGGTCGGAGCCGGACTGTACCGGCAGGTGCAGGTGGCTGACCAGCTCGGGGATCTCGCCGAAGGCCTCGATCAGGCTGGCGGAGAACTCCACCGGATGAGAGGTGGTGAAGCGAATGCGATCGATCCCTTCCACCGCCGCCACGCAGGCGATCAGTTCGGCCAGGTCGATCTCGTCGCCAAGCCGGTTCTCGCCGCGATAGGCGTTGACGTTCTGGCCCAGCAGGTTGATCTCGCGAACGCCCTGGTCCGCCAGGTGGATCACCTCATCCATCACCGCCTCGAAGGGGCGCGAGACCTCCTCGCCGCGCGTGTAGGGCACCACGCAGAAGGTGCAGTACTTGGAGCACCCTTCCATCACCGAAACGAAGGCGGTGGCGCCATCGGAACTCGGCTTGGGCAGATGGTCGAACTTCTCGATTTCGGGGAAGGTGACGTCGACCACCGAGATCTGGTCCTGGCGGCGAGAGTCGAGCATCGCCGGCACGCGGTGCAGGGTCTGGGGGCCGAACACCATGTCGACATGCGGAGCCCGCTTGCGCAGCGCCTCGCCTTCCTGGCTGGCCACGCAGCCGCCGACGCCAATGACCAGGTCGGGGTTGGCTTCCTTGAGCTTTTTCCAGCGGCCGAGTTGGTGGAAGACCTTTTCCTGGGCCTTCTCGCGAATCGAGCAGGTATTGAGCAGGATGACGTCGGCCTCGCCTTCGTCATGGGTCAGCTCGAGCTGATGCGATTCGCCAAGTAGATCCGCCATGCGAGCGGAGTCGTACTCGTTCATCTGGCAGCCGTGGGTCTTGATGAAGAGTTTCTTCGCCATAAGGATCGGGGTCGGTTTTCCGACGCGTGCGTCACCGGTGAGTGGAGTGTCGCGGGAAAGGGCTTCGTGAAGCCTATCTCGATAGGTGACGGCATTATACGGAAGCGTGCCCAAAGGGGCCAGAGGAGCACTGCACGGCCGGACGACTGTGATACCCTTGGCGGTTGTGGCAGGCCCCGCTGGTGCGGGCTTCAGCGTAACCGAATGTTAGGGATAAACGGCCTTATGGCGGCCAAACCGATCTATCGAGTGGTATTTCATCAACAGGGCGAAATCTGGGAGCTCTACGCCAGGGAAATCTTCCAGAGCGAACTTTGGGGCTTCATCGAGGTCGAGGAATTCGTCTTCGAGGATGGTTCGAAGCTCGTGGTCGATCCTTCTGCCGACCGCCTGCGACACACCTTCGATGGGGTCAAGCGCAGCTATCTGCCGCTCAATGCCATCGTGCGGATCGATGAGGTGGAGCGTGAGGGCCCCCCCAGAGCAGTCAAGAGCGAGGGACGCGTGGCCGAGTTTCCGCGTGGTCCGATGCTGCCGCCGAAGAGCGAGCGCTGATCGCAACGAACGCAGGGGACGGCATTCCCACGGCCTGCTCAGGAAATGACCATCCTGCCGCAAGCCAGTGGCGGAGTGCCAGACGGCTGGCTTTCCAGCGGTTTTCCCGGGGCTTATCCAAAGATTCTGTGGACAGGCCACTGATTGACATGAGCCACGGGCGCCCGGACCTTGGCGGCGTGGCAGATATCCAGGACAACGGCATGAAGCATCGTTTCAAGTTCTTTCTCACCGGCGTTGCGCTGGGCATGGTGGCCCTTCCGCTACAGGCCCAGCAGCCAGAGGGCGCCAACCTTTGGGTTTCCGACGCCTTGACTACCTATGTTCGCAGCGGGCCGACCGACGGCTATCGCATCGTCGGCACCCTGACGGCTGGCGAGCCGGTCACCCTGCTCGAGACCAGCGGCAACTACAGCCGGGTCGAAAATGGTGACGGCGATCGAGTATGGATACTGAGCAACGAGCTCCAGTCCTCGCCGAGTGCAAGCTCCCAGCTGCCACAGCTGGAAGAGCAGGTGGCGCAGCTCGAGGAGGAGCTCGACGGCATCAACGAGACCTGGGAAGAGCGGGTGTCTGCGATGACCGAGACGCTCGAGGCACGGGAACTGCGCATTGCCGAGCTGGAAGCCCGGAACAGTGAGCTCGACGGCGAATCTGACCGCTCGCGCCAGACCATACGCCAACTGCAGGCGCGCCTGGATACCCAGGAAGAAGATCTCTTGATGCGCTACTTCATGTATGGCGGCGGCGTGGCCGGTGCCGGCCTGCTGGTAGGGCTGATCATTCCCCATCTGCCGCGCAAGCGGCGCAAGCGCGACCGCTGGTTCTAGGCAAGAGGGTAGGGTATGACGCATGAATGGCTGGACCGCTGGCGCGAGGGGCGCATCGGCTTTCATCGCCACGATGTACACCCGGCCCTGGCGCGACACTGGCCCCGGCTAGGCGTGCGGCCCGGCACCAAGGTGCTGGTTCCACTATGTGGAAAGAGCCTCGACATGCGCTGGCTGGCGCACCGCGATCATCCGGTGCTGGGTATCGAGCTTGCCGAGGAGGCCATCGAACAGTTCGTGGCCGAAGGGACGGCTGATGTTTCTCGCTATCAGCAGGAGCCCTTTGCCATCTGCCGTCAGGGCAGCGTGGAGCTTTGGTGCGGCGACTTCTTTCACTTTCATATCGACCAGGCCGCCGAGATCGGCGCCTTCTATGATCGCGCAGCGCTGATTGCCCTGCCGCCCGCCACCCGCCAGCGCTACGCTTTTCATCTGGCTCAGCTGATTCCTCCCGGTGCCAAGGGCCTGTTGATCACCCTGGCCCGGACCCTCGGCGATGAGACGGCAGGGCCGCCTTTTCAGGTGACGGCCGATGAGGTGCGTGAGCTGTTCGAGCCCAACTTCCAGGTAACGCACCTGGAGGATGGCGAGTCGGAAGAGGGCAGTGGCTTTCGTGAAAGCGTCTGGGCCCTGGCCAGGCGTGGGCCTTCGATCTAGCAGGTCTTGCGAACGTCATCAGATCCGCGCCGGGGCAGCTTGAAGGCGGCCCCGGCGCGGCTTGGCGATCCTCAGCGAGCCAGCATCTGGGCCAGCTCCGGATCGCTGAAAGCGCGGTCAAGGGCGTCGGCGATCAGGTCGTTGAGCATACGGCGGTTGGCGTCACGCCCCGGGCGCATGGCATAGGTCTGGGTGCGGCGGGAGGTATAGGTGCCGGTGTAAGTCGAGCCCTGGTTGGTGACCTTGACCTCCAATACGGCTTCCAGACGGGCTTCGTCGACCACCGGACGGCTTTCGCCGCGCTCATAGCCGAGGTGGAGCATCGTGACCGTCAGGCCGGGACGCCCGCTGGCGGGCTCGGTGGTGGGAGAGAACCCCATGTCGCGGACGGCACGCTCTGCCTCGCGCTGCAAGTTCGGCACCAGTTCGTGGGCGCTGACGCTGATCACGGCGGTGGACATCGCGCTGCCGGTGCGAGTGCCGATCACTTCGCTGCCACGCTCGTCCACTGCCGCCACCGTCACGGCCTGGTCACTGCCGACCTGAGGAACCGAGACGCTGCGTTGCGGGTTCAATTGCAGATAGTGGGGGCTGGCGCAGCCGGCCAGCAGCGCGGTCGCCAGCAAGGCAGCTGCGAAACGCAGGGCATTACGTCGGTTCATTTTCCCTCCGGTAGTCGTCGAACAGGGCAGGGCCTGACCTGATGTTGGCGACGGCGATGCCATGCAGGGTACAGGTTTCAGGTAGTTACGTAGTATATCGCCAAGCGTTGAGGGGCGACAGCGTTGAGCTACTGCCAGGGGAAACGGTTACACTACGCCGAATTGTGTGTTGGAGTCGCTTCATGATTCGTCTCGCCGAACCCGAAGACATACCTCAGCTCGTCGATATCTGGCTACGTGCCTCGCGCTTGGCTCACGCTTTCATTCCTGAGGCATTCTGGCTGGAGCGGGCCGACGACATGGCGCGTCGCTATCTGCCCGCCGCGGAAACCTACGTGCTCGAAGCGGCGGGGCGGGCCGTGGGTTTTGCCGCGCTCAATGGCGAGCATCTCGAAGCGCTGTTCATCGACCCTGACGTGCAGAGCTTCGGCCATGGCACTCATCTGATGGCGCACGCCATGTCCTGCCGCGAGCGCATCACGCTCTGCGTCTATTCTCGTAACGTCCGTGCCGTCTCTTTCTATCGGCGGCTGGGCTTCCAGTTCGTCGAGGAGCGCATGGACCCACTCAGCGGCGAGCAGGAGACGCTCATGCTCTGGTCGCGCCAGCCGCAAGAGCCTTGACGGACGCGTAGCCGGTCAGCTTACCGCTTCCGAAGCCCGGGCCTTCCGTTCGCTGCACTCGGTGGGAAATCGGTGCCAGCGGTGCGGCAAGGCATACAGGCGAGCGCCACGGGAGAGGCCGAGTCGCTCGTAGCTGGCGTGGCTGATCGCGGCCAGCCAGGGCTCTCCCAGCCAGTCGGCTTCGAGTTCCACGCGTACCTCCGCGCCGACCGGCGAGATGGCCGTGACGGTGACCGGCAGGTGTGCCTCGTTGGTTGGAGCCTCGGCCAGTTCCACCTCGTGAGGGCGCAGCAGCAGTTCTTCCGAGCCGTCGGCCAGATCAACCGCCAGACGCGCATCGCCGCAGGTCAGTACGCCGTTGCGCACGGACCCCTCGAGATGGTTGACGTCGCCCAGGAACTCGAACACGAAGCGGTTGACCGGCCGCCGGTAGAGCTCGTCGGGGGTATCGATCTGCTCGATGCGGCCGTTGCTCATCACCACCACCCGGTCAGAGAGCTCCAGCGCTTCCTCCTGATCGTGAGTGACGAACAGGCTGGTGAAATTCAGCTCGTCGTGGAGGTGACGAAGCCAGCGGCGCAGTTCCTGGCGCACCTTGGCATCTAGCGCGCCAAAAGGCTCGTCGAGCAGCAGCACATCGGGGCGCAGGGCCAGGGCGCGTGCCAGCGAGACCCGCTGCTGCTGGCCGCCGGAGAGCTGGGATGGATAGCGCTGCGCCATGTGCTCGAGCTTGACCATCTCCAGCAGGCGGTGCACCCGGCTGCGGATCTCACCGCTCGAGGGGCGGCTCTTGCGCGGCATCACGGTCAGCCCGAAGGCCACGTTGTCGAATACCGTCATGTGGCGAAACAGCGCGTAGTGCTGGAAGACGAAGCCGATACGGCGGTCGCGCACGTGCAGCTGGGTCACGTCACGCTCGCCGAACAGGATGCGAGCACCGGCGGCAGGGTCTGCGCTTTCCAGCCCGGCGATGATGCGCAGCAGGGTGGTCTTGCCGGAGCCGGAGGGGCCCAGCAGGCCGACCAGCTCGCCTTCGGCGATATCCAGGCTGATTGGCTCGAGTGCCTGGGTCCTGCCGAAGTGCTTGCCGATGTCGTGAAGGCGGATGCTCATGAGTGAACCTCCCGGCGCGCGGCGCGCCATTCCAGGCTGGCCTTGGCGACCAGCGTGAGCAGGGCGATCAGTGCCAGCAGCGACGCGCTGGCGAAGGCACCCACAGTATTGTAGTCCTGGTAGAGCTGCTCGAGGTGCAGCGGCAGGGTATTGGTCTGGCCGCGAATGGCGCCGGAGACCACCGACACGGCGCCGAATTCGCCCACCGCCCGCGCGTTGGTCAGGATCACGCCGTAGAGCAGCGCCCAGCGGATGTTGGGCAGCGTGATACGGCGAAAGATCGTCCAGCCGGGTGCGCCCAGGGTCACGGCGGCCTCTTCCTCGCGGGAACCCTGGGCCTGCATCAGCGGGATCAGTTCGCGGGCAACGAAGGGGCAGGTAACGAAAATGGTCACCAGCAGGATGCCGGGCCAGGCGAACATCAGCTGGATATCGTGGCCATCCAGCCAGGCGCCAAGCCAGCCGGTGCGGCCGTAGAGCAACAGGTAGACCAGCCCCGCCACCACCGGGGAGACGGCGAAGGGAATGTCGATCAGGGTCTGCAGGATCCGCCGCCCCGGAAAGCGGAAGCGGGTCACCAGCCAGGCCAGCGCCACGCCGAATACCAGGCACACTGGGATCGTCAGCACGGCGATCAGCAGCGTCAGCTGGATCGCCGCCACGGTGTACTGGTTGGTGACGTTGACCCAGAACACGTCGAAGCCCCGGGCGAAGGCCTGGGCGAAGATCGCCACCAGCGGCAGCAGCAGGAACAGCGCCGCCAGCACCACGGCGGCAGCGATCAGCAGGCGCCGGACGGCGGGGCCATCACCGATTCGTTGCATCAGCCGTGTCCTCCATGCAGGCGCTTGACGAAGCGCCCCTGCCAGATATTGATCGCCAGCAGCAGGGCGAGCGAGACGAAAAGCACCACCGAGGCGATGGCCGAGGCGCCGGCGTAGTCGTACTCCTGCAGGCGCACGAAGATCATCAGCGCGGTGATCTCGGTCTCGTATGGCATGTTGCCGGCAATGAAGATGATCGCGCCGAACTCGCCCAGCGAGCGCACGAAGGCGAGCCCGGTACCGGTCACCAGGGCCGGCCACAGGTGCGGCAGGATCACTCGGCGAAAGCCGGTGAAATCCGAGGCACCGAGGGTCAGCGCGGCTTCGTCCATCTCGTGGGGCATGTCCTCCAGTACCGGCTGCACCGTACGCACCACGAAGGGAATGCTGGTGAAGGCCATGGCCAGGGCAATCCCGACCCAGGTGTAGGCTACCTGCAGGCCCAGCGGCTCGAGTAGCTGACCCATCCAGCCGTTGCTGGAGTAGAGCGTGGCCAGGGTGATGCCGGCTACGGCCGTAGGCAGGGCGAAGGGCAGGTCCATCAGCGCGTCGAGCAGGCGCTTGCCCGGAAATTCGTAGCGCACGAGTACCCAGGCCAGCAGCAGGCCGAAGGCGCCATTGACGATGGCTGCCACCGCGGCGGCACCGATGGTGACCACGTAGCTCGCTACCACCCGCTCGTGGGTGATGATCGCCCAGTACTCGGCCAGGCTCAGCCCGGCCAGCTGGCCAAACAGCCCGGTCATGGGCAGCAGCAGCATCAGCGAGACGAAGGTCAGGCTGATGCCGAGCGAAAGGCCAAAGCCCGGCAGCACCCGCTTGGGGGTGCTGCCGAGGCCGATGGCGAAGGACCGAGTGCTCATGTTGCCTCGTCTCTTGCCTGGCGGTCAGCGTCCGCCATCAGCGGCGGCGCTGCAGCTGCTCGAGCAGCCCGCCGCTGCCGAAGTGAATGTCCATCGCTTCTTCCCAACTGCCGACAATCTCCTCGACGGTCAGCAGTTCGGTCTCGGGGAACTGGTCGGCGAACTCCTCGACCACGGTCTCGTGGTGTACGCGGTAGTTGAAGCCGGCCAGCTGGCGCTGGGCCTCCTCGCTGTAGAGGTACTCCAGGTAGGCTCGGGCCAGGTCCAGGTTGCCGTTGCGTTCGGCGTTGGGCTCGACCACGGCCACCGGGAACTCGGCCAGGATGCTGACCGGCGGCACGATCACTTCGTAATCCTCGCGGCCGTACTCCTGGCGGATGTTGTTGACCTCGGACTCGAAGCTGATCAGCACGTCGCCGCGGTTGCGCTCGATGAAACTGGTGGTGGCGCCGCGTCCGCCGGTATCGAACACCGCCACGTTGCGCAGGAAGGTGCGCATGAAGTCGTGGACCTGTTCCTCGTCACCGTCGAACTGCTGCTGGGCGAAGCCCAGGGCGGCCAGGTAGGTATAACGGCCGTTGCCGGAGGTGTTGGGGTTGGGGAAGACCATGCTCACGTCCTCGCGAACCAGGTCGTCCCAGCTTTCGATGCCCTTGGGGTTGTCCTTGCGCACCAGGAAGGCGGTGGTGGAGTAGTATGGCGAGGCGTTGTTGGGCAACTGTTCCTGCCAGTCTTCGGCGACCAGGCCGGCATCGGCCAGCACCTGTACGTCGGTGACCTGGTTGTAGGTCACCACGTCGGCGCGCAGCCCCTGCAAAATGGCGCGGGCCTGGGCCGAAGAGCCGCCGTGGGACTGTTGGATGGCGATCTCTTCAGCTTCCTCCGCCTGCCAATGGGCGCTGAACTCCGGATTGATGGCGGAAAACAGTTCGCGGGCAATGTCATAGGAGGAGTTGAGGATTTCGCGCTCGGCGGCCATCGCCGGGGCTGACAGGCCAAGGCCCAGGGCGGCGGCGATCAGGGAACGGCGAAGGGTGGGAAGCAGCATGGGGGTGTCTCCAGCCAGAGGGGAACATTGGTTGCAAGAGTAGAGCTGCCTAAAGGGAATTACAATCCGTCTTTTGATTCTATTTGGCTATATCGATCATTGAAGCCGCTACACTCCATCATCCGCCGACACCGAGGCCCTGGCTGCCCGATGCCGCGTGCAGTCTGGTAACATGGTGGCTTTCATACAGTTCGATGGCTGAAACCTCTGATGAGCGACGCGAACCGCGACTTCCTGATAGCCCCTTCGATCCTTTCCGCCGACTTTGCCCGGCTGGGCGAGGAGGTGGACAACGTGCTGGCCGCCGGGGCGGACATCGTTCATTTCGACGTGATGGACAACCACTATGTGCCCAACCTGACCATCGGGCCGATGGTCTGCGAGGCGCTACGCAAGCACGGCGTTACCGCCCCTGTCGATGTGCACCTGATGGTCAAGCCGGTTGACCGCCTGATCGGCGATTTCATCGACGCCGGTGCCAGCTACATCACTTTTCATCCGGAAGCCTCCGAGCATATCGACCGCTCGCTCCAGCTGATCCGTGACGGCGGCTGCAAGGCCGGTCTGGTGTTCAATCCGGCTACGCCCCTGGCCTATCTCGACTACGTGATGGACAAGGTCGACATGATTCTGCTGATGAGCGTCAATCCCGGCTTCGGCGGCCAGGCCTTCATTCCGGGCACGCTCGACAAACTGCGCGAGGCGCGCCGACGCATCGATGCCTCGGGCCGCGACATTCGCCTCGAGATCGATGGCGGTGTGAAAGTGGAAAATATCGCCGAAATCGCTCGCGCCGGGGCCGATACCTTCGTCGCCGGATCGGCGGTGTTCAAGGCGGGCAGTGACAGCGACCCTCATCGTTATGACAGTGTCATGCGCGATTTCCGCGAGCAGCTGGCCTCGGTGGGGGGCGACGACCAGTGAGCTCGCCGCCCTCACCCTGGTACCTCTATGTGATCGAGACTTCCGAGAGGGCGCTCTATACCGGTATTACCACCGATGTCTCCCGGCGCTTGTCGCAGCATGAGGCCGGGCGCGGTGCCAAGGCCCTGAGAGGGCGCGGCCCGCTCACGCTGGTGCATCATGAGTTGGTCGGCGAGCGGGGAGAAGCGCTGCGCCTGGAGGCTGAGGTCAAGCGCCTCCCTGCGGCTCGCAAGCGGGCCTGGCTCGAAGTCCGCCGAGGAAACAAGGAGCTGTCATGCACCCCATCCTGAACGACATACGCCTGATCAGCTTCGACCTCGATGGTACCCTGGTCGATTCCGTCCCCGACCTGGCGGCTGCAGTGGACAAGGTGCTGGAGGAGATCCCCCTGCCGCCGGCCGGAGAAGACAAGGTCAGCCGCTGGGTCGGCAATGGCTCGCTGAAGCTCGTCGAGCGGGCCCTGACCGATGCCTTGGGCTCCTCGCCGTCGCAGCAGCACCTGGAGCAGGGCCACTCGCGCTTCCTGTATCACTACGGCCAGGACGTGGGGTCGCGCACGCGTCTCTTTCCCGGCGTCGTCGAGGCGCTCGAAGGACTGAGCGCACAGGGTCTGCATTTGACCCTGGTGACCAACAAGCCCCAGGCCTTTATCCAGCCGTTGCTGGCCAGCCTCGGGCTCGAGGGATACTTCGCTCTTTGCCTGGGCGGCGATGCCTTGCCGCAGAAGAAGCCCGACCCTGCACCCCTGCTGCACGTGGCCGACCACTTCGGCTTGTCGCCTTCGGCCTGTCTGATGGTAGGGGATTCTCGCCACGACGTTGCCGCCGGTCGCGCCGCAGGCTTTCGTACCCTGGCGGTGCCCTATGGCTACAATCACGGCGAGCCGGTCAGCGACAGTCGGCCGGATGCGCTGGTCGATTCACTGGCGGAGCTCGTCGCGCCCGCTGCCAATCCCTTTTCTGCGAGGAGCCGGGCATGATGACACCCGAGCGTTTCGATGAGCTGGCCAAGGCCGGCTACAACCGCATTCCGGTCACCCGCGAGGTACTGGCCGACCTGGACACGCCGCTGTCGACCTATCTGAAGCTTGCCGACGAGCCGTGGACCTTCCTGCTCGAGTCGGTTCAGGGTGGCGAGAAGTGGGGGCGCTACTCGATCATTGGGCTGCCGTGCCACGAGCGCATCGAAGTGCGGGGCTTCAGCATCCGTCATTACCGGCACGACGAGTGTCTCGAGCAGGTCGAGGTAGAGGACCCGCTGACGTGGGTCGAGCAGTTCCAGCAGCGCTTCCGGGTCCCGCGCCTGGATGATCAGCCGCGCTTCGATGGTGGCCTGGTGGGCTACTTTGGCTACGACACCATTCGCTATATCGAGCCGCGCCTGCGGGGCGTGGAGAAGCCCGACCCCCTGGGCGTGCCGGATATCCTGCTGATGGTGTGCGACGACCTGGTGGTGTTCGACAATCTCTCGGGGCGTCTGACCCTGTGGACCCATGTCGACCCGGCTTCCGGCGATGCCTACGCAAGGGCGGTAGGTCGCCTGGAGGCACTGGAGCAGCGCCTGCGCACCGCCGTGGTCAACGCCTCGAGCCCCGGCACCGGGCGTAGCGAGGTGGAGGAAGGGCATTTCACTTCGGGGTTCACCGAAGCCGGCTTCAAGGCAGCGGTGGAGAAGATCAAGGAGTACGTGCTGGCCGGCGACGTGATGCAGTGCGTTCCTTCGCAGCGCATGTCGATTCCCTACCAAGCGCCGCCGCTGGATCTCTACCGCGCACTGCGCAGCCTCAATCCCTCGCCCTACATGTTCTTCTTCAACCTGGGCGACCATCACGTGGTGGGCTCTTCTCCCGAGATCCTCACTCGCCTGGAGGATGGCGAGGTCACCGTGCGGCCGATCGCGGGTACCCGCGTGCGTGGCAGGAGCGAGGAGGAGGATCGGGCGCTGGAGGCCGACCTGCTGGGCGACCCCAAGGAGGTGGCCGAGCACCTGATGCTGATCGACCTGGGACGCAACGACGTAGGCCGTATCAGTGAGACGGGCACGGTACAGGTCACCGACCAGATGGCCGTGGAGCGCTACTCCCACGTCATGCACATCGTCTCCAACGTCACCGGCCGTCTGAAGCCTGGCCTCTCCGCCATGGATGTGCTTCGTGCCACCTTTCCGGCAGGCACCCTGTCGGGTGCGCCCAAGGTCCGGGCACTGGAGATCATCGATGAGCTGGAGCCGGTCAAGCGCGGTATCTATTCCGGAGCGGTGGGCTATCTCTCCTGGCATGGCAACATGGATACCGCCATCGCCATCCGCACGGCGGTGATCAAGGATGGCGAGCTGCACGTGCAGGCCGGCGCCGGTGTAGTGGCCGACTCCGTCCCCGAGCTCGAGTGGCAGGAAACCCTCAACAAGGGGCGCGCCATCTTCCGTGCCGTGGCCATGGCCGAAAAGGGGTTGGACAACCTGTAGGCGAGCCCCGGCCCCTGGATGACAGGGGGCCAGGTTCAGTTAACAGGGCCGGGGCTCATTCTTCGTCGCTGCCGGCTTGCCGCTCTTTACTGGCTTGCTTTTCCTGCGCTGATTGCTTCTCTTCCTTCGGCTTCGCTTGCGTCTTTTCTCCATCGGCGTCATTGCCTGAAGCGTCATCGACGCTCAGGGCGTCGCGGATCAGTTCGGCATTGTGGCGCATCATTGCCACGTAGTTGGACGCCCCCTCTCCACTCTCGCCGAGCGAGTCGACGAAGAGCGGGCCGACGACCGGAACGCCCGTGTCGGTGGCGATGCTGCGAATGTAGCGGTCAGAGACGGTGCTCTGCCAGAAGAGGGCGGCGGGACGGGTGTCCTCGATCACCTCGACGATACGCATGACCTGACGGGGCAGGCCCTCGGACTCGGCATTGATGCCCCATACGCCATCATGGCGAAAGCCGTAGGCCTCGGCGAAGTAGACAAGGGCGGCTTCGGTCGAGATCAGTATACGGCGTTCTTCGGGGATCTCGGCGAGCAGGTCGGCCAGTGCTTCATGCAGTGCCTCGAGGGTCTCGCTGGCGGCATCGGCGCGCTCGTGAAATCGCTCGGCGGCCTGGGGATGAAGCTCGGCCAGGTGCTCGGCAATGACAGGGAGGTAGGCTTGCACGGCTCGGGGGTCCATCCACAGGTGTGGATCAGGCTCGCCGGTGAACTCGCCGGTGACGATAGGCTGGGTGGGATACTCGGAGAGCCTGGCGACCGGCACCAGCGGTGCCCGGTTGCCTACGGTGGCATAGACCTGACGCATCCACTGCTCGAGCTGATAGCCGTTGTAGAAGATGAGCTCGGCATCCTCCAGCGCAATGAAGTTGTCCGGGGTCAGCTCCCACTCGTGCACGTCGGCGCCGGCAGGTGTCAGCACCACCAGCTCGATGTCGTCCCCCCCGACCTGATGCACCAGATCACCCAGGATCGAAAAGCTGGCGACCACCTTGGGGTTGGCTGTTGCGGCTGAAATGCTGCCAACCATGGCGGCGAGCGGGAGGGCCAGCCATAAACAGGCACGGCGGGTCGAGCGCATCGTCAATCTCCTTTTTGCGTAGCGCATGCCCGATGATAGAGACTGCGGGGAAAGCTGGCCAGCCGCGACCGATGTCACCTGCGTTGCCATTGCCCTCGCCGCGCGTTGACAGGCTGCCTGCCGCAACGGCACTATTGTGTCATGAATGCAAACGCCTATATGCCAAGATCGATTCAGTGGTGGCGCTCCTGAGCGAGGGGCGGCACGCTGACGACCGTACGACATGCCGCCGTCAGGGCGGCTTTTTTGTGTCCGAAGCAGGCCCCGCACGGCTGGCCGAGTTACACGAAACACCGCAGATGAATTGTTAACAGGATTCTTTCGCCATGTCCGTGCTGATGATCGACAACTACGACAGCTTCACCTACAACGTGGTGCAGTACCTGGGGGAGCTGGGGGCCGAGGTGGTCACCTACCGCAACGACGCCATTACCCTGGAGCAGATCGAAGCGCTTGCGCCAAGCCAGCTGGTCATTTCGCCGGGGCCTTGCACGCCCAACGAGGCGGGCATCTCCATGGCGGCAATACACCACTTCGCCGGACGCCTGCCGATCCTCGGGATCTGCCTGGGGCACCAGGCGATCGGGCAGGTCTATGGCGGCAGGGTAGTGCGTGCCCCCCAGGTGATGCACGGCAAGACTTCTCGCATTCGTCACCGTGGCCAGGGCGTTTTCGCCGGTCTTGAAGATCCGCTCGAAGTCACCCGCTATCATTCCCTGGTAGTGGAGAACGAGTCCCTGCCTGACTGTCTCGAGGTCACGGCCTGGACCGACGACGATGACGTGACCCCGGGGCTCATCATGGGGCTGCGTCATCGCGAGCTAGACATCGAGGGCGTGCAGTTCCATCCCGAGTCGATCCTGACCCGCCAGGGGCATGAACTGCTGGCCAATTTCCTGAAGCGCCGCTGACCCGCCTGAAAGAGGAGTCCCTGCCCATGCAGATGCGTGATGCCATAGCCGCGGTTATGCGCCGTGAAAACCTCAGCTTCGACGACACCCACGCGGTGATGCAGCAGATCATGACCGGCGAGGCCACCGATGCGCAGATCGGCGGCCTGCTGGTGGGCCTGGCCATGAAGGGCGAAACCGCCGAGGAGATCGGCGCGGCGGCCCAGGTCATGCGCGAGTTGATGAAACGCGTGCGTGTGCAAGCCGAGAACGTGGTGGATATCGTCGGCACCGGGGGCGATGGCGCGAACCTGTTCAACGTCTCGACCGCTTCCAGCTTCGTGGCCGCTGCGGCCGGGGCTCACGTGGCCAAGCACGGCAATCGCAGTGTCTCCTCCTCGTCCGGCAGCGCCGATCTTTTCGATATGGCCGGCATCCACCTCGATCTCAAGCCGGAGCAGGTGTCACGCTGCATCGAGCAGGTGGGCGTCGGCTTCATGTTTGCGCCCAATCACCATCCCGCCATGCGCTTCGCCATCGGTCCACGCCGCGAGATGGGTGTACGCACGCTGTTCAATATCCTCGGTCCGCTGACCAACCCGGCCGGGGCGCCCAACCAGGTGCTGGGGGTCTACTCCGCCGAGCTGGTGCCACTGATGGCCGAGGTGCTGCAATACCTGGGCAGCCGCCACGTCATGGTGGTCCACGCCGAGGATGGCCTGGACGAGATCTCCTTGGCCGCGCCCACCCGGGTGGCTGAACTCAAGGAAGGCGGGATTCGGCACTACACGATTGCGCCCGAGGAGTTTGGCATCGAGCGTCAGGAGCTGGCACCGCTCAAGGTAGTCAGCGCCGAGGACAGCCTGAGGCTGGTACGTGAGGCGCTGGTGGGTGAAGGACCCGCTGCCGACATCGTCGCCCTCAATGCCGGGGCGGCGCTCTACTGCTCGGGTATCGCCGACAGCCTGAAGGAGGGTGTGCTGATGGCGCAGGACGCCCAAGCCTCCAAGCTGCCGCTGGAAAAGATGAAGGAGCTGGCCGACTTCACTCGGGTGCTGGTCTCCTGACGCTCACGACGGTTTCTCGTGCAAGAGGTTGGCAGGCAGCGCGACCAGGCTGAGCAGCCGACCCTCGTGCAGGCACACCATGCCGAAAACCTCACGGCCGATCGTCCAGCCGCTGCCCAGATCCTCGCGCAGGCGCAGGCGAACCGGGCCAAGGCCTTCCCAGGCGGTCAGCTCGGCCGCCTGGAAGTGGAACATCCTGCCTACCAGGGGGTAGAGGGCCTTGAACAGGCTCTCCTTGAGGGAGAAGGTCGCGCTGACTATCAGCGCCAGATTCGCTGGGCTCAGTGCTTCCAGGCGGGCGATTTCCTCGGGGGTGAGCACCCTTCTGGCAAGCCGCTCGGCCTGCTCCTCGGCCAGCAGCCGTTCGGCGTCAAGACCAATGCCGGCATAGGCCTGGCGATGGGCGACCAGTGCCGCGGCCCAGCCATGGCTATGGGTAATGGCGCCAACGCAGTCCACGGGCCAGCGCGGGGAGCGATCCTCGTTCATCCCCGGTGCTGACTTGCGGCCGTCGAGCAGCCACAGCCCCCGGCGTGCGCACAGCCGTCCGGCAACGTATTCAGCGCGCCGCTTGAGCACGGCGTCGCTCAGCCGAGGCGGCAGGGCGATGTCGTGCTGGCCGGGGGTGTCGTCCAGGCGGGCCGGATCGAAGCTTGCCGTCACCAGCCGGGCGCCAGGCAGGGGCAATTTCCAGGGCCAGGTGCTGGTATAGGGGCCGAGAAAGACAGGAGAGGCGTCCATGGGCGAATTCTGTCATGGTCGCCTGATCGGTGCCATGCGCTGACTGCTGCGACGGCTTGCCAGCGCCCATTTCCATGTCGAGCCGGGCCTAGGTAATATGGTCCGCTCCCCGGCACCATCCGCGGCCAGCGCCGCCCGTATCGAGACAGCACCATGAGCCCAACCAAGGACGCCCCGACCATTTTGACCCGCATCCTGGCCCGCAAGGACGAGGAAGTGGCCGAGCGCAGCCGCGCCGTGTCCGAAGCCGAATTGCTGGAGTTGGCTCGGCACCAGAGTGCACCGCGTGGCTTCATCGCCGCCCTCGACCGGCGTATTGCCGAGGGCGACCCGGCGGTGATCGCCGAGATCAAGAAGGCGTCTCCCTCCAAGGGGGTGATCCGTGAGGATTTCCATCCCGCCGAGATTGCCGCGAGCTATGCCGCTGGCGGTGCCTCCTGCCTCTCGGTGCTGACGGATGTCGACTTCTTCCAGGGCCATGAGGACTTCCTCATCGCCGCCCGCGAGGCATGCGAGCTGCCGGTGATCCGCAAGGACTTCATTACCCACGGCTACCAGGTCAGCGAAGCGCGGGCCATTGGTGCCGACTGTATCCTGCTCATCGTCGCTGCGCTGGACGATGCCCGGATGGCCGACCTCTACCAGCAGGCCACGGCACAGGGCATGGACGTGCTGGTCGAGGTGCACGACGCCCTGGAGCTCGAGCGTGCGCTCAAGCTCGGCATTGGCCTGGTGGGTATCAACAACCGTAACCTGCATACCTTCGAAACCCGCCTGGAAACCACCCTGGAACTGCTGTCGCGCATTCCAGCTGGGGTCACCGTGGTCACGGAGTCCGGTATCCACACCCAGGCCGACGTGCTGCGCATGCGCGAGCACGACGTTCACGGCTTCCTGGTTGGTGAGGCCTTCATGCGCGAAGCCGACGCCGGCGAGGCGCTGCGCAGGCTTTTCTTCTAGGCTAAGCTCCATCGCTACGAATAGGGCAGCCAACACGCTGCCTTTATCAGGAGGCCCTCATGTTTGACCACGTCAAATTTGGTGTCAGCGATTATGAAGCGAGCAAGGCCTTCTTCCTGAAAGCGCTCGAGCCGCTCGGGGTAGTAGGAGGTGCGGAAGGTGAGCCGTCATACGGCATCGAGCTTTGCGGTAAGGGAGACGCCTCGCTGTGCCTGTACCAAGCCAAGGAGAAGCCCGCTCCCCTGCATATCGCGTTTCATGCCGACTCTCGCCAGCAGGTAGATGCCTTCCATCGTGCGGCACTGCAAGCAGGTGGCCAGGACAACGGTGCGCCTGGCCTGCGTCAGAACTATCATGCGTATTACTATGCCGCCTTCGTCATCGGCCCGGATGGACACAACATCGAAGCGGTGTGCCACCAGCCCGAGTCCTGATCCCTCCATCGCTAGCTCTCTAGTGGTCGCTCACCGATTGAATAGCCAGAGCAGTGCCGAGAGAAGCACGCTGATCAGGATCATGGTGGTGAGGGGGAAGTAGAACGAGAAGTTCTCGCGCCGAATGGTGATATCGCCCGGCAGCTGGCCGAACGGCAGCTTGGAGAGCCAGGGCCAGAGCAGGCCGACCACCACGATGCACAGGCCGATCGCGATCAGGGTGCGGGACATCCAGCCTCCCGTTGCGGGTTACCTGCGCTCCATGGTAATGCCTGCAGGCTGAGCCCGAAAGGCCGGCGGCTTCCCCGCCGGCCTTTCTCTATATGGCCGTTTGGCGCCCTTGTGCTGCGCTTACTCGGCGGCGCTGAAGGGCAGCGAGGAGTGGTGGAGCACGATGCGCAGGGTGCCTTCGTCATCCAGGTGGTAGCCCCAGGTCTTGTCCACGGTGGTGGTATTGCCCTCGGCATCGAGGATCGACACGTTGCCCATGGTCAGGGCGACGTCACCGCTGATGAGGATGGCAGCGTTGTCGATGGTGACCTCCTGCCAGCCCTTCAGGGCAAAGCCGCTGTCTTCGCTGTACTCCTCGCTGTGGCCGACGAAGTAGGCCAGTGCACCCTCGGGTGTGGTGCGGAAGGTTTGCGGCGCCTCGGCCAGAGTGGGCTTGAAGAGCACCGCACCCATGTCATAGCCGTAGGCGCTGTCGATCACGTGCTGCGCCAGCTCGCGGGCGGCATCGATGCCTTCCGCCTCATAGGCGTTGGAGATCGCGACCAAGGCGTCCCCCCAGGCTTGCTGCGCCGCCAGCACCTGATCTTCGGTGATGTCGCCGCCCAGATGGGTGACCTCGGTGGCGTTGGCAAGGCCGGCAGCGCCGAAGCCGAGCGCGAAAGCCGTTGCGGTAATCAGGGGCTTGAGTGTCATGATCCGTCTCCTGTCGATAGTCCGTTTAGTGCTTGATCAGCAAGCCTCGACATCCTACCAGCTCAGCTGGCGCAGGTGGGTCAGCAGCCCTTGCAGGGGGTGCGGCAGGGCCTGGCCGGATAAGCGACTGGCCTGGCTGCGGCAGGAGTAGCCGGTGGCCAGCAGACGGCCCGGGTTGGCCTCGTCCTCGACCACCGGCTGCCACGACTGGGCATAGATGGTCTTCGAGGTTTCCAGATTGCGCGCCTCGTGGCCGTAGGTGCCGGACATACCGCAGCAGCCGGTGGCGACGAGCTCGAGCTCGAAGCCGAAGGCGGCGAAGACCTGCTGCCACGCCTTGGGACTGCCCGGAGCGTTGGTCTTCTCGGTGCAGTGGGAGAGCAGCCGGAAGCTCGGGTCGTCGAGTTTCTCGAGCTCCCGGGCGAGGGCCGGCGGCGCCAGGCGCTGGCTCTGAGCCACCAGCCACTCCTGCAGCATCAGCACCTCGGGCACGGCATCGGGGCCCAGCGCCTTCACGTACTCCTGGCGGTAGGTGAGGGTCATGGCTGGGTCGATGCCCACCAGCGGCACGCCGAACTCGGCCAGGGCGCGCAGCCGCCGCGCCTGTTTCTCCGCGGTTCGCTCGAAGGCGCCGAGGAAACCCTGCACGTGCAGCGGTTTGCCGTTGGCCGTGTAGGGGGCGACGAACACCTTGATGTCCAGCCGCGAGAGCAGCTCGACGATGTCCAGCACCAGTTCGGCTTCGAAGTGGCTGGTGAAGGCGTCCTGCACGATCACCACGCTTCTGGCCTTCTGCGCCTCGCTGAGCAGGCCCAGCGAGATCGGCGTGGCCTCGGCAACGCCCCAGGTGCGCAGCTGCTTGGCCAGCCGTGCGCGGGAGAGGCGCGGGCTGTCGACCAGCCCGATCCGCTCTGACAGCAGCTTGTCCACCAGGCGATTGCCCAGCGCGGCGTTGTAGAGCGGCGCGGCGTGGGCGAGATAGGGCACGAAGAACTCCATGCCACCGATCAGGTAGTCCCGCAGCGGGCGCAGGTAGCGGCCGTGGTAGACCTCGAGGAACTGCGAGCGCGAGTCCGGCACGTTGACCTTGATCGGGCACTGGCCGGCGCAGGACTTGCAGGCCAGGCAGCCCGCCATGGCGTCGTAGACCTCATGGGAGAAGTCGGTCTCGTCGCGGCGGCGCCAGCTGTTGCGCGCCCGCGCCGGGAAGGAGGTGATGAAGCCCCACACCCCCTCGCGGCGCTTCGCTCTTGCCTCTTCGAGCAGGTCGATCCCGGTGTTGCCCTGCAGACGTAACCACTCGCGGACGAGGCTGGCGCGTCCCTTGGGCGAGTGGATGCGGTCGCGGGTGGCCTTCCACGAGGGGCACATGGCGTCGTCGGGGTCGTAGTTGTAGCAGGCGCCGTTGCCGTTGCAGTACACCGTGGCGGCATGGGCCTGCCATACGCGCTGGTCGATCTGGCGGTCGAGCTGGCCGCGCGTGGACACGCCGTCGATGGTCAGCAGGCCCGGGTCGACCAGTTTGACGGGTATTTCGGCATTGGCGTCGGCAGGCGTGGCGATCTTCCCCGGGTTCAACTGGTTGTGCGGGTCGAACGCCGCCTTGACCCGCTGCAGGCTGGGGTAGAGTTCGCCGAAGAACTTGGGCGCGTACTCGGAGCGCACGCCCTTGCCGTGCTCGCCCCACAGCAGGCCGCCGTACTTGTGGGTCAGCTCGGCCACCTCGTCGGAGACTTCGCGGATCAGCCGCTCCTGCTCGGGGTCCTTCATGTCGATGGCGGGGCGCACATGCAGCACGCCGGCATCGACATGGCCGAACATGCCATAGCTGAGCCCGCGGGCGTCCAGTGCGGCGCGAAACTCGGCGATGAAGTCGGCCAGATGCTCCGGCGGCACCGCGGTGTCCTCGACGAAGGGGATCGGCCGCTTCTCGCCCTTCTCGTCGACCTTGGCATTGCCCAGCAGCCCCACGGCGCGCTTGCGCATGCCGTAGACCTGCTGGATCTGGGCGCGCCCCTGGGCCAGGGTGTAGCCGAGGCGCGGCACGCTCTCATCCGCTTCCAGGTGACGACAGAAGGCGTCCACCCGTTCGGTGAGCCGCCTGGGGTCGTCGTCGTTGAACTCGATCAGGTTGATGCCGCTAATGGCCACCGCCTGGCGTTCGGCCGTGACGGTGTCGCCCTCGGCAGATCTCTGGGGCTCCTCGCTGGGAAAGAACTCCGCCACGCTGTCCCAGACGAAATCCTCCATGGCCAGCAGCAGCACCTTGTCGTCCACCGTCTCGATGGAAGTGGGTTTCGCCGCAAGCGCCTGCGGCTGGTCCTGTGAAGAGCCCATCAAGGCCTTGGCGTCGCGCAGGGCATCCATGAAGCCGGAATAGCGCACGTTGACCAGGGTCGAGTGCTTGGGGATCGGCAGTACGTTGAGCACCGCCTCGTTGAGGAAACCCAGCGAGCCCTCGGAACCGCACAGCAGGCTGTTCATGTCGAGACGGCCCTGTGCGTCACGGAGATGCGCCAGGTCGTAGCCGGTCAGGCAGCGGTTGAGCGGTGGGAATTTGGCGGCGATCAGCTCGCGCTGGGTGTCGATGATCTCCCGTGCGGTGCGGTAGGCGTTGCCGATTGCACCACTGTGGTGGCACAGCGACTCCAGCTCGCCATCGTCCACCGGGCGACTGACCAGCCGCTCGCCGCCGAGCAGCACGCTGTCGAGCTCGAGCACGTGATCACGGGTCTTGCCGTACTCGCAGCTACCCTGGCCGCTGGCATCGGTGGAGATCATGCCGCCGATGGTGGCGCGGTTGGAGGTGGAGAGGTCCGGGGCGAAGAACAGCCCATGCGGCTTCAGAGCCGCGTTGAGCTGATCCTTTACCACGCCGGCCTGCACCCGCACCCGGCGGTTCTCGACGTCGATCTCGAGAATCCGGTTCATGTGGCGTGAGACGTCGACCACCAGGCCATCGGTCAGCGACTGGCCGTTGGTGCCGGTACCGCCACCGCGGGGCGTGAGTACCACCTGGCGATGCTCGGGCTCGGCGGCCAGGCGGGCGACAAGCTCGAGATCACCGGCATGGCGCGGGAACAGCGCGGCCTGGGGCAGGCGCTGGTAGATCGAGTTGTCGGTGGCCAGCACCGTGCGGCTGGCGTAGTCCGGGGCGATCTCGCCTTCGAACCCGGCGGCTTTCAGCACTTCGAGAAAACGCAGGTAGTCGGCACCCAGTGCGGCACTCGCGGCCGTCGTGTCCAGTCTTGCAATCATGTGTCGTCGTATTCGGTCGTTTGATGCCGGCCGGAGGGCGGGGCGGCAGGGAATGACGCTACTTTACCGCGAGAGGGCAGTCGTGCGCATCCCGGCCACGTGAGCGCGTGGCACCCTGGCAGCCTTTTGCCTACAATGGTCGGCTCGATTTTCCGATTCACCGACTGCTACGGACCGGATTCCATGCTCGATCCCAAACTGCTGCGCAGCGACCTCGATATGGTTGCCCAACGACTGGCCAAGCGGGGCTTCGCCCTCGATACCGAGCGGCTCGAGGCGCTGGAGTCCCGGCGTCGTGGATTGCAGACCGAGACCGAGTCCCTGCAGAACGAGCGTAATACCCGCTCCAAGGCGATCGGCAAGGCCAAGGCGTCCGGCGAGGACATCCAGCCGCTGCTCGACGAGGTGAGCGACCTCGGCGACAGGCTCGATGCCGCCAAGCGTCAGCTCGCCGAGGTGCAGGAAGCGTGGGACGCGCTGGTCAGCGGCATTCCCAACCTGCCCCACGACAGCGTGCCGGCGGGGGAGAGCGAGGATGACAACGTCGAGCTGTACCGCTGGGGCACGCTGCGCGAGTTCGACTTCGAAGTGCGTGATCACGTCGACCTGGGCGGGCTCAAGGGCGAGCTGGACTTCGAGCTGGCGGCCAAGCTGACCGGCTCACGCTTCGCCGTCATGCGTGGCGGTATCGCCCGCCTGCACCGGGCGCTGACCCAGTTCATGCTCGACAAGCAGACCCTCGAGCACGGCTACGAGGAGTGCTACGTCCCCTACATGGTCAACGAGGCGTCGCTCTACGGCACCGGGCAGCTGCCCAAGTTCGGCGAGGATCTGTTCCGACTGGACGACGAGCGCAGCTATCACCTGATCCCCACCGCCGAGGTGCCGCTGACCAACTTCGTCCGTGACGAGATCCTCGACCACAAGGTGCTGCCGCTCAAGCTAACGGCGCATACACCGTGCTTTCGCAGTGAGGCGGGCTCTCACGGCCGCGATACCCGCGGCATGATTCGCCAGCATCAGTTCGACAAGGTCGAGATGGTGCAGATGGTGGAGCCGGAGACGAGCTACGCGGCGCTCGAAGAGATGCGCGGCCACGCCGAGGCGATCCTGCAGGCCCTCGAGCTGCCCTACCGGGTGGTGACCCTGTGTACCGGTGACATGGGCTTCGGCGCGGCCAAGACCTACGATCTGGAAGTGTGGCTGCCGAGCCAGCAGACCTACCGCGAGATCTCCTCGGTCTCCAACTGCGAGGACTTCCAGGCGCGGCGCATGCAGGCGCGTTTCCGCCATCCCGAGCAGAAAAAGCCGCAGCTGCTGCACACGCTTAACGGCTCGGGCTTGGCAGTGGGGCGCTGCCTGATCGCGGTGATGGAGAATCACCAGAACGCCGATGGCTCCATCACCGTACCCGAGGCGCTGCGTCCCTACCTGGGTGGCATCGCCACTCTCAATTCTCGATCTCCCAGCTGACACTGACGCCCGCCTCGATGACGATCGTCCCGGGGCGGTACTCAGCCTGCACGGCGCTTTCCCTGGCGTCAGCGCTCATCGCCATCATGCGTGGCGCATAAACCGGTGAGCGGGTCTCGCTGATCGAGGTGACGGCGCCAAGGGAGACGTCCATGGTGCGAGCCATCAGCTCGGCCTTGTGGCGCGCTTTTTCCAACGCCTTCACCAGCGCCTCGTCGGTCGCGGCGTCGCGATCGGCGAGATCGTAGGTGATGCCGTCCATGACGTTGACGCCGGCTTCGGTCAGTGCGTCGAGCAGAATCGGCAAGCGCTCGAGATCCTCGACGCGCACCTGGAAGGGGCGCTCCAGGCGGGTGCGTATCAATGTGTCCTGATCGTTGTCGCCACGACGAGGCGCCGCCACGTATTCCGGCTGTATGGAGAGTGAGCCGGCGCTGATGTCATCACGCTCGACGCCCGCCTCCTCGAGGGCGTGAATCAAGTCAGCCGCTCGTTCCTCCAGGCGGTCCCGCGCCTGGCGCAGGGCTTCGGGGTCGGTGTCGTCGTCGTGACGCGCCACGGCCGGGGTGCGCTCCCACAGGCGGGCGCTGAGCGTGGCGCGATCCGGGATCACGTCGAGCTGGGCTTCGGCCTGCACGTCCAGCCGGGCGCGAGACTCGTCGGCCTGTGCAGTGGCGACCAGCATGGGGGCTGCGGCCAGCAGGGCGCCGAGCAGCAGAGAGCGAAAAGAGTTCGAGGGCATGGAGGGCCTCCTTGCGATCATGAGGGAACGTCGCACCGGTGGGCGACGGGGAGGGCGATTTGTGAACCCGTCCCGTAGCGGTCATGATAATCAGGACACGCCAAATAGGGATAGCTGGCATGCTCTACCGCGATGACGACGTGCGTTACGGCCTACCATTGACGTTGACGATGGCGTTGGCGGCACTGGTCGTGATCGTTGCCGGGATACGTGCCGGTGCCGATCTGGTCATACCGATCCTGCTGGGGCTGTTCATCGCGGTAATCTGCACCTCGCCGGTGAACTGGCTTCATCGCCTCGGCCTGAGCCTGCGCCTGGCGGTCGTCGTCACGCTGCTGGTGATTGGCGGCTTTCTCTCCCTGGTCGGCCTGCTTGCGGCAAACGCCTTCGGCACTTTCATTCAGGCGCTGCCGGGCATCGAGGAGCGCCTCTACGAACATTACCTCAACATTCTCGACAGCCTGGCAGCCATGGGGCTTGCCATCAACCCTGATACCCTGGCCGGCCTGGTCGAGGGCGAGGAAGACCGCGGCTGGCTCTCTACCTTGCTGGGTGGGCTCGGTAACCTGCTCATGCAGAGTGTGGTAGTGGCGTTGCTGGTCATTTTCATGCTTTTCGAGACGCTCAATTTTCGCACCAAGGTGGCCTATGCGCTGAAGGATCCCGAAGCGAGCCTGCGCCGGTTCCACGAGTTCAGCCAGACACTCAAGCGCTACTTGGCGGTGAAGACCTTCGTCAGCCTGCTCACCGGTATCCTGGCCTGGCTGGCATGCATGTTGGCGGGTGTGGACTTTCCCGTGCTGTGGGGCGTGCTGGCCTTCGCTCTCAACTATATTCCCAATATCGGCTCAGCCATTGCCGCCATACCGCCGGTGCTGCTGCTGCTGGTGTCGCAGGATGGCGGGCTGCTCGAGGCACTGACGCTCGCCATGGCGTACCTGCTGATCAACTTCGTGCTCGGCAACCTGGTCGAGCCTCGCCTGATGGGCCGGGCCCTGGGGCTGTCGACCTTCGTGGCGTTCCTTTCGCTGGTAGTGTGGGGCTGGATGCTGGGAGTGGTGGGCATGCTGCTCTCGGTGGTACTCACCACCACGCTGAAGATCGCCCTGGAAAGCCATCCCCAGACGCGCTGGATCGCTTATCTGCTGGGGCCGGGCAAGCAGCCCCCGGGTGCGCATCGTTCCCCCGAGGAAAGAGAGATTTTGCCTTCCGAGGAGGGCGAGCTGGGAGAGCCGCGGGCCGAAACGCAAACGCCCCGGCATGAGCCGGGGCGTGACGAGCCGTGACGGAAAAAGCTGTCAGGCGTTCTGGTCGATGAACTGCACCAGTTGGGATTTGGACTGGGCGCCCACCAGCGAGGCAACCTTGGAGCCCGACTTGAACAGCATCACGGTGGGAACGCCACGCACGCCCTGCTCGGCCGCAATCTCCGGGGCATCGTCGACATTGATGCTGACGACCTTGAGGTTGTCGGAACGTTCCTCGGCAACCTCGTCGATCACCGGGGCCATGACCTTGCAGGGGCCGCACCAGGGGGCCCAGAACTTCAGCAGCACGGGCTGTTCGGATTTCAGGACTTCCTGCTCGAAGTTGGCATTGGTGACATCGACGTTGTTGGCCATGTGAATCTCCAGTTACGTTGCGCTTCATCGAGCGTATCAGAGGGATATGCAGGGCATATCCGGTCGGCAGATGTTAGCGGTCGACCGGGCCTCTGGCAAATGGGCCGCGCTGGCGGCCATGGCGAAGCGCCCCCTTTCTGCCTTGCGACCTGCACATGGGGGCAACCTGCCTAGTGACCGACAAATGCGTTAACGCGATTGTCCCGGTTGTATCCTCTTGTTCCCGAGTGTTTTGCAAGCCATTGAGGGATAAGGGCCTATCCTGCACTCAAGCTTAGACAAGGCCGGAGTTGTTGACTAATTTGCCAGTCATGGAGCGGCAGGTATATGGAAATGGCTCGGCTCCAGGGGCGCCATCCGGTTGTATCCCCGCATGCGTCATGAGGGCGAGATGAAGATAGCCATGACTCTGCATGTTTCGCCCAGTGCACACCCCTCGTCGCCGGGCCGCGATAGGGAGAAACCAGGTCATGACGACGCAGTGTACGATCGTGTTCGATGGGCAGCGGCTGAGCGGTCCGGCAGGCAAGCCCCTGATTGACTTCCTCAAGCAGCGGGGCGCTGAACTGCCTCATGTCTGTTATCACCCGTCGCTGGGCGCATTGGAAACTTGTGATGCCTGCTGGGTCGAGGTCGATGGGGAACTCCAGCGCGGCTGCACGCTGAAGAGTACCGACGGCCTGGAGGTCAATGCGCAAGGCGAACGTGCCCAGGCTGCCCGGGAAGAGGGCATGGATCGCCTGCTGGCCAAGCACGAGCTCTACTGCACCGTGTGCGAGAACAACAACGGCGACTGCACGCTGCACAACACCATGGTGGACATGCAGATCCCCATCCAGCGCTACGAGTTTCAGCGCAAGCCCCACCATAAGGACACCTCGAGCCCTTTCTATACCTACGATCCCGACCAGTGCATTCTCTGCGGCCGCTGCGTGGAGGCGTGCCAGAACGTCGAGGTCAACGAGACGCTCTCCATCGACTTTTCCAGCGAGAACCCGCGGGTACTGTGGGATGGTGGCAAGGAGATCAACGACTCCAGCTGCGTGCACTGCGGCCACTGCGTCACCGTCTGCCCGTGCAATGCGCTGATGGAGAACAGCATGGACGGCAAGGCGGGGCCGTTTACCGCCATGCCCTGGTCGCTCAAGCGGCCGATGATCGAGATCATCAAGAAGCTCGAGACGACCACGGGGGCGGTGCCGGTCTCCGGGCTCTCGGAAATCGACATGCACCTGCGCCAGCCCGAGATCAAGCGCACCAAGACGGTGTGCACCTACTGCGGCGTGGGCTGTTCCTTCGAGATGTGGACCCGCGACCGTCACATCCTCAAGGTGCAGCCGGTAGCCGAGGCGCCGGCCAATGGCATTTCCACCTGCATCAAGGGCAAGTTCGCCTGGGACTTCGTCAACAGCGAGCAGCGCCTGACCATGCCGCTGATACGCGACAACGGGCGCTTTCGCGAAGCGAGCTGGGACGAGGCCCTGGACCTGGTGGCGCGCCGTCTGCTCGAAGTCCGCGAGGCCCACGGGCCGAACAGCCTGGGTTTCATCGGTTCGAGCAAGGGCACCAACGAGCAGGCCTACCTGGTGCAGAAGATCGCCCGCCGCATCATCGGCACCAACAACGTCGACAACTCCTCGCGCTACTGTCAGAACCCGGCCACCAAGGGGCTGTTCCGTACCGTCGGCTACGGTGGCGATGCCGGCACCATCGAGGACATCGAGCAGGCCGAGGTGGTGGTGATCGTGGGCAGCAACACCGCCGAGAACCATCCGGTGATCGCCGCACGCATCAAGGCGGCACAGAAGCTGCGCGGGCAGAAGCTGATCGTGATCGACCCGCGCAAGCACGAGATGGCCGAACGGGCGGACCTGTTCCTGCGGCCGAACTCCGGCACCGATCTGATCTGGGCCTCGGCGCTGTCGCGCTACATGTTCGATCACGACCTGGCTGACCGCGAGTTCCTCGCGCGCTGGGTCAACGGCGTGGAGGAGTATCGTAAGTCCCTCGCGCCTTTCACCCTGGAGTTCGCCGAGGCCGAGACCGGCATCGCGCGCCAGGATCTGGCCGAGGCCGCCGAGACCATCGGCCGGGCGCAGAGCGTCTGTCTGCTTTGGGCCATGGGCATCACCCAGCACAGCCGTGGATCGGATGCCAGCACGGCGCTCTCCAACCTGCTGCTGGTCACCGGCAACTACGGCAAGCCGGGTACCGGCGGCTATCCCATGCGCGGCCACAATAACGTGCAGGGAGCCAGCGACTTCGGCTGCCTGCGCGACCGCTACCCCGGCTACGATCACGTGGAGGACGAAGAGGCGAGAAAGCGCTGGGCCGAAGGCTGGGGCATCTCGCCGGAAGCGCTTTCGGACGAAGCCGGCTATGGCAATTTCCTGATGGTACAGGCAGCCGACGAGGGCGAGATCAAGGCCATGTACGTCGTCGGCGAGGAGACGGCTTTTTCCGACTCCAATACCCACAATGTGCTCTCCGGCTTCGAGAAGCTCGAGTTCATGGTGGTGCAGGACGTATTCCTCAGCCGCACCGCTGAGTACGCCGACGTGGTGCTGCCCGCCTGCCCCAGCGTCGAGCAGGAGGGTACCTACGTCAACACCGAGCGACGCATCCAGCGCTCCTACCAGGTACTCGAACCGCTGGGCGACAGCCGTCCCGACTGGCGCATCCTGACCGATCTCGCCGCTCGCATGGGGCACGACTGGGGCTATACCCACCCCGCCGAGATCATGGCGGAGTGCGCCCGCATCGCGCCGATGTTCGCCGGGGTCAGCTATGCGCGACTCGAGGGCTGGAAGTCCCAGCTGTGGCCGGTAGCGGCGGACGGCACCGATTCGCCGCTGCTCTACACCGACGGCTTCGCCAACGAGGACGGCAAGGCCAATCTGCACCCGCTGGAGTGGCAGCCGCCCGAAGAGGCGCCCGACGACGAGTACGACCTGCTGCTGGACAACGGCCGGCTGCGCGAGCAATTCCAGGGCACCAACCAGACGGGGCGCAGCGAAGGGATCCGGCAGCAGGTGCCGCACGGTTTCGTCGAGGTCAGCCTCGAGCTTGCCGCCGAGCGCGGCATCGAGGAGGGCACCTGGGTGCGGATAACCTCGCGTCGCGACAGCATCGAGTTCCCTGCGGTCATCACCGACCGGGTGCGCGGGAAGACGCTGTTCATGCCCATTCATTTCGGCAAGACGGGGGTCAATCTGCTCACCGGAGAGCACAACGACCCCGAGGTGCAGACCCCGGCCTACAAGGAGACCGCCGTCAAGCTCGAGGTGCTCGACAAGCGCGGCGCTCCGCCCTTGCCCGCTCACAACTACCGCTATGGCCGGCCCACGCCGAAGCAGGGCGTCGAGGTCGAGGTGAAGTGGATGCGGGGAGACTACACGCCGCCGCCCGCCCATCAGTCCAACCCGAGGAAAGTGTAATGGCCGAACGAATCTCGCACGACGTGACGCCGCCCAAGGTCGGGCCCGATGCCCATGAAGAGCTCGAGCAGCTGCTGCAGACACTTCATGAACATGGCGTGCTGCGTCTGGCCAACGATGTGGTCGGCGCTAACACCCGCATCGCCAGCGTGGTGGTGGATGGACTGGGCAAGGAGTCCACTCTCAACGCCATCCAGAACCTGGCCGTGCTCGGCATGATGCTGTCGGAGATCCCGCCGGAGCGCTTCTATCGGGTGGCTTTCGCCCTCAAGGAGGCACTCGATAAGGTCGGCCAGCATCGTCCCGACGAGCATGGAGGCGATGCCCCCGGTGTCAGTGGCGCCTACCGCATGCTCAACGACGATGAGCTGTGGCGTGCGGTGGCGCCGCTTGTAGATGGCCTCAAGGCGTTTGCCGAGCGACTCGACAGGCCCGTCGACAAACCGGTCAGCGACTATTATGGCAAGCCCACCAGCGGCCCGTGACCTGATATGGCGTCGTAAAGGGCATGCGGTAGGCTCATGAGTTGGGTTGAAGCGGATGCATGGCTGGAACAGTCATTAGGCGTTATGCTATTTGGTGATTAGATAAGCTTGTCTAATCACCAAGTTCGCTTGCCTGCCCGGGCGCCAAGGAGCCGAGCCGATCATGAAACTACAGCAGCTGCGCTATGTCTGGGAAGTGACCCGGCACAACCTGAACGTGTCGGCAACAGCCCAGAGCCTGTTTACCTCGCAACCCGGTATCTCGAAGCAGATCCGCCTGCTGGAAGATGAGCTTGGCGTGGAGATCTTCGCTCGCAGTGGCAAGCATCTGACCCGCGTTACCCCGGCGGGGCAGGCGATCGTCGAGCTGGCCGGCCAAGTGATGAGACTGACCGAAAACATCAAGCAGGTGGCGCAGGAGCATAGTGACGAACGGCGTGGCAGCCTGTCGATTGCCACCACGCATACCCAGGCCCGCTACGCCTTGCCTCCGGTCATCGGCGAATTTACCCGCAAGTATCCTGACGTGGCCCTGCATATGCAGCAGGGCACACCCAAGCAGATCGCTCATATGGTCAGCGAGGGTCAGGCCGATTTTGCCATCTGCACCGAATCGCTTGAGCTCTTCACCGACCTGGTGTTACTGCCCTGCTACCGCTGGAACCGCTGTGTGCTGGTGCCCCGTGATCACCCGTTGGCCAATGAAGGTGAGCTGAGCCTGGAGCGCCTCGCCGAGCAGCCGCTGGTCACCTATGTTTTCGGCTTCACCGGACGCTCCCAGCTCGATGATGCCTTCCGCGCCAAGGGGCTTACGCCCAACGTCGTGCTCACGGCAGCCGATGCCGATGTGATCAAGACCTACGTGCGCCTTGGTCTCGGTGTCGGCATCGTCGCCCACATGGCCTACGATCCTGAACTCGACGCCGACCTGGTGCCGTTGGAAGCCGGGCACCTGTTCGAAAGTTCGGTGACCAAGATCGGCATTCGCCGCGGTACTTTCATGCGCGGCTTCATGTACGACTTCGTCAAAGGTTTTGCCGCTCATCTCGAGCGCGACCTGGTCGATGCGGCCCTGGCCGCCGGCCCTCGCCACGAGGCCGAACTGTTTACCGGTATCGAACTGCCGATGCGCTAGCATCGGCAACACGCCGGAAGAGGCAGGAAGCCGCTCAGAAAGAAGGGGCGGTCTTGTCCCCCCCCTCTCTGATGGCCTGTCTGACCGCCGTGGGTCAGTGCTGCAGGTGCAGCCCGCACTCCCGCTTCGCTTCCACTTTGGTGGGATCAAAGTAGTCGAACTCGTTGGGCAGATCGTGCTGCTGCAGGTACTGGTAGAGCTCCTTGGCGCTCCAGTGCAGCAGCGGCGAGACCTTGAGCAGTCCATCGGCGTTCTTGCTGACAGGCTGCATGCGCGCGCGCTCCGGGGTGTCCTCGGCGCGCAGCGCCGTGAACCAGACGTCCGGCGCCATCTCACGCAAGGCGCGCTCGAATGGCTCCAGCTTGACCTCTTGCGTGAACGCTTCGTGGCGCGGATCCTCGATGCCCGGCATGGGGCCGTCGACCGCCTCGCGATGAGCCCGGGTGCGTTTTGGCAGGTAGCTGATCAGGTTGAGGTCGAGCTTCTCTACCAGTGCATCGGCGAAGCGATAGGTGGTATCCGTGTTGTATCCATGATCCATCCACACCACGGGGACCGAGGGCAGTTGTCGGGTCACCATGTGCAGGATCACCGCTTCGAAGGGACGAAAGTTGGTCGTGACGATAGGGCGCTGGCCCTGTTCCAGTGCCCAGCGGATCAGCGCATCCGGGTCGCTGCCAAGCTGCTGGTTGATAGCATCGAGTGAGGCCATGGGGGCTCCAGGTTGTAGCCAAAGTGAGCCTACCCTAGCAAAGGCAGCAGAATGGGCCCCAATACCGTTTCATTGGATTCTTATAGCTTATTCTTTGCCTTGGTGGGCTTTTTATTCCTGTTCGTGCTTTTCCGAGGTCAGCGCTGCCAGCAGATGGCGAATCTTGTCCAGGGTCTCGGCGTACTCGGCTTCGACATCGGAATCGGCCACCAGTCCGCCGCCGCCCCACAGGTGGATACGCTTGCCATCGGCCACTGCGGTGCGAATGGCGATCGACGTATCCATGTTGCCGCGCACGTCAACGAAGCCGAGACTGCCGCAGTAGACGCTGCGACGGCTGGGCTCCAGCTCATCGATGATCTGCATGGCGCGCACCTTGGGTGCGCCGGTAATCGAACCGCCAGGGAAGGCGGCGGCAAGCAGGTCCAGCGGCCGCTTGCCTTGCGCCAGCTTGCCGCTTACCACGCTCACCAGGTGATGGACATTGGCGTAGCTTTCCAGGCCACACAGCTGCGGTACGCGTACGCTACCCGGTCGACACACGCGGCCCAGGTCATTGCGCAGCAGGTCGACGATCATCACGTTCTCGGCGCGATCCTTGAGGCTGGACGTGAGCTCGCTGGCCAAGCGCAGGTCCTCGGCGGGGATCGTGCCGCGCGGGCGGGTCCCCTTGATTGGCCGGGTCTCTATATGTCCGTCGGTCCGGCACTGAAGGAAGCGCTCCGGCGAGAGCGAGAGGATGCCCTGTTCGCCGCTATCCGCGCTCCATCCCATGAAACCGGCGAAGGGTGTGGGCGTAGCTTGGCGCAGGCGCAGGTAAGCCGTCCACAGGTCGCCGCGATAGGGAGCGCTGAAGCGTTGCGCCAGGTTGATCTGGTAGCAGTCCCCGGCACGAATGTAGTCCTGAACGGCGGTGAAGCGACGGGCATAGCCGGCGCGATCCAGCTCTCCCGCGAAGGGGGAAAGAAGTTCGAAGCCAGCGGTCCTGGCCCGTGGCTGCTGGAGCCAGGCCATCACCTGCTCGCGCCTGTCGCGGGTAGCTACCACCCAGCTCTCGCGAAGTTGGTGATCCTGAACCAATGCCCAGTCATACAGGCCCGTGCGGCTGACGGGAAGCGCCACCAACTGAGTCGAGCTTTCCCCGACCGGCTCGAGGGAGCGGCCCAGGTCATAGCCCCAATAGCCGATCAGCCCGCCGAGAAAAGGCAGTTCGCTGGCTGGGCATTCGAGCTCAAGGGCGTCCAGCAGGGCCTGCTGGGCGGCAAAAGGAGTCTCGTACTCCCACCGCTTTCCATCTACCCAAGTGACTCCCTGCTCGTCGACTGTCAGAACCGATACTGGGTCGCAGCTGAGGATGTCGTAGCGTCCGCCTGGTGCGGCGGGCCTGCCGCTGTCGAGCAGGACCGCTCCCGGCCGATGACGCAGGGCAGCGAAATGGCCGAGCGGGTCTTCACGATAGGGGGCTTGAGTAATCTCGAGTCTTGCCGTCATGGAAGGGGCCTTTCGGAACAGGCAACCCATTCTAGGGGGTGGAGTGGCTTTTGTCGTGAAAGACGTTTCTCTGTTAACGACTTTCCACCAACGCTTGGAAGATTGTCGACACACTGATTGTCAATTATGCCGCAATGTACAACCAAAGGCGTAGTATATCGCGCTGAATGGGTGGTTGACCGATGGAGGTGCAGTGACTAAAGTCACTTCATCCATTGATTGTCGACAATTGCCATGAACTCAGTCGCTGAAGAAAACGCCTCCCCTGAAGTCCGGACCCTGGCCGAGCGGGTCTTTCACCAGCTCCAGGATGCCATCGTCCGCGGTGAGCTGGCGCCGGGAAGCAAGATCACCGAGCCGGGGCTTTCCAAGACCTATGGCATTTCCCGCGGGCCGCTTCGCGAGGCGATGCGTCGTCTGGAGGCCCACCGCCTGATCGAGCGCGTGCCCCATGTCGGGGCCCGGGTGGTCAAGCTCTCCATGAAGGAGTTGCTGGAGCTGTTCGATGTGCGCGAGGCGCTGGAGAGCATGGCCGCGCGCCTGGCCGCCGAGCACATGACCCGGGAGGAGATCGACGGGTTGCGCGAGGTGCTGGCGCTTCACGAGCACCAGGCCGATCTCAAGAGCGGCGAAGCCTACTATCAGCGTGAAGGCGATCTCGATTTTCACTATCGCATCGTCCAGGGTAGCCACAACCGCATGCTGGTGACGATGCTGTGCGACGACCTCTATTACCTGGTGCGGCTCTACCGCACCCAGTTCAGTGCCAGCGGTTCCCGGCCCCAGCGTGCCTTCGTCGAGCACCATCGTATCGTCGATGCCATCGAGGCCGGCGACGCCGAACTTGCCGAGCTATTGATGCGCCGCCACGTCAGTGCCTCACGGGCCAACGTGGTTGACCGCTACGCCGCCACGCTCAAGCAGCAGGCCGAGGCGACCACCTGAGCCCAGCCCGATTACCCAGAGGAGCATTATCATGACACAACCGACTCCCGGCGCCCGTTTTCGTGCCGCCCTCGAGGCCAATCGGCCGCTGCCCATCGTTGGCACCATCAATGCCTATACCGCGATGATGGCCGAGCGCGTCGGCCACCAGGCCATCTACCTCTCCGGTGGTGGCGTGGCCAACGCCTCGTTCGGCCTGCCGGACCTCGGCATGACCACCATGAACGACGTGGTCGAGGATGCTCATCGCATCTGTGGCGCCACCGACCTGCCGCTGCTGGTGGACATCGATACCGGCTGGGGCGGCGCCTTCAACATCGCGCGTACCGTCAAGGAGATGCAGCGTGCCGGCGTGGCCGCGGTGCATCTCGAGGACCAGGTGGCGCAGAAGCGCTGCGGGCATCGTCCCAACAAGGAGATCGTCACCCAGCAGGAGATGGTCGACCGTGTAAAGGCTGCTGCCGATGCACGCATCGACCCCGACTTCTATCTGATCGCCCGCACCGACGCTTTCCAGAAGGAAGGGCTGGATGCAGCCATCGACCGTGCCAGTGCCTGCATCGAGGCCGGCGCCGATGCCATCTTCGCCGAGGCAGTCCACACACTCGACGACTACCAGGCCTTCTGCGAGCGCGTCGATGCGCCGATCCTGGCCAACATCACCGAGTTCGGTGCCACGCCGCTGTTCTCCCAGCAGGAGCTCGCCGAGGTGGGCTGCCGTATGGTGCTGTATCCGCTGTCGGCCTTCCGCGCCATGAATGCCGCGGCGCTCAAGGTCTACCGCAGTATTCATGAGCAGGGGCATCAGCGCGACGTGGTCGAGCTGATGCAGACCCGCGACGAACTCTACGACTTCCTCAATTACCACGCCTTCGAGCAGAAGCTCGATGCGCTGTTTGCGGAAACCCAGCTCGCCGAGAAGGGCTAGGCCGCCGCGCCTGGCCCTGCGATGACAAGAAAACGACAGACCAAGGAGACACGACATGTCAGACAAACCCATCGGCGGTGCCGGCCTGCGCGGCCAGAGCGCCGGCAGCACGGCCCTGTGTACCGTCGGCAAGACCGGCTCCGGCCTGACCTACCGCGGTTTCGATATCAAGGAGCTGGCTGAGAAGGCGCGCTTCGAGGAAGTGGCCTACCTGCTGCTCAAGGGCAAGCTGCCCAACCAGGCCGAGCTCGACGCCTACATCGCCAAGCTCAAGGGCCTGCGCGCTCTGCCCGCGGCACTCAAGACGGTGCTGGAGCAGATCCCGAAGGGCGCTCATCCCATGGACGTGATGCGCACCGGCGCCTCGATGCTCGGCAACCTCGAGACCGAGGAGAGCTTCGAGCAGCAGCAGGACGTCTCCGACCGTTTGCTGGCGGTGCTGCCGTCGATCATCTGCTATTGGTATCGCTACAGTCATGACGGCGTGCGCATCGAGACCGAGACTGACGACGACTCCGTGGGCGCCCACTTCCTGCACCTGCTGCGCGGCGAAGCGCCCTCCGAGCTTCACGCCCGAGTGATGAACGTCTCGCTGATCCTCTATGCCGAGCACGAGTTCAACGCCTCGACCTTCACTGCGCGGGTGTGTGCCTCGACGCTGTCCGACATGCACTCCTGCGTGACCGGTGCCATCGGCTCCCTGCGTGGCCCGCTGCACGGTGGTGCCAACGAGGCGGCCATGGACATGATCGAGAATTGGAAGTCGGCCGACGAAGCCGAGCGCGAGATCATGGGCATGCTCGAGCGCAAGGAGAAGATCATGGGCTTCGGCCACGCGATCTATCGCGAGTCCGACCCGCGCAACGCCATCATCAAGGAGTGGTCGCAGAAACTGGCAGAGGACGTGGGCGACAGCGTGCTCTATCCGGTCTCCGAGCGCGTCGAGGCGGTCATGTGGCGCGAGAAGAAGCTGTTCTGCAACGCCGACTTCTTCCACGCCAGCGCCTATCACTTCATGGATATCCCCACCAAGCTGTTCACGCCGATCTTCGTCTGTTCGCGCGTTACCGGCTGGTGTGCCCATGTCTTCGAGCAGCGCGCCAACAACCGCATCATTCGCCCCAGCGCCGACTACATTGGCCCCGAGAAGAGTGAGTGGGTGCCCATCGAGGAGCGCGACTGAGTCACACCAATGGCGAGGCGGCCCAAGGGCCGCCTCCACGCCCCCTCTCCAGGCTCCCATTCCACCACGCGAAGACCGTCGACCATGAATACTCAATACCGTAAACCGCTTCCCGGCACCGAGCTGGATTACTTCGACGTGCGTGCGGCCGTCGAGGCGATCCAGCCCGGTGCCTATGAGACCCTTCCCTACACTTCTCGCGTGCTGGCCGAGCAGCTGGTGCGTCGCTGCGAGCCGGAGCTGCTCACCGAGGCGCTGAAGCAGCTTATCGAGCGTCGCCGCGACCTGGACTTCCCCTGGTATCCAGCACGGGTGGTGTGCCACGACATCCTCGGTCAGACTGCGCTGGTCGACCTGGCCGGCCTGCGCGATGCCATTGCAGAGAAGGGCGGCGACCCGGCCAAGGTCAACCCGGTGGTGCCGACCCAGCTGATCGTCGACCACTCCCTGGCCGTGGAGCACGCCGGCTACGAGCCGGACGCCTTCGACAAGAACCGGGCCATCGAGGATCGGCGCAACGAGGATCGCTTCCACTTCATCGAGTGGACCAAGACGGCCTTCGAGAACGTCGACGTGATACCCGCCGGCAACGGCATCATGCACCAGATCAACCTGGAGAAAATGTCGCCGGTGATCCAGGCTCGCGATGGTGTCGCCTATCCTGACACCTGCGTGGGTACCGATAGCCACACCCCGCACATCGACTGCCTGGGCGTCATCGCCATCGGCGTCGGCGGGCTGGAGGCCGAGACCGTGATGCTGGGCCGCCCCTCGATGATGCGCCTGCCCGACATCGTCGGCGTGGAGCTGACCGGCAAGCCCAGGCCCGGCATCACCGCCACCGATATCGTGCTGGCTATCACCGAGTTCCTGCGTAAGGAGCGCGTGGTCGGGGCCTATCTCGAGTTCTTCGGTGAGGGCGCCAAGAGCCTCACCATCGGCGACCGCGCCACTATCTCCAACATGACCCCGGAGTATGGCGCCACCGCGGCGATGTTTTACATCGACGAGCAGACCATCGACTACCTGAAGCTGACCGGCCGCGAGCCGGAACAGGTCGAGCTGGTCGAGACTTATGCCAAGCAGACCGGCCTGTGGGCTGACAGCCTGGCCAAGGCCGAGTACGAGCGGGTGCTGACCTTCGACCTCGCAAGCGTGGAGCGCAACCTGGCCGGCCCCTCCAACCCGCATCGTCGCCTGCCCACCAGCGCCCTTGCCGAGCGCGGCATCGCGGTGAACTACGAAAAGGCCCTGGCGGAGGAGAAGCAGGGCAAGATGCCCGATGGCGCGGTGATCATCGCCGCCATCACCAGCTGCACCAACACCTCCAACCCGCGCAACGTCGTGGGCGCTGGCCTGCTGGCCAAGAAGGCCAACGAACTGGGCCTGGTGCGCAAGTCGTGGGTGAAGTCCTCCTTCGCTCCGGGTTCCAAGGTTGCGCGTCTCTATCTGGAAGAGGCGGGCCTGCTGCCGGAGCTTGAGAAGCTCGGCTTCGGTATCGTCGCCTACGCCTGCACCACCTGTAACGGCATGTCCGGTGCGCTGGATCCGAAGATCCAGCAGGAGATCATCGACCGCGATCTCTACGCCACCGCGGTGCTCTCCGGCAACCGCAACTTCGACGGGCGCATTCACCCCTATGCCAAGCAGGCCTTCCTGGCCTCGCCGGCGCTGGTGGTGGCCTACGCGATTGCCGGTACCGTGCGCTTCGATATCGAAAAGGACGTGCTCGGCGTCGACAAGGACGGCAACCCGGTGACACTCAAGGACCTGTGGCCCACCGACGAAGAGATCGATGCCATCGTCGGCAAGTACGTCAAGCCAGAGCAGTTCAAGCAGGTCTACATTCCAATGTTCGACCTGGATGCGGTGGAGAGAGCCAAGAGCCCGCTCTACGACTGGCGTCCGCAGAGCACCTACATACGCCGACCGCCCTACTGGGAAGGCACAATGGCCGCCGAGCGTGCGCTCAAGGGCATGCGACCGCTGGCGATCCTGCCGGACAACATCACCACCGACCACCTGTCGCCGTCCAATGCCATCATGATGGACAGCGCGGCGGGCGAGTATCTGCACAAGATGGGCCTGCCCGAGGAGGACTTCAACTCCTATGCCACCCACCGCGGCGACCACCTCACCGCCCAGCGCGCAACGCTGGCCAACCCCAAGCTGTTCAACGAGATGGTGCGGGACGAGAACGGCGAAGTGGTGCAGGGCTCGCTGGCGCGGGTCGAGCCGGAAGGCGAAGTGATGCGCATGTGGGAGGCCATCGAGACTTACATGAACCGCAAGCAGCCGCTGATCGTCATTGCCGGTGCCGACTATGGCCAGGGCTCATCGCGGGACTGGGCGGCCAAGGGAGTGGCGCTGGCCGGGGTCGAGGCGATCGTTGCCGAAGGCTTCGAGCGCATCCACCGCACCAACCTGATCGGCATGGGCGTGATGCCGCTGCAGTTCGAGGAGGGCACCACCCGCCACACCCTGCAGCTCGACGGTACCGAGACCTACGACGTGGAAGGCAAGCCGGCCCCACGAGCGACGCTTGAGCTGGTGATCCATCGCAAGACCGGTGAAGTCGACCGTGTTCCGGTGATCTGCCGGCTGGATACCGCCGAGGAAGTCACGGTCTACTCGGCGGGTGGCGTGCTGCAGCGCTTTGCCCAGGACTTCCTGGAGTCCACAAGCGAAACGACGGCCTGACCGACTCGTCGCGTCAGCGCCCCGGCTACGAGCCGGGGCGCTCCTTCATTCAGGAAACGAACCTCATGGCACACGTTCCCCAGATCAAGATTCCCGCTACCTACATGCGTGGCGGTACCAGCAAGGGTGTCTTTTTCCGCCTGGACGATCTTCCCGAGGCGGCACGCCAGCCCGGGCCGGCCCGCGATGCGCTGCTGCTGCGCGTCATCGGCAGCCCCGATCCGTACCAGAAGCAGATCGACGGCATGGGCGGGGCCACCTCCAGTACCAGCAAGACGGTGATCCTGTCGAAAAGCGCAAGCCCCGATCACGACGTCGACTACCTGTTCGGCCAGGTTTCCATCGACAAGCCCTTCGTCGACTGGAGTGGCAACTGCGGCAACCTGTCTGCAGCGGTGGGGCCCTTCGCCATCAGCAATGGCCTGGTGGACCCGGAACGCATTCCCGAGAGTGGCGTGGCCACGGTGCGCATCTGGCAGGCCAATATCGGCAAGACCATTGTTTCACGAGTGCCGATTACCAACGGTGAGGTGCAGGAGACCGGCGACTTCGAGCTTGACGGTGTCACCTTCCCGGCCGCGGAGGTTGCGGTAGAGTTCATGAATCCGGCCGACGGTGACGGGGCCATGTTCCCCACCGGCAACTTGGTCGATGAACTTGAAGTGCCTGGCGTGGGCACCCTCGAAGCCACCATGATCAGCGCCGGCATTCCGACGGTGTTCATCAATGCCGAGGCGCTCGGCTATACGGGCACCGAGCTGCAGGAAGCGATCAATGGCGATACCAAGGCGCTGGCGATGTTCGAATCCATCCGCGCCCATGCTGCGGTGCGCATGGGGCTGATTCAGGATGTCGCCGAGGCGGCTGAACGTCAGCACACTCCGAAGGTTGCCTTCGTGGCACCCCCTTCCGACTATGTCGCTTCCAGTGGCAAGGCGATCCAGGCAGGTGATATCGACCTTGTCGTGCGCGCGCTCTCCATGGGCAAGCTGCACCACGCCATGATGGGCACGGCGGCGGTGGCCATCGCCACGGCGGCAGCGGTGCCCGGTACGCTGGTCAACCTCGCTGCGGGTGGCGGCGAGCGTAATTCGGTGCACTTCGGCCATCCGTCCGGCACCTTGCGGGTGGGAGCGGAAGCTTCCAGCTCGGGTGATCAGTGGACGGCGACCAAGGCGGTGATGAGCCGCAGTGCCCGGGTGCTGATGGAGGGGTGGGTCCGGATACCCGGTGATGCCTTCTAGCTGCTGATTTATCTCGAGAAGCGCCCCGGGCTGCAGCTTTACGCAGCGGCCCGGGGCGTTTTCTATAGTGAAGGGAGACGCCATCGAGCCACGTCAGGAGGGAGCATGAGCACCACCGTCGAGAGCAACGTCCGCCCCGATTACGATCACGAGCTCCAGAAAATTGCCGATTACGTGCTCGATTACCGCATCGAGGGTGACGAAGCGCTGGATACCGCTCGCAACTGCCTGATCGATACCCTGGGGTGCGGCCTGCTGGCGCTGCGCTTCCCGGAGTGCACCAAGCACCTGGGACCGCTAGTCGAAGGCACTGTGGTGCCCCACGGCGCCCGGGTGCCGGGTACCTCCTTTCGCCTCGATCCGGTCAAGGCTGCCTGGGACATCGGCTGTACGATCCGCTGGCTCGATTACAATGACACCTGGCTTGCCGCCGAGTGGGGGCACCCCTCCGATAACCTCGGGGCCATTCTCGCCGTGGCCGACCACCTCTCCCAGCAGCGAATCGCTCGCGGGGAAGCTCCTCTGACCATGCGCGACGTGCTCGAGGCCATGATCAAGGCCCACGAGATCCAGGGCGTGCTGGCGCTCGAAAACGCCTTCAACCGGGTTGGCCTGGATCATGTGGTACTGGTCAAGGTGGCATCCACGGCAATAGCCGCCCACCTGATGGGAGCGAATCGCGAGCAATTGCTGTCGGCACTGTCGCATGCCTGGGCCGACGGCCAGAGCCTGCGGACCTACCGCCACGCGCCCAATGCCGGCTCGCGCAAGAGCTGGGCAGCGGGGGATGCCACCTCCCGCGGCGTGCGCCTGGCCGATATCGCCCTGCGTGACGAGATGGGCGTGCCCGGCGTGCTGAGCGCTCCCCAGTGGGGCTTCTACGACGTGCTTTTCTCCAAGACCAGCAAGGACCAGCAACTCAAGCCGGAAGGGGAGAGGAAGTTTCGCTTCCCGCGCGAGTTCGGCACCTACGTGATGGAGAACATCCTGTTCAAGATCGCCTTTCCCGCGGAGTTCCACGCTCAGACCGCCTGCGAGGCGGCGGTGCGCCTGCACCCGCAGGTCAAGGACCGTCTGAAAGAGATTGAGCGTATCGTGATCACTACCCATGAATCGGCGATTCGCATCATCTCCAAGCAGGGGAAACTGGCCAACCCAGCGGACCGTGACCACTGCTTGCAGTACATGGTGGCCGTACCGCTGATTTTCGGTGACCTGGTCGCGGAGCACTATGAGGACGATTTTCACGATCAGCATCCTCTGATCGACCAGCTTCGTGCCAGGATGGAGGTAGTCGAGGAGCCCCGCTACACTCAGGACTACCTCGCCGCCGACAAGCGTTCCATTGCCAACGCCATTCAGGTCTTCTTCAGCGATGGAAGCGCCACTGAGTGCATTGAGGTCGAATATCCCATTGGTCATCGACGCCGCCGTGACGAAGGCATACCGATCCTCGAGGAGAAGTTTCGCCGCAACCTGGCGACACGTTTTCCGGCTGGACGCTGCGAAAGGATACACGCCTTGTGCAAGGACCAGGCTCAGTTGGAAGCCATGCCGGTTCACCGGTTCGTGGACCTGTTTGTCATCTAACAAGCTGGTTTCGCTTTGAGACCCTGCGATGCGTGTGAGAAATTGACGAGCATCATGGATACAGCCCCGAAGCTGAGCTATATTTTTTTGACGCAAAGGGTTGCCTCCTTGGCCGGCAAACCTTAAAGTACGCATCCGCTGCCGGTGACGGGCAACGTCATCAGCGGTGGAGAGAGTGGTAAGTGGTTGTCGTTGTTTGAATTTTTCGATTCGTTTCGCTAAATTCACGCTTGACGCCAGCGGCGGATTCGGTAGAATGCGCCCCACTCGACAGCAGGTCCGGTAACGGGCTTGCGGTCGCCGGCTTCGGCTGGCCTTCGATGCAAAAGACGCTTCGGCGGGCATCGAAGAGCGCTTGACAGCGCGGGCCGATTGAGTAGAATACGCCTTCCTCGCAGGGCGCT
>NZ_JACEFT010000011.1 GCF_013697085.1 Billgrantia kenyensis
CGTGAACCGCCGTGGTACGGACCCGTATGCCCGGTGGTGTGAGAGGACGGGGGAGGCGACTCCCCCTCCTACTCGATTCCTGCGCTAATACTGTCTAGCATGAACAGCTGAGTATCATGCGACGACAGGCAAGGCATGGACCGACCAGCGAAGAGACTGACGAAAGGGAGAAGGCAATGAAAGGCGATGCCAAGGTCATCGAGCACCTCAACAAGGCGCTCGGCAATGAACTGGTGGCGATCAACCAGTATTTCCTGCATGCCAAGATGTACAAGGATTGGGGCATGAAGGCCCTGGCCAAGTGGGAGTACGACGAATCCATCGACGAGATGAACCACGCCGACAAGCTGATCGAGCGTATCCTGTTCCTCGAGGGTGTTCCCAATCTGCAGGACCTCGGCAAGCTGCACATTGGCGAGAACGTGCGCGAGATGCTCGAGTCCGATCTCAAGATTGAACACGAGGGCCGCCAGGACTACATCGAAGCCATTGCCTACTGCGAGCAGGTCAAGGATTACGTGTCGCGTGACCTGTTCCGCCATATCCTCGCCGATGAGGAAGAACACATCGATCATATCGAGACCGAGCTTGGCCTGATCGACAAGGTGGGCATCGAGAACTACATCCTCAAGCAGATGCAGGAAGCCGGCGACGAATAGCGCCCCGCCGGCCCCGCTGTCATTCGAACGGCACCGACCCAGGTCGGTGCCGTTCTGTATTATGGCCCCCTGGCGTTGAAGGAGCGTAGCAGGGCGGCGCTTGAACCTCTGAGTCATGAACTAAGCTGGTGCAGGAGGCGCGGCAATCCGCCTGCCATGCGTCGAAATGGTGCGGTCGGTCCTGGCGCCATGCCCTGATATGGCTCATCCGATCGGGCTTCATTGCCACCAGGGGAGGCTTTGGCAGGGCGATTGCATAGAACAACTACAACCACACATCGCGAGGTCATCCTTCATGAGCCGTCACCTCTGTCGTACCTCTGGCCTGCTGGCCGGCGCACTTGGCCTGTCCCTGATCGCCGGCAGCCTGGCGCAGGCAGATGAAACTCGGATTCGATTCCAGCTCGACTGGCGCTTCGAAGGCCCGTCGGCGCCCTTCCTCATGGCAGTCGAACGCGGCTACTTCGCCGAGGAAGGGCTCAATGTCCAGATCGACTCCGGCAGTGGTTCCGCCGGGGCCATCAACCGGGTCGCTTCGGGGGCCTACGAGATGGGCTTCGGCGATCTCAATGCGCTGGTGGAGTTTCTCGCCGAGAATCCCGGTAGCCCCGGCATCCAGGGCGTCTACGTGGTCTATGACGGGACGCCGGCCACGGTATTCGCGCGCAAGGATCGCGGCATCGAGAGCGTGGAGGACCTGGCCGGCAGGTCGCTGGCCGCGCCGGCCTTCGATACCGGCTACCGTGCCTGGGGCATCTTCGCCGCGGCCAACGACATCGAGGCGGACGCAGTCGAGTGGCAGAACGTCGACCCCACGCTGCGCGAGACGCTGCTGGTGCGCGGCGATGTCGATGCCATCACCGGCTTCTACTTCACCAGCCTGCTCAACCTCGAGGGGCGCGGCATGGGCGAGGAGGAGCTGACCATCCTGCCCTTCCCGGACTATGGCGTGCCGCTGTACGGCAATGCCATCATCGCCAGCGAGGCATTCTCCGAAGAGAACCCCGAGGCGGTGGAGGGTTTCCTGCGCGCCTTCAACCGGGCTCTGGCGGAAACCCTGGCCGATCCCGAGGCCGCCATCGACTATGTGCGCAGTCGCGATTCACTGATCGACGTGGAAATGGAGACCCGCCGGCTCAAACTGGCCATCGACAGCGTCATCGATACCGAGGATGCCCGCGCCCACGGTGCCGGGGCCGTCGACGAGACGCGACTGCGCGAGGCGATACAGCTGGTGGCCGACGCCTACGACCTGCCGGAGATTCCCGAGCCCGAGCACGTCTTCACCTCACGCTTCCTGCCGCCCCAGGAGGAGCGCATGATCTTCCCGGAGAGCGGGGAGTGACGGCTTTGGCAGACTCCACGTCCTTCGTCGACTTCCAGCAGGTCAGCCTGGCCTACGACGATTCCGGCAACGCCATCGAGGATATCTCGCTCTCCATCGGGGAGGGCGAGTTCGTCGCCTTCGTCGGCCCCTCCGGCTGCGGCAAGTCGACCTTCATGAAGCTGTGCACCGGGCTTCACGCCCCCACTGGCGGCAGCGTCAAGGTGGATGGCGTCGAGGTGGGCGGGCCGCTGAAGATTTGCGGCATGGCGTTCCAGAGCGCCAACCTGCTGCCGTGGCGTACCACGCTGGACAACGTGCTGTTGCCGCTTGAGATCGTCAAGCCCTACCGCTCGCAGTTTCGCCAGCGCCGGGCGGAGTTCGTCGGCTGGGCTCGCGACCTGCTGCGTACCGTGGGGCTCGAGGGCTACGAGGACCAGTACCCGTGGCAGCTTTCCGGCGGCATGCAGCAGCGCGCCTCGATCTGTCGCGCCTTGATCCACCGTCCCCGCCTGCTGATGCTGGATGAGCCTTTTGGTGCATTGGACGCCTTCACCCGTGAGGAGCTGTGGTGCGTGCTGCGCGACCTGTGGGAGGCCCAGCGCTTTACCGTGGTGCTGGTGACCCACGATCTGCGCGAAGCGGCGTTCCTGGCCGATACCGTCTACGTCATGAGCCGCCGGCCGGGGCGCATCATCGAGCGTCGTGAGATCGACCTGCCGCGCCCCCGCGACCTGGCGGTCACTTATGAAAAGCCCTTCATCGATATGGTGCAGGAGCTGCGCAACCTGATCGGCGACATCCGCAGCGCCTGAGGAGCGAGCATGACCAAGAGAGACAAGCTGATCGAGCGGCTGGCGCCCTGGGTCGCGGTGCTGGCGCTGGTGGTGATCTGGGAAGTCACTGTGCGCCTGCTGCAGGTGCCGGAGTTCATCTTTCCTAGCGCCTCGGCCACCGCCCAGGCCCTGGTGACCTTCGCCGGCCCCATCGGCATGCATTCGTGGCAGACACTGTGGACCACCATGGCGGGCTTCGCCCTGGGCGTGGCGGTAGGGCTGGCGCTGGGTTTCATCATCGGCTCCTCGCGTTTTCTCTACCATGCCTGCTATCCGCTGCTGGTGGGCTTCAACGCCATCCCCAAGGTGGCCTTCGTGCCGATCCTGGTGGTGTGGTTCGGCATCGGCTCGGTGCCGGCGATCCTCACCGCCTTCCTGATCTGCTTCTTCCCCATCGTGGTCAACGTGGCCACCGGCCTGGCCACGCTGGAGCCGGAAATGGAGGACGTGCTGCGGGTGCTCGGCGCCCGGCGCATGGACGTGCTGCTCAAGGTGGGCCTGCCGCGCTCGCTGCCCTATTTCTTCGCCTCGCTGAAGATCGCCATCACCCTGGCCTTCGTCGGTACCGTGGTCTCCGAGACGGTGGCGTCGAACCAGGGCATCGGCTACCTGATGATGAGCGCCGGCTCGCAGATGCGCATGGCGCTGGTGTTCGCCGGCCTGATCGTGATCAGTGCCATGGCCATGGTGATGTACGAGCTGTTTGCGATTCTGGAGAAGCGGATGACCGGATGGGCGCATCGAGGCCAGCGCTGAGAGGAGGGGCTAGAATGCCTTCTCCAGGTCGAAGCGCGGCACTGGTTCGCCGCGCACCTCGACGGTTTCGGTGAACATGGCCAGCGGGCGTACCCACAGGCCGTAGTCGCCGTACAGGGCGCGATAGACCACCAGCGGCTCCTCGGTCTCGCTGTGGTGGGCGACGCCGAGCACTTCGTAGCGGTTGCCCTTGTAATGGCAGTAGATGCCGGGAACGGGGAGGGGGTGGGACATCGCGCAGGGCTCCAGTTCAGTCGTTATCGTTCTCGGCTGCCACTCTCGGCAGCGCGTTTTGCCAGGCGGGTGAGGACCCGGGAGGCGGCCAAGAAGCCGAAGCTGCCGGTGACGAAGGTGGCTGCTCCCACGCCGGAAGCGCAGTCGAGGCGGGTCGGCACGCCGGCGGCGGGCTTCTGCAGGCAGATCTCGCCCTCTGCGTCAGGATAGACCAGCTGCTCTTCAGAATAGACGCACTCCACCGAGAAGCGCCGCTTCGGGTTGCGCGAGAAGCCGTAATCCCGGCGCAGCCGGGCGCGCACCTTGGCCAGCAGCGGGTCGTGCTCGGTGCGAGCAAGGTCCGCCACCTTGATGCGCGTGGGGTCGCTCTGCCCGCCGGCGGCCCCGGCCACCACGATGGGCAGCTTGCGCCGCTTGCACCAGGCGATCAGCGCAGCCTTGGCAACCACACTGTCGATGGCGTCGACCACGTAGTCGGCCTCTTCGGGAATACGTTGCGCCAGGTTGGTGGGCGTGACGAAGGCGGTATCGGCGATGACTTCGATGCTGGGCTGGATCGCCCGACAGCGCTCGGCAAGCACCTCCACCTTGGGGCGGCCGATGGTGCCGTCGAGAGCGGGCAGCTGACGGTTGACGTTGGAAACGCAGACGTCGTCGAGATCGATCAGGCTGAGCCGGCCGATTCCCGAGCGGGCCAGGGCCTCCACCGCCCAACTGCCGACCCCGCCCACGCCGACCACCACCACATGGGCCTGGCGAAAGCGCTGGAGGGCACGAGCGCCATAGAGGCGGCGAATCCCGCCGAAGCGGAGGTCGTAGTCGTCTTGCTGTGGCGCTGCAACATCCTGGGAGAGGGGGGGAACAGTCATGGTGCGTCTCGAGTCTCCGGTCAGGTCGAAGCGAGGAGGGGAGCCTGCCGCTGGCGGGCCCCGTCGAGCGGCAGGTGGCCGGCCCAGCCAAAGCGTTGGAACAGGGCAGTCATGCCGCTATCCAGGCCGCAGGAAATGTCGATCCACCCGCCTTCGACGGGATGCTCGAAGCTCAATTCCACGGCGGCCAGCAGCAGCCGAGGGCAGCCCAGCCGCCCGGCGAAAAAGCGGTTGTGGTTGCCCTTGCCGTGCTTGGCGTCGCCGATGATCGGATAGCCTCGCCGCGACAGGTGGCGGCGGATCTGATGGCGCCGGCCGGTCAGCGGTCGCACCTCCATCAACGAATAGCGACTCGTGGGGTAGCGATCCACCGAGACCGGCAGCTCGACGCTGTCGAGCCGCTTCACCTCGGTGAGCGCCTCCAGTGCCGGCATCTCTGCCTTGGGCCGGCTGCCATCCTCCTCGCGCAGGGCGTAGTCGAGCCGCTCCTGCCCGGGCCCGACGCCGCGCACCACGGCGAGGTAGCGTTTGGCGACCTGCCGTGCGGCAAAGCTTTCGCCCAGCCGGGCTGCGGTGGCGCTGTCCAGGGCGAAGATCATGACGCCGGACGTGGGCCGGTCGAGGCGATGTACCGGATAGACGCGCTGGCCGAGCTGGTTTCGCAGGCGCTGCAGCAGAAACTCACGCTCGCCGCCAGCAAGCTTCGACCGATGCACCAGCAGCCCCGATGGCTTGTGCACCGCGACCAGGTGGTCGTCCCGGTAGAGGAGGCTCAGAGGGTTCGTCATGATGGCCCGGTTCGGCAACGAAAGGCGGCCATTGTCGCCTTGGGCGCCATCCTTGTCACCCCGGGCCGCGGCTGGCCGTCTCGCTCACTCGCTATCCTGACAGTTACCGCGCAGCTCGATGGCGTGGGCGATACGCTCGATGCCTTGGCGATACGCCGCGCGGCGATAGGATATTTCCTCCCGTTCGGCACGCTTGAAGACGAGTTCGCTCTGGCGCTCCAGGCGCTGGGCCAGCCGCTGATTGATGTCCTCCTCCGACCAGCGTTCGCCGCTGCGGTTCTGCACCCACTCGTAGTAGCTGACGATGACGCCACCGGTATTGGCCAGCACGTCGGGCAGCACCGGAATGCCGCGTTCCTCGAGCCGTTCATCGGCGCGACTGCTGACCGGCCCGTTGGCGATCTCGAGCAGTGCCCCGGCCCTGACCTCATCGACATTCTCTTCGTGGATCTGGTCTTCCAGGGCCGCCAGAGCCAGCACGTCCACTTCCAGGGTGAGCAGCTCGTCGCGATCGATCTTCTCGACGTCCTCGGCAACGCACACCGAGTCGTCGCAGTAGACCATGTCATGCAGGCGCCGGTTACGCTCCTTCTGCTCCTTGATGGCATCGGGATCGAGCCCATCCTGGCTGTAGATCGCTCCCTTGGAGTCGGACACCGCGACAATGCGGTAGCCCTGCTCATATGCCAACCGGGCGAAATGATAGGCGGCATTGCCGAAGCCCTGGACCGCCACGCGGGTCTCCTCGGGCTTACGCTTTTCGCGAGCCGCCCACAGGTCTAGAACGTGCAGGGCGCCGCGCCCAGTGGCGGCCACGCGCCCCAGCGACCCTCCTAGCTCAGGGGGCTTGCCGGTGATCGCAGCGGGTACCTTGCCGCGGGCCAGATGGTCGAACTCGTCGGCCATCCAGCCCATCACGGTGGCATTGGTGTTGACGTCCGGTGCGGGGATGTCGCGCTCTGGGCCCATGACATCGGCAATGGCACGGATATAGCCGCGTGCCAGGCGCTCCAGCTCCAGCTTGGAGAGTTTCTTGGGGTCGACCTTCACACCGCCTTTGCCGCCCCCGTAGGGCAGGTCGACGACGGCACACTTGACTGCCATCCAGAAGCTCAGGGTGGTGACTTCTTCCTGGCTGACATCCGGGTGAAAGCGGATACCGCCCTTGGCGGGCCCCAGCGTGGTGTTGTACTGAATTCGCCAGCCGGGAAAGACCTTGAGGCTGCCATCGTCCATGCGTACCGGTACGCTGACCTGCAGTGAGAGGCTGGGCTGCATCAAGCGCTCCCTGGCATCGCCTTGTATCTCGATGGCCTGGCACACTTCCACGAGACGTGTGCGTGCATCGTCGAACAGGTTGGCATGATCCATTTGCCCGGACATCGGCTTCCTCCTGATGGTGGTGATCCGTCTTTGCCTGATTCAGCGTAGCAGCCTCGACTGATTATTGAGCCGAGGGTGAAAAAACATAAAATTTCAAAAGATTACATGGCGAAGCACTATCTTGGTCAGAGACTTGGATGGCTGACAGGGAGGTTGGTGTGAGTCGATTGGCCCGGAGCGCGATGCTGTGGTGTGGAGCCTACTTGTTGCTGGCCCTGCTGCCCCTTGGCATTGCCGTAGCGATTCGACCTGATGAGGTGAGGGAATTCGGGGCCGAGCTCGGCGCGTTTCTGGGATTCCTGGCGCTCGGGGTGCTTGCCTGTCAGGCGGTGATCTCGGGTCGCCATCGCTGGTTCGCCGAGTCGGTGGGCCACGACAACATTCTGCAGTTTCACCGCCAGACCGGCATCTTCGCCCTGATCCTGGTGCTGGCGCATCCGCTGGTCATGCTCGCCACCCGGCCGGCCTGGATCGAGTATCTCGACCCCCGCGAGGACACCCTGCGTGCCATCACGCTGATACTCCTGTTGCTGGCTATGCTGGTGCTGGTGGCGAGTTCGCTATGGCGTACGCGCTTCGGGCTCTCCTACGAGTGGTGGCGGGCTCTGCACGGCGGGCTGACACTGTTCGTCGTGGCTGGCGGGCTGGGGCATGCGGTCATGGTGCAGCACTACACGCAGGGCGTGATCACTACCCTGGCCTTGGGGGCACTGGTCTGCCTGTCGCTGCTGCTGGTGGTCGAGTCTCGCCTGCTCAGGCCATGGCGCCTGCGCCAGCGCCCCTGGAAGGTCGTGGCCAATGAACCTGAACGCGGCGACGCTGCCACCCTGACCCTGGAGGCCGCAGGAGGGCATCGACTCGACTTCGCCCCCGGGCAGTTCTTCTGGATCACCGTGGGGGAGACGCCGTTCTCGCTGCAGCAGCACCCGTTCTCGGTGGCCTCTTCAAGCACAGACGGCAAGCGTTTCGCCTTCACGGCCAAGCGCCTGGGCGACTTCACCAACAGGCTCCCTGATGTAACGCCGGGTACGCGCGCCTTCGTCGAGGGCCCCTACGGTGCCTTCGTGCCCGAGCCCGACAACGCTTCGGGTGCGGTGCTCATCGCCGGTGGCATCGGCGTCACTCCAATCATGAGTATCCTGCGCTCGCTGCGCGACCAGGGGGACACCCGGCCGCTGTGGCTGCTGTACGCCAACAAGACCTGGGAGGACGCTACCTTCCGCGACGAGCTCAGTGAACTCGAGCAGACGCTGGACCTTGATGTCATCCACGTCATCAGCGATCCCGAGCCGGAGTGGAGCGGGGAGAGGGGCAAGATCGACGATGCCCTGGTGCGGCGTCGCCTGCCGCCCGACGACGGGCGCCGGGAGTACTTCATCTGCGGGCCGGAGCCGCTGATGGATGCCGCCGAGAGGGCACTACTCAAACTGGGGGCGTCGCCCACGCGGATCTATTCCGACCGCTTCGACATTGTCTAGGAGGAGCGCATGCTGCATGTCATCGCCAAATGGGCTGGTAGCGTGGCCAGTGGCCTGCTACTGCTGATCGTGGTGCTGTTGGCGCTGTGGCTGGCGTGGTGATGCCTGGGCACGCCAGCGTCCCACCAGGCTCGGGGGCATTGGATAGTGTTTCACCCAAGCCAGTCACGGCGCTCCATGCAGTAGGAGCGGCTGTGACTTTCGCCCAGCCGACGCTGCTCGATGAAGCGAAAGCCCAGGCGCTCGCAGAAGCGATGGGCGTGGTGATTGTCGGCTGGCGGGTCGAGCCACACTGTTGTGATCCGCAGGTCGCTGAAGCAGTGCGCCAGGGCCAATTGCAGCATGGTTGAGCCGTAGCCTTGGCCAAGATACCCAGGCTCGCCGATCCACAGGTCGATGTTGCGCCTGGCGTCGCCTTCCTCGGCCCAAGAGGCGCCCCGATTCTCGCGGGCCGGCTCGGTGAGCTGGATATACCCGATGGGGTGGCGGTCGAGTTCGCCTATGAACCTTTGGCGCCACCCGGGCGGCTGCTCGAGCCTACTACTGCAACTGGTATTCGGGCTTGCGGCCTCGACATGAGGCTGAAAGGACCAGCGCTCGAGCAGTGGCTGGTCCCGGGTTGTCGCGGGGCGCAGGCGAAGCCTGCGCTTCACTCTCACGTCCATATGCGAAGGGCCCTGGTGGCCGTGCTCCTGTTGCCGATGCTACTCAAAGCATAGCGACTTCTATTTTGCTCTGCACAATCTTCAATGCATCCGGGGTGTCACTACGCTGTGACGGCTTACGCCTCGCTCCAGGGCAGCTGCCTTCAGTCACGCTTCTCGTGCCGGCGCTGCTGCGCCGCACGCCGTTGTTCGCGCTCATGGCGACGATGACGGGCCAGGGCATTGCCGTTTGCCAGTTGGACCAGGAATTCGATCTCCTCGTCACTGAGCGGCTCGCGGGGGGGCCGTGGCATCGGGCTTTCTCCTGTCGAAGCGCTAGGTCTCTCCGACGTTAACGACGGATGATGACAGCAGGGTGACGACCCGGGCCGGGCTAATTTGACGTTTGCCGAGGTGGTCAGCCTACCTGAAGCAAGGCATCGAGCAGCTCATCGTGCCGCTCGGCATGGGCCACCAGCAGGCTGTGCCATTCGGCGGGATTGGTGTTGCCCTCGAGGTCAGTCACGACAAGGCCTGCCTCCCGGGCGAAGACGATCCCGGCGGCCACGTCCCACAGGTCGAGCCTGGCGCCTTGAGACCAAAAGGCATCGAAGCGGCCAAGGCCGGTGTAGGCGATCTCCAGCGCTGCCGAGCCGGGGGTCCGAATCCCGGCCACGGCCGGCATCATTGCCGTGAGCTGGCGCAGGCTGGTAGGGCAGTCGCCCTTGGCATGATAGGGCAGGCAGGTGGCGAGGAGCATTTCCGGCATGGGGCGGGCCGGAGAGGCGACGATACGGCGGCTGCCCAGGTAAGCGCCTTGCCCATGGACCGCCCACAGCATCTCGTCGAGCAGTGGTTGGTAGACCACCCCATGGGTCAGCTGGTCGCCCTGGCGCACGGCGATGGATACCGAGAAGTGGGGCACTCGGTGCAGGAAGTTGTTGGTGCCGTCCAGCGGGTCGATGACCACCTCGAGGGGGCTGTCTTGAGCCGGCGTTGCGCCCGTTTCCTCCCCCAGAAAACCCACCTCTGGATGGTGGCGGCGCACGGTGTCGATGATGGCCCGCTCTGCTGCCCGGTCGTAGTCGGTCACGAAGTCCGAGGCGCCCTTGCACTGGAAGTCGATCGTGCCGGCGGCCCGATAGCCCTCTCGCAGGATCTCGCCCGCTGCCTGAGCGGCTTGCTTGAGCGTGTCGATCAGAGTGAGTGAGGAAACGTTTGTCATGCTGAGCCTCTTGAATCATGGCCAAAGCCAACATGTTATTGCCTGAAGATGTCGGGAAATTGACACCTGCCGCTGTCTCACATGACCGGCGTCTGCTCCTTTTCATTGGCTTCGGGGGGTAATACCTCTGTCGCAGACGATACCGTCTGCTGGGTACTGCAGGCCGTGAGCGTGGCGAGTGGCACCGCCCTGGCGTTGCCGCTCCCTGCTGCTCGAGCATAAAGCCCGGCCAGTTCTGCGGCCTTAGTATCCTCGTGCCAGCTTGCTGCATAGGTCACGGCACGCTGCGCCAGTTCACTACGCAACGCTTCATCGCCGAGCAGTTGGCTCACCTTGGCAGCGAAATCATCGAGATCTTCCTCGGCGATCAGGCAGCCCTCACCATCCAGCAGTACGTCGCGGGTGCCCATTATGGCGGTGGAGACGACCGGGGTGCCCAGCGCCATGGCCTCCAGCAGCACCAACCCCTGGGTTTCGGTGCGGGAGGCGAAGATGAAGGCATCGGCCGCACGGTAGGCGGCCTGCAGAGGGCCGTTGCGGCCCAGGTAGCCAAGAAAGTACACGGCGTACTCCATGCCGATCTGCCGTGCCCGGCGTGCCAAGGCCGCTCGGGCCGGTCCTTCGCCGGTAATGATCAGGCGCGTATTGGGATGTTCGGCCAGCACACGGGGCAGCAGGTCGATCAGAAAGGCAATGTTCTTCTCGAAGGCGAGGCGTCCGACGAACAACAGCAGACGGGCTTTTTTCGGCAGGTGGTAGCGGTCGCGGAAGTCAGCGTCCTCGACGGGGAGACGGAAGCGCTCCAGCGCCAACCCGGTGGGGATGATTGCCATGGGTGTTTTGACGCCATAGCGCAGGAGTGTGTCGTGCATGGCATTCGATGGAGCCACCAGCGCTGCCAGCCGGCGGCACTGCCACACCGAGAAGCGCCGGGCGAGGAAACGCAGCCAACGGCTGGGTACGCCGCGAACATAGAGGGGGAGATACTCCTCGAACAGCGTGTGGTAGGTGGCCAGGGCCGGTATGCCTAGCCGCCCTGCCAGCGCCACGCCGGTGTAGTGGGCGACGAAGGGGGTGTGAATGTGCACCAGGTCGAAGTGCTCCTCGGCGAGCCGCGGCGCCAGCCTCATCACCTCGCGATAGTGCATCATGCGATCTTCGGGGGAGCCAGGCACGCCGCGCGAGGAGACCCTCAGTACGTCCGGTTCATCCACTTGCCCCACGGGATAGCCGGGGCAGATCAGGGTGACGGAATGGTCGAGCCTTTGCAGCGCATCTCGGAAGCTGGCGATCGAGGTGGAGACACCGTTGATGCGGGGGAAGTAGACGTCGGAAAGCATCAATATGTTCATGGTTCGGCTCGCCATGGAGGTTACGCCATCATTCTGCGTAAGTGGAGTGACGCCATGGTGACAAGGCGGGGCGTACTTCCTGCCCGGGCGAGAGCGGCTGCTTTCGCTCAACGGATCGACCTACCCTTGAAAACGGCACGTTATCGCCTTGTCACTTTGACGAGCCAAACTGGCACTCTCTATCTATTTTCATGCATCCACAAGGCAGAAAAGCGACATGAGTGAAATGGAACAGCACATCTACCACAGTCTGAGCGAGGCGCGAGCGGCACTTGATGCCTTGCTGAAGGATAAAAAGACCCTACGCACTATTGCAGCGGCCGGGCAGCAGCTTAGCGATACGTTTCGTCGTGGTGGGCGTGTATTCAGTTGTGGCAACGGTGGTTCCATGTGCGATGCCATGCACTTCGCCGAAGAGCTGTCGGGCCGTTACCGGTTGCATCGCAAGGGTTTGCCCGCGGCTGCCATCAGTGACCCGAGTCACTTGAGCTGTGTTGGTAACGATTATGGCTATGATCGAGTGTTCGCTCGCTACTTGGAGGCCCATGGTCGTGAGGACGATTGTCTGTTGGCTATCAGCACCAGTGGTACTAGTGCCAATGTGCTCGCCGCGGCGGAGCATGCCAAGCGTCATGGCATCCATGTCATCGCGCTAACGGGGCGTAAGGGGTCCGTACTTGGCGACCTGGCGGATATCGAGCTTTGCACGCCGGCAGGTCAGTATGCCGACCGGGTGCAGGAGCTGCATATCAAGGTCATTCACATCCTGATTGAGCTGGTGGAACGGGAGCTGTTTCCCGAGAATTATTAATTTTCCTTTGATGTCCACCCCTTGCGGCTAATCAAGTCAACTTGGTGAGGAGTGATTGTTGCCCGGGTATCAATGCTATCGTGGGCTCGGTTCAATCCAAGTGTCGAGATGGGGGCAGAGAATGTCGCTGCACAACGACGCACTTTGATAAGTTGTGCGGTACGAGGCTCGCGATTTTCTAACGGCTATGCGGAGCGTGGATGATATAACCATGCTTGCTATCGCCGGAGAAACCACAGGCTCGGTAGAAGGCATGAGTCGCTGGCTCTTCAGAACCCGTTAGTAGCATGATTTTGTAACAACCCCGTGACCAGGCATATTCTTGGACATGACGGATGAGCCGCTTGCCGAGGCCCTGACCTCGATGTGTGGCTCGAGTCACCACATTCTCGATCAAGGCGTAGGGCTGTGCCCCTCGGGTGAGATTGGGCACGATGTTGAGATAGCAGGTCGCCAGCAGTGTCCTGTTCGACTCGGCGACGAAGATGACCAGGCCGGGACTTTCCAGGATGCGTTCAAAGGCGCATCGAGTCCTCTCATCCGGAATGGGGTCTTCGGGGTTGAGTTCCCGATAGAGTGTGAATAGCTGTTCGTAATCGCCCAAGTGAGCAAGTCTGTTATCGGCCATCTCAACCCCCCATACGTTTGTTGCTCTCGTGGTTGAAGGGATGCAGCGCCTCGCGGCGCACGTGGAAGCGCAAGGTTTCGCCTTCTGACACCGGCGGCTGGCCGGCGGTGCGGATCACCGTGGGCTGCTCGCTGCCGGCCAGGCGTACATAGAGGTGGCTCTCGGCCCCGGCAGCCTCGAACAGCTCCAGCTTGGACTCCACCACCAGGTGAGGGCCGCTCGGCGCCTGCATGTGCAGGTCGTCGGGGCGAATACCGACGATGTCGGTACCTTCGGGCAGGTCGTCGAGTAGGCCATTGCCCCGCTCACGCAGATAGTCCAGTGGAATCAAGTTCATCGCCGGCGAGCCGATGAAGGTCGCCACGAAGATCGACGCGGGGCGTGCATAGATCTCCATGGGGGTGCCGACCTGCTCGATGCGCCCACCATTGAGCACCACCAGGCGGTCGCCCAGTGTCATGGCTTCGAGCTGGTCGTGAGTGACATAAAGGCTGGTGGTCTTGAGGCGACGCTGGAGCTGCTTGATCTCGACCCGCATCTGCACGCGCAGCTTGGCATCGAGGTTGGAGAGCGGCTCGTCGAACAGGAAAGCGGCGGGCTCGCGCACCAGCGCCCGGCCCATGGCCACCCGCTGGCGCTGGCCGCCGGAGAGCTTGCGTGGCTTGCGCGGGAGAAACTCCTCGATTTCCAGCATGCGTGCCGCTTCCTGCACTCGCCGCTCGATCTCGTCGCGCTTGAAACCGCGGTTCTTGAGGCCATAGGCCAGGTTGTCGAAGACCGTCATATGGGGGTAGAGCGCGTAGTTCTGGAACACCATGGCGATGTCACGCTCGGCGGGTTCCAGGTCGTTGACCACACGATCGCCAATCTCCAGGCGTCCCTCACTGATCGTCTCCAGCCCCGCCACCATGCGCAGCAGGGTCGACTTGCCGCAGCCCGAGGGGCCTACAAGGACTACGAATTCTCCATCGGCGACTTCCAGGTCGATGCCCTTTACCGCCTGGACGCCACCAGCATAGGTCTTCTTCAGGCCTTCCAATTTGATGCGTGCCATCTTACTTCTCCGTCTCGGTCAGGCCCTTCACGAACAATCTCTGCATGAACAGGATCACCAGCACCGGGGGCAGCGCGGCCATGACGACAGCGGCCATCACCAAGTGCCATTGCGGGTCGCCGTCGGCGGCGGTGGTCATGCGCTGCAGACCCATGACAATGGTGTAGTAATCGGGGTCGGTGGTGATCAGCAGCGGCCACAGGTACTGGTTCCAGCCGTAGATGAACATGATCACGAACAGCGCAGCGATGTTGGTGATCGACAGCGGAAGCAGGATGTCCTTGAAGAACTTCAGCGGCCCGGCGCCGTCGACCCGGGCCGCTTCGAGCAACTCCTCCGGTATCGTCATGAAGAACTGACGGAACAGGAAAGTGGCGGTCGCCGAGGCGATCAACGGGATGGAGAGGCCGGCGAAGCTGTTGAGCATCCCGAGATCCGCCACCACGCGGAAGGTCGGGATGATGCGTACCTCCACCGGCAGCATCAGCGTAATGAAGATGATCCAGAAGAAGAACAGCCGGAACGGAAAGCGAAAATAGACGATGGCAAAAGCCGACAGCAGCGAGATGGACAGCTTGCCGAAGGTGATGGCCAGCGCCATCACCAGGCTGTTCCACAGCATCTGGCCTGCCGGCGGAGCACCTGCGCGGGAGAGCCCGGCCTCCCACATGGCGCGGTAATTCTCCAGAGCGTGGCTTCCCGGTACCAGCGGCAGCGTGCCGCGCAGGAACTCGCCTGGCCCCTGGGTGGAGGCGACGATGGCCACATAGACCGGAAACAGCACCAGGGCCACGCCGAGGATGAGAATCAGATGGGCAACCAGGTTGCCCAAGGGCCGGTTTTCGACCATGACGTTGCGTGCCTCTCAGTAGTTGACGCGGCGCTCGATGAAGCGGAACTGGATCACCGTCAGAGCGATGACGATGGCCATCAGGATTACCGACTGGGCCGCGGAGCTGCCGATGTTCATGCCGACGAAGCCGTCGGCGTAGACCTTGTAGACCAGGATGTTGGTTGCCTGGGCGGGCCCGCCCTGAGTGGTGGCGTGAATGACGCCGAAGGTATCGAACATGGCGTAGACCACGTTGACCACCAGCAGGAAGAACGTGGTCGGCGTGAGCAGCGGGAAGACGATGGTCCAGAAACGCTTGGCCGGTCCGGCTCCGTCGATGGCGGCGGCTTCGATCAGCGACTGCGGGATCGACTGCAGCCCAGCCAGGAAGAACAGGAAGTTGTAGGCGATCTGCTTCCAGGCCGCTGCAATGATCACCAGGATCATGGCGTCCGCCCCGGACGTGCGGTGGTTCCAGCGGTAGCCCAGCATGTCGAGAACGTAGGGCACGATGCCGATGGAGGGATTGAAGATGAACCACCAAAGCACGCCGGCAATCGCCGGGGCGATGGCATAGGGCCACACCAGCAGGGTGGTGTAGCCATCGCGTGAGCGCAGCATTCGGTTGACGGTGACAGCCAGCAGCAGGGCCGCGCTCATCGACAGCAGGGTGGTGCCGATGGCGAACACGGCGGTCACCGACAAGGAGTTGAGGTAATAAGCATCGGCAAACAGCCGCGAAAAGTTGGCCAGCCCGACGAAAGTGGTGCTCAAGCCGAAGGCGTCTTCACGCAGCAGCGACTGATAGAGTGCCTGGCTCGCCGGCCAGATGAAGAAGATCAGGGTGATGATGATCTGGGGCGCCAGCAGCGCATAGGGCAGCCAGCGACCGGGAAACGTCATGCGTTTGGTTTGCATGCTTCTACTCGGCGGAACGGTGAGACGCCGCCTTCCACAATGAAAGGCGGCGCCATGACTGGCTGCTACTGGTTGGCCTGCTCGAAATCACGCAGCAGGGCATTGCCGCGCCGGACGGCATCGGCAGCGGCCTGCTCACCGCTCTTGCGACCTGCCATCACGGCTTCCATCTCTTCGGATATCAGGTCGCGGATCTGCACGAAGTTGCCGAAGCGCAGCCCCTTGGAATTTTCGGTAGGCGTGTTGAGCGTCATCTGCTCGATGGAGATCTCGGTGCCCGGGTTGTCGGCATAGAAGCCTTGGGCCTCACTCAATTCCCAGGCGGCATGTGTGATCGGCAGGTAGCCGGTGCGCTGATGCCAGTCGGCCTGGACTTCCGGCTGTGAGAGATAGTCGAAGAAGGCCGCCACGGCAGCGTACTCTTCGTCGCTATGGCCGCGCAGGGTCCACAGGGTGGCACCGCCGATGATCGAGTTCTGCGGTGCGCCCTCGACGTCGGCGTAGTAGGGCAGCATGCCGTAGCCCACACTGAAGTCGGTATTGGCCAGCACGCCGGCGCGTGCTGCGGAAGAGCCGAAGAACATGGCGCACTCGCCGGAATAGAACATTGGAGCGGCGTCATTGCCCGGCCCCGGACCTCCCCAGCGGAACACGCCCTCGTCCTGCCATGCCTTCAGATTGTCCCAGTGGCTGGCCACCAGCCCGTTATCGAAGGCAAGCTCGGTTTGGAGGCCGCCGAAGCCGTTCTCCAGGGTACCCAGCGGCGAGTCGTGCATGGCGGAGAAATTCTCCAGCATGATCCAGCTCGGCCAGGAGGTGGTGAAGCCGCAGCGAGCGGCACCCTGCTCGTGGAGCTGGCGCGAGTAGGCTGCGACGTCTTCCCAGGTTTGCGGTGCGCCCTTGAGTCCAGCCGCCGCGAAGGCGTCGCGGTTGTAGTAGAGAATCGGTGTGGAGGAGTTGAAGGGGAAGGAGAGCATGTTGCCGCGGGTGTCGGTGTAATAGCCCACCACTGCCGGCAGGAAGGCTTCGCGATCGAAGGCGCGACCGTGATCCTCCATCAGCTGATGAATGGGGTAGACGGCACCCTCGGCGGCCATCATGGTGCCGGTACCCACCTCGAACACCTGCAGGATATGGGGCTGCTGGCCGGCGCGGAAGGCGGCAATGGCCCCCGTCATGGTCTCGGTGTAGTTGCCACGATAGCTGGGACGTACCCGGTAGTCGTCCTGGGAGGCATTGAACGCTTCGGTAACGGACTCGAGCATCTCGCCCAGCTCGCCGCCCATGGCGTGCCACCACTGAACCTCGGTGGCGGCATGGACGGAGATGGACAGTGACGCGGCGAGGGCGCCTGACATGAGTGCGGTTGAACGAGACGACATGAGACTCTCCTTGGTGATGTCGTCGACAACGCTAAGGGAACAGCATGTCAATTCGATTTCACTGATATGAAGAGTCCATGAGCGGTCAACCTCGTGGCCGCTCAGCGGCGGCGACTGCCTTCAGGCAAAACGGTCGGCGCCTTGGTAGCGCCCAGCTCAGTCGCGGGTAAGCTGCAGCGTATAGCGGCCGCTCTCGCTGTTGCCGAACGACCGCGCGGTCACGCGGTAGGTCCCCGCATCCAGGTGAGTGTCGATACGCGAATTGAGCCCTTCGCCACCGTCATCGTCACTGAGGAACAGCCCGTTCCCTTCGAGCTCGAGAAAGGCGTCGAAGTCGTCCGAGAGCAGGTCCAGGCGAAAACGGCCAGGCTCCTCGACCGATACCTCGTAATAGTCTCGGGCACCTGGTTCCAGCCAGGCTTGCAGGGCTCCGCCAATCTCGAGCTGTCCTTCGCTAGGCATATCCTCCAGCTCGATGGCACTGGTGCGCAGCTCGAACAGGCCGCTGCCGTGGCCGCCGTGGCTGCGAGCCGTCACGACATACTGCCCGGCTTCCAGCGGGCGAACGAGGCGTGCGTTGAGCCCTTCGCCACCGTCGTCGTCGCTGGTGGCAACACCCTCGCCATGGAGTTCCAGGTAGGCATCGAAGTCGTCTGAGAGCATGTCCAGGGTGACCAGCGCCGGAGCCGCGAGAGTCAGACGATATTCGAGGCCATTTCCGGTGAACCAGCCGAAGAGGGGCTCGCCGGCCGTGAGCTCGCCGCTGTTGCGCAGCGTCTCGCCGCTGGCCAGTTCGTGGGGGCCGAGCTCCAGGGTATACAGCCCGCTGCCCTGCCCGAAGGCGGTGCGCGCAGTCAGTCGATACTCGCCGGGCTCGAGGAAATCGGCGATGCGTGCATCCAGGTTGCCGGCGCTGTCGTCGTCCTCGCGGTGATAGTCATTGGGACCTTCCAGCACCAGGTAGGCATCCACGTCGCTGGAACGCATCTCTATCTGGTAGAGGCCACTCTCCTCGATGGTCAGCGTGTATGTGTCGCCGTCTCCCTGAAGCCAGCCATCGGCGCGGGAAGGCATGGCGAGGGTGTCGCTGGAGGTGAGCTCCATCTCTCGCGTGGTCAGCGAGAACGGCCCATAGCTGTGAAGGTCGAGGCCGCTGATTACCAGCAGATAATCGCCGCTCTCATCGATTCGACGCCGCAGGGCGACGGCAGCTGAAGTGTCGTAAACGTTGGGTCCGTCACTGGCGACGAGGATCTGCTCTTCCGGGTCATACAGCGAGAGGACTCCCTGGAGGGGGCCGGCAAGCTCGATCTCGACCAGTGTTTCCCCTTCCAGCGGCAGGGTGAAGCGCTCGAATCGGCTTCCATCCTTGCCATTGAGTTCACTGGTCGAAGTGATCTCGCCGCGCAGCCTTTCGCCTAGCTTCAGAATAGGCGGAGCGTGGCTCTCGGTGGCGGCCTCGGCCGTTTCGATGGCCGGGGCGGTAGCCAGGCTGGAGCCAGACATTTGCCAGCCGACGAGCATGCCGATGGCGGTGCCGCCCAGGGCGGCGAGAGTCACAGTAGAGGCGCGAATGGCCATGAAAGCATCCTTGTTCGATGGCAGGCATCGGGTAAGAGGACTCGGAGGGGGTTACATTGCGTAACCATTATATGCCGGGTATGCGTTGAGGGATATGTGCTGAATCGGCACTTGCACTACGCCGGGCGACATCCACACTGTTGGCGTTATCAGCTGAATGAAACAAGGAGTCGGCATGTCTTCCACGGTTCTGATTACCGGTGCCAACCGAGGCATCGGGCTAGCACTGGCTCGCCATTACAAACAGGAGGGCTGGTGGGTGTGCGGTATTTGCCGAAACACCTCGTCTGAGCTCGACGAAGTGGCCGATCGGGTCATCGAAGGTATCGACGTGACCCGGGCCGAAGGTATCGCCCGCCTGGTCGAGGCCGTTCGCGGACAGCGGCTGGATTTGTTGATCAACAACGCCGGGCTGCTGTGCGACGAGTCCCTGGGAGCGCTCGACTTCGATTCGATCCGCGAGCAAATGGAAATCAACGCCTATGCCCCACTGCGGGTGAGCGAGGCACTGCTGGACAACCTTGGTGCTGGCAGCAAGATTGCCAATATCACCAGTCGCATGGGCTCGATCGCCGACAACGATTCCGGCGGCCGCTACGGCTACCGCGCCTCCAAGGCGGCGCTCAACGCCTTCGGCAAGTCGCTGGCCATGGATCTCAAGCCGCGTGGCATTGCCGTGGCCCAGTTGCATCCCGGCTTCGTTCAGACCCGCATGGTCAACTTCGGTGGGCTGATCTCGCCGGAAGAGGCCGCCGCCGGCATCGCCGAGCGCATCGCCGCGCTAACCCTCGAGACCACCGGTGGCTTCTGGCACAGCAACGGCGAGCCACTGCCCTGGTAGGCTGGCCAGGCAACGGCGAAAGCCGCCTTCGTCATTGACGTTGGCAAAAGATTGAATTTTGTGTGTAGGCTAACGGTTTCCTTGACGAGACCGGAGTCGCTCCATGCCCACCCCGCCACCCACCGAGATGCCGGCTTCTTCCCGAGTGGAGGGCTGGTGGGTGCTGGCGGCAACGACCTGGGTGCAGGTCCTGTGCAGCGGGGGCATGCTACTGGTGCCGACCCTGGCGCCCCAGGTGGCAGCGGCCTTCGGCATACCCACCGGCTGGGTGGGGCTGCAGGTCAGCCTGCTCTACGGGGTGGCGATGCTTGCCTCGCTGCAGTCGGCGGTGCTGGCCAGGCGTCTGGGGGGCTGCCGGGCCAGCCAGATGGCCATGGCGCTGGTGATGGGGGGCTGTGCGCTGGCGCTGATCGGCACGCCCCTGGCGCTGCTGGCCACCACCCTGCTGCTGGGCCTGGCCTACGGCCTCACCAGCCCCGCGGCGGCTGAGCTGCTCTCCCGCTTTACCCCACCGGAACGGCGCAACCTCGTCTACTCCATCAAGCAGACCGGCGTGCCCCTGGGTGGCGTGCTGGCCGGGCTGATGGCGCCGCCGCTGGCGGCCATCTGGAACTGGCAGGCGGCCTTCCTGGCGGTGGGGGCGGCGTGCCTTGCCACCCTGCTGCTGCTTCAGCTGCGCCGCTCACGCTGGGATGCCAGCCGGGATGCCAGCGTGCGCATGCAGCGGGCCGGCAGCCTGGGCGTGCTGCGCCGCTATTCGTCCATGCGCTGGTTGGGGGCTACCGGCTTCTGCCTCTCCGCCGCACAGCTCTCGCTGCTCAGCTTCGCGGTGGCCTACATGGTGGAGGAGCTGCTGCTGAGCCTGGTGCTGGCCGGCGCCGTGGTCTCCCTGGTGCATGTGGCCGGGGTCACGGGCCGCCTGGTCTGGGGGGCGCTGGCCGACCGCCTGGGCGGCAGCCTTCCGGTGCTGTTTGGTCTGGCCGGCATCATCAGTGTGATCTTCTTCCTGCTGGCGGTGCTCGGTCCCGCGGTGCCGACCTGGATGACGATTACGCTGATGGTGATGGCCGGCGGCACGGCGGTGGCCTGGAACGGGGTCTACCTGGGCGAGGTGGCGCGGCGCTGCGAGCCCGGCGAGGTGGGCGAGGCCACCGCCGCCGTGCTGGTGCTCACCTACATGGGGGTGCTGGTAGGCCCGGCGCTGTTCAGCCTGATCGTATGGCTCACCGGCAGCTATGCCGTGGGCTTCCTGCTGCCCACGGCGACCGGCGCGCTGGCCGTCTTCTGCCTCCTGAACTGCGTGCGTAGCGATGCCTCTATCCGAAGTGCCTGAGACAGCTCAGCGCCCGACCCACTCCACCAGGCTGGTCTCGCCGAGGGCGTGGCGTTCATGGTGGATGCGGCAGGTGGCGGCGTAGGGCAGGTCGAAGGCCAGGATGCGCGAGAGGGGCTGCTCGAGTACCTGACGCAGCACGGCGTTGGTCACGAACAGATGGCATACCACCAGCACATGCCGCCCGGGCGGCTCTGCCAGCAGCGCTTGCCACACCGCGCCGACGCGTGCATCGAAGCCTTCGACGCTTTCACCGCCGGGCGGCGAGGTCCGGCTGGGATCGGCCCACAGTTCAGCCTGGCGGTCCACATCGCCTTCCATGGCGCGAGCCTCGGCGTGGGTCTTGCCTTCCCAGTCGCCCAGGCCCATCTCGGCTAGCCCCGGCTCCACCGTTACCGGCAGGTCGTGTTCCTCGCCCAGCCACAGAGCGAATTCACGACAGCGGTCGAGCGGTGAGGTGACGATGGCGTCCCAGGGCGGGTCGCCATCGATCAGCAGGTCGGCGATGGCGGCTCGCATCTGTTGCCAGCCCTGCTCACTGAGAGGGTGGTTGGTTGTGCCGCGCAGCATGCGGCCGCCTACCGGCTCACCGTGGCGGATCAGATCGAGGGTGGTCACCTCGGCATCGGTAAAGCGCATGGTCGGTCTCCTGTCGAGGTGAGCGTCAAATGATAGCGTGGCGCACCCGGGCGGAGATCCACTCCGAGGCCAGCACGGTGACGAAGATCATCACGAAGATCACGCTGACCTGGTTCCAGGCCAGGCTGTTGATGGCGGCATTGAGCTGCAGCCCGATGCCGCCGGCCCCCACCAGTCCCAGCACCGTGGACTCACGGATATTGATGTCCCAGCGGTAGACGCTGATGCCGGCGAAAGCGGGCATCACCTGGGGCAGCACGCCGTAGCTCATCACCTGCATCCGCCCGGCGCCGGTGGCGCTGATCGCTTCCACCGGGGTGGGGTGGATCTCCTCGATGGCCTCATAGAGCAGCTTGCCGATGAAGCCGATGGAACGCAGGGCGATGGCGATGATGCCGGCCAGTACCCCGGGGCCCAGGATGGTGACCAGCAGCATGGCCCAGATCAACGAATTGATGGAGCGCGACGCGACGATGATTACCAGGGCGGCGCTGCGCACCAGCGGGTGGGGCGTGGTGTTGCGGGCGGCCAGGAAGGCCACCGGAAAGGCCATGGCGATGCCCAGCAGGGTGCCCAGGGTGGCGATGTTGAGGGTGTCCCACATGGGCTTCCACAGGCGATGGGCATAGGCCCACTGAGGCGGCAGCATGCGGCTGATCAGGTCGCCGCCCTGGCGGCCGGCATCCTCGACGAACACCCACATGGTGTTGTCGGAGATAACCTTCCAGCACAGCAGGAAAAGGCAGGCACCGGCCAGCCAGCCGAGATAGCCCAGCCACTGGGAGCGGGTGGTGCGCAGGCGCCAGATCGGCGTGCCCTGCGGTGACGTCGAAACGGGCATGGGGGATGTCCTATTGGGTCCAGCGGCGGATATGGCTCGAGCTGTACTCGCACAAGAGCACGATGGCGATAATGATCAGCAGGATCGCCGCCGAGGTGTCGTATTCGTAGCGGCTGATCGAGGTATTCAGCGTCGCGCCGATGCCGCCCGCACCGACGATGCCGATCACCGCCGACTCGCGGAAGTTGATGTCCAGGCGGTACATCGAGAGCCCAATCAAACGAGGCATCACCTGGGGCTGAACGGCATGGTTCATGGTCTGCCACCAGCTCGCCCCGGTAGCACGAACCGCCTCAACCTGGCGCCAATCCAGGTCCTCGATGTCTTCGGCCAGCAGCTTGGCCATGAAGCCAATTGTGGCGAAGGCCAGGGTGATCATGCCGGCCAGGGGGCCGAAGCCGAACATCACCACGAAGAGGATGGCAATGATGATCTCTTGAAAGGTGCGTGACACGGTGATGATGCCGCGACAAAGATAATAGATGGGCCAGGGGGCGATGTTGCGTGCCGCGCCCAGTCCCACCGGAATCGACAGGGCCACGCCGATCACCGTCGAGGTGACGGTCATGGTCAGGCTCTCGAGGATGCCGTCTATGATGTCGCCGCGGCGTGAGACGAAGTCGGGCTGGGCGAAGGCGGCAATGAAGTTCAGGCCGCGGCTGGCGCCTTCGGCGACCCTTGCCCAGTTGACCTCCACCGAGGCCAGGGCCAGCACCAGGTAGACCGCAAGGCCCACGACCAATCCCCAGCGCAGCCTGGGGTTCTCGATCATCGGCAGCCGTCGCCATTGGCCCTCACGGGCCTCAGCCTGGCGGGTCATGAGGCGCCTCCGGTGGCCAGCGCCATGCGGGGTACCGGCTCCGCACTGGCGGGCTCGCTCTCCGCATCCTCCTCGTTAACTCGGGTATCCCACTCCTCCTCGCCATAGATGGTCGTGAGGGTGTCAGCATCCAGCTCATGGGGCTTGCCGTCGAAGACGATCTCACCGGCGCGCAGGCCGACGATACGATCGGCGAACTGCTGGGCCAGGGCCACGTCGTGGATGTTGATGATGGCGGCCAGTTCGCGCTCGGCGCACAGTTCGCGGATCAGGCGCATGATCTGCCGTGAGGTCTTGGGGTCGAGGCTCGCGGTGGGCTCGTCGACCAGCAGCAGACGCGGTCGCTGGATCAGTGCCCGGGCAATGCCGACTCGCTGGCGCTGGCCGCCGGAGAGGGCGTCGGCGCGCTTGTCCAGGGCGTGCGGCAGGCCCACCCGGTCGAGCAGGCGGAATGCCTCGGCAATGTCCTCCTGAGGGTAGCGGCGCGTGAAGCTGCGCCAGAAGCCCACGTAGCCGAGCCGGCCGGAGAGCACGTTCTCCATCACCGTAAGACGATCCACCAGCGCGTACTCCTGAAAGATCATCGCCATGGCGCGGCGCGCCCGACGCAGGGCATTGCCGGAGAGTCGGGTTAGCTCGGTCTCCTCCAGGCGGATGCTGCCGCTGGTAGGCTCCACCAGGCGGTTGACGCAGCGAATCAGGGTGCTCTTGCCGGCCCCGGAGGGGCCGATGAGAGCCATGACCTGGCCGCGCGGGAGGTTCAGGTCGATGTCGGTCAGGGCGCGATCCCCGGTGGGGTAGCGCTTGTTGACCCCGGTGAGCGTCAGCATGAAGGTTCTCCTCTCATGCACTCGGTCGGGAGGCAGAACCTCCCGACCGAGCGTAGTCAGTCCAGGCTATCAGTCGCAGTCGTAGGTCACGCCATTGGCCTCGGCGATGGTTCGAATCACCGACCAGTGCTCCTCATAGGTAATGGGAATGAACTGGGCTTCGCCGGAGTTGGCGAACTCGGTCTCGAGCGGGGTGCCCGCCCAGTCGTAGCTGAAGAAGGCTTCCTGAATCTTCTCCTGCAGCTCCGGGTGCAGGTTGTGAGCGGTGCCGTAGGCAGTGGTGGGGAAGGTCTCGGAGGTATAGATGATCTCGTAGTCGCCCTCGTTGATCACGCCGCGCGCCAGCATGCGGGTGGCCACCGAGTTGGCGATGGCGGCAGCGTCGTAGTCGCGGTTGACCACACCCAGGATGGAGTTGTCATGCGAACCTGAGAAAGCGGTCTCGAAGTCCTCGTCGGCCTCCAGGCCGTACTCGCTGCGCAGCAGCGCCGAGGGGGCGCGGAAGCCGGAGTTGGAGGTGGGCGAGGTGAAGGCCAACTGGCGGCCGGCCAGGTCCTCCATGCTCTCGATGCCGCTGTTCGGGTGGGTGATGATCTCCATCTCGTAGCCGTAGCTGCCGTCCTCGGAGGCCATGATGGCGAAGGGGCGGAAGCCACCGCAGTTCACCGCTACCGGCACGCCGCCGGTGTTGAAGCCGGCCACGTGCAGGCGACCGCCGCGCAGCGCCTCCTGTTGGGCGGCGTTGGACTGCACCGGGAAGAACTGCACCCGCTTGCCGGTCACTTCGCTGAGGTGGTCGAGGAAGTCAGCCCACACGTCGGCGTAGACCGCCGGGTCCTCCACCGGGGTGTAGGCGAACACCAGGGTGCTGGGGTCGACCCACCGGGATTCGTCGCTGGGGATGTCGGCGACCATGTCGCCATCGGTATCGCTGTAGCGTGACGACAGGTCGGCGCTGGCCTGCATGGCGGTGGCAGCGAACAGGCCGGCAACGGTGCTGGCCAGCAGGGTGCGGTTCAGGGTCGAGAGGGTCATGTTGGCTCCAGGGCGCAATGAATGACGGGGATAATCGGAACGGCACCCACTTTCGCCTGTGAGCATGACAGCCCGCGGTCGATGCAATGACAGAGTGGTTAAGAGCTGATGACGCGGCCTTTACAGCGCCTGTGGTGCGTCGTTTCGAGGTCAGCCAACCAGCCTGAGGCTGAGCAGGGCGAAGGCGATGCCGATCAGCGCACCGGCGGCGACATCGCTGATGTAGTGCAGCCCCAGGCCCACCCGCGAAAGGGCGATCAGCGCCGCCAGCGGTACCAGCAGCGGCAATAGCCACGGGGCATGGGCCGCCGTCATGACACAGAACATCACCGCATGCATGGTGTGTCCGCTGGGAAAGCTGTAGCGGTCGCGAGCGGGTTCACCGCACTGGATCAGGTTGACGAAGGTAATGAAGGGCCGCTCCCGGCACAGGCGGGTCTTGATCAGGCGATAGATCAGGACCGCGACGAGCCCCGTCACGGCATACTGGAGGAAGAAGGCAGGGCCTGCCTGGGGCTGCAGCAGCGGCTGGGCGGCGATCAGTGCCACCCACAGCGGCCAGTCACCCAGGCGGCTGGCCAGACGCAGGGTCGCAAGCCAGGGGGCGTAGAGGCTGAGGCTGACGAAGCGTTGGCATAGCCGCCATTCCATCAGGTCGAGGCGGTCAAACACCGCAGGGGCGCGTGGTCTCATGGTCTACCTCCCGGGCCTGTTCAAGGACGGACAGGAACTTGTCGGCAATGGCGGGCCAGCGGCAGGAGTGCGTGCGCAGGCGCGCGGCTCTTCCCATTCGTGCGTAGCGGGCGGGTTGCTGGCTCAGGGTCACGGCGGCATCGCGAAATGCCTCGGCATCACCGGCGGTTACCGTCACGCCGTTGATGCCGCTTTCGATCAGCTCTGCGGCAGCGGCGTGGCGATAAGCCACCACGGCCAGGCCGCTAGCCATGGCCTCCGGTACCACGTTGCCCCAGGTCTCGGAAAGCGAAGGAAAAACGAACAGGTCGGCGCTGGCATAGTGGCGGGCCAATGCCTCCGGCGAGATGAATCCGGTGAAGTGCACCTCGGGCAGGGCTTTTTCCAGCGAGCGGCGTGCCGGACCGTCACCCACGATGACCTGTACGATATCGGGGCGGGTGCTGCGCATGGCATCCAGGGTCTCGCGCAGCAGGGAGAGGTTTTTTTCTGCCGCCAGGCGACCCACGTGCAATACCACCGGCGTGTGCTCATTGGCGCCCCAGCTTCGACGCAGCTCGCTTGAACGCAAGGTGGGATCGAGGTGCTGATGGTCGATACCTCGGCCCATGACCTCGAGGCGTTGAAAGCCCTGCCGCATGAGCCCCTCTGCCTGTTGTCGCGTGGGAATCAGGGTGGCCTGGCAGCCGTTGTGGAAGTGGCGCAAGGTGCGCAGCAGGGCAGGCGCGAGCCAGGACATGCCGTAATCGCCGCAGTAATGGTCGAAATTGGTGTGCCAGCCCGCCACCAGCGGAATACCCATGCGCCTGGCCACACGCCGTGCCGACCAACCCAACGGCCCCTGGGTCGCCAGATAGACCACGTCGGGGCGCTGCTTTCGCCACAGCCTCTGGATGCGCCTGGCAGCGGGCAGGCCGATACGTACGGCATGGTAGCCGGGTATGGCGAGGCCTCTAACGCGCAGCTCACTCTGCATGCCTGGCGTGCGCAGCGGAGCGTCAGCCTGGGGCGGATGCGGGCGGATCAGCTGCAGCGCCAGGCCTCGCTTCTGCAATTCGCGGCTGAGCTGGTTGAGGGTATGAGCAACCCCGTTGATCTCGGGTGACCAAGTTTCGCTGACAAGACAGATTCGCATGGGGCCCTCGACGTAGGCTGAGCATACAGCTGCTGTAGGGTCAAGGGTGCAGTGCGGGGATGACGTCAAGACGACAGTGTAATGATGAAGTCGTGACAAGACGCTTCATTGCAATATGTCGAAGTACCACCGAGTGGAACAGCTTGCTTGTCATTGGTGCATCACGGGGATAGCGGATTAAGCGCACTGGTTGCACGATGCGATGTGCATAGCGGTGGATATCTGACCGTACCTCAATCTGTCTTCCTCTGGATGTTCAACAGGACGTCAAATGACCGTCACCTGACTGTCATGCGTGTGGGTGAAGCTTCTCATGTATACCAGATTGACCGGCTTGCCGCGTTGCCTGCATGGCACATTCGAAACCGGAAGTGTCTGGTGACCGGCATGTGTCGCCGGGGACTTTTTCCTTGCTGGAGGATCGCTGGCTGTTGCTGATCATTACTTCCTCTCTGAGCCCAGCCCACTCCGCATCTGCTTTTCCCACTTTTACGAAGAACCCAAGACCCGCAGCTTCATCAATTATCCCGGCAAGCTTACCGAAGTGAAGAGTTCCCGCATTGAGAGTATCGGGCACCTGGACATTGCCGTGATGGAGCGATTGCTAAACGCGGTAGATGAAGCCTTGTCCGCCATGCGTGTGAACGATTGCCGTCCCGCCGTTTGATATTGCGATAGGAGAGAGCGTCATGAAATACCGTACCCCGGAGCGACTCGAAGCCGTCATCCTGGATTGGGCTGGCACTGTAGTGGACTTCGGCTCCTTCGCCCCCACTCAGATCTTTGTCGAGGCTTTCGCCGAGCTCGGCGTCGCGCTCAGCCTGGAAGAGGCCCGCGGCCCCATGGGTGTTGGCAAGAGGGACCATATTCGCATGCTCTGCGACGATCGGTTAATCGCCGCTCGCTTCGAGGAAGCTGTGGGACACGCTCCCTCCGATGAAGACGTTACGGCGCTCTACGAACGCTTCATGCCGCTTCAGATCGCCAAGATCGGCGAGCACTCGGCTCTGATCCCCGGCGCTCTTGAGGCCATCGCTGTTCTGTGTGAACAAGAGATGAAGGTCGGATCCTGCTCGGGCTATCCCGCCGTGGTGATGGAGCAGGTAGTGGTGCGCGCGAGGGAGCAGGGCTTTGAAGCCGACCATGTGGTGGCCAGCGACGAGGTGCCCAACGGGCGCCCCCATCCGTCCCAGGCACTGACCAATGTAATCGCCCTTGGCATCGAGGACGTGGCCGCTTGTGTCAAGGTGGACGATACCCTGCCGGGCATCTTGGAGGGACGCCGGGCTGGCATGTGGACCGTCGGGTTGACCTGCTCCGGCAACGCCATGGGGATCAGCTACGAGGCCTACAGGGAGCTGCCCGAAGCTGTTCTGGAGATGAAGCGCTCGTCCATCGAGAGGCATTTTGCCCCTGCTCAGCCGCACTTTCTGATCGACACAATCGCCGAATTGCCAGGTGTAGTTAAGGAAATCAACGCTCGCCTTATGCGTGGCGAGCGTCCATGAATGACGAATGGATCTGTTCAACCATGACATAAATTCTTCAGTTTTGTTTCGGTTTTGTTGGGAAGGGAGGTAAGAGGTTGATTTGTCGAATGCAGTGCAGTGAGTTGGACGAAAAATGCTCGATCATCGCCGGCTTAATTCACAGCAATGAAATCATCTAGACAAGTTGCGGTCATCCGAGCCGGGTACTCTTGCTTTCATACAGCTACCACATGACGCCATCAAATGTGGCAAGGGAGTCGACCAATGCTACGTGTGGGAAATGTCAGCAAGAGCTATGGAAAGTCCCGAGTGATCCGTGATCTCAGCTTCGATGTTCCGGAGGGCCAGATGGTCGGGGTCATCGGCCGTTCTGGTGCAGGTAAATCGACGCTGCTTCGGATGGTGAACCGGCTTACCGATGTCTCCGGTGGGCGCATTGATTTTGGCGGGCAGCCGGTCAGCCGACTCAAAGGTAAGGCGCTGAGAAAATGGCGTGGGCAAACCGCTATGATTTTTCAGCAATTCAACCTGATTCCTCGCCTGGATGTTATCACCAACGTATTGATGGGCCGCATTGCTCATCATGGGACCGTGCCCTCCATGTTCAAGCTGTTCAGTCGCGAGGAAAAGGCCCAGGCCATCCAGGCACTGGAGCAGCTGGACCTGGCGGACAAGGCGCTGCAGCGTGCGGGAAACCTGTCGGGTGGTCAGCAGCAGCGGGTCGCTATAGCTCGGGCCATGATGCAGTCCCCTCGCATCATGCTGGCCGATGAGCCGATTGCCTCTCTGGATCCACGCAGCGCTGCCATGGTGATGGACGCACTGAAGGAGATCAATCAGTCCAGGGGCATCACGGTAATGTGTAATCTCCATTCCCTGGAAACAGCGCGGCAGTATTGTGATCGCGTCATTGGCATGCTGCATGGCGAGAAGGTCTTTGACGGCCCCCCTTCCCAACTAGATCACGATACGGTTCAGCGCATATACGGCGTTAATGATAATGAGAAAGCGGTGGATGAGACAGTAACTTCTGCTGAAGTCTGGTCCCGAAACCCTCCTTCAGCTCCTGCATACGCATAATTAAATCAACTGTAACTTGTCAAACTGACTGAGAGAAAATCATGATTCATACTACACTCAAGCGCGCTGCGGCTTCCGCTCTGCTTTTTCCTCTTGCCATAACGGCAGCTCAGGCTGACTGGCGAGGCAACTACCCTGTCGTGACTATCGGTGCAACCACCGCGGAAAGTCAGGCGGCAACTATCGACCGTTTTCAGCCCTTGGCCGACTATTTCGAAGAGCAGTTGGGCGTCCAGATGCAGATTCAGCAGGCCAGCGACTACTCCGCAGTTGTTCAGGCGCTGACGGCCGGACACGTGCAGCTGGCACGCCTTGGTGGCTCTTCCTATGCGGCGGGCTGGATCGACAGTGACGGAGGCGTCGAGCCCCTGGTGGTCCCGGCCGAGCTGGATGGTGAGCTGGGCTATCACTCCGTGCTGATCGTCCGCTCCGACAGCGAGTTCGAGAGCATCGACGACCTGCAGGGCAGGTCGCTGGCCTGGGCCGACCCCAACTCCACCTCCGGTTATCTGGTGCCGCTGGTCAGCCTGCGGGAGGACGGTATCGAGCCCAATGACTTCTTCGGCAATACCGTATTCTCGGGCGGCCATGAGCAGAGCGTTATCGGCGTGCTGAATGGCTCTCTGGACTCGGCCTTCACCTGGACATCCCGCGGTGACAATACCGGCCAGCTGCGCATGATGATCGATCGCGGCATGCTGGATCGCGAAGATATCCGCGTGATCTGGGAGTCTCCGCTTATTCCCAACCCGCCCTATGTGGTGAACGGTGCGCTGCCGGAGGAGATGAAGCAGGAAATCGCCGACTTCTTCATGACCCTCCACGAGAAGCGTCCGGATCTGGCAGACGCCGCAGCGTCAGGCCGCACCTCGGGTTTCGTGCCTGCCACTCATGAGATGTATGAGCCGATCCTTGGCGCCGTGCAGGAGCTTCGCGACTCTCGCCGTCAGCGTTGAAAACACTCCCTCTAGCGGGTAGTCCGGCCGCCTGTCGGCGGCCGGGCTGAGGAAACTGAAGATGTCACCACAGCATGGTCATCCGGGCTCCGGTGCCTGGCAGGACTTCTGCGCCCAACAGCAGCGGGCGAGGGTCGAACAGTATCGCGTCTGGATGGTGGGAAGTGGAGTATTTCTTGCACTCTTCCTGACCTCGGCCTATCTGAGCCACTTCAGCCCCGGACGTATCGCCGAGGGGGTGCCAAAGGTTCATGAATATATCGTCAAGATTCTTCCAGAGCTTGGGGTCACGACGTTTCGTGACGATATGGCGTACTGGTTCTACGCCTTTCCCGACTGGGTGAAGCTGCTTGGCGAAACGCTGCTGATGGCCTATGTGGCCACGCTGCTCGGTACCTTGGGCGCCCTTGTCCTGGGCTTTGTGGCAGCGCGCAACGTCGGGCCCAGTCGCTGGCTGACGGCGCTGTCTCGGCGCCTTTTGGAAGTGGCGCGTACCGTGCCTGATCTGGTCTATGCGCTGATCTTCGTGTTCGCCTTCGGCCTGGGCCCCCTGGCCGGGATTCTTGCCATTGCCGTTCACTCGATGGGAGCGTCGGGCAAGCTGTTTTCGGAGGCGATCGAAAATGTTGACCTGAAACCGCTGGATGGCCTCAAGGCGGCGGGGGGCAACTGGGTGCAAGGCATGCGTTTCGCCGTATTTCCGCTGGTTCTGCCCTCGCTGGTTTCCTACACACTGTGGCGATTCGAGATCAACGTCAGAACCGCCACGGTCATGGGAATCGTGGGTGCTGGCGGCATCGGGCAGGAGCTGATTACCGCCATTCGCATGCTCTATTACGAAGACGTCAGCGCACTGATCTTGCTAATCGTGATTACCGTCTCCCTTACCGACATGGTTTGCGAACGCATTCGTCACGGGTTTATCGGCAAGGAGAACCTCTCATGATGCGATTGAATCAGCATGGCATCTCGACGCTGGAAGCTGCGCAGCGCTACCCCGAGATATTCTCCGTACGTTGGCGACAGCGTGCCATGCAGAGCCTGGCCTGGGGCTCGGCCCTGGCCGCTCTGCTCTATGGACTGGTGATATTCGATTTCTCGCCCGTGCGCATCTGGAACGGCATCGGCCAATTGGGCATGCTGGTGCGCTTCATGGTGCCGCCGGCCACCGCCCCCAGCGTGGTCTGGGAGTTTCTTCAGGCGATTTTCGAAACGTTGGCCATGGCCTTCCTCGGTACCCTGTTTGCGGCCCTGCTGGCCATTCCCTTTGCCTTCCTGTCGGCACGCAATGTCTTTCGCTTTCGGCTCGGTCGTTTCGGGGTGCGTCGTGGCATGGACTTCCTGCGCGGCGTGGATCAGCTGGTCTGGGCGCTGGTCTTCGTGCGTGCGGTAGGTCTTGGGCCGCTGGCCGGGGTGTTGGCGATCATCATTTCCGATATCGGTACTCTGGCCAAGCTGTTCTCGGAAGCGGTGGAAGGGTGTGACCGAAAGCCTGGTGAAGGGGTGGCCGCCAGCGGTGGAAATACTCTGCAGTGTACTCGTTTCGGCATTCTTCCCCAGGTGCTGCCGATGTTCATCTCGTCGACCCTCTACATCTTTGAGTCCAACGTCCGCAGCGCCACCATTCTGGGTATCGTCGGTGCCGGCGGCATCGGTTACCAGCTGTCCGAGCGCATTCGTGGCCATCACTGGGAAGAGGTTGCCACCATCCTGATTCTGATTCTGGTCACGGTTTACCTGATCGATTGGGTATCCGGAAAAATCCGTGGTCGCCTGATCGAGGGGGAGTGATCTCCCCTGGCCAAGTGTGATCACCCATTGTTGAGCCGTTGGTTGCCAAGGAGGCGTCATTCAACATGTCTAGACAAAAAGAGCCCCCCGTCTATCGCCAGCTGGCGGACACGCTGACCGATCAGGTGCGGCATGACTTCGCCGCCGGGGACCTGCTGCCCTCCGAAAGCGAGCTGGCCGAGCGCTTCGGAGTCAATCGCCATACGGTGCGCCGTGCGCTGGATGAACTAGTGACGGCGGGGCTGGTGACGCGGCATCAGGGGCGCGGTACCCAGGTGGTGGACCGGAGGCTCGATTATCGGCTCAGCGCGGGCAGCAAGGTCACCCACAATCTGGCCGAGTTGGGCATGCCCAGCGAAACGCACTGTCTGTCGCAGAACCTCGAGCTGCCGCCCGGTGCCATCGCCCAGCGCTTTGCCCTGCAGCAGCAAGGCTGTCTGTTGCGTGTGGAGACGCTGCGCTATGTGGAAGGAGCTCCGCTGGTGCGGATCAGTCACTGGTTCGATCCCAGGCGAGTACCGGCATGGCGCGAGCGCTATCGGGGGGGCTCCACTCGAGCGTTCATGGACCAGCACTATGGGTTGCGCCTGAAGCGTCGCCAGGCACGTATCGAAGCGTTGGCCGCCGGTGCGGACGATTCACGCTGGCTGCTATGCGCCCAGCATGCGCCGCTGCTGCAGATCACCAGCGACAACATCGATTCGACCGGTGCCCTGGTCGAGGTATCAGTGAGCCGTGCTCGCGCCGATAGGTTTTCATACCACATTGATTTTCCAGACTCTGTGAAGGAGATGTCATGACGGATTCCCAACGTCGCCAGCGCATTCTGGCACTGACTCCCTGGGAGCGTCTCGCCGAGCACTGGGAGCGCCTGGGAATTCGCCCCGGGTATCGCTGCGTGCGGGGCCCCGAAGTTGGTATGGCCATGGTGCGTGGACGCATGGGGGGCACCGGCCGGGCGTTCAACCTGGGGGAGATGACCCTGACCCGGGCAAGCGTCCAGTTGACCGATGAAGTCGTCCCCGATGCACCGCTGGGTCACGGCTGGGTGAAGGGGCGCCATGCCCGCCACGCCGAGCTGATCGCCCTGGTGGATGCCTGTGCCCAGCGTGGTGACTGGGCGGTGGCCATCGATGAGGGGCTGGTGGCGCCGTTGGACGCGGCGCTGGCCGTCGAACGTGACGCACATGGGCGGCAGGCTGCCGCGACCCGCGTCGATTTCTTCACGCTGGTGAGAGGGGAGTGACCATGCAGTGGCATGCCTTCGAGAGTCCTGTGCACGACAGCCAGCGCATGTTCCGCCAGCTGCTGTCTGCCATGTCCGAGCCGGGCACCCTGGCCGCAGTGAGTGACATCACAGTCCGGCACATTTTGCCACCTGCCGGGTCTGCCGTTGGCGCTGCCGGCTGGGCCACGCTGCTCACGCTGTGTGACCTGGAAACCAGTGTCTGGATAGCGCCTGAGTTGAACACCGGGGGTCTGGCCGACGCCTTGACCTTCCATACCGGAGCAAGAATGGCGCCCTCTGCGGCCGAGGCGGATTTTGCCTTGGTCCTGCCTGCGACGCTGAGCGGCCAGGCGCCGGCCTTCCGTGAGGGAAGTGACACTCACCCCGACCGCAGCACCACCCTGGTGGTGGTGCTGGCCGAACTGGAGGCTGACGGCCCCTGGTGCCTGAGCGGCCCCGGTATTGCCGACGTGCGAAACCTGGACGTGGGACAGGGCGGTGAGGCGCTGATGACACGGCTCGCTGCCAACCGAGCGCGCTTCCCGCGAGGCCTTGATGCCATCCTGACCTGCGAAGAGCGCCTGACTGCGGTGCCGCGCAGCACCTGTATCACCCAGGTTCAGATCGAGGAGGGCGTGTCATGTATGTTGCCGTAAAGGGGGGCGAGCAGGCCATCGCCAATGCCCACCGCTGGCTGGCCGATCGGCGGCGAGGAGAGCGCAACACGCCAGAGCTGGAGGTCACCCAGGTGGAACAGCAGCTGCGTCTGGCGGTAGCGCGTGTGATGGCAGAGGCCTCGCTCTATGACCCGGAGCTTGCTTCGCTGGCGATCAAGCAGGCCAGCGGCGATATGGTCGAGGCGGTGTTCCTGCTGCGCGCCTACCGCACCACGCTGCCACGACTGGCCGAGACGCTGCCGCTGGACACCTCCTCGATGCGCATCGAACGACGAATCAGTGCCGCCTACAAGGATATTCCCGGCGGCCAGGTGCTGGGCCCCACTTACGACTACACCCATCGCCTGTTGGATTTTCTGCAGTTGGCCAATGCCGAGGTGGACACCCCGGCCGCGGCCGAGCAGCGTTTGGCCGACTGTCCCCAGGTGCTGGAGCTTCTCGATGCCGAAGGGCTGATCGAGCGCGAGGCGGATGACGGCAGCGAACCTTACGACATCACCCGCGACCCGCCCGACTTCCCGGTGGACCGCGCCACCCGCTTGCAGATGCTGGCCCGGGGCGACGAGGGATATCTGCTGGCACTGGGCTACTCCACCCAGCGCGGCTATGGCCGCAACCATCCCTTCGCCGGCGAGATTCGCCTGGGGAACGTGGAGGTCGAGATTGCCGTGGAAGAGCACGAGGGGCCGGTCTGCATCGGTGAGATCGAGATCAGCGAGTGCCAGATGATCAATCAGTTCGGCGGTTCGCGAGAGGTTGCTCCCCAGTTTACCCGCGGCTATGGCCTGGCCTTCGGCCATAACGAGCGCAAGACCATGGCCATGGCGCTGGTTGACCGTGCACTGCGCGCGGAGGAGCTCGGCGAGCCGGTGACAGGGCCCGCCCAGCAGGCCGAGTTCGTACTCGCCCACGCCGACAGCGTCGAGGCGGCGGGCTTCGTCTCGCACCTCAAGTTGCCCCACTACGTCGACTTTCAGTCGGAGCTCGAGCTGCTGCGTCGCCTGCGCCGGAATCATGCCAGGCGCCATGGCGGCACACCGCCAGACGCTGCCGATAGCCATGCAGACGCCGATAACACCAGTGCCCCAGTGGGGAGCAATGCGGCCCTTGGGGAGGAGCATTCATGAACAGCGTAGACCGGCGTGAAGGCCCGCCAGCCGACGGCTACAACTTCGCTTATCTCGACGAGCAGACCAAGCGCATGATTCGCCGCGGGCTGCTCAAGGCGGTGGCAATTCCCGGCTATCAGGTGCCCTTTGGAGGGCGTGAGATGCCGATGCCCTATGGCTGGGGAACCGGTGGCATGCAGCTTACCGCCAGTGTCCTGGGCCAGGACGACGTGCTCAAGGTGATCGACCAGGGCGCCGACGACACCACCAATGCGGTCAGCATCCGCGCCTTCTTCGAGCGGGTGGCTGGCGTGGCCACGACCACCACTACCACCGAAGCGGACGTGATACAGACCCGTCACCGTATTCCCGAGCAGCCCTTGCGCCAGGGGCAGATCCTGATCTTCCAGGTGCCGATTCCCGAGCCGCTGCGCTTCATCGAGCCCAGCGAAGTGGAGACCCGGCTGATGCATGCTTTGGAGGAGTACGGGGTCATGCACGTCAAGCTCTACGAGGACATCGCGCGGCATGGCCATATCGCCACCACCTACGCCTATCCGGTCAAGGTCGACGGGCGCTACGTCACCGATCCTTCGCCGATTCCCAAGTTCGACAATCCCAAGCTGCACATGGCCGAGTCGCTGATGCTGTTCGGGGCCGGGCGCGAAAAGCGCCTCTACGCCATTCCGCCTTACACGCGGGTGGAGAGTCTGGACTTCGAGGACCATCCCTTCGAGGTCCAGCAGTGGGACGTGCCCTGTGCCATCTGTGGAGCCCGCGACACCTTTCTTGATGAGGTGATTACCGATGACCAGGGCGGGCGGATGTTCGTCTGCTCCGATACCGACTACTGCCAGTCACGCGCCGAGGAGGTGGCATGAAGCGTCCCGACCTGAATCGCGCCGTGCTGCTGGAAGCGCGCGGCGTCTCACGGCTCTATGGCCCCGGCAAGGGCTGCGAGGCGGTCAGCCTTCGCCTGCATCGCGGCGAAGTGCTCGGCATCGTCGGCGAGTCCGGCTCCGGCAAGTCGACGCTGCTGCGCCTGCTCGCCGGCATGGAGCGCCCCGATGCCGGCCAGGTGATCTACCGCGCCTCCGTCGCCCAGGGCCTCGACGCGGCAGGCCACGAAGGCGAGCTGGACCTCTATGCCATCGGCGAGGCCCGTCGCCGGGCGCTGCTGCGCATGGAGTGGGGGTTGGTGCACCAGAACCCACGAGACGGCCTGCGGCTGGGCGTGTCGGCCGGGGCCAATATCGGTGAACGACTGATGGCACTTGGCGAGCGCCACTACGGCCAGCTACGTGCCGCCGGACAGGACTGGATGGGGCGGGTCGAGCTTGACCCCGAGCGCATCGACGATGCCCCGCGGACCTTCTCGGGCGGCATGCAGCAACGCTTGCAGATCGCGCGCACCCTGGTCACTCGACCGAACCTGGTGTTCATGGACGAGCCCACCGGGGGGCTGGATGTCTCCGTGCAGGCCCGGCTGCTCGACATGCTGCGCACCCTGGTACGCGAGCTCGGGCTTTCGGTGATCCTGGTCACTCATGATCTGGCGGTGGCCCGCCTTCTGGCCCATCGCCTGATGGTGATGCGCCGTGGCCAGGTGGTGGAGACCGGATTGACCGACCAAATTCTCGACGACCCGCAGCATGCCTACACGCAGTTGCTGGTGTCGTCGGTCCTGACCCCATGAGGAGGCTTGCCATGACATCCCTGAAGCAACCCTTTCTCAGCGTCGACGCCCTGCACAAGGCTTTCGTGCTCCACGGCCAGGGCGGCATGACCCTTGAGGTGATGCGTGACCTGTCGCTGACCCTGTCTCCTGGGGAGTGCCTGGTGCTGGCCGGACCCAGCGGCATCGGCAAGAGCACGCTGCTCAAGATGCTCCACGGCAGCTATCGGGTTACCGCCGGGCGCCTGACGCTGCACTTCGAGGACGGTGACCTGTCGCTGGAGGCGCTGCCGGCCCACGCCTGGCATACCCTGCGCCGCGACGTGATCGGCTACGTCAGCCAGTTCTTGCGCGTGGTGCCGCGAGTGCCGGCGGTGGAGGTAGTAATGGAGCCGCTGTTGGCCCGAGGCGTGGACGAGGCCGAGGCCCGCCTTCGGGCCGAGGCGATGCTGGCTCGGCTCAACCTGCCCGAGCGTCTGTGGAACCTGTCCCCGGGCACCTTTTCCGGCGGAGAACAGCAGCGGGTCAATATCGCCCGCGGCTTCATTGCCGAGCATCCGCTGCTGCTGCTGGATGAGCCGACTGCGTCTCTGGATGCCGCCAACCGCGAGGTGGTGGTCGGCCTGATCGAAGAGGCCAAGGCGCGTGGTGCCGCCCTGCTGGGCATCTTCCACGACGAAGACGTGCGCGAGCGGGTGGCCGACCGCCTGCTGCCGCTGACGCCCCACATGGGCGCGAACGTTGTCACTGCACAACCTGCTACCGAGGAGATGCGTCGATGAGTGCAACTGAACAGGTGCTGACCAACGTCCGCTTGATCCTCGACGATGAGGTGATTCAGGGCTCCCTGGTGATACGCAACGGTCGCATCGCCGCGCTGGATACCGCCCCGAGCCAACTGGCCTCGGCCGTGGACTGTGAGGGTGACTACCTGATGCCGGGCATGGTCGAGCTGCATACCGACAACATGGAAAAGTATTTCCAGCCGCGGCCCAAGGTCGCCTGGCCATCGCGCCAGGCTGCGCTGGCCCACGATGCACAAATGGCTGCCAGCGGCATTACCACGGTGTTCGATTCGCTCTCGATTGGCACCGTTGAGATCAATAGCATGCGTGCCAGGGCGCTGAACGGCATGCATGACGCCCTTCTGGACATGCAGCAGCGCGGCCTGGCGCGGGTCGACCATCGCCTGCACCTGCGTTGCGAGGTGAGTCACCCCGATACGCTGGAAACCTTCAAGGCCATGGAGGCGTCACCGCTGCTGGGGCTGGTATCGCTGATGGACCATGCACCCGGTCAGCGGCAGTTCGTTAGTTTGGTGGCCTATCGTACCTATTATCAGGGCAAGTTCGGTTTTACTGATGCCGAGATGGCAGCCTTTATCGAGCAGCAGCAGGCCAACAGCCAGCGCCACAGCGGCGAGCAGCGCCGGGAAATTGCGGCACGCTGCCGAGCGCGCGGCCTGGCCTTGGCCAGCCATGATGACGCAACCATCGAGCACGTGGCTGAAAGCCGCGAATATGGCATTCGCGTGGCGGAGTTTCCCACCACACTGGAGGCGGCCGAAGCGTCCCACCGCGCTGGCATGGCGGTGCTGATGGGAGCGCCCAACGTGGTGCGAGGCGGCTCACACTCCGGCAATATCGCCGCCGCAGACCTGGTCCGCTGCGGCGTGCTCGATGTGCTGTCGTCCGACTACTATCCGGCGTCGCTGCTGGACGCGGTATTTCGGATTGCCGCCTTGGAGGAGGGCTATGGCTTGCCCCGGGCAGTCGCCACGGCCACAAGTCATCCCGCCGATGCGGTGGGGTTGCACGACCGCGGTCGCCTGGCCGTCGGACAGCGTGCCGACCTCATACGGGTCAGGCTATGCGATAGCCATCCGCTGGTGCAGCGCGTCTGGTGCGCCGGCAGGCAGGTGCACTGATGGCCAGGCTCGTCTACCTGATGGGGGCCAGCGGGGTCGGCAAGGACACCCTGCTGGCAACGGCGCGCAACCGGTACCCCGAGTGGCTGGTGGCGCACCGCTATATCACCCGGGAGAGCGGCGCCAGCGAGAACAGCATCGCCCTTAGCGCCGAGGAGTTTGCGGTTCGTCGCCGCGCGGGGCTGTTCTGCCTCAGTTGGGAAGCCCACGGCCTCAGCTACGGGCTGGGCATAGAGCTGGAGGCCTGGCTAGGCTGCGAGACCATGGTGCTGGTCAACGGCAGCCGTCGGGCGCTGCCCGATGCTTGCCGTCGCTTCGGTGAACGGCTGCTGCCGATTCTGATCACCGCGCCGGAGGGGCTGCTGCGCCAGCGTCTGCTGGCACGCGGCAGGGAGACGCCAGAGGCCATCGAGGCGCGCCTGGTGCGTCATCGCCAGTTGGCCACCGCCCTGCCCGAGGTGCCGCGGGTCGACAACGCCGGTACGCCTGCGGCGAGCCTTGCCGCTCTGGCCCGGCTGGTGACGGCGAGGTGCGTGCCATGAGGTTTCGCTTTGTGGGTACTGGCGATAGCGCGCAGACGCCATGCTTCGGCTGCGACTGCCCCGCCTGTGCGCAGGCCCGAGTCTTCACCAGCGCTCGACGTGGTCCGTGCAGCGCTGAATTCTGGGTGGATGGGCGCCGTTATCTGCTCGACGCCGGGCGCACGGACCTGGCGGAGAGCTGCGAGCAGGAACGCCCCGCGGCGATCCTGCTGACCCACTATCATGCCGACCACGTCCAGGGACTGCTGCACCTGCGCTGGGGGAGAGGGGAGCCCATTCCCGTTCTCGGGCCCAAGGATGCCCGTGGCTGTGCAGATCTCTATCGCAACCCCGGGATTCTCGACTTTCGTCCTGGCCTGAAGCCCTTCAGGCCCCTGCATCTCGACAGCATGACCGCCATCCCCGTACCTCTGGTTCACAGCAAGCCGACGCTTGGCTACTGCCTGGATGACGGCGGCAGCAAACTGGCTTACCTCACCGACACCTTGGGGCTTCCGCCTGAAACGGAGCGCTTCCTGCGTGAGTGGGTGCCCGATGTGGTGGTGCTCGATGCTACCTATCCGGCTTCGCTCACGGCGCCGCGAAACCATAACAGCCTCCCCATGGCCCTGCAGATCATCGAGAGGCTCGGCGCTCCACGTGCCTTTCTGACCCATATGAGTCATGAACTGGCGGCGGATATGCTTCGTTCGCCGGACCAGCTACCTCCACATGTACGGCTGGCCAACGACGGTGAGGAGGTGCGCATCGGGCCGCTTTACGAGGGCGGTGTGACACGGCTCCCGGTGCCCCCTGCAGCATCTGTCGTCGCGGATGATAGCCCACGGTGTTGATGGCACTATCGGGCTGCAGTTCCGGCTTGCCTCGTTACTAGGCGTGACGAAGAAGTTGCATGGGGCTTGAGCCTGGTCATGAGCACTGGCTGAGCGAGTCGCGCGTGCTACATCACCCGCTTGCGGATCCAGGCGCTTATCTGCTCGACGCCTATCACTACCACGAGGATCGCGAGAATGACGGTCAGGGCTTGGTCGTAGCGGAACAGGTTCATCGAGGCGGATAGTTCCACGCCGATGCCGCCTGCACCCACCAGGCCGAGCACCACGGCGCTGCGTACCGCCTTTTCCACAGAGAACAGGCTGGTGGCGACGAACGAGGGGGTGCACTCAGGCAGAATGGCCCCACAGACTACGCCGCCACGCGAGGCGCCGGTAGCGGCCAGTGCCTGGCCCGGGCCGGGGTCGACTTCCTCGATACGTTCGGAGAAGAAACGCGCACAGAAGCCGATGGTGTCCATGATGATGGCAAGAATCCCTGCCAGGGGGCCGAGCCCCACGGCGACTACGAATATCAGCGCCCATACCAGGTCCGGCACGGTGCGCAGTGTGGCGACGATATTGCGCGAGATGACCCGGACCACAGGGTGGGGGCTGGTGTTGCGCGCACACAGCAGGGCCATGGGCAGGCTCAGGATGACACCGAACACCACGCCGACGATAGCCATCTGGAAGGTCTCCAGCATGGCGGTGGCAATCACGTCCCAGCGCGAGAAATTCGGCGGCATCGCCTCGCCGAAGAACGTGCCTAGGTTGGACACGCCTCGGATCAGCCGGTCCGGACTGATATTGGCGCCTTGCAGGCCGGCCAGGAAGAAGGCCGCCAATCCGATCAGCAGAATAAAGGCGATGGCGGAGGGGCGCTCAAGCCTGGGCGGTGCGGTGTGTCGGGACGAAGGTACGGTCATCCGTATCGGCCTCCTGGTGACTGTCGATTTGATAGAGGGCCGTGATGTCGTCATCGCTGACGGCGGTGCTCGGTAGGTCGAAGGCCAGTTGGCCCTGCTTGAGTCCGACCAGCCGCTCGCCGAACTCGCGGGCGAAATCGATCTGGTGCAGCACACAGAGCACGGTCATGCCGCGCTCGCGCACCACCGACCAAAGCAACTCCATGACCTCGCGGCCGGCCTTGGGGTCGAGGCTTGCCACCGGTTCGTCGGCAAGCACGATCTCGGCGTCCTGCATCAACATGCGGGCGATGGCCACGCGCTGCTGCTGCCCGCCGGAGAGGGTGTCGGTGCGGCGCGCTGCCAGGTGGGCGAGGTTGACTCGCTCCAGGGCTTCCATGGCAGCCATGCGCGATTCGCGGCTGGCGGTCAGTGCGTGGCTTGCGAGGATCCCTCGGCGACCCATCAGGCCGAACAGCACGTTCTGCAGCACTGAGAGGTTGCCGACCATGTTGAACTTCTGGAAGACGCAGCCGATGCGCTGGCGCAGCGGCCGCAGCTGGCGACGGGAGGCCCGGGCGAGGTCGACGCCATCCAGTTCGAGGCGCCCCGTCGTGGGACGCTCGAGACCGGTCAGGCATTTCATCAGCGTCGACTTGCCGCAGCCGTTGTGGCCGAGGATCACCACGCCCTCCCCTGGAGCCACCTCGAACGACAGTCCGTTGATGGCACGGGTGCCGTCCGGGTAGACCTTGGTTAGGTCGCTTACGGTCACTTGCATACAGCTCACACTCAGTCGTTGAGGCCCAGCAGGGCATAGGATTCGCGAACCATGTCGTACTCGGCGTCATCCACGTGCACCATTTCGGCGCCGACGTACTTGTCGCGCTCGCCCGGGGCGAGGATCGCCTGCAGCAGGCCTTCTGGATCGGCCATGAAGGCCTCCTGAATCTCGCTCACGCACTCGGCTGAGATGTGCGGGCCGGCTACCATGGGGTCACCCGGCATATCCTGGCCGCGCTCGATGATGCGATAGTTATCCTCTCCGTGCTGGGCAGCGAAGGGAGCAAAATCACGAACGCCAGTGCCTACGGCGTCGACCTCGCCGGAGGCCAGGGCCTGCATGCGGGCGCCATCCAGCAGCGAGATGCGCAGGTCGCGGTCGATGTCCAGGCCGGCCTGGTGCAGCATGTAGCTGGGCATGATGTGGCCGGTGGTGGAGCCGTGGTCCTTCATGGCCACGTGCTTGCCCTTGAGGTCCTCCAGGGTCTCGATATCGCTGTCGGTGGGGGCGATGAAGACCGAGTAGTACTCAGGGCGCACGATGGCGGTGATCGGCTGCACGCCCTCGACGCGCTCGGCCATCAGCACGTACTCGGAGGGGCCGGCCAGCACGATGTCGACCTGCTCGAAACGCAGGGCGTTGATGGCGGTGGTGCGGTTGCCCACCGGGAAAAACTCCACCTCGACCCCCAGGCGCGATTCGACTTCCTCGACGAAATCACCGAAAGCACGCTGGAGTTCTTCGGTGCCCTCGATGCCGGTGTCGGCGAAGCGCAGGGTGGTGGGGCAGGACTCGGCAGCCTGGGCCTGGGAAGCAATGGCCAGGGCACCAATCGCAGCAAGTGGGAGCAAGTGCTTGAACATGAGTCACCTCGAGTGATTGGAACAGGGTGGGAGCTGGGTGGTCATACCCTGCCAATGCGAGATGACAAGACTGTTTCACAAAGTTAACAGTCTTGTGACGACCTGGGGTTCAAGCTGTTGTGAAACTACAGTGGGCCCCACCATGGTCGGCTCGCGCTGCAGTCGAGAATTGGCGAAGCTGGTGGCCTACGCTGCCCGGAGTCCGTCCATGAAGCACTCGCCTGCCTATCGTCTCGCCGCCACGATCCTGCACGGCTTCGACGAGTACCGCACCAGGTTCAAGGAGATCACCGCCGATGCCAGCCGGCGTTTCCGCGATGCCGCCTGGCGCGAGGCACAGCAGGCTTCGGCCGAACGCATCAATCTCTACGAGGAGAAGGTCAGCGAGACGCTGGGGCGGCTGAAGCGGGCGCTGGACGAGGATGAGCTGACTCACTGCGAGTGTTGGCGCGAGGCGCGCAACCACTACGCCGAGCTGATCAGCGAGCGGCTCGACTATGAGCTGGCGGAAACCTACTTCAACTCGCTGTTCTGCTCGATCTTTCACCACCGTCACATACGCAATGACTGGATGTTCGTCTACAGTTCGCGGGACGCGGCGGCCCACCACTCGGGCCTCGAGCCTTGCCGCCACTTGACCGTCAAAGGTGACTGGGAAACGGCGATTCGCTGGGCGCTGGCCGAGGCGCCGTTCGAGACCCCCTTCGAGGATCTGGAGCGGGACGTGCGCTTGGGGGGAGACTTCCTGCGCGGCCATCTGCCCCGGGCGATCCTCGATTCGCCGGATACCGAAGTCGAGCTGCTCAAGAGCGTGTTCTATCGCAACAAGGGCGCCTATCTGGTGGGTCGGATCCGCGGCGCTGGCGAGCAGGTGCCGCTGGTACTGCCAATCCTGCACGAGCAGGGGGAGGGCCTGCACCTGGATACCGTGCTGATCGAGTCGGACGAGGTCTCGATCATCTTCTCCTTCACTCGTGCCTACTTCCAGGTCGAGGTGCAGGTGCCTGGGGAGTTCGTCGACTACCTTCAGGAGCTCATGCCGGACAAGCCCGAGGGGGAGCTCTACTCGGCGATCGGCTTCTTCAAGCATGGCAAGACCGAATTCTTCCGAGCGCTGAATCGCCAGGTGGCCAAGCGTGAGGACAAGTTCATCATCGCCCCGGGGGTGCGGGGCATGGTGATGGCGGTGTTCGTGCTGCCCTCGTTTCGCACCGTGTTCAAGATCATCAAGGATCGCTTCGACCCCTCCAAGGAGATGAGCCACGATACCGTGCGCGAGAAGTACCGGCTGGTGAAACGGCACGACAGGGTCGGGCGCATGGCCGATACCCAGGAGTTTTCCAATTTCATCGCGCGCAAGGATCACTTCGCCCCGGAGTGTCTCGAACACCTGCTGGAGGTGGCGCCCTCCACGGTCTACCTCAGAGGTGACAAGGTGATCATCAAGCACTGCTACACCGAGCGCATGATGACCCCGCTCAACCTCTACCTGGAGCAGTGCGAGGAAGGCGAAGTCCGTGCGGTGCTCAAGGACTACGGCAACGCTATCAAGCAGATGGCGGCGGCCAACATCTTCCCCGGCGACATGCTGCTGAAGAACTTCGGGGTCACCCGCCACGGCCGGGTGATCTTCTACGACTACGATGAGGTGTGCTACCTCACCGAATGCAACTTTCGTCACATTCCCGAGCCGATGTACCCGGAGCAGGAGCTGTCCGGCGAGCCTTGGTACTCGGTGGGTCCGAATGATATTTTCCCCGAGGAGTTCGGGCCGTTCCTGTTTGCCGACCTGAGGCTGCGCAAGCTCTTCTACCAACTGCACGGCGAGTTGTTCGACGCCGACTACTGGAAGTCGCTGCAGCAGGCGATCGTCGACGGACGGGTGATCGACGTCTACCCCTATCGCAACAAGCAGCGCTTCAACGCCAGCGACAGCAACGGCCTGGTTTACTAGTCGAAGAGGCGAGTGTCCCACTCGCCTCGTCCCACGCGAGGAGCCCATGGCAGACGACAGGCCCCACCTGGTGGTCTTCACCGGGTCCGGCATCAGCGCCGAGAGCGGTATCCAGACCTTTCGCGCCGGCGACGGGCTGTGGGCCGAGCACCCCATCGAGGAGGTGGCGACGCCCCAGGCCTGGCGCCGCGACCCCGCCCGGGTACTTCAGTTCTACAACCTGCGCCGTGAGCAGGTGCGCCGGGCGCGGCCCAACGCCGCCCACAAGGCGTTGGCTGCTCTTGAGAAACGCGGGTTTCGCGTAAGCATCATCACCCAGAACATCGATGACCTCCACGAGCGGGCCGGCTCGCGCAACGTGCTGCACCTGCACGGCGAAATACTCAAGGCGCGCTCGACGGTGGATGCGCGCATGCAGTACCCGCTGCCGCGCGGCGGCATCGCGCTGGGCGACATCTGCGATAAGGGTAGCCAGCTGCGCCCCGACGTCGTGTGGTTCGGCGAGAGCGTGCCGCATTTCGGCGAAGCCTGCGACATCGTCGCCGAGGCGGACCTGCTGCTGGTGGTGGGCACCTCGCTGGCGGTGATGCCGGCGGCGTCGCTCCTCGAACATGCCCCGCTCGATGTGCCCAGCGTGCTGATCGACCCCGAGGCCCATGCCCTGGCGCCACCTGGAGTGACACGTATCTGCCAGCCCGCCGGCAAGGGCGTACCGGCGCTGGTGCGTCACTGGCGGCGGGAAGGGCGGCTGTGGTTGCCGCAAACCCTGCTTGGCTGAATGGCTTGGCTGAGTGTCAGGGCATGCTAGAATGCCCGCCCGTTTTTCCTGATGGCGAACCGATGCCGGACCAGACCTGCCAGGCCGACCACTGTGACTCCCGCGCTGGGTTTTCTCATGCCGCCGCCAGGCTTTCTCATGATCCCGCGACAGGCCATCCCCGCCCGCCGCGGCGCGAGTTCAAGGCGCGAGGCAGCTTCGTCGAGCGCTGTCCTGGCTGCAACCTGCCGGCGTTGAATTGTCTGTGCCCCTATCAGGCCAGGGCCGAGAGCGAGGCCCGGGTCTGGCTGATCACTCACCCGCTGGAGCATCTCAAGCCGACCAATACCGGGCGTTTGATTCGTGACGTACTGCCGGGCACCGAGGTGTTCACCTGGTATCGTACGGTGCCGGATGCGCGGTTGCTTGAGCTGCTCGAGGACCCCGACCTGGTGCCTTTCGTGATCTTCCCCGACGATCAGCCCGACTACGCCGATCGCGTGGTAGACATCCAGGCGGTAAGCGAGGTCAAGGTGAGCGGGAGGACGCCGGTCTTCATCCTGCTCGACGGTACCTGGCGTCAGGCGCGGCGGATCTTTCGCAAGAGCCCCTATCTCGATGCCTTGCCGGTGCTGCCGTTGAGCACCACCCGGCAGACCCGCTACCAATTGCGCAAGCCCGCCTCCCGGGCCCACCTGTGTACCGCCGAGGTTGCCGTCGAGCTGCTGCGCCAGAGCGGGGACGTCGATGCGGCCCAGGTACTGGATGACTACTTCGACACCTTCAACGTCAGCTATGCCGCCAGCCGGCGCTACGAGAAAATCGAAGTGTCGACGCCCGCCATGCTGCGGCTGGTGGCCAGGCGTACAGGCTGAAGGGGCTCAAGGGTCGGTATCCTGGGTTCGCACGCAGGCACGCCCCGCGCGCTTGGCGCGATACATGGCGAGATCTGCACGTTGAACCAGCTTTCGCGAAGTATCCCCGGATTGGCTGACGGTGACACCAAAGCTGGCAGTAACCGGTCCTGCCGGCTCGATTGGGTGCCGAGCCAAGGCGTGGCACAGGCGCCAAGCCAGCTCCTGTGCCTGCGCGAGGTCGCAATCGGGTACGACGACAACGAACTCCTCGCCACCCCAGCGGCCCAGATGATCGCTGTCGCGAAGCTGTGCCTGAGCCCGCTGAGCGACTTCGAACAGCACCCGGTCACCGGCCTCATGGCCGTGAAGGTCGTTGATCTGCTTGAAGTGGTCGACATCGAACAGCAGCAGTGCCAAGGGGCTGGAGTTGCGATGGCTCATGGCCAGCTTGGTCTCGAGCAGCTGTTCGATGCGATGCCGGTTTGCAATCCGGGTCAACGGGTCGGTGTTGGCCAGCCACTGCAGTCTGGTATTGCGCTGGTGCAGGATGCGGTAGCGCTGTCGGGTGGTCTGTTTTTCCTGAAGTAGCGCTTCGCGTAGCGCAGCCAACTGGACGAGCTGTAGCAGCAGGTGCCTTCGCGGTGGGTCGAGATGGCGTGGCTGACGATCATGGCACACCACCATGCGCCGACCCGGAGCTGCCTTCTGGAGTCCGAGGATGAGAGCCGCGCGAGCTTGTCGGCGAGTCAGCCAGGGGCGTAGCTTGGAGGGTGGCAGGCATAGCGGACAGGACGACAGGTCGGGGAGCGGGCCGGGTGTCGCAAGCAGCTCGACGGGCCTCGCCTGGCTGTCGATCATCATCAGCGGTGCATTGGTGCAATGCGTCATGCTGCGCATGCCATGTTCTGAACTGGACAGCATGCAGGTTTCGAAACCGCTCAGCACATGCATGGCCCTGAGCAGTTGAGCATGGAGTTCATCAACGCTACCGGCTTGAGCGATGCGTGCCCCCCAAGCGTAGCCGAGCCCCGGCAGCTCATGGCTCTCGCCGGCCTGAGGCTCAACTTCCAGAATGACATGCTGGCCTGTCGTATGGGTAGAGGCATACAGAGACTGCGAGGCCGCCCGACCGGAGGGAATCGTCACTCCGGGAGCGCCCTTGGCCAATGCGCTTGCCAAGGCCGTTGCGGTTTTGGCGCCCAGCACTGTTTCGGGCGGCCTCCCGAGCGCTTTGGCGGGGGCCAGGCCGAAGAAGGGATAAAGATTGGCGCTGACCAGGCAAATGCCTTGCCAGTCACTGTCGAAAGCGATGAGGCAGCCATGCGGCTGCACCGTGCCGACGGAAGCTGGCACGGAGGGGGATAAGCTCGCCTCGAGTTCCCTTTCAAGCGAGAAAGACATGGTTTTTCCTGTTATGTATTCGGCAGCGAGGGTTGGCTGCCGCTCCCTGTATCGCCCCGTGTCACCCGGGAAGGTGGCACGGGGCTTCCAGGCACCCGATATCACTAAAGTAAACCACTGGTTGCGATATTATTTCAACCGCGGTTTAACTGCGAGTGCGGTGCGCGCGGCACATTCCATCGATGAACGAAAAGACCGCCTTTGCCGAGCGACTGGCTGCGTCCATGCGAGCTGCTGGCTACGAACCGCGTCCAGCCGTGCTGGAGCGGGAATTCAATCTGCGCTACTGGGGCAAGCCTGTGACACTACAGGGGGTACGCCGCTGGCTGTGCGGCGAAACCCTGCCCCAGCAGGAAAAGCTACAGGTACTGGCCGAGTGGCTGGGCGTCGAGCCACAGGAGCTGCGCTACGGCCAGGGGAGCCGCCAGCGGGTCAACGAGCCGCGTGGCGCCTGGGATGCATCGATCAGCGCCGAGGAGCGCCGCGTGCTGCAGCGCTACCTTGCGTTGCCGGTAGAGCAGCGCAAGGTGGTGGCGCAGGTCATCGAAGCCTTCGCCCATGCCGACAAAGCCGGCTCGGGCGAAGAGGGGGGAAAGCGTTAGCGAAAGCCCGGCGAGGGGGCGCCGGCTAGGCCGGCCCACCCATCAAAGCGCCGGCAATCCTGAAGCCTGCCACCCAGGTGGCGACGGCTGAACCCAGGGTGGCGAACATGAACACCAGCAGGGTGCGCGAGACGCGGTTACGCCACCAGCCCCTGAGCTTGGTGACGTCGTGCCTCAGGGTCGAGAAGTCCTGCACCTTGGGCTTGCGCAGCCACAGCTCGACCCCCGCCGCGACGAAGCCGGCGCCGATGGTGGGGTTGAGCGAGGTCAGTGGGGCGGCAAACATGGTGGCCACCACCGTGATCGGGTGGGCCAGGGCCGCCAGCGTGGCCACTCCCGAAAGGACGCCGTTGATCAGGAACCATTCGCCGACCAGCTGCCAGCCGAGCTCGGTATTACGTGAAAAACCGATGGCGAAGCCGGTCAGTACCAGCACCGTGATCAGCCATGGCAGGGCGCGCCACACCTTCGACGGCGGCGGAGTCACTTCCAGCGCTTCTCGCTCCGGCTGAGGGGCCTCGGGAAGGGGGGCTTCGAGGTGCTCGACCATGCCTTTCATGTGGCCGGCGCCGATCACCACCAGCACGTTGCGGTAGCTGCCAGGCGGGGCCTGCTCCGCCAGGCGCAGCACCATGTAGCGGTCGCGCTCGGAAATCAGCGGGGTGTACAGAGCTTCCGACTCGGCGGCGAACTCACTGAAGGTCGACTCCAGTACGTCGCCTTCCTTCAGGCGCTCGATCTCCTCGGGGCTGACTTGCTGGCGGGACATCACGCTGCCGAGCAGGCCGGTGAGCAGTGACATGCGTTGCCACCAGGGCACGTTGCCGTAGATGCGCTTGAGCGTGATGCCCACGTCGCGGTCCACCAGCAGCAGCGGCAGCTGATGGCGTCGCGCTTCCTCCAGGGCCGCGTGCATCTCGGCCCCGGGCTGGATCCCGGACTGCTCGGCAACGCGCTGTTGGAAGGCCCCCAGGGCCAGGTTGGCCGCGACCATCCCAGCCTTGCCCTGGCGGAATATCTCGAACAGGTCCTGCTGGGCCAAGGCGTCCGGGTTGCTGATGTTGTGATGGCGTGCATCGCACAGTTCGATGGCCACGGCGTCGAACTCGCCGGAGCGGATCATGCGGCGCACGTCCTCGGCGCTCTCGGCCGAGACGTGTGCGGTACCCAGCAGGGTGTAGCGGGTTTCCCCCACCTCGACGACGCGATGGGGACCGCTGAAGGCGCCTTCCTGGCGCGGGTCGGTCATGGAGTCCTGGGAATCGGTCATGGACGCTCAAGATGCAGAGAGTGAAGGTTCGATTATCCACGATGCGCCCGGGCTGGCCAAACGTGGGATAACAGGTGCAGTAGCGAATCCTCGTTTTTCTAGCGACGCCAGAAGGCGGGGGTAAACAGCACTAGCACGGTAAAGATCTCCAGGCGCCCCAGCAGCATGGCGACCACCAGGATCCACTTGGTGAGCTGCGGCAGTTCGCCGTAGTTTTCGGAGGCTTCGCCGAGGGCAGGGCCCAGGTTGTTCAGCGCCGAAGCCACCGTGGACCAGGCGGTGACCTGATCGACGCCGGTGGCCATCACGCCCACCATCATCAGGAAGAACAGCATCAGGTAAACCGAGAAGAAGCCCCACACCGCCTGGGCGATGCCGTCGGGTACGCTGACCTTGCCCACCTTGACTGCGATCACGGCGCTGGGGTGGATCAGGCGCATTACCTCGCGCATGCCCTGCTTCAGGATCAGGATGATGCGGATGACCTTCATGCCGCCACCGGTGGAGCCGGAACAGCCGCCGACGAAGGCCGCCATGAACAGCAGGAAGGGCAGCGCCCCCGGCCAGGCGGCGAAGTCGGCGACGCCGAAGCCCGCCGTGGTGGCGACGGAAACCACCTGGAACAGGCCGTGGCGCAGTCCGCGTTCGGTATCGTAGGTGCCGGTCAACCACAGCGAGACCACGGCGATCAGCGCCAGGCCGGCAAGGAACAGCAGCAGGAAGCGTGCTTCCGGATCGTGCAGGTAGTGACTGAGCTGACGCCCGCGCCAGGCCAGGAAGTGCAGGCTGAAGCTCATCGCCGAGACGATCAGGAACAGCATGCAGATCAGTTCGATCGCGGCGCTGTCGAAGTGGCCGATGCTGGCGTCGTAGGTGGAGAAGCCGCCGATGGCCACGGTGGAGAAGCTGTGACCCAGGGCGTCGAACCAGTTCATGCCGGCGGCCAGATAGGCCAGGAAGCAGGTCAGGGTGAGCGCGGCGTAGATGTACCACAGCGCCTTGGCCGTTTCAGTGATGCGCGGGGTCAGCTTGGAGTCCTTGAGCGGCCCCGGGATCTCGGTGCGATAGAGCGCCATGCCGCCGACCCCGAGCGTTGGCAGGATTGCCACCGCCAGGACCACGATCCCCATGCCGCCCAGCCACTGCAACTGCTGGCGGTAGTAGAGCACCGACTCGGGCAGAAACTCGATGCCGGTGATCACCGTGGCGCCGGTGGTGGTCAGCCCCGAAAACGACTCGAAAACGGCATCGGTCGGCGCAAGCGCGGCATCGCCGGTCAACATGAACGGCAGCGAGCCGAACAGCCCCAGTACGCTCCAGAACAGCGCGGCGATCAGGAAGCCGTCGCGAATGCGCAGCTCCTTGCGCGCCTTGGCGTTGGGCAGATACATCACCAGGCCGGTCACCACGGTGATCAGGATGGCGATGCTGAATGCCTGCCACTGGCCGTCGCCGAACAGCAGCGAGACGAGGATCGGCGGCATCATGGTCAGGCTGAACATCATCAGCAGCAGGCCAAGTATGCGCAGGATCACTCGCAGGCTCATCGGGTGCCGTTCCCTGTAACGCGGGGTGTCATCGAGCCGCCCATCAGAAGAAGGTCAGCCCGACCTGGAACAGGCGCTCGACGTCGCGGATGCGGCGCTTGTCGATCACGAACAGGATCACATGGTCGCCGGACTCTACCACCACGTCGTCGTGGGCGATCAGTACCTCCTTGCCGCGCACGATGGCACCGATGGTGGTGCCGCGGGGCAGGTCGATCTCGCCGATGGCGCGCCCCACCACTTTCGACGACTGCATGTCGCCATGGGCGATCGCCTCGATCGCCTCGGCTGCGCCGCGGCGCAGCGAGTGCACGTTGACGATGTCGCCACGGCGTACATGGGTGAGCAGGCTGCCGATGGTGGCCTGCTGCGGCGAGATGGCGATGTCGATCTCGCCACCCTGCACCAGGTCGACGTAGGCGGCGTTGTTGATCAGTGTCAGCACCTTCTTGGCGCCCATGCGCTTGGCCAGCATCGACGACATGATATTGACCTCGTCGTCGTTGGTCAGCGCGCAGAAGATGTCGCAGTCCTCGATGTTCTCCTCTTCCAGCAACCGCTTGTTGGTGGCGCTGCCGTGCAGCACCACGGTGCGGTTGAGGCGCTCGGAGAGTACCGTGCAGCGCTCCAGCCCATGCTCGATGAGCTTGACCTGGTGGCTGTGCTCGAGGTGTTCGGCAAGGCGTTCGCCGATGTTGCCGCCGCCGGCGATCACCACCCGGCGGAAGTCACGGTCGACCCGGCGCAGCTCGCTCATCACCGCGCGGATATCGCGTCGGGCAGCGATGAAGAACACCTCGTCGTCGGCCTCGATCACGGTGTCCCCGCTGGGGATGATCGGCCGGTTGCGGCGATAGATGGCCGCCACGCGGGTGTCGACGCTGGGCATGTGCCGACGCAGGAAGCCAAGATCCTGGCCCACCAACGGGCCGCCGTAGTAGGCCTTCACCGCCACCAGCTGTACCAGGCCGCTGGCGAATTCGAGCACCTGCAGCGCGCCCGGATGTTCGATCAGGCGACGGATATGGTCGGTGACCACCTGTTCGGGGCTGATCAGCACATCGATGGGCACCGCCTCGTGGGCAAACAGCCCCTTGCGGGTGAGGTAGGCCGTGGCGCGCACCCGGGCGATCTTGGTGGGGGTGCGAAACAGCGTATGGGCCACCTGGCAGGCGATCATGTTGACTTCGTCGGCGCTGGTCACCGCGATCAGCATGTCGGCGTCCTCGCAGCCGGCCTGGCGCAGCACCACCGGATAGGAGCCGGGCCCCACCACGGTGCGAATATCGAGTCGGGTGTGCAGCTCGCGCAGCCGCTCCCCGTCGGTATCCACCACTGTTATGTCATTCTCCTCGCGGGCGAGATGTTCGGCCAGCGTGCCGCCGACCTGGCCTGCGCCCAGGATGATGATCTTCATATGTCGTGTGGCCCGTCAAAACGACTCTGCGACGCCGATATGGCGCCGCAGCATCCGTGGCTAGCATAAACCAGCCGAAGGTGATGTTACAGGTTGGTGTGCACGGCGAGGAGTCAGTCCAGGGTGAAGCCCACCTTGAGGGTGACCTGCCAGTGGCCGACACGACCGTTTTCGATGTGGCCGCGGGTATCGGTCACCTCGAACCAGCGCATACCGTGGAGAGAGTGAGACGCTTTCTCGAGGGCTCGCTGGATGGCGTCCTCGATGCCCTTCTCCGAGGAACCGGTCAGCTCGATATGCTTGTAGACGTGATCGCTCATGGGTGCTCCTTGCTCAAGTGATCGATGGCAGGGTGCGTTCAACCCTGCTTCTTCAGTCTGGCATAAAAGAACCCATCGTGACTGTCGGGCTCCGGCAGCAGCTGGCGGCCGGCCCCCGCCGGGTGCCCCCAGCTCACCTCCTCGGGGGTGGTGACGCTGGCGTCCGGGGTCCGGGCCAGGAAGTCCCGAACTTGCTCGTCGTTCTCCTCGCGCAGCACCGAGCAGGTGGCATACAGCAGCGAGCCGCCGGGGCGCAGCAGCGGCCACAGGTTGTCGAGCAGGCGCGCCTGCAGCTCGGCGAGCTTGATGATGTCGGAAGGGCGCCGCAGCCGCTTGATGTCGGGGTGGCGGCGGATCACGCCGGTACCGGAGCAGGGGGCATCGAGCAGGATGGCGTCGAAGGCGGTCCCGTCCCACCAGTCGCGCGCGGTGGCGTCGGCATGTACCAACGAGGCCGAGAGGCCGAGCCGCTCGAGCGTGTCCTCGACTCGTGCCAGACGCACGGCGTCGCTGTCGAGTGCGATCAGCTCGATATCGAAGAGCTCGAGCAGGTGCGCCGTCTTGCCGCCGGGGGCGCAGCAGGCATCCAGCACGCGGCCGCCCGGTCGCGGGGCCAGCGCCGGACCCAGCAGCTCGGCGGCGAGCTGTGCCGCCTCGTCCTGCACGCTGACGTCGCCCTCGGCGAAGCCGGGCAGCGCCTGGACATCACACGGTTTCTCCAGCACCAGCCCATCGGGGGAGTGGGTGCACAGCCGGGCCTGGATACCGCTCTCGACCAGCCTGGCGAGATAGGCCTCACGGTCGCCGCGGCGCCGGTTGATGCGCAGGGTCATCGGCCCGGGCTGGTTGTTGGCATCGCAGACCGCGCGCCAGTCATCGGGCCAGGCCTGTCGCAATGCCTTGAGCAGCCAGCGGGGATGCAGCAGCGCCACCGCCGGATCCTTGTCGACCTCTGCCTGCAGCGCAGCGGATTCCCGGGTGAGACGGCGCAGGCAACCATTGATGACCTTGGTTGCCCACTCCTTGCCCAGGTCGCGGGCGGCGCCGGCAGTCTCGCCCACGGCGGCGTGGGCCGGGATGCGCAGATAGAGCAGCTGATAGATGCCCAGCAGCAGCAGCGCCTGAACGTCGGCGTCGCGGGCCTTGAACGGGGACTTGAGCAGCTTCGCTGCCAGTGCCTCGAGACGGGGCAGCGTGCGGCAGACCCCGTAGCACATTGCCTTGAACAGCGCGCGGTCGCGTATCACCACCTGATGGTCGTCGAGGTCGCTGAGTGAGCCCTTGGCGGTGATCACGGGCGCCAGGGCGCGGGCGGCACTGGCGCGAACCGCCTGGCCGCCGTCCTGCACCGACTTGCCGGAGCGGGTAGATGGCGTGGAACGATGCATCAGGCGCTCTCCTCGTTGGTCTGTCCAAGGATGTGTCCGGGATGGAGTCGCTCGTGGCGGGCGTTGAGCAGGTCGCGGGCCGCCAGCGGCTTGCCTCCCGGCAGCTGCGCCTGGGTCACCCGCAGTACTTCGTCGCCTCGCGCACCGCAGGCGATGCGCAGTGCATCGGCATCGGGCGCCAGCAGGGTGCCCGGCACGCTGCCGGGCTCGTCATCGCGTGCGGTGCCGACCTCGGCCATCAGCAGGCGCAGGCGCTCGCTGCCCAGGTGGCACCAGGCCACCGGCCAGGGGTTGAAGGCGCGTACCTTGGCGGCGAGCTCGGTGGCGGGGCGGCCGAAGTCCAGCTCGGCCTCGGCCTTGGAGAGCTTGGCGGCATAGGTCACGCCCGCCTCGGGCTGCGGTGTGGCGGCAAGCCCTTCGCCTGCCAGCGCATCCAGCGCTTCGACGATCGCTTCGCCGCCCAGTTGGGCCAGCTCGTCATGCAGCTCGCCGCCGGTCGTTGCCGCAGTAATGGGCGTGCGCTTGATCAGCAGCATGGCGCCGGTATCCAGCCCGGCGTCCATCTGCATGATTGTCACGCCGCTCTCGCCGTCACCGGCCTCGATGGCGCGCTGGATCGGCGCCGCCCCGCGCCAGCGCGGCAACAGCGAGGCGTGGACATTGAGGCAGCCGAGCCGTGGGATATCCAGCACCGCCTGGGGCAGGATCAGGCCATAGGCGACGACCACCATGATGTCGGCCTCGAAGGCAGCCAGTTCGGCCTGTGCTTCGGTGCTCTTGAGCGTCTCGGGCTGGCGTACCGGCAGGCCATGCTCCAGGGCGAGGGACTTGACTGGGCTGGCGGTCAGCTTGCGGCCGCGGCCGGCCGGTCGGTCGGGCTGGGTATAGACGGCAGCTAGCTGATGCCGGCTTTGCAGCAGGGCAGCCAGGCTGGTAGCGGCGAAGTCGGGCGTGCCGGCGAAAATGACGCGCAGGGGTCGGGACATGGGTCGAGCCTTGCCAATGGACGGTTGCCCCCATCATAACGGAGGCGACCGCAAACGACGAAGGCCGACGCGGAAGCGTCGGCCTTCGGATGCCTGCCAGGCTGGGTCAGGCGGTCTGCATCAGCTTGTGGCGTTTCTGCATCTTCTTCAGCACGCGGTCGCGCTTGAGCGGCGAGAGATAGTCGACGAACAGTACCCCTTCGAGGTGGTCGCACTCGTGCTGGATGCAGTGAGCCAGCAGGCCTTCGGCCTCGAGCTCGTAGGGCTTGCCGTCGCGGTCCAGGGCCTTGAGCAGCACCTTGAGAGCGCGTGGCACCTCGGCGTAGTACTCGGGAATCGACAGGCAGCCCTCGGACATCAGCTCGCGCTCCTCGCCGATGGGCGTGTACTCGGGGTTGATCAGCACCAGGGGATTGGCGCGCTCTTCGCTGACATCCATGACGATGACGCGGCGATGGACGTCGACCTGAGTTGCGGCCAGGCCGATACCGGCGGCGTCGTACATGGTTTCAAGCATGTCGTCGACCAGCCGGCGGACCTCGTCATCGACCGCATCGACCGGCGTTGCCTTGGTGCGCAGCCGCTCGTCGGGAAACTCGAGGATAGTCATTTTGGCCATGGCGTTGGAACCACCGTTATGCTGTCATTCGGGGATTGCCCCTATTCTAGGGGGCAGTGGGCCAGGGGAAAACCGCTGGCACGCATATCAACTCGATAGAATTAGACTATATCATGTTACGCCGGTTCCCGGCGCAGTCTGCAGCGGGCGGGGCAGAGCCAAGGGCAGGGGGAGTGAGGGAATGGTTGATGATTGCAAGCAGCAGCGAGGCAGTCCGCTGAAGCGGGTTCTTGCATGGAGCAGTGCAGCTGCGCTGTTGCTGCTGTCGATGGCGGCCGCCCAGGCCCAGAGCCTGAGTTGGGACCAGGGGTTGCGCAGTGATGCGCCGGAGCGCTACACGGTGGTGCGGGGCGATACCCTGTGGGCCATCTCCGGGCGCTTCCTGAGCCATCCCTGGCAGTGGCCCGAGGTGTGGCAGGTCAACCCGCAGATCCGTAACCCGCACCTGATCTATCCCGGCGACGTGATCTACCTCTACGACTGCAACGGTCGCCCCTGCCTGGGGCTCGAACGCGGCCAGGGAGAAGTGCGGCTGTCGCCCGAAGTGCGCCGAATTCCGGCGCGCGAGGCGATCGAGCCCATTCCCCTCGACGCGGTGCGCCATTTCCTGCGCGATCATCGCGTCATCGAGGACCCCGAGGCGCTGGATGAGCTGGCCTATGTGGTGGCCGGCGACGACCGGCGCATCATCAGCGGCGCCGGGGACCGGATCTATGTGCGCGGTGACCTGCAGCGCGGGCTGCGCTATGGAATCTATCGCGTCGGCGACCGTTACAGCGATGCCGCCACCGGCGAACTGCTGGGCCTGGAGCTGGTCAGCATCGGGCGCGCCAGGGCCGAGCGCAGCGAAGGGGACATCGCGGTAATGGAGCTGCTCTCCGCCAACCAGGAGGTACGCAACGATGATATCGTGCTGCCGCTGGAAGAGTACGAGCTGGTCAGCGAATTTCTGCCGCGGGCGCCGGACCACGACGTCGATGGCACCATCCTGGCGGTGCCGGGCGGCGTGCGCTTCATCGGCCGGCTTCAGGTGGTGGCACTGGACCGTGGGCGGCGTGACGGCCTGGAAACGGGACATGTGCTCCAGGTCGAGCAGCAGGGCGAGCGGGTCGTCGATCCGCGCACCGGCGAGTCGCTGCGCCTGCCCGGCACCGATGCCGGCCTGGTCATGGTGTTTCGGCCCTACGAGAAGGTGAGCTACGGATTGGTGATGCGCGCCGTTCGCACCCTCGAGGTCGGTGATCGTGTGCATAACCCCCGGCGCGGGATGGAGGTGGCTCAGCAGTGAAGGCGAAGCTCAGCGCGCCGAACCAGAAGGACTGGCTGGCGCTGGCGAAACTGCCGGGCATGGGCGCGGCGCGGCTGGCCGAATTCATTGCAGCCGCGCCGGATTGGCCAGCGGGGTGGCTGGCCCGGCTGCCGCGTCAAGCCGCCACGGCACTGCGGCTTTGGCTCGATCATCCGGCACGCAGTCCGCTGACTCAGGCTATCGAGGCCGACCTGGCCTGGCTGGCTGCCGCGCCTGGCCGTCACCTGCTGCATCGGGGGCATCCAGCCTGGCCGGCGTTGCTGGATCAGATTGCCGACCCGCCGCCGCTGCTCTGGGGCCTGGGGGACCTGGCCGCCCTCGAGCCGCCCGGGCTTGCCATCGTTGGCTCGCGCCGGCCCACCCGCGACGGCCTGACCAACGCCGCAGCCTTCGGGCGCGAGCTGGCCAGTCGTGACTGGTGTGTGATTAGCGGCCTCGCCCTGGGCGTCGATGGTGCTGCCCAGCAGGCTGCCATCGAAGCCGGAGGCCGCAGCGTGGCGGTACTGGGGTGTGGCGTCGACGTCATCTACCCACCGCGCCATGCCAAGCTCTATCACCAGTTGATCGAGCACGGCGGGCTGATCCTTTCGGAATATTCACCTGGAACCCGGGCCCGGGCCGGTTACTTTCCTCGGCGTAACCGCATCGTCACCGGGCTGTCGCTAGGGGTGCTGGTGGTGGAGGCGGCCGAGAAGAGCGGCTCGCTGGTCAGCGCTCGGCTTGCCATGGAGCAGAATCGCGAGGTCTTCGCGCTGCCCGGGTCGATCAACAATCAGCAGGCGCGAGGCTGCCTGAACTTGATTCGCCAGGGGGCGGTGCTGGTGCGCCATGTCGATGACATCCTCGAAGAGCTAGCGCATTGGGCCGTGCCGACACCCTCCCGGCCGGCCGCGCAAGACTCTCGCCCCACGGATGCCCAAGGCGACCCGCTGCTGCGCTGGCTCAGCGATTCTCCCTCGCCTCTCGACGCTCTGGTGAACCTGACCGGCCTGGCCGTGCCCGAGTGTCAGCGGCGCCTGCTGGAGCTTGAACTCGAAGGCCGCGCGGCCCAGGCGCCAGGCGGCTGGGTGCGCCTGCCGGGCAGCGCCCAGGCGTGCTAGCATTAGACGCTTTTCGATGCCCCGCGCCCGCGGGATACCGCATGACCTTGCAGGAGACCCATGATCTTGGCCGACTCCCTGGAAGCTGCCGTTGCAGCACTTCGCGCCGGCGGCGTGATTGCCTACCCCACCGAAGGCGTGTGGGGACTGGGCTGTGATCCCGACAATGACGAGGCGGTAGCGCACCTGCTGCGCCTCAAGCAGCGAGATCCGGCCAAGGGCCTGATTCTGGTGGCAGCATCCATCGGGCAGTTCGCGCCCTGGCTCGAGGGGTTGGCGCCAGAGCTGCATGCCCCGCTGGTAGCCAGCTGGCCGGGCCCCAACACCTGGCTGGTCCCCGACAATGGTCGCACCCACGCGCTGGTACGCGGTGGTCACGACTGCGTGGCGTTGCGCGTCAGCGACCACCCCGGGGTCACTGCCCTGTGCCAGGCTTTTGGCGGGCCGATCGTCTCGACCTCGGCCAACAAGGCCAGCGAGCCCTCGGCCATGAGCGCCGAGGAGGTTAGCGAGACCTTCGGCGACGAGCTCGATGCCATCCTCGAAGGGGAGCTCGGTGGGCTCAAGCGGCCCAGCACCATTCGCGATCTGCGTACCGGGCAGGTGCTGCGCGGCTGAACCGCTGTCGGTCACCTGCTGCATTCCATGAATAACGGAGGAGACATGGCGCAGGCCAATCTCGAGACGGTGAAGCACTACCTGCTCGATCTGCAGGATCGGCTGTGTGACGGACTGGCCGCCGCGGACGGTGGCGCAGACTTTCGTGAGGAGAGCTGGCAGCGCGAGGCCGGCGGTGGCGGTCGCTCACGGGTGATGGAGCACGGCCGCGTGTTCGAGAAGGGCGGGGTCAACTTCTCCCACGTCTTCGGTGACCGGCTGCCGCCCTCGGCCACTGCCGCAAGACCCCAGCTGGCTGGCTGCGGCTTCCATGCGGTGGGGGTCTCCTGGGTGCTGCACCCCGAGAACCCCCACGTGCCGACCAGTCACGGCAACGTGCGCTTCTTCATCGCCGAGAAGGCGGGCGAGGCGCCGGTGTGGTGGTTCGGCGGCGGCTTCGACCTGACCCCCTACTATCCCGTGCATGAGGACGTGATGCATTGGCACCGGGTCGCTCAAGATGCCTGTGCGCCGTTCGGAGAGGAAGTCTACCCGCGCTTCAAGGCCTGGTGCGACGAGTACTTCTATCTCAAGCACCGCGAGGAGACCCGCGGCGTGGGCGGGCTGTTCTTCGACGACTTCAACGAGTGGGGCTTCGACAAGAGTTTTGCCTTCCAGCGCGCGGTGGGCGATGCCTTCCTCGACGCCTACCTGCCCATCGTCCAGCGCCGCCGCGACACGCCCTGGAGCGAGCGCGAGCGCGACTTCCAACTCTATCGTCGCGGTCGCTACGTGGAGTTCAACCTGGTGTGGGACCGCGGCACCCTGTTCGGCCTGCAGAGCGGCGGGCGCACCGAGTCGATTCTGATGTCGATGCCGCCGCTGGCGCGCTGGGAGTATGGCTGGACGCCCGAGCCGGGTAGCCCGGAGGCGCGACTTTATGAAGAGTATCTGCGTCCCCGCGACTGGCTGGGGGAAAGCGCTGACTAAGCATCTGCGCGACCGAATCGCTGCGTTACGCGGTGCTCGCAATCCTCACCTATAACCCATAGGCTCCGGTTGCTGCGCTCCGGGCGCCTTGAGCTTCATGTCGCTCGATAGCTATTCAGACGCTTCCCCATGTATGAGGAGCTTCTTGATGACTGACCGCTACTGCGTCTTCGGCAACCCCATCTCGCATTCGAAGTCGCCGCTGATCCACACCGCCTTTGCCGCGCAGACCGGCGAGGCGCTCGAGTACACGGCGATCGAGGCGCCGCTGGAGGACTTTGCCGGCGCCTGGCAGCGCTTCGTGGCGCAGGGCGGATGCGGCGCCAACGTCACCGTACCGTTCAAGGAGGAGGCCTTTCGGCTCTGCGATACCTTGAGCCAGCGTGCCCGGCGGGCCGGAGCGGTGAATACGCTGCTGCTGGGCAAGAACGGCCTCACCTATGGCGATACCACCGACGGCGTCGGCCTGGTGCGCGACCTTAAGCACCACGGCGTGGTGCTGGAAGGCGCCCGCATCCTGGTGCTCGGGGCGGGCGGCGCGGTGCGCGGGGTGTTGGAGCCGCTGCTGGCCACGCGACCCAAGTCGGTCTTTATCGCCAACCGTACGGCGGCCAAGGCCGCGGCGCTGGCGGCGGATTTCGCCGACCTGGGTGTGATCCAGGGCGGTGGTTTCGACGCGGTCGTGGGGCCGTTTGACCTGGTGGTCAACGGTACCAGTGCCAGTCTTTCCGGCGAGCTGCCGCCGTTGCCCGATGCGCTTTTTGCTCCCGGCGCCAGCGCCTACGACATGATGTATGGCGCCGAGCCCACCGTCTTCCTGCGCTGGGCGGAGGCCCGTGGGGCGCGGGTTATCGACGGACTCGGCATGCTGGTGGAGCAGGCGGCGGAGTCGTTCTTCCTGTGGCGTAACAAGCGCCCCGAGACGGGGCAGGTGCGGGCGGCACTCCGGCGTGAGCTCGAGGAAAAACGTTGAAGCGAAAAGTTGACGAGTTAAACGCTGCTTCCTAGTGTTGTTTGGAGATATTCATGCCAAGCGGTGCCTTGTGCATGAATAACAACTACAAACCGAGGAAAATTCAGTGAATAACAAGTTCAGGGCCGGAGCGCCCACCAAACTCGTTTCCGCTGCACTGAGTCTGGGATTGATGGCGGCCGCCGGTCACGCACTGGCCCAGGAGCGAGTCGCCTCCATCGATCTGATGACCACCACCGAATCCTACGATCCCATCCGCTACGAGGCCGCTTTCATCATCGCCGATCGCTGGCGCGAGCTGGGTTTCGAGGTCAACGTCCAGCCCACCGAGTTCAGTACCGCGCTGGAGCGCTTCTACGATCGCCAGGAGTTCGACGCCACCATCCTCGGCTGGAGCGGGCGCACCGATCGCCTCGACCCGCAGTTCTTCCTAAGTACCCTCGATTCACGCCAGTCCAACCTTGGCGGCAACAACCCGGGGGGCTACGAGAATCCGGAGTTCGACGCACTCTTCGACCAGCAGTCCCAGGCCTTCGACATGGACGAGCGCCAGCGCATCGTTCACGAGATGCAGGAGCTCTACAAGCCCGACGCCCCTCTCGTCGTGCTGTTCCATCGCGATGAGGTAGTCGCTTACAACCACGATGCCTTCGAGGGCATCAACCCCATGGCCGGCGAGGGGCTCTACAGCGAGTGGGGCCCGATGGAAGCGCGCCCGGTGGGTGATCGCGCCACCCTGCGCATCGGCGGCCCCCAGGAGCCGGACAACCTCAACCCGCTGGCCTCCACCTCGGTGTGGGGCTGGAAGTGGATGCGCCTCTACTACGATCGCCTGGTACGCCTCTCCGCCGATGTCGAGCCGCTGCCCTGGGCCGCCGAGTCGGTGGATCAGGTCGACGACAATACCGTGGCCGTTACCCTGCGCGAAGGCATGACCTTCCACGACGGCGAGCCGGTCACCGCCGAGGATGTTGCCTTTACCTGGAACTACTACCTCGACCAGGACTACAGCTACTTCAACTCCTACCTGGCGGCGCTGGATCGGGCCGAACTGGTCGACGAGCGCACCGTTCACTTCCACCTGAGCGAGCCTTCCGCCTCCTTCGCCAGCATCTCGCTATCGCAGATCCCCATCCTGCCCAAGCACCTGTGGGAGGAGATCGAGGATGCCTCCACCCTGTCACCCTCGCAGGTTCCCACCGTCGGCTCCGGGCCCTTCGTGCACGAGCGCTTCGATCGCGGCGAGTTCATGGCGCTGAGCAAGTTCGAGGACCACTTCCACGCCGACGAGATCGCCATCGATGGCGTCGAGTTCATCATCTATGCCGACATGGAGGGGGTCTATACCGGCCTGCAGACCGGCCAGATCGACGTGACCGCCTGGCGCATGGAGCCCGGTCAGATCGGCCTGGCCGAGGGTGAGGACCATCTCACCGTGGTCAACGTGCCGGACTTCGGCTATTTCCACATGACCTACAACCTGCGTCACGAGCCGTTTGACGACCGCGCCGTGCGCCGTGCGCTGACCATGGCCACCGACCGCGAGCGCATGGTCAACGTGCTGCTCGACGGTCGCGGCGAGGTGGGCTCCAGCGTGATCGCACCGGTCAACACCTTCTGGCACGACCCCTTCGTCGAGCGCTTCGACTTCGACATGGAGGCCGCCCGGGCCGAGCTCGAGGAAGCCGGCTACTCCTGGGACGACGAAGGCCGCCTGGTCAGGTAAGCCTTTTCCGAGCCGTGTACGTTACCCCTCTCATCGCTCACAAGGCGGTGAGAGGGGGTGCCAGTCGTCAAGAGCGAGACCTTCATGTCGTCACGCAGAAGCTACCTGATTCGCCGTGTACTGCACGGCCTGATGGCGCTGTTCATCATCGCCACGCTGCTGTTCTTCCTGTTCCGCCTGGGGCTGCCCGATCCCACCGCCGCCCTGATCACCGAGGGCCTGAGTCCCGAGGAGCGCGAGCGCATCCGCGCCAGCTTCGGCCTCGACCGGCCGATCTGGGAGCAGTACTTCATCTACCTGGCCAACATCCTCCAGGGCGACTTCGGCTACTCGTTCCACTACCGGGCGCCGGTAGCCGACATCATCTGGGAACGGCTGGGCAATACCATGGTGCTGATGCTGCCGGCGATCGTACTGGCCTATGCCATCGGAGCCCCGCTGGGTGCCTGGCTCTCCTGGCGTCGCGGCAGCCGCACCGACACCAGCGGCATCTTCGTCGGTCTGATGTTCCGTTCGGCGCCGATGTTCTGGACCGGGATGATCGCCATTCTGGTGTTCGGCATTGCGCTGGGCTGGTTGCCCACCAGCGGCATGCGCACGCTGCCCTACGAGGCCACCGGCTTTTTCGACAAGATCTTCACCCTCGATTTCCTGCATCACCTGATCCTGCCGATGATGGTGGTGGCGCTCTACTACCTGGGCTCACCGCTGCTGATCATGCGCAACACCATGCTCGAGGTCTACGGCGAGGACTTCATCGAGATGGCCCGCGCCAAGGGCCTCCCCGAGCGACGCATCCTCTACGCCCACGCCGCGCGCAATGCGCTGCTGCCGGTGGTGACCCAGCTGGCGGTGACCGTGGGCCTGGCCGCGGGTGGCCAGGTGGTGGTGGAGGTGGTGTTCTCCTGGCCGGGGCTGGGGCGCGAGATCCTCAACTCGGTGCGCACCTCCGACTTCCCCCTGGCCCAGGCCAGCTTCCTGGTGATGGCGGCCTTCGTGGTCACCCTCAACCTGCTGGTGGACATTCTCTACACCTTGCTTGACCCGAGGGTGAGCTTCAAATGATCGGAACCCGAGTACTCAAGAGCGCGCAGGAACCGCTGCGTGCGATGATCGGCGACCGCCTCTCCCTGATCGGGGTCGTGGTGCTGCTGTCGATCATCTGCATGGCGCTGTTTGCGCCATTCCTCTCCACCCACGAGCCGCTGGCGGTCAACGAGCGTGAAGAGGGTTCGCTGCTGGCGCGCAGCGTCGACGGCGAGCGCGCGCACTGGGTGCAGCGGCCCGCCCTCGGCGAGCGTACCCTCAATGCGGCGGATTATCGCGACGGCGTCGGCCTGGCCGTGGGCCGCGACGGTGCCGCCTGGCGCTATCTCGACGGCGAGTGGACCGAGCTCGAGGCGCCGCTGGCCGCCACCCTGATCGATGTTGCCATCGGTCCCGGCGGCGCCGCGCTGGCGGTGGGCGTGGGCGGCAGCGTCGCCCTGCTCGAGGATGCCGCGGCAGGCGGCGAGTGGCAGACGCTCGAGGCGCCGGTAGCCAGTGCCCTGACCGGGGTGGCCTGGCTCGATGACACCACGGCGCTGCTGGTGGGCGTCGACGAGACGATCCTGCGTCTCGACACCGTCTCCGGCGAGTTCGAGGCGCTGGAAAGCCCGCTGGGGCGGGGCATGACGCTCAATTCGGTGGCGCTGGACGTGGACGGCAGCGCCTGGCTGGTGGGCGAGCGCGGCCTCACCCTGCGCCTCGACCCGGAGGACGACAGCCTGTCGCTGGAGCGCATGCCCACCAACCGCGACCTCAACCACATCCACCTGGCCGACAGCGGCCATGGCCTGATCGTCGGCGAACGCGGCACGCTGCTCTCACGCAGCGCCGTCGACGACGGCTGGGAGAGCCAGAGTGCGCCCGACTCCCGCGCCATGCGCGCCGGCTGGGTCACCGACGAGGGCCACGCCTTCGCCGTGGGCCGCAGCGGTATCGTGTTCGAGCGCGAGGCGGACGAGTGGCAGCTGGTGCCGAGCGAGGAGGAGCGCCATCTGCGCGCGCTGATGGTCACCGAGGAGGGCTACTTCGCGCTGGGCTCGGACCGCTTCGTCAACCGCCTGGCGCCGCCCTCCGGGGAGCACTGGTTCGGTACCGACCACCTCGGCCGCGATCTCTACAGCCAGAACGTCCACGGCTCGCGCATCGCGTTGCTGGTGGGCTTCATCGGCGCCGCCCTGGTGGTGCTGATCGGTGCCAACGTGGGGCTGATCGCCGGCTACTTCCGCGGGCGTACCGAGACCGTGCTGATGCGTACCGTCGACGTCATGTACGGCATCCCCTTCGAGCCCTTCGCGCTGATTCTGGTGCTGCTGTTCGAGCCGAGCCTGCTGATCGTCATCCTCGCCGTGTCGCTGCTCACCTGGCGCACCGTGGCGCGACTGATCCGCTCCCAGGTGCTCAGCCTGCGTGAGCGGCCCTTCGTCAAGGCAGCGCGGGTGGCGGGGGCCTCGGACCTGCGCATCATGTACCTGCATATCTTCCCCAACGTGATGCCGCTGGTGTTCCTCGAGCTCGCCATCATCGTCGGCGTGTCGATCATCGCCGAGGCCACGCTCTCCTTCCTCGGCCTGGGGCCGCCCCAGTCGATCTCCTGGGGTGGCATCCTGCACAACGCGCGGCTCTCCGGCGCCTGGCGCGACGCCTGGTGGTGGAACCTGCCGCCGGGGCTGTTCATCATGATCACGGTGCTCTCCGTGTTCTTCATCTCCCGCTCGCTGGAGCTGGTCGCCAACCCACGTCTGAGGGCACGCCGATGACCGATCAACGACTGCTGAAGGTCGAGGACCTGGCCATTCACTACCGCACCGGCGCGGGTCCGGTGCAGGCCGTCGACGGCATTCACTTCGACCTTCGTCCCGGCGAGGCGCTGGGGCTGGTGGGTGAGTCGGGCTGCGGCAAGACCACCGCGGCCAAGGCGATGCTGCGGCTGTTGCCGCCCAACGGCGAGGTGCCGCGGGGGCGCATCGACTTCGACGGGCGTGACCTGGTGGGGCTCGACGACGAGAGCATGCGCAAGGTGCGCTGGAAGGAGATCGCCTGGATCTCCCAGGCGGCAATGAACGCGCTGGACCCGGTCTACACCGTGGGCGACCAGATCCTCGAGGCGATGAACGCCCACATCAAGATCGACCGCAAGGCCGCCTGGGCCCACGCCGAGGAGCTGTTCCGCGCAGTGGGCATCGACCCGGGTCGGCTCTCCGCCTATCCCCACGAGATGAGCGGTGGCATGAAGCAGCGCGCGGTGATCGCCATGGCCCTGGCGCTGGACCCGAAGCTGATCATCGCCGACGAGCCGACCACCGCCCTCGACGTGGTGACCCAGGCGCAGATCCTGGCGCGGCTCTCCAAGCTGCGCCGCGAGCGCGGCATGGGGCTTCTGTTCATCACCCACGACATCTCGGTGGTGGTTCAGACCTGCGACCGGGTGGCGGTGATGTACGGCGGCCATATCATGGAGACCGGGCCGGTGCGGGAGGTGTTCGGCACCCCGTTCCACCCCTACACCATGGGCCTGACCAACGCCTTCCCGACCCTGGAGGGGGCCCAGCGCGAGCTGATCTCGATTCCCGGCAGCCCGCCCGACCTGCTGCATCCGCCGGCCGGATGCCGCTTCGCCGAGCGCTGCCCGTTTGCCACCGAGCGCTGCGTGCGGGAGACGCCGCCGCTGCACAGCGTGGGCCCGGATCGCCAGTCGGCCTGCCACTACCCGGGTCAGGCCGCGGCCTTTCGCGTCAAGGCGGCGCTCAACGAGACCTGGGCGGTGGTGGGCGAGCGGCTCAACGAGCCGGTGCAGGGCGCCGGCAGCATCGAACACATCGATGCCGAGACGCCCCTGATGCTCGAGGTCAAGGAGCTCAAGAAACACTTTCCGGTGGAGCAGGGCTTCCTCGATAGCCTGCGCGGGCGCAACAAGGATCGCAAGGTACATGCCGTCGACGGCATCTCCTTCGACCTGCGCGAGGGCGAGATCCTGGGCCTGGCCGGCGAGTCGGGGTCGGGCAAGACCACCACCGGCGAGATGCTGGTGCGGCTGCTCGATATCACCGACGGTGAGATCCGCTTTGAGGGGAGCGACATCGCCAAGCTGACCGGGAGCGAGCTGAAGACGTTCCGGCGCCGGGCGCAGATGATCTTTCAGGACCCTTACCAGACCCTCAACCCGCGCTTCACCATCTTCGACATCGTCGCCGAGCCGCTGATCATCCATCGCCTGGCCGAAGGCGAGGCGCTGCGGCAACAGGTGGTCGAGGCGCTGGAGCGGGCCGGGCTCAAGCCGGCCGAAGTCTACGCCGAGCGCTTCCCCCACGAGCTCTCCGGCGGTCAGCGTCAGCGGGTCGCCATCGCCCGGGCCATCGTGCTGGAGCCGCGCTTCATCGTCGCCGACGAGCCGGTGTCGATGCTCGACGTCTCGATTCGTGCCGGGGTGCTCAATCTGATGCACCGCTTTCGCAATGAGCTGGGCATCTCCTTCGTCTATGTCAGCCACGACCTGCCGACGATCCGCTACGTGGCGGATCGCACGGCGATCATGTACCTGGGCGAGATCGTCGAGGTGGGGCCCACCGAACAGGTGGTGCGCGAGCGCAAGCACCCCTATACCCAGCTGTTGCTGGAGGCGAGCCCCGAGCCGGACCCGGGGGTGGTCAAGCCGCCGCTGGAGAGCGCCGGGGAGATACCCAGCGCGGTGGTGCCGCCCAACGGCTGCCACTTTCATACCCGCTGCCCCCGGGCCATGCCTCACTGCGGCTGGGAGGGGCGCGACGTGGTCACGGCGATGAGCGAGTGGCGCATCGCCGGCCATGAACTCGAGCATCTGGGCAGCGCCGAGGTGGCCGGGCTCGATGTGTACATCCAGGTGCGCAATGACAATCCCGAGGAGGCCGAGCACGAGCTGATGGCAGTGATGGGGGGCAAGCATCCCTCCCTGGCCGATGCCGCCACGGTCGAGCGGGATACGGAGGGGCAACTGGTGGTGCGCTTCGAGGCCCAGGTATCACCCCAGCGTCGGCTGATCGCCCGCGAGCACTCGGTGGCGTGCTATCTCTACGAGTAGCAGGGGAAACCGCGTACGGTCGTAGCCGCCGTACGCGGTGCTTGCCTTCAGCGTCGCTTGACGTAGAGCCCCGCCATGCACATGAAGACCCCGAGCACAGACAGCAGCATGCCGCCGTTGACCAGCCAGGGCTGACGCTCCACCCAGGGCACGAAGGGCTGGGGCGTGTTGCGGCAGACACCGTCGATGTAGTCCCAGTAGCCCTCTTGGATGAGGGTGCATTCGCGTACGCTGCTGAGTTCCCAGAAGTAGAGGCCCATCAGCACGATGACGGGCAGGATCAACAGCAGCAGTCCGAGTCTTAACATCAGTCTTCCAATAGTGAGGTAGGGCTTGGGGTTCGTTTAGGGGCGCGGACAATTCGGCTGCCGCCCCGCCCCGCGGGCCTCTTCGTAGCGTGCCAGGGCACCCGGTATCTCGGACTCCAGCACCTGGGTGCGTTGGCCATGGCTGGGGTGGGTCGACATCCACGCCGGTGGGCGGGCGCCGCCCTCGGCGCTCATGTTTTCCCACAGCTCGAGGCTGGCACGCGGGTCGAAGCCGGCATCTGCCATCAGTCGCACGCCGATGATATCGGCTTCGGTTTCGTGGCGGCGCGAGAAAGGCAGCAGTATACCGTACTGGGCGCCGAGGCCGAGCGCTCCCATCAGCTGCTCGCCGCCAGGGCCCTGCATGCCGGCGGCGGAGCCTAGCACCGAAAGGGCCAACTGGGTCGAGGTCTGGGTGGACACCCGCTCATTGGCGTGGCGAGCCAGTACATGACCGATCTCGTGGCCTACCACGGCGGCGACCTGATCCTGGTTTTGCGCCACGCGGAGCAGTCCGGTGTTGATGCCCATGTAGCCTCCGGGCAGAGCAAAGGCGTTGGCCTGCTCGGATTCGAACACGAGAATCTGCCAGTCCTGATCGCGCTCACGCTCCGGCAGCACCTCGATCAGCGCTTCGGCGATACACTGGGCGTAGCGCTGGTAGGCCTGGCCTGCCTGGGGCAGATCCTGCTGGTACTGCGAGAAGGCTTCCTGGCCCATCTCGTTGAGCTGGGCATCCGACATCAGCGTAAGCTGCTGGCGTCCGGTCGGCGAGGTAGCGCAGGCGGTAAGGGTCAGGGCCAGGGTGGCCACGGTGATCAAGCGAATCCAGCGCATTTTCTTTATCCTCTCTTGTTCAGTCCCTTGAGACCCTGGGCGGGCGTGTCAGTTCGCCACAAGATACCCCGAACCCCCAGCAGGTCAACCATTAACCCCTGAAGTCCTAGGAGAAAGCGATGGACGACGAACTGAGCAGACGCCTTGGCCGCCTGCTGGATCATGTGGAGCACTGGTTGCCGCCTGCCCCGCAGGAGGTGGATTGGGATCGGGATGTCGCCGCGCTGTGGCAGCGACATCTCCTCGGTGGTCGCCTGTTGCCGGTGCCACCTCGGGACTCCCTGTCGCTCGACGACCTGCTGGGCATCGAGCGACAGAAGCTGGCGCTAGTCGACAATACCCGGGCTTTTCTGCAGAAGCTGCCGGCCAACCATGCGCTGCTGTGGGGTTCGCGCGGTAGCGGCAAGTCGTCGCTGATCCGGGCGCTGCTCAACAGCCTGGCGGCGGAGGGGCTGCGCCTGGTGCAGGTCGACCGTCACGACCTTGCCGGGCTGCCCATGCTGGTAGAACAGCTGCGCGAGCAGCCGCATCGTTTCGTGGTCTATTGCGACGATCTCTCCTTCGAGGGCCATGACGACGCCTACAAGGCGCTCAAGAGCGTACTCGACGGCGCGCTCACCGGCCCGCCCCCCAACGTGCTGCTCTATGCCACCTCCAACCGTCGCCACCTGTTGCCGGAATCGATGGCCGACAACGAGGGCTCGCGCCTGGTGGGTGAGGAGCTTCACCACGGCGATGCAGTGGAGGAGAAGATCTCTCTCTCCGACCGCTTCGGCCTGTGGCTCGGCTTCTACCCGTTCAATCAGGATACTTACCTCGAGGCATGCTGCCACTGGGTCACCCAGCTCGGCAGCGCCAAGGACTGGAACCCTGAGGCCCGCGCCGAGGCGATCCGCTACGCCACCTTGCGCGGTGGACGCAGCGGCCGCGGTGCCTGGCAGTTCGCCTGCCAGTGGGTGGGTCGCCGGCGACTGCACGGGGGATAGGTGGCGCCAGTTGCGAGTCGGTCCGGCGTGCCGGGATCAGCGCTGTGGGGTCAGCTCCCCATCCTGGCCAACGGCGAAACGCAGTGTCGGGGTCCACAGCCCGGCCGGCAGGGTCACGCCGAGGCCACGCAGGCTGCCCGGGGTAATGGCCAGCTCACTGCCGGCGGGCAGCTCACCCTGACTGGCCAATTGCGTGGCCAGTTCCACCATGGGGCCCAGGCGGCGGTGGTCGGTGGCCAGCACGTCGAAGGCGACCGGCAGGCGCAGGCGCGTATCGTCACCTGAGGTCAGGGTGACGTCCTGCTGATAGTTGCCGCTGACCGGCTCGGCGCCGGGTACGTCCAGGGTCCAGCGGAACCCCGACATCTCCACCGCCGGCATGCCGACAGGCAGCGACAGGCCCATGGCCAGGGTCGCCTGCACCGGCAGGCTGCCCGTACCCAGGCTGGAGGCGATCAGCGAGGCGACGTCGCTGGTGTCGAGGCCCGCCTGGATCGAATAGGGGCCGATGCGTACCTCTTCCACGCCCAGCGAAGTGACCGCCAGACGGAAGGCAAACAGCCCGGTCTGCGGCATTGCCAGGCAGCCGGTGAGCAGCATGGCCAGGCCAAGCGGAGCGAACAGGCGCCAGCGGCGACGCGGAAGGGCGAACGACAGCGCGCGACTCAGGAACATTGGGTTCCTCCTGTGGAACGTGGCGAGTCTGGGGAAACTGCCGGCAGGCTAGACCAGCACGATCCCTTGGAGGCAGGGAACTGGCGCTCAACCTGGCGGTCGAGCGCTTGGACAGGCGTCAGCGGCGTTTGTTGCGGGCGGCGCGGGTGCGGCCCAGCTCGCGCTGCTTGGCCTTCTCCCGGTCGCTGGCGTCGGCCAACGGATCGAACGGGTTGCGTCCGGAGCGGAACTCGAAGCGGATCGGCGTGCCGCGAACATTGAGCACCTTGCGGAAGGTATTGGTCAGGAAGCGTTTGTAGGCCTCTGGCAGCGCCTCGGTCTGGTTGCCGTGGACCACGATGATCGGCGGGTTGCTGCCACCCTGGTGCGCCATGCGCAGCTTGATCCGACGTCCGTGCACCAGGGGCGGCGGATGCTGGCTGACGGCGTCCTGCAGCAGGGTAGTGAGTCGATTGGTCGACCAGTGGCTGTTGGCCGAGGCGAAGGCGCGCTCGATGGAGGGGTAGAGGTCGCCCACGCCGGTGCCGTGCAGCGCCGAGATGAAGTGCAGGTCGGCATAGTCGGCAAAGCCCAGGCGACGCTTGATCTCGGCGCGCATCTTCTCCTTGGCTTCCTGTTCGAGGCCGTCCCACTTGTTGACCGCCAGTACCAGGGCGCGGCCGGTGGTCAGCACATAGTCGAGCAGGTGCAGGTCCTGTTCCACCAGGCCGCTGCGCGCGTCGAGCACCATGATCGCGACATGGCACTCCTTGATTGCCTCCAGCGTCTTGATGATGGAGAACTTCTCGGCAATCTCGCGCACGTTCTTGCGCCGCCGCACCCCTGCCGTGTCGATCAGCACGTAAGGCTTGCCGCGCCGCTCGAAGGGAATCTCGATGGCATCGCGGGTGGTGCCCGCCTCGTCGAACACCACCACGCGCTCCTCGCCGAGCAGGCGATTGACCAACGTCGACTTGCCGACGTTGGGGCGGCCGATCACCCCGATGCGGATGCCCTTGGTGCCGGTGTCTGCGGGAATGCTGTCGTCGCGCTCGGGGAAGGGCGCGAGCACCTCCTCGATCAGCGTGGTGACATTGCGGCCGTGGGCGGCGGCGATGGGGTGCGGGTCGCCCATGCCGAGCTGCCAGAAGTCGGCCATGGCCGCGTTCTCTTCCAGCCCATCGGTCTTGTTGACCACCAGCCAGGTCTTCTTCTGGTTGACCCTTAGGTGGTTGGCGATGGCCTCGTCGGCCACGTTGAGGCCGGCGCGGGCATCGACCATGAACAGCACGATGTCGGCCTCGTCGATGGCGGCCAGCGACTGCTCGGCCATGGCCGCGTCGATGCCCTCCTCGTCGCCGCTGATGCCGCCGGTGTCGATGACCGTGTAGGCCTTGCCGCCGAGCAGCCCGTTGCCGTACTTGCGGTCACGGGTCAGCCCGGGGAAGTCCGCCACCAGCGCATCGCGTGAGCGGGTCAGGCGGTTGAACAGGGTCGACTTGCCCACGTTGGGGCGGCCGACCAGGGCAATCACAGGGGTCATCGCTTGATTTCCAGGGCTTCCAGGCGGCCATTGTTGGCCAGCACATAGATGCGGCGGAAGTCGGTGATCGGACGCACGCTGATCCCGGAGCTGTCGACACGGGTCCGCGCGGTGAAGCGGCCGGTCTGGGCATCGATCAGGTGCAGATAGCCTTCGAAATCACCCACCACCAGGCTGCCGTCGGCAAAGGCCGGGGAGGTCAGCCAGCGGCCCTCGAGATCGCTGCTGCGCCACAGCTCCTCGCCGGTGCGAGCGTCGAAGGCGATCACGTGGCTTGCCTCATTGACGGTGAACAGGCGGTCGCCCACCAGCACCGGCGTGTGGTAGCTGGAAAGCTCGCTCTCCCACAGGACATCGCCAGTCGGCGCCTCCAGGGCGACCAGGCGACCGTTGTAGCTGGTCACGAACAGCCGTCCGTCCGGTGTCAGGACCGGCTGACCGCTGAGGTCTACCATGCGGTCGATTTCGCTGCGGCCGCGAGGCACGGCGATGCGGCGCTCCCACAGCGGTTGGCCGCTGCGGTTGTCGAGGGTGACCAGGCGACCGTTGGCGAAGCCGGCGAAGGTGACCGGGTCGATGACGGATGGCGTGCCGGTGCCGCGCAGCGTCAGCGACGGTTCGGTCACCGTGTGTACCCAGCGCTCCTCACCGGAGCGCCGGTCCAGCGCGGTGACGGTACCGTCCACGCTTTGCACCACCAGCAGCTGCTGGTTGGGCTGCGGTGGTGCGAGCACCTCGCTGGAGACGCGGGCGCGCCAGGTCACGTCGCCGTCGGCCTGGCTCAGGGCCAGTACCTCGCCGTTGCGCGTACCGAGATAGACCTGGCCGGCGGCGGCGGTCAGGCCGCTGGAGACGCCCACGTCGAGGTCGGTTTGCCAGCGGCGCTCACCGCTGCGGGCATTGAAGGCCATGACCCTTCCGCGCTCGTCGGCGGCAAAGACGACGTCGCCCTCGAGCGAGGGAGCAATGGGATAGGTGGCACGGCCGAGGCCTTGGCCGACCCGCTGACGCCAGTCGGTGGCGAGTTCGGCACTTGCTTCGAAGCGCTGGAGCTCCTTGGGGGGGTAGCGCGGCTCCGCCTTGTTGGCACAGCCGGCCAGCAGGCCGAGGGCCAGGGTTGCCAGCAGAGCAAGGCTGGATTTGCGGGCGAGTGTCGTCTTCATAGTGAGACCTCTTCGGCTCCCAGGTCGTCGAGCTTGAGCTGGACGCCATAGATCGGCTGATCACGTTGTTCGGCGACGGCAAGCGCTTCCTGCCAGGCCTGGCGGGCTTCGTCTTCCCGACCCAGTGCCTTCATTGCGTCGCCGCGCAGGTCCGCTTGCTGTGCGGCCAGGGCCGCCGGGATGTCCCGAGCCAGCGTGTCGAGGGCTGTCTCGGCGTTACCCTCGGCTATCTGAAGCCGGGCCAGGCGCAGGCGTGCCAGGCCCTGGACGTACTCGCGATTGCTGGAGTCGATCACGCCCTCGAGAACTCGCTGGGCTTCATCCAGGTCACCGGTATCCACGGCGAGGCGGGCGTCGATCAGGCGGGCAAGATCGGCGTAGAGCGTGCGGCCATGATTGTCGGTGATTTCGACGACCAGGCTACGGGCCTCATCGATGTTGCCACCATCGGTCAGGCTGACCAGGTGCTGGTAGCGCATGGAGGCCGACTGTGCCTGGTTCTCCTGATAGTTCTGCCAGGCGTTCCAGCCCACCACGCCGGCAACGGCGATGGCCACGCCGGCGATCAGCGAGGTGCCGTTCTCCTTCCACCAGCGCTTGATGGCATCCAGCTGCTCTTCTTCGGTTCTCAGCTCCGCCACGGGCGGTCTCCTTTCACAGCAAAATACGGTTCGGTCAGGCGCGCACGTCACTCGCCAGGTTGGCGAGGGTCTTGGCCAGAGCGTCCTGGGCCAGGCTCAGCTGGTCGCGCTCTTCACGCAGGAACTTGAGCGTGACGCGACCTTCGGCCAGCTCGTCCTCCCCCAGCAGCAGGGCCATCCGGGCACCGCTCTTGTCGGCCTTCTTGATGCGGCTCTTGAAGCTGCCGCCGCCGCAGTGCAGCTGCAGGCGCAGTTCGGGCAGTTCACTTCTTACCTGCTCGGCGAGCAGCATGGCCTGGGCAGTGGCGCCATCATCCATGGGCAAGACGTAAAGGTCCAGCTCGCCAAGGGCGGCCTGGGGTACCAGCTCCAGCGTGTCGAGCAGCAGGATCAGGCGCTCGATGCCCATGGCGAAGCCCACCGCCGGGGTCGGCTTGCCGCCGAGCTGCTCTACCAGGCCATCGTAGCGCCCCCCGGCGCACACGGTGCCCTGGCTGCCCAGCGCGGTGGTGGTCCACTCGAAGACGGTACGGCAGTAGTAGTCGAGCCCGCGCACCAGTCGCGGATTGATCACGTAGTCGATGCCGGCAGCCTCGAGCAGGGCGGTAAGCGCCTCGAAGTGCTCGCGGGAGGCCGCATCGAGATGATCCATCAGCTTGGGCGCATCGGCCAGCATCGGAGCCATGTCCGGATTCTTGGAGTCGAGGATGCGCAGCGGGTTGCTCGACAGGCGGCGCAGGGAGTCTTCGTCGAGCTGGTCGCGATGCTGCTCGAAATAGGCCACCAGCTTGTCGCGATAGGCGGCACGGGCCTCGTTGGAGCCCAGCGAGTTGAGCTCAAGGGTGACGTGGTCGAGCAGGCCGAGCTCCTTCCACAGCCGCGCCGAGAGCAGGATCACCTCGGCATCGATGTCAGGCCCATCCAGGCCGAAGGCCTCCAGGCCCACCTGGTGGAACTGTCGGTAGCGGCCCTTCTGCGGGCGCTCGTGGCGGAACATCGGCCCCTGGTACCACAGCCGCTGGGTCTGGTTGTGCAGCAGGCCGTGTTCCATGGCGGCGCGCACGCAGCTCGCGGTCCCCTCCGGGCGCAGGGTCAGGCTGTCGCCGTTGCGATCCTCGAAGGTGTACATCTCCTTCTCGACGATGTCGGTCACCTCGCCGATGGAGCGGGCGAACAGCGCGGTCTGCTCGACGATCGGCGTGCGGATCTCGGCGTAGCCATAGCGCTGCATCAGTGCCTGGACCGTGCCCTCGAAGTACTGCCACAGGGCGGATTGGCCCGGTAACAGGTCGTTCATGCCACGGATGGCCTGGATTTTCTTCTTGCTGCTTTCGGGCTTGCTCAACTGCTGCTCCTTGAATGGTCGACGGCGCTTCAGGCACCGCGGGCGATCACGTCCTTCTCGGCCGCTTCCTTCTCGCGCACCTTTTCGCGGATCAGGGCCTCGAGTTCGTCGACCAGATGCTCGTTGGTCAGCTTGGTGGCCGGCTTGCCGTCGATGTAGATCAGGTTGTTGGGGCTGCCGCCGGTCAGGCCGATGTCGCTCTCCTTGGCTTCCCCGGGACCATTGACGATGCAGCCGATCACCGAGACGTCCAGCGGCGTCATGATGTCCTCGAGGCGCTCCTCGAGGGCGTTCATGGTGCCGATCACGTCGAAGTTCTGGCGCGAGCAGCTGGGGCAGGCAATGAAGTTGATGCCCTTGCTGCGCAGGCGCAGGCTCTTGAGCATGTCGTAGCCGACCTTGATCTCCTCCACGGGGTCGGCGGCCAGCGAGACGCGAATGGTATCGCCGATGCCGTCCATCAGCAGCATGCCGAGGCCAATGGAGGACTTGACGGTGCCCGAGCGCAGGCCCCCGGCCTCGGTAATGCCGAGATGCAGGGGTTGCTCGATGAGCTTGGCCAACTGGCGGTAGGCGGCTACGGCCATGAATACGTCGCTGGCCTTGACGCTGACCTTGTAGTCCTGGAAGTCGAGGCGGTCGAGGTGGTCGATGTGGCGCATGGCCGACTCCACCAGCGCCTCCGGCGTGGGTTCGCCGTACTTGCGCTGCAGCTCCTTCTCCAGCGAGCCGGCATTGACCCCGATGCGAATCGGAATGCCGTTGTCGCGAGCGGCGCTGACCACGGCCCGTACCCGCTCCTCCTTGCCGATGTTGCCGGGGTTGATGCGCAGGCAGTCGACGCCGAGCTCGGCGACGCGCAGGGCAATCTTGTAGTCGAAGTGGATGTCGGCCACCAGCGGTACGTTGACCTGCTGCTTGATGCTGCCGAAAGCCTCGGCGGCCTCCATGGAGGGCACCGAGACGCGGACGATATCGGCGCCTGCCGCTTCCAGGCGAGCGATCTGACCCACGGTGGCGGCCACGTCCAGGGTGTCGGTATTGGTCATGCTCTGCACCGAGATCGGTGCATCGCCGCCGACCGGCACCTGGCCGACGTGAATCTGGCGTGACTTGCGGCGAACGATGGGCGAAGGGGAATGCATGTCACTCTCCCAAGGTGAAACGGGCGACGTTGTTGGCCCCGGCGCGCGCGCTCAGGTCGACTGCCTCGCCGGCCCAGCTCAGCTCGACGCCAGTGGCATTGCCGATGGTCAGGCGGAACGGAGGCTCTCCTTCGACGGTCGCCGTGGTGCCGGGTTCCTGGAGGCCCACGAAAATCCGCTGATTGTTGGCATCGAAGATCTCGGTCCAGGACTGTTCGTTGAAGGTCAGCTCCAGCACGGTACGGTCGGCGGGTGGCGGAACTTCGGCTACCTCCGGCTCGTCCTCCTCCACGATCGGCTGCTCGGCGGCTGCCTCGATACTGGCTTCGTCCTCCACGAGCGGGGCTTCCCCACCCATGCCCGCGATCAATTCGGCTCCGGTGGGGTCGACTTCGCCGAGCCCGGGTGCGGCTTGATCGTCGATCGGGTCGACGCCCTCCAGCGGAACCGGCGGCAAGGCCTCTTCGACCTCGGCGGCCGGCTCCTCTTCGAGAGTGGTGGTGCCATCCAGGGTCTCGACCTCGACGGGAGCGCTGCGGTCGACGTCCGGCGGCTCGTTACCGTCGCGGCTCTGCCACCACACCAGGGTCAGGCCGATCAAGCCGGCGATCACCAGCAGGGTGACCAGCTTGAACAGCAAGGCACCGATGCGTGAAGGCGGCCGCTTGACCTGTACCGGGGTGACGCGCTGTTCGGTTTCCTGGCTGCCGTGGAGGTTGGCATAGGCTTGCAGTATCGGGCCGTCATCCGTGCCAAGCAGCCGCGCATAGGCGCGCAGGTAGCCGCGGCGATAGGCAGCGACCGGCACCTGCTCATAGTTGTCCGCCTCCAGGCCTTCAACGACGGCAGGGCGGAGATTCAGCGCCGTTGCGACCTCCTCGAGGGACAAGCCTTGCGTCTCACGCTCACGGCGGAGCATCTCACCGGGAGAACCCGGGGAGGAGAAACCGGCGGCATCGGTATCGTTGTTGTCGCTCATGGCTGAGCATCCTTCATATGAAAGCGTTGATCAGGGTGCGTCACGCGAGGTGTCGGTACCGGGCGTGGCGGTCATGTTCGGGGTACTGGCGGCGATCTGCCGGGCCAGCGCCTGGGCCTCCGGCGTCATGCCGGCAAGGCCTACGAAAGCTTCCAACTGCTGCCTGGCACGATCGGGATTGCCCTGTTCCAGCTCCAGCTCCGCCAGCGAGAAATAGCTCCGGGGGTTGCGTGGATCCAGGCTGCGAGCGCGCTCCAGGCTGTGGCGCGCCTTGTCGATCTCGCCCAGCTCCCAGTGGCACTGACCCAGATTGGTGAATAGCTGGGCGCGGTTGGCGTAGCGGGTATCCAGGGAAGCGGCTTCGAGCTGCTCGCAGGCGCGCCTGACCTTGCCATGTTCGTAAAGGAAGACGGCATAGTTGTTGCGCGCGCGACTGTTGTTCGGGGCAGCGGCGATGGCGCGCTCGAACATCTCCTCGGCCTGCTGCATCTCGCCCTGACGCTGATAGACGATGGCCATCGCCTGCAGCGCCTCGGCATTGTCCGGCGCGCGCTCCAGGGCGCGATTGAGCGCCGACATGGCGCGCGGGAGGTTGTCACGCTCGAGGTAGGCCATGCCGAGCTGGGTCAATGCCTCGCTGGGATCCGTGTCGGTCTGCTGCTCGGGCTGGGCGGCGCAGCCGGACAGCCACCACGACAGAACCACCATGACGACCAGCGGCATGCTTCGGCTTTGCGAATGGGGGAAGCGCGTCATGGCATCCTCAAGGTTGAAGCTGTCGAGCTGTCGGCATCTCGTGCCTGGCGCCCTGGACCCGTGGGTCAGGAAAAAAAAGCCTGTCCATCAAAGCGCCGTGACGAGTTGAAGTCAAGGCGGCACCCCGTTCAATCGGCGTCGATCTGAATCGAGCGAATATAGCGCTCGTGACGCCGGGTTCTGTCCTTGACCCGGCCCACCAGTTGGCCGCAGGCGGCATCGATATCGTCACCCCGGGTGCTGCGAATCGGTGCCGTGTAACCCAGCTCGTAGAGCCATTGCTGGAAGCGCATGACCTGATTGCGCGACGGCTTCTCGTAGCCCGAGTGGGGAAACGGGTTGAACGGGATCAGGTTGATCTTGCATGGCAGCTCGCGAAGCAGCTCGGCGAGCTGCGTGGCGTGCTCCTGCTGGTCGTTGACGTCCTTGATCACCGTGTACTCCACGGTGACCATCCGCGTGTCGTCGCACTTGGCCAGGTAGCGGTGGCAGGCGTCCAGCAACATGCGGATATTGTACTTGCGGTTGAGCGGCACCAGCTCGTTGCGCAGCTCGTCGGTGGCGGCGTGCAAGGAGATGGCCAGGCTCACGTCGAGCTCGTCGCCAAGCTTGTCGAGCATCGGCACTACGCCGGAGGTCGACAGCGTCACGCGACGCTTCGAAAGGCCGTAGCCGTTGTCGTCTAGCATCAGCTTCATGGCTGGGACGACATTGTCGTAATTGAGCAGCGGCTCGCCCATGCCCATCATCACCACGTTGGTCACCGGCCGGTTGGCGGTGTCCTTGCGCGGGCCCACGCTGCGCTGGGCGACCCATACCTGGCCGATGATCTCGGCGGCGGTGAGGTTGCGCTGGAAGCCCTGCTTGCCCGTGGAGCAGAAGCTGCAGTCGAGCGAGCAGCCCACCTGGGACGACACGCAGAGCGTGCGGCGCTTGCCGTTGTCGGCAGGGATCAGCACCGTCTCCACATAGCTGCCGTCCTCGACCTCCAGTACCCACTTGCGGGTGCCGTCGCTGGAGGTGCCTTCATAGACCACGCCGGGGCCGCGAATCTCGGCCACCTCGGCGAGCCGCTGACGCAGCGCCTTGGAGAGGTTGGTCATGGCCTCGAAGTCGTCGCAGCCCTCGTGATGAATCCACTTCATCACCTGGGCTGCGCGGAACTTCTTCTCGCCGATGGAGAGGAAAAAGGCTTCCATCTCCTCGCGAGACATGCCGAGCAGGTTGGTACGTTGGGCGGTGGTAGCGGTCATGGTGTCACGCAGGTTGGGCAGGGCGAGAGCGGGGCAGGGCCCCGCTCGGAGTTTGAGCTGCCAAGGAAAGCAGGCTGATGCATGTCGCGAGTGCCGCGATAAATCAGCGTTTCCTCAGCGCGGGCAAATCTCATCGGCGCTGAAGAAATAGGCCACTTCACGCTCGGCGGAGGCCGGCGAGTCGGAGCCGTGCACGGCGTTGGCGTCGATGGTCTCGGCGAAGTCGGCGCGGATGGTGCCCGGGGCGGCTTCCTTGGGGTTGGTGGCACCCATCAGGTCACGGTTCTTGGCAATGGCATCTTCGCCTTCCAGCACCTGGACGACCACCGGGCCGGAGGTCATGAAGCCCACCAGGTCCTTGAAGAAGGGGCGCTCCTTGTGCTCGGCGTAGAAGCCGCCGGCCTGCTCTTCGGAGAGGTGCAGCATCTTGGCCGCAACCACCTTGAGGCCGGCCTTCTCGAAGCGGGAGATGATCTCGCCGATGGCGTTCTTGGCGACGGCGTCGGGCTTGATGATGGACAGGGTGCGTTCGGTTGCCATGAGGGCCTCTTCGTTGATGTGATGAACGAATGAATCGAATGGTACAGCGCCACGCCGCAGCCGCTCGCAGGGGAGTCGGTACGGCGCGGCGCTGAGGGATCTCTGATGCGCTCGGTGCTGCAAGCCCGGGGCTAGCGCCAGGGCGGCGGAAGCATCAATGGGCCGAGAGTATACCGCTGCCGGGAGGTGTTGAACAATCGTCGACCCGACTGGAGGACGTCACACGGTGAAGCTCTCACCGCACCCACACTGATCCTTCACGTTGGGGTTGTTGAAACGGAAGAAGCGGTTAAGCCCCTCCGAGACAAAGTCGACCTCGCTGCCGTCGAGCATCTCCAGCGCCTCGGGAGCGACGAAGACGGTGGCGCCATGCGCTTCGAATACCGCATCGTCGTTGGCGGCCTCGTCGGCGAAGTCGAGTACGTAGCTGTAGCCAGAGCAGCCGCTGGGCTTCACCGAGACCCGCAGCCCCAGGCCGTGGCCGCGCTCGTCAAGCGCATGCTGGATCTGCTGGGCGGCAGCACTGGTAATCGAAATTTTCGCCATGGTGATTCTCCTGCAGCGAATGTGGCCGGGCGGCAACTAGCGGCGAAGGCCCGGAAGGGCATGATGCAAGGCTTGCAGCGCGGCGTCTATGTCGGCCTCGGTGGTGAAGCGGCCGAAGCTGAAGCGTAGCGAAGCCAGTGCCAGCGCGCGCGGCACCCCGATCCCTTTCAATACATAGGATGGCTCGACGCTGGCAGAGTTGCACGCCGATCCGGTCGACACGGCAATGTTGCGTAGCGCCATCAGCAGCGATTCACCATCCACGCCCTCGAAAGCCAGATTGAGGATGTTGGGCACCGCCACGTCAATCGGCGTATTCGAGTAAATGCCACTCAGGTCTGACAGTCCGTCGAGCATGCGGTTCCGTAGCCCGAGGATACGTGCCTGGTCGGCCTCGGCCTCGGCTTCGGCCAGGGCAAAGGCCTCGCCCATGCCGGCGATCTGGTGGGTGGCCAGGGTGCCGGAGCGCATGCCGCGCTCATGGCCGCCGCCGTGAATCAATGGCTCGATGCGGATCTCCTGGCTGCGCCGCACATACAGCACGCCGATACCCTTGGGGCCGTATGTCTTGTGGCCTGAAAGTGACATCAGGTCGATGCCCAGGCGGCCCACGTCAAGGTCGATGCGCCCCACCCCCTGGGCGGCGTCGACATGAAACGCCGCGCCGCCGGCATGGGCGACTTCCGACAGCGCCGCCAGGTCATGGATGCAGCCCAGTTCATTGTTGACTGCCATCAGTGAAACCAGCGCGGTATCGGGGCGCATTGCCTCGCGCAGCTGTTCGGGGGTGATGCGGCCGTCGGCCCCCGGCGTCAGCCAGGTGACCTCGAAGCCTTCCCTCTCCAGAGCCGAGGCGGTATCCACCACCGCCTTGTGCTCGACGATCGAGGTCACCAGGTGCTGACCACGCTCACGGTTGGCCCGCATGAAGCCGATCAGCGCCAGGTTGTCGGCCTCGGTGGCGCCGCTGGTCCAGACGATCTCCCGCGGGTCGGCCGCGATCAGGTCGGCCACCTGACGGCGTGCGCTTTCCACGGCCTGCTCTGCCTGCCAGCCAAGCATGTGGCTGCGCGAGGCGGGGTTGGCAAAGGTGCCGTCAAGGGTCAGATAGCGCTGCATGACCTCGGCGACGCGAGGGTCGACCGGGGTGGTGGCGGCATAGTCGAGATAGACGAGGGCGCTCATTGTCTCGCGAGAGTCTCCAGGCTGTACCTCCGGCAGGGTCAGGGCGAAGAGGTCAGGATGGTGTTATGGGAGTGGCGGCCATGCTGGCGTTCGGCGATGCGGCGGACGTCGCCATGCCTGGCCAGCTGGCCCAGGGTGGTGCTGTCAAGAAAGCCGCGGATCTGATCGGACAGCTCGCACCACAGGTGGTGGGTCAGGCAGGTGTCGCCCTGCTGGCAATCCGACAGCCCCTGGCAGCGGGTGGCGTCGACGGATTCGTCCACGGCATCGATCACCCGTGACACCGAGATATCCTCGGCAGGCAACGCCAGCAGGTAGCCGCCCCCGGGCCCGCGAACGCTGTTGACTAGGCCGGCACGTCGCAGACGCGCGAAGAGCTGTTCCAGGTACGGCAGCGATATTTCCTGGCGACGCGAGATGTCGGCCAGGGAGATGGCTCCCTTGTCAGCGTTGAGGGTCAGGTCGAGCATGGCGGTGACGGCGTAGCGTCCCTTGGTAGTCAAACGCATGGCGGGCTCTTCAGGCGCATCGGGAAGCGGATCTCGGCCCCTCTGGCTGGGCTGCGATCGGCGTGGGCTCATCGCAGGCGACGGGCCAGAAAACAATACGCCATTATGGTAAAGCCCGAGCGCGAAGGTCAACCATTCTCCCGCGGGTCATCCTGCCGGCCTTGACCTGTATCATGCTCCGTGCCGGAGCCGGCCTTGGGGCCGCAGCAGGCATCGACGTCGGAGAGGATGTCGGCAAAGTCCTCGTCGCGCAGTTCGGGCAGCTTGCCCTCACGGTAGCTGGCATCGAGCTTGCGCAGCGTGCCGCACATGCGCTCGATGCGTTCGTCCACCGCATGCATGTGGTCGAGCATGGCCTGGATCGAGCGGGCCACTGGATCGGGCATGTCCTCGCTCACGCCGTAGGCATCGAAACCGAACTTGCGGCGCATTGCCTCGCGGCGCTCCGGGTCGACCTCCAGCGCCTCGGCAGTGTCCGGGTCGGCGCGCTTGACGATCTTGCCGGGAATGCCAACCACCGTGGCGCCGGCAGGTACCTCCTTGGTTACCACGGCATTGGAGCCGACCTTGGCGCCCGCACCGACGCTAAATGGGCCGAGAATCTTGGCCCCCGCGCCGACGATGACGCCATCCTCCAGGGTGGGATGGCGCTTGCCCTTGTGCCAGCTGGTTCCTCCCAGGGTCACGCCCTGATAGAGCGTGACATCGTCGCCGACCTCGGCGGTCTCGCCGATCACCACGCCCATGCCGTGATCGATGAAGAAGCGTCGGCCAATCCTTGCCCCGGGGTGGATCTCGATGCCGGTCAGCCAGCGCGAGAAGGTCGACAGGGTGCGCGCCAGCCACTTGAGCCGTTTCTCCCACAGCCAGTGGGCCATGCGATGCAGCAGCAGGGCATGCAGTCCTGGGTAGTTGGTCAGTACTTCCAGGAAGTTGCGTGCCGCCGGGTCGCGGGCGAAAACGCTATTGATGTCCTCGCGCAGTCGTTGAAACATGCAGCGGTCCTTGGTGGCGATGAAGCGGCCTGGCTGTTGCGCAAGCAGTTCGAAACGGTGATGCATCCATATGGGGGCACCGAGGCTCCCTTGCAAGGGCATGCGTGCCCCGGCGGCAGACGTCATGCACTCAAGCTTGCCGGTTGTCGCGCTGGCGCCCGCCTTCCGGAGTGCTTCCCCCGGCGGACTTCTCCGTTGCCGTCAGTATGCCACGCAGGATATTGAGTTCCATGCGCTCGGGGCGGGCGCGCAGGGTGAAGCGTCTCAGCCGGGCCATCAGCTGGCGCGGCAGCGCCGGGTCGTGAAAGCCGATGGTAATCAGGGTCCGCTCGAGGTGGGCGAAGTAGCCCTCCAGCTCCCCGTGGCTGGCCAGCGGCTGATGCGGTTCGTCTTCCTGCCCGGCATCGCTGCTGTCGGCTTCGAGCCAGGCCAGGCGGCACTCGTAGGCCAGTACCTGAACTGCCGCAGCCAGGTTGAGCGAGCTGAAGTCCGAGTTGGTGGGGATGTGAACATGGGCGTGGCAGCGTTGCAGTTCGGCATTGGTGAGCCCACTGTCTTCGCGGCCGAACACCAGTGCCACCCGCGACTCGGAGCCGGCGAGCTCCGTCGGCAGTCGTTCTCCCAGCGCACGCGGCGTGATCATCGGCCAGGGCAGGGTGCGCGAGCGAGCGCTGGCGCCTACCGCCAGGGTGCAGTCGGCCACCGCTTCCTCCAGGGTCTCCACCACGGGAGCGGCGTGGACGATATGATCCGCCCCGGACGCTCGCGAGATGCTCTCGCTGGTCAGCGGCTGACAGCGAGGCGCCACCAGGGCCAGGTCGCCAAGCCCCATGTTGTGCATGGCGCGGGCTGTCGCACCGATATTGCCGGGGTGACTGGTGCCGATCAGCACGATACGAATGCGCTCGAGCATGCGGGACTGCCTTTAGCATTGAGGAATCTTTGGACGGGTGAGTCTAGCATGCCTGAGGTTGCCAATGGCGCATCTGCCGTGATTCTGCTAGGATGCGCGCCACGCGTTCGACCGTACTCCCTGCTCGACCCGGGCTCGACGTTCGAACTAGCCTGTTCTTTAACATCACCGACGCTCCAAGGCCCGATCATGCATCCGATGGTCCAATTCGCCCTGCGCGCCACGCGCAGCGCCGCCGAACAGTTTCTGCGCATACGTGAGCGCATCGAGAATGCTCACGAGGAACACAATATTGAGCGCTTGCTGGAAGACACCGCTCGTAATGCCGAGACGCTGATCGTTCGTCAGCTCAGCCGCGGCTACCCCCAGCACGGGGTCATCGGCCGTTTCACGCCCCACCGCGCCGGCGAAGGCGAGGGCCGCGACATCGAATGGCGTATCGAGCCCTTTCATGGCTACTCCAGCCTGGGCGTTGCCGGCAGCGGCTTTGCCCTGTCGGTGGTATGCCTGGTAAAGGGTCGCCCGGAGCATGCGGTGGTGATCTGCCCCTACAGCGACAATGAATACCTGACCAGCCGCGGCCGCGGTGCCCAGCACAACGGCAAGCGTATCCGTGTGCCCAAGACCAGCACGATCCTGGGATCTCGCGTCGCCATGAGCCTGCCCGAGAGCTGGCAGCGTTCCCGCCACCTGCCTGCCTACCTCACCTTGATCGAGCAGCTCGGCCCTCAGGTCGACACGCAGCTGGCCACGGGTAGTGGCCTGCTCGACATAGCCGAGTTGGCCTCGGGACGCGTCGATGCTGCCTTCGTACTGGGTCTGGAGGAGCAGGACCGCCTGGTCGGCACGCTGTTGCTCAAGGAGGCTGGCGCGCTGATGGGCACGCCCGACGGCCAGCCCAGCGTCGAGCCCGAAGGCCAGCTGATGGCCGCCGGCCCGCGCCTGTACAAGGCCCTGGTGCAGCAGCTCAAGCCGCATTTCTAGCGTCACTCCGGCCTGAAAGGAAACCGCCCCCGCAGCATCGCTGCGGGGGCGGTTTCGTTCTGGCCAGGGATCACTACCTTACGGCAGCTCCTCCTCGCCTTCTTCCAGGTCTTCCTTCTTCGGCGGAATGAGGTCCTTGCGCTCCAGCTTCACGGCCAGCAGTAGGGCCGCCGCCACGTAGATGGAGGAGAAGGTACCCACCAGCACACCGAGGATAAGGGCGATGGAGAAGTAGTGGATCATGTCGCCGCCCAGCAGCAGCAGCGCCATCAGCACCAGCAAGGTGGTACCAGACGTTGCCAGCGTGCGGGACAGGGTGAGGTTGATCGCTTCATTGAATATCGCCGGCATGTCGTCGATTCGCGAGGTGCGGATCGTCTCGCGGATGCGGTCGTAGACGACGATGGTATCGTTGAGCGAATAGCCGATCACCGCCAGCAGAGCCGCCATTACGGTGAGGTCGAAGTCGAACTGGAACAGCGAGAAGATGCCGACCACGATGATCACGTCGTGGAACAGCGCCAGCACGGCGCCGAGGGCGAACTTGTACTGGAAGCGGAAGGCGACGTAGAGCATCACCACGCCCAGTGCCACCAGCAGCCCCAGGCCGCTCTGGTCGCGCAGCTGCTCGCCGACCTGGGCGCCGACGAACTCGGCGCGTACCAGCTCCACGGCATCGCCTTCGGCGCGCAGCAGGCCGACCACCTGCTCGCCGACGTCGGGGTCGAAGTCCTGCTGCAGGCGAATCAGTACCTCGGTGGAGGCGCCAAAGGTTTGCACCGCAACGTCGCGGAAGCCGGCCTGCTCGAGGATCTGGCGAATGGCGTCAAGCGAAGGAGCCACGCCGTAACGGACTTCGACCAGCGTGCCGCCGGTGAAGTCCAGCCCCAGGTTGAGCTGCTGGAACAGCAGCGAGACGATCGACGCCACGATAAGCACCGCCGAGATCGCGAAGGCGACCCGGCGCTTGCCCATGAAGTCGAACTGTCGGTTGATGAGGGTCTTCATAACCACCTCGGATTGGTGAGCGTTAGATCCACAGCTTCTTGACCGGTTTGCCGCCATAGGTGAGATTCACCATCGAGCGGGTCACCAGCAGAGCCGTGAACAACGAGGTCATAATCCCCAGCGACAGGGTCACGGCGAAGCCCTTGACCGGGCCGGTGCCGATCGAGAACAGGATGACCGCCACCAGCAGGGTGGTAATGTTGGCGTCGACGATCGAACTGAAGGCGCGCTCGTAGCCGGCGTGGATCGCCTGCTGTATCGACAGGCCTCCCCTCAGTTCCTCGCGTATTCGCTCGAATATCAGCACGTTGGCGTCCACCGCCATACCCAGTGTCAGCACGATACCGGCGATACCCGGCAGGGTCAGGGTGGCGCCAAGCAGTGACATGGCGGCGATCAGCAGCGTCAGGTTCAGCGCCAGCGCCACGTTGGCGAAGATGCCGAATACCTTGTAGCGAATCAGCATGAACAGCACGACCAGCACCAGGCCGATCTGCACAGACATCACCCCGCGGGCAATGTTCTCGGCACCCAGGCTCGGGCCGATGGTGCGTTCCTGGACGAAGTAGATCGGTGCCGCCAGCGAGCCGGAGCGCAGCAGCAGGGCCAGTTCGCCCGCCTCGGTGGGGGAATCGAGCCCGGTAATGCGGAAGCTGTTACCCAGCGCACTCTGGATGGTGGCCAGGCTGATCAGGCCGCGTTCGGTATAGGGCTCGCGAATGGTGACTTCTTCACCGTCCTCCATCACTACCCGGTCGCGAGTCTTGTGCTCGATGAACAGCACCGCCATGTTACGGCCGATGTTGGTGCGGGTGGCGCGGTTCATCAGCGTGCCGCCGGTGCCGTCAAGGTTGATGTTGACCTGAGGACGGCCGTTCTCGTCGAAGCTGCGGTTGGCGCTGGAGACGCTATCGCCGGTGATGATCACGTCGCGCATCAGGTCGGCGGTGCGATTGGGGTCGTTGCGGAAGGTGAAGGTCTCGGTCTCGGCGTCGGGGGTGTCCGGGCGCGCCTCGAGGCGGAACTCGAGGTTGGCGGTGGCACCTACCACGCGCTTGGCGGCCACGGTGTCCTGTACGCCGGGCAATTCGACCACGATGCGGTCCGGCCCCTGGCGCTGCACCAGCGGCTCTGCCACGCCCAGCTCGTCCACCCGGTTGCGCAGGGTGGTAAGGTTCTGGTTGATGGCGTAGTCCTGGATCTCGTTGACCGCCTGGTCGGTCAGCGTCATCACCAGCAGCGAAGCGCGCCCTTCCTCCTCGCTGGAGAAATCGAAGTCGCGGAACTCGCGGCTGATCAGCCGGCGTGCCGTGTCGCGATCCTCGTCATTGGTGAAGGTGATGGTAAGGGTGCGGCCGTCGATATCCGTGCCGCGGTAGCGAATGCGCTCGCTGCGCAGCTGCTCGCGCATGGCGCTGGCATTGACCTCCAGGCGCTGGGTCACGGCGGCGTCCATGTCCACTTCGAGCAGGAAGTGCACGCCACCGCGTAGATCCAGGCCGAGGGTCATGGGGGTGGCAGCGAGGCTCTGCAGCCACGCAGGCGTGGACTCTGCCAGATTGAGCGCCACCACGAAGTCGTCGCCGAGCTGTTCGCTCAGCAGGTCGCGAGTGCGCAGCTGGTGATCGGCGTCATCGAGGCGGATCAGAACGCTGGTGTCCTCGCGCTCGATGGCCCTGATGCCGATGCCGGCATCGCGCAGGGTCTGCTGCACTTGTTCGAGCTGAGTGTCGTCCAGGGTGGTATCGCCCTGGACGCTGCTGATCTGCACTGCCGGGTCCTCGGGGTAGAGGTTGGGCAGCGAGTAGACGATGCCGCCGAGCAGCACGATGAGTATCAGCAGATACTTCCATAAGGGATAACGGTTGAGCATGGGAGCCCTGCCTAGGTTGCGTAAAAAAGGCTACAGGACGGCAGTGCGGCCGCATGTCCCGACCCGCGGGGTCGAGGAGCATCCGGCCGCCAGGCGACCCCCGCCGTTACCCGGCTCGGTAAGAGCCAACGGCAAGGGCGAGGAGCGTCGACGTCAGATGGACTTGATGGTGCCCTTGGGCAGTACGTTGGCCACTGCATTCTTCTGCACGTTGACTTCGGTGTTGTCGGCCACTTCCAGGGAGATGAATTCGTCACCCACCTTGGTAATGCGACCCACCAGGCCACCGCCGATCACTACCTCGTCGCCCTTGGACAGGCCGCCGACCAGTTCGCGGTGCTGCTTGGCCCGCTTGGCCTGGGGACGCCACAGCAGGAAGTAGAAGATCAGCACGAAACCGACCAGCATGATGATCTGGGCCATACCGCCGCCTGCGGCGCCGGCATCCTGGGCCATGGCCGGAGAGATGAAGAAATCCAGCATGAGAAGCGTATCTCCTGAAGGTAAGTTGGGTAGCGAATGAGAGTGCTGCAGACGGCCGGTGCGCTCAGCGATCCAGGCGACCAGCCGGTCGTTCAATCTGGTGCGTCAGGTACCGGCAGCCCCCGCTGCGCATAGTAGCCTGCCACGAAGTCAGCCAATGTACCCGCTTCGATGGCACCGCGCAAACCGCTCATCAGGCGCTGATAATAGCGCAAGTTGTGGATGGTATTGAGCATCGAGCCGAGCATTTCACCGCAGCGGTCCAGGTGGTGCAGGTAGCTGCGGGAGAAGTTCTGGCAGGTATAGCAGTCGCAGTCGTCTTCCAGCGGGCGAGTGTCATGGCGGTGCTTGGCGTTGCGGATCTTGATCGTACCGGCGGCGGTGAACAGGTGGCCATTGCGCGCGTTGCGTGTCGGCATCACGCAGTCGAACATGTCGACGCCACGGCGCACGCCCTCCACCAGGTCCTCGGGCTTGCCCACCCCCATCAGGTAGCGTGGATACTCCTCAGGCATCCAGCCGGGCAAATAGTTCAGCACCTTGATCATCTCTTCCTTGGGCTCGCCCACGGAGAGCCCGCCGATGGCCAGGCCGTCGAAGCCGATCTCCATCAGCCCTTCCAGCGAGCGTCGGCGCAGTTCCGGGTACATGCCGCCCTGGATGATGCCGAACAGCGCCGAGGGGGAGTCGCCATGGGCATCGCGAGAGCGCTTGGCCCAGCGCAGCGAGCGCTCCATGGAAACCTCGGCTTCCTTCTCGGTGGCCGGGTAGGGGGTGCATTCGTCGAAGATCATCACCACGTCGGAGCCCAGCGAGCGCTGCACCGCCATCGACTCCTCGGGGCCCATGAACACCTTGGCGCCATCCACCGGAGAGCGGAAGTGCACGCCCTGTTCGGTGATCTTGCGCATCTCGCCCAGCGAGAAGACCTGGAAGCCGCCGGAATCGGTGAGGATCGGCTTGTGCCACTGGGCGAAGTCGTGCAGGTCGCCGTGGGCCTCGATCACCTCGGTACCCGGGCGCAGCCACAGGTGGAAGGTGTTGCCGAGGATGATTTCGGCACCGATCTCTTCCACCGAAGCGGGCGTCATGCCCTTGACCGTGCCGTAGGTACCCACCGGCATGAAGGCCGGGGTCTCCACCGTGCCGCGGGGAAAGGTGAGGCGCCCGCGCCGCGCTCGGCCATCGCTGGCGAGCCGCTCGAAGGACATGAAGCTTTCGTTACGCATGAAGTTCTCTTCTCTCTGCAAGGCGCCGCTGGCATCGGGCCCTGCGGGTCAGGAATTCTGGGTTCGAGGAGCGCTTGCGGCTCAGGAACGCTTGCGGGTCAACAGCATGGCATCCCCATAGCTGAAGAAGGCGTAGCGTTCGGCCACGGCCTCGCGATAGGCCGCCATGGTGGTCTCATAGCCGGTGAACGAGGAGACCAGCATCAGCAGCGTCGACTCGGGTAGATGGAAGTTGGTGATCAGCGCATCCACGCAGCGCCACTCGTAGCCGGGGTAGATATAGATGTCGGTCTCGCCGCTGTAGGGCGCGATGCGGCCGTCGGCGCTCTTGGCGCAGGCACTCTCCAGGCAACGCACGCTGGTGGTGCCCACGGCAATCACTCGGCGCCCGGCCGCCTGGGCAGCGCGTACCTTGGCGCAGGCCGCTTCGCCCACCTCGATCCACTCGCTGTGCATCTTGTGCTCGCGGATGTCCTCCGTGCGCACTGGCTGGAAGGTGCCGGCACCCACGTGCAGGGTGACGAAGGCACTGTCGACCCCCTTCGCTGCCAGGCGCTCCAGCAGCGGCTCGTCGAAATGCAGCCCGGCGGTGGGGGCTGCCACGGCGCCGTCGCGACGGGCGTAGACGGTCTGATAGCGGTCGCGGTCGGCAAGCTCGTCCTCACGATCGATGTAGGGCGGCAGCGGCATGTGGCCATGGCGCTCCAGCAGCTCGATCAGCGGCGTCTCGCCGAGGAAGCGTAGCTCGAACAGCGCCTCGCGGCGCCCTTCGACCACGGCTCGAATATCGCCCTCGAAGATCAGCTCGGTACCGGGCTTGGGTGACTTGCTGGCGCGAATGTGGGCCAGCCCCCGCTGTGCATCCAGCGGGCGTTCCAGCAGCATCTCCACCTTGCCGCCACTGGCCTTGTAGCCATGCAGGCGCGCCGGAATCACCCGGGTGTCGTTGAATACCAGCAGGTCGCCCGGTTCGAGCAGCTCGACCAGGTCGGTGAAGTGGCGATGAGCAAGCCCACCCGTTTCGCCGTCGACACATAGCAGACGACAGTCGCTGCGCCGCTCGGACGGGTAGCGGGCAATCAGCTCTTCGGGGAGCTCATAGTGGAAGTCGGCGAGCTGCATGCAGGTCGGATCCGAGAAGAGGTCGATCGGGGCGGCCGCGGGGCAGCCGGAAACAGCGGGCAAGGATACCGAAAAACGGCCCTCGCGTCAGGTCTTGCCGATTGACCTGCCGCACCGGCCACGTATAATGCTCGGCGCTGCCGGCGTGGCGGAATTGGTAGACGCAGCGGATTCAAAATCCGCCGGGTGCAAGCCCTTGTCGGTTCGAGTCCGACCGCCGGTACCACTTGAAAAACAGTCGCTTACGAGCGGCTGTTTGTGTTTCTACCCTCCCTATTTCTAGTGTGTGGTCGCAGTTTGGTCGCAGAAGGCCCCGCTCAAGCTCGGCAGGCGGGAGCCGATATCGTCCAGTCCCGCATCGAACACGTGCGAGTAGCGGCTGGTGACGATCAGGCTGGAATGCCCCAGCAGATCGCGCACCGTGGTCATGCTCTCACCGGCCTGGGCCAGCATGCTGGCATAGCTGTGGCGCAGGTCGTGGAAGCGCAGGTCGGGCCGCCCCACGGACTGGCGAGCATGTTCCCACACCGTTCGCAACCGATGATAGGTCGTAGCGAACGGCAGCTCCTCCAGCCATGCCCGGGCGTCCTCTGGTACCGGTACCACCCGTGCCTTGCCGCTCTTCGTCTGGTCTGGTCGCAGCAGAATGCGACCACCTTGGACGTTCTGAGGGTCCAGAGCCAGCAGCTCACCCTGACGTAGCCCGGTGAGCGCTGCCAGGGCGATCACCCGCTTCTCCACAATCGAGTGATCGGGGATGGCTTGCAGGAGCTGACTTACCTGCTCGATGGTCAGGTACACATGCCGTTCGTTCTTAGGCATCTTCTTGCGGATCTTGTCGCCCAGGGGGCGATCCAGCCATCCCCATTCCCGATAGGCAAGGTTCAGCACCCGCTTGACCACCTGCAGATGATTGTTGATGGTGCTCTGCGCGCGCCCCTGCTTGCGAAGGTCTCGGGCCATCTCGCGAGCCTTATCGACGCTGTCCATTCCGAGCTGTACCCGGTCGCCCATGTAGCGAGCCACCGGGCGGATGGCCTTCGCCTGACTGGCCACGTCGTACTCGTCGATCCATCGTTCAAGCCCCTCGATGAAGGTGCGCCGCGGTTGGCGCCCCATCGCTTCACCCTGGAAAGCCGCTTCGTTCAGCTCTGCCTGACGCTTCGCTGCGTATTCCCGCGCCTGGCGCTCCCCCTCTCGATTCCCCGCAAACGTTCGTTGATATCGGTGACCCTGGTACGTTTCCGTGACCACCCACCGGTTCCTCTTTTCCCTGTATCTGACTGTGATTCCCATGTTTCGCGATCCTCAGGCAGAGGGCCGCGCTTGCAGCTCTCAGCGTACCTCTCCACTGCGCTCCGCTCAAAGCGAACCGCACTGCCGATCTGAACGAAGCCTATGCGATGCTTGTTGCCGTACACCCAGCTCGGGCTCATACCCAGCCATTCAGCTACCTGCTCGGGTCGTAGTAGTGCTTCGGCCATTGCTGCTCTCCCCATTGGCTGGCTTGATGGCCAAATCATCGTCCGAGCGGCATAGCTCAATCTTGCTGTCTGCTAGATGAGAAAATCTATCTAAGCAGATTCGTTGACTTATTTATCCCAATGTGGTTTTGGTTTTTGTGTGCAGCATGTTGTTTTTATTCGTTTTTTTCAGGTGTCGTTTTTATCTGGGAAAGGCGTCGGGGCATGAATCGAGGTTGCAATGCTGGATTTCTGGTGTGTCGACCTAGAGATTGGAAAGGACCTGGGTGAGCGATGGTATCCTTGGGGGGGGTATAGATAGAGATCAATGTGATGTCGGATAAGCCAGTAGAGTCGCTCATGAGCGAGCGTAGGCGTCGTGCGCTTGCGGACACTGCCGTGGCCATGCGGTGGGCCGGTAACGAATTAAATGGGCACGCCTGCCAGGTGGTGGAGCGGGTTTTTGAGCATCTGGGCATGTCGGATGCTCAGGAGCGAGATGTTCGCATTGGCGAACTATTTGCTGACATGGAGAGCGGGAGCTTTCGGCCTGAGGAAGCGATGGAGCCTATCTCACTGCGCCAGGGGAAAGTGGCCATCGATAAGCAACGTGAACGCCATGCGGATCTCGCGCTGTGCCAGGCGGTGGCAGTGGTGTACGAATACCAAAAGGTTTTTTCTTCGCTGACGGTCCCCGGTATGGGAGCATTTGACAGCAGTCTGCAGCATGCTTTTCAGCGCATGCAGTTGTCCCTGCTGGAAGCACAGCGGCACCTGGCCGCGCTGGACATCCTGAAGAACCTTGAAGGCAAACACTACAGTCAGCGGGCGCGCAAAGGCGGGCACACTCGCGCCCGGCCCGCGTCGGAGCAGGATAAGCAGGCGCTATTGGCCGTGATGGTCAAGAGCATGCTGTATAAAAATGCTGATGCGTTTAAGCGTACCCAGAGTAGAACCGAGGCCGTCGCGCATGAGTGGGCTGTGCGAATTTATAAATTCAACGACAAATTTGAGATCCTGAACATCTCCTCTCTTGGCGATCTTCAAGCCGATATCCATACGCTATTGCTTAAGCTCTTAAAAGCTGGCCAGGACGTCAGCGATCGACACATTCATCGGCGTGTGATGGCTCGTCAGCTGCGACAACGGCGCGATGCCTTCCGCAGTGAGGAGGCCGATCGTATCGGGTCAGAGCTGATACATACCCGCGGCTTTGTTGAGGGAGTGCAGGGGACGTTGGTTTACTTGCTAGAAGAGCGGTTTGGGGCGCTGCCCGCTGAGGCGATGGAGCTGATCCGTGCAATGGATCGCGTTGAAGACCTCCAGGCCTGCCTGGATCGGTTGCCCAAGGCGTCGGTGTGGCAAGTGGTACTGCGGGAGCCTGAGTCAGCCTCTTGACGGAGAGAGTGCTTGCCGCCCCGGCGGGCGGCAAGGCAAAGGAGTCGGGTCAGAGCGTGCTCATGTCCGGCGGCCCCATCCAAGGCATTAGGTCGATAAAGCGCGTTCGATGGTGAGTAAACACTACCACCTGCTGCTGGGCGATAAGCACATCCAGCGCCGCCTTAAGGCGTTTCTTATCACGCAGCGGCCGTGGGCCGCGCTGTCGTGCATCGTTGTAACGCACGAGCCGCCAGTTGAACTGCCGTTGCTCATTGATCCACTCGTTCAAGCGGAAGGCATCCTGCTCTTCCTGAGGGGGCGGCATGAACACTTGCCGGAAGCTGCCGGAATAGTAGAGGCACAGGTCGGTCGCCATCTGCACCGTCTCGGCGCTGATTCCCTCTTCCTCATCCTCAAGCAGGTGAATCAGTGCTGCCACGCGAGCCACGTTCTCCGCGAGCTTTGAGCCATGATCGGGGCAGGCTTCGAAATACCCGCCAGGACCCATTTGTCGCTCGATCTCGTTGGCCACCTGTACCCAGCAGGCGGCTCCCTCCTCGGTAAACTCCAGCACCTCACGCGGCATGTTCGGGGCTTGGGCCAGAATCAGGTTTTCGCGTGTCAAGGTGGCCAGGCGCGCCTCGGCCTGCTCCCAGGCCTCCCGTGCGGAGGCGGTTTGCAGCGAATAGAACCGCTGACCACGAACAGACGGCGGGGCGCAGACGAGGAAGCGAGCGAGCATGCCGGAATCCCTTGCCTGTTGTCCCTGGTTCTCCAAGTATGTTTCAAGTATGCCGGGCTGCACCATCAGCAGTAGCATCAGGCGCGCATCGTCCAGCACGATATCCTCTTTGGTGGCCCGCGTGATGACCGTGCTGCCGCCACTCCACAGGGAGTTGATGTGGCTGCGTGCCCTGTTCATCGCGCCCTTAAAGAAGACTTCTGCCTCGTCGGTGGCCAGAGCGGCGCTAGGGGTGGCTTTTTCCAGGCCCGAGAAGAGGGCTTCGGGAGTGGTGTCCTCATACAGAAGCCGAAACTCGCGGGGAGGCTCGGGCCGACGCTGATGCAGCTCTCGCAGCAATTGACGGTCACGCTCCGCTGTACCGCCTTTGGTCTGTTTGCGGTAGATCGCCTGGGTCAGCACCTTCTCCTCGGTGCGCCACTCCTCCAACTCCCCCTGGTAGGCATCCAGCCGTTTGCGCCACTCCCGACGCTGCTTGCGCTGCTCATCTTGGATGGGGTGCAGCACTTTGTCGTAAAGAGGGGATTTGCCCTCACCGGAGCCTGCCACGGCCAGAGCGTTGATCGAAGTGGGCTTGATCGCTCCGTAGGGCATCTTCAGGTCGTAGCGGCCTTGCGCTGCCATGCTGATGCCTGCCAGCAGGGTCAGGACAGTGAGCTCCATCGACACCTGGCAGTGCTGGTGTAGGTCATTTGAGGCTCGCCACAGCAAGGTAGGAGCGAGTCTCTGGGCATCGAATTGACCGGGGGCTGGCAGCGCTGGCTGGAAGGTGTAGTTCATTGTCACTCTCTCCTGTTTGGGTTGTTTTGCCACCTGACCGCGTCCGATGGCAGGGCAGAGAATGACGCGTTCCTAACGGCAAGGATGCCGCTCTGCTTGCGGAGAGAAAGTTATCAAGCAGAGTGGTTGACATATTTGGTGGCTTGCTATCTACAAGTGTGGCTTTGGGGCAGTCAGCCCCCTCTGGCGCGGTTATTTAGGCTATTCGTAGCCAAATTAGCCGGGTATCAGGGGCCGAAGCGCTTCCCGCTCGCCTCGCAAGGCTTGCTGGTGGTGTTTCTGGACAAAAAGTGATCAATACCGATTTGGCATTAACGGGCTGTTTGTTATTCTTTTTCCGTTGCTTGCTGTTCGGCGTAACCCTGCTTTTAGCTGAGCCTAGGCGTCCGCTGACACTCGGCAGGTTTGGAGAAGAGTGCGTTACTCTGCCCTTGAATGCGCCGCTACCCACCGCTGCAGGAGTGTCGTGCCCGGGGCTTTTGGCATGCGCCGGAATTGCAGCCACTCCTCCAGGGTGCGATGGGGCACCCCCATCTCCTCGGCCATTTGCGCCTGGGTGATCTTACGGATCTTGGCCAGCTCCTTGGCATCACTTATCAGCCGTCGTTTGGGCTCATTCCGCTCCATCTCAGCCAAGCGTTTATCCACCGTGGGCGGATACGATGGTGGGGTATGCCAGATTGGAGGCGATGGCTCGATGACAGGATCGCGCGCATGGATAGTCTGCTGCTGGGCTTCCCACTCAGCCTTGCTGATTGCCTGCCAGGATAATAGGGGCGGCCTGCTACTATCGTCGTGATGACGTGACTCTTCAGGCGGATCGCTGGGATGATGTTTCGGGGGGAAAATGGACATCGTTTTACTCCAATGGATTGACGAAAAGGCCTACCATGATCACGGCGGGCCCAGTAGAAAAGCGGGGAGAAAGTAGCCCGGCATTATCCGCCGCAAGACGGAATCACCGGCTTATTCCCGTGACTGCCGTGACGACTCATACCATGAGCGAATAACCATCAAGATGAATGGTCAGCGGGCAGGTGTATGACGTGCCGACGCTGATGCTCGGCCTAGGCGGCTGAGAACTTCCTAGGTCGACCTGGGCGTGGTCCGTCGGGCAAGGTTGGCGTTGGGCTGGTCTGGAATGTACGACCAGTGACCAGCATGGCGGCGTACTCATCGATCTTTGTCAGGTACCGAGCGATGTAGTCTAGGCCGCGCTGCTTTTTGTAGTCGTGGTAGTTGATGCGCCCCAGGGCGTTGTAGTGATAGACGTTCTCTGCATTGCGATTGCAGTTGAAAAAATGCCCTTGTCCTCCTGTGATCGAGCGCACCCAAAGCTCGCCGATAAGCCGAGCCTGGTTAATGTCTTCCTGTACCTGATGCCCATCGAAGAAGAACAGGAAATGGTAATGAAATCCTTTCTGAGGACGCCATTCCAGCTTCCAAGCATAGCCAAGCAGGTGATCAAAGAGCGCGTGGGAGTGAAACATCCGGCACAGCTGTTCACGATGGTAGCGCGCCGTCTCATAGTTGATATACGGCCCATCCATCTCGGTATAGCTCAGATCTACTCGCAGTACCGTCAGGCGGCTATAGCAGGCGAATAGGGCATCCATCAGATCCCGGAGACTCTGGTAGTTGTTACGGCTATTGCGGCGGTTCCGGTTGCACTCGTAGGCAAAGTCCGGCTGCTTCATGCATTGGTACCAGGCCGTCAGTCGCTGATTGAGGTCGACGACCGTCTGCTCTGCTACCTGTCGGCTCATGGGCGGTGGCTGATGGAATCCTGCCTCACGCAGGTAGGCACAGCTCGCAAACGCCCAAAGGAAACGCTGGGCGTGAGGGCTAGGCCGATAGTGCTGACCGATGTCAGTCTCCTGGAACATCGTCACCAGCACCGTATAGAGCGTCGTCAGCGTGTCCAGCAGAGCGTCCGGTGCCAGCACCACGACATCACTGCCGTATCCATCTGGCAGAATCAGCCGTTCACTCTGCAGCAGCGTACCTGTGGTGGCCAAGCATTTCAGCTGCCGATCCACCTCGATCAAGTCCTGTCGCCAGAGGTGGTGGGAAAGCGTGGCGATCTCCTGCCCTAAGGCGGAAGTCTCCAGCACGGTGCTGCTCATGCCTTGGCAGATGGCCAGCATTTCCGCTTCGCTCAGGGTGTCGTCGTTAGCATCATCGTACATGGGGATTGCCTCTCTATGATGGTGTTGGAGCGTTTCGCTCGTACCATCGCCGAGGCATGTAGAAATTTACGTCACCGCCGGGAGGCGTGGCAGGCCATCTCCAAGAGGCCTGGCCACTTCGAGGTCTCGTTGGCTACGTGATGCTGTCAAAGACTGGAAGGTCGATTCGATCCTTTTGGGGATCTCCCCTCCCAATCTATGGTGCCTCTCTGATGCTGCCTATTGGGCTCTTACTACGTGAGCCCATTGTCTTTATAGCTATTAAACACCCCTTATAGAACCCATGGTTATATCTAATGTTTATCTAATAACATACAAAGCCAAATGGCCTAGCACGCCCAGAGGGGAGCATACCGGAGGCTGAAGAGCCAACGCCCAGTGAATGCCAGGAATTTTCCGAGTAAGTCATTGAAAAAGTTAGTGTCGTAGACAAGGCAGACCACTGGGTTGCCAACTACCTGCTCACCGGCTCGATTCAAAAAAATCTCAGCCCTGTACTACCACGATGAAGCCCCAGACGACTGGGTTCTCAGCGTTCATCATGGAGGTACTGCCATGCCCACAAGCTGCCCAAGCTGTGGCTCACATCACGTCATGTCCCGACACCACGGCCGCAAGGTATGCGGTGTTACCGGCGCTGCCGCCGGAATGGCCTCAGGATCGGCTGGAGCACTCAGCGGTGCCAAGACGGGCGCCATCGTGGGGGCAATGGCCGGTCCTGTCGGGATCAGTGTCGGTAGTATCACTGGCGCTGTCCTGGGCGGCCTGATCGGCTGTGCCGCTGGCGGCGTTACCGGCGCACGTCTCGGCGCACAGCTTGACGACAAGGTGCTCGACAACCATCAGTGCGGCGATTGCGGCCACAGTTTCCGCCTCGTGGCGGACTGATCCCTACGCTCATTCCTGTTTTTCCTCATCTCTCGCGAGCATGGCCCGCTGCCCTTGGGTGGCGGGCTGCTATGCCGTGATCACCACGTTTCAAGGAGCTATACCCATGGCACATCTGATCGAGCAAATGGCTTACGTCGGCGACACCCCCTGGCACGGCCTGGGGCAACAGCTGTCGCGTCATCAACCGCTGGAGGTTTGGCGGCAACAGGCCGGCATGGACTGGCACATCGAATCCTCCCCGGTACGCTTCATCGCCGATGGCGCCGGCCACCTCGGCAGCATCCATTCCTTCTCGGAGCAGAAGGTCCTCTATCGCTCGGATACCCGGGCACCACTGTCGGTGGTCTCGCAGCGCTACAAGGTAGTCCAGCCCGAGGAGGTGCTGGAGTTCTACCGCGACCTGACCGAGTACGCCGGCTATGAGCTGGAGACGGCCGGAGTGCTCAAGGGTGGACGCAAGTTCTGGGCCTTGGCCCGCAGTGGGCTGGGCAGTGCGATCAAGGGCCAGGACCAGGTCAACGCCTACCTGCTGCTGGCCACGTCCTGTGACGGGTCGCTTGCGACGGTGGCAACACCCACGTCGGTACGGGTGGTATGCAACAACACCCTGACCATCGCCGTCGACGGCATGGCCCAGGGCGTGAAGGTGCCGCACAGCACCGAGTTCAACCCGCAGCGAGTCAAGCAGCAGCTGGGTATCTCGGTCTCGCAGTGGGACGACTTCATGTACCGCATGAGGACCCTGGCCGAGCGCAAGGTCAGCCAGGAGGAAATCAAGACCTACTTCCAGTCGGTGATCTGCAACGCCGAGGAGCCGCTGGACGATCCCTCCAAGCTGCCCAACGTCCGCGCGCTCAACCGCGTCCAGAAGCTCTACCACGGCGAAGGGCGGGGCTCGCAGCTCTGCACGGCCCAGGGCACCGCCTGGGGCCTGCTCAACGCCATCACCGAGTACGTCGACCACGAGAAGCGCGCCCGCAGCAACGACTACCGCATGGACTCCGCCTGGTTCGGTCAGGGGGCGAGCCTCAAGGACAAGGCCCTGGCGTCGGCCATGGCGCTGGTCGCCTGATCTTCATCCATCCCAATCCCATCACGGCATAGCGCCCGGCCCCACCAAGGCCGGGCGTTTCTGTTTCTGGAGGACTCATGTCATCGCGATTGTCATTCGAGATCTGCCGCGCCCTAACCCAGCTGACTCGCCAGCTGCTGGGGGCTAATGAACGTGAAACCCATACCCACGTGCTGGCCGAGGGCCGGGTCTACCGCGTGGTCGTGTCGTTGGAGCCGGTCCCTGCCGAGCAGCTCCACGAGGTCATCAACCGCTACCTGTAAGGAGGCCAACATGGCAACCACCACTCAACCAACGCCTTCCCCTAAGCCATCTGGGCACAACGGCCAGGTGCCGACGGACCCGCCACTGCAGGAGAGTACCGCGATCATCCAGGTGATCGAGCGTGCCGCCCTCAACCCCGAGGTCGATATCGACAAGATGGAGCGACTGCTGCAGATGCAGGAGCGTGTCCTCGATCGCCAGGCGCTAATGGCCTACAGCGCCGCCATGGCAGCGATGCAGACGGAGATGCCGAGCATCGCCGAGCGCGGCCAGGGCAACAACGGCGCCTACGCCACGCTGGAGGATATCGTCGATACCGTGCGGCCGATCATGCAGCGCCACGGCTTTGCGGTGAGCTTCCGTATTCAGACCCAGGAACGGGGCATCCAGGTGACTGGCGTATTGATGCACCAGGACGGTCACCGCGAGGAGACCAGCATGCTGCTGCCGGCTGATGTCAGCGGTAACAAGAACGCCGTCCAGGCCTTCGGCTCCTCCACCAGCTACGGCAAGCGCTACGTGCTGTGTGCACTGCTCAACATCACCACCCGCGGCCAGGACGACAACGGTCATGGCGCCGCACCCCCGGTGAAGGTGGTCACGCCGTTCCAGGCGAGTCAGCTCAAGCAGCTGATCACTGCCTGTCCCGTCACTACCCAAGAGTGGTTCGTCGGCAAGTACGGCGACGTCGAGCGGGTCCCCCGCAGCGACTTCGACAAACTGCGTGCCTCCCTGCAGAAGCGGGCACTGCCCAATCACCCACGTCACTGAGCCACCGGCGAGGGGTAACCCTCGCCGCTATGCCGTCATGTCATCAAGGAGATCGTCATGCAGATCCTGACACTGGACCAGGGCACGCCCGAGTGGCATGCCGCCCGTCTCGGCATCGTCACCATGTCCGAGCTGAAGACCCTGCTGGTCAAGGGCAAGGGACCGGGAGGCTTCGGTACCGGCGCCATCAGCTACATGCATCAGCTGATCGGTGAGCGCATCACCGGTGAGCCCAGCGATGCCTTCCAGGGTAATGCTCACACCCGGCGTGGCCACGAACTCGAGCCGGTAGCCCGCGAGCTCTACCAGGAAGCGACTGGCCTGCCTCGCCTCGAGCAGGTCGGCATCATCCTCAACCACGGGGTGGGCTACTCGCCGGACTGCCTGGTGGACAGCAACGGCCTGGCCGAGATCAAGACCAAGCTGCCCAAGTACCAGATCGAGCTATTACTCGAGGGTGAGCTACCGCAGGAGCACGTGGCCCAATGCCAAGGCGGCCTGTGGGTCAGTGAACGGGAATGGATCGATTTCGTCAGCTACTGGCCGGGGATGCCGCTATTCGTGAAGCGGGCCTACCGTGACGAGGCGCTGATCAAGACCATCGCCGAGCGGGTCGAGGCGTTCTACGAAGAAATGGAGCGCCGCATGGCGCAAGTGATGGCGGCCTGAGGAGAGACACCATGAACCATCGCAAGCTGAGTGCCGGCGAAACCGCTGGTACCTATCGCATTACCGATACGGTGACCGAAGCGGAGCTGCTGAGTATCGCCAAAGCCTTCGCCCGTCGTCGCCTGGCCAGGGGGCGCAAGATCACCCAGCCAGCGCTGGCGTTCGAATACCTGCAGATCCTGCTGCAGGACTACGAGCATGAGGTGTTCAGTGCCATCTTCCTCGACAGCCAGCATCGCGTGATCTGCTTCGAGGAGCTGTTCCGCGGCACCATCGACGCGGCCAGCGTCTACCCACGTGAGGTGGTCAAGCAGGCTCTGGCGCACAACGCCGCTGCCCTCATCCTGGTCCACAACCACCCAAGTGGTAACCCTGAGCCCAGCGATGCCGACCGGCGCATTACCCAGCGCCTGAAGGAAGCGCTGGGACTGGTCGAGGTGCGGGTTATCGACCATATCGTGGTCGGCATCGATAATTGCGTATCGCTGGCAGAGCAGGGAGATCTATAGTGGCTTCTGCCTGGCGATCACTACCCGTGGGCTACGTCATAGCGCCGGTGCTGCCCATAGAGGCAGCACCGGCATCACCACTGGCATTTATTTTTTTGATTGGCTGGTTTCGGCCAGGAGCGGCCGTTTCGGCGAAACCACAAACTCAGCACGGCTGGTGATAAGCAAACCTTGGTTTTCTTTACATGCCGGCCCACACTGGAGGATCTGCCAAACCAAGGTCTCGAGGAGAGGTCGGCATCAGGCCTCTACATGACCAAGCCGGAAACAAGAAGGGCCATAATCTTGCATAACACCAGCAGCTGGCTGACGGCCTGATCAGGCTAAGCGTCCGCGCGCCTGACCAGCGTCAGCCAGTACTCTTCCAGCGACTGGATGGAAGCGATGAACTGGTCGATGTCCACCGGCTTGACGATAAAGCCGGCAGCGCCCAGATCGTAGGAGTCGACGATGTCGCTTTCGGCCTCCGAGGTGGTCAGGATGACCACCGGGATGCGGCGCAGGCTCTCTAGTGTCTTGAAGCGCTGAAGAAAGGTCTTGCCATCCATTCGGGGCATGTTCAGATCCAGAAGAATCAGGTCGGGACGCGGCGCGTCCTGGTATTTCCCTTCTCGCTGCAGGAACGCCAGCGCCTCGACGCCGTCTGACACGTCGTGCACGTCAACCAGCAGCTTTCCCTCCCTGAAAGCCAGCCGGGTCAGATGCACGTCGGCTGGCTCATCTTCCACCAGCAGTACCACGAAGTTTTTGCTCTCGGACATACGCTACTCGGCTGTGGGTAAATCGAACACTACGCGGGTACCGCCCTGCGGCCCCGGCTCTATGTAAACGCTGCCCTGCACGCAGCGCAGCGCTTTGGTCACTAGGGCCAGCCCCATGCCGGTGCCCGGCGTCTGCTCGCTGTTGGGCACCAGCCGTGCAAACATCTCCAGCGCCTGGTCGCGGTATTCGGGCGCGATGCCCCTGCCGTTATCCTCGACGGCGAACCGTATGCGCTGATTCAGCCGCGTGGCGCTGACCGTGACCCGCAGCGGGCGCTCGGCGTCGCGATATTGCCAGGCGTTGTGCAGCAGCACGCCAAAGACCAGCGCCAAGCGCTTGGGCTCAAAGTGGACGTCGGGCAGCGGCGATGCCACCGTCATCGCCTGGGCCTGGCGCAGTTCCGTCAGCGCCTCGTTGCGCCGATAGACATCGTCGAGTATCTCCCCGGGCGAAATGCGCCTCGGCTCGAAGGGCATGCGGTCAAGGCTGAGGTAGCGCTGCATGTCGCCCACCAGGGCGCTGAGCCTGCGCGACTGCGATGCGATGAAGTCTACCGCTATCCGGGTGCTGTCGTCGTCGCTGTCGCCCAGCCGGCGCTGCAGCTGCTGGGCAAAGCTGATTAGGCGCCGGCTGGGCTCCTGAAAGAGGTGGGCCATAGCGTGGCTCAGTCGCTCGAGCTCGCGGTTGCGAAAGGAGAGCTCCTCGATCAGGCGCCGCTTGTCCGCCTGGGCCCGGCGCAGGCGGACAAGCACGCTCAGCAGGATGACGATGGCCACACCCTGCGCCAGGGCGGCGCCCCAGGCCAGCCACGCCTGACGGCGCTTGGCGTTGCGCAGCTGGGCCGTCTGCAGGTCGACCTGCTCCTCCACCTGGGCGATATAGTGGCGCTCGGCGCTGCGCTCGAACTCGCTGGTGTCGTAGAGCGAGGAGACCAACACCTCCTGGCCGCGATAGTCCATACGCTGCGTATAGATGCCCATCACCTTGACGCTATCGTCGGCCAGGCGGTGGCGCATGAAGAGATGGTTGCGCTCGGCGGTGGCGGCCCGTGCTATCTCCTGTTCGATCTGCGATTGCGAGAGCAGATTGATATCGCGGATATTGAGCGCGGTCAGGTCGTCATAGCCGTAGAAGTCTTGCGCGGCCGGATTGGCGCGTACGATATCGCCGCTCGCCACCTCGATCATCCACATGGGCGTGGGGTGCGATACGAAGAAATCACTGAAGCCGGGCTCTGCCTGGGCCGCCGGGCTCAGCAGTGTCCCGGCCAGCACCGCCACGCCGGCCAGCCGGCGAAACGCGTCACGCCTAGCCATGGTCGCTGCCCTCCGCGGTCGACGCCTCGGCGCGCGCTGGCAGCGTCAGGATCACCGTGCTGCCCTGCCCCTCGCCGGGTGATTCGAGACGAATCTCGCCACCGTGGCGCTCGACGATCTTGCGGCAGATGGCCAGGCCGACGCCCGTGCCCGCGTACTGCTCCCGGGTATGCAGGCGCTGGAAGACCTGGAACAGCCGCCCCTGCTGGTCGGCGGCGATGCCGATACCGTTGTCGCGGATGTTCACCTGCCAGCCCGCCGACTCGGGCAGCGCCTCGACGGCCACGGTGATCTCGGGCGCCTGGTCGGGGGCGCGGTACTTGATGGCGTTGCTCAGCAGGTTCTGGAACAGTCGCGTCATCTCGTCGGGGCTTGCCACCACGCGGGGCCATTCCCCCGTCACCTCGACCTGGGCTTCGGCCTCGCGGATCTCGGGCGCGAGAAAGTGCAGCGCCTCGTCGAGGGCATCGCGCAGGGCCATGGGCTGCAGGGGCTGCCCCTTGCGGCCGACCCGGGAGTAGTCGAGCAGCGACAGCAGCATGCCGTCCATGCGCTGGGCGCCGTCGCGCATGTAGTGCAGCATGGTCCTGCCGTCGTCGTCGAGCTTATCCGCCAGGTGGCGCTCCAGCAGTTGTGCATAGCTGGTCACCATGCGCAGCGGCTGGCGAAGGTCGTGGGAGGCGGCGTAGGCGAACTGCTCCAGCTCCTGATTGGAGCGCTCCAACGCTTCACGAGACGCCATGAGCTGCCGCTGAGTGGCATGTTCGCCGGTCACGTCGCGCAGGTAGCCATGCCATATGGTGCTGCCATCTTCCAGCCGCTCGGGCATAGCGATGCCCTCTACCCAGATCGTGCCTTTTTCAGGATGATTGGCACGAAAGGTGGCACGCCAGAGAGTCAGCTCGCGCTCGGAGCGGGCGATGGTCTCGGCCACCTGTGGCACGTCGTCGGAGGCCAGCACGGCAAAGACAGGGGCGGCATCCTCGCGGATCGCCTCGGGCAGCACGCCGTAGATGGCCTCGATGCCGTCGCTGGCATAGGGGAAAGCGCGGCGGCCGTCGGGGTGCTGCCAGTACTGGTACAGCGCGCCAGGCAGCAGCGCCGCATGCTTGCGCATCTGCGCTATCAGTTCGGCGGCCCTGAGCTCGGCCTCCTTGCGGGGCGTGATATCGGTATGGGTCCCGGCCATCCACAGCGGCTCGCCCGCCTCATCCCAAGAAATGACGCGGCCCCGATCCTGCACCCAGATCCAATGCCCGTCACGGTGGCGCATACGCACCTCGATATCGTAGCGGTCACGCTGGCCGGCAAAGTGGGCCTCCAGCTGTGCGTTGGAACGTGCAAGATCATCGTCGTGGCAGAAGGCCATCCAGGTCTCGATGGTAGTGGGCGAGATCTCTTCCAGGTGATAGCCCACCATCTCGGCCCAGCGCGCGTTGAAGCGGGTCTCGCCCGTCTGGACATTCCACTGCCAGGTGCCCGCCGCTGTGCCCCAGAGAATCTGCTCTAGCGCCTGGCGCTCCTGCTCCAGGTGTCGGTTCAGCAGCGACTGACGACGATAAAGGAGAATCAACCCGACCATAGCCGCCAGCAGAGCGATGGAAAGGATGGGCACGAGCCATACAAGCAGGCCGTAGCGGTCGTGCAGCTCGGCCAACAGGGAGCGCGGTTCGACGGCAAAGGGGGTAATGCGCAGTGCGCGAGCCGCCTGCTCCACCGCCAGGTAATCCTTGGGCGGGGCAAAGCGCAGGCCCTCACCGTCGCCGGCTACCCCTTCCCAGCCGAGCAGGGCACCGGCCACGCGGCGCACGTCGTCTTCCGGCACGTGCGCCAGGGCGGTGAGCGGCCACTCCGGGTAGAGCCCGGTGGAGTGCGCCAGGGGAAAGCCATCATGCTGCCTGGGCGAGACCACCTCGAGGGACGAGACGTCGTGGCCGCGGCGCTGCCAGTCCTCGAGAATGCCACTACGCACGAAGCCCGCTACTACCTCGCCGTCGAGCAGCGCCCGCATCACCGCGTCGTGGGCGCTCAGCTCGCGGTACTCCGCAAATCCATAGGGGGCGATCCCCCGCTGATACAGCTCATGGGCCTGGGCCATGAAGCCACCCAGGAAGCGTTGCCCCGGAATGGCGATTGTTTGTCCCTTTAGCGCTTCGAGGTCATGAATTCCAGCGTCTCGCCGAGCGAGCACCACGCCGGCAAGATAGGCCAGCTCATGATCCTGCTCGTGTCTGAGTAGAGTAACCAGCTCACCCCCCACCCGGCGCTCGGCGCGCAGGCTGAGGGCGTGGCGCGGATTGGTCAGTACGAAATCGAGTCGCCCCGCATCGACCGCGGCGTCCAGGGCTTCGAGGTCGAGCACCTCGAGACGCACCTCGCGACCCTCCAGCGCCGCCGACATCACCTCGGTCAGCGGGGAAAAGCGCGCTTCTACCTCTTCCGCCTCGCGGTAGGCAAAGACACCCAGAGTCACCGCATCGTCGGCAATGGCGGGGGGCACGGCACTCAAGGCCAGCAGCAACGTCAGACACAGCTTGAGAATACACCGGCGCATCAGGCGTCTCCCATGGGCCGCATCGGTTGCCCTTCTGGTATGTTCGGGCAGGCAACGACCTGGTTGCGTCCCTCTCGCTTGGCGCGATAGAGCGCGCCATCGGCCCGTGCCAGGGCACCGTCCGGGCGAGTATCGTCGGCTTGCATCAGCGTCAGCCCCAGGCTGGTGGTGATCTGCACCACGGTGCCGTCCTCGAGCGTCACGCGCATCGCCTCGACCGCCTGGCGTAGCTTTTCCGCGACGCGACGGCCGCCGACGGCGTCCGTCTCCGGCAGCACGACGGCGAACTCCTCGCCTCCCAAGCGGCCCGCGATGTCGGTTTCCCGCAGCTGGCCAGTGATCGCTTCGGCAAAGGCGCTTAGCACCACATCGCCGCCGGCATGGCCGTAGGTGTCGTTGACGCGTTTGAAGTGATCGATATCCAGCATTAGCACGCAGACCGACAGCTCGGGGTGGCGTCTGATGCGCCCGTACTGGTAGTCCATGGCCTGCATGAAGTGGCGCCGATTGGGCAGGCCAGTCAGGGCATCTGTCATAGCCTGTGCCTCCAGGCGTTCGGCCATGGCTCGGCGCTCGCTGATATCCTGTTGCACGCCGACTAGACGCTGTGGGCTGCCGTCCGGGGTGCGGCTAGCCATGTGGCCGGAGACCATGACCCAGACCCAGTGGCCCTTCCGGTGGCGCATCCGCACCTCGCACTGAATATTAGGAACGCGCTGCTCCAGATGCGCCGCCAGGGCCGCATTGAAATGGGAGCGATCGTCAGAGTGCAGGCGCTCCAACCAGGCGTCCACGGGCTGGGGCAACGTGATCTCGTCGGCCGAGAATCCCAGCATGGCCAGCCACTGCTCGTTGAGCGACACGAACTGCCGCTCAGGCAGCAGCCAGTCCCAGAGGCCGAGGTTGGCCCCTTCGATGGCCGCGGCCATGCGCGCCTCTGAAAGCCTTAGCCGCTGCTCCAGCCGGGCCCGGCTGATGGCGTAGCGTACGCTGCGCAGCAGGCTGTCTGCATCCAGGTTGCCCTTGATCAGATAGTCCTGGGCGCCGGCCTCCAGCGTCTGAAGAGAGAATGCCATATCGTCGTGGCCGGTCAGGACGACGATGGGGATATCGCCCACCAGCGACTTGCAGCCCTCCACGGTCGCCATGCCCGTTGAGTCGGGCAGGTTCAGGTCGAGCAGAACGACGTCAGGCGCGTCACTCGCTTCGAGATGCTCGGCCAGGGCGCTCAGCGAGGTGACCCAGGAAAGCGCGTGACCTGTCCCGCTGTATTTCAGCGCATAGCGGATCAGGCCGGCATCGCCGGGGTCGTCTTCGACCAGGACCATCGTGAGTGTCTGCATGGCGATACCGGTACTTTGATATAAGCTAGTACCATAAAGTGTTTACATAAAAACAGCTATGGCGGTCTCAAGTTCCAAGCACAACGCTATTGAAAAGTGCTCGGGCCAGCGACCGACTTTTTGAGCACCTCGGCGTAAACTTCCAGCGGCGTGCGCCAGTCCAGTGTCCTGCGCGGCCGCGTGTTCAGCGAGTCAGCGATCTCGTCGAGTTCTTCCTGGCTGTAGACTGACAGATCCGTTCCCTTCGGTAGGTACTGCCGCAACAGCCCGTTGGTGTTCTCGTTGGAACCTCGCTGCCAGGGGCTGTGCGGATCAGCTCAGTCCTCAACCGCCGGTTCTCTGCTTGAAGATCATCGTCCTGCTGCCGTTGCTCCGCGGGCTTGGCATTACGCTTCATCCACTAATATAGGCTGTGGCCGGACACGCCCAGGCGGGCAGCTACCTCGGTGACGGGATGGCCCCGCTCTGTCACCTGCTTGACGGCTTCGATCTTGAATTCTTCAGTGTATCGTTGACGGCTCATGGGACCTCCTGGCTGCCTTCAGTATAAGGCCTGGAGGTGTCTACGAAACCCGGGGCGATTCAGCTTGGTTGCACTCATAATCCCTTCGTGGTGGATCAATTGTGAAAATGGCCTGGGACATAGCTCCGTCACCTCCGCAGCGGACGAGGGTCCGCTGCAGTGGCTGGCTCAATGTGGTCGCAGTTTGGTCGCAGATCGTAGCGAACCCACGTGTTGTATGTAACCAGTGTAAAATCTCAAGCTATTGATTTATGGACAAAAGCCCGTAGCAAGCGCGGCCTTTGGTTGTCGAAATACGGATTCAAAATCCGCCGGGTGCAAGCCCTTGTCGGTTCGAGTCCGACCGCCGGTACCATCGAAAAATGGTTATTGAAACAGTCGCCTATGGGCGGCTGTTTCGCGTTGTGCTGACCGAAGGCATGACATCCCTCCCTTGTCGGCTCGTGCCCGATCGCCAGAATCTCCTCCTAAAAAGGCAAAGCGCAACCAAGCGGCTGGCAAGAAACTGAAAGGCTACTCATAATAGTTAGACCTTGGGTAAAACTATTATTCCTAAAATGTAAATTAGTATAGTCTGATTTGCATTGGCCTGAGAGGTAGCAAGGTGAATCTCCTCGATACTGTAGTAATGCGGGGTCTTAGCCTCCAGGGGGTGCTTACACCTGAAGACAAGGCGCTGTTGCTGAGCCTTCAGCTCAATACCAGGCGCATGTCAGCCGGCGAGGTGCTGTGGCATGAGGATGCGGATGCGGATCTGTTCTGCGTGGTCAAGGAGGGCTGGGCATACTCCTACCGTAATCTGGAAAACGGCTCGAAGCAGATCCTCAAGTTCTACCTTCCCGGCGATATCATCGGCATGCGCGATTTCGGCTTCTCCCGCCGGCTGGCCGGTGTGGCCATGATCAACGAGGGAGTCGTATGCCCCTTCTCGTACCAGCAGCTGCTTGAGCTCTTTGGGAGTTCGGCCCTGGCCGTCGGTATCATGGCTACGGCGGTGCGCCAGCAGGCGCTGCTCACCGAACGCCTGGTCTATCTTGGCCGGCATGCCGCTCACGAGCGGTTAGCGCATTTCCTCTATGAGCTCTACCTGCGACTCAAGCGGATCGGGGCCGTTGAGGACAATGGGTTTTTCATCCCGATATCTCAGGAGCAGATGGGTGACGCGCTGGGGCTGAGCCCGGTACACGTGAGCCGGACATTCACGATACTGCGCAAGGAGGGGCTGGTCGTCCGCCACCGGCAGCATATAACGCTGCCCAACCCAGAAGCTCTGGCGCAGCTCATCAAGTTCGACGCAAGCTATATCGACGAATCCCTGCCTTCTGCGCTCTCAGAGCTCTCGATCGTCAGCCGGGCAAGTGGCAATCGTAGAGGGCCTGGCATGCGTACCACTGCTGACTGAGGGACCCGTGGCGTTCGGCCTGGTGCCATGCAGGCCAATGGCAAGCCAGTCGGAGCTGAGCGAAGTGCCGCCAGGTGTGCTTCGCTATCTGCGCTTTCCTTGATGTACCTCCCTATCCGCTGCATGCTGAGGCCTATACTTGGAGCTGAGGGACTACGGAATGGGCGTGAAAACATTCGCCGGGGTGCTGGTGGCACTCGGTCTGGCAATGGCGTTGTACGGCTGGCAGGCATGGAATCCGGCAGCGTTCGTGGGTTTGGCCCTGACGGTGGTGGGTATCGTCGTGCTGGCCACGTCCGGGCGTCGCCCGCACAGATAGCTTCCCGCAGCGGATGCCCGGGCCTGACAATTCGTGAGCATGGCCTTATGATAGTGAGAGTCACAGTCCTTCTCCCCCCATGGGGCGAAGGGCTGTTTTTGTTGCATGGCCGGCAGCGCACCTCGCTGCCGGTGCCAAGGAGGTTGTATGTCGTCTCGTCCCCCCATCATCATCAACCGCCTGGATGCCGAGCGGTTGCAGCGCCTGATCGATCAGGCCGGCGACAAGGATCGCTTCGTGGCCGACTGCCTGGAAGAGGAGCTCGAACGCGGCGAGGTAATCGATCCGGAAGACATCCCCGAGGATGTGGTCAGCATGAACAGTCAGGTCCAGTTCACCGACCTGACACGTGATCGGCAGATGATACGTACCCTGGTCTACCCGCATTCGCTCGAGACGGTCGAGGATGGCATCTCGGTCATGGCGCCCATCGGTGCCGGGCTGATCGGGCTGCGCATCGGTGATGTGATCGATTGGCCGCTGCCGGGTGGCACCCAGGCTCGCCTGCGCATCGATGCGATCCTGTGGCAGCCCGAGCGGGAAGGGCAGTTCCACCGTTGAGGTGACGGCGGCGCCGTCGAGTATCGTCGAAAAGGAGCAGGGGAATGCCGCTTTCACTCTGGATGTCACTCGTGGCTGTATGTGCCATGGGGGCAATGTCGCCGGGCCCCAGTCTGGCGCTGGTGCTGCGTCATACCCTGGGCGGTGGCCGGGCGCCCGGTATCGTGGCGGCGCTGTCCCATGCCCTGGGCGTGGGATTTTATGCCTTGCTCACGGTGCTGGGCCTCGGTGCGCTCATCGTGCGCTTTCCCACGCTGTTCCAGGCCATAACCTGGGCCGGGGCGGCCTATCTCGCCTGGCTTGGCATCAAGGCGCTACGCGCTGGCCGGGCGGCGGCGTTGGAAGCCGCTGGGGTGGCGACCACACGCCGCCAGGCGGCGCGCGAAGGCATGCTGGTTGCGTTGGGCAATCCCAAGCTGATCCTGTTCTTTATTGCCCTGCTCAGTCAGTTCGTCACGCCGGACATGTCCGTGACCGCCAAGGCGGTGATCGTGTTGACTGCGATGATCATCGACGGCGCCTGGTACGTGCTGGTGGCCGTGTCGTTGACCCACTCCCGCGTCCTGCCCTGGCTTCAGGCGCGGGCACATTGGATACATCGCATCACGGGCGTGATGCTGCTGGCGCTTGCACTGCGTGTGGTGGCCGGCCCGCTCGGTTAGGAAAAGCGTTGGCCAGCGAGCGATTCGTCATCAGGGAAAGATGGTAGCCTCAGAATAATTCGATAGCGGAAGCCCCCTGATGAACCTTCTGACGGACGTAGACGACGAGCGTGCCCTGGCGATGGTGCTCGACGGGGACCCCGATGTGATGGCGGTCCTCTCCCTCCAGCTGCACGTCCTGGGTTTGGAAAGCCGCTGCTATCGGCAAGCCGATACGTTGCTGGCGGAGCTCGACGAGTGTGCACCGCAGCTGGTCATCATGGGGCTGGAGTTCGGTGACCCGGATGGCATCGAGCTGCTGCGTCTGCTGGCACGTCAGCGCTTCACCGGGTGGGTGCTGCTGCTGGGCGGTGTCGAACGCAAGATCTCACGCATTGCCGAGCGGGTGGGTCAAACCCTGGGCTTGCAGATGCTGGGCTCGCTGGACAAGCCGATGCGGCTGGCCGAGCTCCGCCAGCGCCTGGATCGACTGCATCCCGGCCGCAAGCCAGCCATCGTGCCCGAAGACAGCCCCTTTTTCTCCGCCGATGAGCTCGAGACGGCGCTCGAAAGCCATGAGCTCACCCTGCACTACCAGCCGCAATTCGAATTGGCCTCTGGCCGCCTCAGTGGCGTCGAGGCCCTGGTACGTTGGGCCCACCCGGAATACGGCCTGATCGGGCCGGCCAGTTTTTTGCCCATGCTGACCGCGGGGCAGAGCCGACGCCTGACCTGCCACGTGCTGGAGCAGGCATTGGCCGACGCCGAGCGCTGGCGCGAGCAGGGGGTTGTGCTGTCACTCTCGGTCAATGTCACGGCCGACGACCTGATGGCGGCGCAATTGCCGGCGCTCACTCGCCAGCTGGCAGCGGACGACTCCCCGCTGGTGGTGCTCGAGATTACCGAGACGGCGGCCATGGATGACGAGCTGCTGGGCTCGGAGATCGCTGCGCGGCTGCACCTGAGTGGCATGGAGGTGGCAGTTGACGATTTCGGCGTGGGGTTCTCGTCGCTTTCGCGGCTGCAGATGCTGCCTATCAGCGAGCTCAAGATCGACCGCAGCTTCATTCGCAATATCCAGCAGGACAGCCAGGACGCGGCGATCGTCGAGGCCATTGCCCTGCTGGGCAGACGCCTCGGCATTCGTGTGGTGGCCGAAGGGGTCGAGGAGCTCGACTGCCTGCCCACCCTGGCCCGTTTTGGCTGCACCCATGTCCAGGGCTTCGGCCTTTCGCGCCCGGTACCGGCCGAGGAGATTCCTGTACTGGCGTCCGATCAGTCACCGATCCGCGCCAGGATCGCCGCCAGCGGAGCGCCGTCAGGCAGCACTCCGTAGGCGGGGCTGGCCTCCACCCCCAGTCGTGAGCGGCAGAAGGTCTCGGCGACCTCGCCGGGGGCATGGCACAGCAGCAGCGCGGCCTGCATGCACTGGGCCAGGCGCTGGGTCAGCCAGCGGGCGCGTGGCTCGAGCTCTGCGGCGGAGCGCGCCAGGTCGCGCTCGAGGCCGGCCAGGGCCAGGTCGAACTCCTGCTGCACGCCCCTAGCCATGCTGAGCTCATCGCGCAGGGCGCCGATCGATTCGGGGTGACGCGCCAGCACTCGCAGCAGGTCGAGGCAGATCACGTTGCCCGAGCCCTCCCAGATCGAATTCACCGGTGCCTCGCGGTAGAGCCTGGCCAGCGGCGTTTCCTCGACATAGCCGATCCCTCCCAGGCACTCCATGGCCTCGGCCATGAAGCCGGGGCCGCGCTTGTTGTGCCAGTATTTGGCCAGCGTCGGCAACACCCGCGCCAGGGCGGTCTCGTGAGCCTCGCCGCGGGCATCGCCATCGAAGGCGCGAGCGGTGCGCAAGGCAAGCGCCAGGCCGGCTTCCACTTCCAGCGCCAGGTCGGCAATCACTGCCTGCATCAGCGGCTGCTCCGCCAGACGACGCTCGAAAGCGTGACGCTGGCTTACGTGGCGCCATGCTTCGGCAAGGGCCTGGCGCATCATGCCCACCGGCGCGGTAGCGGCATCGAGGCGAGTCTGCTGCACCATGTCGATGATGGTGGCCACGCCGCGGCCGGGCTCGCCGACTGCCAAAGCCCAGGCGTTGCGATACTCGATCTCTGCCGAGGCGTTGGCGCGGTTGCCGCACTTCTCCTTGAGGCGCTGGATCTCGATGGCGTTGCGCTCTCCGTCCGGCGTGAGGCGGGGCGCCAGGAAGCAGGTCAGTCCTGCATCGGTCTGGGCCAGGGTGAGGAAGGCGTCGGACATCGGTGCACTGCAGAACCACTTGTGGCCGGTCAGTCGCCAGCCCTCACCGTCGCGCTCGGCGCGGGTCGTATTGCGGCGCACGTCGCTGCCGCCCTGCTTTTCGGTCATGGCCATGCCGAATGTCAGGCCGTGTTTCTGCTGGATGGGCAGCGGGCGCGGGTCATAGGCATCGGCCAGCAGACCCGGGGCCCACTTGGCTTCGATCTCCGCACTGTGGCGCAGAACCGGCATGGCGGCGTGGGTCATGGTCACCGGGCAGCAGAACCCCGGCTCGGCCTGGGTCAGCAGGTAGAGAGCGGCGACATGGGCCTGGTGCCCGCCGCGGCCTTCCTCTTGCCAGGCCACGGCATGCCAGCCGTTATCGATGGCCAGGTGCATCAGCTCGTGGTAAGCGGGGTGGTAGCGGACCTCATCCAGCCGTCGACCGTGGCGATCGAACAGCCGCAGCTCCGGCGGGTGGCGGTTGGCGGCTTCGCCCAGTTCCTGCACCCGCAGGCTGCCCGCCTCCTGGCCCAGCGGGGCCAGCCGCTCGGCCACCCACGGCGGTGCCTCACGCTGCAGGATTTCGCGCAGCGGCAGGTCATCGGCGAATAGGTCTCTCTCGCCGCTGGACTCGGGCTGGTTGACCACCTCATGGGTGGCCAGCCGACTGCGAGGAGCGTAGTGGCGCATGTCACCCGTCCTTCAAGTCTGTTCGGAACCGCTACCTTCGCAGCATGGTCAGTCGCAGGGGAAGGGTCAATGCGCTTCGTGCGTGACGAGGCCAGCGCTTCTCGGTAGGCTTGGAGTCCGGCGTACGAGTCAGGTACGGCTGGCTGGGCCGGCCGTGTGTGGGTTGCCCCGGTGCGCGCAGAGGTGCTACGTGTTGATACGTGGCATGGTGAAAGAAGACAGCAAGGCGGGCGAATCATGGCCATCCACGAACACGAGTGTCGCACCTTTCGCGGCGAGCCTTTCAACCTGCGCGCCCTGCAGGGGCAGGTGCTGTTGATCGTGAACGTGGCCAGCCGCTGCGGCTTCACGTCCCAGCTCGGCGAGCTGGAGCGCCTCTACCGTCGTCATCGTGATCGCGGTTTCACCGTGCTGGCCTTTCCCTGCAATCAGTTTGCCCGGCAATCGCCGGAAACCGCGCTGGATTTCTGCGCCTTCAGCTCCAGCCAGTACGGCGTCACCTTTCCGGTAATGGAAAAGGTCAGGGTCAACGGCGGCGGGGCGCATCCGCTGTTTGCCGAACTCAAGCGCGAAGCACCGGGCGTGCTTCGCACCCGCATGATCAAGTGGAATTTCACCAAGTTTCTGGTAGCGCGCGATGGCCGCGTGATCGGCCGCTTCTCGCCGCGCGAAAGCGGCCAGGCGCTGGAGCGCTCGCTCGAGCAGGCACTGGACGAGGACTGCCGGCTTTAGCCGGGCCGGGCGAGCCTCAGGTGTCGGGCGACTCGCCGCGCTCCATCATCACGCGGGCGATCAGCTCGTTCCAGCGATGCCGGGTCATCATGGTGGTCAACCCCGAGAACAGCGCCCAGCTCTTGCGCCGCCAGCCCTTGAGTCGCAGGTTGTGCGCCACCAGCCGCTTCATCAGGGCATACTCGTCGAACTCCCGCCAGCTGCCTGCGATCGACAGTTGGTTGCGCGCCATCACCGGCGCGAGCTCCAGGCGAAAGATCCACTCCAGCTCGTTCAGCGACAGCTCATGACGCTTGATCACCTCGATCATCCGGGCAAAGTCGCGTTCGCTGGGCTCGCGATCCAGCCATAGCGGGGCCAGCGCGAGCCATAGCTCGCCACGTTCGTCCACTAGCGCCTGTGCGTTCATAGGATTCCTGCCAATGATGTTGCCGGGGTTGCATCGTGCCCCAGTCGCGTCCCTCGCTCAAGTGCGGACAGACGGAGTGCTGACCGCTAGAATGTCGCCACTGTCCATTCGTATCGAGTCGGTGCCCCTGGCGGCGCTGCAACACCAATAACGAGGTCTGTCGTGATCATCAAACCCAAGGTTCGCGGTTTCATCTGTACTACTACCCATCCGGTCGGCTGTGAAAAGAACGTGCTCGAGCAGATCGAGGCGACCCGTGCCCGTCAGTTCGACAAGGCCAAGGGGCCGAAGAAGGTGCTGGTAGTCGGTGCTTCCAGCGGCTACGGGCTGGCGGCGCGCATTACCGCGGCGTTCGGCTATGGCGCCGATACCCTGGGCGTGTTCTTCGAGAAACCGGGCAGCGAGAAGAAGCCCGGCACCGCGGGCTGGTACAACGCCGCCGCCTTCGACAAGTTCGCCAAGGCCGAGGGGCTCTACAGCAAGTCGATCAATGGCGATGCCTTCTCCCACGAAGCGCGTGAGAAGGCTATCGAGCTGATCAAGCAGGACATGGGCCAGGTCGACTTGGTGATCTATTCGCTGGCCTCGCCGGTGCGCAAGCTGCCCGACAGTGGCGAGCTCAAGCGCTCGAGTCTCAAGCCGATCGGCGAGACCTACCGTGCCACCGCCATCGACACCAACAAGGACACCATCATCGAGGCCGAGGTCGAGCCTGCCACCGAGCAGGAAATCGAGGATACCAAGGCGGTGATGGGCGGCGAGGACTGGGAGCTGTGGATCGACGCCCTGGACCGGGCCGGCGTGCTGGCGCCAGGCGCCCGTAGCGTGGCGTTCAGCTACATCGGCACCGAGATCACCTGGCCGATCTATTGGCATGGTGCGCTGGGCAAGGCGAAGGAGGACCTCGATCGCGCCGCCGGCGAGATCGATGCCAGGCTCAAGGCTTCCGGCGGCGGCGCCAACGTGGCGGTACTCAAGTCGGTGGTGACCCAGGCCAGCGCGGCCATTCCGGTCATGCCGCTCTACATCGCCATGGTCTACAAGGTGATGAAGGAAAAGGGCTTGCACGAGGGGACTATCGAGCAGCTCAACCGACTGTTCGGCGAGCACCTCTATTCATCTCAAGGGCAGGGCGGAGAGTTTGTCACCGACGAGGCCGGGCGTCTGCGTCTGGACGATTGGGAGCTGCGCGACGACGTCCAGCAGGCGTGCAAGGATCTGTGGCCGCAGGTGACCACCGAGAACCTGTTCCAGATCACCGACTATGCTGGTTATAAGCACGACTTCCTGAAGCTGTTCGGGTTCGAGCGCGAAGACGTCGATTACGAGGCAGATGTGAACCCGGACGTCCAATTCGATGTCGTGTCTTTATAGGCCCGTCGTATTGGGAGCGTGATCAGCGGCGGGCGAATCCAGCGTCAAAGGAGGTGCCCATGGATACCAGGGAGAGCAAGACGCCGCAAGAGGAGTACGAGCATCTCAAGGAAGTGAGGATGCCCGAAGACTTCGAACATCGCGAACCGGATGCCGGGCAGCCGGAGGCCAAGCGCCCCGCCAAGGCCTGGCACTGGCTGGTACTCGGCGTCGCCATTGCGACGGGCCTGTTTCTCGCCTACCGGTTGCTGTCGGCAGCCTGGATTTGATCTTCCCGCTGTGACATGACGCGTCCGTGGCCTTGAGTCATGGGCGCGTCGGTGAGGCTGCATGCGCCCCGAAGCGGCGCAGCATGGTATTGCCGGCGCGGCCGATCGAGTACCATTTCTGCTCTGCTTCGGCACATGGCGCTGCGCAATGCCCGACACACCCACTGCTACCACCCGCTTGGCTGCCACCCGCTGGGTCGGCGTGCTGACGCTGCCGGGTTTCTCCCTGCTGGCGCAGGCCTGTGCGCTGGAGCCGCTGATCGTGGCGAACCAGCTGGCCGGCAGGCGACTCTACCGGCTCCAGGCGTTTACTCCGGAGGGCGGCGAGGTGGCGAGCATGGCAGACATCAGCCAGGCGGCCAGCCCCCCCTTCGAACGTGCTTCCCTCGAGCTGGATATGCTCGTCGTGTGTGCTCCAAGTCCGCTACCGCCCATGCACGAGAGTACGGTGACAGGCCGCCTTCGCCAGCTGGGGCGCAGTGGTGTCGTGCTGATCGGGGTCGGGGGTGGAACCGAGCTGCTGGCGCGAGCCGGTGTGCTGGATGGCTTTCGCGCGACTCTGCCCTGGCAGCGCTTTGCCGCCTTCACCCGTGACTTTCCCCGTGTGCGCCTGACCCAGCAGCTGTTCGAGATCGACCGTGACCGCCTCACCTGCGGCGGCGGTACGGCAGCGATGGACATGATGATGACGCTGGTCGCTACCCACCACGGCAGTGAGCTGGCCGAGCGGGTCTCCGAGCACTTCGTGCTGGAGCGGGTGCGCATGGCCGACGAGCCGCAGCAGGTGCCGCTGCGCGCGCGGCTGGGTCATGCACCGGCGCCGCTGGTGGACGCCGTGATGCTGATGGAGGCTAACATCGAGGAGCCGCTCACCACCCATGAACTGGCCGAGCACCTGGGCATCTCACGGCGTCAGCTCGAGCGGCTGTTCAAGAAGTACCTGCAAGCGGTGCCTGGCCGCTACTACCTCGATCTACGCCTGAAGGAGGCGCGACGCCTGCTGCGTGGGAGCGACCTGCCCGCCGGTGAGATCGCCATGAAAACCGGCTTCTCCTCACCCGCTCACTTCTCCACCGCCTATCGCAACCATTTCGGTGTCACTCCTCGCGAGGAGCGTCTGTAAGTCTTTATCTACAAGTCGGGGTCCCATTGCTGAAAGCCATACAGCGCCTCGCTCCTTATACTCGGATGACATCGCTGCGTTGCTATCACTCTTTTGCAGGAATGGAGACCGAGATGACCCAGACCCCGACCCGCGCCGACTACGATCAGTACATGGTGCCGAACTACTCCCCTCAGAAGGTCATACCGGTGCGCGGCGAGGGCAGCCGCTTGTGGGATCAGGAAGGCCGCGAGTACATCGACTTCGCCGGCGGCATCGCGGTGAACTCGCTGGGTCATTGCCACCCGGTGCTGGTCGAGGCGCTTACCGAGCAGGCCAACAAGCTGTGGCATCTCTCCAACGTCTACACCAATGAGCCGGCCTTGAAACTGGCCAAGGTACTGGTGGAGCGCACCTTCGCCGACAAGGCCTACTTCTGCTCTTCCGGGGGCGAGGCCAACGAGGCGGCGCTGAAGCTGGCGCGGCGCTGGGCCCACGACAATTTCGGCGAGCACAAGCATCGCATCGTCTCGTTCTATCAATCCTTCCACGGCCGCACCTTCTTCACCGTCAGCGTCGGCGGCCAGCCCAAGTACTCCCAGGGCTTCGGTCCGGTGCCGGGCGGCATCGTCCACGGCGAGTTCAACGATCTCGATAGCGTACGCGACCTGATCGACGACGACACCTGCGCGGTGATGGTCGAGCCGATGCAGGGCGAGGGCGGCATCCTGCCGGCCACACAGGCGTTCCTGCAGGGCCTGCGCGACCTTTGCGATACCCATGACGCCCTGCTGATCTTCGACGAGGTGCAGACCGGCGTGGGCCGTACCGGCTCGCTCTACGCCTACATGGAGTACGGCATCGAGCCGGACATCCTCACCACGGCCAAGGCCCTGGGCGGCGGCTTCCCCATCGGCGCCATGCTCACCACCGGCCGCGTTGCCCCGGCGCTGGCCATCGGCACCCACGGCTCCACCTACGGCGGCAATGCGCTGGCCTCGGCGGTGGCTCTGGCGGCGGTGGAACACATCGACACCCCGGAAGTACTCGGCGGCGTGAAGCAGCGCCATGACCTGTTCCGTGAACACCTCGAGGCGATCAATCGCAAGCATGGGGTGTTCAAGGAGATCCGCGGCATGGGGCTGTTGATCGGCGCCGAGATGACGCCCGAGTACGAGGGCCGTGCCAAGGACATCCTGCCGCTGGCCATCGAAGAGGGACTGATGGCGCTGATCGCCGGGCCCAACGTGCTGCGCATGGCGCCATCGCTGGTGATCCCCGAAGCCGACATTGCCGAGGGCATGGCGCGGCTGGAGCGTGCCATCGAGCGGCTGGTGGCGGCCGGGTGAAGGCTGGCCGAGCCATGCGCGACACCGCCAATCGACCAGGAGATCCCGCCATGATGGTCGTACGCCCCGTTCGGCCGGCCGACCTGCCGGCCCTGGAGCGGCTGGCGGGCTTGGCCACGCCGAGCCTGACCAACCTGCCGGCCCACCGCGACCGCCTCGAGGAGCGCATCGCCCGCTCGCGGCAGTCGTTCGGGCGCGAGGTGGACTTTCCCGGCGACGAACACTACACCTTCGTGCTCGAGGATCTCGAACGCGACGAGATCGTTGGTACCGCCACCCTGCGCGCCGAGGCCGGCGCGCGGGAGGCTTACTACACCTATCGTCAGGAAACCCTGATCCACGCCTCGCAGCAGCTCAACGTCCGCCGTGAAGTGCAGACGCTGGCGCTCTCCCACGAGGTGTCCGAGACTACCCAGCTATGCGCGCTGTCGCTGGACCCACGCTATCGCGGCACCAGTGCGGAGAGCCTGCTGCGCCGGGCACGACTGATGTTCATCGCCCAGTACCCGGAGCGCTTCGCCGAGGTGCTGGCGATGGCCTTTCCGGGCTATCTCGACGAGCAGGGCGAATCGCCGTTCTGGAACAGCGTGGGCCGCCACTTCTTCGTGCGCGACTACCACGACATCAACTACATCGCCGGCGTGCGCTCGAAGAGCTTCATCGCCGAGGTAATGCCGCAATTCCCGCTCTATCTTGCGCTGCTCACGCCCCAGGCGCGTGCCGCCATCGGCCGTGAGCACCCCGCCCACGAGGTGGCCATGGCGGAAATGCTCGCCGAGGGCTTCATGCGCTCGCGGCATGTCGATCTGTTCGATGCCGGCCCGGTGATCAAGGGCGAGCGCGACCGCCTGCAAACGTTCCGTCGTGCCGCCTGGCATCCGGTGCGGGTTCGCCCGGCCCATGCCCTGCCAGACGCCGAGCCGGCCATGGTCGCCAACCAGCGCCTGGCCGACTTCCGCTGCGTGGTGGCGCGCTATGCGCTGTCGCCCACCGGCCAGCTGATGCTCTCCCCCGAGCATGCCGAGCTGCTTGGCGTCGAGGAGGGCCGAGCGGTACTGGCCGCACCGCTGGCGCTGCCCTCCACTGGCGATGACGAAGCGGGCTTCGATGAGGGGGAGCTGTGATGCGTATCCGACCGATTGCCGAGGGCGACCTGAGTGAACTGCAGAAGATCGCTCGCGAGACCGGGGTTGGCTTCACCTCGCTGCCGGACAACCGCGAGTTCCTCAGTGCCAAGATCGATGCTGCGGTCGCCGCCTTCGAGCAGCGCACCCCAGCCGACCGGCGCAACTACTTCTTCGTGCTGGAGGATGAGGAGAGCGGTGAGCTGGCGGGCTGTTGCGCCATCGAGGGGCAGGTGGGGCGCGAGGTGCCGTTCTATCATTATCGCCTGGGCACGCTGGCCCACTCCTCGGTGCAGCTCGATCTGCACCGCACCATCGATACCCTGTTCCTGAGCTCGGACCACACCGGTGACGCCGAGGTGGCGTCGCTGTTCCTTCGCCCGGGATTTCGTGGAAAGGAGCGCCGCCACCAGCGCAATGGTGCGCTGCTGTCGCTGATGCGCTGGCTGTTCATGGCCGAATTTCGCGATCAGTTCCCTGACAAGGTGCTGGCCGAGATGCGTGGCGTGTTCGACGAGCGCGGCAAGAGCCCGTTCTGGGAGTGCCTGGGCAGCCACTTCTTTCCCCTGGATTTCGACGAGGCTGACCGCCTCACGGGGCTCGGCCAGAAAAGCTTCATCGGCGAGCTGATGCCCAAGTTCCCGATCTACACCCCGTTTCTTTCCGACGCGGCACGGGCTTGTATCGGGCAAGTCCACCGCGATACGCGCCCGGCCCTGGCCATGCTCAAGAAGGAGGGGCTGCGCTGGGAGGGCTACATCGACATCTTCGACGGTGGGCCGACGGTGGAAGCCTACATCGATGACGTACGGGCGGTGCGCAAGTCGCGCTGTTGCCGGGTCGAGATCCGCAGCGGCAGCGATACCCCGCCGGCCCGGCCACGCTGGCTGGCAGCGAGCACCGTGATGGCGGACTTTCGTGCCGCCTGGGTGACTCATGGCCCCAACCAGGAGGACGTCCTGACGCTGAGCGAGGCAGAGGCACGGCGACTGGGCGTGGGGACTGGCGATGCACTGCGTGTACTGGATACCGAGGAGAGCTCATGAAAGCAACGCAACAGCTGATGATCGGTGGGGGCTGGCAGCCGGGCGAGGCAATGCACTTCACCAAGCGCGACCCGGTGTCCGGCGAGACCCTGTGGCAGGGGACGGCGGCGAGTGACGGCCAGGTGGCGGCGGCGGTGGAAGCCGCCCGTGGTGCCTTCCCCGGCTGGGCGCGGATGGACTTTGCCGACCGCCTGGGCGTAGTGGAGCGCTTCCGTGAAACGCTGGAAACCCATCGCGAGGACCTGGCCCGCGCCATTGCCGGCGAGACCGGCAAGCCGCTGTGGGAGGCGCGCACCGAGGTAGGTGCCATGATCGGCAAGGTGGCGATCTCGGTGCGCGCCTACCAGGAGCGCACCGGCGAGCGCAGCCGCGACGTCGGCGACACCACCGCCGTGCTGCGCCATCGTCCCCACGGCGTGATGGCTGTCTTCGGCTCCTACAACTTTCCCGGCCACCTGCCCAACGGCCACATGGTGCCGGCGCTGCTGGCGGGCAACAGCGTGGTGTTCAAGCCCAGCGAACAGACCCCGCTGACCGCCGACCTCACCCTGCAGTGCTGGCAGGAGGCTGGCCTCCCTCCCGGCGTGATCAACCTCGTGCAGGGGGCCGCTCCGGTAGGGCAGGCACTCTCCTCGCACCCGGGCATCGATGGCCTGCTGTTCACCGGCAGCGCTCGGGTCGGTGGCTTGCTCAATCGTCAGTTCGCCGACCAGATGGAGAAGATCCTGGCCCTGGAACTGGGCGGCAACAACCCGCTGGTGGTCAAGGACGTCCACGATCAGGACGCCACGGTGCTGACCATCCTGCAGTCCGCCTTCCTTTCCGGCGGCCAGCGCTGCACCTGTGCACGGCGGCTGATCGTGCCCGAGGGGCAGGTCGGCGATCACCTACTCGACGCCCTGGTCGACGCCATCGCCCGCCTGCGGGTTGCGGGGCAGTTTGCTGAGCCAGCCCCGTTCTACGGCGGCCTGGTCAGCCAGGAAGCGGCCCAGGGGCTGCTCAAGGCCCAGGACGAGTTGGAGGCGCTGGGTGGCGTGGTGCTGGCGCGCATGGCCTGTCTTGAGGAGGGCACCAGCCTGCTGTCGCCGGCATTGATCGACGTCACCGGCCTCGAGGTGCCCGACGAGGAGTACTTCGGCCCGCTGCTCAAGGTCTACCGCTACCGGGACTGGGACGAGGCCATTCGGCTCGCCAACGATACTCGCTACGGCCTGACCGCCGGCATGATTGGCGGCGAGCGTGCCGATTGGGATGACTTCCTGCTGCGCATCCGTGCCGGCATCGTCAACTGGAACCGCCAGACTACCGGCGCCTCCGGCGACGCGCCCTTCGGTGGCGTGGGTATCAGCGGCAACCATCGGCCCAGTGCCTATTACGCTGCCGATTACTGCGCCTACCCGGTGGCCTCGATGGAGGCCGAGACCCTGACCCTGCCCGACAACCTGCCGCCCGGAGTGGTGTTATGAGCGACACGACCAACGCCGGCTACCGGGAGGTGAACTTCGACGGCCTGGTGGGCCCCACCCATAACTACTCGGGGCTGGCTCACGGCAATGTAGCCTCGATGAGCCACGGTGGGCTGGTCTCCAACCCGCGCGAGGCGGCGTTGCAGGGGCTGGACAAGATGAAGTCGCTGATGGATGCCGGCTACCCCCAGGGCGTGCTGCCGCCCCAGCAGCGCCCCGACCTGGGCGCACTGCGCTCGCTCGGCTTCTCCGGCAGCAATCGTGAGGTGCTGGCACGGGCGGCCAGGGAGGCGCCCCAGGTGCTGCGTGCGGTGTGTTCGGCCTCGAGCATGTGGACGGCCAATGCCGGCACGGTCACCCCGAGCCGCGATGCCGCGGACGGCCGCGTCCACTTCACCCCGGCCAACCTGCAGTCGAGCTTTCATCGCTTCCTCGAGCCGGAAACCACCGGTCGGGTACTGGCGGCGATCTTTCATGACCCGGCGCACTTCGCTCACCATCCGGTGCTGCCCGCCACGCCGGCTTTCTCCGACGAGGGGGCGGCCAACCACACCCGGCTGTGCGCAGAGCATGGCGATACCGGCGTGCATCTCTACGTCTACGGCCGTCAGGCCTTTGGTGGTAATCCTGCCCGGGAGCCCAAGCGCTTCCCGGCGCGCCAGACCCTGGAGGCGAGCCAGGCGGTAGCGCGCCAGCATGGCCTCGCTGCGGCACAGACGGTGTTCGCCCAGCAGCACCCCGAGGCCATCGATGCCGGGGTGTTCCACAATGACGTGATTGCGGTGGGCAATGGACCGGTGCTGCTCTACCACGAGATGGCTTTCCTCGACGAGCAGGCGACACTGGACGAACTGCGCGCCAAGCTGACGACGCCGCTGATCCCGGTGCGAGTGCCCAGCGAGGCGGTGAGCATGGAGGACGCCGTGGCCTCCTACCTGTTCAATTCGCAGCTGCTGAGCAACCCCGACGGCAGCATGACCCTGGTGGTGCCCGGTGAGTGCCAGGAGCGCGAGGCGGTGTGGCGCACTATCCAGGATCTGCTGTTGGCCGGCCATAATCCGATCGGCGAGGTGATCGTCAAGGACGTCAAGCAGAGCATGCGCAATGGTGGCGGCCCTGCATGCCTGCGCCTGCGGGTGGTACTCTCGGAACAGGAGCGAGTCGCCCTCACCGGTCGTGTGCTGCTCACCGACGCCCTGCACGGGGAGCTGACCGCATGGGTCGAGCGTCATTACCGCGACCGCCTGGCCCCGGACGACCTCGCCGACCCGCAGCTGGCCGACGAGACGCTTGCCGCGTTGGATGAACTTACCCAACTGCTCGAGATCGGCTCGGTCTATCCGTTCCAGCTGGTCTGATCCACCAGGGCCAACCAAGAGGAGCGAATAAGGAGAACATGCGAGATATCACGATCGTACGTCTGATACCCGATTCGGACCACGTCGATACGGTGGCGAGCTGGACCTACGCCGAGTGGGGCCACCTGCACCCGGGCGCTACCGGCGAGTCGTGGCGCGAGGCCTTTCGTCGTGAGTGCGGCAAAGGCGGCGTGCCCTCGGTGTTCGTGGCCATGCAGGGCAACCGCCCGGTAGGCACGGCGGCGCTGATGGCCGAAGACATGAACAGCCGGCGTGAACTCTCGCCCTGGCTCGCGTCGGTGTTCGTGCTGCCGGAGTGGCGCGGGTGGGGCATTGCCTCGGCGCTGATCCGGCGGGTCGAAGAAGAGGCCGCTGACAGCGGATTTCGTCAGTTCTACCTCTACACGCCCGATCAGCAGGGACTCTATCGCCGCCTCGGCTGGCAGGATCATGAGGAGCTGAACTACCGGGGCGAAGCGGTCACCATCATGCTGCGCCAGCTAGAGGCATGACCGCCGCCTCGCCGCTGTCGCTCTATCGCGAGGCAGTGGAGCGCCACGGCTTTGCTCCCGACGCGGCCCAGCGGGCCGCCGCTATCTGCCTGGAAGCCTGCTTCCAGGCACTTCACGGCGATGAAGCCTCGGCGCAGTACCAGGCTGTCCCTGGCGTTTACCTCTGGGGGCCAGTCGGACGCGGCAAGACCTGGCTGATGGACGGCTTTCATCGCCAGCTTCAGGTGCCCTCCCGACGCCTGCACTTCCATCACTTCATGCGCTGGGTGCATCAGCGTCAGTTCCAGCTGAGCGGCACAGCCGACCCGCTGGCGGCGCTGGCCCAGGAACTGGCATCCGAAGCTCGCGTGCTCTGCCTCGACGAACTGTTCGTCAGCGACATCGCCGATGCCATGCTGCTTGGACGTCTTCTACAGTCGCTGTTCGAGCACAGTGTGGTGCTGGTGTGTACCTCCAACCAGGCGCCGAGCCAGCTCTATGCCGATGGCTTCAATCGGGAGCGCTTCCTGCCCGCCATAGACGCCATCGAACGCTGCATGGCAGTCGTGGAGCTGGACGGTGGCTTCGATCACCGCTTGCATCCTGGCCGGGCATGCCAACGCTATTGGGTCGCGGAGCCTGGCCAGCCGAGCGGCCTGGCCAGCGTTTTCGCGCGCCTGAGCGAGGAACAGCCGACGAGCCGTGAGCCCATTGAGCTTGGCCACCGCCGCATCGCAGTGGAGCGTCGCAGCCAGCGAGTGGTGTGGTGTCGCTACGCCGAGCTGTGCGAGCAGCCGCTGTCGGCGCTCGACTTCATCGCCCTGGTCGACGAATTCGACCATATTCTGCTGAGCGAGGTACCCCGGCTGAGCGATGCCAGTGCCTTGGGCAGCATCGCCCGTGGTACCGAGGATGGCGCCGAGCGTGTCGAGGCGGGAGAGAGGGAACTGCCGGTGCTATCGCGGCGCGACGATGGCGTGCGCCGCTTCATCGCCCTGGTCGACGAGTGCTACGACCGCCGCGTGCCGCTTCACATAGAAGCCGAGGTAGCCATGGACGAACTCTATGCCGATGGCTACCTCGCCTTCGCCTTCCGGCGCACCCTCAGCCGACTGCAGGAAATGCAGCTGGCGAGGTTTGGAGTTGGCGCTTAGCTACTGGCCGCTCCGCCGACGATGCCGCTGCGAAAGCCGCCCTGGCGCTCGCTGCCGCGCAGGTGCTGCGCCACGGTGTCTTCCGGCGAGCCGGCCATTTCGCGGAACATGCCCATGGAACCGAGCAGGGCGGAGGATTCGTAGGGCACGAATACCCGCTCGCCGTCCTGGGCCATGGTCGGCAGCGCCTTGATGTAGCTCTGGCCGAGCAGGTAGCCCACCACGGTGCGCTTGTGCTCGTCGCTGTCGCCGATGGCGCTCAGCACCAGCTTGATCGACTCCTGCTCACCCTGAGCGCGCAGGATGGCCGACTCCTTGTCGCCCTGGGCGTTGAGGATCGCCGATTCGCGCTGACCCTGGGCCTTGGCGATGGCAGCGGCCTTCTCGCCTTCGGCTTCGGTCACGGTGGCACGGCGCTTGCGCTCGGCGGCCATCTGCAGACGCATGGCCTCCTCGACCTCTTCGGGCATGGCGATGTCCTGCACCTCGACCCGCGAGATCTTCACCCCCCACTTGGAGGCGGGCTCTTCCATGGCGGCCTGGATCTCGTTGTTGACCTCGGCGCGAGACTCGAACAGCTTGTCGAGCTCCATCTTGCCCACCACCGAGCGTAGGGTGGTCTTGGCCAGCACTTCCACCGCCTGGCTCATGTTCTCCACCTCGTAGACGGCCCGGCGCGGGTCGATGATCTGGAAGTAGAGCGCCCCGTTGATGCGCACGGTGACGTTATCGGTGGTTACCACCGGCTGGCCGGGGAAGTCCATCACCGTCTCGCGGCGGTCGATGCGCACCTCGCTGGTGGTGACAGGAAAATACTCCTCGCCGCGCTTCTGGTAGCGGATCATGGTGATGGCGCGGGGCTGTTCGATGAACGGAATGATGATGTTGATGCCGCTCTCCAGCAGCCGGTTGAACGACCCCAGGCGCTCGATCACCATCACCTCCGACTGGCGTACGATCACCAGCCCCTTGGCGATGATCAGGATGCCGATGACGACGACGATGAGGGCCAGTAGCAGCCCTGGATTCATGGGGAGTTCCATGTCCATGTTTTCTCCTTGCAAATGAAATGGTGTGCGATGGAGCTTTTGCCGGCTCCGGTTCGGTCATGCTCGTTTCAGCTTGACTGGGCGTGGCTGACGATGGCAGTGGTGCCATCGAAGCGCTCGAAGATCACCAGGGTGTCTTCCGGCAGCTCGGTCTCGCCGGTTTCTTCCACCCGTAGGCGGTAGAAGTCGCCATTGATCTTGACCCCGCTGGCGCCATCGAAGTCGCGCTTGAGGGTGGTGTAGGTGCGGCCCTTCTCCACACCGGTACCTGTGGTCCCGTAAGCCACCCCGCTGGGTGAAAACCAGGGGCGAATCACCTTGACCGCAAGGGGAATGAGGAGGCCCGAGAACACCCCCATGGCAAGCAGCTGCCAGGGCAGGCCGAGGCCGAGCGCCGCCAGGGCCGAGGTGAGGGCGGCGGCCACCCCCAGCGACAGCAGCACCAGGCCGCCGGAGGAGAGTTCAGCCAGCCCTAGCAGCAGGGCGATGGCAAGCCAGACGAGGGCGGGATTCCAGTCCATGGTAGTCTCGTTAATCAGGTTTCTTGCCTGGCCTAGGCGTGATGACCTATAAGGCGTCAGGCACTATCGTAGTCATACCCCCATGGTAAAGGAGAGCACCATGTTGCACACCTACGCAGTTCGCCCTCTTCCTGTCCTGGCCTTCATCCTGGCTGGCAGTGCACTGCTGGCAGCCCCTGTGTTGGCGGAGGAGGAACGGGCGGATGCTGAGGAGCTCATCCAGCAGACCGACCCCGAGCAGGCAAGTGAACCGCAGCAGGACGCTGACCATCATGACCATGATCACGATCATGAAATGCACGAAGATGACGAGCATGCCGACAACGAGGCGGTGCAGGCCTACCGCGAGGTCAACCAGCGCATGCACGAGGACATGTCGATCGAGTTCACCGGCAACCCCGACGCCGACTTCGCGCTGGGCATGATCCCCCACCATCAGGGGGCCATCGACATGGCCAACGTCGTGCTGACGCACGGCGAGGACGAGGCGATTCGCGACCTGGCACGCGAGATCATCGAGGCACAGGAGGAGGAGATCGCCTTCCTGCGTGACTGGCTGGCCAAGCACGGCTACGAGGAAGAGTGACGCCGGCTAACCTGGCCTGACCTTGGAACCTGAGCGGCATGCAGCAGCATGCCGCCTCGCTGTAGGAGGCCCTTGATGACACTGCTGACCTGGATAGGTATCGCGCTCTGTCTCGTCCAGTCGGCAACTTTTTCGGGGCTCAATCTCGCTTTCTTTACCATCGGCAAACTGGAACTGGAGCTCGAGGCGCGCAAGGGCAACCCACGGGCCCGGCGGGTGCTTGCGCTGCGCCAGGATTCGAACCTGCTGCTGGTGACCATCCTGTGGGGCAACGTGGCGGTGAACGTGCTGCTGGCGCTGCTCTCCGGCTCGGTGATGGGAGCCGTCGCGGCCTTCCTGTTTTCTACCGTCATCATTACGTTGTTTGCCGAGATCCTGCCCCAGGCCTTCTTTTCCCGCCACGCCCTGGCCATGGCCTCTGGCCTGGCACCGTTGATCCGCTTCTACCAGCTGCTGCTGTGGCCAGTGACACGCCCAACTGCCTGGGTGCTTGATCGCTGGTTGGGACCCGAGGCCATTCCCTACTTCAAGGAGCGCGACCTGCATCAACTGATCCGGCTGCACATGGAGTCCACCGAGACCGAGATCGACTGGGTCGAGGGGCGTGGGGCCATGAACTTCCTCACCCTTGACGACGTGCCACTGGGCCGCGAGGGCGAGGCGCTGGATCCCGACAGCATCATCACCCTGCCATTCCATGGGCGGCTGCCGATCTTTCCCGAGATCGAGCGCACCCGGCATGACGACTTTTTGCGCTCGCTGCAGGCCAGTGGCAGGAGTCGGGTAGTGGTGGTCGATGAGAGCGGCGAGCCTCGGCTGGTTATCGATACCGACAGCCTCCTGCGCGCGGCACTGTTCGATCCTGATCTCTTCAACCCGCTGGCCCACTGCCACCGACCTATCGTGGTTCGTGACCCGGCGACTCCGCTGGGCGAGGTGATCGGCTGCTTCCGTGTGCATGCTGCCCATCGGGAAGACGACGTGCTCGATGAGGACGTAATCTTGCTGTGGGGGGAAGAGCGGCGCATCCTGACCGGCTCCGACGTGCTCGGGCGGCTGCTGCGTGGCATCGTCCTGGCCACGCCGGAAGGCATCTCCGTAACGGGCTCGGGACCTAGGTAGTTCCCGAACCCGCTAGCGCTAGGCCTTGCATTGGCGCCCACCCATTCTCGTTCGGTTATCTGTCATGACCGGGCGGCACGCGGGGTGTCAGCCCCTCGGCGCGCATCTGCTCGCGCACCTCGACGGGCGAGGGTGGCGGGAACGCGACGCCGCGCTCGATCATCATGTCGCGCACGGATTCGAGACCCTGACGAATATCACCGGGGGGCAAGCGCTGTAGCCTGTCATGTACTCCCCAAGCAGTCGTCACTCCATTCGCTAGGCGAATGTTGGGCTCGGCGCCTTGCTCGAGTAAGTAAATTGCGATCTCAGGCTTGGTGCCTAATGTGCTTTCATCTAATGCACTGGAGTGCCTTCCGTTTCCTGATCTGTAATTAATGTCGGCACCGCGCTCAACCAATAATTTGACATGATCTAGAGTGCCGGAAATGACCGCCTTGTTAAGTAAGGCGGTTTCGTTCTCATCGGCACCGTCATTGGTAGAAAGGCCACCATCTAGCATGGCCTCTAGGTATTGCGTGTTATCGCTCATGAGGGCCGCCCCCAAGGGGGTTCTCGCTGGCATGCCTTCCAAGGGACTTTCATTGGGATGAACGCCCAGCTCGACCAAAGTGCGCACGGCATCGGGCTTCTGCTGAAGCAGGGCGAACCACATCAGGGTCATTTGCTTGTCGCCACGGGCAGTGAGATCGACCTCCTCGGCTCCTTGGCGCAGCGCTATCATATCGTTGCGTTCGATGGCTCGGGCCAGTTCGAGGTGCTGGCCGGTAAAGAGCTCGTCGGCAGTGTGGCTGTTCGGCTTGATCTGGCAGCCCGCTGTGACTAGTAATATCAGCAGTAGGGAGGCCAGCACGAACCGAGACCGCCCCATGCATAGATCAGCGTTCATGACCGGGTGGCACGCGGGGTGTCAGCCCCTCGGCGCGCATCTGCTCGCGCACCTCGACGGGCGAGGGCGGAGGGAACTCGACGCTGCGCTCGATCATCATGTCGCGCACGGATTCGAGACCCTGACGAATATCGCCGGGGGGCAAGCGCTGTAGCCTGTCATGGACCACCCATGCAGGCGTCACTCCTGTTGCTAACCGAGTATCCAACCTTGCTCCTGTTTCGAGGAGATATGAAGCTATTTCAGGCTTCGTGCCCAGACAAGCGTCATGGAAAGCCGATCTTCCGATACTGTTTTGGCTATCTATATCGGCACCATGCTCAACCAACAACCTAACATGCTCCAATGTTCCACTTGTGATAGATCGGTGAAGAAGGGGAGTACCGTCACTTGATTCGTCACTGGCAGGTAAGCCACCTTCAAGCATTGCTCGCAAGTAACGAGTGTCAGGGCTCATCAATGCCGCCCCGAGTGGTGTGCGGGCTTCGGCTCCTTCCATCGGACTTTCACTGGGGTGTACTCCCAGCTCGACCAAGGTGCGAACAGCATCGTGATTCTGCTGAAGTAGGGCGAACCACATCAGAGTCATCTGCTGCTCGCCCCGAGCGGTGAGGTCAACGCCCTCGGCCCCGCGACGCAGTGCCGTCATATCGTCGCGTTCGATGGCTTGGGCCAGTTCGAGATGCGGTCCGGTAAAGAACTCGTTGGCAGTGTGAGTACGTGACATGGTCAATCCCTGGGTTGGCTGGCAGCCGCTGGCAAGGAAGAACAGTACCAGCAACAGAATTGATTGATAGCGCAAGTGAAAAGGGCGCTGTGGCTTGGCCTGCATGGTGTCTCCCTACGTGCAGTGATGTCCCGTGGCTTCGGCCAGGATAACCTGATCCATCGACTTCTGGGCCTCTAGTCCCTCGATGACTTGCACCATGCTGTGCCGCTCGACCGGGTTGATACCCCGGCCGGGAAGTCGATGGGGGGTGCCTACCGCATCCGGCATCAGCGTTGCCAGCAGGGTGCTGCCGGCGGCTCCGGCAAGGGCACCGGTGCCACCGCCCAGTGCCGCGCCTACCCCGGCCGCTGCGAGCGTGGAGCTCAGCCGCCGCTCCTGCAGCAGCGTGAGTATTTCTCCGGCCACGCGAAAGGCCTGGATATTCTCGGGCCTGGGCTGATGCAGCGTGCCGCCATAGCGTTCCACGGTATTGGGATGGAGACCCGCGGAGTTGAGCGTGGTTGCGGGTAGGCCGCTTGCCCGAGAAGCGGCGGAAACTAGGCCACCCCCTAGAGAGTGGCCTGTCAGATGTATATTAGATCCACTTGCCGCAAGTGATTCTCCTATTTTAACCGCTCTTTCATAATAATCAGATGGTAGATTGAGCCCTTGAGCGATGTTGTTACGGATATCTTCCCGGTTCGTGAAGTCCGTGCCCCTGAAACTTATTGCTGATTTAAAAGCGTTTCCAAAAACATCAGGGTCTGGGAAATACAGTCCGCCTCGGAAGGAACTCTCTTCGGGATACAGGTCAGAGGGGGTCAACCCTAAATCTTCCAGCAGCTCTGCATCCAGACTGCTATCCTCCCAACCCACCGGCACGGGCTGGCTGGGATCGTAGACATGCTGCGCCAGCCGGGCGTGCTCCACGGCGACGTTATTGCGCGCGAAGCGTTCGGTGGTGGCGGCCAGGGTGTCGCGGGAGCCACCGGGCGGCATGGCGTCGAGCCGGGTTCTGGCGGCGGCGATCTGCCCCTGACGGCACTGCCAGCGTGCCGCCTTCTGGCGCCTGGCCTCTTCCAGGTCGTCTGTGCCCGAGTCGGTCGTGTCCTCGCTCTCGTCAGATTCGGCTTCGCCCTGTGTCGTGGCGGTGATGGCCATGGCCGCCGCCATGAAGCCACCCATGAGCGGCGTCCCGCTGGACTTGAGCGTCACGTCCTCGCTCGCTTCCGGCGTGGCGGCACTCGGCAGCAGTGCTGCCGCTGCCCCCTGCCCGCTCCCCGAGCCGGGGCTGCCGCCGGAGTTGATCTTGACCTGGGCGCCGACGATGGTGATGCCGCTGGGGTCGAGCTTGAGGAAGCTGCCGCCGGCCTTGAGGGTGATCTCGGCGCCGGCGTCGATCACGGTCTTGCTGCCGGCCTGGTGATGGATCTCCTGACCGGCTTCGACGAGCTGCGCGCGGGCGGTCTTTTCATGGCGCGTAGCGCCGACCATGAGGTGGTCGTCGCCGTCGACCTTGAGGTGGCGCTGGCCACGCACGGTGAGGTGGTCGTCGGCGTGGATCTCGCTGATGCGGTTGCGGTGCACGCTGAGGTGGCTGTCGTTGCCGACCTCTTCGGTGCGGTCGTTGTGGGTGAGCAGCTCCAGGTCTTTCTGGGCGTGGAGCCAGATCTGCTCCTGGCCGGCTTCGTCCTCCAGGCGCAGTTCGTTGAAGCCTTCGCCTTGGTGACTCTGGGTGCGGATGACGGTACGGGTCTTGTGCGCCGGCAGTTCGTAGGGCGGTGTGCTGACGGTGTTGTAGATCCGCCCGGTGATCAGCGGCTGGTCGGGATCGCCCTCCAGGTAGCTGACGATCACTTCATGGCCGATTCGCGGAATCGCCATGCTGCCGTAGCCGCCGCCGGCCCAGTCCTGACTCACTCTCAGCCAGGCGCTGGCCGTTTCGTTGGGTTCGGCATAGCGATCCCAGGGGAACTGCACCTTGACCCGGCCGTGCTCGTCGCAATAGATCTCTTCACCTTCGGGGCCAACGACGAAGGCGATCTGGGGGCCGTCGACCCGGGGCCGGGGGTTGGGTTCGGGGCGCCAGGCCTGGTCGGCGGGCATCAGTACCAGTTCGTTATGGTACTTGGTCATGGCTTCCGAGCCTGCCCGACCCTGCAGGCCATCACTCCCTTGCCCATCGTTCTGGCCGCCGCTCTGAACGAAGCCGTCCTCTTCCAGCGCCTGGGGCTGCTTGCCGTGGTGAATGACGCCGAGCACCTGCCAGTCGCGGTTGAGGTCGTCGAGGTCGTGGTCGGTAAGGGTGAAACGGGTGCCCGGGGCGAGTTCGGGCAGGTCGCTCTCGGCGTCGGCGGTGTTGGCACCACGGCGCAGCGCTTCGAGGCGAATACGGGTGAAGGCCTGGCCGGAGGCGTCGGCCTTGTAGCGCCCGGGGTAGTCGTAGTGTTCGTACCCTGTTTCAACGACGCCACGCTGGCCGTGAGCTTCCAGATCGCGTGCGGCGTGGTCGTGCAGCTGATCGTAGGCGGGTTGCTTGAACGAGTAGTCCTTGAGCGTGGTTGATGCCGGGGCGACCCGGGCATGCTGCTGCAGCTTGCGCACGTGACGCGTCGGCGGCGTGCCCCCGGCGCGGCCGTG
>NZ_JACEFT010000012.1 GCF_013697085.1 Billgrantia kenyensis
ATTCCGAGGTGCTCAAGAAATCAGTCGCTGGACCGGACACCCTTCAATAGTGTTGCGCTTGGGACTTGAGACCGCCGTTCTGGGTGATAGCGGGCATTGTCTTGCCTGCGACTATCGGTGGTGTCCTTACCCAAAGCTGGCAGGGTGCATGGTCCGGAGGGATATGTGGGGGGCTGGCGAGGATTTTCGTCGCGAACCAGTTTGCCTGGGCCGTGGGTTCGGTATGCCATCGTTACGGCAGTCGTCCGTTCGAGACGGGAGACCATAGCACCAACAACTGGTTTGTGGCTGCCCTCACCTTTGGCGAGGGGTTGCAGAATAACCACCACGCATTTCCTTCGTGGTACCGCCACGGAGTGAAGTGGTACGAACCGGATCTTTCCGGCTGGGTGCTCACCTTGTTGGGCAGACTTGGGATTGTCTGGGACCTGCGCTCTCCCAGTGCAGCCATGATCGACAAGGTACGAATGAAGAGAATCTCTAGCTGAGCCTTTGGTTTCTGATGAAGCCTCAGCCTAATCACAATAAGGAGGGAGCCAGTATGTCGACATTCATGAAGAGTTTGGTGAATCGCTTGAGCTTTGCCGAGAAGAAGCAAGAACCCGTGGAAATCACGGAGGCCAGCATCAAACTTTGGTTGGTCCAGCGCATGGCCAAGCAATTGAAGATTGACCCGGCGGATGTTGAAACGGACCGTAGCTTCGATTCTTACGGGCTGGATTCGATAGTCGCAGTTCAAGTAGCCGGAGACCTGGAAAAATTCCTTGAACAGCGTCTCTCTCCGGCGCTCCTGTTCGAGCACCGCAGCATTGATGAGCTGACCCGCTATCTCGCCAGTGAACTTGTTACCAGCGAAGCCTAGTCTCAGGAGAACTGCCATGGCCACTTTCAATATGCCGGAACAGATCTCCCCCAAGTTCCAGCGCCTGCTTGACGACAGCCAGAAACTGGAAGGGGTGCGTCTGGCTGATGCCATTCCCAAGAATCTATATAAACCACGGCTCATGCGTGGAATGTTGAGTTTCTTTACCGGCTATGCCGTATATATTGGCGCCCTGGTGGCAATAGCCCATGCGCCGCACTGGTTATTCTACCTGCCACTTTGGCTGTTGGCCGGTCTTGGTGGGTGGGGACTATTTTGCGTCGCCCATGACTGTGGCCATCACTCTTTTTCTCGTGACCGAAAGCTGAACGCTATCATTGGGCATCTTTCACTCATCCCGCTGCTCTATCCTTTCCATGGCTGGCGCCACATGCATAATCTGCATCACTCCCATACCAACAGTTTGGAGCTGGATACAGACTGGCGTCCGGTTACGCGACTTCAATATCAGCGGATGTCACGCTGGGAAAAATTTGTCTATGGCAGCACCCGGAGTTGGCTATTTTGGTTGGGGACGGTGAATTATCAGCGCCACTCTGGGTTCAGGCCCAGCATGTTTGCCAAGATGGAGGCACGCAACGAGGTGCGTCGATCTATTCTTTTTGTAGCGGTCGTGGCTGCCATTGGCCTGCCTGCACTGATATATTTTACCGGCATCAGTGGCTTCTTTCTTTACTTCCTGATGCCATGGTTGGCCATTCATGCCTGGTTCAGCCTGACTACCATGATGCATCATATCAGTGATGAAACCCCTTTTCTGACCAAGGAACACTGGACGTTCAATGGTAGTGGCTTGCTGCTGACGACTGACTACATGTATCCCCGGTGGCTGCTATTTCTGACCAACTACATTACCGTGCACACGGCTCACCATGTTGCTCCCATTATTCCTCACTACAACCTCATGGAGGCTCAGGCCGCCCTCAAGTCCGCTTACCCGGGCATGGTCCGCGAAAAGCCTCTCAGCATCAAGGATGTCTGGAGAGTGGCGCGTTATTGCCACCTCTATGATCCGGTGAAGGGTTATTATGAACCGCTGGATGAAACACCCCGAGATATTTCCGACAAAGTTACGGTTCCCGTTGTGGATCCTGCGAAGGAGGCTCCTTACACTCCGGCAAAACCCAGCCTGCTCAGGCTGTATATCGGTGGCCTTGCTCTCTTTTCGAACAAGGCAGCGGGGCGCAAGGCCACCGATGCTTTTGGCTATACCCGAGGGATGATCAAGAAGCGGCCCAAGGATGTGCTGCCGCTGGGGGCGAAGCGCTTTGCCATTGGTGGAACTACGAGTGTTCAGCATGGCTACCTGTGGGGAAAGGGAAAGGGCACGATCCTGCTGGTGCATGGCTGGGGGGCTAACAGCAGTAGCATGTATAGCTTTGCTGGTGCGCTTCAGAAGCAAGGGTTCAAGGTGGCCGCCTTTGACGCTCCTGCGCATGGTGTATCACCCGGCAGTGTCACCACGATGACCGAGTTCAAGGATGCGGTAAAGGCAGCGATAACCACCCTGGAGGATGTGGTGGGGATCGTTGCCCATTCCCTCGGTGGTATCGCCAGTACCGGAGCTCTTGCCGAGCTCGGTCGGGAGCACCGGGTACGAGGGGTATGCCTGCTGGGCGCGCCAGCCACTTTGCCAGCCGTCATTCAGCGCTGGTCACGGCAGGTATTACCCATGGATCCTGCAGTCCGTCATGCCATGCATGCCGAACTCTGGAGGCGCAACGGTGTACCGGTCGAGCACTGGGACATACCGCAACTGGGGCAGAAGCTGAGCGTGCCATTCCTGGTGCTGCACGACGAAGCGGATGACGTAGTGCCCGTATGCGAAGCGCAACATATAGCCCGGCACCTGCCTGAGGTAACGTTTCAGGCCGTTGAAGGCGTGGGGCATGTGCGCATTCTCTCCGATATGGGGGCAATTGCCCTCGTGACGGACTTTCTCGCGGCCCTTGATCCCACGAGTGGGCCTACCCGGAACATTGCGGCGGAGGTTGTCTGAACATGTCGGTCACAACGGTTCAGTCCAGCCTGTGGATGTGCCTGATCTGCGGTTGGATCTACGATGAGAAAGCCGGGGACCCCGATGCCGGGATTCCTCCCGGGACCGCCTGGGAGGATATACCTGATGATTGGGTATGTCCGGAATGCGGCGTGGCCAAGGAAGAGTTCGAGATGGTTCGTCTTTGAGCCGGAAGCCCAGTAAACGGAATATACGACTGCGCAAGCAAAGGGGCAGAGCAATGAGCACACTCTTGTCAGCACGCCTGCAACAGGGGGTTGTGGGTACCCTCTCCGCTGTGATGCCGACTTACTTCGGCAAGATTGGTGCGCGGGCGTTCCTGTGTCCCCGTCCGAACAACAGCAGGCGGCACTGGTCCACCGCGTTTTCCGGGTTCGAGTGCCGGCATGTTGAAGTCCAGGGGCATCGGGTTCCTGTCTGGACAGCGGGTACGGGACCGCTGGCGCTGCTGGTGCACGGTTGGGAGCGGGATCACTTCGCCATGGGGGGCTTCGTCGAACCGTTGCTGGAGGCCGGCTATGCGGTCGCGGCACTCGACCTGCCTGCCCACGGCGAGGCCGAGGGAAACAAGGCGCCGCTGCCCTTGCTGGCGCAGGCGATTGCCGAGACCGCTCGGCTGGGCGGTAAGCCCCAAGTCGTCATTGCTCATTCAGTGGGGGGGGCCATGAGTGTCCTGGCCATGGAGGACCATGGCCTGCAGCCAGGCAGCGTCGCGCTGATTGCCTCACCCCGCACCGCCAAGGATTACGCCCTGGCCCAAGCCAGCCAGCAAGGCCTGAGCCGCCGTGCCCAAGAGGTCATGGTCACGCGCATCAACGCAAGCCTGGGCGAGCCCCTGGATCGCTATCGGGTCGACAAGGCCTTGGCGAGCCTGATGCTCCCGACCCTGCTGGTACATGCCGAGGACGATGCGATCGTGCCGGTGGCGGATGCCCGGGCCAACCAGCGTGCCTCCTCGGCCCAGGCCATCTGGCTGGATTCAGGCGGTCACAACCGCATTCTCGGTGACAGTCGGATGATCAGTCAGGTGATCGACTGGGTAAAAGCGCGCACGAAGCCGTTCGCCCCCTCGGCGTAATGTTCGGCTCGTCACGGGCATCCCGATATCGATCACCTGACGGGAGGTGGACCGCACGGGTATTGCCGTGTCACGCCTCAGCGCTCATGAACGACATCCATGGGGTAGAATTGCCCCGCCATCGCGTCTCGAATGCGGCGCAGCACCAAGGGGCTGCGCATGCGTCCCTGGCGCTCGAGATCCTCGACCTCATCAAGGGTCAGCCAGTGCACCCCGACGATGGCAGGGTCGAGCGGGTTGCCCAGGTGGGCCAGGGCCATGCCGAAGAAGCCATGGCTGTGGAAGGTGTCGCCGTTGGGCGCCTGATAGACGTAGAGGCCGAGGTAGTCGGTGATGCCGACCTGCCAGGCGGTCTCCTCGCGCAGCTCGCGCAGGGCTGCTTCCCTGAGTCGCTCTCCGGGTTCGAGGTGACCGGCAGGTTGGTTGAACAAGGTGGTCTGGCTGCCTCTCGGCGATTCTTCAACCATCAGAAATCGGCCGGCGCGCTCTACCACGGTAGCCACGGTGACGTGCGGGTGCCAGCGGCTCATCGTTGTTCTCCTCTACCTTTGTGACGCGTCGGTCGCCGGGTCGTGCTACGCGGGGCGTGTAGCGTCTCCTTGCGCCACTGCCCTGGCATCAGCCCGTCCAGGCGCCAGGGGCCGATGGCGACGCGAACCAGGCGCAGGGTGGGGTGCCCGACGTGAGCCGTCATGCGCCGGACCTGGCGGTTTCGACCTTCGCTGATGGTCAGCTCCAGCCAGGTCGTCAGCGGGTGTCGCTTCGGGTCCAGCGGCGGTCTGCGCGGGGGTAGCCCGGCATCGGCAAGGCGTCGAACCTTGGCTGGTCGGGTCCTGCCGTCCTTCAGTGCCACACCTTTGCGCAGTGCGGCCAGCGCCGCTTCATCGGGCTCTCCTTCGACCTGCACTCGGTAGGTCTTGGGCTGCTTGTGGCGCGGGTCGCTGATGCGATGGATCAGACTGCCATCGTCGGTGAGCAGGAGCAGGCCTTCAGAATCATAGTCGAGACGTCCGGCCGCGTAGACGCCCGGCACGTCGATGACGTCCGCCAGGGTCGCCCGCGGAGCTTCACCCTCGCTGCAGCGATCAGTGAACTGCGAGAGCATGCGGTAGGGCTTGTGCAACAGATAGATGGCGCTCATGGGGACAAGCTTACCGGCAAGTGGGGCGGGGTGGGAGAGGGGGCGTGTCAGTCTTATTGACCATACGCCGAGACGGACGGGCTGATATAATGCGCACGCTCGCCGGGAGCGCCCTCGTCGTTACGGGCCTGTCGTGACTCCGCCACCGGGACGATGCCAAGCGCATCCCCCGCCAGATGAGAACCGTAGGTGGAGCACCCAGGGACCCCGTTTCAGGCATCGTGAGTGCGCGCAACCGTTCCAGTTATTGCCACCGCAGCGACCAGAGAGATCAAAGCCACCATGTCAAAAACGCCGAAGATTATCTATACGTTCACCGACGAAGCGCCTGCGCTGGCGACCCATTCGCTGTTGCCGATTATCGACGCTTACACCGACGCCGCGGGTATCGAGGTGGAAACCCGGGACATCTCCCTGGCGGCTCGGATACTCTCCCAGTTCCCCGATTACCTGACCGCCGAGCAGCGCGTCGAGGACCACCTTGCCGAACTGGGCGCCCTGGCCAAGACGCCGGAAGCCAACATCATCAAGCTGCCCAACATCAGTGCCTCCATGCCGCAGCTCAGGGCAGCGATCAAGGAGCTGCAGGGACAGGGCTACAAACTGCCGGAATACCCGGACGAGCCGAAGAACGACGAAGAGAAAGAGATCAAGGCGCGCTACGACAAGGTCAAGGGTAGTGCCGTCAACCCGGTGCTGCGTGAGGGTAACTCCGACCGCCGTGCACCCAAGGCGGTCAAGGAGTACGCCCGCAAGTATCCGCACTCCATGGGCGAGTGGAGCCAGGCCTCGCGCACCCACGTATCGCACATGCACGGTGGCGACTTCTACCACGGCGAGAAGTCGATGACGCTGGACCGCGCCCGTAACGTGAAGATGGAGCTGATCACCAACAGCGGCGAGTCGCTGGTGCTCAAGCCCAAGGTCGCGCTGCTCGAAGGCGAGATCATCGACAGCATGTTCATGAGCAAGAAGGCGCTGTGCGAATTCTACGAGCGGGAAATCGAGGACGCACGCAAGACCGGCGTGATGTTCTCCCTGCACGTCAAGGCCACGATGATGAAGGTATCGCACCCGATCGTGTTCGGCCACTGCGTCAAGATCTTCTACAAGGAGGCCTTCGAGAAGCACGGTGAGCTGTTCGAGGAGCTTGGGGTCGACGTCAACAATGGCATGGTGAATCTGTACGACAAGCTCGACACCCTGCCGGAATCCCAGCGTGAGGAGGTCATCCGCGACCTGCACGCCTGCCACGACCAGCGTCCGGAGCTGGCCATGGTGGACTCGGCCCGCGGCATCACCAACTTCCACTCGCCCAGCGATGTGATCGTCGACGCCTCCATGCCGGCCATGATCCGCTCCGGCGGCCAGATGTACGGTGCCGATGGCCGCATGAAGGACGTCAAGGCGGTGATCCCGGAGTCTACCTTCGCGCGCATCTACCAGGAGATGATCAACTTCTGTAAATGGCACGGCGCCTTCGATCCGGCCACCATGGGCACCGTGCCCAACGTCGGCCTGATGGCTCAGAAGGCGGAGGAGTACGGCTCCCACGACAAGACCTTCGAGGTGCCGGCGGACGGCGTCGCCAACATCACCGATCTGGAAACCGGCGAGGTGCTGCTCTCGCAGAGCGTGGAGCAGGGCGATATCTGGCGCATGTGCCAGGTCAAGGACGAGCCGATCCGCGACTGGGTCAAGCTGGCCGTGGAGCGCTGCCGCGATTCCGGTATGCCGGCGGTGTTCTGGCTCGACCCCTACCGCCCGCACGAGAACGAGCTGATCAAGAAGGTGAAGACCTACCTCCAGGATCATGACACCAGCGGTCTCGACATCCAGATCATGTCCCAGGTCCGCGCCATGCGCTACACCCTGGAGCGCGTGATCCGTGGCCTCGACACCATCTCGGTGACCGGCAACATCCTGCGTGACTACCTCACCGATCTGTTCCCGATCATGGAACTCGGCACCAGTGCCAAGATGCTCTCCATCGTGCCGCTGATGGCCGGTGGCGGCATGTTCGAGACCGGCGCTGGCGGCTCGGCGCCCAAGCACGTGCAGCAGCTGCTCGAAGAGAACCATCTGCGCTGGGACAGCCTCGGTGAGTTCCTGGCGCTTACCGCCTCCCTCGAGCACCTTGCCAAGCGGTTCGGCAACGAGCGGGCCACGCTGCTGGCGGATGCGCTGGACAAGGCCATCGGTGAGTTCCTCGAGCACAACAAGTCGCCATCGCGCAAGGTGGGTGAGCTGGACAACCGGGGTAGCCACTTCTACCTGGCACTGTACTGGGCTCAGGCACTGGCTGCCCAGGACCAGGACACCAAGCTCAAGGCGCTGTTCGGGCGCCTGGCCGAGACCTTGAAGGAGAAGGAGGCGACCATCCTCGAGGAGCTCAATGGCGTGCAGGGCCAGCCAGTGGACATCAAGGGCTATTACCATGCCGACGCTGAGCTGGCTCGCGCGGTCATGCGTCCGAGCAAGACCTTGAACGAGGCCTTGGCGATGGTCGCCAAGGGCTGATGGGCAACCCCCGTGCGCCGGCCGGCGCACGGGGGGCCTAAGGTCATATGGGCCGGTAGGGTCGACAATGCTATACTCCGCGCTCCACTGAACACACCAGACAGGGGAGTTCTCAATGGGGTTCCAGAAAATTGTCGTCCCTGAAGGCGGCGAGAAGATCACCGTCAACGCCGACAACACCCTGAACGTGCCGAACAATCCGATCATCCCGTACATCGAGGGTGACGGTATTGGCGTGGACGTGACGCCGGCGATGATGATTGCCATCGATGCGGCCGTGCAGAAAGCCTACAGCGGCGAGCGCAAGATCGAGTGGATGGAGGTCTACGCCGGTGAGAAGGCCACTCAGGTCTACGATCCGGACACCTGGCTTCCCGAAGAGACTCTCGAAGCCGTCAAGGACTACGTGGTCTCCATCAAGGGGCCGCTGACCACGCCTGTGGGCGGTGGCATTCGCTCGCTGAACGTGGCCCTGCGCCAGAAGCTCGACCTGTACACCTGCCTGCGCCCGGTGCGCTGGTTCGAGGGCGTGCCGAGTCCGGTCAAGAAGCCCGCCGACGTCGACATGGTGATCTTCCGCGAGAACTCCGAAGATATCTACGCCGGCATCGAGTGGAAGGCGGGTACCGCCGAAGCCGACAAGGTGATCAAGTTCCTGCGCGAGGAAATGGGTGTCACCAACATCCGCTTCCCCGAAAACTGCGGCATCGGCGTCAAGCCGGTTTCCGTCGAGGGTACCAAGCGCCTGGTACGTCAGGCCCTGCAGTACGCCGTGGACAACGACCGTGAGTCGGTGACCCTGGTGCACAAGGGCAACATCATGAAGTTCACCGAGGGCTCCTTCAAGGACTGGGGTTACGAGCTTGCCAAGGAGGAGTTCGGTGCCGAGCTGCTCGACGGCGGCCCGTGGATGCAGTTCAAGAACCCCAAGTCCGGCAAGACCATCGTGGTCAAGGACGTCATCGCCGATGCCATGCTGCAGCAGATTCTGCTGCGTCCGGCCGAGTACGACGTCATCGCCACCCTGAACCTCAACGGCGATTACCTCTCCGACGCGCTGGCGGCGGAAGTGGGCGGCATCGGTATCGCACCGGGCGCCAACCTGGCTGACGCCGTGGCCATGTTCGAGGCTACCCACGGTACCGCGCCGAAGTATGCCGGCCAGGACAAGGTCAACCCGGGCTCACTGATTCTCTCCGCCGAGATGATGCTGCGCCACATGGGCTGGGTCGAGGCTGCCGACCTGGTGCTGCAGGGCATGGAGAAGGCCATCTCCAAGGGCGAGGTCACCTATGACTTCCATCGCCTGATGGACGATGCCAAACTCCTGAAGTGCTCTGAGTTCGGTCAGGCCGTCGCCGACAACATGTAAGCGACGCCGAACCCATCGGGGCCCCCTTCCGCCAGGCGGACGGGGGCCTTTTACGTATCAACCTGAACCCTGCCGGCCAGTTCCCGTCTAACCTGAGACGCCTGAAGGCCGGCTTGTCGAGATGGTGTGTAGCTCATATGTTCAAGAATGAAGACCTGAGCGCGAGGGAGGCGGTCGGCGCCATGGCGGGCATGACGCGACCTACACGTCCCGAGGAAGAGGGCGATCTGGCGACCCAGGCGTCCGACCCGGAGGTGGCGCGCCCGCCGATGTACAAGGTGGTACTGCACAACGACGACTACACTCCGATGGAATTCGTGGTGGAGGTGCTGCAGAGTTTTTTCCACATGGATAGCGAGACTGCCGTGCAGGTCATGCTCACGGTGCACACCCGTGGCAAGGCAACCTGCGGCATCTTTACCCGCGATATCGCGGAAACCAAAAGCCATCAGGTCAATCAATATGCAAGAGAATGTCAGCACCCGCTGCTCAGTGATATCGAGGCGGCGGACTGACTCCCGGTCTGCTCGAGACGGGGTGGGAATGGCAGTCGTTGAGTGAAGAGACTTGCAACGGCAGCGTTTGTGCCCGATGTTGAAGGTGCCGGACCACGAAAGATCCGATGCAAGCCCTAAGCGGCGAGAAGGGGACTGCCATGCTGAGCAAAGAACTTGAACTGACCCTGAACACGGCATTCACCGTGGCACGCTCCAAGCGCCACGAGTTCATGACCGTGGAGCACCTGCTGCTGGCATTGCTCGACAACGCATCAGCGGCGGACGTGCTGCGAGCCTGTGGGGCCAACCTCGACAAGTTGCGGTCCGACCTGCAGGATTTCATCAATTCCACCACGCCTCTGATCCCTGAGGACCAGAGTGACCGCGAGACCCAGCCGACGCTGGGCTTCCAGCGCGTATTGCAGCGCGCCGTTTTCCACGTTCAGTCTTCCGGGAAGAGCGAGGTAACCGGCGCGAACGTGCTGGTTGCCATCTTCTCCGAGCAGGAAAGTCAGGCGGTCTACTTCCTCAAACAGCAGAATGTGGCCCGGGTCGATGCGGTCAACTACATCGCCCACGGGATATCCAAGGTGGCCGGCCACGGCCAGAGCCCGTCCTCCGCTCCCAACGAGGCCGAGGAAGCCGAGGAGGGGGCCGGCGAGACCAGCACCAACCCCTTGACTGGCTATGCCACCAACCTCAACGAGCAGGCGCGGATGGGCAAGATCGATCCGCTCATCGGGCGTGAGCACGAACTCGAGCGGGTGATCCAGATTCTCGCACGGCGGCGCAAGAACAACCCGCTGTTGGTGGGAGAGGCCGGCGTGGGCAAGACCGCCATTGCCGAAGGCCTGGCCAAGCGCATCGTCGAGGAAGATGTCCCCGAGGTGATCGGCGACGCCGTGGTCTACGCTCTCGACATGGGCGCGCTGCTGGCCGGCACCAAGTATCGCGGTGACTTCGAGAAGCGCCTGAAGAGCCTGCTGGCCGAGCTCAAGAAGCAACCCAACGCGATCCTGTTCATCGACGAGATCCATACGGTGATCGGCGCCGGGGCGGCCTCCGGTGGGGTGATGGATGCCTCCAACCTGCTCAAGCCGCTGCTTTCCTCGGGGGATCTGCGTTGTATCGGTTCCACCACCTTCCAGGAGTTCCGCGGCATCTTCGAGAAGGACCGGGCGCTGGCGCGTCGTTTCCAGAAGGTCGATGTCATGGCGCCGTCGGTGGATGACACCATACGCATCCTCAGGGGGCTGCGTTCGCGCTTCGAGGAGCACCACCACCTCAAGTACACCGATGCTGCACTCGAGAGCGCGGCACGCCTGGCGGATCGCTACATCAACGACCGCCACCTGCCCGACAAGGCCATCGACGTGATCGACGAGGCCGGTGCCCACCAGCGCCTGCTGCCACCGGAAGTGCGGGTCGATACCATCGACGTCGATCAGGTCGAGGCGGTAGTCGCCTCCATCGCGCGGATTCCGCCGAAGAGCGTCTCCAGCTCCGACCGCAAGCTGCTCGAGAATCTCGATCGAGACCTCAAGATGCTGGTGTTCGGTCAGGACGAGGCGATCGACGGTCTCTCCGCGGCGATCAAACTGTCGCGGGCCGGGCTCAAGGCGCCTGACAAGCCGGTGGGCAGCTTCCTCTTCGCCGGCCCTACCGGGGTGGGCAAGACCGAAGTGGCCCGACAGCTGGCGCGGATCATGGGCATCGAGCTGGTGCGCTTCGACATGTCGGAGTACATGGAGCGTCACACCGTGTCGCGGCTGATCGGTGCCCCTCCGGGCTATGTCGGCTACGACCAGGGTGGTCTGCTGACCGAGGCGATCACCAAGCAGCCACACTGCGTGCTGCTGCTCGATGAGATCGAAAAGGCGCATCCGGAAGTCTTCAACCTGCTGTTGCAGGTGATGGACCATGGCCGCCTGACCGACAACAACGGGCGCGAGGCGGACTTCCGCCATGTGATCCTGGTCATGACCTCGAATGCCGGGGCCGAGCAGCAGGCTCGTCGCTCGATCGGCTTCCAGACCCAGGACCATTCTTCCGATGCCATGGAAGTGATTCGCAAGACCTTCTCGCCGGAGTTCCGCAACCGCCTGGACGGCATCATCCAGTTCCACTCCCTGCCCACTTCGGTGGTACGCAGCGTGGTGGACAAGTTCCTTGTGGAGCTGCAGGCGCAGCTCGACGAGAAGCGGGTACAGCTGGATGTGGACATGGCCGCGCGCGACTGGCTGGCCGAGCAGGGCTACGACCCCAGCATGGGCGCAAGGCCCATGGCGAGGTTGATTCAGGATAAGCTCAAAAAGCCCTTGGCAGAGCTGATCCTGTTCGGAGAGCTATCCGAACACGGCGGGGTGGTGCACGTCACGGTGGAGGATGGCGAGCTGCATCTTTCCACGGAGTCGGAGCTGGCCGACGCCCCCTGACGTTACCTGACTGCCTCGACCTTCGCACAGCGCCCTGTCTTCGGACGGGGCGTTGTCGTGTCTGGGAGAGGGGCCGCTTGGTGGTGCCGCCGATGCGACCAGACGTTCAGCGCGAGCGGTAGACGATGCGGCCCTTGGTCAGGTCATAGGGAGTCAACTCGACCTTGACCTTGTCGCCGGTGAGGATGCGGATGTAGTTCTTGCGCATCTTGCCCGAAATGTGGGCTGTCACGACGTGGCCGTTCTCCAGTTCGACGCGAAAGGTGGTGTTGGGAAGGGTATCGACGACGACGCCTTCCATTTCGATATGGTCTTCACGTGCCATATAGGCGGTTCCTCGCTGATGACGTTGGTCTTCATGAATCCGGCCGATGGGTCTGCGCACCATGCTTGCCGTATTGCAGGAGCCGTGCGCACCGAAACGTACGCTCGGCCTCTAGGATAGCGCGATATTGTGCCGCAAGCCGGGCTTCAAGGCAAAGCTGAGCGTATCAGGGCGAAGAACCAGTTGGCATAAGGCGCCGCCAGTGGCGTCCCTCGAGTACTTCCAGGGGGCGGTAGGCCTCCTTGTAGGACATCTTGCGGCACTCACGAATCCAGTAGCCCAGGTAGACGTGGGGCAAACCCTCGCGATGGGCCGCCTCAACCAGGCTCAGTACGGCGAAAGTGCCCAGCGAGCGCCGGTCAAAGGCCGGGTCCGGGTCAAAGAACGTATAGATCGCAGAGAGCCCGTGCTCAAGCCGGTCGAAGGCCGAAACGGCAAGCAGACGTTCGCCAAGGCGGAATTCGAGGAGCCGGGAATAGGGTTCCTCGAGGGTCAGGAAGGTACGGTACTGTTCTCGGCTCGGGGGGTACATGTCCCCATCCCAGTGGCGCAGGCGAATATAGCGCTCGTAGAGGACATAGTGTTCACCGTCGAAGAGCGCCGGTCGCTCGAACAGGCGCAGGTCGGCATTGCGCTTGGCCAGCCGCCGCTGGCTGCGCCCGGGAGCAAAGGCATCGACCGGGATGCGTACCGAAACGCAGGCACTGCAGCCTTCGCAGTGGGGTCGGTATAGGTGGCGTCCGCTGCGCCTGAATCCCAGCAGGGCAAGTGAGTCGTAGATTCCCTGGCCGTGGGATTCCTGGGGGTCCAGGAACAGGGTGGTGGCTTCTCGCCCTTGCAGGTAGCTGCAGGCGTGAGGCACCGTCAGGAAAAAGCGCAGATCCCGTATTGGTTGACGAGGCGCATTGCTGCTCACTTCATTCGCCTCCTAGTTGAAAGCGGTCAAGGGGTCGACGCGCGAGGGCTGATCGGGTGGTGCCCAGCAGGGCAGTGGGTAGGGTTTTTCCCCGAGCCCTGGGGTTGCCAGGCATGATTCAAGATAGTTGATGAAATCTTCCCGGGCGATATCCCGCGCTCCCAAATTGGCCAGGTGCTGCGTGTGCATCTGGCAGTCTATCAGGCGACCACCGCCGGCGCGCATGACGTGCACCAGGTGGACCAGGGCGACCTTGGAGGCATCCTTCGTGAGCGAGAACATCGATTCGCCGAAGAACACGGGCCCCATCGCCACCCCGTAAAGCCCTCCGACCAGTTCCCTGTGCTGCCATACCTCCACCGAGCGGGCGTAGCCGAGGCGATGAAGCGTCACGTAGGCGTCATGCATCTCCTCGGTAATCCAGGTGCCTGGCTGGCCCTGGCGCGGTTCGGCACAGGCACTGACCACGGTCTCGAACGCCTGGTTGAAGGTGATGGAGAAACCGCCGTTGCGCACGCGCTTGGCCAGGCTGCGGGTGACCCGTAGCTCTTCCAGGAACAGCACCATTCGCGGATCGGGGCACCACCACAGGATGGGCTGGTCATCGCTGTACCAGGGAAATATACCGCGCCGATAAGCGGCCAGTAACCATGCAGGGGTAAGTTCGCCCCCGGCAGCCAACAAGCCCTCCGGGTGGCTCAGGGCCTGGGAGACGGGAGGAAAATGCACCGGGTGCTCGGGGAGCCAGGGCAGCATTCGGATGGCGCTCTTGGTTTACTGGAATGAGTCTAGTCTGCCGTCGGAGTCGATCCGGCTCAAGCGACTGTCGTGCCCACTGTGCCCGGGCCAGCAGTCCCGGTATGATGGCGGCTGAGTTCATTCTGCTTCATGCGTGTCAGGAAGGCACCGCTGTTTGCGGTGCGAGGGGGTTGGGAATTTTGAGTGCAAAGGAGAAGGGCGTGCCGCGGCGAGCGACGGAGGAGAGCCCCCAACAACCGAACAGGCGCCTGGCTATCCATCTGCATGGCGTGGCACGGGAAGGGGCGATCATAGTGTTGCTGGCAGCGTGTGTATTCCTGCTGCTGGCCTTGTTCAGCTATCAGCCCTCGGATCCCGGCTGGTCGCAGCGTGGCCCGGAAACCGATGTCGCCAACTGGATGGGTCCCTTCGGTGCCTGGCTGGCCGACGTACTCTACTCGCTGTTCGGTGCCAGCGCCCTGTGGTGGCCCGGCATGCTGGGGTTCGCCGGCTGGTGGCTGATCCGATCTCGCAAGGTGCAGATCGAGTGGGACGCCACGGCCGTGGCCGTGCGTCTGGGTGGCCTGGTATTGCTGCTGCTGGGCACGACCACGCTGGGGGCGCTGCACTTCTACAGTCCCGACAGCGCGCTGCCTTATGCTTCGGGAGGCATCCTGGGCGAGGGGCTGGTCGGCGCCCTGGTGCCGCTGGTTGATTCGGGGGGTACCGGGCTGTTGGCGGTGGCGGCCATGCTGTGCGGCTTTCCGCTGTTTTCCGGTGTTTCCTGGTTTACGGTGATGGATGAGACCGGCCATGGCTTCCTGCGGCTGTGGCGCTGGGCAGCGACGCCGTTCGGCCTGATGCGCGAGCGGAGCGAACCGCACTGGGACGACGACGAACTTGCCGAGCCGCAGGCGCCCGAAGCCGAATCAGCGGCGACGTCGGTCGAGACCACCAGGCCGCGCTGGCGCTTCTGGCAGCGTCGTGGCACGCAGCCGGCTCCCGATACCGGTGAGCAGCGTGAGCCCGGCCTCGAGCCCACATTCGGCGACGACGGCGATACCGACATCCCGTGGGACATTCCCGAGCGCACCCCGTCGGCCAAGCGGCCCGAGGCTGCCTACACAGCGCAACGGGGCGATACGTCCCCCTCACCAGGAACCGGATCGGCCCCGACCTCCTCACTGCCGCAGGCTCAGCCCGGTGCGACTCGCGCCGCTGAGCCATTTGCCGCGGCCGCTGCACTCAAGGCCAGCCGCCATGACGAGCCGGTTGCCGCCGCCAGCATGCCGCTGCGGGCGACGGACGCCCTCGAAGCAGAGCGGGAGGATGGCGAGCCGGATTCGGTGACTGATGGTCCTCAGGAGGCGAAGGCCGCCGCCGATCTTCAGCCGGCAGAGCCGCAGGCACCGGAGGGAGACGCAGCAACCGTGACCGGCCAGACATCGCCACGGCGCGAGCCCGAACTCGGTGAACTGCAGCCCCAGGAGCCGGCCGATATCCAGGAGCCTCGCCTCAACTGGGACGATATAGGCGGCGACAGCTACGAGGATGAGTTCGAGCGCGCCGAAGAAGAGCGGGCGATTCAGCCCAGAGATCCGCATCATGAGCCAGCTCAGGCGGCGCCCGAGGCACCGCTTTCGGCCGCAGACCCGGAAGAGCGTCCGGCCGCCTATGGCGACCAGGCCGAGGGGCTGCGTAGCTGGCGGGAGTCGACGGCACGTGACCAGGCGGCTTCCGCCGAGGGCCAGGCGCCTCAGGTCGCGACCGCCGAACAGGCGCGTGCGGCAGCCGAGGAGCCGGAAGGTCCGACGCTGTGGACGGTAGAGCACCTGCAGAGCCAGCGACCGGTGCTCGAGGACATGCCGGAGCCTGACGGCGAGCTGCCCAGCTTGCGCTTGCTCACACCGGCCGAGCCGCATCAGCGGAACTATACCGACCAGCAGCTGGCCGACATGGCCGAGCTGCTCGAGACACGGCTGCGCGAGTATGGCGTCAAGGCCGAAGTGGTGCACACTTGGCCGGGCCCAGTGATCACCCGCTTCGAGATCAAGCCGGCCGCCGGCGTGAAAGTCTCGAAGATCAGCAACCTGGCCAAGGACCTGGCACGCTCGCTGATGGTCAAGAGCGTGCGCGTGGTGGAGGTGATTCCCGGGCGGCCCACGGTGGGCATCGAGATTCCCAACCCGCACCGGGCGATGATCCGCCTGCGCGAGGTGATCGACTCCGACCGTTACCAGCAGGAGGCCTCGGCGCTGACCCTGGCGCTGGGCCAGGACATCGGCGGCGGCCCGGTGGTGGCCAACCTGGGCAAAATGCCCCACCTGCTGGTGGCCGGCACCACCGGCTCGGGCAAGTCGGTGGGCGTCAACGCCATGCTCATCTCGATGCTGCTCAAGGCCACGCCGGAGGAGCTGCGCCTGATCATGGTCGACCCCAAGATGCTGGAGCTTTCCGTCTACGACGGCATTCCGCACCTGCTGGCGCCGGTGGTCACCGACATGAAGGAGGCCGCCAACGGCCTGCGCTGGTGCGTCGCGGAGATGGAGCGCCGCTACAAGCTGATGGCCGCCATGGGCGTGCGCAACATCGCCGGCTTCAACGGTAAGCTGGATGAGGCCGAGCAAGCCGGTGCTCAGGTGGCCGATCCGCTGTGGGAGCCGCAGCCTTGGGAGATGCACGAGCCGCCCCCGGTGCTGGAGAAGCTGCCCTACATCGTGGTGGTGATCGACGAATTCGCCGACATGTTCATGATTGTCGGCAAGAAAGTCGAAGAGCTGATCGCGCGCTTGGCGCAGAAGGCGCGTGCCGCCGGCATCCATCTGATCTTGGCCACCCAGCGGCCCTCGGTGGATGTCGTGACGGGGCTGATCAAGGCCAACATCCCGACTCGCATGGCCTTCCAGGTGTCGTCCAAGGTCGATTCGCGCACCATCCTCGACCAGGGCGGTGCCGAGAACCTGCTGGGCCACGGCGACATGCTCTACCTGCCGGCGGGCGCTGGCCTGCCGACCCGGGTGCACGGCGCGTTCGTGGATGACGACGAGGTGCATCGGGTCGTCGAGGACTGGAAGCGTCGCGGTGAACCGGAATATATCGATGAGATCCTCTCCGGCGGCGTCTCGGCGGATGCCCTGACCGGGCTCGAGGCCGATGCCGGCGAGGGGGGCGGCGATGCAGAGCAGGATGCGCTGTACGACGAGGCAGTGCAGTTCGTCACCGAAAGCCGGCGGGCCTCCATCTCGGCGGTGCAGCGCCGCTTCAAGATCGGCTACAACCGGGCGGCACGCCTGGTAGAGGCCATGGAGGCGGCCGGTGTGGTCTCCTCGATGGGCTCCAACGGGGGCCGCGAGGTGCTGGCACCGCCGCCGGTGGGCAACTGATCCACCTTCAGCAACCATGCAGCAATCATGAAAGCGCCGGTGACCATGCAACCCGCCGGCTCGCAGCGGGTCCGAGTGACAGGATCCCCCTGGACCCTGCTCAAGGAGAGAAATAGATGATCAAGAAGACCCTGGCTGCACTTGCCCTGACTCTTGCCGCCCCGGCAATCGCACTGGCCAGTGAAGGCGCCGATCGCCTGACGAGCATGCTGGAGCCGCTGGAAACCGTCGAGGCGCGCTTCGCGCAGAAGATCCTCGATGGCAGCGGCGAGCGCCTGCAGGAGGCCAACGGCCAGATGTGGCTTTCGCGCCCCGGCAAGTTCCGCTGGGAGGTGGCGGCACCCTATCAGCAGGAGGTGATTTCCGACGGCAGCGAGGTCTATCTCCACGATCCCGACCTGGAGCAGGTCACGGTGCAGGCCCTGGACCATCGTGTGACCCACACGCCGGCGCTGCTGCTGTCAGGCAGTGCCCGCGAGCTGACCGAGAGCTACGAGGTCACCCGTCAACAGCAGGGCGGCAGCGAAACCTTCCGGCTGGTGCCGAAGTCGCCCGATACCCTGTTCGAGGAGCTCCACATGACCTTCCGTGGCGAGCAACTGGCTGCGCTGCAGATGATCGACAGCACCGGCCAGGAGACCGTCATCGAGTTCAGCGAGGTACGCACCAACCACACCATCGACGATAGCCGCTTCCAGTTCGACATCCCCGAAGGGACCGACGTGATCCGCGATACTCACTGACCCAGCGAACCGTCCCCCCAAAGCGCCGCCCTCGAGGCGGCGTTGTTGTCTCTACTCGGCTACTCTCCGGCGTCGTCCCGGTCGGCGCGGGCATCCAGTTCGGCGCGCCAGGCCATCAACTGGGCGTAGCGCTTTTCCTGGCCATGCTCGCTGGGCTGATAGAAGCCCTCCCGCGGCAAGTCGTCGGGCCAGCAGTCGTGAGCGCTGCCCGCCGGATATCCCTCGGGCTCGTTATGGGCATAGCGGTAACCGTGACCGTGGCCGAGGGACTCCATCAGCTTGGTCGGGGCGTTGCGCAGGTAGCTTGGTACCTCGAGGCGGGGCTGGGCAGCGGCGAAGGCCTTGGCCCGATTCCAGGCCTGATCGATGGCGTTGCTCTTGGGAGCGACGGAGAGGTGGATGGCGGCATGGGCGATGGCACGCTGGCCTTCGTAGTCCCCCAGGCGCAGGTAGGCGTCCCAGGCGGCCATCACCAGCGGCAGGGCACGGGGGTCGGCGTTGCCCACATCCTCCGAGGCAATGGCCGCCAGCCGGCGAATCACGTCGAGCGGATCGCCGCCGCCCTGGATGAAGCGGGCCATATACAGCAGTGCCGCATCCTGGCGTGACGAACGCACCGACTTGTGGATCGCCGATAGCAGGTCGTAGTAGTGGTCGCCCTGCTTGTCGAAGGCGCTGGCCTGGTGGCCGATCACTGCTTCCAGGGCCTGCCGGGGCAGGCGCTCGCCGCTACCCTCTGCGACGCTGAAGTCACAGGCGGTTTCCAGCATGCCCAAGGCGCGGCGAGCATCGCCAGCGGCGGCGCGGGCAAGGATACCCAGCACGTCTTCATCGGCGATGATGCCTCGCTTGCCCAGCCCGCGTTCCGTATCGGTCAGGGCACGCCTCATCACCTCGATCAGCTCCGCTTCGTCCAGCGCAGTCAGCACGTGCACCCGGGCTCGGGAGAGCAGCGCCGAGTTGACCTCGAAGGAGGGGTTTTCCGTCGTGGCGCCGATCAGCGTCAGCAGGCCCGACTCCACATGGGGCAGCAGGGCATCCTGCTGGCTCTTGTTGAGGCGGTGGATTTCGTCGAGAAACAGCAGGGTGGGGCGGCCCTGGGCTTGCACGACTCGGGCCCGTTCCACTGCGGCACGAATCTCCTTGACCCCCGCCATGACCGCGGAAAGTCGCTCCAGGTTGGCACCGGAGTGTTCGGCGAGGATTTCGGCCAGGGTCGTCTTGCCGGTGCCGGGCGGACCCCACAGGATCATCGAGCGCACCACGCCGGTCTCGGCCATGCGGCGGAGCGGCTTGCCCGGCCCTACCAGCGCCTGCTGTCCCACGTAGTCATCCAGGCGTCGTGGGCGCATGCGAAAGGCCAGCGGTGCGGAATCGTCGGTGGCCGAGCCGAAAAGATCCATGGACTCACTCCCTGCTGCTTACAATACGACCTTGGGCGGTGTGCGCAATCGTGAAAATAGGTCTAGGGTGGATACAGCATCCCCCTGGCTTGCCTTACCTTGGTAGCGGCAAGACTGAACCTGCTCCCGTCCCGCGACTCCAACCACTATACCCGCTCATCGCAGAGGAGGCCTCGACATGCCCATGCTGACCCAACTGAGGCAGGATCATGCCAACATGGCGCGCATGTTGCACGTCCTTCAGCTCAAGCAAAAGACGCTTGCAGCCGGAGATCGGCCCAATTTCCAGCTGGTCCGTGAAGTCGTCGACTATATCCTCGAGTACATGGAGGAGTTTACCGTCCCGCTGGAGCGGGTCTGCTCAGAGCGGCTTCAAGCACTCGCTCCCGAGACCAGGGAGCTGACCGAACGATTGTCCCGCGATTACCAGGCCCTTCGCGAGCGCCTGATGCGGCTATCCGGGGACATCGACATGATCCTGATGGATGCCGTGGTGCCCATGGACCGCTTTGCCGAGGATCTGAAGGCCTATCTCGAAGCGCATCGCATCTACCTGCGCGATGAGCGCGAGCTGCTTTTCCCGCTGATCAGGGAGCATTTCAATGATCAGGACCTGGAGCTACTGGCCCAGGCCTTGCCCGAGGGGGCAGCGGCAAAGCTGGAGCGACTTCAGGAGGCGTATCCGGAACTCTACGCCGAGCTGCGCGAGACCGCAGAGCCGGCAGTCTGACCCCAGGCGGCGAAAGAAGGCTTCAGCTCGCTCGGCATGCTGCTAGAATGAGCGGTTTGTCGTAGCAGCCGAGTGAGTCCATGAGCTTCCTTTCGTCATGCCCGGCCCGATACTGATCTTCGATTCCGGCGTTGGCGGCCTGTCGGTCGTGCCGCCCTTGCGGCACCGCTTGCCCGGTGCCGCTTTGGTATATGCCTGCGACAATGCCATGCTGCCCTACGGTACGCGCCCCGATGACTGGCTGGTGGCGCGTATCCTCGCAGTCTGCAAGGCAGCCGTGGCCGCCAGCGGCTGCTGTGTGCTGGTGGTGGCATGCAATACCGCCAGTACCCTGGCACTGGAAGCACTGCGTGCTCAGCTCTCGGTACCGGTGGTAGGTACCGTTCCGGCGATCAAGCCAGCCGCAGGCCTCAGCCGCAGCCGCCATATCGGCCTGCTGGCGACCAGTGCCACCGTGGCTCGTCCCTACACCGACCGGCTGATCGAGACGTTCGCCGCCGACTGCCGGGTGACACGCGTCGCCGCCGATGCGCTGGTCAGGGAGGCCGAGCGCCTTCTGGCCGGCGAGAAACCGGACGCTGCGGTCATCGAAGCCGTGACAGCGCCACTGTGGGAGGCGGCGGATCTGGATACCGTGGTGCTCGGCTGTACTCACTTCCCGCTATTGCGCGAACGCATCGCTGCTGCCTCGCCGCGGCCGGTGCAGTTGGTGGATTCGAGTGAGGCGATCGCGCGGCGTACTGCCCAGTTGGCCCGTGACCCTGCACCGCGGCTGGGGCAAGACCAGAGCTTTGCAACGTCGCCTGACGTCCGCCTGTCTCGTGCCATGGCTGCCTATGACTTTGCCGAGCCGCGCCTGCTGGCTGTCGGCTGAGGCGCTCTTCTTACCCCTTCCTCCCTCAGGAGATGCCGTGTCCATTCCCGTTGTCGATCCTGCCCGCTATGACCAGCAGCTAGCAGCCAAGCGCGAGCGCATCACTGGCCAGTTCGAGCGCTTCTCTCCTCCGGCGCTGGAAGTGTTCGCCTCTCCCCCGAGCCATTATCGGCAGCGCTGTGAGTTTCGCCTGTGGCATGAGGGCGATGACCTCTATTACGCCATGTTCGAAGTCGATCCCGACGACCCCAAGCACAAGCGTGTGATTCGACTGGACGAGTATCCTGTGGCAAGCCAGCGGATCAACCAACTGATGCCGCGCCTGCGAGAGGCGCTGCTGGAGAGCGACGTGCTGCGCCGCCGCCTGTTTCAGGTCGAGTTCCTGACCACGCTTTCCGGCGAGGCACTGGTCACCCTGATCTACCATCGGCCGCTGGACGAAGCTTGGGAGGAGGAGGCACGTCGGCTGCAGCAGCGACTCGATATCCGCATCATCGGTCGTTTGCGCAAGCAGCGCCTGGTGCTCGAGTGCGATCACGTCTGGGAGCGGCTGGAGGTGGAGGGGCGGACGTTCCACTATCAGCAGGTGGAGAACAGCTTCACCCAACCCAACGCCGAGATCAGTCGCACCATGCTCACCTGGGCGCGGGACGTGACCCGAGGGAGCCAGGATAGCGATCTGGTCGAGCTCTACTGCGGCAATGGCAACTTTACCGTGGCCCTGGCAGAGAACTTCCGGCGCGTGCTGGCAACGGAGATTTCGCGCACTTCCGTCGCCAGCGCCCGCGAGAACCTGGCCGCCAACGGTATCGACAACGCCGTGGTGGCGCGCATGTCAGCGGAAGAGTTTGCCACGGCACTCAAGGGCGAGAAGGGGGGCCGGCGCGTCGAGGAGATGGCCCTGGAGCAATACGACTTCTCCACCGTGCTGGTGGATCCGCCCCGTGCCGGCCTCGACGAGGCAAGCTGCCGTCAGCTGAGCGAATATTCTCGAGTCGTCTATATTTCATGCAACCCGGATACGTTGGAGCGCAACCTGGAGACGCTGTGCCGTACTCATCGGATCGCCCGTTTCGCCCTGTTCGATCAGTTTCCCTGGACCCATCACTGTGAATGCGGGGTGCTGCTGGAGAGAAGGCACGCCTGAGGGGACTTCAATTCTTCGATCTGAAAGTGTGCTGTGTTGTCAAGTGGCGAAACGTCCAATCTCGATGCACAAGCGACATGCTCCATGAGAAGGCTGGCAAGTCGATAGGGTACGGCGCAGGGCTGCAGTAAGCTTCCCGTCACGTGGTCTTGAGCCACGCCGATATTCTTTCCCAGGGCCAAGACACGGCCCCAGGCAGCCGAGGTGAGGGATGCAATACGAGACGATCGAAGTGGGCCGGCAGGAGATTCTCAAGCAGCTGCGCGAACGCCTGGACAGCCGACTCGACAAGGTGCGGGCAGATGAGGTGGAGGCCTTCGCCCGCCATTTCTATGCCACGGTACCGATGGAGGACCTGGTTGGCAGGCGGCTGGACGACCTGTACGGCGCCACCCTCTCAGTGTGGCATTTCATTCAGCACTTCGATCACGCCTCGCCCAAGGTGCGTGTCTTCAACCCCGACTTCGAAGAGCACGGCTGGCAGTCCTCCCACACTTTCGTCGCCGTGTTGCACGAGGACATGCCCTTCCTGGTCGATTCGGTACGCATCGAGTTGAACCGCCGCGGCCTGACCGTGCACGCGATCCACAACGCCGTGCTGGCAGTGGAGCGCAACCGCTCCCATACCCTGCAGCAGGTCACCTCGCCGCGCGAGGAGAATGCGCCGGAGAGCCGCGAGTCGCTCATCGCCATCGAGATCGACCGCCACTCCAGCCCCGAGGTGCTGGCCGAGATCGAGCAGTCGCTGCATGAGGTGCTGGGCGACGTGCGCATCGCGGTGAATGACTACGAGCCCATGTGCGAGCGCGTGACCGAGGCGCTCGCCGAACTCAAGGCGAGTCGCCCCGAACAGGTCGACGCCGGCGACCATGAGGAAGCGATTGCCTTTCTCGAGTGGGTCAGGCGCGACAACTTCACCTTCCTCGGCTACGACGCCTACACCATCGAGACCGGCGCCGAAGGCGACCGGCTGGTGCGCGACGAGGCGAGCAAGCTGGGCGTGTTCCGCCTCGATCTGCCGCGCTATCAGGAGCGCATTCGCACCGAGCTCGGCATCGAGAACAATCGCTTCGTGCTGGTGCCCCAGCTGCTCTCCTTCGCCAAGAGCTCGCATCACGCCCGTGTCCACCGGCCGACGTACCCGGACTATATTTCCATCGACCGCTACGATGAGCAGGGGCGGGTGATCGGCGAGCACCGCTTCCTTGGCCTGTTCACCGCCAGCGTCTACAACGAGTCGCCGCGCAACATTCCGCTGCTGCGGCGCAAGCTCAAGGCGGTAATGGACATTGCCGGCTTCAATCCCAAGGGGCACAACGGCAAGCAGCTGCTGCAGATCCTCGAGGTCTATCCACGCGACGACCTGTTCCAGATCGATACCGAGGAGCTGGCCCGCACCTCACTCGGCATCCTCGACATACGCGAGCGGCGCCGAGTGCGCTTGTTCATTCGTACGGACCACTCCGGGCGCTTCCACTCGTGCCTGGTGTTCGTGCCGCGGGATGTCTTCTCCACCGACCTGCGGGTGCGCATCCAGAACATGCTGTGCGAGGAGCTCGACGCCACCTTCGGCGACTTCAATACCTACCTCTCGGAGTCGATCCTCGCTCGCATCCAGTTCATCCTGCGCTTTCGCGGCGATGCCCCTCCCCGTGAGATCAATCTCAAGCGACTCGAGGCCAAGGTGGCCGAGCTGGCGCGCAGCTGGCGCGACGAGCTGCACGAGGCGCTGGTCGAGGGCTTCGGCGAGGAGCGGGCCAACCTGCTGATGGATCGCTTCCGCGATGCTTTCCCGGCCAGCTACCGCGACGACTTCGGCTCGCGTACCGCAGTGTTCGACCTGCAGCACCTGGCCGACCTCGATGCCGGCGAGCCGCTGGCGCTGACGCTCTACCGGCTGGTCGAAGAGGAGGGCAGCGGGGTCAACCTGAAACTGTTCCAGCGTGATCGCACCATCCCGCTCTCCGATGTGCTGCCGGTGATGGAGAACCTGGGACTGCGTGTCATCGGCGAGCGGCCCTACGAAATCATCACCCCCGAAGTGCGCTACTGGCTGCATGACTTCGACCTCGAGCATCACACCAGCACCGAGGTGAGCCTGCAGAAGATGCGTGAGCCCTTTATCGAGGCGTTCAAGCGCATCTGGGTAGGAGAGGCGGAAAATGACGGCTTCAATCGCCTGGTCATCGCCGCCAACCTGGACTGGCGAGAAGTCGCCATGCTGCGTGCCTATGCCCGCTACCTGAAGCAGATCCGCTTCGGCATGTCGCAGGACTATATCGCTTCCGCCCTGACCAGTTACCCGGAGATCACCCGCGAGCTGGTGACCCTGTTCCGGCTGCGCTTCGACCCGGCGCACCGTCCCGACGAGGAGGAGACGGGAGCCTGCCTCGACCGCATCCACCGGCACCTCGACGGCGTTGCAAGTCTCAACGACGATCAGCTGCTGCGCCGCTTCATGGAGATGATCCAGGCCACGCTGCGCACCAACTACTACCAGCGCGGTGCCGACGGCAACTTCAAGGACTACATTGCCTACAAGCTCGACCCCAAGCGTATCACCGGGATGCCCAAGCCGCGTCCGGCCTTCGAGATCTTCGTCTGCTCGCCGCGGGTCGAGGGTGTCCACCTGCGCGGCGGCAAGGTCGCTCGCGGTGGGCTGCGCTGGTCGGACCGTCAGGAGGATTTCCGCACCGAGGTGCTGGGGCTGGTCAAGGCGCAGCAGGTCAAGAATGCGGTCATCGTGCCGGTCGGCGCCAAGGGCGGCTTCGTCTGCAAGCGCTTGCCCGAGGGCGGAGACCGAGATGCGCTTCAGCAGGAGGGCATCGCCTGCTACAAGACCTTCATCCGGGCGCTGCTCGACGTCACCGACAACCTGGTCGGCGGCGAGGTGGTACCGCCCAGAGAGGTGGTGCGCCACGATGACGACGACGCCTACCTAGTGGTGGCTGCCGACAAGGGCACCGCCACCTTCTCCGACATTGCCAACGAGATCTCCGCGGAGTACGGCCACTGGCTGGGCGACGCCTTCGCCTCCGGCGGGGCCAACGGCTACGACCACAAGAAGATGGGCATCACCGCCCGTGGCGCCTGGGAATCGGTGAAGCGCCACTTCCGTAACCTGGGCCTCAACACCCAGGAGGAGGAGTTCAGCGTGGTCGGCATCGGCGACATGGGGGGCGACGTGTTCGGCAACGGCATGCTGCTCTCCGACAAGATTCGCCTGGTGGGGGCCTTCAATCACCTGCATATCTTTGTCGATCCGGCGCCCGATGCGGCAGCCACCTTTGCCGAACGCCAGCGCCTGTTCCAGCTGCCGCGCTCGAGCTGGGAGGATTTCGATGCGTCGCTGATCTCGGAAGGTGGCGGGGTGTTCAAGCGCAGCGCCAAGTCGATCTCGATCTCACCGCAGATGAAAGAAGCTTTCGGTATCGAGGAGGACCGTCTGTCGCCCAACGAGCTCATTCGCGCCATGCTCAAGGCGAAGATCGACCTGCTGTGGAACGGTGGGATCGGCACCTACGTCAAGGGCAGTGCCGAGACCGATGCCATGGTCGGCGACAAGGCCAACGATGCGCTGCGTATCAATGGCGGAGAGCTCAACTGCCGGGTGGTCGGCGAGGGCGGCAACCTGGGCCTGACCCAGCGTGGCCGAATGGAGGCCGCTGCCAAGGGCGTGCTGGTCAATACCGACTTCATCGACAATGCCGGCGGGGTCAACTGCTCCGACCATGAAGTCAACATCAAGATCCTCATCGATGAAGTGGTCAAGCGCGGCGACATGACCGAAAAGCAGCGCAACCAGCTGCTGGCCGAGATGACCGAGGAGGTGGCTGACCTGGTCATTCTCGACAACTACCGCCAGACCCAGGCGCTGGATATCTCGTCGCTCTTCTCACGCCGAGGCATCGACCCGTACCGGCGCTTTATCAGCGAGCTGGAGGCCGCCGGACAGCTTGACCGTGAACTCGAGTTCCTGCCTGCCGACGAGGAGCTCCTGGAGCGGGCGGGCAGCGACCAGGGAATGACCCACCCGGAGCTGTCGGTGCTCATCTCCTACTCCAAGAGCGTGTTGAAGGGAGACGTGCTGGCCTCCGACGTGCCCGACGATCCTTATATCCAGCAGTACGTGGAGCGGATCTTCCCGCGAGTGCTGGTCGAGCGTTTCCGCAATGAGATGTACGATCATCGTCTCAAGCGCGAGATCGTCACCACCCAGGTGGCCAACGACTTGGTCGATCACATGGGCATCGTCTTCGTCCGCTTGTTGATCGACTCCACCGGAGCCAGCCCGGCCGACATCGCCCGCGCCTACATCATTGCCCGCGAGAGCTTCCAGCTCTCGAGCCTGTGGGAGCGCATCGAAGCACTGGACAACCAGGTCCCCAGCCAGGTGCAGTACGCCATGATGATGGACCTGATCCGGCTGATCCGGCGTACTACCCGCTGGTTCCTGCGCCAGCGGCTGGGCCTCTCCACTCGTGATGCCATCGAGTATTTCGCGCCCCGCGTCGCCCAGCTGCAGGAGAGTATCGGCGAGCTGCTGCGCGGAGAGGAGCGCGAGCGCTGGGAGCACAAGCGCAGTGAGCTGCTCGATGCCGGCGTTCCCGAGGAGCTGGCTGCCACGGTGGCCGCTTCGGGCAGCCTCTACGGTGCGCTGGGCATCATCCAGGCGGCTCGCCAGGCCGACGAGAAGCCGCAGCGCGTGGCTGAGGTCTTCTTCGAGATCGGCGATCGCCTGGAACTGCCCTGGATGCTCCAGCAGGTCAGTCAACTGCACGTGCGCGACAGCTGGCAGGCGCAGGCCCGCGAGACCTTCCGCGACGACATCGATCGCCAGCAGCTGGCGCTGACCGTCAGCGTGCTCAAGACCGAGGATGGGCGTGAATCCGTCGAGCGGGTCGATACCTGGCTGGCCGCGCACTCCTCGCTGCATGAGCGCTGGTGCCGCTTGATTGCCGAGGTGCGCGGCGGCAGCCAGGCAAGTTTCCCGCTCTTTGCCGTGGCAGTACGCGAGCTGGTCGACCTGGCGGAGAGCAACGGCGAAGCCTGATTGCCTGCTGCTCTCACATGCGCACCCCGCCTACCCTGGCGGGGTGCGTCGTCTTGAGCACGCAGCGCTGCTATAATCTCGCCCGCCTCGCCACTTGCTCCTCTTCCCCCTTGCCTGGAGATGCCATGTACGCGCTTGCTCGCTCGATCCTGTTTCGCCTCGATGCCGAAACCGCCCACGGCCGCGCGCTTGGCGCACTGGACCTGGCGCATCGACTGCGGCTGACGGGGCTGCTGGCAGGTGCGCGTGTCGACGACCCGGTGGAGTTGATGGGCCTGCGCTTCCCCAATCGGGTGGGGCTGGCTGCGGGGCTGGACAAGAATGCCGATCATCTCGATGCGCTGGGCGCGCTCGGCTTCGGCTTCGTCGAGGTCGGCACCGTCACGCCCAAGCCCCAGGATGGCAACCCCAAGCCGCGTCTGTTTCGTCTGCCCGAGGGTGGCGCGATCATCAATCGCATGGGCTTCAACAATGCCGGGGTGGACCACCTGGTGGCGCGGGTCAAGGCATCGCGCTACGACGGGGTGATCGGTATCAACATCGGCAAGAACCTCACCACGCCGGTGGAGCGCGCGGTGGATGACTACCTGGTCTGCCTGGAGAAGGTGCACGCTCATGCGCACTACGTGACGGTCAACATCTCCTCGCCCAATACGCCGGGGCTGCGTAGCCTGCAGTTTGGCGAGCAGCTCGACGCCCTGTTAGGCTCGCTGCGCGATGCGGGCAGTCGCCTGGATCAGGCGGCTGGCCGGCGGGTGCCGCTGGCGGTCAAGATCGCCCCTGACATGAGCGATGACGAGGTAGGCCTGGTGGCGGGCAGCATTGCCCGGTGCGGCATCGATGCCGTAATCGCGACCAACACGACGATTTCGCGTGAGGCGGTGGCTGGCCTTCCCCATGCCGACGAGCAGGGTGGCCTGTCGGGGCGGCCGGTGTTCGAGGCTTCCAACCGGGTCATTCGCGAGTTGCGTCGGCATCTGCCCAAGCTGCCGATCATCGGCGTGGGCGGCATTGACAGCGGCGAGGCGGCCACGGCCAAGCTGGAGGCCGGCGCCGACCTGGTGCAGCTCTACTCGGGGTTCATCTATCGCGGCCCGGCCCTGGTGGGGGAGTGTGCCCGGGCGCTCAAGGCCGCCGGGCAGCGCTGATGTGGCTTGCTCACGTGCAGGTTTCGCGGGGGCAAACTAAGAAAGCCCGTGCAAGGCACGGGCTTAGCTTGGCTTCGCCACTCCGATGTTGGCGAAGGGACGACAGGTTGGTGGGAAAGGGTTACAGCACCATCGGGTTCTTGTGAATGCCGGAGACGCCGGTCATGCCGGCCCACTGGTCACCTCGGCCTTCACGCCAACCACTCATCCAATATTCACGTATGTTGACATCCTGACTGGGACAGTCGTCGCGGGAGCGCCCGGAAATACCGGCCTTGTAGCCATGGAGATAGGCGCGTTGGTAGCGATCACGTTTCTGTCTTTTCATCGGATGACCTCTTGTAAAGGTACCAATTTGGAGCGCGCGACATGCACGCTCCGGCGTTCCACCGATCGCCTAGCCGTTAATCAGTCCCTTAACGACGGCAGAGCGAGGTCATGCGGGTTCAGTCGAGGCCCGCTTAGTGTACGCATGCGTCTTTTCTGGTAGCTACCATGTCTAGTCTTAGCCCATTATGGGGGCGATTGTCGACCTATGTTTTGTCATAAGACAGAGACCAAATTGTAATGATTGGAATATGCCCGGCCGAAGGGGGCGGGAACATCGCATGAGTGAGTCTTCGCAACAGGTAACACACCTCTTCCTGGCCACCTGTCCCAAGGGACTTGAGGAACTGCTCGCCGACGAATTGCGCAGCCTGGGCGCCGAGCCGCACAAGACGACAGTTGCCGGCGTGCACTTTCGCGCTGACCTCGAAGCCGCCTATCGTGCCTGCCTGTGGTCGCGTCTGGCCAACCGCATCGTGCTCTGTCTGCTGCGGGAGGAGGGCAACGAGAAGCCCGAGTCGTTGCATCGCGCGGTGGCCGGGGTCGACTGGGGGCGCCACCTGCGGCCGGGGGCGACGCTGGCGGTGGACTTCCACGGGCGCAGCGACCAGATACGCCATACCCGCTTCGGAGCCCAGACGGTCAAGGATGGGGTGGTCGATGCACTGCAGGCGCAGGGGCGGCCGCGCCCCGACGTCGACCTGCAGCGCCCCGACCTGCGCCTCTATGCCCACTTGCACCGGGGCCGGCTGACGCTAGGTATCGACCTCTCGGGTGAGAGCCTGCACCGGCGCGGCTACCGGCGCGACGTGGGCCATGCTCCACTGAAGGAGAACCTGGCCGCGGCGCTGCTGATTCGGGCGGGCTGGCCCCAGCGGCTGCGCGACGGCGAGGCGCTGGTCGATCCGCTGTGCGGGGCCGGTACGCTGCTGATCGAGGCTGCCTTGATGGCGGCTGATATGGCGCCCAACCTCAGCCGGGTACGCTTCGGCTTTCACGGCTGGGCGCAGCACGACGAGACGCTCTGGGCCGAGCTCAAGCGCGAGGCCGAGGCCCGCGCCAGCATTGGCCGCAAGCGCTGTCGTAACCGTTTGTTTGGTTTCGACCAGAGCCCGCCGGCGCTGGCTGCGGCGAAGTCCAATGCCATGCGCGCCGGTATCCCGGCGCTGATCTCCTTGCATGGCGCTTCCCTTGCCGCACTGGAGCGTCCGGACGATCTTGGCGTGGAGACGCGCGGGCTGGTCATCACCAACCCGCCATACGGCGAACGGCTGGGAGAGCTGCCGGAACTCGTCACCCTCTACCGTGAGCTGGGCGAGGGGGTGCGCCGCGCCTTTCCAGGTTGGCGCATGGCCGTATTCACCGCCAACCCTGACCTCGGTCACCGTATCGGGCTACGGGCCGACAAGCAGTATTCGCTGAAGAATGGCCCGCTGGAAGCCAAGCTGCTGCTGATGGACGTGCCTGACGAGGCGCGAGCTGGGGCTGAGCGAGCCGCAGTCCCAGCCAAGGCTTCTCGCAGTGAAGGTGGCCAGATGTTTGCCAATCGTCTGGAGAAGAACCGCAAGCGACTGAAGAAGTGGCTAAAGCAGTCAGGCGAGAGCTGCTATCGGCTTTACGATGCCGACATGCCGGAGTACGCCCTGGCGGTGGACGTCTACGACGGCCGGGTCCACGTGCAGGAGTACGCGCCGCCGCGTTCGGTAAACCCTGCCCAGGCCCAGAAGCGGCTCTATGATGCGCTGCAGGTGATTCCCGAGGTGCTCGACGTCGAGCCAGCCCAGGTGGTAGTCAAGCGCCGCGAGAAGCAGAGTGGCAAGGAGCAGTACCGCAAGCAGGCCAGCAGCGGGGAGCGCTTTCAGGTCAGCGAGGGGCGCGCGCGACTATGGGTCAACCTGCGCGACTATCTCGATACCGGCCTGTTCCTCGACCACCGTCCGGTGCGACGCATGCTGGGGGAAATGGCCGCCGGCAAGCGCTTTCTCAACCTGTTCTGCTACACCGCCGCGGCTACGGTTCAGGCAGCGCTGGGCAGCGAGCAAGCGGGTGGCGCCAGCGACAGCGTCAGCGTGGACCTCTCCAATACCTACCTGGAGTGGGCCCGCGACAACTTTGCCTTGAACGGGCTCGATCCGGCCCGGCACCGGGTGGTCCGCGACGACTGCCTGCGCTGGCTGGAAACCGCCAAGGCCGAGTTCGATCTCATCTTCCTCGATCCTCCCACCTTCTCCAATTCCAAGAAGATGGAGGGCACCCTGGACGTTCAGCGCGACCACGGACAGCTGATCACGCTGGCCATGGCCCGGCTGGCGCCGGGGGGAACGCTGGTATTTTCCAACAACCAGCGCCGTTTCCGGCTTGACGATGAGCTGGCGCAGCGCTTCGACGTGGATGACATCTCGTCGCGTACCTTCGATCCCGATTTCCAGCGTCGGCCGGACATCCATCATGTGTTCCTGATTCGCCACCGGGAGGCCGAATGAACCACTTGACGCTCTATACCACCCTGGGCTGTCACCTGTGTGAACAGCTCGAGGCCTTGCTGGCGCAGCTGCACCGAGGCGCCTACCGGCTCGAGAAGGTGGAGATCAGCGAGAGTGAAGAGCTGATGGCCCGCTACGGGGTGCGTATTCCGGTGCTGACGGACGCAGCCGGCGAGGAGCTCGACATGGGGTTCGAGCCGCCGCGCCTGGCGGCCTGGCTGGAAGCGCGCGGGTGGCTTGATAGCGCCGCCTGGCAGCGCCTGCAGAGCGGTGAGAGCACCGAGGACCAGGAGGAGCAAGTCAGCCGCATAGCGCCTGCACGGCCCGGCGGACGCCGCTACCTGGGCTAGACGAGGCCCGGGAAGCGCTCACGCATTGTCGAGCAGCGAGAGCTGGCGCACGGCGGCTTGCCCTTCCGCACTTTCGGCCTCGACCTCGAGTACCTTGTGCAGGCCGCGTGACGACAGGATGGTCGCCTCGTCGGAGAGCCACATCATGGCCTGGTCGCGATCATCGGCCAGCAGATGCTTCAGTCCACCGAACTGGGTGCCAATCTGGCCCCAGGCGCGGCTGAAGATCCAGTCGCCGAACATATCCTGATGAATATGCACCAGTACGTAGTCATGGTCACTTTCCCAGCGAACGATCACGAAGGCTCCCGCATGTCTGGCGCCGTCAACAACGGCACGAAGGATCGAGTCGCGGTATTGTAAGACATCGGGCAGGTTGAACAACCATTGCCGGGCAGCAGATATGGAGAGATGAGGGTGAAAATACTGGTCGATGCCAATGTGCCCGGTGCCGAGGCGTGCTTCGGCCCGCTGGGGGAGCTGGTGAGGCTACCGGGCCGCGAGATTGACGCCGCTGCCCTGCGCGATATCGATGCGCTGGTGATCCGATCCATCACTCGGCTCGATGCCGCGACGCTCGATACCGCCATGGCGGAGGGCTCGCCGCTGCGTTTCGTGGGCACCTGCACCATTGGCATCGACCATGTCGACCCGGCGGCATTGGCACGCCACGGCATCGCATTTGCCAGTGCACCTGGTTGCAACGCCGAGGCCGTCGTCGACTATGTGCTGACCAGCCTGCTGACCCTGGCCGAGCGGCAGGACTGGCAACTGGTCAGTCGCCGCGTCGGCATCGTGGGTGCGGGCAACGTAGGCGGACGCCTGAGAGCGAGACTGTCCGCCATGGGTGTCGAGTGCCTGGCGTGCGATCCGCCCAGAGCCCAGGCCGAGGGCAGCGCAGGCTACGAGTCCCTCGATACCCTGATCGAGACCTGCGACATCCTGTGCCTGCACACCCCGCTGGTAAAAAAGGGTGCCTACCCCACGCATCATCTGCTCGATGCCCGGCGTATTGCCGAATTGGCGCCAGGTACGGTGCTGCTCAATGCCGGTCGTGGCGACTGCGTGGACGGCGCGGCCCTGCGTCAGCGTCTGGCAGGACCGGGTGATATCACCGCAGTGCTCGATGTCTGGGAGCGAGAGCCGGCAATTGACCCGGCGCTGCGTGACCTGGCCGAGATTGCCACGCCCCACATTGCCGGGTACAGCCTGGACGGTAAACTGCGCGGCACCCATCAGGTCTATGCCGCCCTGTGCCGGTCCCTGGGGTTGCCCGCGCGGCTCGGGCTGGACGACCTGCTGCCGCCGCCGCCGGTGCCTCGAATGGTCCTGGAGAACGGGCTCGATCCCGATGAGGCGCTGAGGCTGTGTCTACGCACGGTTTACGATGTGCGTCGTGACCACGACAGCCTGCTGCGTGAAAGCCGCCGTCTCGGCATGGCCCAGGGCTTCGATACCTGCCGTGCCCACTATCCGCTGCGCCGGGAGCTGTCGACGCTGACGGTCGAGCTGGGGGCGGGGGCTCGGGAAGTGGGCCCGTGGCTGCAGGCCGCGGGGGCCAGGACAAGCAGCTAGCTGGCTGCGGTTGGCAAGGCCCGTTGATCTAAATCAACTCAAGTCCCCTTAGCCCAGGCTTCCGACAGTTCAGCGTATTTTACTTAATGAGCCTTTGCGATACTTCTGGTCGACGCTCCAATCATGCTTCGAGATTCTCGTGCCAGACAGCTCGCGCTCCTTTGAAACCACCTCTATGCGCCCTGATCCCTGGGGGCGAACCGGTCGTCTGATCAGCCACATGGCGCTGGCGCCCGCCTATTGGCTGTTGCCCATCCTGCTGTGGACGCTGGTGGTCGGCGGGTCGCTATGGTGGAACTGGAAGGGAGCCGAATCCCACAGCCTCGAAGTGGCCAGCAAGCAGGCGCGCCAGGTCGGCGCCATGATGGAGGCGATGCGGCTATGGAATGCGGCCCACGGCGGGGTCTATGTCTGGCAGGACGAGGCGATGCAGCCCAATCCCTACCTGGTGCATCCCGAGCGCGAGCTCGACCTTGCCGATGGGCGAGCGCTGACCATGGTCAACCCGGCGTTCATGACCCGCGGCCTGATCGATATCGTGCGGGAAAAAGCCGGGCTTCGCGTTCACCTGACCAGCCTCGACCCGATCAATCCCGGAAACCAGGCGAACCTCTGGGAAACCGCCATGCTGGAATTCCTGGAGCGGGAAAACCAGCATGCCGAGACCGGGAGCAAGGCGGGATTGCCATGGAACGACCGATCGGTCGAGCGGGTCGAGCTGGTGCGCGGTACCACCCCCGAGCTGCGCTACATGCGTGCCCTTCACGTGGAGCAGGCCTGCATGCAGTGCCATCAGCACCAGGGCTATGAAGTGGGAGATATCCGCGGCGGCCTGAGCGTGACCTTGCCGGCAGCGCCCATGTTCGCCTACGAACGCCAGCAGAAGGCCAGCCTGATAGCCTCCCACGGCCTCGCCTGGCTATTGCTCACCGTGGTCACGATCGGTGTGCTTTCGCGACTACGCCACCAGATCCGCTCGCTTCAGGAGATCAATGCCCAGCAGGACAGGTTGGTCGAGGTGCGCACCGGAGAGCTCAGGAACGAGGTGGCCGAGCGACAGCAGGCCGAGGCTCGGCTCAGGTTGCTGATCGACTCATCGGCGGAAGGTATCCTGGCGACGAACAGGGAGGGGGTCTGCACCCTTTGCAACCCGGTGGCGGCTCGCCTGCTTGGCTACCGGGAAGCCAGCCTGGTGGGCAAGCATCTGCGCGACCTCATCGTGCACAGCGACCATCAGGGTGAACCGCGCGACATCAGGGAATGCCCGATCACGCGTGCCTACCGCCTGGGCGAGGAGGGCGGAGAGTCCGACACGGTGTTCTGGCGTGCCGACGACAGCCCCCTGGCAGTGGAGTACCAGGCACACCCCATCCGCACCAGCGAAGGGGTCACCGGTTCCGTCATCACGTTCCGCGACATCACCGAACGCAAGCGCATGCAGGAGGAGGTGTGGCGGCGAGCCCACTACGACGCCCTGACAGGGCTGCCCAACCGTGTGCTGTTTCGTGAGCGCCTGGAGCAACAGCTGCTGCAGATACGTCGGCGCGGAGAGGCCCTGGCTGTCTGCTTTGTCGACCTCGACGGCTTCAAGCAGGTCAACGATACGCTGGGTCACGATGCCGGCGACCTGGTACTGCGTGAAGTGGGGCGGCGCATGCGCGAGTGCCTGCGCGCCAGCGACACTGCGGCTCGCCTGGGCGGCGACGAGTTTGCCCTGATTCTGCCTGGCCCCCGGTCGTTGGACGACCTGGAGCGTGTGCTCGGGCGGATTATCGAAAGCCTGGCTCGGCCCTTCGATTGTCAGGGGCGCGAGGCATCCATTGCCGGATCGGTCGGAGTGGCTACGATCGACGGAGAGGAGGGGATCAGCGTGGATGAGCTGCTGCGGCGGGCAGATCTGGCGATGTACCAGGCCAAGCGCGCAGGAGGTAACGCCTGGCGACGCTATGAGCCGGGCGAAGATCCCGACAAATCAAAATCATGAAACAGAAAAATGGGCCCGTCGCGTGACGGGCCCAGGCTTTTGCAGTCGACCGCTTCAGCGGTAGGCCGCTTCCTTGAGCGCACGAATCCGATCGTCCAGCGGCGGGTGGCTGGCGAACAGCCGCTCCATCAGTGACTGCGTCTGGCCCTTGGTGATGGCCATGGCACGCAGGGTGTCGGGCATCTGGTCGGGGAGCTCGGTTTCCGCCTTGAGGCGGGCGAGGGCGTTGATCATGGCCCCGGAGCCGGCAAGTTGGGCGCCTGCGGCATCGGCGCGGTACTCGCGGTAGCGCGAGAACCAGGCGACGATGGCCGAGGCGATGATGCCGAAGACGATCTCGGCGACGATCACCACCGCGAAGTAGCCCATGAAGCCCAGGCCGCCCTCCCCGCCGCTGCGGGCGCGCAGGAAGTTGTCGACCAGGTGGGCCACGGCGCGGGCGAAGAACATCACGAAGGTGTTCACTACGCCTTGGATCAACGCCAGGGTGACCATGTCGCCGTTGGCCACGTGGCCGATCTCGTGGGCCAGCACCGCACGTACCTCTTCCGGGCGCATACGGTTGAGTAGTCCGGCGGAGACTGCCACCAGGGCATCATTCCTGTTCCAGCCGGTAGCGAAGGCGTTGGACTGCTGTGCCGGGAAGATACCCACTTCCGGCGTCTCGATGCCGGCCTCGCGAGAGAGCTCCTCGACGGTATCGAGCAGCCATTTCTCGGTGGCGTTGCTCGGCTGCTCGATGATCACCGTGCCGGTGCCGCGCTTGGCCATCCACTTGGACATGAACAGCGAGATTATCGAGCCGGCCATGCCGACGATGAAGCAGAAGATCAGCAGGGCATTGAAGTTGAAGCCCTGGCCGCGCAGATAGCCCTCCACCCCTAGCAGGCGCAGGGTAATGCTGGCGACGATAATCACCGCCAGGTTGGTGCCCAGAAAGAGCAGAATTCTCATCATCGTACGGAATCTCCGGTCTCATCGAGGAAGTGAGGGCCGCACGTGGGCGACCCAGAAAATCTGTTGATTAGATACGGCTGGTTAATGGAGGTTTCAAGTCCGTGCCGAAAATCGCGGCCTCTGCATGCGGCTATTGGCGATAGCGCGACAGGAAGCGGGCGAAGCGGTCCAGGGCATCGCCGAGCTGGTCGGCCCATGGCAGGGTGACGATACGCACGTGATCCGGCTCGGGCCAGTTGAAAGCCGTGCCCTGGACCAGCAGGATCTTCTCCTGCAGCAGCAGGTCGAGTACCAGCTTCTGGTCGTCCTGGATGGGATAGACCTTGGGATCGAGCCGCGGGAAGGCATAGAGTGCCCCCTTGGCCTTGGTGCAGGAGACCCCGGGGATGGCATTCAACTTCTCGAAGGTGATGTCGCGCTGGGCCAGCAGCCTGCCGCCGGGCAGGATCAGGTCATTGATCGACTGGTAACCGCCCAGCGCCGTCTGGATGGCGTGCTGTGCCGGCACGTTGGCGCACAGGCGCATCGAGGCGAGCATGTTGATGCCCTGGATGTAGTCCTGGGAGCGCTGCATCGCCACACTGCCGGAGAGCGTCATCCAGCCGGAACGAAAGCCGGCACAGCGGTAGCTCTTGGACAGTCCGTTCATGGTCACCACCAACTGATCCTCGTCGGCCAGCGCGCCGGTGGAGACGTGCTCGGCATCGTCGTAGAGGATCTTGTCGTAGATCTCGTCGGAGAACACCACCAGATCGTGCTCCCGGGCGATGGCCAGCAGCTCGCGCACCACTTCGGGTGGATAGACCGCGCCGGTGGGGTTGTTCGGGTTGATGATCACGATGGCGCGAGTATGGCTTGTCACCTTGGCACGCACATCGGCGATGTCCGGGGCCCAGTCGGCCTGCTCGTCGCAGCGGTAGTGCACCGCATGGCCGCCTGACAGGTTGGCGGCGGCGGTCCACAGCGGATAGTCGGGGGCCGGGATCAGCACTTCATCGCCGTCGTTGAGCAGCGCCTGAAGCGCCATCACGATCAGCTCTGAGACGCCGTTGCCGATGAAGATGTCCTCGATGCCGACGCCGGGAATTTCCTTGCGCTGACACTCCTGCATGATCGCCTTGCGCGCCGAATAGAGCCCCTTGGAGTCACAGTAGCCCTGGGCGGTGGGCAGGTTGCGCATCACGTCCTGGAGAATCTCCTCCGGCGCCTCGAAGCCGAACGGGGCCGGGTTGCCGATGTTCAGCTTGAGGATGCGCTGGCCTTCGTCCTCCAGTCGCTTGGCGTGCTCGAGCACGGGGCCGCGGATGTCGTAGCAGACGTTGTCGAGCTTTTGCGATTTCCTGAGCGGAGAGGGCGTGTCCATGAGGTGTCCGAGTATCCAGTGTTGTCCGGTGGCTCCGGCCAGTCGCGCGTTGCCGGAACTCAGTGATTATGCGGGGTTATTGGCGTCACCGCTATCGTTGGTCGCCGCTTCGGGGGGAGCCTCGCTCTGGTCGATCTGGGCGGGGATGTCGGCAGGCGTTTCCAGGGTCAGGCGGCCCAGCTTGCCATCGCGCAGCTCGTGCAGCAGTACCTCGGCACCGCGGTGCAGATCGACTTCGCCGCCCGGGCGCAGGCCACCGCGCCGGCGGGCGATCTCGGTGAGTATCGCATGACCGTCGAAGCCGGCGATGGCCAGCAGGTCGATCCGCCGAGGACCGTCGGCCTCGACCTGCTCCGCCTGCGGGTTGGCTGCATAGGGCGGCAGGTCGGTCAGCTTGTAGCGGGCCTTCAGCGCCTCGGGGTAGCGGCGGGCCAGTTCGGCGGCAGTGACGATGGCCACGTCGACATAGTCGATGGCGGTATCACGGATGGCCCCGCTGGCTGCCAGGCGATAGGCGCTGGCCTGGTCCTCGATCTTCGGCCACAGCACGCCCGGAGTGTCGATCAGCGCCACTCGCCCGGCGATGCGCACCTTCTGCTGGCGCTTGGTCACTGCCGGCTCGTTGCCGGTCTTGGCGATGGCCTTGCCCGCCAGGCCGTTGATCAAGGTCGACTTGCCGACGTTAGGTATGCCCATGACCATCACCCGCACGTCGCGGTCGGCGCGTACCTGGCCAGCCAGCTCATGGCACAGCTTGGGTATACGCTTGAGCTCGCGAACGTTGGTGGTGGTCACGGCCAATGCCCGGGTATCCGGCAGCGAATCGAAGTGAGCGACCCATTCGCGAGTACGCTCCGGGTCTGCCAGGTCGGCCCGCGACAGGATCTTCAGCACCGGCTTGTGGCGGGTCAGGTCGGCCAGCATGGGGTTGGCGCTGGAGTAGGGGAGCCGCGCGTCGAGCACCTCTATCGCCACGTCAATCTGCGGCAACGCCTCCTGAATCTGGCGTCGCGCCTTGTTCATGTGTCCCGGGAACCAGCCGAGCATGTACCACTCCTGCAAACCGTACGAGGCCGCCCATCATAGCAGAAGGGCGGCCCCGACAGGGCAGGGGCTGCCTATTCCCCAGCGTGGAAGTTGATCGCCACCGAGTTGATGCAGTAGCGCATTCCCGTGGTTTGGGTCGGGCCGTCGGGAAAGACATGGCCAAGGTGGGCATCGCAGCGTGCGCAGACGACTTCGGTTCGACGCATGCCGTGGGACTCGTCGAACCGCTCCTCCACCGCGGCCTGGGCCAGGGGGCGGTCGAAGCTGGGCCAACCGCAGCCGGCTTCGAACTTGTGCTCGTTCTCGAACAGCGGCGCGTTGCAGCAGACGCAGTGATAGATGCCGTGCTCGTCGGTCACCTCATGGTCGCCGCTGAAAGGGCGCTCGGTGCCCTGCTGGCGAGTCACGCGATACTGTTCAGGGGTAAGCTGGGCTTGCCACTCGGCATCGCTCTTCACGATCTTCTTGCGCATGGCTTCTCTCCTGCTGGGCGACGTCGACTTCATCTGACACTGAAAGCTTGGCCTTTTTCCCCCTTTTCGGCCAGCCCGAGGCCGACAGTTGACAGCCCCGAGGGGCTTGAGTAACATTCGCGCCACCTCGTTGAGGCGAGAGCGAGACGGCTGCGTCCCATTCGTCTAGTGGTCCAGGACACCGCCCTTTCACGGCGGGAACAGGGGTTCGAACCCCCTATGGGACGCCACTCGTTTTACGCTGGCTTCAACAGGTGCCGGAGTGCAGGACCGAAGTAAGAGCAAAGTGCGGGAATAGCTCAGTGGTAGAGCATCGCCTTGCCAAGGCGAGGGTCGGGAGTTCGAATCTCCTTTCCCGCTCCAAATCTTGCTTCGGCAGGATGAGCAGGTGCTCCAATGCGTCCCATTCGTCTAGTGGTCCAGGACACCGCCCTTTCACGGCGGGAACAGGGGTTCGAACCCCCTATGGGACGCCATCTTCCGGTTGCGGTAGCAGTTGCTTTATCGATAGCATAGACGTTCGTGCATGCGGGAATAGCTCAGTGGTAGAGCATCGCCTTGCCAAGGCGAGGGTCGGGAGTTCGAATCTCCTTTCCCGCTCCAGCACGGTCTGGCTTTTGCGTCCCATTCGTCTAGTGGCCTAGGACACCGCCCTTTCACGGCGGGAACAGGGGTTCGAACCCCCTATGGGACGCCACCTTGATTCTGTTTGTCTTCAAGCGGGAATAGCTCAGTGGTAGAGCATCGCCTTGCCAAGGCGAGGGTCGGGAGTTCGAATCTCCTTTCCCGCTCCAATTTCTTCTACACCTATCAAGATGCCAAGGCTCGGGCCGGAAGCCGGGGCGCCGGACCGTCGAATCTCCTTTCCCGCTCCAATATTCTTACCTTCCTCATATATGCCAAGGCTCGGCCCCCCCTACTTAATTTGATGACCTTGCCTCGGGCGAGGGTTTCGGCGTTTTCCAGGCGGCGACTTGAAAAAATCCTTCGCGCCCTAATCTCTTGGACTCGTCATTCATCCCAACGCAAGGATGTCCCATGGCCGAACCGGCGCTGTCGATCCGTGGCCTGACCAAGGTCTACGGCAACGGCTTTCATGCCCTGAAGGGTATCGATCTCGACGTAGAGCAGGGAGATTTCTTCGCCCTGCTGGGCCCCAACGGAGCCGGAAAGTCGACCACCCTGGGCGTGGTGTGTTCGCTGGTGCAGAAAACCGCCGGGCAGGTGTCGATCTTCGGCATTGATATAGATCGCGACTTTGCCAGGGCCAAGTACCACCTGGGCGTGGTGCCCCAGGAGTTCAACTTCAACCAGTTCGAGAAGGTGCTGGACATCGTGCTGGCCCAGGCAGGGTACTACGGCATGCCGCGTCACGAGGCGCTGCCCCGTGCCGAGCAGTTGCTCAAGGACCTCGGGCTGTGGGACAAGCGCAGCGGCAGCGCCCGCATGCTCTCCGGCGGCATGAAGCGCCGCCTGATGATCGCCCGCGCCCTAATGCATCGCCCCAAGCTGCTGATTCTCGACGAGCCCACCGCCGGGGTCGACATCGAACTGCGCCGCAGCATGTGGGACTACATGCGCCGCATCAACCGCGAAGAGGGCACCACCATCATCCTTACCACCCACTATCTCGAGGAAGCGGAGAGTCTCTGCCGCAACGTGGCGATCATCAACCATGGCGAGATCGTGCGTAATACCAGCGTGCGTGAGCTGCTCGCCGAGCTCGACACCGAAACCTTCCTGCTCGACCTGGCCCGCCCTGTGGAACAGGCGCCGCACGTCGAGGGTTTCGAGGTGCACAAGGTGGAGGGTGCCCAGCTTGCCGTGGTAGTACATCGCGGCCAGCGGCTGAACGACGTTTTCGCCGCTCTGGGCGAACAGGGCATCGAGGTGGTCTCCATGCGCAACCGCGCCAACCGGCTGGAAGAGATGTTCGTGTCGATGGTAGAGCAGGGCAATGGCGTACAGCGTGAACTCGATAGTATGGGGGTGAGCAAGTGAGTACCGCTCAGATCGCCATCGCCCTCTGGACCCTGGTAGTCAAGGAGGTCAAGCGTTTCACGCGGATCTGGCCGCAGACGCTGCTGCCGCCTTCGATCACCATGGCCATGTACTTCATCATCTTCGGCAGCCTGATCGGTCCGCGCATCGGCGAGATGGACGGCTTCAGCTACATGGATTTCATCGTCCCGGGGCTGATCATGATGGCGGTGATCACCAACAGCTACTCCAACGTGGCCTCGTCGTTCTTCTCCAACAAGTTCCAGCGCAGCGTGGAGGAGATGATGGTCTCGCCCATGCCCAACTGGGTCATCCTCACCGGCTTCGTACTCGGCGGTATGGCTCGGGGGCTGGGCGTGGGAGTGATCGTCACCGTCGTCTCGCTGTTCTTCACCCGGATCAGCGTGGCTCACCCGCTGCTGACTATCGGCGTAGTGGTGCTGACGGCGGCGTTGTTCTCCATTGGTGGCTTCATCAATGCGCTGCTGGCCGACAAGTTCGACGACGTTTCCATCGTGCCGACCTTCGTGCTCACGCCGCTGACCTACCTGGGTGGGGTGTTCTACTCGATCTCACTGCTGCCTGCGTTCTGGCAGAACGTGTCACTGCTCAACCCGATCCTCTACATGGTCAACGTCTTCCGCCACGGTTTTCTCGGTATCTCCGACATTCCGGTAGGCTGGGCGCTGACGGCCATCTTCGCTTTCATCATCGTGCTCTTCAGCATCGCGCTGTGGATGCTGGAGAGGGGTAAAGGTATCAGATCATGAGTCAACGTCCCGACACCCTCGAACATGCCCCGCTTGGGCGAGAGTCCGCCTATCCCGAGCACTACGATGCCGGGTTGCTCTATCCCATTCCCCGCGCGGCCAATCGCGCGCCGCTGGGCATCGAAGAGGGCAAGCTGCCCTTCGTCGGCGAGGACGAATGGCATGCCTTCGAGGTGAGCTGGCTCAACGCCCGCGGCAAGCCGCTGGTGGCCGTGGCGCGCTTTCGCCTGCCGGCCGATTCGCCCCGCCTTATCGAGTCGAAATCGTGGAAGCTCTACCTCAATGGCTTCAACCAGACCCGCTTCGACAGCCGCGAGCGGGTGATCGAAACCCTCGAGCGTGACCTGGCCCAGGCCGCCGGGGCGACTGTCTCGGTCGAGCTGTTCGATGTCGACGACGCGGCGCTGGCGGTGTGTCGGTTGCCCGGTGAGTGTCTGGACGAACTCGACATCGAGATCGACGACTACTCTCCCAGCGCCGAGCACTTGAAGGTGGGAGAGGAGATCGTCGAGGAGACGCTCTACTCGCACCTGCTCAAGTCCAACTGTCCGGTCACCGGCCAGCCTGACTGGGGCAGCGTACTGATTCGCTATCGCGGCTCCCGGCTCGACCGCGAGAGCCTGTTGCGCTACCTGATCGGCTATCGTCAGCATCAGGATTTCCACGAGCACTGCGTGGAGCATATCTTCACCGACCTGATGGCCAAGGCGAAACCGGAGCGACTGCTGGTGCTGGCGCGCTACGTGCGCCGCGGCGGGCTCGACATCAGCCCGTGGCGCGCCACCCCCGGCGAGCGCCCGCCCGAGCCCCTGCGTCTGGCGAGGCAGTAGGCCTGGCGCGCAGGGCTATTGCAGTTAGTGATTTCACTCGGGGCTGATCCGTCGACAGGTCTGCGAGGAGGCGCTGTGAACCCGTCCCTGGGCGCTACTTTTGCCATCCATGGCAAAAGACCTCCTCTTCGACCTATCCCCGGCGCCCCTCGTCATGCCCAGCTGCAATTGCCTTAGCCTGGCGCGCCAGTAGCGCCTTGGGTAGAGTGCCGAGAAAGACTCGAGAGGAGAGCAACATGGATGCGATGACCCTGCTGCACCAGCGCAGTTCGATGGGCAAGCTGATGGGGCCGGCTCCCGGCCCCGAGCAGATGGAAGCGATCTATCGTGCCGCGCTCAGGGCGCCTGACCACAAGGAGCTTCGGCCGTGGCGCTTCATCGAATTCACCGGTGAGGGCCTTGTGCGGCTGGGTGAGCTCTTTGCCGAGGCAGAGTATCGCGAGGATCCGGCCATCGAAGATTCCGCCCTGGACGCCGTGCGCAAGAAACCGCTGCGCGCGCCGATGGTCATTGCGGTGATCGCCAAGGTCACTCCCGACGTGCCCAAGGTGCCCAAGCTCGAGCAGGTGATCTCCGCCGGCTGCGCCGCCCACGGCATCCTGCTCGCGGCCCATGCGCAGGGGCTCGGCGCCATGTGGCGCAGCGGCAAGTATGCGTTCGATCCCACCGTGCGCAAGGGGCTCGGCCTTGAAGAGGAGGATGAGTTGATCGCCTTCCTTTATCTTGGCCAGCTCGGCGGGCGCCACAAGCCCATTGCCGAGCACAATATCGGCGACTTCGTCGAGCGCTGGACCTGACTCATGCGTGAGATCGGCATACCCCACCCACGGCTGCCGCTGCCCGAACCCGGCCGGCGCGACGAACCGCAGGCGTTTCTCGACTGGCTGGCCGAGGCCATCCCCATGGTCGAGCAGCTCGGCATTCGCGAGATGCGCTGGGAAGGTGAGAGCCTGGTGTGGGAGCTCGCACTCGCCCCCAATCTCAACGACAAGGGCACCGGTTTCGGCGGCGCGCTCACCGCCCAGACCACCCTGCTGGGCTGGTGCTGGACCACCCTATGGCTGCGCCAGCGCGGCTATGCCCGCGACGTTGTCGTGGCCGAGGCCAGCCAGCGCTTCCTGGCACCCGTTACCGGTGACTACCGTATCGCCTGTGCGCCGGATCAGCCGCAGGGACCCAAAGGCCTTGCGGAACGCCTCGAGACCCGGGGGCGTGGAAGAATTTCCCTGGCGCAGCGGCTCTGGTGCGACGACGCTCTTTGCCTGGAAGCCCGGGGCGACTACGCCGTCCTGCCGGCTGAGTGAACCGGCTCGGGGCGAAAAACCGGCTTGCAAACGCGCACTTAAGCCGTTAGACTTTGCGCCGTTCTAACGCACAAGGCGCAGCCAAAGGGCGTGAGGACCACAATGTGGAGGGGTGTCCGAGTGGTCGAAGGAGCACGCCTGGAAAGTGTGTAAGTCGAAAGGCTTCGAGGGTTCGAATCCCTCCCCCTCCGCCACAGGATATCGAAAAAGCCGCTGATATCAGCGGCTTTTTCTTTGTCTGAAAAATAGCAGTCCCCCAGCCGGTCCCAGCAGTTGATTTTGCACTGGGGGCCGTTTGATCCAACTCCCCCTGGGTCACTGATCATCCTTACCTTTCCACTACGCAGACGCCAACCCAACGCGAGCACTTGACCCAGAAGATGCCGTTCGACACCTGTCGATCATCGCGGTTTGGGCGCCCTGTCCGCTGCGGAGGCGAGATGATGTCCTCGATGAAGGCCCAGCCGTTGTCGGAGATCTCGTAGCGTCCTGCTATTTGTCGCTTATGCTGCTGAGGCATAGGTGACATTAGAAAATTCGAGTTTTCGGCATAGTGAGCTCTACAACTCCTTCCATCCATGCCTCATGATCATGAACTCGTCAATAGCGAGAATGGCCAACGCCATTAGGTTCGGCCACGTTTTCAAGGAGGGGGTGCTCGAGATGCTCGAGTATCCATTGGACGAACCCTTTTACCTTGGCTAGTTCGGCCTTGTACTCGGGAAAAGCCAGATAGTAGGCATCACGACTAGTGAGAGAAAAAGACCAGGGAGTCACCAGTTGACCTGCCGCCAGCTCCTCCTCGGCCAGGAAGCGCGGCACCAGTGCCACACCACAGCCTGCCCTGGCGGCACGGAGTGTCATCGAGTAGGTGTCGAAGCGCGGGCCGTGATAGCTGTGCTCTGTATAGAGGCCTTGGGCCGCAAACCAGTCGTGCCAAGCCTCCGGCCTAGTGGCACTCTGCAGCAGAACGAGCTGAGTCAGTGCCAAGGGGTCATTGATACCGCCGACCGGCAACACCGATGGCGAACAGACCGCTACGACTTCTTCTCCGAGAAGTTTGATGCAATCGGCCTTCGGCCAGGCGCCGTGACCGAAAAAAAAGGCCACGTCAACATGTTGCTCATCAAGGTCGAAGGGTTCCACACGGTTGCTGATGTTCAGATAGATATCCGGGTGACGGAAGCGAAAGCCCTTGAGGCGAGGGATTAGCCAGCGGGCGCCGAAGGTAGGCAGGGTGGTGACATTGAGTACTTCGCTCTGCCCCCCATAGGACTGCATGTAGCGAGTGGACATTTCCACTTGGGCGAGGATCTTGCGCACCTCCGTCAAGTACAGCGACCCCTCCGGAGTGACCTGGAGACGTTTGCGCACCCGCCGGAACAGTGGGTGCTCTAGCACCGATTCGAGCTGGGCCACCTGCTTGCTGACGGCGCTCTGAGTCAGGTTCAGTTCATTGGCCGCACGCGTGAAGCTGAGATGCCGTGCTGAAGCTTCGAAGCATTGCATAGCGGTCAGGCTAGGTAGGTGACGGCGACTCATTTCGACTTAACCAAGAAAAAAAGGAATGATCTTTGTATAAAACGTCGTTTGAGGCGGGTCAAGTGCACCGGCAATACTGCTTGTGTTTCCAACTCAGGAATTTCAGCAGTAGGAGGGAGAATGATCGATACCATCATGCAGCGAATGGGTGTGGCGGAATCTCTTTACCGAGATGGAGACTACTCCGTAGTCTCGCCCACCGATGGCAGCGAGATCGGTCGAGTTCGCCTGGAGGGTGGTGAAGAGGTCAAGTCGCGCATTCATCGTGCTCAAGTGGCTTTCGAAGCCTGGCGCCAGGTTCCGGCACCGCGCCGCGGAGAACTAGTACGCCTGTTCGGCGAGCAACTACGTCGTCACAAGGAAGATCTCGGCAAACTGGTGACCCTGGAGTGCGGTAAGATCTATCAGGAAGGCCTGGGTGAAGTCCAGGAGATGATCGATATCTGCGATCTCGCCGTCGGCCAGTCCCGCCAACTCTATGGGTTGACGATTGCCTCCGAGCGGCCCGGGCACCACATGCGTGAGAGCTGGCATCCACTTGGCCCGATCGGCCTGATCACCGCTTTCAACTTCCCGGTGGCACCATGGGCATGGAACGCCGCCCTGGCACTGGTATGTGGCAACAGCCTGTTGTGGAAACCCTCAGAGAAGACACCGCTCTGCGCACTGGCCTGTCAGGCGTTGCTTGAGCGTGCCATGGAGGAGTTTGGCGATGATGCGCCTCAATATCTCAGTCAAGTCATCATCGGCGAGCGCGAGGCCGGTGAAGTGCTCACCGATGACCCGCGTGTCCCGCTGATCAGCGCTACCGGCAGTACGCGCATGGGTCGTGAGGTAGCCCCCCGTGTCGCCGCTCGCTTCGGGCGCAGTATCCTTGAGCTGGGTGGCAACAATGCCATGATTCTTACCCCCAGTGCCGATTTGGACATGGCGGTGCGCGCGATCCTGTTCTCAGCCGTGGGTACCGCCGGGCAACGCTGCACCACGCTGCGCCGGCTCATCGTGCATGAATCCGTACGCGACGAGGTGCTTGAGAGGGTTAAGAAAGCATACGCCAACATCAGCATCGGTGATCCGATGTCGGGTAGTTTGGTTGGCCCGCTGATAGATGCTCAAGCTTTCGACCAGATGCAGTCGGTACTTGGCAAAGCACGTGAGCAGGGGGCCAAGATCTACGGTGGCGAACGTCAGTTGGCCGACGATTATCCCAATGGCTACTACGTGGCGCCCGCCATTGTCGAGGTCGAGAAACAAAACGAGCTGGTCAAGAGCGAGACATTCGCGCCTATCCTCTACGTCTTGACTTATCGCGACTTCGAGGAAGCCTTGGCCCTGCAGAATGACGTACCGCAAGGGCTCTCTTCTTGCATCTTTACCACCGATGTACGCGAAGCTGAAACCTTTGTCTCAGATATCGGCAGCGATTGTGGTATCGCCAATGTCAATATCGGCCCGAGTGGTGCAGAAATCGGTGGTGCCTTCGGCGGCGAAAAGGAGACTGGTGGCGGCCGTGAGTCGGGCTCAGACGTCTGGAAGAGTTACATGCGGCGTCAGACCAACACCGTGAATTACTCGCGCGAACTGCCACTAGCACAAGGTATCCAGTTCGACTAAGCGCGCAAGCACGCAATAAGGCGTCAGTTCCGCCAGAGCGGAGGTAACTGGCCTCGCTGACGTTTGACTTATAGCGATATTGTTGTAGGCAAGGACGCCTGTTGCTTGGACAGCAGAAATGGAGGTGTGGCATGAAAGAGGCGTGCCTCTGGCAAGATACGTCACCCGAGCCATTGCCGGAACTGACTGCTCTCGAAGGCCCCCAGACTTCTGAGGTAGCGGTTATCGGTGGGGGGATCACTGGGCTGAGCACAGCGCTTCATCTCGCCGAGGCGGGAACAGCGGTCACGTTGGTGGAGGCGGGTGAGATTCCCAGCGGCGGCTCGGGTCGCAATGTCGGTCTGGTGAATGCCGGGTTGTGGATCCCACCTGATGATATCTGTAATGCCTTGGGCGAGCAGGATGGGGAGCGGGTCAATGCCATCCTCGGCGGCGCACCTGCCGAGGTCTTTGCACTCATCGAGCTCCACGGCATCCAATGTCAGGCGACCCGCAGTGGTACGCTGCACCTTGCTCACAATACCAAGGGTGAACGGGAGCTTGCGCGGCGGGCCGAACAGTTTCAGAAGCGTGGTGCGCCGGTGGAGCTGATCGAAGATGACGTGTGCTGGAGTAAGATCGGCACCCGGCGGATACAGCGTGCGCTACTGGATCGCCGAGCTGGCACCATCAATCCCGTCGCTTATACCCGAGGCCTGGCTCGGGCCGCAATAGCTGCCGGGGCGCTCCTCTATGCCCGCAGTCCGGCCTTGGGTGTGGCTCGCGTGGGGGACAGCTGGAGGGTCACGACCCCAAGGGGCAGAGTGACGGCGGCACGTCTGGTGCTTGCCACTAATGCTTACACCGAAGATGATTGGAACCAAGTCCGGCAACACTATTTCCCAGGCCACTTCTTCCAGGTTGCGTCCGCCCCGCTATCGGACGAGCTCGCTGGTGACATTTTGCCCGAACGGCAAGGGGCCTGGGATACGCGGAAGGTGCTGAGCAGTATTCGGCGTGATGCAGATGGTCGCTTGATCCTGGGAACCCTTGGGCGTGGCGATGGGCGACCCAGGGCCTATGTCCGCTGCTGGGCGGATCGCATCCAGGGGCATTACTTTCCCCAGCTTGGCCGCATCGACTGGGAGCGCACCTGGACCGGACGGATTGCCTTCACGCCCGACCACACGCTGCGCCTTTTCGAACCGGCGCCCGGCATCCTGGCTGCTACCGGCTACAACGGACGCGGCATCACCACCGGCACAGTTGTGGGAAAAGGATTTGCTCGGTACTTGACTCATGGCGACGACACCTTGCTTCCCTTGCCGATCCGGACCCCCAAACCCATCCAGGCAAAACCCTTGTGGAGCTCATCCTACGAAGGAGGGTTCACTCTCTATCACACCGGCCAATGCCTCAGGGTACTGATCTGAAGGGGCAGGGTGGAAGCAATACGACAATTCACTAGCCAATAACAGCGATAACTTAAAACAACGCTGAGGACGACATCATGACCGACCCGGCCGTATCTAAGCCATATCCCAAGCCAAGCCTTCTGCTGGCCTTGACGCCCGTGGTATTGACGCTTTTTGCCATCGCGGTGCAGATTTTCTACTTTGGTGATTTCACACCACATATACCCCTTGCTTTTGGCCTGGCCATTACTTCACTTGTAGGACTCAGGCTCGGCTATCGCTGGAAACGCATCGAAGAAGGCATCTTTCGTGTCATACACGTATCGCTGCCTTCGGTTTCCGTTCTGATCTGTGTTGGCATGATCATTGGCGTGTGGATTGCCAGTGGCACCGTGCCAAGCCTTATCTACTACGGCTTGACCTTGCTGTCACCAGCCTACTTTCTTGCCGCCTCCATGTTGCTGTGCTCGGTTGTATCTCTGTCGCTGGGTACCTCCTGGGGTACCGTCGGCACGGTGGGCCTTGCGCTGATGGGCATCGGCGCAGGCTTTGACATTCCAATGTACTGGACTGCGGGCGCGGTCGTCTCGGGAGCCTTCTTTGGTGACAAGGTCTCGCCGCTTTCCGACACGACCAATTTGGCACCGGCAGTGACAGGTACGGATGTTTTTTCTCACATCAAGAATTTGATGCCGACTACGACTCCGGCGATGCTTATCGCTTTGGTCATCTACCTTGTCGCGGGCTTTATGCTGATTGGCGACCAGGCGGCATCATTCGCACGAATCAACGCGATCACCTCATCCTTGGATGAAAATTTTACAATCTCCCCCTGGTTGTTGTTACCGGCATTGCTTGTCATCGTACTGGCAGTCAAGCGCATGCCCCCAATTCCCTCGCTGTTTGCTGGTGTTGTTGCCGGTGCGGTGACCGCCATGATGGTACAGGGAGTCGGCTTGCATGAAGTAGTGACCTATGCCAACTACGGGTACACCATCGAGACCGGTGTCGAGGCGATGGACAGCCTACTTAGCAGCGGTGGTATCCAGTCGATGATGTGGACCGTTTCGCTAGTTTTGATTGCACTGGGCTTTGGCGGTGCGCTGGAGAAAACCGGCTGCCTGGAGGCGATCATTCGGGCGATCATGTCCAAGGTGCGCAGCTTTAGAGGCGTACAGAACTCAGCCATGCTTACGTCCCTCTCTACCAACCTGGTCGCCGGCGATCCCTACCTTTCAATTGCCTTGCCGGGTCGCATGTATGCGCCGACTTACCGAGGAATGGGCTATTCGACGCTAAACCTATCTCGTGCCATTGAGGAGGGTGGGACAATGATGTCGCCGCTGGTGCCGTGGAATGCCGGCGGGGCCTTCGTTATCAGCGTGCTTGGGCTGGGTATTACCGAGGGCAATGTCGAAAACCTGTTGTATATTCCGCTGGCCTTTGCCTGTTGGACTTCACCCCTGATCGGTGTCTTATATGCCCAGTTTGGCCTCTTTTCACCCAAGGCCAGCGAGGCCGAACAGCGGTTATGGCAAGAACAACAAGAACCCATTGCCACACGCGATGATTTGGGAGCTGCTGCTGAGGCTGCTGTTTCGGCTCATCAGCCGGATGAGAATCCTGCCCCTGCCTCTGCATTGGGTCGCTGAGCCACAGAACGATTGAAGAAGAGGCGAAAAAGTTAAGGCATCTTGTTGGGTAATCCTGGCAAGTTGCCTTTTCATTCAGGTAGTCGACCATTCTTGTCAAAACGATAGCATTTTTAGGGCCATGGATTCGGCAGCATTGGTTCGTATCGCTGGGCCAGGCAGGAGCGATGATCACCCGCTGAGTCCGGTACTTAAAATGAAGAGCGGCCACAACAGTTATTGGGTTGTATGGCATCCGAGCATACCCGTCATTAGCGGCGTAGAGTAAGCCGAAACCAGGGGGCAGTACATTATGAGCGTAAGATGTGTTGCACGAAATGACGTACCTTGGACAGTTCGCCGAGTTGTTCAGGATGGACCAGGTAGTAGGCGCTGGCGCTTTTCAGCGCGTAAGGCCAGGCGAGGACTACCTGACCGCGATCCAGGGCCTGTTGAGCTATAAAACGAGGCACCACCGCAACTCCCCCGCCGGCCATGGCAGTGTGGAGCAGCATTGAAAAGGTCTCGAAACGGCTACCGTGGTAGCTGCGGTCCGTCTGCAGGCCTTGCGCTGCAAACCAAAGGTGCCAGGCGTCGGGGCGGGTTGAAAGGTGTAAAAGCGGCAGCTCGGCAATGTCGCCGGCACATCCCACTGGATGCTGGGCCAGCAGTGATGGAGCGGCAACTGCTACCACCTCTTCGTCCATCAGCTTGTGGCATTCCAGCTCGGGCCAGCTTCCATGCCCGTAGAAGAACGCGACGTCTATGCCCTGTTCTACCAGGCTGAAGTCTTCGACACGGTTGGTGAATTCCAGACTGATGTCTGGATGGGCCTGCATGAAGGACGGCAGGCGATGGGCAAGCCAACTTGCACCGAAGCTTGGCAGAGTAGCCACTTTCAGCACTTCGCTGTTACCGCTGTAGGTCATGATCGCTTGAGTCGACATGGCTATCTGGGTCAGCACCTTGCGTACGTCGCTGAGATAGATGGCGCCTTCAGGCGTCAGCACCAGGCTACGTCGTACTCGACGGAACAGCTTGTGCTGGAGGTGGGCTTCCAGCTGACCGACCTGCTTGCTGACGGCGCTCTGTGTCAGACTCAGCTCTTCAGCGGCACGCGTGAAGCTGCGATGGCGTGCTGCTGCCTCGAAGCATTGCATGGCTGTGGTGGTAGGAAGGTGGCGAGAAGACAACAATGGGGCCGCGACTCCATTCTGAACGTACCGCGCACCGGCGCTTTTCTGCCGGCGCGCTGACAGTTGGCTTGCATGACTCATGTGGCCTGAGCGAGTCCCGGCGGGTTGGGCCGGCGGCGCTGCAGCCAACCAATGAGGGCCATGCCCATCAGGCCTGCCCCACTAGTAGTCACCTCTGGCACCACCATGGCCAGGCCGGCCGCCAACATTACCAGACGCTCCCAAGGCAGGGAATCTCGCACGAAGTGACCGATCAGTGCGCTGCTTACTCCCATGATGCCTAGTAGTGAGAACAGCAGGGCGATGATTAGCTCCAGTGGATTGACATCGACCATGACCAACATCGGGTTGTAGATGAAGGCGTAGGGGATGATAAAGGCACCAATCGCCAGCTTGACCGCGGTAAAGCCTGTCTTCATGGGATTGGCCCGGGCGATCCCGGCCCCGGCGAATGCCGCCAGGCAGACTGGTGGAGTGATGTCGGCGATTATCCCGAAGTAGAATACGAACAGGTGCACCGCCATGGGTGGCAGCCCGAATTCGTTGATCAGGGCAGGGGCGGCGATAGTGGCAGTGACCACGTAGTTGGCCGTGGTGGGCAGACCCATACCGAGCACGATGCAAGCCACCATCGTGAAGAGTAAGGCTAGAATCAATACCCCGTCTGCCAGGTTGATGATGCCAGCAGCGAACTTCGAGCCCAGCCCGGTCATGCCCACCACGCCGGCAATAATGCCGGCGCTAGCGACCGCGGCTATTACTGGCAGCGCCACGCGTGCACCCTGTTCGAAGATCGTCACCAGGCCTTTCAGCGAGGGGCGGGTATCCTTGCGAAACAGGCTGACGAGCAGGGCGCAGGCGATGCCCATCAGGGCTGCCCGTTGGGCGGTGAAGCCGGCCGTAATGGTGCCCACGATGACCAGCAGCGGGAGCAACATGTAGCCTTTTTCCAGCATCAGCTTGGTCTTGCTGGGCAGTTCTTCCTTGGGAAGGCCGAGAATACGGTGGCGTTTTGCTTCAAAGTGCACGCCAATGAAAATGCCGGCGAAGTAGAGTAGCGCCGGGATCAGCGCTGAAAACATGATCTCGCGGTAGGATACTCCCACGTACTCGACCATGATGAAGGCAGCTGCTCCCATCAGAGGCGGCATGATCTGCCCGCCGGTTGAGGCTGAGGCCTCGGCAGCGCCCGCTACCTCTGGCTTGAAACGAGCATTCTTCATCATGGGGATGGTGAATGAGCCAGAGGCCACGGTGTTCCCGATGGAACTGCCTGAAATCATTCCCTGAAAGGAGCTGGCCATGACCGCGGCCTTGCCGGCGCCACCGGTGAAGCGGCCGGTAAGGGCAAATGCCAGGTCATTGAAGAAGCGGCCTACGCCGGTGTGCATCAGCACAACGCCAAAGAACAGAAACAGGAAGATGAATCGCGCCGAGATTTGCAGCGGGGTGCCGAAAACACCACTTTCGCGGAACCACAGGAAGGGCGAGACCTGGCTGAAAGAGAAGCCTGGGTGAGACAGAATTTGGCTCGGGATGTGGTTGCCGAACAGGGCATATAAAATGGCACAGCTGGCCATGATAACGATGGGTAAGCCTACTGTGCGCCGTGTCGCCTCCAGCACGAAGAGCACGCCAAGAGCCGCCACGGTAAGGTCCAGGGTCGAGTAACCGGTAATTCGCGCCCGAAGCACCTCATCGTAAAACAGGATCTTGTAGTACGCAGTAAATGTGGCCGCGAAGGCCAGTAGGACGTCGTACCAAGGCACTCCCTTCCGATTGCCGCCGCGAGTCGCAGGGAACAGGATGAAGATCATGCCCAAGGCCAGGCCCAGGTGCACGGCGCCTTGCTGCTGGGAAGGGAGCGTGCCGAAGTAGCCGGTATAGAGGTGAAAGCAGGTGAGGGAGACGCCCATCAGCGTCACTAGCCACGCCCACTTGCCAATGTTGTCGCGGGTGTAGGATTCGCGGTCGTAAACTTCTACCGCTTCGGCGCTGTCAGGAGTTTTTTTTTAACCACGAAAAGTCCCTCTATAAAGCCCGCCGCCGGAGCGATCTCCCGGCGGCGGGGTGGTTCAGGTCACTGGCCGATGTCTTCGAGCGAGTCGATGCCAGAGGCTTCCCGGGTAACGATCTGGATGACCTCCGGGTAGATGTGCCCGATGAAGGCGACATTACCGACGGAGCCGCCATCAAACTCGCCGCGGCCTTCCACGGCATCTCGGGCGGGTGCATGCACCGTCATGCCCAGGTCCATGTTGTTGTCGCGGATGCTCACCAGGTTTTCGATGGAGGCTCCGGTCTCGATGTTGGTGAAGTTGGCATTGTCCAGGTAGCGGTTCCAGATGGTCGCCATCTCGCCGCCCAACGGATAGTAGGTGCCGCCCTGGCTGCCGGTACCAAGGATGAATTCGCGCTTTTCCTCGATCTCACCCAGTTCCGCTACCGGGTTGTCGACGGTCAGGCCCTGCTCCTCGTAGTAGCGCTTGGCACCCGGGTGGATGGGCATGTGGTCGGCGCCGTTCAGGGCGTTTTCCAGGGTCATGAAGGCAGACTGGGAGTGCGTGTTCTCCTCTGCGTGCTCGACCATGAGCCTGGCCAGTTCGTAGCCCAGCTCCTCGCTGATGGTGTTGGTGTTGCCCACCAGTACTGCATATGCCGTGATGGTTTGTACGTCCTCGTTGAGGAATTCGTAGCTGTCGCTCGGAATGATGAATCGGCTGTAGTCGCTGTTAGCCTCGAGATACTCAATAGCCTCATCGGATAGGCTGAGCATACGGACGTCGCCGCTGGCGGCCTGCAGGTTCTCGATGCTGCCGGAGGGCAGACCCAGAATGCCGATGGAGACGTCAATGTTGCCATCCTGCACCCCGTCGAGTGCGGCACCAAAGCCTTCCTGATAAGTGTTGTAGCTATCTGAGCCGATGCCGTAGGCATCGAAAATCAGCTGTGAGACCCCTTGAGTCGTACTGGCGGGTGGGCCGATGGCGATATTGGGGGTATTGCCGCCGTCGTTTCCGCAACCGGCAACCAGAATAGCTGCACCCAGGGCAAACAGGGGAAGTGCGCGTTTCATGTCGACTCCATTCCTTGTTGTAGGTCGGCATGGCAGTCCGTGCAGCCGGGCGGCCGCGCTGCCAGCGTGACCGCCTATTCTCGGCAAGTCCCGCTATATCAGGCAAAAGAAAATTAGTTGCCTACCTATTCCAAAAAGTCATGGGTTTAGGGTGTGAATTCTTTACTTTCCCGTGGTACTCAGTCGCAGCTGAAATAATGGAATACATAGCGCGCTTTTTTTCGTTTGAGGGGAAGCAAGCCCACATGCTCCCATGACCCACCGTCGGGTCTGCATGGACCCTCAATCAAGGAGAGGCGAGGCTATGGATCTTCCCTACGTCAGCGAATCGATGGGCGTAGTCCACCCCATATGCCTGGAGCGCGGACGAAACGCCGAGGTCTGGGATGAAGAGGGGCGTCGCTACATTGATTTCGTTGGCGGCATTGGTGTGCTCAATCTGGGGCACTGCCATCCCGGCATCGTGGAAGCAGCCAGTGCGCAGCTTGAAAGATTGACCCATTCCGCGTTTAACGCGCTACCGCACCGGGGCTATCTCGATGTCCTGGAAAAGCTCCAGACCTTCGTGCCAGTGAGTTATCCGCTTACCGTTATGCTTACCAATAGTGGGGCTGAAGCCACCGAGAATGCACTGAAAGTAGCTCGTGGTCATACGCGTCGTCAGGCAGTCATTGCCTTCGACGACGGTTTTCATGGCAGGACGCTGGCAGCGCTCAATCTCAACGGCAAGGTCGCCCCCTATAAACAGCAGGTGGGCAGCCTGCCGGGACCTGTATACCACCTGCCTTTTCCCAGCCGCGATGGTGGCGTAGACACCGACGAAGCATTGGTGGCGCTTGAACGCCTATTTGAAGTTGAGCTACCGCCAGACGAGGTGGCAGCGGTGATCCTCGAACCCGTACAGGGAGAGGGGGGCTTCCGGCTGATGAATCGGGATTTTGCTCTGCGGCTGAGAGATATCTGTAACGTCCACGGAATAGTGCTGATCATCGACGAGATTCAATCCGGCTTCGGTCGCACCGGACGCCCCTTCGCTTTCAGCTTCCTCGGCATCGAGCCTGATCTGCTGTTGATGGGCAAGAGTATGGCCGGCGGTCTGCCGATGGCCGCGGTGGCTGGTCGCGCCGAGATCATGAACTCCCTCCCCAAGGGCGGCCTAGGTGGTACGTACTCAGGCAATGCTGTCGCCTGTGCTGCGGCGAAGGTGGTTATGCAAGAGATGACCCACGAGCGCCTTGCGGCCTGGGGGGAACGCCTTGCGGGTCGCATTGAGGCGGCACATCAGAAATGGCAGGCCAGCGGACGCTTTCCGATGCTTGGTGCTCTGACTGGCGTTGGCGCCATGCGCGGCCTGGTACTTGAGGATACTGACTATGCCAGCGGTGGGCTGCACCTGGCAAAGCTGCTGAGGTCGGCCCGTGAGCGAGGTTTGCTGCTGATGCCTAGCGGCCGTCGCAAGAACGTCCTCCGGCTACTGATGCCGCTTACCATCGAACCCGAAGTGCTGGAAGAGGGCCTGTCGTTGCTTGAGCAGGCGCTCGAGACCCTGACGGCCTAATTCCTGATAGGAGAAGAAAATGATGAGCCCATGGCTCCCCCAGGATCAGATTCGCGACCTGTTTTCCCGCGCCATGTCGGAGATGTATCGTCAGGAGGTGCCACAGTACGGCACTCTGGTTGAACTGGTCGAGACGGTGAATCGTGAAGTACTTGATGCGGACCCTGCACTGGCAGCTGAGCTTGAGGCCAACGGCGAGTTGGCTCGGCTCGATGTTGAGCGACATGGCGCCATCCGCGTAGGTACTCCTGAGGAGTTGGCCATGCTGCGCCGGCTGTTTGCCGTGATGGGCATGTACCCAGTGGGATACTACGACCTCTCGGTGGCGGGCGTCCCGGTGCATTCCACGGCGTTTCGACCGGTTGACGATGAGGCCCTGAAACGCAATCCGTTCCGAGTCTTCACCTCATTGCTTCGCCTGGAGTTGATCGAGCAGCCTGAGCTGCGCGAGCGAGCTGCAGAGGTCCTGGCAGGTCGTGACATCTTTACGCCGGACGCACGGCAGTTGATCGAGACCGCCGAGGCTCAGGGCGGGCTGGACGAAGAACAGGCCAGGCACTTTGTCGATGAAGCCTTGGAGACCTTCCGTTGGCATCGGCAGGCAACCGTGGACCTGGCGACCTATCAGGCGTTGAGCAACGAGCACCGCTTGATTGCTGACGTGGTCTGCTTCCGTGGCCCTCATATCAATCATCTCACGCCGCGGACTTTGGACATTGACGAAGTCCAGCGGCGCATGCCCCGGGCGGGCATCGACCCCAAGGCCATTGTCGAGGGACCACCACGTCGTGATTGCCCCATCCTGTTACGCCAGACCAGTTTCAAGGCACTGGAAGAGTCGATCACCTTTGCGGGTAACGAGGAGGGAAGTCACACGGCGCGCTTCGGTGAGATCGAGCAGCGCGGCGTGGCTCTGACCCGTCGAGGAAGAGCACTTTATGACAGCCTGCTCAACGCCTCGCGTAAGCGCGGTGGCGCCGCGGACAATGACGCCCACCAGGCCCAGCTGGCGCAGTTTTTTCGCGACTTTCCTGACAGTCACGATCTGCTGCGACGCGAAGGGCTGGCCTTCTATCATTACCGGGCAGTACCTGGCCGTCGATCCGCTGCTGCCGATGGGAGTGTGGAAGCGCTCATCGAAGCTGGTGCCCTCGTTGCCAGCCCGATAACTTACGAGGACTTCCTGCCGGTCAGTGCAGCCGGGATTTTCCAGTCCAACCTGGGTGATGGGGTGAGAGACGAGTACGCCAGCCATTCCAACCAGGCACAGTTTGAAGAAGCGCTGGGTGTCGCGGTCACTGACGAGCTGGCCCTCTATGAGCGCAGGCAAGAGGCCTCGTTGAAGGAAGCCCTGGCCTCCCTTGGGTAGCAGGACAATCATGCTGCAATAGCCACAGTTCTACGGGGGGCTGCCATATCGCTGGTAAGCCCAGCAGAAGCCTGGCCCTGGCACGCGAAAGGGTAAGAAGGCTGGGTCGTGCTGCATGAGCCGCTTGAGGGCGCAAGCTCATGCCTGGTGATGTGAGAAGACGGGGAAGGCAGCTCCCCCGTCTTCTTTTTTTTCCACGCCCGGGGCTGGCCATCATCAGTGCTCCGCCCCGGCTCGACGAGCCGGGGGACGCGGCGCTTCAGTCGGCTCCGGGCGGCTGCGCTGCCTGGCGGGAGCGCGCGATGCAGCCGAATGGGGGGCAGCCAGCTTCTCCTGCTGCCAGGCAAAGTAGAGGAAAAGGGCGCCCATCACCAGGTAACCCAAGGTGAAGTCCCAGGCGGCGTTGAAGGCCAGCTCAGGGGCATGCATCAGCCCGACGAAGGAGAAGCCGGCCGCGACGCCGGCGAAGGCGGCGGCACGACGGAACTGGTGATCGATCACCGAGACAGTCATGGCACCAATCAAGATGGCCATGAACATGGCACCTTGGCCCAACGGCACGATGCCTGCCGAGATGCCTTCCACGGCTTCACCGGCAGCGTTGTTGAAGCGCGTCATTACGTAGTTGGCGAAGTAGGGCAGCATGGCCAGGGCCACGGCCGGGTAATAGCGGGTATCGTTGCTCTGGAAGGCGGTCGCGATCATCGACATGCCGACGAAGACCAGGATCGGGGCCACTACCGAGACCGGGATGATCGCGGCCATGGCGGCAATCAGACCGAACATGGTGGCAATCGCGTAGACCGCACCGTTGAGGATGCTGTACCCGCGTCCCGCTCCCATCCATTTGGCTCCCACGGTGGCAATGTAGACCGTGGTGGGGAAGACGCCGCCGAACAGGGCGCCCAGCATGGTGCCGGCACCGTCGACTGCCTGGCACTCGCGAACATCGTATTTGTCGCCCGCCGCTTCCATGGCTTCGACATTGTTCATGGTCTCGATGGCGTTGTAGAGCGTGATTGGCAGCACTACCGTGAGTACTGCCAGCATCCCGGTGAAGAGCAGTCCCAGACCTTCGAACCAGGCCAGGTTGGGTAGCAGCGGATAGAAGCCGAGGTGGGTGAAGGCGTCGCTGAAACGCTCACCGCCCGCATCCCCGATCAGATAGGCCATGGCAGTGCCGACAATGATGGCAAACAGCGAGGTCGGCAGGCGGAAGGGCATGGCCACCCGGGCGATGAGCCCGACAATGATGATGGCCAGGACCAGCAGGCCGATGACCGGCATTTCCAGCGTCTTGAACAGCATTTCGCCGGCGATGAAGGTCAGCGCCACGCCGGCCACGGCGCCCAGCATGGCGGCTCGGGGAAGGTGATACTGTACCCAGCGCCCGATCAGGCTGACAGACGCTTCGATGGCGCCACTGATGAAGCAGGCGGCGACGGCGACCTTCCAGGCCAGTTCGGCATCGCCGGTGAGCTGCTTCGCAGGGAGCAGCACGCCGAACAGGAACACGAACATGACCGGCGTGGAGATGCCGTAGGAGAGGGCGGTGACGTCCGCTCGATTCTCCTTGCGAGCCAGCCGCGCCGCGCTCCATGCATAGTAGAAATTGCCTATCATTACCGCGACGGCGGCGCCTGGCAGCACCTGGCCGAAGACGATCGAGGCAGGAAAGCCCATGCCCAGCATGGTGATGGCAATGATGACGAAATTCGCGATATTGTTTTGAAAAAGGGCGAAGAAGGCGTCGGTGTCCTCCTTCTTGTACCAAGGGTAGTGCACGGGGGAAGCCGCCATGTTGAGCCTCTTGTGTATTTGGGGTTGTATACAAGGCAGCTTCAGTCTGCCTTCGTCCTGACTGTTTGGTCAACTCGGCGTTGGTCTATTCCGTCATGCTCGTACAGAGGGGAGTGTCGATGAGCTCTGAAGAGGCTGCCAAAGACAGCTGCATCGTACGTCATTTCAATTATTACGCTCCCGTGTCGGATCAGGACAGGCGCCTGCTGATCCAGCTGGAGGACAACGCTACGCCGGTGCGGGCAGGGATCCACCTGTGGGACGAACGGGACCAGGCGCATGACTTCTGCACCCTCAAGCGAGGCTGGGCGTTCTCTTATCGCAATCTCGAAAATGGGACGCGCCAGATCCTCGATATCTACCTGCCAGGCGATATCATCGGTCTTCGTGAGTTTGCCTTTTCGCAGCGCCTGGCGGGCGTGCAGATGGTCGAGGATGGCGAGGTCTGCTTCTTCCCTCACCGGAACCTGACCAATATCTTCCGCTGCTCCTACTCGCTGACGTCGATTCTCTTCGCCATCGCCAGCCGCCAGCAGGTGATGCTTACCGAGCGGTTGGTCAATCTGGCGAGGCGCAATGCGCGCGAGAAGCTGGCCCACTTCCTGTTGGAGATGTTCCAGCGCCTCAGGCAGACCCAGGGCAGCGGCAAGGAGAGCTTTCGACTGCCCCTGTCCCAGGAAGTGCTCGCCGATCTCCTGGGCCTGAGTCCCGTGCATGTGAGTCGCACCTTTACCGCCCTGGGCGATGACGGGTTGGTCATTCGCGACCGCCACTCGATCACCCTGCCGGACCTGGAGGCTTTGAAAGAGGAGGCCGGGTTCGACGACCGCTATCTGATCGAGAACATGCGGCCGCTCTTCGATGGCTCTAGCGCCTGAGATGCTACCGAGCGCAACCTGAGAATGCGAAACGCCATGCCCCGGCCGGGACATGGCGTTTCCGCAACAAGGCTCAGTTGACCGCGGCGATGGCCTTGGCCAGGTAGGGCAGGTTCTCCTGGGAGAAGCCGGCGACGTTGGCACGACCCGAGCGCACCATGTAGATGCCGAACTCGTCGCGCAGTCGGTCTACCTGCTCCGGTTTGAGGCCGGTATAGGAGAACATGCCGCGCTGCTCGGCAACACAGGCGTATTTCTGGTCGAGTCCATAGGGCTTCAGCGCCTCCACGAAATCGCGCCGCAGGGTGTTGATGCGGTCGCGCATCTCGGTAAGCTCTTCGCGCCACAGGGCGGCAAGCTCGGCGGAGTGCAGGATCTCGCTGACGATGGCACCGCCATGGGCGGGCGGGTTGGAGTAGTTCTCACGTGCCACGATGGCGACCTGGGAGCGAACGTTCTCCATCTGCTCGCTGTCCTTCGCCACCATGATCAGACAGCCGGTACGCTCGCAGTAGATACCGAAGTTCTTGGAGCAGGAGCTGGTAATGATCACTTCGTCCAGGCTTTCAGCCATCAGGCGTACGCCGTAGGCGTCTTCGTCCAGGCCTTCTCCGAAGCCCTGATAGGCGAAGTCGATCAGCGGCAGGAGGTTGCGCTCACGCACCACCTCGAGGATCTGCTGCCACTGGTCGCGGTCCAGGTCGAAGCCGGTGGGGTTGTGGCAGCAGGCGTGCAGCACGATGACGTCGCCGGCGGGGATCTGCTTGACCGCGGCCAGCATCCCGTCGAAGTCGAGGCGGTTCTCGGCATCGACATAGGGGTACTTGTGCAGGTCGATGCCCGCAGCAGTGAAAATGCCGTGGTGGTTAGGCCAGGTGGGATCGCTGACCCAGATGCCCTTGCCGGGAAGCTGGGTGCTGATGAAGTCGGCCGCCAGTCTGAGGGCACCGGTGCCGCCGGGGGACTGGGTGGCACTGGCGCGCTTGGCGGCGAGAACCGGTGAGTCTTTACCCAGTACCATGGGCAGAATCACTTCGCCGTATTCCGGAGCGCCGTGGGAGCCGATATAGGTCTTGGTGGTTTCGTTCTTGAGCAGCAGGGCCTCGGCTTCCTTGACGGCGCGCATCACCGGCGTGTTGCCCTGGCCATCCTTGTAGACGCCGACGCCGAGATCGACCTTCTGGGGGTTGGTGTCCTTCTTGAAGGCCTCGATCAGGCCGAGGATGGCGTCCCCGGGAACCCGCTCAATATGTTCGAACATTTATTTCGCTACCTCGTCGGTTCTGGCGGCAAGTATGAAGTCGTTGCGGTGCAGGCCATTGATCTTGTGGGTCCACCAGTTCACGGTGACCCTGCCCCATTCGGTCAACAGTGCCGGATGATGGCCGGCGGCCTCGGCGATCTCACCCACACGGTTGGTGAAAGCCAGGGCCTGCCGAAAATCGTCGAAGGTAAAGGCCCGCTCAAGCTGCATGATGCCATCGCGCTTAACAATCCGCCACTCGGGAACCTCGGGCTTGAACAGCTTGATCTCGGCTTCCGATACTGTGGGTGAGTGTTTCCGGCAGGCTTCACAAGGTTGGCGAGATAGTTGGGTCATGCTGCCTCCTGGAGCGTCGGTCTGCGACTAGGCTATTGCCATGAGCATGGTCAGGCTGGGTCGCCGAATGAGAGGAGAGTTATCAATGCACCAGCATAGCGCCTTGCCGCTCTGGCTCAAGCTGGCGTTCACGGCCTGGATCCTGTTCTGGGCGCCGGCCTATGCGGTAATGCTGGGGCCTCAGAACTATTTCTGGCTATGTAACGTAGCCAGCTTCCTGATTCTCGTTGGCCTGTGGTGGGAGCATCGGCTGCTGCTGTCCATGCAGTGGCTTTCCGTGGCTCTGGTCGGTGCCTTCTGGACTCTGGATGTCGGCGTGGCATGGCTGACCGGGGTGCATCCCATCGGCGGTACCGAATACATGCTGGATCCCGAACACCCCCGGTTGGCCAGGGTGCTGTCGCTCTATCATGTCGTTCTGCCGTTGGTCGCAGGCTTTGCCGTGCTGAAACTGGGCTACGAGCGTCGCGCCTTGTGGTGGCAGACAGGCCTGACCTGGCTGCTGTTGCCATTGAGCTATCTTTTCACTGACCCTGAGCGCAACATCAACTGGGTGCACGGCCCTTTCGGCGCTCATCAGGATATGCTCGGCTCGCTGACCTATCTGGTGCTGCTGTTGCTCGTCTGGCCATTCGTGCTCTACCTGCCGCTGCATGCCGTGATGCGCTGGACGCAGCGGCGTAAGCGGTCCGGTTGAAGGCAGCGCTCAGCTGACGACACGGTTTCGTCCTTGGCGCTTGGCTGCGTACAGGCTTTGGTCGGCTCTGTCGATCAGGGTGTCCCTGGGCTCGCCCAGGCGGTACTCGGCGAGGCCGATGCTGGCCGTAAGTTGTCCGGGTGAAAGGCCGAAATCGTGCTCGGCGATGGCAGCCCGTAGACGTTCGGCCAGGGGGCGGCTCGCCACCAGTGGCGTCAGCGGCAGAACCACGGCAAATTCCTCTCCACCAAGCCGGCCGATGATGTCTTCTTCACGGAGTAGCCGATCACTCAAGCTGGCGAACTCCGTCAGTACCTGGTCGCCCTGGAGGTGTCCCCAGGTATCGTTGACCTGTTTGAAATGGTCCAGGTCGATGAGCATCAACGACAGCGGCGTACCATGACGCGTACTCCTGGCAATTTCCTCGTCCAGCCGGGAAATCAAGCGGCGCCGATTGGCCAGGCCGGTCAGGTCGTCGGTATCCGACAGCCGGCGCAGCCTCGTCTCTTCTGCCATTTGTTCGGTGATGTCTATCATCAGCCCATGCCACAGGACGCCGGTCTTGGCGTCTTCGGGCTGGGCACGTAATGCGACCCAACGTGAGCGACGACTCGGGAGGCGCAGGCGAAACTTGGTGGCAATGGGCACCCGCCAGCGCGCCGAGCGCTCGATGGCGGCCATGACGCGCGGATAGTCCTCGGCGTTCAGTCGCTCGAGCATATGGCGCGCGTCCTGGCTCAGCCTGTCGCGGTCGATGCCAGGCAAGCCGGTGCCGCTCCCGGCCAGGTAGGGGAAGTGCATATGGCCATTGTGGTCACGATGAAACTGAAAAATGACCCCAGGCAGCCGTGCGGCGAAGGCATGCAAGCCGACCGGCTCGTCCAGACCCCCACCCGTCATGGCGTTTTCTTCTGTCATGCGGGTGTACCCTTTTATCCTGCGCTGGGCAGGTACAAACGTGCTTGTTCTGTCACGGCTCGGCGAGCTTCCCGGCAGTCCTGGGCGCGAAGCAGCTGGTATGAAGGGATGAGCCGTTTAGCGAAGGACTAATATACGATGTAACACTGCGTAACGCACCTGTCGTGACCTGTAGGAAATCGGCGACATATTTTGTCAGCAATTTGAGACAGTGCACAAGCCGCTGCCTTTGGCCTGCGGTTAGCGAGGGGCGTCATACCGCGGTCGGCGGTCATTGGAGAACACGATCTGCCATAGCTGCAGGTCTCGTGCGCGAAAGGCACCCGCGCAGACCGAGAGGTAGTAACGAAACATGCGGCGGGTGCGCTCACTGTAACGCCCCGCCAGTTCCTGCCAGTGGCTGTCGAAGTTGTCGCGCCAGGCCATCAGCGTCCTGTCGTAGTCGGGCCCGAAGTTGTGCCAGTCCTCCAGCAGGAGCTGGCCTTCGCTTGCCTCTGCCACCTGCCTGGCCGAAGGGAGCATGCCGTTGGGGAAGATGTAGCGGTCAATCCACGGGTCGACGCAGACTTCGGAAGTATTGGAACCGATGGTATGCAGCAGGAAGAGGCCGCCCTTCGCCAGCAGCCTGTTCACGGTCTGGAAGTAGAGGTAATAGTTGCGATGTCCGACGTGTTCGAACATGCCGATCGAGACGATGCGATCATAGCAGCCCTCCAGGTCGCGGTAATCCATCAGTGCTATCTCCACGGGCAGCCCGGTGCAGCGTTCGCGTGCCAGTGCGGCCTGTTCGCGCGAGATGGTGATCCCGGTGACTGAAACGCCGTGATGCCTCGCAGCATATTCGGCGAAGCTGCCCCAGCCGCAGCCGATGTCCAGCACATGCATCCCGGGGCGCAGATCCAGCTTGTGGCAGGCCAGTTCGAGCTTGGCGAGCTGAGCCTGGTGAAGACTCTCTGCCTCCTTCCAGTAGCCGCAGGAGTAGCACATGGTGGGGTCGAGCATGCGCTCGAAGAGGTCGTTGCCGAGGTCGTAATGGGCTTCGCCGACCATGTAGGCGCGGGCCCGGCTCTGCAAGTTGATCAACCCCGCCTGGAGGCGATACATCAGGCGATCCGATGGTGGGCGTGCTCGTTCGCCCAGGCCGTGTTGCAGCAAGCGGCAGGCGAGTTCGTCGATGCTGTCGCACTCCCACCAGGCGTCCATATAGGACTCGCCAAGCCCAAGCGAGCCGTGGCGCAGAAGTCTCGAGCAAAAATCGGGGTGGTAGATCTGGGGATCCCAGGGCGCGTCGCCGTTCAGGGTGACGCCGGAACCCTCGAGCAGGGCGGAGAGTACGCGCTGGGCGCGATTATCTGGCAGGGCGATGGGGCCAATGCGTTGCTCACTAGTCATGGAGTCCTCCCGGTCCATCGGCGCAGGATATTGTCGTTGTCGTTGCCTGAAACCTCGTGAAGAAACGCGTCGCGCTTGTTACACGCTAGTTATGAGCATAGTTCAGGCCAGGATGAACGGTTAGTCGCCCCTGGCTGGTATAATCACGCATTCTGTCATTCAGCCGGAGGCCCAACGTGTCTTGTGATTCGCCATTGATCATTGCTCTCGATCACCCTTCGCTCGATGCCGCCCTGTGCCTGGCCGACCGGCTCGACCCAGAGCGTTGTCGCGTCAAGGTCGGCAAGGAGCTCTTCACACGTAGCGGCCCCGATGTCCTCGAGGCGCTGCATGGGCGCGGTTTTCAGGTCTTTCTGGATCTCAAGTTCCACGATATCCCCAATACCGTGGCGGCTGCCGTACAGGCGGCTGCCGAGCAGGGTGTATGGATGGTCAACGTGCACGCCGGCGGCGGCAGGCGAATGATGGAGGCAGCACGTGAACGGCTGGAGCGTCACGGTCTCGAAACACGACTGATCGCGGTCACGGTGCTGACCAGCATGACGGCGGATGATCTCTTGGAGGTAGGGGTCAGCGCTCCTCCGGCGACTCATGTCGAGCGGCTGGCCTTGTTGACACGCGACTGTGGCCTGGATGGAGTGGTTTGCTCGGCCCAGGAGTCCGCCAGGCTGCGCGAGCTCTGTGGGCCTGAGTTCCTCAAGGTGACGCCGGGCATCAGGCCACAGGGTGCGGCGCAGGGCGATCAGCGTCGCGTGATGACGCCGGCCGAGGCCATGGCGGCGGGGAGCACTCACTTGGTGGTGGGCCGGCCGGTCACCCAGGCAGAGGATCCCATGGCGGCATTGCTGGACATCGAGAAGGAGCTTACTCCCCCTCGATCCCCGTGATGGGCCGGGTCGTGCCCCAGCTGCGGCAGCTGGGGCATTGCCAGTGCAGCGGCTGTCCGGCGAAGCCACAGCGCTGGCAGCGATGCCGTGGGCGAGCCGTGAGCAGTGTATGGGTATGCTGCTTGAGCAACTGCAGGCGGTTGTCAGGGACGCCCTGCGCCTGCTGCTGTTGCTGGTAAAGATCGAGGAGGTAGTCGAGTGCACCCAGGCTCGGGGCGCGATTCAGCTGCTCACTGACCAGCTCGATGGCGGCCTGCAGTCCGAGCCGCCGTCGCTGGGTTTCAGCCAGCAGGATGATAAGGCTGGTAACGTGGGCGCGGGTGAGCAGCTCCTCCAGGCAGGCAACCAGGCCGGCCTCGTCATCGAGCATCGTATAGGCGTGATGCAGGGGGTCGAGCACGATCGGCATCATGTCGAGATCCTGATCGGGGATGCGCATCAGGATGCGGATGGCGTCGCGATAGTGCCCGGTATCCTGGGCCATGGCCGCTAACAGCAGATTGGCGCGCACGCAGCGCGGGTCGGTGGAGAGCGCGCGACGCAGGTGCTTGCGGGCAAGCCCCGGACTGGCCGAGTGGCGCTCCTGATCGGCCAGCTCGCAGAGCCAGTGGGCCGCAGCGCGGCGAATGTCGTCGTGCTGGCGAATCAGGCTCGGGTAGGCCACTTCAAAGGCCGCCTGCCACTCCCCTTCGCGGTCGAAGAGGTCGGCCAGCAGACGCTTGGCAGCATGGCGAATGTCATCGTGGCTGGATTCCCGCACCAGCTGCTGAAGCAGTCTTTCGCTGCGGTCGAACAGCCCCAGGTGGAAAAAGTCGCGGGCCAGCTCCAGCTGAACTTGATCGCTCTGCAAGGCGGTCAGGGTGGGGCGAGCGAGCAGGTTCTGGTGAATCTTTACGGCGCGGTCGGCTTCGCCGCGCGTACGGAAGAGGTTGCCCAGGGTGATATGGGTGTCGACCGTTTCGCTGTTGACCTCGAGGGCACTGACGAACGTTTCGATGGCGCGGTCGGGTTGCTCGTTGAGCAGATAGTTGAGGCCGACGAAATAATCTCGCGAGAGCGTATTCGGTGACGCAGAATCGCGCTTACCCTGTCGCTCGCGTCGGCCTAGCCACCAGCCGATGGCAACGGCGGCCATCAGCAGGACAAGCAGCAGGGTATCGGGCATTTACGGCAATTCCTTGAGCTCCTGAACGCGCAGGCGGTCGAGTTCCTTGCGCTGCTGGCGGTTCAAGCGTTGGGCTCGGGATAGCGCAGTGCGTAGCCTCAGCCATACGCCTGTCATTGCCAGCATGCCCAGCACGACACCGCACACCAGGGCGGCCAGCAGCCACACCGAGAGCGAAACCGACGGCAACTCCAGCCAGATCAGGTTGAGCGGTACCGTCTGCTGGTTGTTGACGGCGAACAGGATGCCGACCAGCAGTACCGCCAGCAGGATAATGGCCAGGATGAGGCCTTTTAGCCAACGCATGAGTCTATCCCTTGTGAATGACGATGATATTAATAGCCGAGGGCGCGGCTGGCATTGACCTGCTCGCGAAGCTCCTTCCCAGGCTTGAAGTGTGGCACGAATTTGCCCTCCAGTGCGACCGGCTCGCCGGTCTTGGGATTGCGCCCTACCCGCGGCTCCCGATAGTGCAAGGAAAAGCTGCCGAACCCCCTGATTTCGACCCGCCCCCCCTCGGCCAGGGTGTCGGTGATGTCATCAAGGATCAGGCGAACCGCGGATTCGACTTCCTTGACCGAAAGCTCAGGCTGACGCATGGCGATCTGTTCGATCAATTCGGATTTGGTCATCGGGTCATCTCCAGGCGATTCCCGGTCCGGTGGGACCGGGGCGGCATTCTTATTCTTCCGTCAGCATACTGCTCAAATCGTGATAAAACAACGCACTACGACCATGGTCAAGGAAAAGTCGCAAACCTGCTCCAAGCACTGCTTCATTTCCAGGAGTCCGGTATACTGGGCAGCCCAGTCATTCTTGTCACCGAGGCCAACGTTGAGCGAAGCGAATACCCCCGATGCCGCCGCCCTGCGCAAGCGGCTCTACTGGCACTCTCGGCGCGGGATGTGGGAACTCGACCTGCTGCTGATTCCCTTTCTCGAGCACTGCTACGACCAGCTTGGCGCCGAGGATCAGGCAGCCTATCGCGCACTGATCGAGGGCGAGGATCAGGATCTGTTCGGCTGGTTGATGCAGCGCGAGCCTCCCGCCCCTCAGTTCGAACGTATCGTCACTCTCATTCAGCAACATGCCGAGAACCCCGACAACGATTCCCATCGTCCCATCTAGGCTGGCTTGGTGTTGCCAGTGGCTGCTGGCCCTGGCGGTGACCACCGTCGTCCTGATTCATGGTCCGGGTTGGCTGGCGGTGCCGGCAGTGGCGTGGCTTTTGCTGCTGGGTGGATGGCTGTGGCGCGGGCAGGCGCGTGGCGAACTGCACATGCTGCCTGAGCCACAAGGTGGGTGGTCCTGGTCATGGCGACCCGAGTCGGCTGACGAGGCCGTGCCGGTCAGGCCAGGCTGCACCTATCTGGGCCCCTGGCTGATTGCGCTGGAGATAGACGGGCGCACCACATGGCTGTGGCCCGATAGCGCGCCGGCTTCGGCGTTGCGCCAGCTACGGCGGGCTCTGGTTCGCTGAGGGGGCCAGGTGTGTCGCTTCAGTCGAAGCGTGGCAGATCTGAGAGCCGGAGCCGGGAGGGCAGGGCGGCAGGCGCCTGACCTGGGCAGTCCGGGTTGAAGTGCAGGCCACGCGATTCTCGGCGCATGCGTGCTGCCATGACTGTCAGGCGTGACAGGCGCACGGCATGCCGCAGGCTCGCCAGCTTCACCGCAGGCGCTGCATCCTCGAGTGCACTGCTCACGTTGCTATCCAATTCCGCCAATTCCCTGGCCGCCGTATCGAGCCCCGAGTCGCGGCGTACGATCGCCACATGTCGGCTCATGATGTCGCGCATGGCGGTTCGCCAGCTGTCGATACGTTGGGCGTCGACCTGGGCGTTGCCACCGGCAGCGGCTGTCAGTGGGGCCGTGAAAGAAGGATGACGGTGTCGCAGATTGGCTGCGCAGCTGCGCGCATAGACCAGGCATTCCAGCAGTGAATTACTGGCCATGCGGTTGGCGCCATGCAGGCCGGTATAGGCCACCTCGCCAATGGCATGCAGGTCCGGCACGCTGGTGCTGCCGTCAAGATCGGTAGCAATGCCGCCACAGCTGTAGTGGGCCGCGGGCACGACGGGTATCGGCTGCCGGGTGATGTCCAGCCCGCGACCGAGGCAGTGGGCGTGGATCGTGGGAAAGTGGTGTCGAATCGCCGTATCGCCCAGGTGCGTCAGGTCAAGCCACACGTGCGGGGAGCCCGTACGCTGCATCTCGGCATCGATGGCGCGAGCGACGATGTCCCGGGGGGCCAATTCTGCGCGGGAGTCGAGGTCCGGCATGAAACGGCGCCCGTCGGTGCTGAACAGCCGGCCGCCTTCGCCGCGCACTGCCTCGCTGACTAGAAACGGCGGACCTTCTGGGTCGTAAAGGCAGGTCGGGTGGAACTGCTGGAATTCCAGGTTCATCAGCTCTGCACCCAGTTCGGCGGCCATCATCATGCCTTCGCCGCTGGCCGGATGAGGGCTGGTGGTATGCCGGTAGATGCCGCTGGCGCCGCCGGTAGCCAGCACCGTGTCGCCTGCCACCATCTCGTGCAGGTGGCCTTGATCATCCAGGCAGCGCGCGCCACGGCAGTGGTTCCGGCTGTCGGCCAGCAGGCCGATGGCAACCAGGTCGTCGCGGATCGTAATGGACGGATGTGCCTGGACATGCTGCTGGAGGGTATCCAGCACGGCAAGGCCGGTGGCATCCTCGGCATGAATGATGCGGCGAGCACCATGTCCGCCCTCGCGGGTCAGGTGGTAGGGGTAGCTGGCGCCGGGGCTCTCGTCGCGGGTGAAGGGAACCCCGAGGGAGAGCAGCCACTCGATCGCTGCTGGCCCCTGCTCCACGGTGAAGCGCACGGCTCGCCCGTCGCACAACCCGTCACCGGCGACGAGCGTGTCCTCCACATGGGCATCGAAATTGTCGTGGGGAGAGAGTACCGCGGCGATGCCGCCCTGGGCCCAGCGGCTGGCGCCCTGATCGTCGCTGGCGGGGCGTATCAGGGTGACTCGACGCCTGTCGGCGACATGCAGGGCAAGTGTCAGTCCGGCGACGCCTCCGCCGATGACCAGTACATCATGTTCGCTACGAGCCGGTGTGCTTGGGGCCATGCGCAGTCTCGCTGAAGCCTGTTGCGTCAGACAGCATGCCGCAAAGAAGTCCGGCTGGATAGGAAGGGGTGTGGGATAACGAAGAGCCTGGTGCCCGGAGCCGGGCTCGAACCGGCACGGTGTTGCCACCGAGAGATTTTAAGTCTCTTGCGTCTACCAATTTCGCCATCCGGGCGGCACGGTTTCGAGCAGGCAGCTGAACGGAGTAAGGAGTGGAGGCTGGAGTCGGAATCGAACCGGCGTACACGGAGTTGCAGTCCGCTGCATAACCACTCTGCCATCCAGCCTCAATGAGTCGTTGTAACGGGGAAGAGATCGATCGCACCGGCAAACCGGCTCATGACCTTCTCGATACCGCCTCTCCTGGAGCTTGACCCGCAAGAGATTGGAGCGGGAAAGGAGATTCGAACTCCCGACCCTCGCCTTGGCAAGGCGATGCTCTACCACTGAGCTATTCCCGCTTGACTCGAGTGCGAATTATACGGAGAAGCTCGCTGATGTCAATCACTTGTTGGTGTCAGAGGGGCGCCGATTACATGGCGCGACTCAGGTGGGGCCAGGCCGCGCGCAGGTACATGACCATCGACCACAGGGTCATGATGGCGGCGGCATGAAGGGTGACGACACCGAGCAGGGAGAGCTGGGTTCCCGGCGCGAAAGCCAGCAGCAGCAGCAGGGCAATCATCTGCAGGGTCGTCTTGACCTTGCCCAGCCAGGAGACCGCGACGCTGCCGCGCTTGCCCATTTCGGCCATCCATTCGCGCAGAGCCGAGATCACGATCTCTCGGCCGATGATCACCAGGGCAGGCAGGGTCAGCCAGATGCTGTCGAAGCGCTCGATGAGCAGGGCAAGAGCCACGGCGACCATCAGCTTGTCGGCCACGGGGTCGAGAAACGCGCCGAAGGGGGTGGATTGATCCCAGCGACGAGCCAGGTAGCCATCGAGCCAGTCGGTCACGGCGGCGAGCGCGAACAGGCCGGCCGCCACCGGCATGCTCCAGGAGTAGGGGAGGTAGAAGAACACCACCAGCAGCGGGATGAAGGCGATTCTTGCCAGCGTCAGGATGTTGGGGATGTTCATTGACACGAAGTCCTTGCCAGAGATCAAAGCAGCCGGGGGGTGAGTTTGCTGGCCAATGATACATTCGATGGCCAGGCAAAATCTGGCCCCATTCTATCTGTACCGCGTCCTGTCATCCATGCAGCGAACGATGAATCGTGTCCGCAAGCGCGGCGCTGATGCCGGGAACGCGGGCAAGCTCCTCGCGGCTGGCTTGCCTGACACCCTGCAGGCCGCCGAAGAATCGCAGCAGCTCACGACGTCGCTTGGGGCCGATCCCGGCGATGCCTTCCAGGGCAGAGCTGCGGCGCGCCTTGTCGCGACGGTTGCGGTGGCCGGTAATCGCGAAGCGGTGGGCTTCGTCGCGCACGTGCTGGATCAAGTGCAGGGCCGGCGAAGAGGCGGGTAGGTCGAGGGTATTGTCGATGGTTTCAATGAACAGGGTTTCCAGGCCTGCCTTGCGCGTGCTGCCCTTGGCCACGCCCAGCATCCTGATCTGGCCGAGGCCCATCTCGTCCAGTACGTCGTGAGCCAGGTTGAGCTGACCCTTGCCGCCGTCCAGCAGCAGAACGTCAGGCGCCATACCCTCGCCTTCCACCAGGCGCCGGAATCGCCGGCCAAGGGCCTGGCGCATGGCGCCATAGTCGTCACCCGCTGCCACGCCCTCGATATTGAAGCGCCGATAGTCCGACTTGCGTGGCCCGTTACGATCAAACACCACGCAAGAAGCGACGGTTGCCTCGCCATGGCTGTGGCTGATATCGAAGCACTCGATGCGTTCGGGGGGCGCGTCGAGATCCAGGGCTTCCTGCAAGGCCTTGAAACGGCGATCGAGCTCTCCCTGGCTTGCCAGGCGGCTGGACAGCTGCTGTTCGGCGTTGGTCCTGGCCAGCTCGAGCCACTGGCTGCGATGGCCGCGCACGCTGTGCGTCACGCGTATGCGTCGTCCGGCGCGACTGGCCAGGGCGCTTTCCAGGATCTCGCTGTCGGGCAGCGGCAGGCTGGTGATCACCTCACGCGGGACTTCTCGCCCCTGGCCCAGGTAGAACTGACTGACGAACTCACCCAGCAGCTCGGCGGCATCCAGGCCCAGGCCGTTGCCCGGCGCATGGTGACGAGCGCCCAGCAGCCGACCCTGACGCACGGCCAGCACGGAGATGCACAGTGCGCCTTCACCCTCCGCCAGGGCAAAGACATCGGCATCGCCGCCCTCGGTGTCAACGAACTGGCGCTGCTGCAGTTGCCTTAGGTGCTGGATCTGGTCGCGCAGGCGGGCGGCATCCTCGAAGGCGAGGTTGCGACTGGCCAATTCCATGGCCTCGGTCAGCTCCTGGGTGACCTGCTCGCTGCGCCCCTCCAGACACATCACCGCATGCTCGAGGTCGCGGCGGTAATCCTCTTCGCTGATATAGCCCACGCAGGGCGCACTGCAGCGCTGAATCTGATACTGCAGGCAGGGGCGGGTGCGATGGGAGAAGACGCTATCCTCGCAGTTGCGAATACGAAAGATCTTCTGTACCAGCGACAGGCTTTCCCTCACTGCGCCGCTGCTAGGGTAGGGGCCCAGGTAGCGGCCGTCCCCGTGGCGCTTGCGGGCACGCTTGTACTCGAGTGCGGGGTAAGGGTGGCGATCGCTGACGAAGACGAAAGGGTATGACTTGTCGTCACGCAGCAGGATGTTGTAGGGCGGCCGCAGCTCCTTGATCAGCGTCTGCTCGAGCAGCAGTGCCTCGATCTCGCTGCGTGTCACCGTGACCTGGACATCCGCGATGCGCGACACCATGGCCTGGGTCTTGGCGTTGAGCGCACCGCGGAAGTAGCTGCCCAGCCTGGCCTTGAGACGCTTTGCCTTGCCCACGTAGAGCGTGTCGCCGCGTTCATCCAGCATACGGTAGATGCCCGGGGACTGGGTCAGGTTGGCGAGGAACTGCCTTGAATCGAAGGTCATGTGCGCTGGCTGTCTGGCATGGAGCTACAGATTACCAGAAACGCCCATTCAGCTGGTGGTGTCGAACCCTTCGACCAGGCCGTGCTTCAGCCCCAGGTGTGTCAACTCCACGTCAGTCTGCACGCCAAGCTTCTCGAAGATGCGGTAGCGATAGGTATTGACGGTCTTGGGGCTGAGGAACAGGCGATCCGAGATTTCAGAGACACGTTGGCAGTTGACGATCATCATGGCGACCTGCAGCTCGCGCTGGGAAAGCTGGTCGAAGGGGTTCTCCTCCGAGTCGAACTTGGACAGCACCAGGCGCTGGGCGATATCGGGGCTGATGTAGCGGTGCCCGGCGAAGACGCTGCGAATGGCCTCGACCATGTCCACGACCTGGGTATCCTTGCTGATGAAGCCGCCGGCGCCCGCCTCTAGCATGCGCTGGGCGAAGTTGTCTTCCATGAAGCCGGTCAGTGCCAGTATGCGCACGTCGGTGCTGTTGCGCATGATCTTGCGTGTGGCTTCCAACCCGCCGATGCCCGGCATACGCAAGTCCATCAGCACAACATCGGGCTCCAGCTTGCGGCATAGGGTGATGGCTTCCTCGCCACTGGCGGCTTCGCCCGCTACCTCGATGTCCTCTTCATTTTCCAGCAGGCGGGCGATGCTGGTTCGAACCAGATGGTGGTCATCGACTATAAGCACCTTGATCAAGGCTGACATCCTCGTCATTACGTAAGCTGGCGGTGGCGAATGCTCGCCCCACGAAGCTTGAAACGGATTCCGCGATCCTCGCTGAACTCGGGGGAGTTCTGGGGCAAGCTTGCCATACTCGCCACGTAAGGGAAATTGAACGAGCATACGGATACCCCATTATTCTCAACGCAGGGACTCCTTGCGTACAGGTGTTGACGAGCCCGTATGCGATAGGTAAGATTCGCCTCGTTCTCGCCTGGCGGGAACCTGTGGGGCCTTAGCTCAGCTGGGAGAGCGCAACACTGGCAGTGTTGAGGTCAGCGGTTCGATCCCGCTAGGCTCCACCAACAAGACATGATGAATCAGCCGCTTAGCGCATCGCGCCAAGCGGCTTTTTCGTGCGCCAGGCGGAAGCGCAGGGCCAGGGCGGCAGGTGGCTCCCTGGGACCGGCGATGCCTGGGTTAACGTGATGTCGTGCGCTACGTGTAGGCGATATCTTACAAGTGGTGAGGTTGATCGCTTACAAGTGGCCATAACATGGATAAAAACGCGGTCTCGCTTCGTCTGCTACTTTTGAAGTGTGGCGCTGACGCGTAAGGAAACGCTGATCAATCCCCTGCAGAATCCCAGGGAGGGCACCCCCCACGGCGCCACGGCAAGGACGCACTGCGGCCACGGATGGCCCTCGCTTCCCTAGTTGCGCACCCACTGGGTCCCTGCTATCAGTCAGTTAAGCCGTGACACGGTGGGCTCATCCGAGCGACCTTGCTCCAGGCGGGATGGTCTACATGTCGGTGCACCATTCGGCATAAGTGCCGCGTTCGTCGGGGTGGCCATGGCGCCATTTCGGTTCCACATCCAGCATTTCTTCCCTGTACCACTGGTCGACCCTGTCACAGTAGCGCTGCTGATCTGGCGTCAGCCCTCCAGGGTCCACTGCAACGGCTTCCTCCGTTGTGCTGCTGAGCAAATGAACGCCAGCGCCGACCCCAATGGCGCAGGCAGTAGCAACCAGGGCTTTATTCATGACGACATTCCTCTTGGCAAAGCCCATGCCCGCTAAACGAGCTTAGTCTCTGGAGGCCGCTGAACACAAAACCGCTGCGTTTCGCTGGGCCACCTTGTCATGACACGACGACGTTGGAGACGAAGCCCCTGCCGGTCTCTCGCAATAACCGTCCGTATTGGCAGCCATGGGAGCGTGGGTTGGTGTGGCAGCGGGTAGCTGGTTGGCTGGCCGCGACCGGCGTCGCTGAATCCCGGCCTTTGCGCTATCTCAGATTGCACACCCGGATTTGGCCTTTTGCGCTGGTTTTTCCACACTGTAGGGGTTCGCTTGGAAAACGGAGGTTCTAGTGAGCAGCACCGACCTTGGCGCCATGGATGCAGATCAGCTTCGCCGGCTCTTCGCAAGCGGCCAGGCTTCGCCCGAGGAGGCGACGGCAGCGGCCCTGGAGAGAATCGATCGCTTCAACGGCACCGTCAATGCCTATGTCATCGTCGACAGAGAAGGTGCGAATGCCGCCGCTGCGGCATCGACCCAGCGCTGGCGGGAGGGGCGCCCGCTCAGCCCGCTCGATGGAATCCCTGTCTCGCTCAAGGATCTGACCGAATCCGTCGGCTTGCCCGCGCGCAAGGGCTCGCTCACGGTGTCGGATGCTCCCTGCGAGCAGGATGCGCCACCAGCGCGCAGACTGCGCGAGGCAGGTGCAGTCATCCTGGGCAAGACCAATACGCCGGAATTCGGCTGGAAGGCCATCACCGACAATCGCGTTTTCGGGGCCACGGCCAATCCTTGGGATACACGGCTCACGCCGGGGGGGTCGTCTGGCGGGGCCGCCGTGGCGGCGGCGCTCAACATGGGGGTTCTGCACCAGGGCGGTGACTCGGGGGGCTCGATACGCATTCCCGCTTCCTTCTGCGGCGTGTTCGGGTTCAAGCCCACCTTCGGCTGGGTGCCGGAGTGGCCGCGATCCGAGGAGCCCACGCTGTCGCACCTGGGGCCATTGACCCGCACCGTGTCAGACGCGGCGCTCATGCTCAACGTCATCGGTCGCTACGATTATCGCGACCCCTATGCGCTTCGCGGGCAGCCGGAGAGTTGGGGGGAGGAGCTTGGCAGCGGCGTCCAGGGCATGCGTATCGCCTTTTCTCCCACCCTGGGCTATGCCAGGGTGGACCCGGCGGTGGCCGAGTGTGTGCGCGAGGCCGCGAAGCGGCTGGAGTCGCTCGGCGCCGAGGTGGAAGAAGTCGATCCGGGCTTCGAGTCTCCTATCCGCATCTTCAATACGCTCTGGTTTACCGCATCACTGGCGGTTTACCGCGAACACAGCGAACGCCAGCGCCGGTTGCTCGACGCCGGCCTGGTGGCGGATGCAAAGCGCGCGGAGCAATTGACCGCGCTGGACATGTTCTACGCCCTCAGGGACAGGGCGCGGCTGACGGAGAGCCTGGAGCACTTCAACCAGCGCTATCACTTGGTGATGACGCCCTCGGTGGCGGTGCGACCGTTTGCACTCAACCATGACGTGCCGCCGGGCAGCGGCATGCGTGACTGGGAAGAGTGGGCGCCTTTCTCGTATCCGTTCAACCTCAGCCAGCAGCCGGCTTCCTCGGTTCCCTGCGGTTTCACGCCGGATGGCCTGCCCGTCGGCTTCCAACTGGCGGGCGGCAAGCATGACGATGCGCGTGTGTTGCGAGTCAGCCAGGCTTATCTCGAGGCCTATCCTCCGCGGTATCCCGATCAGCTCGACCTGGCCCGTGGCAACGAGGCGTGAATCGGCACGGGGTCAGGTCTCGTCGGTGAGGGGTGGGTGCTCGTCAAGCCACTGGGCTACTGCATCTGCCGACATGGCCGGGCAGTAGAGGTTGCCCTGTACCAGGCGGCAAGAGGTGGATTCCAGCAAGGTGGCCACGGCTTCGTCGTCGATGCCGGTGATCACCGGCTCGATGTCCAGCGCATTGAGCATGCGGCAAGAGGCCTCTACCAGGCGCAGCCCATCGCGATACGCCGTGGTCAGGTGGGCATCGATGGTGCCTTTGCGGAAGGGCAGGCGAGACAGCCAGGCGAGATCCACCGGGTCACTACCGAGTTCGCCGACGGCGAGGCGAATGCCGAGCTGCTCGAGTCGCTTGAGCATATGGTTGGCCATTTCCAGGTCGCTGCCCAGGCACTGCGCAGGTACCTTCAATGCCAGCCATTCGAAAGTCGACGTATCCTGATGCTGCAGGAAATGGTCCAGCGGTCGGTGGTCGTAGGTGTCGTGTGCCAGATGGGCTTCACATAGCTGGATCGAGACCGCAAGCTTTCCCAAGGGGGAGTGGTCCGTTCCCCATTGGCGATGGGCTGCGATGGCCGTCTGGATCATCCAGCGGTTGAGCCGTACGCCTAGCCCCAGGCGCGCGACACTCTCGAGATAGTGGTAGGGGGGGTGCTGCCAGCGATCGGGGTGCTTCCAACGCAGAGAAGCTTCCAGCCCGGTGCATTGCAGCGTATGGCGGTCGAACTCGGGCTGGTAATGCAGCACGAAATGACGATCCGGCATATGGATGGCTTCAGTGAGCAAGCCCTCGAGCCGGTGTTTCTCCTTGAGCCGTGAGGTCAGGCGGTGGTCGACGAAGGCCAGGCGACCGGGCCCTTTCTTGCGCGCAGTGAACATGGCGCTTCGTGCCGCTGCGATCAGCGTTTCCTCGTCCTCGGCGTCGCCTGGGTAGAGAGCTGCGCCGACCGATGCCGTCACCAGCAGGTAGCGGTCGCCGGAAGTGAACGGCGGCTCCAGGGCTTCCTGTAGCCGTTCGGCCACGGCCTGGGCGGCCTCGGCGGTACCGTCTTTCTCCAGAAGAACCACGAACTGGTCGCTGCCAAGCCGAGCCAGGGTGTCCTTGCTGCGTACTTCCTGTTGCAGTCGCCTGGCGATTTCCCCCAGCATGCGGTCCCCCTCGAGGTGGCCAACGGCATCGTTGATCGCCTTGAAGCGGTCGATGTCGATGAACAGCATGGCCAACGTGGTGTCCGCGCGCTCGGCCTGGGCCAAGGCATGGCTGAGTCGATCCCTCAACAGCAGCCAGTTGGGCAGGCCGGTCATGGAATCGATGTGAATCCAGTGTCGGTCATTCGGCAGTTCCCCAGCCGAGGCACTGAGCCGGACGAAGGAATACAGCAGGTGATGCACGACATGCTGATCGTCGAGCAGCGCATCCACTGACATCAGGACAGGTACCGACTCGCCATTGCTCTGGCGGCACAACACCTCCTGCTGCCAGGAACGCGGCTCGCCCGTCGCCCGATCCATGGAGGTGGGCAGCCTGGAAGGAGGGCTAAGGGACACGAAGAAGTGCTCGATCGCCCAACCGGTTGTCTCGCCGCGGTCGCTGCCGGCAATACGGCAGAAGGCATCGTTGACCAGCACGATCCTGCCTTCGGCATCGGTCAGGACCATGCCGGTCTGGCTCTGCTCAAAGGCATGCTGGACGAGCCGAGCAGGGTGCTGGGCAAGCATGTGAACCTGCTTGCTCGGAGGGCGGTTACCGGATTGGGTCATCTGTGAGCTTTGTCTATTTCATGATTGAGAGGGCTAAGGGAGATTATCGTCCTCAGTTTGCTGAACTTGAGGGAAACAAGCGGTTTCGTTGAGAGGGACGGAGTTTGGCAGCGTAAGATATTGGATGCACTTGCAGAGCTCAAGTTCGCTTAAGTCGTGCCGATAACAGTACTGACCGCTGCTGCCGGGGCAGGGCTGCCAAGGGAAGGCGTCGAGGCTTGTCACTTTATTGACAGGCGACCAGCCAACCTTGACTTGAAGGACATGCTTTCACGTGACGACGCGTATCGGGTCCCTTGCCCGCTCGTTTTTCTCGCTACAGGGGCGCCTGCTGACCGGGTTGGTGATGACCTGGCTGGTGACAGTCGGCGCCGTACTGATGCTGGCCTGGCAGTTCGGCAAGGATCTCGTCGATGAAGCCAACCTGGCCCACCTGCGCTACGAGTCCCAATTGATCGCCAATGACCTCACCGAGCAGGTTGACCGCAGGCTGCGTGCGTTGGAGCGGCTGGAGCGCTCGCTCAGGGGGGTGGAGCCGGAGGAGTTGTCGGAGCGGCTGGCGAGCCATCAGGTCCTGCTGGAGTGGTTCGAAGGCCTGATGGTCACCGAGGCCGATGGTCGCGTCATGGCGGACTTACCAGAAATTCCGGGGCGTGCCGGGCTCGAGACCGCGGAAACCGAGTATTTCAATAGGGTTCGCCACTCCCCGTGGCCATATGTGAGCCGCCCATTCACCGGTAGGGTCAGCGGCGACTCCCTGGTGCTGATGCTGGTGCCGAGATTCGACGAGCAAGGCAGTTTTGCAGGGATCGTCGGCGGCATGGTCAACCTGAGTCATGGCGGCATGTTCCGACGCCTGGAAGCGATTCGGCTGGGCGAAAATGGTTACGTGTCGGTGCTTACGGCGGGCGGCGAACTGCTCTTTCATCCGCGTCGTTATCCAAGGGTGTCAGGGGTCGATTCCTTCGACGACTCCGAGGCTCTCGAGCTGGCATTGCTCGGCTGGGAGGGGGAGACCGTTGCCAACGGTGCCGGCGATACCCCGGCTCTGATGGCCTATCGTCAGATCTGGCCGGCAGACTGGGTCGTCAAGGTGGCGCTGCCCCAGGCGCAGGTGCAGGAGCCGCTGGGCGATTTCCTGATCAGGCTCTGGTGGGCATGGCTGGTGCTTGCCATGTTGCTGCTGGTTACCATGCGCTGGCTGGTTCAGCGCCTGCTGAAGCCCCTGCATCGGCTCGAGCGGCAGATCGCTCAGGTTGGCGCTGGAAAGCGGCGCTACCTCGAGCTCTCCACCAGCATGCAGGAGCTGAGTCAGGTCGCCAGCAGTTTCAACCGGCTTGAGCGCGAAAGGCTGACGGCACTGGAAAACCTGCGTGATCGCCAGGCTTTCCTCGATGCCGTGCTCGGCTCTACCCCTCTTGGCATGTTCGTGGCAGACCTCAAGGGGCACGTGAATTACCTGAATCCGTCGCTGTTGGAGCTGCTCGGGTTCGATGTGATGACTACCGCGCGTGACTGGTGGGAGCGGATCCACCCCGACGACAGGGAGGGCACCCAGGACATGTGGCGCCATACCCTTGCCACCGGGAGCGACTTTGTCCGTCAGTTGCGTTTCCTGCGTCCGGACGGGGTTACCCTGTGGGTCGAGGTGCATGCCAGCCAGGTGAAGGGCAACGACCAGCCGCTGGGCTTCGTCGGCATGGTCAAGGACATCACCGAGCGGCGCCAGCAGGAAGCGTTGCAGCGTTGGGAGGCCGAGCACGACCCGTTGACAGGCCTGCTGAATCGGCGTGGTTTCGAGCGACGTCTCGAGGAAGCGCTGGCCGAATACGCCAAGACCGGCACTCCTTCCGTGCTGATCCTGTTCGACCTCGATCACTTCAAGCCGATCAACGACGAAGGCGGGCATGCCATGGGTGACGAGATGCTGAGGCGTGTTGCGCAGGTCGTGGCCTGGGAAGTGCGCCGCAGCGACCACGTGGCTCGTCAGGGCGGGGATGAATTCGCCGTCCTGTTGCCCAGCTGCACGCTCAAACAGGCTGGCGAGATCGCCGAGTCCCTGCGTCGTGCCGTATCCGAAGTGACGGTGAGCAGTGCAGGCAAGGTCTACAGCATCACCCTGAGCATGGGCGTCACGGCGCTTCAGGAGGGAGATGATTCGATCGAGCCCGTGCTGGCTCGTGCCGACCAGGCGAGCTATCAGGCCAAGGCAGCAGGGCGCAATACCGTAGTCATCGCGGCCTCGGATGAAGACCTGGTCGACAGCCTGTGGTAGCAGATCACAGTGGCAGCCCCGGCAAGTCGAGTGCCGAGGCTGAAATCGTGCAAGTCACAAGAAGTGGGCCAAGAAGGGGGCGATGCATGGGGCTGTGCATCAGGCGTCGCTCTGAGCCCCGGATGATCAGACGGAGGCGTTGATGCGGCCCGGCTGCGCCGCCACTTGACCGCTAGCGCGGTAGACGGTTTTTTCGGCAGCCTGGTGAATGAAGTCGAGCAGCCTCGTGTTCTGCTCCATGCGCAGGCCGACCAGTTCACCGTTGAGTGTATTGAGACGCTGGGCCTCCCGGGTCAGCTCGAGGGTGTGAGCCCATTCTGCCTCACAGCCGGCATCGGCTGCAGCCTGGCGTGCACCGGAAGCGCCGTCGGCATAGCCAAGTCGGCGCTGCACCCCCTGGCGCAGGGTTTCGCTGGCTTCCAGTTTCGCCAGCAGTTCCTGCTTTCCCTTGGCGAGATCGGCAAGCCGTTCGCTGTCGATCTCGGCGCTGGAAAGCAGCGTGCGCTCCTGCCGAAGCAGGTCGAGTATGCCGTCCAGGCGCTGCTGCTGTTCACGAAGAAGCCTGGCCAGGCTCATGATTCACGGCTCTCCGCAGCCAGCGACTCGATCAGGGAGTCGGCAACACGCTCGGCGCGAATTTCCAGGCGGCCTTCACGAATGGCTTCGCGAATCTCTTCGACCCGCGCCATGTCGATGTCGCGCGATGCGTCGGCGGCCTTGTGGCTCAAGTGGGTCGCGGCCGAAGGGCCGGAATCCTGTTTTCCCGAAGGCGTGGCACCCTTGACCGGCTGGGCCTCTTCGCGCTGAGTCGCCTGGGGCGGGCGAGTCAAGGGGTTCTGGCTGTTGATCTTCACGTTAGTCGCCTCATGACCGAATGCTTTTACCTGCTATCGGCAGCGCGTGGAAAAACTTTAGGCCTCGTTTTGCGCCAGGAGTTTCCACGCGGCTTGCGGATGTGACGGCAGAGCGCATTCGTTCGGTGTGCAGGGGCATTGTCATCGGAGTCGTTGTCAGAAGTCTACGACAAGGACGCCCTTGTCGACCACCTCTGCGGTCATCACCTCACGGTTGTCCAGGCGTACGCGGATGCGATCGCCCAGGGCGCCGGGCTCCAGCGCCTGGCCCTCGCGGGCAATGCGAAAGCCTCGTCCCCTGGCTTCGATCGTGACCCGCTGGTTTCTTTCCACCAGGGGCAGGCTGCGGAACTGGTGCTCGAGCAACGGCTGCCCGGGGTTGAGCGCCCGTGTCGCTACCTGGCCCACGACCTCCTCGACCTCGAGTAGCGCCCGATTGGGCAGGTCGGCCAGGTTTCCCGACTGCATGACCAGATGCTCGCGTCGCACTGTCTGTCCTGCCGAGAGCGGTTCGGACAGCACCGGGTATTCGCCGATGACGCCGATAACGGCCTGCAGGTAGCGCACCTGGCGCCCATCCTGGCCACAGCGAACGCCCACGGAAACCCGGCCGAGGGGCACTTCGCCTGCTCGCGTGAGAAACGGCTCGGGCGCCTCGCAGGTCGGCAGCCTGGCAGAAGGAGGATGCAGTTCGATGACCAGTTCATCGCCCATGGCGCTGGCCTGCTCATGCAGGAAGCCATGCACGGCTTGCAGCAGCTCGCTGTCGTCGGCCGTGGCTGACGTCAGCGACAGCAGGCCGGCCAGAAGCAGCGAAACCAGCAGGGTGGGGCGGGGCAGGCGCATTGGGCAGACCGTCCGGCATGGGGGTGATGGCTGGATTCTAGCGGGGGGCGGTGGACTGAAAGAGTGGAAATGAGCGAGGAAAAGGGGCCTGTTTGGACCATTGGAATGACAGCGGTGTCGTTACTCTTCAACCTCAAGAAGTTCCGCATGTTTTCCACCCGGGATCGCAGGGGAGTGCCGGCATGATCGACCAGCTCGAGGCCGCCTTTAGTTACCACCAGCAGGCGCTGGGTTTGCGCCAGCAGCGCCACCAGGTGCTGGCCAGCAACATTGCCAACGCCGATACGCCGAACTACAAGGCGCGTGACATCGACTTCGCCAGTGAGCTCAAGAAGGCAGTCGAGCAGGGCCGGCCGGCAGGCAGCGGGCTTGCCATGGCACGTACCTCCGAGCGTCATCTGGCGGGGCAGGCCATGGCAGCGCCAAGGCAGGACCTGCTCTACCGGGTGCCCGACCAGCCCAGCCTGGATGGCAATACCGTGGACATGGACCGCGAGCGTACCCAGTTCGCCGACAACGCGGTGCGCTACCAGGCCGCACTGACCATCATGAACAGCCGCATCCAGGGGCTGAAGAGCGCCATGCAGCCGGAATAACCAGCCGGATCAGACGAGAGAGATCTTATCATGTCGATGTTTTCCGTGTTCGATATCGCCGGCTCGGCCATGAGCGCCCAGTCGCAGCGCATGAACGTCACGGCCAGCAACCTGGCCAATGCCGACAGCGTGGCCGGTCCCGACGGCGAGGCCTACCGCGCCAAGCAGGTCATGTTCGAGTCGCGCCTGCAGGGCAGGCAGGGCATCGGTGGTGTCGGTGTGCGCGAAGTGGTGGAGGACCCTTCTCCGCTGCGCATGGAGTATCGCCCCGAGCATCCGCTGGCCAACGAGGAGGGCTACGTTGCCATGCCCAACGTCGAGCCGGTGCATGAAATGGTCAACATGATCTCGGCGTCACGCTCCTACCAGGCCAACGTCGAAGTCATGAATACCAGCAAGCAGATGATGCTCAAGACGCTGACGCTGGGTGAGGGTTGATAGCCATGTCCAATACCATCGATGCCAATGTCGTCACGCGCATGAACCAGGGTGGCCCTTCGGCTCGCGATGCCAGCCAGTCCACCGAGCTGCGCAACAATTTCATGACCCTGCTGATCGCCCAGATGCAGCATCAGGATCCGCTCAATCCCATGGACAACCATGAGATGACAACGCAGCTGGCGCAGATCAATACCGTCAGCGGCATCGAGGATCTCAACAAGACGCTCAAGGGCATCAACGACCAGATGAACGCCGGCCAGAGCCTGCAGGCCGCCGGCCTGATCGGCCAGGGCGTGCTGGTGCCGGGTGACCGCGTGCTGCTCGAGCACGACGAGGACGGCGAGCTGCATACCACGCCGTTCGGTATCGAACTGCCCCGGTCAGCCGACAACGTGCGCGTGGTGATCACCAATGCCAGCGGCCAGGTGGTCAACCGCTACGATATCGGTCCGGTCAAGGCAGGTGTGGATTCGTTCACCTGGGACGGCCGCACCAGCGAGGGCGAGGCGGCGGCCTCGGGCTCCTATCGCGTGCGCATCGAGGCCACCAGCGGCGACAAGGCAGTGGATGCCACGACGCTCAACTACGCCATTGTCGGTGGGGTAACGCCGCCTGACGACAACGGTGGTGTCAAGCTCGACCTCGGCGCCATCTATGGCCAGGTCGGGCTCGACCAGATCAAGCAGATTCTTTGATTTCAGATAATAGAACCGCGTATAGCGGCAAAATTCGCCGGTAGGCAGAGGAACGAAAAATGAGCTTTTCACAAGCGCTGAGCGGGCTGAACTCGCAGTCCCAGAAGCTGGGAACCATCGGCAACAACATTGCCAACTCTCAGACCGTCGGTTTCAAGGGCTCCAACGTCCAGTTCTCCGACGTCTTCGCCAACTCCAGGGTCGGCCTGGGTACGCGGGTCTCTGCCGTGCTGCAGAACTTCAGCGAAGGCAACATCGAGTCCACCAACCGCAGCCTCGACCTGGCGGTGGCCGGTGAGGGCTTCTTCCGCTACATGGATACCAGCGGCGAAGTGGTCTACTCGCGCAACGGTCAGCTCAACATGCAGTCCAACGGCGATCTGGTGAACGCCCAGGGCTTCCAGATCATGGGTTATGGCCTGAATGCCCAAGGCCAGGTGCAGGTGGGCGGCCAGCCGGTACCGCTGAACGTCTCCGCGGAAGAGCTCGAGGCCAGTGCGACGACCAATACCAGCACCGTCCTCAACCTGGACTCGCGCAAGAACATTAGCGACGACCTCAGCGTAGCCGAGGTGGGCGGCACCGAGATCAGCTATCACTATGCCAATAACTTCACCGTCTACGACTCACTGGGGAATCCGGTAAATACCACCGTCTACTACGAGAAGGTGGGTGAAAACCTTTGGCAGGCCAAGGTCGTGGCTGACGGTAACTACGATGCCGACAACGACTTCATGATGCGTTTCAACTCGAATGGAACACTGGTTGGTGTTGGCGATGTTATTGACCAAGCGGTTTTTGACAACGTTGAAAGTGAACAGGCTGAGGTGGATGCATATAACTCCTTCCTGGAGGAACTTGCGGGTTTAGAGGATGAACTTGACCCGATGGCACCGCCTGCCATGGGGGCAGAGCTGCAAGCTGCATTAGCTGATGGCAGGCTTAATCCGCGAGCAGGTAGCACAGAAGAGGCAGACATCAATGAAGTAATAGCCGATTTGATGAGTGCTACTCCGACGCTAGCAGACTATGATGCCGTTTTTACAGCACTGGCTGATGGAGACGCTGGAGTAGGTACAGGTGTTGCTGGGTTAGCTAGTGCACAAACACAGCTTGATGCGGCAGTCTTGGCGCGAACGCAAGCCATTGCAGGCTTGACTGGAAGCCAGCAGGCACTGACCTTCAATTCCACCAATGGCGCCGAGGATGTCAACTTCAACCTCAACCTCGCCGGCTCCACTCAGTTCGGCAACAGCTCCACCGTCAGCAGCCTGACCCAGAACGGCTATACCTCCGGCACCCTGGTGGGCATCACCATCGACGAAGATGGCACCATCATGCGCAACTACTCCAACGAGGAGTCGCGTCCCGCCGGACAGATCGCCCTGGTCAGCTTCCGCAATCCCGAGGGCCTGACGCCAGCCGGTGACAACGTCTGGCGCGCTTCCGCCGAGTCCGGCCAGGAGCTGGTCGGCGCACCGGGTACCGGCCTGCTGGGCGGCATCGTCTCCGGCGCCGTGGAAACCTCCAACGTGGACATGGCGCGCGAACTGGTCGACATGATCGTGGCGCAGCGGGCCTACCAGGCCAACTCGCAGACCATCAAGACCCAGGACGAGCTCCTGCAGACCGCCATCAACCTGCGCTAAGCGCCGCCGGAGCCTGACCGATGGATCGCATCCTCTACACCGCCATGAGCGGGGCCAAGCAGAGCATGGACCAGCAGTCGGTGGTCAGCCACAACCTGGCCAACGTCTCGACCAGCGGCTTTCGCGCCCAGCTGCATGCCATGCGCGCCGTACCGGTACAGGGCGACGGCGAACTGCCGACCCGTGTGTCGGTGGCCGGCACCACCCCGGGCAGCGACTTCAGCCCCGGCCCCATCACCCGCACGGGGCGTGAGCTGGACGTGGCGCTGGAAGGCGACGCCTGGCTTGCCGTCCAGGCCGACGATGGCACCGAGGCCTACACCCGTCGCGGCGATCTCTCGGTGGATGGCGATGGCCTGGTCACCGTGGCCGGGCGTCCGGTGATCGGCGACGGTGGACCCATCATCGTGCCGCTGGGCTCCAGCGTCACCGTGGGTGCTGATGGCACCCTCAGTGCCATCGGTGAAGGCGAGAATCCCGCCGCCCTGGTCGACGTGGGCCGGCTCAAGCTGGTTACGGCCGAGCAGAATCTGGTGCGTGGCGATGACGGCCTGTTCCGCATGCCGCCCGATGCCGAGGGCGAAGTCGCAGCGCTGGAAGCGAACGATGAGGCGCGTGTGGCCAGCGGGGCACTGGAAGGCAGCAACGTCAGCGCGGTCGAGGCCATGGTCGCCATGATCGACGTAGCCCGGCGCTACGAAATGCAGATGAAAGTGATCAGCACCGCCGATGAGAACGCCCAGCGGGCCAATAATCTGCTTTCCATTCAAGGCTGATGCCCTCTATCCCGGGCTGAAGGCCCGTAGGGTCAAGGAAAAAGAATCATGATCAAGTCACTGTGGACGGCCAAGACCGGCCTGGAATCCCAGCAGGTCAAGCTGGATGTCATCTCCAACAACCTGGCCAACGTCAGCACCAATGGCTTCAAGCGCTCGCGGGCGGTGTTCGAGGATCTGCTGTACCAGAACCTGCGTCAGCCCGGCGCCCAGAACGACGTCCAGAACCGCCTGCCCTCGGGCATGCAGGTCGGTACCGGCGTGCGTCCGGTGGCGACCGAGCGTCTGCACACCCAGGGCGGACTCGAGCAGACTGACAACTCACGCGACCTGGCCATCAACGGCAACGGCTTCTTCCAGGTGCTGATGCCGGATGGCGACACCGCCTATACCCGTGACGGCAGCTTCCAGCTCAACGAGAACGGCCAGATGGTCACCGCCAACGGCTATCCGCTCGAGCCGGCCATCATCATCCCTGACAACGCCCTGTCGATCTCCATCGGCGAGGACGGCATCGTCTCGGTGACCCAGCCCGGCGTCAGCCAGTCGCTGGAAGTGGGGCAGATCACCGTCTCCACTTTCGTCAACGCGACCGGGCTCGAGAGCATCGGCGGCAACCTCTATCGCGAAACCACGGCTTCCGGACCGCGTAACGAGACCATGCCGGGCATGAACGGCGCCGGTCGGCTGTTCCAGGGCTACGTGGAAACCTCCAACGTCAACGTGGTGGAGGAGATGGTCAGCATGATCCAGACCCAGCGGGCCTATGAGATCAACAGCCGTGCGGTGCAGACCAGCGACGAGATGCTGGCTCGCCTGAGCCAGCTCTGATCGTCAAGTCAATGACATACCCTGGTTGGATGGCCGGAAGCGAGCAAGCATGAAAGGTACGGTTACTCTCTCGGAGGCGAGGACTTCGGTCATGAAGATGGTCATGGCGGTTGTCGCTATCGCAATCCTGGCCCTGGGCGGATGTGCCCAGGTGCCGCGCGCTTCCGTGGTGGGCGAGCAGGAGCAGATCAGCATCATCGAGCCGCCGCCGCGGATGGCCAATGGCTCCATCTACCAGGCGCAACGTGGCTCCCAGCCTCTGTTCGAGGATCGCCGCCCGCGCATGGTGGGCGATATTCTCACCATCGTGCTGGATGAGCAGGTCAGTGCCAGCAAGAACTCGCAGTCCAACATGAACCGCAGCGGCTCGGCAGGGCTCGATATTTCGGCGCTGCCCGATGTGCTGGAGCGCCTGGCCGAGCAGGGCGTCGACCTCTCCGGCAACCTCTCCGGCGAAAGCGACTTCGCCGGCGGGGGCGGCTCTCAGGCCAGCAACAGCATGACCGGTACCATCACCGTCTCGGTGCTCGAGGTGATGCACAACGGCAACCTGCGGGTGCGCGGCGAGAAGCAGATCGCCATCAACCAGGGCGTGGAGTTCATTCGCTTCTCGGGGGTGGTCAATCCGCGCACCATCACCGGCCAGAACACCGTGCCTTCCACCTCCGTGGCCGATGCGCGAATCGAGTACGTTGGCAGCGGCTATATCAGTGAAGCGCAGCACATGGGCTGGCTGCAGCGCTTCTTCCTGAACATTTCGCCTTTCTGACGATCGCGAGCGAGGCGACCATGACCGATACCATGACCTCCAAGCCAAACCGTCTAGCTTCGCTGGCAGCGAAGCTGACCCTGCTGGTGCTGATGTGCCTGCTGGCGCTGCCGGCGCAGGCGGAACGCATTCGCGAAATCGCCAATTTTGCCGGCGTGCGCGACAACGTGCTGGTGGGCTATGGCCTGGTGGTCGGGCTTGACGGCACCGGCGACCAGACCATGCAGGCACCGTTCACCGGGCAAAGCCTGACCAACATGTTGTCCCAGCTCGGTATCACCGTGCCGCCTGGCACCAATATGCAGTTGCGCAACGTCGCCGCGGTGATGGTCACCGCCGACCTGCCGCCATTCTCGCGGCCCGGGCAGCGGCTCGACGTCAACGTCTCCTCCATCGGCAACGCGCGCAGCCTGCGTGGCGGTACCCTGCTGATGACCCCGCTGAAGGGCGCCGACGGCGATACCTATGCCATTGCCCAGGGCAATCTGCTGGTGGGTGGGGCCGGAGCGCAGGCGGGGGGTGCCCAGGTTCAGGTCAATCAGCTGGCAGGTGGGCGCATCGCCGGCGGCGCCATGGTGGAACGTGAGGTGGCGCTGGACCTCGGGGCCAACGCCGGCCTGCTCGAGCTGGAACTCAAGCAGGCCGATTTCGGTACCGTCCAGCGAGTGGTCAATGCCATCAACAGCGAGTTCGGGCGCCCGGTGGCGGCTGCCCGCGATGGCCGGGTCATCGCCCTCGACGGCCCCATGAACCCCAACTCGCGGGTCAACTTCATGGCCCAGGTGGAGAACATCCGCGTCACGCCAGTGGACGCGCCGGCCAAGGTCATCTTCAATGCACGCACCGGCTCGGTGGTAATGAACAGCGCGGTAACCCTGCAGCGTGCCGCCGTGGCCCATGGCAACCTGTCGATCGTCATCGACACCCGCTTCCTGGTCAGCCAGCCGTCACCGTTCGGCGAAGGCGAAACCGTTGTCGTGCCCGACACCGAGATCGAACTGCAGGAGCAGGACGCCTACCTGCGCATGGTCGAAGGCGCCGACCTGGTGGATGTCGTCAATGCGCTCAACGCACTCGGCGCCACACCCAGCGACCTCATGTCGATTCTCGAGGCGCTCAAGGCCGCCGGGTCGCTGCGCGCCGACCTGGAGATCATCTGATGAGCATCCAGGACATGGGCAGCCAGTTCGCTCTCGACGTACAGGGCCTCGAGCGGCTCAAGCACACGGCGCGGAACGACGAGGCAGCCGGCCTGCGTGGCGCCGCCCAGCAGTTCGAGGCGCTGTTCCTGCAAATGATGCTCAAGAGCATGCGTGACACCATTCCTTCGGGCGGGCTGCTGGACAGCCAGCAGGGCGAGTTCTACCAGTCGATGCTGGACCAGCAGTGGGCCCAGACCATGGCCGGTCGCGGTATCGGCCTGGCCGATCACCTGGTTGCGCAATTGGAAACCCAGTTGGGCATCTCCGAGTCCCGTTCCAGTGTGGCCGACCGGGAGCTCAGCGAGCTGATTGCCGGTATCCCTCGCGGCACGCCGCGGGTCTTGCAGGATGCGATTCAGCCTGAAGAGGAAGAGACAGGGGAGCCGGCGGCGGATCGCCAGGCCTCCTCTCCCGTGGCAGATGCCGAGCCCGTCACCATGCCGGCCAGTTTCCTCGATGAGCTGGAAGCGCTGCGCGGTGGCTTCATGGCAGCGGTCGATGCCAAGCCGTCGGCCCCTGCTCAATCGGCACAACCCGCGGCTGGCGACTCTATCCCGGCTTCCGCCTCGCGTAACAACGAGTCTGCACCTCGTGGCGAGCACGTGCAGCGCTTCATGCAGCGGCTCTCGGCTCCGGCCCAGGCCGCCAGCCGCCAGACCGGTGTGCCGGCCGAGCTGATCCTGGCTCAGGCAGCCCTGGAAACCGGCTGGGGGCGTCACGAGATTGCCACTGCCGATGGTGGCAACAGCTACAACCTGTTTGGCATCAAGGCCGGAAGCAGCTGGCAGGGGCGCACCACCGACATCACCACCCATGAGTACATCAACGGCAAGCGCACGCGTGTGGTCGATACCTTCCGCGTCTATGGCTCCTTCGAGGAGGCCTTTACCGACTATGCGCGCCTGATCGGCAACAACCCCCGCTATGCGGCAGTGACTACCGCAGGCAGTGCCGAGCAGGCCGCCAGGGCATTGCAGGAGGGTGGCTACGCCACTGACCCGGCCTATGCCGACAAGCTGATTGCGGTGATGAACAGCATGGGACCCATGGGCCAGCAGCGCGGCGATTCACTGGTCTTTTTCAGCTACTGAACTCAGCGCCCGATTCTGCAACTGATCCCTAAAGTTGCCCGGTTTCAGGCCGATATACCAGGCATTGGCGAAAGGAAACGACACAATGAGCACCATTTTTTCCGTCGGCCTGAGCGGCCTCAATGCCGCGCAGAACGCGCTGAACACCACCAGCAACAACATCAGCAACGTCTACACCCCGGGGTATAACCGGGAACTGACGATCCTCGGCCAGAGCCGTGCCGATGCCGGCGTTCAGGTCAATGACATCCAGCGCCAGTTCAACCAGTACGTGGCGTCGCAGCTCAATGCCGCCACCAGTTCGTCCAGCGCGCTGAAGACCTACGAGAACCAGATCAGCCAGATCGACAACCTGCTGGCCGACCGCGAGGCGGGCCTGGCGCCGCTGATGCAGAACTTCTTCTCCTCGCTCGAGGACCTTGCGGGTGCGCCTTCCGACCCGGCGGCGCGCCAGGGCGTGCTGGGCACCACCAATACCCTGACCGCCCAGTTCCGTGCCTTCGATAGCTACCTGCAGGACATGCAGGAGGGCATCAACGGCCAGATCAAGGACGAAGTCACCCAGATCAACAACATGACCGAGCAGCTCGCGACCCTCAATCGCGAGATCGCCCTGGCCCGTGCCCGCAGCGGCTCTGCGCCCAACAGCCTGCTCAACCAGCGCGACCAGCTGGTGGCAGAGCTCAGTGAGCGAATGGACCTTCGCTTGGAGATCCAGGACGGCAAGAGCTACAACATCAGCCTGCCCAACGGCCAGCCGCTGGTTTCCGGCACCAACCACTACAAGCTCGAAGCCATGGATGCGCCCAACGACCCGCAGCGTACCGTATTGGGCTACAAGGATTCCGGGGGCAGCCTGATCCCCCTGCCGGAAAGCACCATCAAGGGCGGTGCCCTGGGGGGGCTGATGACCTTCCGTGCCGAAACCCTGGACAAGACCCAGAACCAGATCGGCCAACTGGCCGTTTCCATGGCGGTGGGGTTCAACGAACAGCATCGCCTGGGCCAGGACCTCGATGGTAACCAGGGCGGGGATTTCTTCAGCATCGGTCAGCCTCAGGCCTACTCCTTCCCGCGTAATACCAGCGACGCAGAAATCGAGACCGCCAGCTTCGATGCGGCCAATATCGACAAGCTGCGTGCCACCGACTACACCATTCGTTTCCAAGGCGGTGAACCGCAGATCACGCGCAAGGACAATGGCCAGGCGGTACCCTCCGGCGAAATCAGCTGGGAGGACAATGTGCTGAGCTTCGGCGGCATGACGCTCGAGTTCAGCGATACGCCTAACAACGGTGATCGGTTCGAGGTGCAGCCCGTACGACGGGCGGCGGCCAACATGGAGTCGCAGATCATCGATCTGGACAAGATCGCGGCGGGCAGCTTCGTGGCGAAGGGAGGCGATCTCGCTGTCTCCGGCCTGCGCGCGGAGGCGGGTGCCTTCGGCAACGCTACCGCGCATGATTTCACTCTCTCGACCACTGGCGGTGTGACGACTGTCACCACGCCGGATCCGAGCGACTTCACTGTCAATGGCCAGCCCTATGATGGCGCCATCGGTATCGAGCCGGGCGACCGTATCAACCTGGATGGCGTCGAGTTCGTCGTCGATAGCGTCCCCGGTGATGGAGAAGATGCGACCCTGTCACTGTCCGTCGCAGCCTCCGGCACCGGCGACAACCGCAATGCCCTGGCGCTGCAGAACCTGCAGAGCGAGGCCCTGGTGGCAGGTCGCTCGTCGCTGAGCCAGGCCTATGGCGGCATGGTCAGCGACGTGGGTAACCAGACCAATATCGTCAAGGTCAATCTCGACGCGCGCCAGGGACTCACCGAGCAGCTCAAGGCAGTGCAGCAATCCGAGTCCGGCGTCAACCTGGACGAGGAGGCGGCCAACCTGATCCGCTACCAGCAGTTTTATATGGCCAATGCCCGGGTGATCGATACCGCCTCCACGGTGTTCGATACCATCCTCGGCCTGCGTAACTGATACTTGGGGAGAGTCAGACGATGCGTATCAGCACCGTAACCATGTTCGACCAGAGCGTGGCATCCATGAATCGCCAGCAGGGCGATTTCCTCAAGGTAAGCCAGCAGATCGCCAGCGGACGCCGGGTGGTAAACCCCTCCGACGACCCGCAGGCTTCATCGCGTGCCGTGGGCGTTTCCCAGGCCAAGGCGGTAACCCAGCAGTTTGCCGATGCGCGAATATCGGCACGTAACTCCCTGGCCCAGGCCGAAAGTGTCCTCAACAGTACTGCAGATGCCATCACCAGCGCCAAGACGCTGCTGGTACAGGCTTCGAGCGATACCCTGAGCGATGTCGACCGTCAGTCGGTGGCCTCCGAGCTGCGCGGCATCTACGAGACACTGATCGGCCAGGCCAATGCCACCGACGGTAACGGTCGCTACCTGTTCGGCGGCTATCAGGACAATGCACCGCCCTTTGCGCGCACCTCCGGCGAAGGCGTTTCAGGCACCGAGTACAAGGGTGACACGAATACGCGTGAGCAGCGTATCGATGCCTCGCGGCTGATGCCGGTGGCTGACAACGGCAAGGCAGTCTTCCAGAGCGTCCCCTCCGGCTCAGGCTATGTGGCCCGGGCCGAGCGCGAGACTGCACCGGCGGAACCCAGCGGGCTTGGAGTCCAGGGTGGCTACTATGCCAACGCAGGGTCAGTGGCCTTCACCAGTGGCCCAAACCGTGTCGATGCCGATGATCCTGCTTTTGGTAGCAGTTTCACCCTTCAGTTTGATGTCGATGCCCTTGGCGACGCCGTTATTCGCGCGGTGGACGCTGATGGGGATTATGTTCTGGATGCCAACGGGGATCCGATTCTCAACCAGCCGTACCAACCCGGAGAGACCATCGTCGTGGGTGGTGTCAGCATCACGCTCGAGGGTACACCTGCCGATGGCGATCAGTTTCAGCTGCGCCCGGCCAATGACGCCGATGCCAACCAGGACCTGTTCAAGTCGCTCAAGGATGCCATCGACCTGCTGGAGCTCGACCAGCAGGGCTCCCCCGAGAACCGCGCTCACTACCGCAACACCATCAACTCCGTGATGCGTGAGCTCGACAACAGCCTCGATAACGTTCTGACAGTTCGGGCCTCCATGGGCGCTCGCCTCAACGAACTGGACGTGGTCGACGCCGTGGCCGGCAATCGAATGATGAACTACGACAAGACGCTCTCTGACCTGGTCGACCTCGACTACAGCAAGGCCATTGCCGACTACAGCCTGCGCCAGGTTGGCCTGCAGGCTTCCCAGAAAGCCTTCGTTGATGTCAAGGGCATGTCGCTCTTCAACTACCTCTAAGGTCTTCGGCAGGGACGCCGTCACTTTTCGAGCGATACCGCTTCCCTGCAGACCTTAACGGTGAAAACTCCAATAGGGTCTCTTTCGCCGCTCCGGTTCGCCGGTGCGGCTTTTTTTGGGCCAGCAGCATGTGCTATCAGCGCAGGGAACGGCTCAGGTGAGCGGAGCCAGCATATCGATCAGCGAATAGATGAACTGGATGCCGTTGCTGAACAGGCGCTGCAGGAAGCGCGCCATATCCGTCATCAGCACCATCAGCAGCACCAGGCCGACGGTCAGCGAAGTGGGGAAGCCGATATTGAATACCGTCAGCTGGGGGGCGGAGCGGTTCAGAATGCCCATGGCGAGGTTGATGATCAACAGCGAGCCGACCAGCGGCAGCGCCAGTGACATACCGGACACGAAGATGGTGCCTCCGTAGCGCACCAGCATCTCGAAGGCGGCGGGATTGAAGGCAGCGATGCCGATGGGTAGCCCGTAGAAGCTCGACACCAGCGCCTCGAGCAGCATCAAATGGCCGCCCAGGGCGAGGAACAGCAGCAGGGCGACCATGAAGAAGATCCGCGACAGGATCATGGTATTGGTCCCGCTGCCGGCATCGAAGAACGAGGCAAAGGCCAGGCCCATCTGCAACCCGATGAACTCACCCGCCGCCTGCACCACGGCAAAGACCACATGCATGACCAGGCCGATGGCGATACCGATCAGCATCTGCTCCACCATGATGCCGAAACCCGCCCAGGAGACGAGGGGCACGTCGGGCATGGGAGGCAATACCGGGGCGATGACCAGCGTGACCAGGAAGGCCAGGCCGATCTTGGCCTGGTTGGGAACGCTGGAGTGGCCCCACAGCGGCGCGGCGGCAAAGAACGCCAGGATGCGTACGAAGGGCCACAGCAGGATTACCAGCCAGCCATGCAGCTGATCGAACGTCACCTCGACCATGGCCGACTCACATCAGCATGCTGGGGATGCTGGTGAAGAGATTGCGGGTGAAGTCGGTGATCAGCTTCAACAGCCAGGGGCCGGCGAAGACCAGTACGGTGAAGACCCCGAGGATCTTGGGAATGAACGACAGCGTCATCTCGTTGATCTGGGTGGCGGCCTGGAACAGGCTCACGGTGAGGCCGGTCAGCAGCGCCGTGATCAGCAGTGGTCCCGCCAGGAAAAGCGTGACGCGCATGCCCTGGTAGGCGATGCCCATGACCATTTCCGGTGTCATCGTGACTCCTCGCCGGGCTGTGGCGCCCAGCTTGTCATTGTGGCCTTCATATGAAGAAACTCTCCGCCAGCGAGCCGATGATCAGCTGCCAGCCATCCACCAGCACGAACAGCATCAGCTTGAACGGCAGTGAGATGGTGGCAGGCGGTACCATCATCATGCCCAGCGACATCAGCGTGCTGGCCACGACCAGGTCGATGATCAGGAAGGGAATGAAGATGGTGAAGCCGATCTGGAAGGCCGTCTTCAGTTCGCTGGTGACGAAGGCCGGCACCAGGATACGCAGGGGCACGTCTTCCGGGCCCTGCATGGGACCGACTTCTGCCAGGCGCGCAAACATTGCCAGGTCGGGCTCGCGAGTCTGGGCCAGCATGAACTCGCGGAAGGGCTCCTGGGCCAGCAGCAGGAACTCCTCGAAGTTGATCTCTTCCGCAGTGAGCGGTACCCAGGCTGTCTCATAGGCGATGCCGATCACCGGCGACATGACGAAGAAGGTCAAGAACAGGGCCAGGCCCAGCAGCACCTGATTGGGCGGCGTGGCCTGGGTGCCCATGGCTGTGCGCAGCAGGCTCAGCACGATGATGATGCGGGTAAAGCTGGTCATCATCAGCAGCGCGGCCGGCAGGAAGGCCAGTGAAGTCAGCAGGAGCAGAGTTTGCAGCTGGATCGACCACTGCTGGCCACCGTCGTCCAGCGGCTGACTGATGATACCCGGTATCTGCTGGGCATACGCACCCAGCGGCAGCATGGCAAGTGCGAGCGCAATACCCAGGGCCAGCACGTGCAGCGAACGAGGGGAATGAATCATGACTCTCACCGCCCGGCGCCGCCCAGGCCGGCATTCTGCTTGAGCGCACGGGCAAAGCGGGTGGCGAAACGATCGCCTTCGCCCGGCGGTTTTGGCGCAGCGTCAACCGGCCGGGCCGGTGCCGGCAGGTCATGCAGCTTGTTGACCTGGCCGCCACCGACGCCGAGTACCAGCCAGGTGCCTTCGACCTCGACGATCACCACGCGCTCGCGACTGCCGAGGGCAGCGCTGCCGATGACCTGGAGGTGGCCGCCGGCCGCGCGCTTTTGCGGGCCCCAGCGGCGCAGCAATGAAGTGCACAGCAGGATGATGGCGATGACCAGTGCCAGGGCGGCAGCGGTCTTGCCGAGGGTGGCCATGCCCACCAGGGCATCGCCACCGACGGCGAGGGTCTCGAGCCCTGTCTCGGCTGCGGGAGAGGGAGTCTTGCTCATCGGTTGAGTTTCTGCACCCGCTCTGAAGGGGTGATGATCTCGGTGATGCGGATACCGTACTTGTCATCGACCACGACGACCTCGCCCTGGGCGATCAGGTAGCCGTTGATCAGGATATCCATCGGTTCGCCGGCCAGCCCGTCGAGCTCGACCACGGAGCCCTGGGCCAGTTCCAGCAGCTGCTTGATGGTCAACTTGGTGCGCCCCAGCTCCACGGTCAGCTTGACCGGGATGTCCATGATCATTTCCAGGTCGCGCGGCGCGCCGCCTTCACCGCCCCCATCCAGCGGCCGGAAGACGCGGTCACCAGCGGACTGGGCTGCGGGGGCAGGTGAGCTGGACGCTGCCGGCGCTTCGGCCGCGGCCGCTTCGGTCGCTTCCTGTTCGGCCAGGGCTTCCGCCCAGGGGTCGTCCTCGGCCCCGGCAGATGCCTCGGCGGCCTCCTGCTCGGCCATGGCCTCGGCCCAGGGGTCGTCGTCGGTCTTGGGCTCGGTTTCCTGCTCGGACATGGCGGCGGCCCAATCGTCGTCGGAAACGTTCTGATCGGGTTTCTTGGGATCAGTCATGCTTGGATTCCTTGGCTTGAGGCGCTGCGCCCTTGATGAAGGCGTCCTTTGACACCGGGTTCTGTGCACCATGGTCGATGATGCGTCTCACACGCAGCGCGCGCTGCTCGTGCTGACTGCCGTAGTCGCACTCCATCACCGGAACGCCGTCGACGCTGGCGGTGACCGTCTCGGGCAGCTCCAGGGGAAGCACGTCGCCCACCTTGAGCGCCATCACATGGGCGATACGGGTGGGGATCTCGGCAAAATTGGCGATCAGTTCGACTTCGGAGCGGCGCAGCTCGCCGGCCATGCGCTTGCTCCAGGAGCCGTCCTGGTTGTGATGGCCGTCGCTGAGCGGATTGGCCAGCAGGTCGCGCAGTGGCTCGATCATCGAGTAGGGAATGCAGATCTGGAAGCTGCTGGAAAGATTGCCCACCTCGATGTTGAAGTTCGTATTGACCACGATCTCGTTGGGCGAGTTGGTGATGTTGGCGAACTTCGACTGCATCTCCGAGCGCAGATAGCTGATCTGCAACGGGTAGACCGATTTCCACGACTCCTCGTAGGCCTCGATGGCCAGGTGCAGCAGGCGTTGGATGATGCGCTGCTCGGTGTTGGTGAATTCGCGGCCTTCCGACTTGGTCAGGAAGCGGCCGTCGCCGCCGAACAGGTTGTCCACCACCATGAACACCAGGTTCGGTGGAAACACGATGAGCGCCGAGCCACGCAGCGGCTTCATGCCGATGATGTTGATGTTGGTCGGCACCGGTACGTTGCGCGAGAACTCGCTGTAGCTCAGGTAGCGCACCGAATCGACGGTGATATCGGCACTGCGCCGCAGCAGGTTGAACAGCCCCATGCGGAAATGCCGGGCAAAGCGCTCGTTGATGATGTCCAGCGCCTGCAGGCGCTCGCGGATGACGCGATGCTGGGTCGCCGGGTCATAGGGACGAACGCGCGTATCGCCGTCGTTTCGTGCAACGGGTTCGTCGTCGCCGCTGACGCCCTTGAGCAGGGCGTCGATCTCATCCTGTGACAGCAGATCGTCTTGGGACATGGTGGCAGGGGCACCCGGTTATTGCACGATGAACTCGGTAAACAGCACGTCCCGAATGTCCAGGGAGGGCTGCGGCTGGGTAAGAGGCTCGGAGAGCACGGCGATGACTTCCTCGCCGAGACGGCGCTTGCCTTCCGGGGAGGTCAGTTCGTTCGCCTGCTTGCCGGAAATCAGCATCAGCAGCCGGCTGCGGACCTGCGGCATGTGCTCGTTGAGGATCTCCTGGGTGTCGTTGTTGCCGACCTTCAGCGAGATTCCGGTATAGAGCAGCCGCGAGCCGAAGTTGTCATCGGCAAGATTCACGGTGAACGGATCGATCTTGACGAAGATCGGCGCCTGGCGCTGGAGTTGCTGGGCCTGAGCACTGGCTTCGCCACTGTTTTCCCGCTCGTTCATGACCATGTAGATGGCCGCTCCGGCAGCCGCCATGGAAACCAGAACCAGCAGTATCATGAGCCACAGGAGCTTGGAGGAGCCACCCGTCGATTTTGCCATTGCCTTGCCTTTCGTATGTGAATCCCGCTAATGGGTTGGATTATGCCGAAGCCGCGCGGCGTGCGATGGTAGGAACAGGCCGCGCGAATGGGCTTATCTTGGCTTTTTGTCTCAGGCGTAGAGGTTGACCCGGCCATCCAGCGATACGGCGGTGGCGCCGGATGTGGCCGCGCCGGGATCTTCGGCGGCCGCCAGTTCGGCGCCGGCCTCACCCTGGGCCGTACCCTGCCGGCCCTGCTCGCCGTTCTGGCCGGCGAAGGCCTGGGCATCCTGACGCCGTTGCTCACCCACCGAGGTGTCGCCAAGCGTGATGCCCTGTTCGGCAAGCGCCTCGCGCAGCTGGGGAATGGCCTGCTCGAGCACCTGCCTGACCTGGGAGTGAGCCGCCAGGAACTGGGCCTGGGCACCCTGTTCCGTCATTTTCAGGGTGACGGAAAGCGGGCCAAGCTCGGCCGGGTTCAAGCGCATCTCGACCTGCTGCTCGCCGCCAAGGCGAACGAACTGCACCAGTTGCTGGCCCAGCTGGCCGGGCCACGCCTGGCTCTGGACGGGAGTGGCAACAGCCGCCTGCTGGACTGGCAGGGCGGGCTGTGTCGCGGGGCTGGGCTGGCCTGACGACGTGCTGGCAGGCTGTGGCAGGGTGGCCGCTTCCGGCACGAAGCCGCCGCGTGCCGTGTCGGTGACCGGGGCGCGCAGTTCGCTGGCGCCGGGTTGCGGCGCGGCGACCTTGGCCAGGGCGCCGGCCTGTACGGAGCCGTCGCTTGCCGGGCGAGCCGGTGTCGCCGCATTGGCCTGGCTGGGCTCGGCTGCCACAGCGGCAAGGTTGGCTGCGGCGGGAGTGCCGGGTCGCGCCTCGCCAGGCAGTGCCTGGCCGGCGTTGGCCGACATGGGCAAGGCGTCGGTGCGGCGTGCGCTGGCGTCGGCGTCAGCGGGGCGAGCCGAATCCGTGGCGACGGCGGCTGCGAGTGCAGCGACCTGCGGCGATCCAAGCGCCGCCGTTTCGGACTCAGCTCCCTCTTGCAACGGGACATTGAGCATTGCGAGCGCCTCCATTGCCTCGCTTGCCTGAGGGTCCTGGGAGTAGCTGGCATCGATCAGCGCCAGCCGCGCCATGATCTCGTCAAGATGCGCATCGGACTGGGCGAGGCCGGCCTCGCTGTCAAGCGGTTGCTCGCCATGCAGCGCCTGCAGCAGAGCCTGCTGGGCTGCCATGTTTTGAGGCAAGGCTTGCGTCAGGGGCCGAGCCAGGTCATCGCCGGGCTTGAGATTCGCCAGCTCGGCATGCCCGTGCTGCTGGGACAGCTGTCCGGCCTGGTCGAGGGCCAGGGCGAACTGGCCCGGGGCTGCACCTGGCTCCAGCTTGCCGGAGGGATGCGTCGGCAGGGCAGACAGGATCATCTGGATATTCATGTTCTTCTCCTTACCGACTCATGGCTGGCCGGTGCGCTGGCGTAGTAGCCGTCCGGCTGCCATTTCATCATTGGTCCGCTGCTCCCGGCGCGCTTCTTGACGCTGCCGCTCGGCATCGCGCCGCGATACCAGGGTATCGAAGGCCGAGAGCCGCTTCTGTTCCTGCTGCCACTGCTGCTGGCTGTGCTGGACCCGCTGCTGCTGGGCATCGAGGGCCTGCCTTGCCCGCTGCAGGGCACCGTCCAGCGAGGCCAGGAACTGCTGGTAGTTGTGCATGCTGGCCGGGTCGATGCCTTCGCGCATGGCCTGCTGGAGTCGCTCGGCGTACTCGAGCCGATAGCGATTGAGCGACTCCAGCTGAGCCGCCACGTTGCGCTCGTTCTGACGTTCGCCGGCCAGCAGCTGTCCCGCCTGGTCGCGTGCATCGCGAGCCAGGTCGCTGAGCATCGCGAGCTGTGATGTTGCACTCATTGTCTGACTCCCAGGGTTTCAGCCAGAACCTGTCGAGAGGCCTCGATCGAGGCGTTTTCATTCATGCCCTGCTGGAGGAACTGCTCCAGCAGCGGGTAGCGCTGTACCGCTTCGTCCAGCTGCGGATCGTGACCGGGGCTATAGGCGCCTACGCTGATCAGGTCGCGATTGCGCTGATAGCGTGAGAAGAGGCGCTTGAAGGCCTGGGTCATGGTCAGCTGCTGGTCGTCGATGATGTGGGCCATCACGCGACTGATCGACGCCTCGATGTCGATGGCCGGATAGTGCCCGGCCTCGGCCAGGGTGCGTGAAAGCACGATATGGCCATCCAGAATGGCCCGCGCCGAATCGGCGATGGGATCCTGCTGGTCGTCGCCCTCGGTCAGTACCGTATAGAAGGCCGTGATCGAGCCGCGACCGCGTTCGGCATTGCCGGCACGCTCCACCAGGCTGGGGATCTTGGCGAACACCGAGGGCGGATAGCCCTTGGTGGCCGGCGGCTCGCCGATGGCCAGCGCGATTTCACGCTGGGCCATGGCATAGCGGGTCAGCGAATCCATGATCAGCAGGACGTTCTTGCCCTCGTCGCGGAAAGCTTCAGCCAGGCGCGTGGCATAAGCGGCGCCCTGCAGGCGCTGCAGCGGCGAGGTGTCGGCAGGGGCTGCCACCACCACGGCACGGCGACGCCCCTCGGGGCCGAGAATGTTGTCGATGAAGTCCTGCACCTCGCGGCCACGCTCGCCGATCAGCCCCACCACGATGACCTCGGCGCCGGTGTAGCGGGCCATCATGCCGAGCAATACCGACTTGCCCACCCCGGAGCCGGCGAACAGCCCCATGCGCTGGCCTCGGCCGACGCTGAGCAGGGCATTGATGGCACGAATGCCGACGTCGACCTGCTCGTCGATGGGAGCGCGCTTGAGCGGGTTGAGTGGCGGGGTGGTGAGCGGAGCACGCGGCGCGTCGTCCAGCGGACCGAGGCCGTCCAGGGGCTCACCGTTGCCGTCGACGACCCGCCCCAGCAGCGATTCGCCCAGCGGAAACCGACGCGCCGCATGATCCGGGCCATCGCCCAGGGGGAAGACGCGGGCGCCGGGCATCAGCCCGCTGATCTCGGAAAGAGGCATCAACAGCAGGCGCTCGCCGTTGAAACCGACCACCTCGGCCTCAGCGAAGCGGGGCGGTTCGTTGCCGCCGGGAGCGAGCAGTTCGATGCGGCAGGCATTGCCCAGGGCTACGCGCAGTCCGACGGCTTCGATCACCATGCCGGTGGCACGCAGCACCCGGCCGCTGGTGCGATAGCCGGGCACCGTCTCCACGCGTGCGCGCACGTGCTGCAGCGTTTGCTGCCAGCGTGCCTGGTGCGCATTGGGAGTCGATGCCGCGGGTTGCGTCATGTTGCTGCCCTATCCTTCGTTGCCATCGTCGGTGGTGGCCGAACGCCGCCGCCTGACCTGGGATTTCACTGCCTGCCAGCGGCTCTCCCAGGTGGCGTCCAGTTCGCCATTGGCGCTGGTGACCCGGCAGCCGCCGCGGGTGAGCAGGGGGTCTGGCTGCAGCTTCCAGCCAGCCGCCTCAAGCTCGGCACCGAGGTGCTCCTCGACCAGCTTGTGGTCCTTTGGGTGCAGCCACAGGCGCTGCTGTCCCACCAGCGGCGGCTCGGTGTGCATCAGTGCCTGGACCAGCTCCAGCACCTGCTTGGGCCGCGCCTTGAGCGCCTCGCCGGCGAGCTGATGGCCGGTCGCCAAGGCCAGCTCCACCAGGTCGTTGGCGATCTCCTCGTCGAGCATTTCAAGGGCGGCGGTGAATTGCTCGGCAAGCGGCTGAAGCGGGGCTGCCAGAGCGTGGATCTGCTGCTCGAGCTCTTGCCGGGCTTCCTCACGTCCTTCCAGCAGCCCTTGGGCATGGCCCTCCTGGCGTCCTGCCTCGAAGCCGGCTCGGTGGCCTTCCTCGCGGGCCTCCTGCATGACCTTCTCGCGCAGCGCCTTGAGCTCGGCCTGGCGCTGGAACTGGGCACGGCGCCTGGCCTCATCGGCGGGGTCCAGCGCCGCGGGCGAGCTGCTTCTCTGGCGCTCCGACTCCAGTTCGTCCATTTGCCAGCGGCGCCAGGGGGCGTGACGCTCGGCGGAGGAGGGCGAGCGCTCAGACATAGGCGTCGTCCCCGCCGCTCAGCATGATCTCGCCGGAATCCGCCAGGCGACGTACCACCTGGAGAATGGCCTTCTGCTCGGCTTCGACCTGGGAGACCCGAATCGGGCCCCGGGCCTCCATGTCCTCGCGCATGAGGTCGGCCGCGCGCCGTGACATGTTGCGCAGAAACTTCTCCATGAGCCCTTCGGGGGCACCCTTGAGCGCCACCACCAGCGAGTTGGTGTCGACTTCCTTGAGCACCAGCTGAATGCTGCGATCGTCCAGGTCCATGAGGTTCTCGAACAGGAACATCTCGTCGATGATCTTCTGCGCCAGATCCTCGCTGTGGGCACGCACCGTCTCGATGGCGGTCTCCTCCAGCGAGGAGTTCATCAGGTTGAGGATTTCTGCTGCAGTTCTCACGCCGCCCATCTTGCTGCGCTTGAGGTTCTGGCCGTCGAGCATGCCCGACAGCACTTCGGTGAGCTCCTGCAGAGCGGCCGGCTGCACGCCGCTGAAGGTGGCGATACGCAGTACCACGTCGTTGCGCAGCTTGTCTTCGAAATGCTCGAGCACGTCGGCGGCCTGATGGCGCTCCAGATGGACCAGAATGGTGGCGATGATCTGCGGATGCTCGTCGCGGATCAGCTCGGCCACCATCGAGGCTTCCATCAGGTTGAGCGAATCGATACCGCTGCTGCTGCCCTGATTTTCCAGGATGTCCTCGATCAGGCCGGTGGCACGCTCGCTGCCCAGCGCCTTGGTCAATACCGAGCGGATGTGCTCGCTGGAGTTGAGGTTGAGCGCGATGAACTCCTCGGTCTCACGGCTGAACTCCAGCATGACCTGCTGCATCTGCTCGTGGGAAACCTGCTCCATCTCCGCCATCTCCATGCTCAGCAGCTGGATCTCCTTGGGCGAGAGAAACTTGAACACCTCTGCCGCGCTGTCCTCGTCGAGGGCCAGCATCAGGATGGCGCTGCGGCGAGTGCCGCTCATCGCTTGGGTACTACTCATGCTTGTTCATCCAGCTGCGTACGATCATCGCGATCATGCGGGGGTCTTCCTGGGCGAGCTCGCGCAGCTCGGCCAGATGATCTTCGTAGGCCGACGAGCGGCGCTTGCGCTTCGGCTTCTGGTAAGGCCGCAGCTCGTCGTCTTCCTCGCCCTGGGCCTCGAGTTCGCCCTCGGCCGGCTCGCTCTCGTCACCGACGCGGACCTGCAGGCCGGTACCCGGGGCGGAGGCCAGCACCGGCTGCTCGGTATGACGCTTGATCAGCGGGCGCAGGATCAGCAGGTAGCCCAGCAGGATACCCAGGGCCACCAGCAAATAGCGGCCGATGGTCAGGGCCAGCTCATGGACCTCGGGCGACTGCCACCACTCGAGCTCCTCGGTTTCCGCCACGTCGCGGCTGAACGGGCTGTTGACCACTTCGATCTCGTCGCCTCGTGCCGGGGAGAAGCCGATGGCCTGGCGCACCAGGCGCTCGATCTGGGCGACCTGAGCCTCGCTCAGCGGCACGCGCTGCCACTCGCCGTCTTCGTCGCGTTCTTCGCGGTAATCCACCACGACCGCTGCGGTCAGACGGGTCACCTCGCCCTGGCGGTGCTGGATATGCTGGATGTTGCGATCGACCTCGAAGTTGACCACGTCATCCTGGCGCAGGTTGTTCAGGGCTTGCAGGCTCTGTTCGGCTTCCTCGGTGAACTCGCCGTCCTCATCGGTGGGCAGCTCGATGGGCGAGGGGGCCACTCCCGGAGGGGTATTGCTGAGGGCGCCGGGGATACCCATTGCCATGTCGTCGCCGCCGTTATAGGAGAGGCTGGACTGACGGCTGCGCACCGACGCCTCGTTGGGCGGCTGGTTGGGGCCGAAGCGCTCGGAAGTCTCTTCGCGGCGGGAAAAGTCGATCTGGGCGGCCACCTGGGCGCTGATGTTATCGCGGCCGAGGATCGGAGCCAGGATATTCTCGATGCGATGCTGGAAGGAGCGCTCCACCTCGGCGATGTAGTCGAGCTGGGTGGCGTCGAGACCGCGGCCCTGGGAACTGGTCTGCGACAGCAGGCGGCCGTTCTGGTCGACCACCGTGACGTTCTCGGCGGCGAGGTCGGGAACACTGCTGGACACCATGTGAACGATGGCGCTGACCTGGCCGTCGCCCATGACCCGGCCCGACTCCAGCGTCACGATCACCGAGGCCTTGGCGGGCTCGCGGTCGCGCACGAACACCGACGAACGGGCCATGGCCAGGTGCACGCGAGCCCGCGACACCGGACCCAGGGATTCGATGGAGCGGGACAGCTCACCCTCGAGACCGCGCTGGAAGTTGACCTGCTCGGCGAACTGGCTGACGCCGAAGGCCTGGTTGTCCATCAGCTCGAAGCCGACGTTGCCGCCGCGCGGCAACCCCTGCTCGGCCAGCTGCAGGCGCAGGCTGTGTACGGCATCGCCGGGTACCATCAGGGCGGTGCCGCCTTCACTGAAGCGATAGGGCACGCCGCGGCTTTCCAGCTCGCTGATGATGCGGCCGCCGTCGGCTTCCGTGAGGTTGCTGTAGAGAACGCGATACTCGGGGGCGCGCGCCCACATCAGCAGTGCGACCACGATGGCGATCATCGCCGCGCCGCCGATCAGCACGGCGATCAGCGGGTTGCCGCGCAGCTGCTGCTGGAGTCGCTCCACCATCGCCGTGGTCGTAGCGCTGGATGAGGAGTCCTGACGCTCCTGCGTCGTGGCGCCGTTGCTCATTCGCGCCCCCGCAAGAGTGGGCACTTGTCTGCGTGGTAAGTGTTGCTGGAAGAAGGCATTGACTGCATCCGTTCACCGCGTTCTGGCCGCCCTGCAAGGGGCGTAACTATGATGAACGCTATTATGCGAGCCGCCATCCAGTCCAAAGGCGGGAAAAGCCCCTCTTTTACCTTCCAATTGGTCGCTTGGTGGATTTCGTAACCTGCTAGTCTTGCTCTACATTCGGCCATGGTCGGTTGCGGCGATCCGTTGCAGCGGCCTTTTAGGCGAACAGGACAACCATTCGAGACGAGGGGTGCGGAACATGAGTTCACCTGCCATCCAGTCGGCTTTGGCGCAGATGCAGGCCATGGCCACCCAGGCCGGCGGCCAGGTCGCCAAGGGGCAGCAGGTTTCCACTCAGGTGGGGCAGGGCGGCTTTGCCGGTGAGCTGCAGGCCTCGATCCAGCGTATCAATCGCCTGCAGCAGGCTTCCAATACCAAGGCCATGGCGTTCCAGGCAGGCGATCCCAACGTCGAGCTCAACGACGTCATGGTGGACATGCAGAAGGCCAGCGTGGCCTTCCAGATGGGGCTTCAGGTGCGCAATCGCCTGGTGAGTGCCTACAAGGACGTCATGAATATGCAGGTCTGAGGCTGGAAAGTGCCTGCGCCCTGCGCCCGGCACTGATTTTTAACGCTGTATGGCCAAGCGCAGGCAGTTTTCAGGCATGGCCTAGGCTTTTATGCTGATCAGGTTGCCCTGAAGCTCATCCAGTCGCTCGGCGATGGCCAGCACTTCTTCTGCGGGGATCTGGCGCAGTACGTCGCCCGATTCGCGATCCACGATACGAGTAATGACGCGCGAGGTGTCATTGAGCTCGAATTCCACGCCATACTGCTTCAGCACTTCATTGATGCGCTGAATCGGCTCGACCAGGTCGGCCTGGCCGGGCGATATTCCATGACTTTCCGCCTGGGCCAGCATGCTGCCGGCTGAGGGCAGTGAAGCCAGCACGCTCTCCTTGCGCTGGCGCGGTGTCAGATCATGCAGAGCCGAGGTGCTCAAGGCATTGGTGGCATCGGTCAATGGCGAAGACATTTGATGTTTTCCTTTTATATATGTCTTACGTGATGCTGGCGCCCAGCATCCTCCCCAAGGCTGCCAGCGACAGCCTCTCCCATGGGTCTTATCGGCAGCCTGTCGCAAGACTTGAATGCTTTTGTGCACTTTTGTGCCGGCGACACGATGTCGCAGCGTTAATTTGATTTCCCCTGCGTTGATGCAATATGCAGCCAAGTGGATAGAATGGCGTTACGGATTGTTAACACCTCGAGAGCAAGCCAATCTTCGGACATGCCTTTGCTCTTGGCCTTTCCGCAGGTGTCGCCAGCAGTAATAGCCAGCCAGTGAGGGGACATGAGCCAAGAGCTACCCATCGATCGCATCATGCAGACCGGGCTATTGACCTGCGAACCGGAAACGCCGCTGTGGATGGCCGCCGAACGCATGGCCGCACGCCAGTGCAGCTCCATCATCGTGATCGAGGCGGGACAGCCGCTGGGCATCTGGACGGAGCACGATGTCCTGTCGATCAACTTCGCCGACCCCGATGCCGTTCGACAGCCGATTTCAAGCGTGATGAGTCATCCCGTCGTGAGCCTGGCGCAAACGACCTCGGTGAGCGAGGCGGCGCTGCGTTTCAATGCCGAACGGCGTCGACACTACCTGGTAGTCGACGATGCCGGTTCGCCTGTCGGCATCCTCTCGCAGACCGACGTGGCCCTTAATCAGGGGCTCGAGCCCTACCTGAGGCTGCGCGAAGTGCAGGCCGCCATGCGTCAGCGGGTGCTGGTGCTGGAAGGTCATCTGCTGCTGGCCCAGGCCGCCCGCTCGATGCGCCTTTCCGAGTGCGACGCCGTGGTGGTGAGGTGCGTCAACGGCGAGCTTGGCATCCTGACCGAGCGTGACCTGGTGCGTTTCGTCGCGCGGCATCCCGGCAATACGCCCATCGATGGGCTGGCCAGCCGTCCGCTGCTGACGGTACATCAGCACGACACCCTGATTTCCGCTCGCGATCTGCTGATGAATCACCGCGTGCGCCACCTGGCGGTGCTGGATGATACCGACGAAGTGGTGGGGCTGCTCGGCTTCCGCGACATGCTCGCCGGTGCCGAGCAGCTCTATCTCCAGGATCTTCGCGAAGCGCTCGAGCAGCGCGATCGTGCGCTTGCCAAGTCGCGTGAGAACCTGCAGCTGGCCGAACGCGTGATCGAGTCCTCGCTGGAAGGGGTCATCATCACCGACCCCGCCAATCGCATCGAATTCGTCAATCGCGCCTTTACCCACATGACCGGCTATACCGCAGAGGAAGTGATCGGCAAGACGCCAGAGGTGCTCTCCTCGGGGCGACATGATGCCACCTTCTATCGCCAGATGTGGGATGCACTCAAGCGCAGCGGCTACTGGCGCGGTGAAATCTGGAATCGGCGCAAGAGCGGCGAACTCTACCTGGAAATGCTGACCATTACCGCCATCACCGACGACAGCGGGGCGGTGACCCACTATGCGGCGCAGTTCAGCGATATCACCAACGTGCGCGAGCAAGAGGAGCGCATTCGCAAGCTGGCCTACTACGATGCCCTGACCGGCCTGCCCAACCGGCGCCTGGTGGAGGATCGCCTGTCGCTGGCGATTCGGCACGCCCATCGCAACCAGACCCGCCTGGCGGTGATCTTCGTCGACCTGGACCACTTCAAGGAGGTCAACGACACCCTGGGCCACGCCTTCGGCGACGAGCTGCTGGTCATGGTCGCCGAGCGGTTGCAGACGCACCTGCGTGAGGACGACACCCTGGCCCGCCTGGGAGGCGACGAGTTTCTGGTACTGCTGCCTGATCTCGAGGAGATCGACGAGGTGACCCGCATTGCCCGGCGTCTGATAAATGCCGTGGCCGAGCCCTGCGTGATCGAGGGGCAGGAGTTCAACATAGGCTGCAGCCTGGGCATCAGCCTCTATCCGGACGACACCACGACGGCCGAAAGCCTGGTGCACAATGCCGACGTGGCCATGTACCGCGCCAAGCAGGAGGGGCGAAACGGCTATCGCCTGTTCCGCAACGAGATGAACCTGCTCGACGATCGCCAGCGTGCGCTCGAAAAAGCCCTGCGAGAAGCGCTTCGCACGGGGGAGGGCCTGCAGCTACACTACCAGCCGGTATTCGAGCGAGAGAGCGGCAGGCTGCATGGTGCCGAGGCGCTGGTTCGCTGGCATCATCCGCTGCTCGGCAACGTGCCGCCGCAGGACATCATCGGCCTGGCCGAGCGAGCGGCGCTGCTGCCGCAGCTCGATGACTTCGTGCTGGAACAGATCTGTTCGCAGCTGGTCGCCTGGGAAGCCAAGGGGGCAGGGCAGGTGCCAGTCAGCATCAATCTCTCTGCGCGGCAGTTCTGGCAGCAGGACCTTCCGGTGCGGGTGGCCACCAAGCTCAAGGAGCACTGCCTGGCGCCCGGCCTGCTGGGGTTCGAGATTGCCGAGCGCACCCTGCTGGACAAGCCTCACCAGGCGAGCGTGGTGCTCAAGCGCCTGCGGCGACTTGGCGGCCAGGTCGCCATCAACGATTTCGGCACCGGCTATGCGTCGCTCGGCTACCTGCAGGAGCTGCCGGTCAATGTGCTCAAGATCGACCGGCGTTTCGTCCAGCGCCTGGACAGCGGCCAGCGGGGCAGCGCGGCCATCGTTGCGGCGGTGGCCGCGCTTGCCCGGGAGATGGGGCTGCGCCTGGCCGCCGTCGGCGTCGAGACCGAAGCCCAGCGCGAGATCCTCGGCCGGCACGGGGTCGATCTGATCCAGGGCTACCTGATGGGACGCGCGGTACCGGCCGAGCTTTTTGCCAGCCGCTACCTGGCAACCCGTAGCGGAGTGCCGGAGCACGCCGGCTGAGCGCCAATCAAGCGCCGGCAAGTAGCGCTTTTCCCCGTTTCAATCCCCCGCCCGAGCCGTTAGGCTTGGCGACTTCGTCCCCATCCTCAAGCGGGTGACACCCTTTCGATGAGCACCCTTCATGCCAATGGCGGCGAGCATCGTGGCACCATGCGCCACGAGTCGCTCATGCCGACCCATCACGATGCCGATCAAGAGAGCGGCTGGATGATCGGCTACCTGGACATCATGACCCTCATGGTGGCGCTGATGGTGCTGATCTTCACGCTTTCCCACCTGGGGCGAGCGGACGAGGCGGAGCCGGCCGCAGCATTCACCCCACTCGCGATTCCCTTGCCCAGCGAGATGGCTCAGGCCCTGCCGGTGCCGGCCGAACCGCGTCCGGTGCCCGGCCGGCTCAGCCAGTCGGCCATTTCTGCCGCGCTGGGGGTGTCTGGCCCGCCGCGGCGCCACGTCGCTGCAGAGCCGCTCGTGGCGCAAACGCTACCGGTTTTCAGCGCCCCGACCCCGCTTGCCCTGCTGGAGCGGGACATGGCACCACAGGAGCCGATGCCACCGTCACCGCTGGCTTCCCCGCCGGTGCTGGCGGCGAACGCGGCAGTCCCCCAGGGCGACTTCGTGCTGGTCGTGACCGACCGCCCTCCGAGAGACGTGCATGAAATTGCTCCGCAAGCCATCGGTGCCGCCGAAGGACTACAGCAGGCGCTGGCCGAGAACCTGCAGGAAGCCCCCTACCTGCCGGATCTGGAGGGCGTCGAGGCAACGCGAGTAGCGGAAGGCATCAAGCTGCGCGTGGAAGACCAACTGCTGTTTCCCACCGCCGCGGCCGAGCTGACCGACGACGGCGAAGCGCTGATTCAGCGCCTGGTGGAGGTGATCCAGCGTCACGAGGGCGAAGTGGCGGTGGAAGGCCACACCGATAGCCGCCCCATCCAGACCGACGAGTTCCCCTCCAACTGGGTGCTCTCCAGCGCGCGGGCCATTGCCATCGTTCACGCCCTGGAGCGGGCAGGGGTGGAAGCGCAGCGCCTGCGCGCGGTAGGCCTGGCCGACACCCGCCCGCTGTCAGACAACGACAGCGTGGAAGGGCGCGCCCAGAACCGCCGCGTCGAGGTGATCATCCACGCGCGGTGATTTTTCCAATTTTTCCCTAAAGTTTTCCCGTCAGGCGCCGATAGGGGAGAGACAAGGAAGGTGCCGGCAGGCAAGTTCATGACCGGTATCTGAATTCATCGGCACAAGGCAGTTCCTCATGGCCAGCATCTCCTCCCTCGGCATCGGCTCCGGACTCGACCTCAACGGGCTGCTCGACCAGCTCAACGAAGCCGAACGTGGCAAGCTCGCGCCCATCGAGCGTCAGATCGAGACCCAGCAGGTCAAGATCTCCGCCTACGGCGAACTTCAGGGCGCGCTCTCCGGCTTCCAGAGCGCAGCCAATGCCCTCAATGACGCCTCCCTCTACCAGAGTCTCTCCACCAGTGTCAGCGGCGAAGCCGTGTCGGCGGCAGCCACCGCGGATGCCAGCGTGGGCAGCTATGTCGTCGACGTTGAAACCCTGGCTTCCGCCGGCAGCTATGCCACGGCGCGTCTGGAGGGAATCGAGTCGATCGACGAACCGGTGGTGAGTAGCGGCGGAGAGCTGAACCTCGAGTTCACCCATGCTGGCGAAGAGGGTACCAGTGTGCCGGTCAGCATCGCCGACAACGCCTCGCTGGCCGACATTCGCGACGCCATCAATGCCGAGGATGCCGGTGTTACCGCCTCGATCGTCAACGACGGCGATGGCCATCGCCTGGCCTTGATGTCCACCGAAACCGGGCGGGAAGCCTCCATCACCGGCATGGATTGGTCCGACCTGACCAAGGCGGATGGCGTGAGCTTCAGCGAAACGGCTAAAGCCGTCGATGTCGTCGGTGAAAACGCCCTGCTGAACGTCAACGGCATCGCCATCTCCAGCGCCACCAACCAGGTGGAAGGCGCCATCGAGGGCGTGACTCTCAACCTCAATCAGGAAGGCACCAGCACCGTGGCGGTGGAGCAGGACGCCCGCGCGGTGCGCGAGGCCGTTGTCGGCTTCGTCGAAGGTTTCAATGCGCTGAAGGGCACCATCAACGAGCTCACCGCTTTCGATGGGGATGCCGAGTCTGCCGGCGAACTGCTGGGTGACAGCGCCGTACGCAGCATCGAAGGGCGCCTGCGCAGCGTGCTGTCCGGCGGCGTGGCGGCAGGAGAGGGTGGCTTCTCCATGCTCAACGACATCGGCATCTCGCTCAAGCTAGACGGGACCCTGGAAATCGACCAGGACCGCCTGGACTCGGTGATCGCCAACGATCAGGACAAGCTGAGCGACTTCTTTGCCGGCGACAGCGCCACGGGCGGCCTGGCCGGGCAGGTCAGCGAGACGGTAACGCAGCTCAGCGGCACTCACGGTGCCCTGGGGGGCGCCATCAGCGGTGCTGAGAGCCGCATCGAGAGCCTCAACGAACGTTACCTGCGCATGGAACAGAGCATCGAGGCCACCCTGACCCGCTACCGCACTCAGTTCGGCCAGCTCGACGGCATGATCGCCCAGATGAATCAGACCAGCGACTACCTGATGCAGCAGTTCGACATGATGAACGCCCAGCTCGGGCGGGATTGATAGAACGCCAGTCGCACGCTCAACCGCCCCACAGTGGGCGGTTTTCTTTTTGGATGGCCCCCAGCCGCCGCTCTATTTCCCGTCGTGTCTGGATGCTGACACCCAACTCCTTCGCAACGGTTTCCCAGCCGTTGACTGCCGTCACGACTTTCTCTATCGCCTGCCTGGCTTCGCTCCAGCGAGTGAAACCGGCCTGTTCGGCCAGCGCCTGAACGGACTTGAGGGGTGGGTTTCTGCCGTGGCCCTTGAACGCCGTCGTGTGTTCGCCATAGGGGCTGGGACTGAAGGTCAGATCGTAGCCGGGAGTGGGGCGCCATTGGCCTTCATCATCGAGTAGAAACGCCCAGTTCTTGCTGTGATCGTCCTGATTGCAGGCGAAGAGGTTGAACATGGCGCGACGAAACAGCGCTTTTCCGACGGCAGGTTTGCGGCACAGAACCTGGCCGGCCTTGATCAGGTCTTCATAATCCAGCGACGGCGAACGAAAATCGGCATCCAGCAAGCCACAGGCACTGCTCATGTGGTAACGCCCCTGTGCACTGCAGTCGAAGCGTCGCAATGCAAGCCAGGCAAGCGCCGGGGAGTCTTCAGGGGGCGAAATCAGTTGCCACTCGGGTGTCTCGATGCCGGCATGACGGGCAAGGGTCAGGTAGGCCGCCTCGCACAGCCCCTCCTCATGGCCCAATGCCAACGCACTCGAAGTGAACTTGACCAGCCAGGGTTCCAACCCCTCGCGTGGGTGGGTGCTGGCCAGGTCAGTGACATTGGGTGAAAGATACACCTGTACCTTTGGGCGAGCCCCGCCGGAACTGCCGGCTTGGGCCAAGGCGGTGAGCACGGTGTCGGTATGGCCTTCGAAGAGTCGGCGGGCCTGCTCACCAAGCTCACCCAGGCTGCTCCAGGGGGAGGATTCAGCGTAATCGACAAGCTCGGAAGCAGGCCGGTAGCTCAAGGCTCCCATGCCGTGCTCGCCAACGAAAGCCAGGCGGTCCATTGGCGTAACGTCATGTGGCGATATGCCGTGCTGACGAAAAAGGCGATCCATCAGCATCAGACCCCAGCCGTCCGGCAGCGAATCGGCAAACAGGCCGTGCAGGCCATGATGAGGCTGGCGCGGTGCGCCTTGCAGCCGTGTATCGAACGCCAGCTGGAACGGCGAGAGGTTGTGAAACTCTCGACAGTAGGCGTCGTCATACTGGAAGAACACACCCTGGCGACTCTGCGCCAACCGCCCAATGCGTATTTGACGGCCATCACTGAGTCGGCGCAGTACCTCAAGCTGCCTTACCGGAACGAAGTCAGGCATCGCGCAGCACCTCCTCGATGCTTTGCGGCGTGCTCGGCGGGGGGGCTGCAAGCGCCGCGACACGTTCCAGCCGGTCCACGCTCTGCCAAAGCAGCAGGAACTGGCGCAGCGAAATCTGGCCGGTGCTCTCGAAGCGCTTGATGGTCGGTGCCGGCACACCGCTTCGCTCGGCCAGGGCGTTGCGCGAGAGTTTCAGCTCGCGGCGTCGGCGGCGGACGGCCTTGGCCAGGTCGTGCTGAACGTCACTGGCGGTGAGTAGAGAGAGGCGCATGCACGAATTCTCTTGTGGATACTATCGTATCTACTATAGCAGAAAAGTATGGGATAAAAGATATTATGTTGTCCGTTAAACTGCAGGTGGCCAGCCGCGAAGGTCAGCGATACCGTGACCCAATTCGTTGGTAGCAACGGCGCTCTGGGCGGTGCCATCAGCGCGGCCGAGAGCCGCATCGAGAGCCTCAACGAACGTTACCTGCGCATGGAGCAGAGCATCGAGGCCACACTTACCCGCTACCGCACTCAGTTCGGCCAGCTCGACGGCATGATCGCCCAGATGAATCAGACCAATGACTACCTGAAGCAGCAGTTCGACATGATGAACGCCCAGCTCGGGCGGGATTGATAGCCCGCCGACCGAGTGCTCAGCCGCGCAACAGTGGGCGTTTTCTTTGCGTGGACGTTGACCTCCGTATAGTGTTGCTATACAGTATCCAAATGATCAAGAGCTTCCGTCACAAAGGCCTGCGCAAGTTCTTTGAAACCGGCTCTACAGCCGGCATCCAGGCCAAGCATGCATCAAAGCTGCAGGTGCAGCTCACAGCACTGGATAGCGCCAAACGTCCCGAAGACATGAGTGCACCTAGCTGGAAGCTCCATTCGCTCAAGGGCGGCTTGGCCGGGCATTGGGCAATCACCGTCAACGGGAACTGGCGACTCACCTTCGCTTTCGAAGGGGAAGACGCCATTCTGGTTGATTATCAGGACTACCACTAGGAGAGAGAGCATGGGCCGCATGCACAATCCTGCTCACCCTGGCGCCGTGCTGCGCGAGTACATCGGAGATGTCACTGTCACCGAGGCAGCCTCGCGGCTTGGCGTGACCCGCGCTGCCCTTTCCCGCATCTTGAATGGAAGCGCTGGCATCTCTGCTGATATGGCGCTGCGCCTTGAACAGGCGCTGGGCACTAGCGCCGAGATGTGGCTGGAAATGCAGCTCAAGTATGAGCTCTGGCAGGCGTCCCAGCGTCCACGCGCTCAGGTAACCCCTCTGCATGCAGCGGGTTGATGAAGCGCCAAACGAGCGAATGCCAACGACACCTCGCTAAAGCTTTCCCCAGTCAAGCCGATACTCCCTCCACCGGTGCACTTCGTCGCGCCCGGCGGAGGGTGATCGCGTGGCCGTTATCAATACCAACATCCTGTCGATGATCGTGCAGAACAATCTGCGCAGCAGTCAGCAAGCCATGCAGACGGCCATGCAGCGGCTTTCGTCGGGCCTGCGCATCAACAGCGCCAAGGACGACCCGGCGGGCCAGGCCATTGCCAACCGCATGACCGCGCAGATCCGCGGGCTCAACCAGGCGGCACGCAACGCCAACGACGGTATCTCGCTGGTGCAAACCGCCGAGGCGGCTCTTGGCCAGGTGAATACCAATCTGCAGCGTATCCGCGAACTCACCGTGCAGGCAGGCAATGGCACCCTGAGCCCTACCGATCTTGCCGCGATACAGGACGAGATCGACCAGCGCCTGGATGAGATCGACCGCATCGGGCGACAAACCGGCTTCAACGGCGTTTCCGTCGTGGGCGAAAACCGCCGCGTGCACATCCAGGTAGGGGCCAATGACGGCGAGACCATCGCCATCGAGATTCAGGCCATCAATCGGGACTCGCTGGGGTTGAACGGGTTTCGTGTGCTGGCCAATGAGGATGGCGATGCCACGGAATCCCCGTTGGACGCGCTCGACCAAGCGCTGAAGCGAACCGACCGCCAGTGCAGCCAGCTCGGCGCGCTGCACAATCGCTTCGAGGCGGTGATCGACAACATCCAGAGCACAACGCTCAACCTCGGCGCCGCCCGCTCGCGCATCATGGATGCCGATTACGCCCAGGAGGTTTCCAACCTGGTGCGTGCCCAGATATTGCAGCAGGTCGGGATGGCCATCCTGGCCCAGGCCAATCGCCAGCCGGAGATTGTCCTCGAACTGCTGCGTCAGCGCTGAGGCAATAGGCACCGTCAACGTGAAAACCAAAATTTTTTCGTTCTCACCCTAAAGTCCTGTCGGCAGGTGCCGTTAAACAGGGTAACGGCCAACGGCGCCGTTGAGGTAGGCCCGAGATGCTGGGCCGGGAAAATCAAGGTTCAGTGGGCCCGCCAATGGAGCCCTCAACGAAAAGAAGGAATGACACATGTCAGTCATCAATACCAACATCACTTCGATGATCGGCCAGTCCAATCTGCAGAAGAGCCAGAACGCCCTGCAGACCTCAATGGAGCGCCTCTCCTCCGGCCTGCGTATCAACAGCGCCAAGGATGATGCGGCCGGTCAGGCCATCGCCAACCGCATGTCTGCCCAGATCAATGGTCTGTCTCAGGCCCAGCGCAACGCCAATGACGGCATTTCTATTGCACAGACCGCTGAGGGAGGCCTGAATCAGATTAACGATAACCTGCAGCGCATCCGTGAGCTGAGCGTTCAGGCCTCCAATGGCACTAACAGCCAGAATGACCTGCAGTCTATCCAGGATGAAATCGATCAGCGCCTGAGCGAAATCGACCGTATCTCCGCCGAGACCGACTTCAACGGCGTCAAGGTGCTGGCCAGCGAAGACAATGCGCTGCGTATCCAAGTGGGTGCCAATGACGGTGAAACTATCACCGTTAATCTGGACAAAATTAATTCTGAAGCCCTTGGCCTTGATGAGTTCAACGTCAATGGCTTTGTGGGAACACCAGCAGCGGCGACAGCAGGCGATTTGGGGCTAGGCACAGATGCTTTCGCATCAGGTGTAACTTTTGGTTCTGATGTTACAATTGATACGAATTCACTGCCCACTGGTTTTTCTGCGGCTGGAACAGACCCTTTCGTGGTTGATGATGAGGGTAACTTCTTTATCGTTGGAACCGTTGGCTCTGACACTGCCTATGTGGGTGCAAATGTCAATATTGAGCGCAACTCCGATGGCGAAGTGACGGGCATTGAAGTAAGCGCCACCGGTGGGGTGATTCGAGGCGATGGTGATCGTACAGGCAGCGCACTTGCAACGCTAGACAAGGCGCTGAATCAGGTAGACAGCCTGCGTTCCGAGCTTGGTGCCGTGCAAAACCGCTTCGAGGATGCCATTACCAACCTGAGCACCAACGAAACCAACCTGGCCGCTGCCCGTTCGCGCATCGAAGACGCAGACTATGCGGTGGAAGTTGCCAACATGACCCGCGCACAGATCCTGCAGCAGGCCGGCACTTCCGTTCTGGCCCAGGCTAACCAGATCCCGCAGAACGTACTGTCTCTGCTGGGCTAAGTCGTCTAGCCTGAATCAGGGCCAGGTACACGTTGTGCCCCTAGCTCACACTCAGCCGGCTCCTTATGGGGCCGGTTTTTTCATGTCTGGGTAGCCCATCGTAGGTTTCTGGCTCTCTTGGAATGCGCTTCCAAGTGGCTTCGTGGCGGTGACATCAGGTGTAAAGCGTTTCAATAGCCTAATAGGCTGCCCATCGTCGTTTTAATCCTGCCTTTGGCCAGATGCATCTCCGGTAAAATGCCAGAACTCCTTAGACCGCCCCGGTAATGCCACCATGTCGAAGAAGCGCCGCACCCCCAGGCCCCGCTCTACCAGGCCTCTCTCCGCTCCTTACGCTGCTCGCCAGCACTCTGGCGATCGGCTGAGAGTGGAGTTGTCCAGGCTCAGCCAATTGCTGAATGAGAGGCGCGTGGAGGAGGCGCTGGACACAAGCCGCGTACTGATAGCTAATTACCCTGGGCACCTTGAAGTCGCGAAGTTGCATGGCTGGGCCTTGCTACAGCAAGAGGCCTACGTGGAAGCTCGTCCTTTCCTCGAGCAGGCATTGAATGAGGCACCGTATGACCCTGGGCTCCTTACGGCCTTGGCACGCTGCCTGATGTTTGATGAGGAGGCAGAGCTAGCGTTGACGCTGTTGGAGCGAGCACTGGCACAGGATGCAAGGCGTGCCGATACACTGAGCACACGAGGCAGCGTCTATAAGATGTTGCAGCGTATTCCCGAGGCCATCGAAAGTTACCGACAGGCGTTGGCCATTGACCCGAGCCATCTCGCTACCCACGTCAACCTTTCACACCTAATTTGTTACCAGCCAGGTGATAGTGCCTTCAAGGCGCTTGAAGCGCTCTATACCGCTCCTTCAAGCACAACAGAGGAGAAGGTGCGCTGTGGCTTTACTCTGGGAAAAGCCTATCTAGACATCGGCAAAAAGTCGCAGGCCTTTGCTTTTTTCCGTGAGGCAAATGACCTGGCTTTGGGGCAGGTCAGTCCCCCTTCTCAATCTCCTGAAGAGCGGTTACGCTTTATTCAGCGCCACTTTACTGCCTCGCTTTTTCCTTCGTTGCGTGAAGGCGGACGGTCTGAGGTGCCGCAGGTGATCGTTTCGGGACTTTCACGCTCGGGTAAGAGCCTGGTCGAATCGCTGTTCAGCGGTATCGAGGGGGTTAGCCTGGCGGGGGAAAGCACGACGCTGAGCGACTATGTCAAAGAGTTGCTGGAGAAGCAGGGGGGGGGCTTGGGTGATTACCTCAAGCAGCTCACTCCGGAGCGCTGCCGAGAAGATGCTGAGAACTATAGGGCGCGGCTAGATAGTGAAAACTTGCAGATCACTACGATTCCCAGTGATCTCTGGTTGTTGGGGTTGATCGGTCTGTGGTTGCCTCACGTTCCTATTATCTTCTGCGTTAGAGATCTGCTCGATCAGGGCGTGACCTGTTATTTTCATCATTATCAGCACTCGGCTGCTCATTCTTACACGTATGACTTGAACGCTTTGGGCCGCCATATCGGCTGTTTTGAAAAAACAATGGATCACTGGGCGGCGGTTCTGCCGAATCCGATCTTTTTGGTGGATTACCGTGAGCTGACCGAAAACCCCGAAGAGGTCGCCGGCAACCTGTTGGGGGCGCTGGGACTTAAGCGCTCCGATGCATATCGGCAGCAGTTGGAGCGTAACGCTAACCAGATCAGCGCGATCAGCCCCATTGTCTCGCTGGATATACCCCTGCCCATTCGTAGTGATTTCAATGGGATTGGCCATGACTTCATTGAATGCCTAGGCCCTCTCATCGACGGTTATAAAGCCGTTCAACGAGAATTTGACGCGCCGGCAATTCCACGTAGCTCCAATGCTGGGCTTGATGCAGAGTCAACCTCAGACACATTGGCCCTGGCACATGCAGGAGTAGCGCCTATGGGCGAGTTCAATTGGCAGTTGCCCGGGCGTATCGTGACATTCGATAACGGTGGCAGTTTCGTGCTGCAATCCCGCTTTCCAGAGCTGATGCATAGCGGAGCCTTTGCCGTAGTCTGCTTCGATCCGACCAGCCGGCTCGCGGATCGGGAAGAGTTGGCGGAGCTGGATGAGTTCCAGTACTTCCCGCATGTACTGTTGGGCGATGAGCAGTCCGGCAGCCTGCATGCCTGCCTCGACCCGTTCCTGAGTGCTACCCTGGAGCCGCTTCCCGAAGAGCAGTTGCCAATGCACCGTCGCGATGGCGCTCGAGTGTTGGCGAAACTACCGGTGACCAGCATCGCCCTGGACCGTATCGAGGGGCTGGAAAGTCTCGACTACCTGGTTCTGGATGCTTACAGCGATAGTGCGGCCATTCTCGACCATGGGCGCAATGCACTTTGTGATACCCTGCTCATCCAGGTACGCATTGCTTTTCAGCCTACGCATCAGCGCCAGCCCAACCTCGCAGAGCTGATGCATTGGGCGGCGCGTAACGGCTTTCGTTTCTATAGGTTGCATGCACCCGCCTCGTACAGCCACTTGCCTGCTCGCGATGACTTGACCCGCCATCAGGCTAGTGAGCTGGAATCTGCAGATGCATTGTTGATACCCAGCCATGAGCGCATGGCATCGCTGAGCGACAAGCAGCGCATCAAGTTGGCCTTTCTGTTGGATACGCTGTTCGAGATTCAGGACCTTAGCCACTCTCTGCTGGAAGCCGTCGAGCCCAGGCGCGCTGAGGAGTATCTGGCCGCACGAGGCTATTTAGGCGGTGAGGGTTCGTCTTCGCATGAAACGCACAGCCCCGTGGTAGCGGCGCTGGCCCAAGTGCGCCAGGCGCTGGCAAGGCACAGCGTACAAAGAGCCTACACAATCTCCAGTCGCCTGCATCAGGCTCTGCCGGATGTGCAGGAAATTACTTTGCTGTGTGCAGAGAGTGCCTCGCTGGTGGGGCATGACGGCAAAGCTTTGGAATTATTGACTGCTTTGCATAACAAATCCGTTGACGATATACAGATCGTAGCGGCCTTGGCAAGGGCTCAGTTGCGAGCCGGGCTGTGGTGGGAAGCGGAAGCGATACTGCAACCCCATGCGGGCGCAGGCGAGGCACTGCAAATCAAGCGTTTGATGCTAGAAAGTTACCTTGCACATGAAGGTCAGCCCGTGGGGATGCATGAAGCGGCGATGGCTCGCTGCCATGTGTTGCTTGCAGCACAGCCAGAGGAGCCCGTGCTCAAGAGTTGCGAAGCAAGTCTGCTGGCAAGAGCAGGAGAGCATGACCGGGCACTGACCTGCCATGGTGAGGCGCTAGCTTTATTAGGTAATGAGCAAGGCCCTGTACGCGCTCGCTTGTTGCGAGCCCAGGCCATGATCCATGAAGGTTTGGGAGACATTCAATACGCCTGTCAGCAGCTGTGGCTGGCCTGCTCCACGTACCCTTACTCCCGTGAAACGGCACAGGCGTACAAGGACTTCAAGCGGCTCATACAGCAATGCCCAAGTGGTGAATTCGCCGAGTTGGCGCCGCTGCACCAGCGCATCAGCGATATATGGTCGGGCTACAAGGGGGAAAATCTTCAACATAGCTTTGGTGATTTTGGCTTGCCGTACCAGGGGTTAGAGCGGCTAAAGCTGCCCGGTACTCGACCTGCCGAGCAGCGCCTGGGAATCTATCCGTTAGCGAAATATTTGCCCGATGGGGCCCGCGCACTGGATATCGGTTGCAAACATGGTTTCCTGCTGCTCGGGCTGGCGGATAGGCTCAGCTACGGTGAAGGGTTCGATATCAGCCAGGCCTGCGTTGAAGTCGGTAGGGCTGTGGCGGAGCATCTCGGGATTCGTCATGTCCACCTCACCAGTAAGCCATTCGACAAATTCGAATGTGAAGAGCCGTTTGACCTGGTCATAGCTTGTGCGGTGCACCGCTGGATAGGTATGCCTCTGGAGCAATTTGGCGAAAAACTTTATCAGTTCTGTAATCCGGGTGGGGTGGTGTTGCTAGAAAGCCAAGGAATTCGGGAGATCGACAAGACGGAGGTAGGCTTCACTCAGAATGCTCAAGCCATCGCCAGTGCTGGGTTTGAAGTGATTGAGACTGGTAGCTTGTGTGACGATGGTGTCAATTATCGAGAGTTCTGGCTGTTGCGTCGACGTTGAGACATTTGGGGCGACTCAGTGCGATTCGTGGCCGTATCTTCTGCTAATCGACAGGCGCCTTGAGGCGCCTGCTTTATTTCGAGGGCGGAGTAGATGACTGAAACCGAATACCAGCAAGTCATCGACGAACTGGAGCGGGTCATCCAGGACACACGTGCCACCATGGCGCGTTTCGAGTCCACCGGGATGGATGAGAAGATGCCGGAGGACTATGACAAGCTACTCGTGATTCTGGATGATGCCGTGAAGCAGCAGCGGGAGCATACGCAGGCCATGCTACGACGTTGAGCGTCGTGCCCCAAGTCCCGGAGCGAGTTTGGCGCCTACCGCTGGGCAGCATCTCATCCGTGCCCCTACACATGGTCTCATCAGGAATATTCACATTTAAACCGGGCGGTCTCAAGTCCCAAGCGCAACACTATTGAAGGGTGTCCGGTCCAGCGACTGATTTCTTGAGCACCTCGGAATA
>NZ_JACEFT010000013.1 GCF_013697085.1 Billgrantia kenyensis
GAGGTGGCGATAGCAATGAGGCATGGCAACACGATACCTGATGGGTCAGGTGTTGCACTTGGTCATTGAGACCGCCATGCGTTATTGAGATACAAGCGTGTGAGGAAAAGGAATATGAAGGATAACAGAAATATCCACTTTAGCTACATTATAGCAATTATGGCATTTATCATAATTGGCTTAATTTCAGTAAAGTGGTCTGAAGTACCAAGACTGACAGAATATATAAGCTTTGCCCTAACAGTTTCATCATTATTACTCGCAACCCTTGCGATTGCCTATGCTTTTTATTCTGGCGAGAATCTATCTTTAACTCTCCAAAAGATCTCAGAATCCTCGACTGAAATTAAATATGCCGCACAAAACATAAACACCTTGACAAATGAAATAAAAGAGATACCAGACAGCATTAAAAAAGTCACCAGCAAAGTGGATAGCTCGAACAAGCTTCTCGAAAATTTATCGAAAGAAAAAATGCTGGGAGATGACACTACACACACAATCAAAACAGAGTCATCAGATCAGACAGTCGCAACCCTTACAAGCGACACACAAGCTATAAGCTTCCTAAATAATTCTCCACCGCGAGGCTGTGAAGCTCTATTAATTGCTATTTTAGGTTACAAGGAGCGCACCTCTTTTGAATTGTCTGACATTTCGCAAGGAAATTCATACATGTATTTACTATCTTATTTGCTAGCAACAAAAGCAGCGGGACTTATTGATTTTGAATACGACGCCCTTAGACGAATAGCAGTTACTAACGCGCATCCAGCTTTAGTTGAAGAGGTAGAGAATTACGTTATAGAAAACAACGAAAGAACGATCAAAGATCTCTCCATGCCAGGCGAAAGCGAGGAAAGCAACAGAGTTATGGTCTACTCGGACTACTTCAACATATTTGGATATTTCAACTCAATGCATAAAGCAAAAATTCAGCCTTAACGTAACACAAGCTTCTCTGGATTTAAGTGTGTGTACCGTTTCAAAACATCCCAACTTTCGTGGAGCGTGAACTGCTGCACCTCGACGATCTCATACCCCGCCTCGAATAGCCGCGAGGTCGCTTCGTGGCGCAGGTCGTGGAAGCGTAGATCCTCGATTCCGCACGCGGCCGTGGTCGCCTGCCATCGTGTGCCGATCGACTTAGGATTGTAGGGGAAGATCCTGTCTTCCCCTGCCGCCCTGGGCTGTCGCTTGATGATGGCCATCGCATCGTGAGTCAGCTTGAAGCGCTTGTGATTGCCCCACTTCTGCCGAGGATGCTTCGCATCGCGCACCCAGCAGGTCATGGCCTCATCATCCAGGTCGGTCCACTGGATCCGGGTGATCTCCTCACGGCGTCTCGAGGAGGCAATGGCGAAGTCCATGATGTCTTCCATCGGAATAAGGGCAGTCGGCCGGATGCGCTGGGACCGACGAAAATAGGCACGGATCTTCTCGAGCTCAGCATCCGTTGGCCGCCGGCTTCGAGCGGCGGGGCTGCCGATCAGTCCCTTGCTACGCAGCAGCAGCTTGGCCGCTTCGAAGTCGTTCAGGTTCACCGGCATTTTCCAGGCGGCCGCTGCGGTCTTCAGAGTGATCCCGATCCAGACAATGTCCTGGTTGACGGTAGCAGGCTTAACACCGCTGTTCTTGCGCATCACGGCATGCTCGGTGATCTGCTCGCTGCTGAGCTCGTTGATTTTCACCCGAGCGATCGGGAAGCGCTGCAGCTGCTGGATGGTCATTCGCTTGCTGCAGCCGGCATCCTGGGCAAACTCATGCAGGTAACGCTCGAAGGCATCGTTCAAGGTTACGCCGCGCCACTTGGCCGTCAGGATGCCGCCGGGCTGCATCAGCTCGAGCTCCCGACGCTTCGCCCACTCCTCGGCCATCGCCTTCTTCGGGAACGTCCGCGATTCGGAGTGGTCTGGTTGTCCACACCGGGCGATGCGTATCTGGGCCATGTATGAGAAACTGCCGTCCTTTTTCCGACGCTTCCTGATCGTCGCCACGCGCATCCTCCGATGTACCAAATCGCCAGTGCCCCGTGTGCCAAAAATGTACCAAGCATTAGCGCAAAACGAGGCATGAATACTGTAAATATGAACAGTTATGACTGACAAGGCAACCGCCACAACCCGCATGAAGTCTGGCACGGCGCGCCCTGCGCTGGACAGGACGTTCTCCGTCGCGCCGATGATGGACTGGACGACGAGGGACCAGAGAGCTTTCGCTCGTACCCTGACCCGCCAGGCGCTGCTCTATACCGAGATGGTGACCACCGGTGCCATTCTGCACGGCAGCCCCCGTGAGCGTTTTCTCGGCTATGACGAGGTGGAACACCCCATCGCGCTGCAGCTCGGCGGCAGCGACCCCGGCGAATTGGCGGAGTGCGCGGCGATTGCCGAGGAATGGGGCTATGACGAGGTAAACCTCAACGTCGGCTGCCCCAGCGACCGGGTGCAGAACAACATGATCGGTGCCTGCCTGATGGGCCATCCCGAGAAGGTGGCAGCGGCGGTGCGCGCCATGCGTGAGGCGGTGACGATCCCGGTCACGGTGAAGTGCCGCATCGGCATCGACGACCAGGATGAGGACGCCGACCTGGAGCGCTTCATCGCCCAGGTAGCGGATGCCGGCTGCGAGGTGTTCATCGTGCATGCGCGCAAGGCCTGGCTGCAGGGACTTTCGCCCAAGGAGAACCGCGACATCCCCCCGCTCAACTACCCCCGCGTGCATCGCCTGAAGGCCAGCCGGCCGGAGCTGCACATCGGTATCAACGGCGGCATCAAGACGCTGGACGAGTGCCTCGACCAGCTCAACCACGTGGACAGCGTGATGGTGGGCCGCGAGGCCTATCAGAACCCCTGGCTGCTGGCCGGGGTGGACGAGGCGCTGTACGGCGTGCCAGGGCCGGCCGTGAGCCGTCATGCCGCAGCCAGGGCATTTCGCCCCTATATCGCCCGCCGCCTCGAGGAGGGCGTCAAGCTCAACCACGTGACCCGCCACCTGCTGGGCCTGTTCCAGGGCCAGCCGGGCGGGCGCCGTTTCCGCCGTCATCTCTCCGAGAACGGCCACCTGGACGGCGCCTGCCTGCGGGTGTTCGATGATGCGCTGAGCCTGGTGCCGGAACGAGAGCCTGCCGAAACGGCCTAAGCCGCCTCAGTAGAGCGGATCGGGCGGCGGCTCGAGGCTGGAGTGAAAGGTCTCGATGGCGTTCTCGGCCTCCTCGATGGCGTCGAAGCGGGCGATATGAAACAGCGCTTCGCCTTCGTTGGCCAACGGCAGCCGGCTCATGCCGATCACGATGCCATCCGCCATCGCCTTGACCGCCGCCTCGGCGTTGCCGAACGGATCCGCCACCTTGCCCAGCACGTCGCCTTTGGCCACCCGCGCCCCAAGGCGCACCTTGGGGCGCAGGATGCCGTCAATGGGTGCCCGCGCCCAGCTCGAGCCGTTGGCCAGCTCGGCCGTCGGCGGCGCTCGCCGGCGATGTTCCCCAGTCAGCATGCCCAGCCGGCGCATGACCCGCAGCACGCCACGCACTCCCGGGGTGATCGCCCACTCGTCGAAGCGCAGTGCCTCACCGGCTTCGTAGGTAAGCACCGGGATGCCGCGGGACTGGGCGTAGTGGCGCAGGCTGCCCTCGCGCAGCTCGGCGTTGAGGATCACCGGCGCACCGAAGGCGTTGGCCATGCGCTCGGTCTCGCTGCCGGGGCTCAGCTGGGCGCGGATCTGCGGCAGGTTGGTGCGGTGAATGGCACCGGTATGCAGGTCGATGATGTGGGTAGCGTGATCGACGATCTGCTCGCGAAAAAGTGCCGCCACTCTCCCCCCGAGCGAGCCAGATTCGCTGCCGGGAAAGCAGCGGTTGAGATCGCGCCGATCCGGCAGGTAGCGGCTGTGCTGCATGAAACCGAACACGTTGACGATGGGCACGGCGATCAGGGTGCCGTGCAAGCCCTGTATCTGCTTCGAGCGCATCAGCCGGCGCACGATCTCCACGCTGTTGATCTCGTCACCATGGATACCGCCACACACCAGCAGCACCGGCCCCTGGCGGCGGCCATGCACGACCTCCACGGGGATGTGCAGTGGCGCATGGGTATAGAGCCGAGCAACCGGCACGTCGATCTGCAGACGGCTGCCAGGCTTGATGGTGACGCCGGCAAGTTCGAAAGGAGGGCGGGGCATGGGCCGGATTCCGAAACAGAACAGTGTTCGCTCTGTTATACCGCGACCTGCCAGGGAATACGAGGGCCGCCGGAAGCCGACATGAGGCCCAACAAACATACATCAATGAATGTAAAAAGCGACTCTCTGCGCTAGAATGGAGCAAACGGCAAGCTTGAGGAGCACTAACGCACCATGGCGCGACGTACCAAGGCGGAGGCCGCCGCCACTCGTGAGGCCCTGCTCGATGCCGCTGAGGCAGCCTTCCTCGAGCGCGGCGTGGCTCGCACCTCGCTGGAGCAGATCGCCCGCGAGGCCGGCGTGACCCGTGGCGCCGTCTATTGGCACTTCAAGAACAAGGCCGACCTGTTCCGTGCCATGCTGCTACGGGTACGCATGCCGTTCGAGGAGCTGGTCGAGGAGATTGGCGATCCGGGACTGGCCGAGCGGCCGCTGGAAGCCATCCGCCAGGCCTGCCATCGCGGCTTCGCCCGCCTCGAACAGCCACGCTATCGACGCGTGCATGCCATCCTGATCCACCACTGCGAAACCTTCGCCGAGATCGATCCACTGGCCATGCAGAACGAGATTGCCCAGGAGGCATGCGGGGCTCTTATCGAGTACTTCACCGCCGCTGCCCGCATGGGCCACCTGCGTCACGACCTCTCGCCGGAAGTCGCCGCCCGGCTACTGCAGGCGACCCTTGGCGGGCTATTTCACGACTGGCTGCGCAATCACGAGCACTTCTCGCTCGTCGAGCGCGGCACGCAGCTGGTCGATACGCAGCTCAGGCTGCTGGCACAGGCACCAGAGTCGCCCTGACCCCGGCGCCTGGCCAGGCATCATGCCCGGCTTGCCTTCCTCTCTGCATTGCGCTGGCTGCGCTCACGCCGCCAAGTGGCCAGATCCTCCATCACCTTGTAGGCCAGCGGCACGAAGATCAGCGCCAGCGAACTGGCCATGATCATGCCACCCACTACCACGGTGCCAATCTCCTGGCGACTGTTGGCCCCTGCTCCGGTGGCGAATACCAGCGGCAAGGTGCCAATGATGAAGGTCAGCGCCGTCATCAGAATGGCACGAAAGCGCTGTTGGGCCGCAGCCAGTGCCGCATCGAAGGAGCTCATGCCGGTGCGCCGGTTCTGCGCTGCGAACTCGACGATAAGGATGGCGTTCTTCGCCGCCAGACCGATCAGTACCAGCAGCCCCACCTGGAAGTAGATGTCGTTGGGAAAACCGCGCAGCATGGCAGCCAGTGCCGCACCCAGCACGCCAAAGGGTACCGCCGTGGCCACCGCCATCGGCAGGGTCCAGCGCTCGTACTGGGCGGCCAGGATCAGGAACACCATCACCATGGCCAGGCCGAAGGCAAGCCCACCCGCACCGGCGGCGGCATCAAGCTGGTAGGCCTCACCGATCCAGCCCAGCGAACTATCGGCATCGAGCACCTGGGCGGCGACCTCTTCCATCGCCTCCTTGGCCTGGCCGGTGGTGTAGCCCGGGGCCGCATCGGCAAGGAAGTTGACCGCACTGTTGACGTTGAAGCGGTTGATGATGTCCGGCCCGCTGGTGCGCTCCAGGCTCACCAGACTCGAGAGCGGCAGCATCTCGCCATACTCCGAACGCACGAAGACCTTGTTGAGATCCTCGGGCTGGCTGCGGAACTCGCCCTCGGACTGCAGGTTGACCTGCCAGTTGCGCCCCGCCAGGGTGAAATCGTTGACGTAGAGCGAGCCGAAGGTGCTCTGCATCGCCTCGAACACCTGGTTGATCGGCACACCCATGGCCCGCGCCTTCTCACGGTCCACCGCGGCACGATAGCGGGGAATGCCGCTGTCCAGGGTGATGCGCGCATTGGTCAGCTCCGGCCGCTCGTTGGCAGCGGCACTGAGCTGCTGACCGAGCGTTTCCAGCTCCTCGGTGGTCACGTCGCCACTCACCTCGAGGTAGCCCTCCACCCCACCGGTGAGAGAAAGCCCCATGATCGGCGGCGGCGTGAAGGCGATCACGTTGGCCTCGGGAATGCCGGCCCCCATGCCGATGATGCGCCCGGCCACGGAAGCGGCGTCCTGCCCCGGCCCGGTGCGATCGCCCCAATCGGCGAGGTTGGCAAAACCGATACCCGCGTTGGTACGCAGCGAGCCCGCGATCATGTCGAAGCCCGCCACCGTGGTGAACTGATCCACTTCGTCCATGCCCAGCAGCATCTGCGTGATCTGGTCGCGTACCGTCTCGGTACGCGGCAGCGCCGAAGCCGGCGGCAGGTTATAGACCACCAGCGCCGTACCCTGGTCTTCCTGCGGCACCAGGCCTGAGGGTAGACGCGTCAGCGAGAACAGCGTCAAGGCGATCACACCGATGAACAACAGCATACCCAGTAGCGCATGGCGCAGCAGCTTGCCCACCAGCCAGGCGAAGCCGCTGGTGAGCTTGTCGAAGGCGGCATTGAACCACTGGAAGGGCTTGGCCACTTCGTGCTTCTGCTTGTCGAGCATCAGCGCGCACATGGGCGGCGTGAGCGTGAGCGCCACCACCCCGGACACCACCACCGAAATGGCGATGGTCACGGCGAACTGCCGATAGAGCTCACCGGTGAGACCACCCAGGAAGGTGACCGGCGCGAATACCGCCACCAGCACCAGGGTCGACGACACGACCGCCCCGGCGACCTGCTTCATGGTCTCCACGGCGGCATCCCGCGCCTTTAAGCCCTGCTCCTTGATCAGTCGGTCGACGTTCTCCAGCACGATGATGGCGTTGTCCACCACGATGCCGATGGCCAGTACCAGCCCGAACAGGGTGAGCATGTTGATGGAGAAGCCCAGTGCCAGCATGCCGGCAAAAGTACCGATCAGCGACACCGGGATCGCCACCACCGGGATCAGCGTCGCGCGCAGGTGCTGGAGGAAGACGAAGGTCACCACCACCACCAGCGCCACCGCAATCAGCAGCGTGATGAACACCTCACGAATGGAGATCTCGACGAACTCCGTGGTGTCGTAGGGCACGACGTACCCAACCCCCTCGGGGAAGCGCGAGGACATGTTCTCCAGTGCTTCGTGCACCGCCGTGGCAGTATCCAGCGCGTTGGCGCCAGGCTGCAGGTACACCCCCATGGGCACCGCGCCCTGGCCATTGTAGGTGGCAGAGAAAGCGTAGCTCTGCGAGCCCAGCTCAACCCTTGCTACGTCCCCCAGACGCAAGGTGCCACCCTGCTCGTCGGAGCGCAGGATGATACGCTCGAACTCCTCCGGTTCGGACAGCTGGCCCGGGGTGGAAACAGCGAAGGTGAAGGCCACTTCCTCCGGAGCCGGCTGCGCGCCGATGCTACCGGCGGCAAACTGCGCGTTCTGCTCGCGAATGGAGGCGGCCACGTCGGAAGGCGTCAGGTCGTACTGCGCCAGCTTGTCCGGCGAGAGCCACACGCGCATGGAGTAGTCCTGGGCGCCGAACAGTGAGGCATCGCCCACCCCGGGCAGGCGCACCAGCTCGTCGAGTACGTTGAGCAAGGCGTAGTTGGAGAGGAACAGCGGATCGCGGGAGCCATCCGGCGAATACAGCACCGGCACCATGAGCATGTTGGTGGAGCGCGCCTCGACGCGCACGCCCAGCGTCTGTACCTGCTGCGGCAGCCGTGAGAGGGCGGCCTGCACCCGGTTGTTGACGTTGATCGCCGCCTGGTCCGGGTCGGTACCCATCTCGAAGGAGACAGTGATCTGCAAGCTGCCCGCATCGGTGGCCGTCGATTCCATGTAGAGCATGTCGTCGACGCCGTTGATCTCCTGCTCCAGCGGGGCGGCTACGGTCTCGGCGATCACCTGGGCGCTGGCACCGGGATACTGGGCCTGCACCACGACTTCGGGCGGTACCACGTTGGGATATTGTTCCACCGGCAGCGCGCGAAGCGCTGCCGTGCCCACCAGCATGATGATGATCGAGATGACCGAGGAGAAGATCGGCCGGTCGATGAAGAACCTGAGCATTACGCCTCCTCGTCGGTCTCGGCTTCGGCTTCCGCCGCCGAGGCCTCGGCCTCTTCGGCCGCCTGCTGTGCCTCTTCGGGACTCAGTTCATTGACCCGAACCGGCATGCCATCCTGCAGCCCTACCAGACCGTTGACCACGATGCGCTGATCGGCCTCCAGCCCGGTCAGCACCACCTGGCGTCCGTCGACGACGGGGCCGAGCTCCACGGTACGCGCGTGAACGGTGTCGTCTTCCACGACGAAGACACGGGCCCCCTGGGGCCCCTGTCCCACCGCCTGCTGGGGAATCAGAAAGACGTCTTCGAGCTCCTGCACCAGCACGCGGACACGCACGAACTGCCCCGGCACCACTTCCCCATCGGGGTTGGGGAACACGGCACGGGCCGACACACTGCCGGTACGCGGATCGATGGTGCTGTCGGTGAAGTCCACCACCCCGCTCTCTTCATAGACGCGGCCGTCGGGCAGGGTCAGCAGCGCCTCACGCTGCTCGGACTGGCCGTTGGCGGACATGGCGCGACGTGCCGCACGCTGCAGGGCGGCATCGCCCTCGGGCAGCGAGAAACGCACGTGTACCGGGTCCTGCTGGGTCACCGTGGTCAGCAGCGTGCCCCGCTCGATCAGGCTGCCCTCGGGAAAGCTCTCGAGTCCGGTCATGCCGGCCAGCGGTGCGCGCACCTCGGTGTAGTCGAGATTGAGTTCGGCAGTGGCCACGCCGGACTCGGCCAAGGCATAGCGCGCCTCGGCCAGCTCGCGAGCGGAGAGCGCCGAGTCGCGCTCGCGCTCACTGACGGCATTCTGCTGGAACAGCGTCGAGATCCGCCGCCATTCGCGCTGCGCCTGGTTCAGCTCGGCCTGGGCATTGGCCAACTCCGCCCGAGCGCGCTGCAGCTCGATCTGGTACGGCTCACGGTCGATACGAAACAGCGGCTCTCCCGTTTCCACGACCTGGCCTTCGGTGTAGAGGCGCTCTTCCAGGATGCCCTGCACGCGAGCGCGCACTTCCACTTCACGGGAGCCGCGCACGCGGGCGGCGTACTCCTCCACCACATCGACCGAACGCGGCTCCACGCGCTGTACGTAGACCTCGGGCGGTGGGCGCTCTCCGGCACCGGCGGGGGCTCCGCCGTTTCCATTCTGCTCGCACCCTCCCAGCAGGGATACCAAGAGGCCGACAGCCAGTATCCATTTCACGGGAAGGCGCGCTCCCGGAAGTGACAAATGCATATTGGATCTCCGCTGGGTATCGTGGTTCGTCAGAGCAACACGCCTGGTAGCAGGGGTCGCATGGCAGGTGGTTAGCTGGCGACGAATTATATCTACAACCTTGTATGTATACTAGCCTTACCCCGATTGCATCGTTTCCCCTGGGCAAGGCGAAGGCCGAGAAAACAGGCTATGCTGCAAAGCAGCATAAGGTGGCGACGGAGGCCGATACAGATGGATGCGATGGAACTGGTCACGCTGAGAGACTTGGAGATAGCGGTGCGCATCTGGCACCCGGAGGCGCCGAAAACCGTTGTCGCCTGGCATGGGCTGGCACGCCACGGTGGCGATTTCGAAAAATTCTCCCGCACACTCGGCCCTGAGTGGCGTGTGCTGGCTCCGGACACCCCCGGACGAGGGCTTTCGAGCTGGTCGCCCATTCCATCGCAAGACTATCTCTATCGCAATTACATGAGTGTGGCACTGGCCGTGCTGGATCACTTCGAACTGGAGCGAGTGCCCTGGGTCGGAACCTCGATGGGTGGGCTGTTGGGAATGCTCCTGGCTGCCGAAACCGAAAGCTCGCATCGTATAGAACGTCTGGTGCTGAACGACGTCGGCCCCGAGTTGAATCCCCAAGGCTTGATGCAGTTGGCACTCTATTTCGGCAGGCCGCATCGTTTCACCACCTTCGCTCAGCTGCAAGCCGAGCTGACCGAGCACTATCACGGTTTCGGCATCGAGGGGGAAGAAGCCTGGCGTCAACTGGCACTTGGCAGCGCACGGCGCCTGCCTGACGGCAGCTGGACCTATCATTACGATCCCCGCATTGCCGAACAATTCATCAACGACACCCCGCGCGACACCTGGGCCGACTGGCGAGCGATCGACTGCCCGCTGATGGTAATACGCGGCGCCGAATCGCCGCTGTTGGATGCCGAGAGTGTCGTGAGCATGGCCAAGGCACAGCCCGACCTGGTGACTCTGGAAGTCCCCGGCTGCGGCCATGCGCCGATGCTCGACCGCAGCAGCCAGGTAGCCCCCATCGCTGAATTTCTCACCCGCCCCCCACAGAAGTCAGCACGACGTCCGCAGCACGCCGCGCAAGGCTGGTGGCAACGATTGAGCGCCTGGGCCAGGCGACGCACCGCTTTGAAGAACGCCGACTAACCCTGTTTTGTGAACCGTAAAGCGAGTTGGTTCCAAGCGGTGCTAACGCGGCCGACTACGCAGTATTCGCCCTTCGGGGTGAGTCTCGATTCGCTCGCCACTGCCGCTACCCACCACGTCGTCACGCCAGATGTCGCCGCGCTCACGAGGCTGCACCTCAGCCGGCCTGGGCGGCTTGCCCGGCTGGGGCGGCTGGGGCCAGAAGAGGTATGGACCCAGGAACTCCCAGGGTACTTCGATGGTAATTTCAGGATCGCGATAACTGCGCTGACGCCAGTGCTCGCGATGCCAGGCCAGCGGGTGCTGCACGGGCAGGAAGAGCGCCCCGTGGGTGGCGGCTCCGACCTCGTCAGACGCGGCCCAGGCACTCGAACCAAGCACGAAGCAGCCTGCCAGCAGAAGCCCGCCGACGACGCCCCACCGCAGCTTTTTCGATTCGTGCATGACTTTTCTCCCCCGGCATCATCCTCCTCGGCGCACCGGCCAGGTCTCCAGTATAGGCATAGCGGTGCTCTCGGCCAGAAGCGCTCAGCTCATAGCCGGTAGCTCAGCGACAGCGCGCCGTGAACGGTGCTGTTCACCTGCTCCTCGAACTCCTTGCTGCGCCACACGTGAGCCAGGCTCACCTCCCAGCGCTCCCATGTCAGCGCCACACCGACGACGGCGTCGCCGACCCACTCGCGGCGATCGACCGAATGGCTGTCGCGCACGGTGTTGCCATCCAGCAGCAGGTTGTGCGCCACGTAGCGCCCTTGCAGCGCGGCGAAGAGATTCCAGCCGCTGCCCGGCGATGTCGCGACCTGACGATAGCCACCGCGCTCGATGCTCAGGGAGGGCCAGCCCATGCTGGCATCGAGCCCGCGGCCGAACCGCAAGCCGTAGCCGCCACCGGCCTGCGCCAGCAGGTTACCGAGAGAGGCCGACACGCCCGGGCCGTGCTGCATCTCCAGATCACCCAGCGAATGGCTTTGCCACCAGTGGCGACGATAGCCCAGGTTGAGGATGGGCTCGTTGCCCAGTTGATGGGACCAGCCACGGGGGCGCTGACTGTTGGTGAAGCGGTGCACCTCGCGCTGAACGCTGTCGGCGGAGGTAGCGGGGCCAACCACACCGAGGTCGAGCTGGAATGCCTCTTCACGATGCCAGGCACCGCTCAGCGGCTCGCGGCCATATAGCGCCAGGCCGCCCAGGATCAAGCCGGCGTAGGGGCGGTCGTCCTCAATCAGGTCGCGGCGCTCCACCTCAACCGGCGTGTACATGCGATAGCTCAGGTGGTAGCTGATGGCATCCACCGAGCCGAGCCATACGCCGGGCAAGCCATGGGTGATGCGCTGGCTCCAGTGCTGCGGCGAGACCGCCCGGGTCCAGTGCAACTCCACCCCGGAGGTGTAATGGTCGTCGTCGCTGCTGACCATGCCGTCGTTGTCCACCTGTAGCGTCACGACGCCCGAGCCAGCAAATGCCGGTGTGGCCAGCAGGCAGCCTATGGCAACCCCCCGAATGAAATCACCGATGCCTCGATTCATAACGTTCTCTTCCTTGAGCGAGCCTAACATACACGAGTGTATGTACTATTCATCGCTCTCGGCAAGGTGATTCAAACGTACCCTTGAATGAAACGATCCTCGCTACCCGGATTCGACGGCAGCGACCGCGCGTTCCACACCGCCTCGATAGCCGCTACCGAACAGCAGCAGGTGATTGAGCAACGGATAGAGCTGAAACAGCGCCTCGCGCCTTGGCCAGTCATGGGGCGCATCGCCGTCCCAATAGGCCTCGAAGAAGGCCTCGCCGGGTGAGCCGAACAGCGTCAGCATGGCCAGGTCCACTTCGGGATAGTGGCAGTAAACCGCGGGGTCGATGATCGCCGGCCCCACTGGAGTATGCAGCACGTTGCCTGACCAGAGGTCACCGTGCAGCAGGCTCGCCGGGGCATCGGGAAGCCAGCTCTCCAAGGTTTCCGCCACGCTCTCGACTCGGCGGCGCAAGGGAGCATCGAGCAGCCCACGCGTGTGGCAGGCCTGCGCCAGGGGCAGCAGGCGACGCTCGCGCTGGAAGGCTCGTCCATCGACCATGGGCGCATTGGGCTGCGGCGTTCGTCCGCAGGCATTGTCACGAGGCCAGCCATGCGCGCTCGCGGTATGTGCATGCAGCTGGCGCAGCCCCTCGCCCAGTGCAGAAGCGGAGTGCGATGATCTCGAACCGCTGTCTAGCGCCTCCATCACCAGCCAGCCGTCGCCGAGCGCCAGCACCTCGGGCACCAGCAGAGACGTTGCGGCCTCGCGCAGGGCCCGCAGCCCGTCAGCCTCACCGGCCAGGCGCTGCGCATCGTCACGCTTGGCCACCACCGGACCACGTGAGGTTGCCAACCAGTAGACCACGGCAATGTCGCCGCCTCCGAGCGAGTGCAGCTCGCCCTGGGGCACAAGCCCTTGTGCCCCTAACAGTTCGAAAAGCGCCTGTTCCATTCGACTTCTCCTTGGCTATGCGATGACTCTTGCTACAACTATCTGCCAAACCATCACTACGCTTGGGGAGAAACCATGCCATGGCGCAGTCCATTGCCCAAGGGCACCCGAAAGAGGTGACGTATGCCGAGACGCGACGACAACCAGGACATGGCCAGCCAGCAGACCGAGCAGCGATTACTGGCCTTGCTCGAGGGGCTGGTACAGGAGGTGCAGCCCGACCGGCATGACACCCGGCCTATCACCCTGGCATCTCGCCTCGACCGCGACCTGGGGCTGGACAGCCTGGCACGCTCCGAACTGCTGCTGCGCATCGAGCAGGCGTTCGGTAAGCGCCTGCCGGAGTCGGCGCTCCTCGCCGAGACGCCCGGTGACCTGCTCCAGCAGCTCAAGTCCGACACTGCGCAGCCCCCCCACCCGGAGCCGCCCACCACCTCGGCAGGCCCCACGCGACCAGCCGCGCCGGCGGGGTCCGAAGGCAAAGTCACGGGTGAGCCAGGCGAGGCCGACACGCTCAACGCCGCCATGGACTGGCATCTCGAGCGGCACCCGGACCTCCCACACCTCTACCTGTATGGAGACCGGGACGATCCCGAGACCCTCAGCTACGGCGAGCTGGACCGGGGCGCGCGGCGGGTGGCCGCTGCCCTGGTGTCGCGCGGCGTGCGTGCCGGCGATCGCATCGCGCTGATGCTGCCCACTTCACGCGACTATTTCATCGCCTTTTTCGGCGTGCTAAGGGCGGGGGCGGTTCCCGTGCCCATCTACCCCCCCGCGCGACCCGCCCAGCTAGAGGAGCACCTGCGGCGCCACGGGCGCATCCTGAACAACGCCGGTGCCCGCCTGTTGATTACCGTCGCAGAGGCGCGCTCAGTGGCACACCTGCTGCATGCGGAAGCACCCCATTGCCATATCGCCACCCTGGCGGAGCTAGACGAGGCACCGGAGGCGCAAGCACCAGCGGTACCGGCGGCCAACGACCTGGCACTGCTGCAGTACACCTCAGGCAGCACCGGGGATCCCAAGGGGGTTCAGCTCACCCACGCCCAGCTGCTGGCCAATATCCGCGCCATGGGTCAGCGCCTGCAGGCCAGGCCGGATGACGTCTTCGTCAGCTGGCTGCCGCTCTACCACGACATGGGACTGATCGCGGCATGGCTCGCCAGCCTCTACTACGGCATCCCGCTGGTGGTGATGTCACCGCTCTCCTTCCTCTCGCGCCCGCTGCGCTGGCTGGAGCTGATCGACCGGCATCGCGGCACCATCTCCGGCGCGCCGAACTTCGGCTACGAGCTGTGCCTGCGCGCCCTGACCCCGGAGCGCATGCAGGGCCTGGACCTGAGCAGCTGGCGAGTGGCGTTCAACGGCGCGGAGCCGGTCAGCGCAGACACCATGGAGCAATTCGGCAAGCGACTGGCACCCTGCGGGCTGCAATCGAGCGCCTTGATGCCGGTCTACGGGCTGGCCGAAGCTGCGGTGGGTCTCTGCGTGGCGAGCCCCGGCCGTGGCGTGGTGATCGATACCGTCAACCGCGAGCGCTTCGAGGCGAGCGGCGAAGCGTGGCCCGAGAGCAACCCGGCTGCAGCCCAGCGTTTCGTCAACTGCGGCCCGCCGCTGCCGGGATACCGGCTGCGCATCGTCGACGCCCAAGGCCATGAGCTTGACGAACGCCTGGAGGGGGATATCGAATTCCAGGGCCCCTCCGCCACCGACGGCTATTTCGACAATCCCGAGGAGAGCGCGAAACTGCGCCACGACGGCTGGCTGCGTACCGGTGATCGCGGCTATCTCGCCAGCGGCGATCTGCACATCAGCGGGCGCCTCAAGGACGTCGTGGTGCGCGGTGGACGCAACCTCTATCCCTACGACATCGAGGCAGCCGTGGGCGACCTCGAGGGGATTCGCAAGGGCTGCGTGGCGGTGTTCGGCAACCCCGATCCGGCCACGGGGGCCGAGGCCCTGGTGGTGGTGGCCGAGACCCAGGAGCAAGACCCGGCGCGACGCCGCGAGCTGCACCACGCCGTGGCCGACAGCGTGGTCGATATCGTCAACGTGCCGGCCGACGAGATCGTGCTGGCACCGCCCCACAGCGTGCTCAAGACTTCAAGCGGCAAGATACGCCGCGCAGCGACTCGCGAGCACTATCGCCAGGGTCGCCTGGGAAAGCAGGCCGCACCGGTCTGGCGCCAGGTCGTCAGGCTGTCGCTGCGGGCCAGGCTACAGCGATGGAAAATGCACCTGGGCAAGGCACGATACGCGATCTACTACGCTTATGGGTGGACGATATTCGGCCTCGGGGCCGCGCTGTTCGCGCTCATCGGCCTGCCCTTGCCCAGACTGAGCTGGCGTTGGAGAGTGGCCCGTCACCTCAGCCGAGGGATGGCCGCGCTTGCCGGCATTCGCCTCGAGATACGCGGCCTGGAACAGCTGCCGGGCAACCAGCCTTTCGTGCTCGTGGCCAACCACGCCAGCTATCTCGACGTGCTGATACTCACTGCCTCCCTGCCCTGCGCCCTGCGTTACCTGGCCAAGGAGGAGCTCGAGAGCCGCAGCGCGAGCCGAATTCCCCTCACCCGCATGGGTGCGCTGTTCGTCGAGCGCTTCGACCCGCGCCAGGCGGAGCAGGACATGCAGCAGGCGGAACATGCCGTGGCCGCCGGTGACAGCCTGGCCATCTTCCCCGAAGGAACCTTCGGCCCCAAGCCCGGCCTGGGAGACTTCCATATGGGCGCCTTCCTGACCGCCGCCCACGCCGGAGTGCCGGTGGTACCGGTCGCTATCGAAGGTACGCGCGAGCGCCTGCGCGGCCGGGAATGGCGCCCCCACCCAGGGCGAGTGACCCTGCATGTGGGCGCGCCACTGCAGCCGAAGGGCAGTGATTGGAACGCGGCATTGCAGCTCAAGAACGAGGCCTACGCCTTTATCCTCGAGAACTGCGGCGAATCACGCCATTCCGGCTGAAGAATCACGAAAAAAACCACCCCGGAGGGTGGCAAGGCGGACACAGCCAAGGACGGCTGTCTTACTCAGGCAGCAGCACGCTATCAATGACATGGATGACGCCGTTGCTGGCCTCGATGTCGGCCTGGATCACGGTAGCGTCGTTGATCATCACGCTGCCGTTTGAGGTAGTGATGGTGATGTCCTGGCCCTGTACGGTGGTAGCGCTGTCCAGACCCATGGCCTCTTCGGCCATGACTTTCCCCGCCACCACGTGGTAGGTCAGCACGGCCTGCAACTGCTCGATGTTCTCAGGCTCCAGCAGGCTCTCCACGGTACCCTCGGGCAAGGCTGCAAAAGCCTCGTCGGTAGGAGCGAAGACGGTGAAAGGCCCCTCTCCCTTGAGGGTCTCGACCAGCCCGGCGGCTTCCAGCGCGGCGGCCAGGGTCTCGAACTGCCCCGCCGCCACGGCGGTGTCCACGATGTCCTGCTTGTCTCCATGACTGCCGGCCTGGACGGTGCCCGCCAGCATGAGGCCAACCAAACCTGCTCCCACGCACTTCGTGGCTACCACATGAATCGGTTTCATCGGGTCATTTCCTCAGTGTGTACGTATAGGGTGGAGCACCAACCCCACCCCTATACAGACAATAGTTATTGTACAGCTATTGGACAAGTATTTTTTTCACTGCGCCTCTGCGACAGCCAAGGGGCTGACGCTGCCTGCCAGCTGTGGCAAAAAGGGAAGCACGGAATCCACTCAGAATCGTGACAGGGAGATAGCGATGTACAAGCTTGCCTTCTTCGTTCCGCTGGAGGATGCCGAGGCCGTCAAGGAAGCCGTGTTCGTCACCGGCGCCGGGCGTATCGGCGACTATGAGGCGTGCTGCTTCGAGACCCGCGGTACCGGTCAGTTTCGCCCGCTGGATGGCGCCAGCCCGCATATCGGTCAGGTAGGTGACCTGGAAAAGGTCGAGGAGGTGAAAGTGGAGATGGTATGCCAGGACGATCTGATCCACGACGCCGTCGCGGCCCTACGTGCCGCGCACCCCTATGAGGAACCAGCCTTCGACGTGTGGAAGCTGGAGACGTTCTGAGGCAACAGCCGAGGCCTGACCGAGTACCGGTCAGGCCGAACCAAAGTAGCGTTCGCGGTCCTCGGCAGTAATGTCGCTGATGTGCAGCGGGTAGTGTCCATCGCCACGGTCGGCGTAGAAATGGCGCAGGGTGCGCTCGATGGTGGGAAACGCCAGCTCGTCCCAAGGGATCTCGTGTTCCTCGAACAGCGCGACCTCGAGGCTCTCCGGCCCGGCGGAGAAGGGGCCGGTGAGGTCAGCGCGGAAGATCATGTAGACCTGATTGATGTGTGGCAGATTGATCAGGGTATAGAGCCCGTGGATGTCGACCTCGGCGCAGGCTTCCTCCCAGGTCTCGCGGGCCGCCGCCTGAACGGTGGTTTCGGCGTTCTCCATGAAGCCTGCCGGCAGGGTCCAGAAGCCCTTGCGCGGTGTGATCGCCCGGCGACAGAGCAGTACTCGTGAGCCGCTCACCGGCAGGGTACCGGCCACGATGCGCGGATTCTGATAGTGAATCGAGCCACAGCCGTCACACAGGTACCGGGGTCGGTCGTCCCCTGCCGGAATCGCGAAACGCACGGTTTGGCCACAGTGGCTGCAGAAGTTCATGAGTCTCCCTGGCAGGCTTGACGTCGGCAAAGGCGCCCGGGTAGAAGGAATCAAACCCGATGGAAACCCCATGTTAGAGAAACTTCGCAAGCGCCTGCAAGCGCACGCTCCCCGCCACATGCGCCTCGACATGCCGCAGGCAGCGGTGTTGATGCCGATCGTCGAGCGTCCCGAGCCGACGCTGCTGTTCACCCGCCGCGCGGGGCACCTGAACACCCATAGCGGCCAGGTGGCGTTTCCCGGCGGCAAGCGCGAGGAGGCCGACCGCGACCTGCTGTTCACCGCCCTGCGCGAATCCCACGAGGAGATCGCCCTGCCGCCGGATCGGGTCGAACTGCTCGGCCGCCTGTCGGACGTGATCTCTCTGCACGGCATCCTGGTCACCCCCTACGTGGGCCTGATCCCGCCGGACCTGCCCCTCACGCCCGATCCCGACGAGCTGGACGCTATCTTCGAGGTGCCGCTCGAGCTGTTCCTCGAGGACCGACGCCACCACACCGACGTGATACCGGTGAACGGTCGGCCCTACTACGTGCCCAGCTACCACACCCAGGGCCAGGTGATCTGGGGCCTATCGGCAATGATGCTGGTGGAGCTGCTGGCAGAAGGATTCGAGCGTCCCATCAGCCTGTTCGATGAGCCGCCGCACGGTCGACTATGCTATTTTCCCGAGCGTTTGCTGCGCAGCTCGAAGACCGAGACGCGCGTTTCCTGAACGCCTGAGACTGGAGAGACAGCTCGACCATGTCACTGCTCACCCGGCCGGTCTTCGCGACCCGCGCCCTGCCCCAACTGGTCGACGCCCTGGTCGAACAGGGCTGGTACATCGGCGAGGGCTTCCTCGACGTGGAGCTGTGCCATGACCTGCATCGGGAGCTGATGGAGATGGCCGAGCGCGACGCCCTGGCCGCCGCCGGCATCGGCCGCGGCGACGAGCACCAGCTGCGCCGCGACATCCGCGGCGACGCCATTCGCTGGCTCGACCGCGAGAGCCTGGCCCAGCGCCGCTACCTGGAAGCCATGGGCGAGCTGCAGCACGAGCTGAACCAGGCGCTGTTCCTGGGGCTGTTCGAGTACGAGGCGCACTTCGCCCACTACCCGCCCGGGGCCTTCTACAAGAAGCACCTGGACAGCTTTCGCGGACGCGCCAACCGGGTGGTCTCCACGGTGGGCTACCTCAACCCCGACTGGCCGGCGGATGGCGGCGGGGAGATGGCAATCTTCGCCGCCGACGACCCCGAGCGAGAAGTGGCCCGGGTGCGCCCCGAGGCCGGCAACTTCGCCTGCTTTCTCGCCGAAACCGTGCCCCACGAGGTACTGCCGACCCGCCTGCCGCGAGCCAGCATCGCCGGCTGGTTCCGGCGCAACGCCTCGCTGGGTGGCCGGGTGGACCCGGCGCGCTGATGGCCGGCGAACTCGAGGCGCTGCGCGCGCGGCTGGCCGAACTCGAGGCCCGCAATACCGCGCTCGAACGAGGCCAACAAGAACTCGAAGCGAGAGTCGCCGAACTCGACGAAGAGAAGCGCCACTATCGCTGGCTGGCTGAGAGCACCACCGATCTGATCTCGCGTCACGCCCGCGACGGCAGCTTCCTCTACGCCTCCCAGGCCGCCCGCGACCTGCTCGGCTACGAGCCCGAAGAGCTGATCGGCGTCTCGGCCTACGACCTGTTCCACCCTGCCGACCTCGCCGACCTGCTCAACAAGTCGCCGCGGGTCTACTACCACGACGGTTTCTATCAGCAGACCTACCGCTTCCGCGCCAAGGACGGACACTACGTCTGGTTCGAGACCACCAGCCGCACCCGCCGCGACCCGACCACCGGCGAGCTGATCGACGTACTCTGCGTCTCCCGCGACGTGGGCCGGCGCATTCGCGCCGAGGCCAATCGCGAGCGCCTGGCCCGGGTGGTGGAGTCGACCACCGACTACGTGCTGTTCTGCGACGGCGACGAACGATTGTTCTACTCCAACGAGGCGGCGCGACGCCTGCTGGGTTTGCCGCGCGAAGGGCTCGATGCCCGGCTCGAACGGGCCTATACCCCAGCATCGCTTGCCATCCTGCGTGAGATCGTGCTGCCCGCCGTGGCTCGCTACGGCTCCTGGAGCGGCGAGCTGGAGATGCCGGGGCCCAAGGGACCAGTGCCGGTACTCAGCGTGGTGCTGGCCCACCGTGGCCCCGGCGCCGAGCCCGACCACCTCTCGCTGCTCAATCGCGACATCGGTCTGCGCAAGGCCGCCGAGGCCCAGGCGCGACGCCATCAGGAGCAGATCGCCCATGCCAACCGCCTGGCCACCACCGGCGAGCTCGCCTCCAACATCGCCCATGAGCTGAATCAGCCGCTGGGGGCCATCGCCAATTACGTCAGCGGCGCGCTGCTGCAGCTGCGTGCCGATCCGAATCGCCCAGCCAGCGACCTCGCCCTGCCCCTCGAGCGAATCGATGCCCAGGTACAGCGACTGGCACAGCGGCTGCGCCACATTCGCACCTTCGTACGCAAGGGGCAGACCCGCCCGCGCCCGGTCGCGCTGTTCGAGGTGGTGGACGCTGCCTGCCGGCTGTGCGAGTGGCAGTATCAGCAGGCGGGCGTGAGCCTGAACCATGCCCTGCCGGAGACGCTGCCCCGCGTGATGGCCGACCCCATCGCCCTGGAGCAGGTGCTGGTCAACCTGCTGCTCAACGCGCTGGAAGCGAGCCGTGAACGGCCTGCTGCCGTGCGGGTCGAGATCCGCGCACGGCGCAGCGGTCAGCGCGAGGTGACCTTCAGCGTCAGCGACCAGGGGCCTGGTATCGCCCCCGACCAGGCCCAGGGGATCTTCACCCCGTTTCACTCCAGCCGCCCTGAAGGGCTCGGCATGGGCCTTGCCATCAGCCGTTCGCTGATGGAAGCCATGGGTGGCAGCCTGGACCTCACCGACGGTTCCGAGGGCGCCACCTTTACCGGTACACTGCTGGCCGAAGCGAACCCCATTCACCGCAGCAAGCCGCCCCGGAGACAGTCGTGACCCAGCCCAGCGCCGCCCCCTGTATCGCCGTGGTCGACGACGACGAGGCGCTGCGCGACTCGCTGGCCTGGCTGCTCGACTCCGTGGGCCTGGCCACACTTTCCTTCGCTGACGGCGAGGCATTTCTCGCCGCCGACCCCGACAGTTTCGATGCGGTGCTGCTCGACGTGCGCATGCCCGGACTCTCCGGCCTGCAGGTACAGCAGCGCCTCAACGAGCGCGGCGACACTGCGCCGGTAATCTTCATGACCGGCCACGGCGACGTGCCCATGGCGGTGGCCGCGCTCAAGTCCGGCGCCTTCGACTTCATCGAGAAACCCTTCAACCAGCAGCAGTTGATCGATGCCGTACAGCAGGCGCTCGCCGAGCACCAGCGGCTGCGCTCGCTGCGTCTACGCGTCGAAGACCTGCGAACCCGTTATGACGCCCTGCGCCCCAAGGAGCGCGAGATTCTGGTACTCGTGGCGAAGGGCTTCACCAGTCGTGAAATTGCCGAACATCTCGCCGTCAGCGCCAAGACGGTGGAAGTCTATCGCCTGAGGGGCATGAAGGCGCTGGGTGCCTCCAACCTGGCTGGACTGGTGCGCATCTGCGTGGCGCTGGGGCTCGTTGATGCACTGCCTGATACTGGCAGCCTGGCTCCAGAGGAGTAGCCCGGCACTACTGTCAGGCCGGCGACGCTGATGACGGTAGCAGCAAGGTAAGTGCATTGGCGTAAATGTGCCTGACTTGGGTCATCACCACCGCATGCCGCTTCCTGCTACTCTCCGACAGGCATAGTGCACAAGAGAGGAATGACGCGATGGCCCCCAGCTCCAGCACACCCGATCACTCAACCCGCTCTGCCCGTCTCGTCGCGCTGGCCTTGGGCATTCCCTTCCTCCTGATCCTGGCTGTACTCATGGCTATGCCGTTCATGGCGGGGGACGAAACAACGCTTCAGGCCGACGGCCCGGTGCCCACCCAGGCAGGAGCGGAGCTCGGCGGAGTTCGCTTCTCAGGTACCGTGCACCAGTGGAGCGTGGCTGGCAGCGTCATGATCGATGACCAGCGTGAAGCGCAGCTGATCTTCCAACTGCGAGGGCCTGACGGAAGTCCGCCGCGTCAGGCGATGCGCGTGCCGATCACTTTCTCCATGCCTGGCCATGACATGTCACTCAGCGTAACAGCTGAACAGACGGGCCATGACCGCTTTACCGCGACGGCACCGTTGCCCATGTCCGGCAGCTGGCAGATGCACATGACATTCTCGGACGTGACCGGGGTGCTACCGTTCGATGTCAGGGGGTGAGGGCCACATTGGCTAATGCTCTGCATCAATGTTGATGCAACACAACACGCACATGCTTGGTGAGTCGCTCACCGGATCAGTCACTCTTGCATTGGATAAGACCAGGGCCGTGAACGGCCCCGGCACCGGAGTCCGTGGACAGCGTCAACTCACGCGGATCGTCGCCATCATGCCAAGCTCCTCGTGCTCGATGATGTGGCAGTGGAATAGCCAGTCACCTGGTTCACGGAACACCATGCGCAGCTTGAGTCGCTGGTAGGGGGCCAGGTTGACCGTGTCCTTCCATGCCAGCCAGGGCGCCTGCTGCCATTCGCCTTCGGCATCGCGGGTGGCGATCACCTGGAAGTGAGTTCCGTGCACGTGGAAGGGGTGATCCATGTGGGAGTTGTTGAAGACCTCCCACTCTTCCACCTCGCCGACCTTGCCTTCGAACAGAATCTCGTCCATGGCGAAGGCGCGGCCGTTGATCAGGAAGTCCACCTCAGGGGGAGCGGCCGGCTCATCCATCGCATGGTCTACCCCAGCCCCGGGGCCATGGGTGCCATGATGGCTGCCGCTGCTGCCTCCGCCGTGAGCGGCGTGTGGGTCGTCGTGGCCGGCGTGCGGATCGCCGTGGCCGCCACCATGATCATCATGCCCCGGCATCACCTCGGTCAGTTCCACCTGGCGGCGTACCGCCGGCTCGCCCAGCGGCTCGACGCGGCCGAGCCGCTCGGGTAGCGCAACGGCGGGCTTGACCCCTGCGTTGAGAGTTTGAATCGCCAGTAGTGGGGCCACCTGCTCCAGGTGAGGCGGCTTGTCGCCCATCCAGCCGCGCTCGTAGGGATGGCTGGCCAGCAGGAAGCGCTCCTCTGCCTGCTCGCTAATCCGCACCAGCAGGTCGGCGCGCTCGCCCGGAGTCAGCAGCAGCTCTTCCAGCGGCTGCGGACGCTCGATCAGCCCACCGTCGGTGCCGATCAGGGTCAGCTCATGCTCGTCCAGGCGCAGACGCAGGTAGCGCCCGGCACAGGCATTGATCAAGCGCAGGCGCAGCGTAGTGCCCGGTGCCACGTCCAGGTGCGGCTCATGCTGGCCATTGACCAGCAGCAGTTCGCCCTCGCGCCCGTTCATCCAATCCTCGGCGGTGTGCGGCGCCACTTCACCGTTGGCCCGCAGTCGCAGATCACTGACCACCAGCAGATGCTCCTCGATCTCGTCAGGCAGCACATCCACGGTGGGGCGTACCAGCAGCGCCCCCGCCAGCCCATGGGCTACCTGCCAGGCAGTCCCCTCGTGAGGATGGGGATGGAACCAGTGGAGCCCCGCACTCCCTGGGGGGAAGGTGTAGCGATACTGGCGCGTTTCGCCCGGCGCAACTGCATCCCAGGGCGCACCATCGTGAGCCTGCGGCACGGGCACGCCGTGCCAGTGCAAGGTGGTTTCCTGCTCCAGCTCGTTGATCAGGGTGACATCCAGCTCATCGCCTTCCCGCACCTCGATCAGCGGTGCCACCTTGCCGTTGTATAGCCACAGCCTGGCCTCGAGCTCCTCACTGAGGGAGATGCTGTGAGGGCCTGGCGTGAGCGCGCTGCGAAAGCGTGCGACAGAGTCGCTCAAATTGACGATACGGGGTAGCGGTTGCAGCGGCTGGCCGCCCGGCGGCAAGGCGGCAAGGCTGGCGGGCGATGCCCCATGGGGATGCTGGCGAGATAGCGCATAGGCCATGGTACCGGCCGTGGAGATCAGCAGGGCACCCAGCGCTGAGTAGCCCAGGAATTCGCGACGCTTCATTGAATTGTCCTCGTAGCATGAAAGCTCTCACCGTGGATCGATTGTCCACGGCGCCATCAGGGGGGTAGAGATTCAGGTACGAGGAGGGCGTTCGAAAGGATCGGGAGGACCTGAAAGACTGCCCACGCCAGGACCGCGTAGAGCAGATGCAGCTACTACAGGACTCCCTACCACGGGCGCCATTGTGGTGCCGCACTGGGCGCATGGCAGGCAGCAGGGAGGCGCCTCACTGGAAGTCGATTCATCCCCATCGGCCACGGCCCAGGCCATCGAGACCTCCTCATCGACCAGGCTCTGCAGGCAGGAGAGATCGCCATGATGCCCTACCGCCGCCACGGGCGGTGCGATGCCCAGCAACAGAGCTAGCAGCAGGCTTGGTAGCCAGTGACAGGAGAATCGGCGCATGAATTCAGGTTGAGGAGTGAGCCAATGACAAAGGGAGTATTTCATGCCAGAGAGAAGCTGGGCAACCTCGGTGCTGCACATACCTTGCTGAATGTTATGGGTTCGCGCCTGACCGAGATCAGTAATTGGTGACTTTTCGCTTACTGAGATCTGGCAGCGCTTGCCCGACTCCCAGCTTCTGATGATGATGAGCAGGTAGCGCTCCCTTGGATATCGCCGCTCATGCGAAGAACGTTGCTCATCATGGTCAGCCTGTTCCTGGTCCTGTCGTTGTCGGCAGGATCGACGGTGCTTGCCGACCCAGATGCTGTTCTCGAGGCTCCCCATGCCCAGCACGATGGCGCTCAAGACGATCCCCCCGCCTGCGGCCAGGCGGCCCACACGGGCCAGGACGAATGCAGCAAGAAGAGCTGCCTTAGTGGCAGCCACTGCATAAGCGGCGCCATGCCGCTGGCTGCCACCATCGACCTTTCGGCTGTCTCGAAAGCGCCGAAATCCCCTGCCGAGAACCGCCCTGCGGCACCCTGCACCCTCGATGAACGACCTCCAAGAGTCATCTGATTATTGCCAGCGAAGCGGCGCCATGGCGCCGAGACCACCGTTTGCCGTAGTCAGGAGCTCACCATGTCCAAGATATTCACTCCGCGCCCCTTCCAAGCGGAAAACCCCGCCGTATTGAACTCGACCCGCCACAGCGCACTGCTCGTCGCGCTCCTGGTCAGCGCCGCCATGTCGGTCACGTCTCACTCCAGCCTCGCCGATGACCGTGGCCATGGCGACCATGCCCACGGTCATACGGACCACAGCCACACCCATGACAATGAAGAGGACCACGCCGGCCACGACCATGGCGGCGAGGATGACCACGCGGCCCACGACCATGCGGCCCATGATCATGGCGGCCAGGACGACCATGCGGCCCATGACCATGGCGGCGAGGACGAGCATGCGGCCCATGACCATGGCGGCCAGGACGACCATGCGGCCCATGACCATGGCGGCGAGGATGACCATGCGGCCCACGATCATGACCATGACCGGGGAATTCCCGAAGATTGGCTGACGCGCGAGAACCCCCTACCCCTCACCGATGAAGTTCTAGCCAGCGGCCAGCAGATCTATCGACAGTACTGCTCAGCCTGCCATGGCCCCTCTGGCCAGGGCGATGGCCTGGCGCCTGCCACCCGCGACTTCGACCCCAGCCCCACCGATCTGGCGCTGCACGGTCCGGCCCACGCTGCCGGCGAATACGCCTGGATCATCGGTGAAGGTAATCCAGCAAGCGCCATGCCGAGCTTCGGCTCCAAGCTGGACGAAGAGCAGGTCTGGTCGGTGATTCACTACATTCGACACGGCATGAGCATAAAATCAGATACCGAGGGCGACCCTTCCCACCAGCACTGACGCAAACGGGCGCCCGACTGGGCGCCCGATTCTCTGCCGACTTTAGAGCCGATACTAGACGGCCAGCTCCCTCCAGAGCAGCTCCTGCTCCTCTTCCACCGCCTCCTCGGGCTCGGGCTCCGGGGCCGGAGTCAACGCCACCACTTCGCCACTCGGATTTTCGAGCAGTTCCCGCAACATCTCATAGTTGAGCGGCGTTGCCGACTCCTCGTCGTTGCGCTGAAGCATGGCTAGCGTTTCCATCAGTGAGGCCATACCGGCCTCCTGCTCACCCAGCGCCTCGTAGACCTGTACATACGGAGTATCGCCGTCCCAGCCTGCCTTGATCGGCTGGTTGATGATGTTCACCTGCATGCCGACCGGCACGCGGTCGAAGATCGACTCGATGTCCTCGGGGAACATACGGATGCAGCCACGGCTGGCACGCATGCCGATGCCGTCGGGCTGGTTGGTGCCGTGGATGAGATAGCCGGAGATATCGAGCAGGATGGCATGGCTGCCCAAGGGATTGTCCGGCCCGGGCGGCACCACGGCGGGTGCAGTCTCGCCTCGTTCCGCCGCTTCCTCACGTACGGAGCGCGGTGGATACCAGGCCGGATCCTTGAGCCGCATGGTGGTCTTGGTCTTGCCCAACGGGGTATCGAAGCCTTCACGGCCGATACCGATCGGATAGGTCTCCACTCGCGGCGTCTCGCCCTCTTCTACCGGCGGGTAGTAGTAGAGCCTGAGTTCAGCCACATTGATGACGATACCTTCCCTGGCTACCGGCGGCAGGATGAAGCGGCCGGGGATGACTACTTCGGTGCCCTCCCCGGGCAGCCAAACGCTGACGTCGGGATTGGCACGGCGGATCTCCTCGTACCCGACATTGTGTTCGCGTGCGATGTCGAGCAGGGTCTGCTCGTCCTTCGCGGTCACAACGAAATCCTCACCGATCACATCGCCCTGCTCGGGCAACGGATAATGCCCTTTCGGCCACTCCGCTTCGCTCTCTTCCTGCTCCTGGGGGTCTTCCTCGGCCCATGCCGGCCCCGCCATCATGGCGATGCACAGCAGCCCCATGACCAGCGCCAGCCATGCCGAGCGAAAGAACGCCTGGCCCTGTAGCCAATCGGTGGCGTGATATTTCATAGCGTTTGCCTCTTCCCTTTTTCCACCTAGCGGGTGGATTCCAAATCAGAAAAGTCGTTCCCGGCCCCGGGTACTAGAGTACCGGAGCAAGAAGATAGGCGCCCCTTCCGGCCACCCGGTGCCAAAGCGGTCGATCATCGATGTCATCACGGACCATCTGACGTGACCTGGCAAAATCCTGCAAAAACATCCTCTCGACGTCAGAGGCGAAATCGCGGTCCACCACCAGCGCCGTCACCTCGAAGTTGAGGCGGAAAGAACGGTTATCGAGATTGACCGTTCCCACGGCAGCACCGATGTCATCGACCAGAAACGCCTTGCCGTGAAGAAAACCTTCCTGGTAGCGATGGATCTCCACCCCCGCATCGATCAGCGGCCCGAGAAAGGCGTAGGCCGCGAAAAATGTCAGTAGATTATCAGGTCGCTCGGGAATGAGAATCCTGACATCGATCCCATTCAGTGCCGCCAGCTTGAGCTTCGACTGCACCGCTTCATCAGGCACGAAGTAGGGACTCGAGATCCAGATCCGCTCCTGCGATGCGCTGATCGCCTGTTGAATCATCAGGCTGGCGGTTTCGAACCGATCTGCCGGACCGGATGGCAGGATCAGCGCGGGCACCCCGTTCTCGCCAGGTTCGGTCGGCTCCCATGGCAAGTCGAGAATCCCCTCGGTGGCCCAGTGCCAATCCTCGATGAAGACCAGTTGGAGTGCCAGCGCCGCCGGCCCCTCCAGCTTGAGATGCGTGTCGCGCCAAGGGCCCAGTTCCTCGTGGCCATGAAGATACTCATCGCCGATGTTGAAGCCACCGACCCAGGCCTTTGCTCCATCAGCTACCACTATCTTGCGGTGGTTGCGAAAATTGAGCTGGAAACGGTTGCCTGGCCCGCGAGTGGAATGGAACCGATGCACGTTCACGCCGCCCTCACGCAGTTCCCTGAGAAAGGACCTGGGCAACTTGTAGCTGCCGATCTCATCATAGAGGAAGTAGACCTCGACACCCGCTTTGGCTCGATCGATCAGGCGCCGCTTGAACTCCCGCCCCAGATCATCGTTACGCACGATATAGAACTGAACCAGCAGGTAGCGCTCGGCGGAATCGATACCGGCGAACAGGCTGTCGAAGGTAGCGTCCCCATCTACCAGCAGCTCGGCCCGGTTGTGTCCCAGGTAGGGCAGCTTGGCCAGCTGCTCCACACCCGCCAGTTGGCGATCGCCGCTGGACCACTCCACACGATGCACCCTGAGCTCGTCGAGCTTGTCCGCCAGTGCACGGGTCAGCTCTGAGTCCTCGTCACGCCGGGAAAGCACGTAGCCTTCGAACTTGTTGCGCCCGAATATCCAGTAGGTCGGTACTGCCACGTAGGGGATGGTATTGAGCGAGACGATCCAGGCTATCGCCCCCTGGGACGTGCGGCTGGACATCAGAGCCTCTACCGAGGACACCAGCCCCACCGCATGTGCCACCAGCATGAAAACGGCGAGCTTGCCCCAGGAGCGCCGCTCCCGGGGCTGCTTGCGCGACAGCCAGCCGACCATCAACCGGCCTCTGGCGCCGACGCGGTCGATGAGGCAGGTGCATCCCGCCCTTGACGTCGCGACCAGAGAATCAACCCGATCCCGGCCACGATCATCGGTAGCGTCAGCAGCATACCCATGGTCACCCAGCCGAAGGCGATGAAGCCGATATGCTCGTCAGGCAGGCGCACGAACTCTACCGCAAAGCGGAAGACACCGTAGAGCAGCAGAAACAGGCCAGAGACGAGCCCACGACGCCGGGGACGGCTCGAAATCCACCACAGCACCACGAAAAGCACCACACCCTCGAGAGCCAATTCATAGAGTGCTGAAGGGTGGCGGGGTTCAGGCCCCATGTGCGGGAACGGCATGGCCCAGGGCAGATCGCTGACACGCCCCGGCAGCTCGTGATTGATGAAATTGCCGATACGTCCGGCGCCGAGGCCGATAGGCACCAACGGCGCAATGAAGTCGGTCAACTGGAAGAAGGCGAGCCTTTTCTTGCGCGCAAACAGCAGCGCCGCCAGCAGCACGCCAATCAGGCCACCATGGAAGCTCATCCCCCCATCCCAGAGCCGGAAGGCCCAGAGTGGGTTGGCCAGGAACTGTTCCATGCCATAGAACAGCACATAGCCAAGACGCCCGCCGGCTACCACGCCGATCGCGGCATAGAAAAGCAGATCGCCTATATCGTCATGCGTGAGCCCCAGGCGATGGGCACGGTAACGCCCCAGCAACCAGGCGGCAACGAAGCCCACCACGTACATCAAGCCGTACCAATGGATCTGCAGCGGGCCGATGGCAATGGCCACCGGGTCGATGTCGGGATAGTTCATCTCGAATTGTGCTCCTTGCAGGCGCATGGCAGAAATCATTGCCCCTGCGGAAAATCAGGTGGGAATGTCGCTGAAACTCGACACTCCGATCCAATGCCGTGCACAGCGACAACGCTGGTCGGCAGACATCATGAGAGAGGTGAAGGCGCTATCCCCGCGGAGGGCGCTCCGGTCGATCACGAGGTGCGTGAAGAAGAGCCATGTCGACAGGCCGGTGAGGCTCGAGCGAGCGAGGAGCCAATGAGGGAAACGCGAGGTTGGCATGAGAACAGACTGGACTCGCAACCGTACAGGCAGCTCGCTCTCCCCCCTGCACTTGGCCATTGTCGTTCTCTACGACAACAGCTGTGCCCAACGCAGCAAAGGTGCCTGCCTGGCAGTCCTCATCACCGTGATTCCAGGCGCTCATGGCAACCTGCGGCAGCGCGAGCAGGATGCCGAAGAGGAGACAGAGCAACCAGGAGAGAGGACGAGAACGCATCGAAATGAATCAACCGAGTGTATGTCAGGGTCGTGCCTAGTCTTCCACGGTCTCAAGCAAGCCGCAAGCACCCGCTTCATCGCCAATAAAAAAATCATAAAAACAACAACCTATGTGCAGCACCCAGGTTGAAAAAAGGAGGTGCGATTGATACAAGTCAAAGGGATTCGAAGCGGTTTCGACTAATCTGATATTGCCTATCACGTCGGAGCGCTACGCCATGACGCAGCGATCATCCACTGTCACGCAGCACCGTATCACTCGCATCGGGTGGTGCCGCAGCTGGCTTTTCAGCCTGCTGCTGCTGTCGATGGCTGTGGTGTTCGGCGTTCAGGCCACGGCGCATCCAGAGCCGGCATCCCCCCACTTCGCCGTGGCTGAAGAACTTGCGCAAACAAACCCGCCAGTCCCTGCGCCTCACTGCGAGCACGGCCACGGCCGGGAACACGGTGCAGAAATACTTCTGCGCGGTGAACGCCTGGATGCCGATGGCACCGCCACGCATCGGCCTGACCCGGCAGTGGCGCCACCGCCGGTCGCCACCGACATCGGCATGCCCAGTGCCGCACCCACCTTTGCTCGCCCACCGCTCTATCTATTGACGCAGCGCCTGCGTCCCTGACTCCCCCCATAGCATTCTTTCTTGCGGCAATTCCCGGTGACGTCCACCTGACGTTCGCCAACCTCGGCAGCACACCCGAGCGATCACGCTCATAGGAGTACGACATGAAACTGCGCAAGCTTGCAATTGCCACGGGCCTCGCCGTGGCTATCGGTAGCACCGCCTCCAGCCTGGCCTTCGCCCAGGAAATGGGGCAAGGCGGCGGCATGGGTCCCGGCATGATGGGCGGTGGCATGGGCCCAGGCATGATGGGCGGCGGCATGGGCCCCGGCATGATGGGCGGTGGCATGGGCCCCGGCATGATGGGCGGCGGTATGGGCCCCGGCATGATGGGCGGCAGTATGGGCCCCGGCATGATGGGCGGCGGCATGATGCCGTGCCCGATGATGGAGAGCGGAAAAGGCATGATGCTGATGCTCGAACCCGAGCAGCGCATCGAGATGCGCGAACTGATGCGCGACCACCGCCCCGCCCAATTCGAGCGCATGGGACAGCTGATGAACCTGCGCGACGACCTGATGGAAGCCATGCACTCAGAACGCCCCGACCCCGACGAAGTCCAGGCCATCCATGCCCAGATGGCGGAGCTGCACGGCGAGATGATGGCGGAAATGGTGCGCATGCGTAACGCCATGCACGACCTCATGACCGATGAACAGCGCCAGCAGTTGCAGCAGGCCGCCCCTGAAACCGATGCCGAGGACGACCACGCTGCCCACCACTGACCGCGAAGGCGGCTGAGCCAGCAACGGAGCGGAAAGCCAGCGATGGCTTTCCGCTGCCTCCAACGGGATAGGCACTGACCGATATGAGCCAGAAACAGATCACCCTGACAGTACCCGGCATGGGCAGCGATCACTGTGCCGGCATCGTACGCGAGACGCTCGAGCGACTCGATGGCGTGAGCGAGATACAGACCAACATTGCCAGTCATCGTGTTCGCGTCAATGTCGACGAAGATAGCGGGCCCGATGGGGAATCGCTCAAGCAGGCCATCGAAGGGGCAGGCTACGACGTCAAAGCCGTCCGCGGCGGCGCCCGTCAGCGCAGGATTCGGCTTAACGTTCCCGGCATGGGCTCGGACCACTGTGCCGGCATCGTGCGCAAGACCATCGAGCGCCTGGAAGGCGTCGAAGCGGTCCAGACCAATGTCGCCAGCCACCGGGTCACGGTCACGCTGGGCAGCAAAGGTCCCGATGGCGAGACCCTCAAGCAGGCCGTCGAGGGCGCCGGCTATGACGTCAAGAGCGTGCAGGACGAGAGTGACGCGGGCGAGGATGATGACAGCCAGATCGAGCAGGATTATCTCAGGGAAGCGCGCAAGCGGCTGATCATCGCCGCAGTGCCCACCACCCTGATCATGATCCTGATGATGCCGCACATGTTCTGGCAGCCGATTCCCGGCTACCTGGCCATCGTCGCCGTGCTCGCCTTTCCGGTGGTATTCCTCTTTGGCGGTGCCGCGACCCACAGGGCGTCCTGGCGTTCGCTGAAGAACGGCACCTTCAACATGGACGTGCTGATCTCCATGGGCAGCCTGCCCCCATATCTGCTCGGGCTGCTCGGCTTCTTCTTCCCCATGACCTCGTTCATCGAGATGGCGGCCACCATCATGACCTTCCATCTCCTGGGGCGCTATCTTGAAGCAATGGCCAAAGGCCGTGCCTCCGAAGCGATTCGCCGCCTCATCGACATGAGCGCCAAGACCGCCCGGGTCGACCGCGACGGTAAAGAGGTCGAGGTGCCGGTAAAGGAGCTGGAAGCCGGCGATATCATGATCGTGCGGCCCGGCGAAAAGATTCCCACCGATGGCAAGGTGGTGGAGGGCGAGAGCCATCTCGACGAATCCCTCGCCACCGGTGAATCGATCCCGGTCTACAAGAGCCTGGGCGACAGCGTGATCGGCGCCACCATCAACAAGGAGGGGCGGCTACGTGTCGAGGCTACTCGCGTGGGCGGCGATACCTTCCTGTCCCAGGTGGTCAAACTGATCGACGAGGCTCAGGGCTCGCGAGTACCGATCCAGGAGTTTGCCGACCGCATGACCGGCCGCTTCGTGCCGGCAGTGCTGGTGATCGCCCTGGCCAGCCTGCTGGCCTGGCTGCTGGCCGGCGATGCGCTGCGCCCGATCCTCGAATGGGGCGCCAACTTCCTGCCCTGGGTCGACCCCACGGCCGCCACCCCGATCCTGGCCATCCTTGCCGCCATCGCCGTGCTGGTCATCGCCTGCCCCTGCGCCCTGGGCCTGGCCACCCCCACGGCGCTGATGGTCGGCTCCGGCATCGGCGCCGAACGCGGCATTCTGATCCGCTCCGGCGAGGCGATCCAGACCTTCAAGGACATCAAGGTGATCGTGCTCGACAAGACCGGCACCATCACCCGCGGCGAGCCGAAGCTCACCGATGCGGTGCCTGCCGAAGGGGTAGAGGAAAAGCGGCTACTGACCTTGGCCGCCAGCGTCGAGGATGCCTCCGAGCATCCCATTGCCCGGGCCATCGTCGAGGGCACCAGGGAGCGCGAAGTCACGCTCGAACGGGTGAGCGACTTCAAGTCCACCGGGGCCCGGGGCGTATCGGGCAAGGTGGGTGACGAAACGGTGCTGATCGGCAACCGAAAGCTACTGGAAGAAGAGGGTGTCAGCGGCCTGGATGCCCTGGAAGAGACCAAGCAGGGGCTCGAGGAAAAGGGCCGCACCGTGGTCATCGTCGCCGCCAATGGCAAGGCCCTGGGGCTCGTCGCCGTGGCCGATACGCTCAAGGAAGAGTCCAAGGAGGCCATTCGCGGCATGCACGAGCTCGGCCTGCATGTGGTGATGATAACCGGCGACAACGAGCGCGCCGCCCGGGCCGTGGCTGAGGAAGTGGGCATCGACGAGGTTCAGGCCGAGGTGCTTCCCGACGGCAAGGTGGATGCCATCAAGGCGCTGCAAGAGAAGCACGGCAACCATGTCGCCATGGTGGGCGACGGGATCAACGACGCTGCCGCCCTCAAGCAGGCCAACGTGGGTATCGCCATCGGCGCCGGTGCCGACGTGGCCATCGAGGCCGCCGACGTGACCCTGGTGCGGGGCGAGCTCACCGGCGTGGTGGATGCCATGCACCTTTCCAAAGCCACCTTCGGCAAGATCGTGCAGAACCTGATCTGGGCCAGTGGCTACAACGTGGCCGCCATTCCCATTGCCGCCGCCGGCCTGCTGCACCCCATGATCGGGGTGATCGCCATGACCGCCAGTTCGCTGTCGGTGATCGGCAACTCGCTGCTGCTCAAGCGGCGCTACGCCCGTACCCAAGCCAAAGGAGACGCCTCATGACCCGCTCCAACCCCAGGCCACAGGCCGACCCCGCAGCACACCGCCACGAAACACCCGACCAGCCCCGGGGCGAACGTTCGAGCAGGCTGCATGGCGGGATGATGACGCTCTGCCTGGTGATGATGGGGGCTGCCATGCTGTTCGTGCTGTGGCGCGGCCAGACCGGCAGCAGCCTGCTGTTGCTGCTCCCCATGCTGCTGTGCCTGGGCATGCACTTCTTTTTGCACCGCCACGGACATGACCATCGCGATGAAGGAGAGCGGTGAATTGCGCCAGGTCAATGCAGCGCGACCCTGGCCACTATAGGATTGAGGATAAGCAACCGAGGCACCACCATGACCCGACTCGCCCTTTCCAACCTGCAACATCGACGCACGCTGCGCCTTCTGGCGCTGTTGCTCGCGTTGCTGGTGGCAATGGGCAGCCTCACCAGTCATGCCGCCATGGAAGCCGACCCGACCGAGTGTGTCGCCGTGGCTCAGATCCAGCACGAAGCCAGCAGCGCCGAGGAGCATCACTGCGGTACTTGCACTGCCGTTACCCCCCGGCTGCAGCTGGCCCTCTCCGGCCCAGACGAGCAGTCAGCCACGCCCGGTGTGGCATTCCTGCCCTACTCGCCCCTGCCTCCGCAGCGCCCTCCCAGAACCTGATCCTGCACGGCGGTCCTGCCGCCCAACGAACCCAAGCCCTACCCGATTTCGCAGATCAGGAGTTCTGATGATAACCCTTATCCAGAAAGGCGCGCCTGTCCGCCGTCCCGTCACCGAAGCCGTTTCACACCGCGTTGCGACGACACCACTACGTCCCGCCCTGGGCTGGCTGCTTGCCGCCAGCCTGGCGCTGGGCAGCAGTGCTACCCTGGCCGGCCAGATGCCGCAAGGCCAGGTGGTCACCGCCGACGAAAGCGGCGCCTCGCTCACCCATATCCACCTTGCCGAGGGCACCTCGACCACCCACGCCATCGCCATTGCACCGCATAACGTCCAGGTCAGCGCCGACGGCCGCTACCTGCTCGCGGTCGGCGAGCCGGCCGGTCATGCTCACGGCGATGATGGGCATGGTCATGGCCACGGCGACGAGCCCGGCAAACTGAAGGTATTCGATGCTGGCCATTTCGATGGCACGCCGCTCGCCGTTATCCCGGTGGGCAGCCACCCAGCCCATGTGGTGAGTGACCCCGCCGGCCAGTTCGCCTTCGTGACCAATGCCGGCGACGCCAGCGTTTCAGTCGTCGACCTGGAATCTCGTGAAGTGGTCGCCACGGTTGGGACAGGCGACTATCCCCACGGCCTGCGCCTGAGCCCCGATGGCAGCGAACTCTACGTGGCCAACGTGGCGGACGGCAGCGTTTCGGTCATCGATACGAAGACTCACGAAGAAGTGGCCCGCATCGCGGTAGGAGAAGCCCCTGTCCAGGTCGGCTTTACGGCTGACGGCAAACAGGTCTACGTCAGCCTGCGTGACGAGAATCGCATTGCCGTCATCGACACTGCCTCACGCGAGGTCGCAGCCACAGTGGAGGTCAACCGGCTGCCGATTCAGGTCTACGGAACCCCTGACAGCAAGCTGATGCTGGTGGCCAACGAAGGCACGAGTGACGACCCCGACAACCGTGTCTCGGTCATCGACACCAGCACACGGCAGGTTGTCGCCACCTATGAGGTAGGCGCAGGGGCTCACGGGATCAGTATCGACGACAGCGGCCGCTTCGCCTTCGTCACCAGCCTGTTCGACGACAGCCTGTCGGTTATCGACCTGCAAGCTGGGGAGATCGTTGCGACCCACGCAACCGGCCACGGCCCCAACGGCGTGACCTGGCTGGCCAACTGAGAAGGAGAGCCACCATGATGACTCACTGCCTCGCCCTGATGGGCAACATGAGCTGGTTGGGTTGGCTGATGCCACTGACCGTTCTTGCCCTGCTGGGCCTCGGTATCGCGGCCCTGCTCAAGTATCTCTTCACCTCTTCCAAGCCAATGACCGGAGCACAATCATGAACCGTCGCACTTCATCCCTGCTGTTTTCCGCCAGCCTGCTGCTGGGCGCCGCCGGCACCGCCCACGCGGCTCTACCCACCGAAGCCACCCTGTACATGAACCCCGAGTGCGGCTGCTGTCACGAATACGCTCGGCAACTCGAAGAGAAAGGCGTCTCGGTCACCATCATCGACGACGTGGAGGTCGGCAAGATCAAGCAGCAGGTCGGCCTGCCCTACGGCCTGGGCTCTTGCCACACCACCCTGATGGGCGACTATGCCATCGAGGGGCACGTGCCTTTCGAGGCCGTGGAGCGGCTGTTCCAGGAGCGCCCCGAGGTCGGCGGCATCGGCCTTGCCGGCATGCCCATCGGCACTCCTGGGATGCCGGGCCCGAAGCGCGGTGACTGGGATGTCTACCAGTTCACCGACCAGGAGCCGATGCCGTTCATGACGCTGTAATGGCGGCGAGGCCACGCGCCGGTACCTCAGGCGCGTGGCCAACTGCTTCGAGTCGGAAGGCCCGCGCCTTCAGGCCTCGGTCACGTAACGCAGGATCTCCACCACCTGCTCGGTGCTGGTCGCCCAGGCCATGGCGGCGGCATCGACCTCCTTGAGCGGGTGGACGATCTCCTCGCCATGAAGGGTCACGTACGGCTTTCCCAGGGCCGCGCAGTAGCCCGCATCGAAGGCCGCGTTCCACTGCTTGTACTTGTCGCCGAAGCGCACCACCACCAGGTCGCTCTGCTCGATCAGCGTCTTGGTGCGAATGGCATTCACCTTGGCCGACTTGTGATCGCGCCAGAAGGCATCGCTTTCACGTCCCAGGTGGTCCCCTGCGGCATCGCTGGCGTCATGATCGGTCACGGGTGCCGTGAAGACGATATCCAGGCCTGCCGCTTTCGCGCCTCGCTCGATCTCGTCGCGCCAGTCGGTATGGATCTCGCCGGATAGGTAAACATAGAAGCTCATCAAGGCTCTCCTGTCATCGTGGGCCGCCCATCATAGACAGGTTGAGGTATGTATACAAAAGCCTGACCGGGCGCTTCTCCTCAGAGCCTTACACTTGCTGTAGGCAATCGCTTACACAAAGGAACGAGAAAGGATGACATTCGTATTGCGGCACAAGAGCTACCTTATGAGGACTCACGCCGGTTCTTGCACAGCAGTCGTGAGTCCCTTGCTTATGCCCGCTCTTTTGAGCGGGCTTCTTTTTCTTCACCCGCAAGGCGCTTGAGATAACCTTTAGCTCGCATCGAGTTCATCTCCTACCGCGAGAACACACTCTTCCCCGCCCAGCAGCGTGGCGTTCTGGCCAAAGTACGCGCCTGGGCGCAATGGCTGGGTCTTCATTTCCACCAGTGTTCGCAGCGGTTCACCCGGCACGTCGATGCAGCCGCTGGCCTGGTCGATCGTGGTGATCTTGCAGCGCTGACAAGGCTTGCGTAGACCGAACCGGTAGGCCCCGTTGCGTGCCGTCAGCTCGTGCCAGCCATCCTCGGCAAAGGCTTGGCTTCCCTCGACCACGATATTGGGCCGGAACCGGTTCATCGGCAAAGGCACTAGCCCCTTATCCTCCAGACGTTGGTTGAGAGCGTCGAGCGAGGACTGGGAGGCGATGAGGAACGGATAACCGTCGGCGAAGGCGGTATGGGCCTCCTCACCTTGCAGGTAGCGTGGCTCGACCGGGCGAAGATGCTGGTCGTCGAAGCGCACCAGACGCAGGTTACTGCCACGCAGATCGCCGAGGACGCGTGTCAGCCAGGCGGCGGCCTCCTCTCCTTCGTCCAGGGCCTGACAGGTATCGTCCCAGACATAGGCGATCAGCCTTGGCTGGTCGCGCCGCGCCAGCTCGATGGCCAATGGCTCTGCCTCGGGATGTTCGAGCACCAGCCAGTCATTGGCTAGACGCACCGAGACTCGCGCCATGCCCGGCAGCTGCCGCTGGGTAACGAAGCGGCCGACCTGATCCACCACCATCCAGTTGCGATCTAAAGCCAAGCCTCTCGTTCCCAGGGTCGCCTTCTCCAGGTGGATGCCAGCCAGCGACTTGACCGGATAGACATTGAGCTGCGCGATCTTCATTGTGTTGCTCCCAAGGGTGATGAATGACTCGATTCCTGAGGCTCAGCTGCAGACTGACAAGCGGATGGGTATTGGTGAGAATACCGACCTACCAACCGCCAAGGAGAAAGAGCATGACACAGGCATGGCAACAATATCGCAGCGCTCCTGCACTCGGCACGCGCCTCGTTCGACTCGATGAGCTCGCCGTTGGCACTACCCATAGCCTGACGCTGCAGGGCGAGAAGGGAAGTTTTCCCGTGCTCATCGTACGCCTGGAGGATGCCCTGCTGGGCTATGTCAACGCCTGCCCCCACCAATACCTCCCGCTCGACCAGCGTGGCCCGCGGATTCTCAGTCAGGACGGCGAGTCGCTTCGCTGTACCAATCACGACGCCCTCTTCTCCTCCCGCACCGGCGAGGGCACCGGCGGTCTTGGCCTGGGGTGTGAACTCGACCCGGTGCCGGTTGGCGTCGATCCCGAAGGCTGGGTCGTCATTGGTGAGCCTGCCGGGTAGGCAAGACGTTGATACGTCACATCACGAATATTGATGGATAGAAGGCTATCTATCTTCCAGCCGTTTCGTTTACGCTCCTCGTTCACCCTCTGACGCCAAGGACCGTCGCATGACCCCGGCCGATTCCCTGCGCCTGATACTCCTCTCCTCGCTGTGGGGCATGTCGTTCATCTTCATGCGGGTAGCCGTGCCAGAATTCGGCCCGGTGCCCTTGATACTGGTACGCATGGGAATTGGCGCGTTGCTGCTGATCCCGCTGCTGCTCAGTCTGCGCTACCTCAAGCTGGTGTGGGAGTACAAGGGCAGCCTGCTGCTGCTGGGACTGGTCAACCACGTACTACCCTTCGTGCTGCTGGCCATTGCCACCATCCGACTGGAAGCGGGCTTCACCTCTTTGATCAACGCGACTACGCCCATCTTCACCGCCTTGATCGGAGCGTTGTTCTTTACCACGCCAGTGCAACGCCAGCAGTATCTTGGCCTGGCCCTGGCCTTTATCGGCGTCTATGTGCTCTCTGCCAACCGCCTGGATTTCGCCCTCGGCGGTGACGGCTGGTTCATCCTTGCGGTTCTCGGCGCCACTCTCTGCTACGGCGTGGCCAGCAATTACTCCAAGACCTACCTGGCACACCTGCCGGTCCGGGTACTGGCGGCAGGCAGTACCGCCATGTCGGCGCTGCTTCTGCTGATTCCGGGACTCTGGCTGTGGCCCGCCGAGCCGATCAGCGGCCTGGCCTGGGCCAATGGCCTGGGCCTGGCCATCTTCAGTACCACGCTGGCCTTCCTGCTTTACTTCGGACTGATCTCGAGTGCCGGTGCCACTGCCACCTCGACGGTCACCTTCCTGGTGCCGGTCAGCGCCCTGCTATGGGGCTTTCTGCTGCTGGACGAGCGGCTCAGCCTGCAGATCATGGTCGGCATGGCCATTACCTTGGTGGGTACGGCCGTGGCCACCGGCATGATCCGGCTGCGTCGGCGCGCCGTCGTCTGAGGACACCGCTGACCAGATAGCGAAAACCGGCAGTGCGTATCAACGCGCTGCCGGTTTCGTATCGAGATGGCGGGCGAATCAGAAGTTGGGTTTGCGCTTCTCGACGAAGGCCGTCATGCCCTCCTTCTGCTCCTCACCCGCAAAGCAAACGGCAAACAGGGCGGTTTCCAGCGCCAGGGCACTGTCGAGGTCCTGATCCATGCCGTCATGTACGGCCTGCTTGGAGGCGCGCACCGCCTGGGGGCCGTTGCCGGCCAGCTGCTTGGTCAGCTCCTCGGCGTAGGCCTCGAGCTCGGCTTGCGGCATGACCCGGTTGACCAGGCCGATGCGCAGGGCCTCCTGGGCATCGATCTTGCGCCCAGTGGTGACCAGGTCGATCGCCATCGCCGGTCCGACGCGACGCGGCAGGCGCTGGGTGCCTCCGAAGCCGGGAATCACACCCAGCAGCACCTCGGGCTGGCCGAAGATGGCGTTGTCGCTGGCTACCGCCCAGTCGCAGGCCAGCGCCAGTTCGCAGCCGCCGCCAAGACAAAACCCGTTGACCAAGGCGACCACCGGCACCGGCAGGGTTTCCAGTCGCTTGATGGTACGCAGGGCCTGGCTGGCGAAGGCACGCGCCTCTTCCGGCGTCTTGTCGCGCATCTCGGTGATGTCGGCACCGGCAACGAAGGACTTCTCACCCGCCCCGGTGATCAGCACCGCGCGCAGATCGCTGCGCTGCTCGAGCTCGGTGAGCACCGCTTCAAGCTCGCTGAGCACGGCACTGTTGAGCGCATTCAGCGCCTTGGGACGGTTGATGGTCAGGCGCACGACGCCGGCGTTGTCGACCACCTCGATCAGCTTCTCGCTCATTTGGGGCTCCTTGCTTGTAGTCAGGACGATACCGACCAACCCTAGCGAACGCTTGGTTGGTCGGCAATCCCCTGTTAGATGAAGTCGAGTGAATTAGCGCAAAGGAAGCGCTCGATTCACGTCACGAGCGATGAGAGGCTGGTTGCCGCCGGACCGCAGCTCCCGGAGTGTAGCCTGCTACATGAGGAGAGCGACGGTCCGACGCTTCGGGACCGCCGGCAATCAGGATGGCTAGGTTCGTTCCCGACGAACCAACGCACTTCCCACATCCCTGTGGGTCGTCGAGCGCAGTAGTGAATCGTCGCTTACTGGTATATGTGGAAGCCGCGTCCTGATTTCCGCCCCAGATAACCGGCTGCCACCATACGCCTGAGCAGCGGACAGGGGCGATACTTGGGATCGCCGAAGCCCTCCTGCAGCACCTCCATTATCGCCAGGCAGACATCCAGGCCGATCAGGTCGGCCAGGGCCAGCGGCCCCATGGGATGGGCGGCACCGAGCTGCATCGACTGGTCGATGTCCTCGGCGCTGGCCGCCCCCTCCTGCAGCAGGAAAGCGGCCTCGTTGATCATCGGGATCAGCAGGCGATTGACGGCAAACCCGGGCGAGTCGGCAATCGCCACCGGCGTCTTGCCCAGCTGCCGGGTCAGTTCCTCGATGCGTGCCGCGGTGGCATCGCTAGTCTGCTCGGCGCGGATCACCTCCACCAGCTTGAGTACCGGCACCGGGTTGAAGAAGTGCATGCCGACCACCCGCTCGGGACGCTCGCACACCGCGGCGAGCCGGGTCAGCGACAGCGACGAGGTGTTGGATGCCAGGATGGCATCGTGGCTCAGGCGGCTGAGATCACGGAAGAGCTTCTCCTTCAGCGCCGGCTGCTCAGGAGCCGCCTCGATGATCACCTCACAGCCACGCAGCGCCTCGAGCGAGGTGGTCAGCGCCAGTCGTCCCATGGCCTCGTTCTTCTCGGCCTCGGCGAGCTTCTCCTTGGCCACCAGCTTGCCCAGGCCCTTGTCGATGGCGGCCTGGGCGCGGCCGAGCTGATCGTCGGCTACGTCGTAAAGCTGCACGGGAAAACCGCTGGTGATCAGGACCTGGGCGATACCCTGGCCCATGGTGCCGGCGCCGACCACACCGATGGATTGCTGACTCATGTTTTTCTCCCCTTCACTGCTTGCGCGCTTCTTCGCGCAGGACGAATTTCTGGATCTTGCCGGTGGATGTCTTGGGCAGCTCGGTGAAGATCACCGTCTTCGGCACCTTGAAGCGTGCCAGATGCTGGCGGCAGTGCTCGATGATGTCGGCTTCGCTGACCTCGCCATAGCCCACCTTGAGCTTGACGAAGGCACAGGGCGTCTCGCCCCACTTCTCGTCGGGCTTGGCCACCACCGCGGCCTCTTCCACGGCGGGATGGGAGTAGATGGCGTCCTCCACCTCGATGGTGGAGATGTTCTCACCGCCGGAGATGATGATGTCCTTGGAGCGATCCTTGATCTCGATGTAGCCGTCCGGGTGCCACACGGCGAGGTCGCCGGTGTGGTACCAACCCCCTTCCAGCGCCTGCTCGGTGGCAGCCTCGTTCTTGAGATAGCCCTTCATCACGTTGTTGCCGCGCATGAGGATCTCACCAATGGTCTGGCCATCCTTGGGCACCGGCTCCAGGGTGTTGGGATCGGCCACACAGAGTGCCTCGAGCATGTGATAGCGCACGCCCTGGCGCGCCTTGATCCTGGCCCGCTGCTCCAGCGACAGCTCGTCCCACGCCTCGCGCCAGGCGCACACGGTCACCGGGCCGTAGACCTCGGTGAGGCCGTAGACATGGGTCACCTCGATGCCCAGCTTCTCGACCCCGGCGATCACCGAGGCGGGCGGCGCAGCGCCGGCGGTGGTGACCTTCACCGGATGGTCGAACTCGCGCTGGTGCTCGGCGGGAAGGTTGACCAGGCCGTTGAGCACGATGGGCGCACCGCTGAAGTGGGTGACCTTCTCGTCGGCGATCAGGTCGGTGATCTTCTTCGGGTCGACCCGGCGCAGGCAGACGCTGACGCCGGCGTTTGCGGCGATGGTCCAGGGGAAGCACCAGCCGTTGCAGTGGAACATCGGCAGGGTCCAGAGATAGACGGGATGGTGCGGCATGGCCCACTCGAGGATGTTACTCACCGCATTCAGGTAAGCACCGCGATGGTGGTAGACCACGCCCTTGGGCTTGCCGGTGGTGCCGGAGGTGTAGTTGAGCGAGATCGCCTGCCACTCGTCCTCGGGCAGGCGGTAGGCGTACTCCGGATCGCCCTCCGCCAGCAGCGCTTCGTATTCGACCTCACCAATATGACGTGCTTCGCCTTCGAACAGGACATCGTCGACGTCGATCACCAGCGGCTTGATCGCCAGCCGCGACACCGCCTCCTCGATCACCCCGGCGAACTCCGGATCCACCAGCACCGCCTGGGCCTCGCCGTGCTCGAGCATGTAGGCGATGGCGTCGGCGTCGAGGCGAATGTTGAGCGTATTGAGCACACAGCCGGCCAGCGGCACGCCGAAGTGCGCCTCGAACATGGCCGGCACGTTGGGCAGCATGGCGGCCACCGTCTCGCCGGGCTTGATGCCACGCTGCTCCAGCGCCGAGGCAAGCCGGCGACAGCGGGTCCAGGTCTCGCTCCAGCTGCGGCGGATATCGCCATGCACCACGGCCGGATAGTCGGGGTAAATGGAGGCGCTACGCTCGATGAAGGTCAGCGGCGACAGTGGCACGTGGTTGGCCTGTGTCTTGGGCAGGCCCTGTTCGAAGATGCTGTTGTTCATGGTGGCTCCGAGTGGATATCGTTCTTATAGATGCTGTCCAGGACACCGGCCGCCGAGGTGACGGCCGGTGGGGTAACGGCTCAGGAGGGGGTGACTCGATAGTCGGCCAGACTCTTCATGCCCGCCTCGATCACGCTGCGGTTGGCACGGCCGACGGGCAGCCAGTGGCGCAGGGCAAAGTCGGCGGCCGCCTGCTTGGCCTGGTAGAAGGGCTCGCTATTGCCGCTGGCCTGCGCGGCACTGGCCCGGAGTGCGGCGCGCCCCATCTGCCAGGCGCACAGCACGTGGCCGGCCAGGCTGAGGAAGGGGGTGGCGTAGGCCTGGATGGCGTCCGCCCCCTGCTCGGGGTCGCGTCCCGCCTCGAGCACGAGCTGCATGGCAGCCTCGAGATCGGCCGCGCCGGCGGCCAGGCTTTCGCCCATTGCGGCGTGTTCACCGTTCTCGCTCAGCTCGCTCGCCGTAGCCTCGACCTCCTCGATCAAGCCAGCCAGCGCCGCACCGCCATCACGCTGAAGCTTGCGCCCGGCGAGGTCGAGGGCCTGGATGCCATTGGTGCCTTCATAGATCGGCGCGATGCGAGCGTCCCGCAGCAGCTGAGCGGCCCCGGTCTCCTCGATGAAGCCCATGCCGCCATGCACCTGCACACCCAGGGAGGCGATGTCCACGGCCTGGTCGGTTGAAAACGCTTTCACTACGGGGATCAGCACATCGGCACGGGCCTGGGCCACCTCGCGCTCACCGGCAGCACCGTGCCGGGCCACGTCGAGCTGGGCGGCACAATAGAGCGCCAGGGCACGCAGCGCGTCGGTACGCGCCCGCATGGAGAGCAGCATGCGGCGCACGTCGAGGTGGTCGCTGATGGTGCAGTCGTCACGCCCGGAGCGCGGACTGCGTCCCTGGGTTCGGTCCAGGGCGTAGGCGAAGGCGTGCTGGCAGGCCCGCTCGGCCACGCCGATACCCTGGATGCCGACCTTGTGCCGCGCCTCGTTCATCATGGTGAACATGTGGTTGAGGCCGCGCCCCTCCTCACCCACCAGGTAGCCGATGGCGCCGTCGTTCTCACCGAAGCTCAGGGTGCAGGTGGGCGAGCCGTGGATGCCCAGCTTGTGCTCGATGGAGGCGCAGGTGACGTCGTTGCGCTCCCCCAGCGAGCCATCGGCATTGACCAGATATTTGGGTACCAGGAACAGTGAGATGCCCTTGTTGCCCTCGGGTGCGTCGGGCTTGCGCGCCAGCACCAGGTGAATGATGTTCTCGCTGGCATCGTGCTCGCCCCAGGTGATGAAGATCTTCTGGCCGAAGAGGCGGTAGCTGCCGTCCTCCTGGGGCACGGCGCGGGTGCGCACTTTGGAAAGGTCGGAGCCGGCCTGAGGCTCGGTGAGGTTCATGGTGCCGGTCCAGCTGCCCTCGACCAGCTTGGGCAGGTAAGTCTCCTTGAGTGCATCGCTACCATGATGGGCCAGCGCCTCGATGGCACCGGCGGTGAGCATCGGGCACAGCCCCAGCGCCATATTGGCGCCATGCAGCATCTCCTGCACGCTGCTGGCCACCACCTCGGGCAGCCCCTGGCCGCCCAGCGCCTCGGAGACGCCGATACCGTTCCAGCCGCCTTCGACATAGGCCTGATAGGCCTCGGCAAAGCCATTCGGCAGGGTCACACCACCATCTTCCCGGCGCATGCAGCCCTGGCGGTCGCCGCTGGCATTGAGCGGCGCCCACACTTCGCCGGCCAGCTTGGCCGCCTCCTCCAGCACCGCCTCGACCAGGTCTGGAGTCGCCTCCTCGAAGCCGGGCAGATCGAGCGAACGGTGCTCGAGAAGTTCCTCGAGCACAAAGCGAAGGTCTCGTACGGGCGCAGCGAAAGGAAACATGGGTCCACCTCAGGAAAATGATAGGGAAGATAGTAGATATACTACTTTTCGTTGGCCATTATCACTAGGTCGCAGCCTGGTGGCCAGCGCCCCGCGCTTGAGTACGCAATAAAAACGCCCGATGCGAGGGCATCGGGCGTCATGGGAGTAACAGCAGCTTCAGCGTCGAGAATCGCCGTCGAGCGCTTCCTTTTCCTGCTCGCCGTACACCACGTCATCGTCATCATGATAGAAGACGATGTGAGGCTCGTCCGGGGGCGGTGGCCCGACCACGGGTTCCGCCACCTCAACCTCCGGCACTGCACTGGAAAGATCCTCCACGTGCTCGTGCTCGATGGCCCCCTGCACCAGCTCCTCGGTCACGGTCAGCTCGGCGCCCGCTGGAGACATCGGGGTGTTGGGCGAGAACGGAGCGACCGGCAGCGGTGCCGGACGCACGCTGCGTCGCCAGGTGAAGAAGGCCACCAGGAACAGGCCGAGGAAGCCGAAGGCCCAGAACAGCCCGGCGTCGCCCACCCAGGCCATGGCCGGCGAGATCAAGGGCGGGCTCACCGTCGAGCCGATGGCATTGATCAGCAGCAGCCCCTGACTCATGCGTACCAGCGCCCCCGCCGGCGCCCGGTCAGCGGCATGGCTCACTGCCACCGGATAGAGGGCAAACACTCCGCCGCCGAGCAGGAACAGCAGCGCCGCCAGCACCCAGGTGGTCAGCGGCAGCAGCAGCATGCCGGCCGAAATCAGCACGCAGAAAGCGCCGATCAGGATCAGCACGATCTGGCGATCATGGCGATCGGACCAGCGCCCGATGGGATATTGCAGCAGCATCGCACCCAGGATCACCACGGCCATCATCTGGCCTACCTGAGCCACGCTGAGCCCCACACGCTGCAGATAGAGCGGCAGCAGCGTATAGACGGCAGCCACCGCCAGGCCCGAGCCGAAGCTGCCCATGACCCCGGTGGGGGTCAGCGTGATGAGTCGCATAGGCGAGAGCGGCTCGGCGTTCTCGATCAGCGGCGACACTCGCGGGATCATGGCCATGGGCAATACCGAGAGCGAAGCCAGCATGCCGATGACCATGAACGGCGCAGTCTCGCCCATGGCATCGGTGACCCCAAGCAGCAGCTGGCCAATCACACCGGCGGCATACAGCGAGATCATGTAGAGCGCCAGCAGCCTGCCGCGGACCTTCTGGTCGCCCGAGGTAAGCAGCCAGCTCTCGATGACCAGGAACACCCCCACGGTGGCCCAACCGCCAACCAGGCGCAGTGCAAACCAGGCCCAGGGATCGAAAATCAGCGCCTGCAGCAGCACCGTGACCGCCACCAGCGAGGCGAAGCTGCCGTAGGCGCGAATGTGGCCGATGCGCAGCAGCAACCGATCGTTAAACATGGCGCCCAGCGCCAAGCCGATGAAATAGGCCGAGGAGACCCAGCCGATCACCACCGGCGATTCGCCAGCCGCATCCAAGCGCAGGGTAATCAGCGTGGCCAGAAAGCCGTTGCCGATTCCCAGAATGAACAGCCCCAACAAGGGAGCCAGGGCCATGGCCAGCAATTGCCGCGACATAGGCGCGCCTCTCCGACTGCAGAAAAGGTAAAGGGAAGAAGATGGCAGAGAATGCCGTGAAACGCTGCCCAACGCACTGGCATGGCAAATCAGCACGATCAACGCGGGTGCGGGGCGCGCGAATCATACGCCGTGCAGCCCCCATGTCAATGGCTTAACACGCCCCTCGACGAGGAGCCAGAAAAAAGGCCCGCAAGCAGGGTGAAAAACAGACTAAAACGCCAAGCCGGCGCTCACTGCTTTTGCAGCATGACGACATCCGCCGCGGGAAACTCGACGCTCATGCTCAGTCGTTGCGCCAGCCATTCGAAGCTCGCCTCGCTGAAGAAGCAGACATGGGTGGGGTCGAGAATGTAGTGCCAGCGGGCAAAGGCCTCCTCGCTGGCTACCCGCTTGGTCATCAAGCCAAGCCAACCACCCTGACGCAGCAGGGCCGCGAGCCGCTCCAGCTCATGCCCCGGAGAAAAGAGGTGCTCCACCACCTCGGTGGCTGTGATGAAGTCGTACCGGCGTTCGAGCACGGCGGGGTCCGGCGCATAAAATGGATCGTAGATCGCCATGGGATACCCCGCCTCCTCGAACATGACCGATAGCGTCGGCCCTGGGCCGGCCCCGAAGTCGAGGCCCTCGGCGCCCGGCACCAAACGACTTCGCAGCGGATCGAACAGGCGTGACAGGAATCGCCGATAGCCCGGGTCATCGGGATGATTTTCATGTTGATCGTAGACGGCCTTTTCCCGCTCGGGCGACAGTCGCTGCTCAGGCGGCACGAATACCAGCCGGCAGGTCTCGCAACGGAGATAGTCGCGTCGTGCATCACGATGAAAATGTCGCAAATATGGGCAACCACATAGCGGGCAACTCGGCATCGTCGTATCCTTTGGGGCCTGGCGAGCCAGAGTTTAACGAAAACGGATCATAACAAGGAGGCCGGCAATGCTGTCAGGTCTGGACCACCTGGTCATCACCGTGACCGACATTTCCCGCGCCGTGGACTTCTATTCGCGGGTACTCGGTCTCGAGGTGAGGTACCGGGATCGTGAACGCGTCGACCTGATGCTGGGTGATATCGCCTTGCGCCTTCACTGGACGGCCACGGATATCGAGCCGCGTGCCGCTACCCCCACGCCGGGAAGCCTGGATCTCTGCCTGCGCAGCCTGCTGCCGCTTGACGAGGTAGAGCGACACCTGGAAGCTCTCGATGTCGAGGTGGAGTTGGGCCCGGTCACTCGTCAGGGTGCCAACGGCGCCATCGAGTCCCTCTACCTGCGCGACCCCGACGGCAACCTGCTGGAGATCAGCCGGCCGCTGAAGGAAGCGGTGGAGTAAGCTGCCTGGCAATGTCGCCCGTGCCCGGTATCATGGAGGCAAAATCACGATCGACTGGATGTTTCATGAACGAAAGTCCTGACAACCGCAACGTCATCGAGCCGAACCAGAAGCCCGATATCACCCTGCCTATCGTCGTCTATGCCCTGTTCCTGGCCGGCGTGGTCAGCGGAGGCCTGACGGCCGTGATCGGCGTGGTGATCGCCTACGTCTACCGCGGCCAGGGGCCTGACTGGTACGACGAGCACTACCGTTATCAGATCCGTACCTTCTGGCTATCGCTGCTCTACTTTGCCGTCTCCGGCATTCTCACCCTGGTGATGATCGGCTTCATGACCTGGCTGCTGGCGGTGGTCTGGCTGGTGATTCGCTGCGTAAAAGGGATCAAGCGCCTGCAGGAGCAGCGTGCACCCGACAACGTGGAATCCTGGCTGATCTGAGTCCATGAGCGAGCAACCCCGCACCGCCACCCTTCAAGGGCGCGCCATTGCCGGCCTCTGGCGAGTCCTGGCAGGCCGCAATCTGGCCATGCTCTGGCGCCTGGCTCGCACCGCCGGACCGCTGGTACATCGCCTCAGCCGGCGCGAGCGTACGGTCACCGAGATCAACCTTGCCGAAGTCTACCCGGAGCAGGCACCAAGCGAGCGTCGCCGGCTGGCGCGGGAGAGCCTCACCCACTCCACCGCGACCATGCTCGAGCTGGGGTTCGCCTGGATGGGAGCGCCAGAGCGAGTCGAGGCATCGATTCTCGAGGTTCACGGTCGTGAACTACTCGACGACGCGCGAGCGGAAGGGCGCGGCGTGATCGTGCTGGCACCGCACTTCGGCAACTGGGAGGTGCTGAATTTCTGGCTCTCGAGCCACTTTCCCTTCACCGCCATGTACGAACCGCCCAAGATTGCCGAACTCGATCCAGTGATTCGCCAGGGCCGCGAGCGCATGGGAGCGAGCCTGGTACCGACCAACCCTCGCGGCGTCGCCGCCCTGCTCAAGGCGCTCAAGCGCAGCGAAGCCATTGGCATCCTGCCCGACCAGGAGCCCAACTGGGGCAGTGGCGTGTTCGCGCCCTTCTACCACCGCCTGGCCTATACCGCGACCCTGCTGCCCAAGCTGGTGGCTCGCACCGACGCCCGGGTCGTGACCGGCGTGGCCCGGCGCCTTCCCGGCCGCGGCTTCGCCATTCACTTCCTCGCCGCCGACGAGCGGGTCTACGCCACCGACGAGGAGCAGTCGGCCACCGGCGTCAACGCCTGCGTGGAAGACGCCATCGCCCTGGATCCGGCCCAGTACCAGTGGGAATACAAGCGCTACCGCAAGGTGATCGAAGAGCAGCAGGGCGTGCCGAACCATCAGGAGTTTCGACTCTACTGAACGGTGACGCCGCCGTTCGTGCCGGGGGAAGACGAATGCCTCGAGGCCGAGAGCGCCAGCTATGATCCGCCCCAGGCTAATGAAGGCACTGCCATGGCTCATGCTTTTTCTGGCCATGCTCTACGCGCTCTACCTCGTTGCCGCCAACGCCCTGCTCGCCAGCGCCTGGGGTCGCGCCCAGCTCGACCGCACGCCGCGGCTCTCCCTGGAGTGGGAACGTGCCTGGACACTCATTCCCGGCCAGCTCCAGGTGACCCAACTGCGCCTGGCCGGCAGCGCCGCCGAGCGTGACTTCACCCTGGCGGCCGAGCGCGCCTCTCTGCGTTTCGCCCTCACTCCCCTGCTCGAGCGGGAAGTGGAGATTCGCTCCCTCGACGCCGAGGGAATCCGTCAGGCCAGCCTCGACGCCTACCGGCTGCAGGGCAGCGGCACCCTGCAACTGGCTGGCTTCCATTGGCGCGCCGGCGAGATCGGCGCCGAGCGCGTTTCGCTGCAGTTGGACGAGGGCGCCGTGCTGCATGGCGATGCGGTACTGGTGGAAGGCGTGGCGCTGGATGCCGGCCTTCGCCTGGCCCCGCTGATCCTGGCCGAACACCCTGGCGGCGAGGCGGCACGCTTCGTCTCCGGCAACCTCACCCTGGCCGGGCGCAGCGACGCCTACAACGTCTTCAATCCCTACCTCGCCGCGCTGGGCTGGCTCGAGATCGACGGGCGCGGCGACCTCACCGGCGATATCGCCATCGAGCGCGGTGAGGTGCTGCCGGGCAGCCGTCTGCGCCTGGACTCCCCTCGCCTGAGCGTGCGGCTCGACGAGCGCCACTGGTTGGAAACGGGCGCGCTCTACCACATCGACGGCTCCGGTGCCGTCGAGGTCGAGGTGGCGCAAAGCGCGCGCTTGGCGCTTGAGCTCGACGACATAGAGATGACCGAAGCAACACCCGACGCTTCGCTCGCCACCACGGCCCAGCCGCTGCTCGGCGGCGAAGGGTTCCGGCTGGCGCTGGAGACCCCGGTGCTGCGCCTGCACGCCCCGCCGGACGAACTGCAGCGCGCCGAACTGCACTGGCGCAACGCCGAGGCGTTCGATATCGCCGCCTTCGCACGCTACCTGCCGCCACCCGTGCCGCTGACGCTGGAAGGCGGTTCGGCACGACTCCAGGGCGGGCTCGTCTATGACGCCGAGCGCCTGGCCGGCGGTTTCGACCTCACCGGAGAGGCCATCTCGGTGCGCCTCGGCGAACAGCCACTGACCGGCCGGCTCGGCCTGCACCTGCCCATCGTCGAACTCGACGTGGAACTCGGCGCAGTGGACGTTTCCGGCACGCGCTTCGCGCTCGAGGCAGCCGCCCCTGGCGAGGCGCAGCCGCTCACCACTGCCCTCGAACTGCCCACCGCCCGCTTTCGCTCGCCGCTGGCGTGGCGCGAACTGGACGATGATGCCCTGCGCGATGGCGAGACGCCATGGCAGGCGCAGCTGGCGCTGCACGGCCATGTCGCCAATCTCGCCGTGCTAGACCCTTTTCTCAGCGGAGTGTTCGATGGGCGCGGCCTTGCCCTGCGGGGCGGCGGCCGGCTCGATGGCGCGCTTCAGGTTCGCGACGGCCAGCCGCTGCCCGGCAGCCGGCTCGACGTTCGATCCGAGGCGCTCGGTGCCCGCTTTCTCGACTTTCACGCCCGGGGTGACGGCCGCGCCCATCTGGCCCTGACGCCCGGCGAGCCCCACCCCCAGGCGAGCCTGGAGCTCATCTTCGGTGAGGTGGATCTCGCCCGCCTCAGCGATGGTCGCCGGCTGTTCCAGGCCGAGCACCTCGCACTTGCCGCTGCCGCTCAGGCGCACCCACAGGCCACACGCCCCGACACCGCGGAAATCGAGTGGCGCGGCGCGCGCATCCCCGACGTCAGCGTGCTCGATGCCTACCTGCCGCCAGCGGCCCCACTGCGGCTGCACGGCGGCCAGGCCGAGAGCAATGGGCAGCTGCTGCTCGACGATGAGCGCGCCCAAGGCCGGGCCACGCTGGCCGGCGACGCCATTCGTGGCCGCCTGTTGCAGGAAGCGTTCGAAGGGGAACTGGAGCTGACCCTCGAGCTACGCAACCTCCACCCCGCCAGCCAGCGCCTGGACCTCTCCGGCAGTCGCCTGACTCTCGATGCCTCGACCAACGGCGCCGAGCCCCTGCGTACCCAACTGGTGGTCCGTCAGGCAAGGCTCCAGGGCGGCTTCGACTGGCCCGGCAGCGAGGCGCCGCGCCGACCGCTTTCCGGCACGCTGCGGCTGGACGGACTGCTCGACCGGCTCAGCTTTCTCAACGCCTTTCTGCCCGACGAACACGGCCTGGCCATTCAGGGTGGCGGACGCCTGAGCGCCGACCTGGACTTCAGCGACGGCGCAGCCACGCCCGGTAGTCAGCTGCGCGTACACTCCCAGCGGCTCGGCGCCCGCTTCATGCACTACGAGGCCTTCGGCGACGGCTCGCTGAGCGTAACGGTCGACGACCCCGGCGCCGAGCTCAGCCTGTCCCTGCCCCGCTTCGGCTTGCGCCGTCAGGCGGACGAAGGCGCCTTGATCGAGGGTCGGCTGCTTAACATTCACAGCCGCGCACGTCATTTCGATCTGCCCGAGGGGCTGCGCGAGCTGAGTACGCGGATCGCGCTTCCCCATCTGGTGGCTCCGGACCTGGCCGCGCTCAACGACTACCTGCCCCAGGGCGGCGCCATCGAGCTGCTCGCCGGCCAGGCCCGTATCGCCACTCACCTGCAGCTCGATGGCATGCGCGCCAGCGGCCGGCTGGAGCTGCATGCACCGGACGCCCGCCTCGCCCTGCACGAGCAGACGCTCGAGGGCGCCCTGCATCTGGAGACCCGGCTCGCCGAAGGCGACCTGGAGAATCTCGACTTCGACATCTCAGGCTCGCGGCTCAGTCTCGACGGCGTGCGCCTGGCGGATGCCGGCGGCAGCCTCAGCCACGGCTGGTGGGCGCGGCTCGAGCTGCCCGAGGGACGCATGCGCTGGGAGCGGCCACTCGAACTCGACGCCCAACTGGAACTGGCCATGCGCGACAGCGGCCTGCTGGTGAATCTGCTCGTCGATGCCGCCCGCGAACGACGCTGGCTGCGTGAACGCCTCACCCTCGGCGAGGTACACGGCGAGGCTCGGGTCATGCTGAACGAGGACACCGTACGGCTGGAGAATCTCGCCGTGCAGGGCGGCGAGCGCCTGGAACTACTGGCCAACCTCGCCCTGCGCGACGCCCAGCTCGCCGGTCGCGCCTTCGCTCGCTATGGCCCGCTGCGGCTGGGCATCGAGATCGACGAGGGCAGACGCCGCTGGCAGCTGCGCAACGCCCGCTCGTGGTACGCCAGCGGGCTGCCCGCCAGCGAGCTGGAGCTGCCCGTGAGCGAGGCCTGGTTCGAGCGCCTCGACATTCAGGCGGAATGAACCTCTGGATTGAATCGAGTGAAACGGATGGCTGGAAAGCGGCCGCCGACCTGCTAGACTGGCCTCAACGCTTGACGGGGTGCCGGTGGAACCGGCTGAGATCGCCATACGACTTGTCTGTTGCAGACGCGTCGTCACGGCGGGGCCCGTTGAACCTGATCCGGCTCGTACCGGCGTAGGAATCAAGCGGTGGCCAGGGCACCAGCACTCCCCTCTTCAGCCCCGAGCCGCTCTTCTCCCCTTCGCCCGCGCTCCGGATTCGTTTCACCACCGGAGGCAAGATGGGCTACCGCTTCACCGACCTGACCCGCACCTGCCACGACGACTGGCGCGCCTATATCGAGCACGACTTCGTTCGCGGCCTGGGCGCCGGCACCCTGGACGAAGGCGCCTTTCGCCACTACCTGCAGCAGGACTACCTGTTCCTGATTCACTTCGCCCGCGCCTATGCGCTGGCCGCCTACAAGAGCCGCACCCTGGCCGACCTGCGCCAGGCCCATGAGGGGCTCAAGGCCATCGTCGACGTGGAGCTGGGCCTGCACGTGGGCTACTGCCGCGAATGGGGCATCTCCGAGGCGGAGCTGGCCGCGCTGCCCGAGGCCCGCCCCACCATGGCCTACACCCGCTACGTGCTGGATACCGGCAACCGCGGCGACCTGCTCGACCTCCACGTGGCGCTGGCTCCCTGCCTGGTGGGCTACGGCGAGATCGCCAACTGGCTGGGCGCCCAGCCAAACACCCTGCGCGGCCACGCCAACCCCTTTGAGGCCTGGATCGCCATGTACGAAGGCGAGGAGTTCCAGGCCGCCATGCAGGCGGAACTGGCCTGGCTCGACGCCCGCCTGGCCGACGTCACCCCGGCACGTTTCGACGAACTCGTGGAGGTATTCCGCGATGCCACCCGGCTCGAGATCGATTTCTGGCAGATGGGGCTCGACCGCAGCCTCTGAGCCCTCCCCCCTGACAACAAACGCAACAAGGATCGCTACCCATGAGCAAGACCGCCCACTTCCTCGCCGAGACCGCCAAGGTCGATGAGGCCGCCATCCAGCCGCTGCCCGGCTCGCGCAAGCTCTACGTCGAAGGCTCGCGCCCCGACATTCGCGTACCCTTCCGCGAGATCTCGCTGTCACCGACCAAGACCTCCGGTGTCGATGAAGAGAACCCGCCGCTGCTGGTCTACGACACCTCCGGCCCCTACACTGACCCGCAGGCTGAGATCGACCTGCGCCGCGGCCTGCCCGAGCTGCGCCGCGCCTGGATCGAGGAGCGCGGCGACACCGAGTTCCTCGACGGCCCCACCAGCGACTACGGCAAGCGCCGCGCCAACGATCCCACCCTGGCCCAGCTGCGCTTCGACCTGCCCCGTACCCCAAGACGCGCAAAGGCAGGCAAGAACGTCACCCAGCTGCACTACGCCCGCCAGGGGATCATCACCCCGGAGATGGAGTTCATCGCCATTCGCGAGAACCAGCGCCGTCAGGCCCTGGGGACCGCCGAGGTGGAGCGTATCCTCGGCCATCAGCATCCGGGCCAGGGCTTCGGCGCCCGCCTGCCCGAAGAGATCACCCCGGAATTCGTGCGCGCCGAAGTAGCCGCCGGCCGCGCCATCATCCCCTGCAATATCAACCACCCGGAGTCCGAGCCGATGATCATCGGCCGCAACTTCCTGGTGAAGATCAACGGTAATCTCGGCAACTCGGCGGTGACCTCCTCCATCGAGGAGGAGGTGGACAAGATGACCTGGGGCATCCGCTGGGGCGCGGACACCATCATGGACCTCTCCACCGGACAGAACATCCACGAGACCCGGGAGTGGATCATCCGCAACGCCCCGGTGCCCATCGGAACGGTGCCGATCTACCAGGCGCTGGAGAAGGTGAATGGGGTGGCCGAGGATCTCACCTGGGAGGTATTCCGCGACACCCTGATCGAGCAGGCCGAGCAGGGGGTGGACTACTTCACCATCCACGCCGGGGTGCTGCTGCGCTACGTGCCGCTGACCGCCAAACGCGTCACCGGCATCGTCTCCCGCGGCGGCTCGATCATGGCCAAGTGGTGCCTGTTCCATCACCGGGAGAGCTTTCTCTACACCCACTTCGAGGAGATCTGCGAGATCTGCAAGCAGTACGACGTGGCCTTCTCGCTGGGCGACGGGCTGCGTCCCGGCTCGGTGGCCGACGCCAACGACGAGGCGCAGATGGCCGAGCTCAAGACGCTGGGCGAGCTGACCCATATCGCCTGGAAGCACGACGTGCAGGTGATGATCGAAGGCCCCGGCCACGTGCCCATGCACCTGGTCAAGGAGAACATGGACAAGCAGCTCGAGTACTGCGACGAGGCGCCCTTCTACACTCTCGGCCCGCTGGTCACCGATATTGCCCCGGGCTACGACCACATCACCTCCGGCATCGGCGCGGCCATGATCGGCTGGTACGGCTGTGCCATGCTCTGCTACGTCACGCCCAAGGAGCATCTGGGCCTGCCCAACAAGGACGACGTCAAGACCGGCATCATCACCTACAAGATCGCCGCTCACGCCGCCGATCTCGCCAAGGGTCACCCGGCCGCCCAGCGCCGCGACAACGCCCTGTCCAAGGCGCGCTTCGAGTTCCGCTGGGAGGACCAGTTCAACCTCGGCCTCGACCCGGACACTGCCCGCGAGTACCACGACGAGACCCTGCCCAAGGACTCCGCCAAGGTGGCCCACTTCTGCTCCATGTGCGGGCCCAAGTTCTGCTCCATGAAGATCACCCAGGAGGTGCGCGACTACGCCGCCGAACATGGCCTGGATGGCGATGCCGAAGCCGTCATGAAGGGCATGGAGGAGCAGGCGGAGAAGTTCCGCCAGGAGGGCGCCGAGCTCTACAAGGAGGTGTAGGCCCGCATGGGCTCCGCACACGCCGGCCCAGTGGCCGGCGTGTTTTTTTGTCGCCGCAGGCGACAGCATGGAGTACATGGATGTAGCCTGAAGCAAACGGCCAGGACCAAGGGCGGAGGGAGTCTATGCCACACCTGCACGTCGCACTGGTAACCGAGCGTCCCGAGAAGTGCCTGATACCGATCCTGCAGCTGCGCCCGCAGCGGATCGTACTGGTGCCCTGCCGGGCATCGGCGCAGGCTGCCGAGCGGGTAGCGATCCTGCTGCGCCACGAAATGCCTACGGACACAGAGATCGAGACGCGCGCCAGCCTTGCCATCGACGACCCCCGGCAGTGTGCGGCTTATGCCAATTCATTGGCCGACTATCTTCAGCGACAGCAGTTCGACAACTCATCCCTGCTGGTAACGCTGGACGTGAGCGGCTGCAGCACGCTCACGGCCTTGCTGCTGCAGCATGCCATGCGGCGCTGCGCTCCCGACTGGCTCTACGTAGACACCCAGGTCGGAGCGCTTTACCGCATGGCCGGTGATGTCGCCGACTGCGAGCCGGAGGTGCTGGCCATGGAGCCGGTGCTCGACATCGACCGCTATCTTCAGGCCAACGGCTACAAGCGGGTTCGGGCACTCTCCGATGGCGGCAGCTGGCAGGCAGCCTGCCAGCGCCGCAGGAGCCTGACCCAGTATCTGGCGCATCATGCCGACCGACTCGCCGGCCTGCTTGGCGAGCTGCATGGCATGGTGCACGGCGAGGGAGGTGCACTGGCCACCCCTGACCCGCATAACGGCCCTGAGCTGCGTCCCGGTGCCGACAGGCAGCAGCTTCACGCTACGCCGCGCTTTCCCGCCACCGACGCCCTGACCGCCCTGAGCGAGGCCGGCATGCTGGAGTGGAAAAGCGATACGCCGCGGCAGCTCTCGCTCACCTCACCTCAGGGGGCTTTTTACGTGGGCGGCGGCTGGCTGACCGAGTACACCTGGCTCAGCGCCAGGGAGGCGGGACTGAGCCAGCTCAGTGCCGCAGCGCATCTGCTCGACCTGCGCGGGCAGCACAATGCCGACCCGGTGGTAACCGATTGCCTGGCGGTGGAGCGCAATCAGCTGCTGTTTGTCGAGAGTCTGATTGCTCGCCCCGGCGCTGAAGCCTGTATCGAACAGGGCCTGAAGCGCCTGCACGGCATGCTCAACCATTCCGCAGGGCTTTCGGCGACGCGTGTACTGCTGGCCTGCGGCGAGTTCGACAAGTCGCGCCGACGGCTCACCGAGCTGCAGCGCTTGCAGGGCCTGAGGGTAGAAGTCGTGGAAACGGCGGAGTTGAGACGTCTCCCCACGCTGCTGGCCAAATGGAAGGAGCAGGGCAAGTGGCCCGACAGCCCAGGCTTGTAGCAGCCCGGGCTGAACGAAGCGCCCCCGGCCACGGCCAGGGGCGCTTTGCGTTTGCTGCCTGCGGCAGGGCTTAGAAACGGAAGCGCAGACCGACGCTTGCCGCATCGAAGGTGTGCTCTGAGCGATCCAGGTAACGCATGTAGTCAGCGCCGACGGCAAAGTTCGGTGCGATATCGAACTCCGCACCGGCACCATAGGACACGCCATCCTCACGGCCGTCGTCGAAATCGACTTCAGTGATACCGGCCAGACCATAAAGGCGGAACTCCTCGGAGAGCGGCAGGATCCCTTTCCCGTAGGCCCCGATCAGGTAATCCAGCTCGACCGGACCATCCGAGCCGCCAGTGCCCAGATGCGCTTCCACACCGAAATAGTCATTGAACTGGGCGCCGCCGCGCAGACGCAGGCCAGCGGAATCGCCCGAAGGCCCGTCATCCTGCCTGAAGTCCCAGTACATGGCATCGGCGCCAATATAACCTTGGGGATACATCGGCGCCTGGGCCTGAGCCTGGGTACGGGGCTGAGCCTGCCCCTGGGCCTGGGTGCGCTGCTGGGTCTGGCCCTGAGCCTGTTGCTGAGTCTGACCCTGCGTCTGCTGTTGAGTCTGAGGCTGCGACTGGGCCTGAGGCTGCGGCTGGGCCTGAGGCTGGGTCTGAGTCTGCTGCGCCTGAGCCGTGGTAACAAAGGCTCCGGCCATCACGATGGTAGCGGGAACGGCTAGCAGTTTCATATCTGCACCTCCATTAAGAAACAGTGTTTCCATACACCGGCTCCCAGTGTGGTACAGGGGTTTGGGGACATCAAGCCGATCCCATCGAGAGTTGGTTTCGGCTTGTAACAGCCAGCTGGGATTTCAACGAGGCGAGAGGCTGAGCGTCACGATGCCAGCCAGCACGATCGCTCCCCCGAGCAGTTGAGTGCCGGAAAGCAGCTGACCGAGGACCAGATAGCCCAGCAGCAGCGAGGCCACGGGCTCGACATTCATCACCGGCGCGTTGCGCGCCATCTCCAGGCGCGGCACGCTGATGAAGAGCACCGAAAACGCCACGCTGTAGAACAGCGCCAGCGCGGCCAGGGCTTTCCAACCCATGGGGCTGGCCGGCAGTGCCATTCCCCCTGGTACCAGCTGCAGCATGCCGGCAACTATCATCAGCACCAGCACCGTAAGCATGGTCAGCAAGCTGCGCAAGGTACTGCCTACCTCGCTGAGGTGGTGCTCGGTGGTCCACAGCGCCACGGAAAAGGCCGCCGCCGCACCCAGGCCAAAGCCGACTCCCGGCAACCACTCCGGGCCAAGCGTTTCAGGTGTCGCCAGCCAGGCGGGAATATCGAGCACGACTACCAGACCGACCAGAATCGCCGCCATGATCAGTGCGGCACGCAGCGTCGGACGCGGCCCACCCAAGGCCCAGGTCAGCAGTGCCAACTGGATGGGGAAGGTATTCATCAGCAGCAGCGCCACGACCACGGGAATTCGCGCCACCGCCGCATAGAGACACAGGCTCTGGATGGCCACCATCAGGCCGGCCAGTAGCTGCCAACGCCCGGCCCTGGCCGGAAAGGAGAAGCGCTTGCGCTGCCAGAGAAACAGCACGACCAGCACGGCTAGCGCCGTTGCCGAGCGTACCAGCACGGCCAGCAACAAGCCGGTGCCCTCGTCGAAAGCCAGGCGTGCAGCAACGTGATTGCTGGCGAACAGCGTCGCGACGGCGACCAAGATGGCAATGGCGAGATGGCGGGGCAGCAGGAGAGGTGCGTTCAATGATGCGGGCATGGCGAGAGTCCAGACAGCGAAGCGCCTAGCATGCCAGCCTTCCCCCCTCGACCCAAAGCCGGAATCGAGTCACCTGGTGCAACCGGCAGTAACCCACTATTGGCATCGTCATGATGATAGACTTAGGTCTTATGTCTATGCTGCCCCCTACTGTCTGCCACGCGGAGAACTGATGGACACATCGGTACTGGTGATCAATTGCGGCTCCTCATCGATCAAGTACGCACTCATTCCCGTGGATCCCGATCGGCCACGGCTGGCGGGGCTGGCCGAGCGACTGGGCAGCAGTGACGCACGGCTCAAGGGCAGCAACAGCCTGGGTGAGCCTTTCGAACAGCCGCTGGGCAGCGCCGACCATGCCACAGCACTGGAAGCCATCCTCGAGCGTCTCGAGGGGCGCCTGCCGGTGGCGGTCGGTCATCGCATCGTGCATGGCGGTGAGCACTTTACCCGCGCTGCGCTGATAGACGACGCTGTGGTCACAGCCATCGAGCGCACCTCCGCCCTCGCCCCACTGCATAATCCGGCCAATCTGGCTGGGGTCACGGCCACTCGGCGCCTGTTTCCCGACCTGCCACAGGTGGCGGTGTTCGATACCGCCTTCCACCAGAGCCTGCCGCCGCGGGCCTACCGCTACGCCCTGCCTGAAGCGCTCTACCGCGACCACTCCATCCGCCGCTATGGCTTTCACGGCACCAGCCACGCCTATGTCAGCCGGCGAGCCGACGCGCTGAGCGGCCTGGAGGGAGGCGGCTGGCTCACCGCCCACCTGGGCAACGGCTGCTCCACCTGCGCCGTCTGGCAGGGCAAGAGTCTCGATACCAGCATGGGCCTGACCCCCCTAGAAGGAGTGGTGATGGGCACACGCAGCGGTGACGTCGACCCAGGCCTGCATGCACATCTATCGCGCCAGCTCAGCTGGACCATCGAGCGTATCGATGAGGTTCTCAACCGTGGCAGCGGCCTGCTGGGACTATCGGGGTTGACCAATGACATGCGTGAGCTGGAGGCAGCCGAGGCTGAGGGGCATGCGGGGGCTGCGCTTGCCATCGAGGTTTTCTGCTACCGCATCGCCAAATCCCTGGCGGCGCTCTCTTGCGCCCTGCCACGGCTCGACGGCCTGGTCTTCACTGGCGGCATTGGCGAAAACTCCGCCCAAGTCCGCGAGCGAGTGATTGCCCTGCTGCCGCACTTCGACCTGCAGCTCGACCCCACTGCCAACAGCGAAACGATCCGTGGACGAGAGGGCCGCATCGACACCGGCGGCCGCCAGCTGTGGATCATTCCTACCGATGAGGAGGGGCAGATCGCCACCGAAACCCGCCAGCGTTTGGAAGAGGCCGCTGAATGAGAGCACAGGACGCACGACCGCATACTCAGGTATTGCTCATGGTACCCACCGGTGTCGGGGTCGGCCTGACATCGGCCAGCCTGGGGCTGATGCAGGCCCTCGACACTCTCGGCCTCAAGACCGGTTTTCTCAAGCCGTTCCGCCAGGACGAGCTGAACGGCCCCGGGCCCGATCGCTCCACCGCCCTGGTGAGCAGCACCCTGGGACTGCGCCCGCCCGCTCCCATCGCCCAGGCCGACATGGAACGCCTGCTGCGTCAGGACCGCCTGGACGTGCTGATGGAGCAGGTAATCGAGCTGTACGATGCAGCTGTGGCCGAACACAACGGCACCACGCCTGACCTGATCGTGGTCGAGGGGGTGGTGCCCACCGCCCACGGCACCTATGCCACCCAGCTCAACACGCAGCTGGCCCATGCGCTGAATGCGCGTGCCATACTGGTTGGCAGCGGGGATGCCGCCGCTCCTGAGGCCCTTGCCGAGCAGCTCGACATGCACGCCCGGGCCTTCGGCGGCGTTGGCTCCACCCGCACCCTGGGCTGCATCCTGATGCGCATGCAGAACCTGGCCGGCGGCGAGGAGCCGACGCTGGCCCCCGGCACCAGCAGCGTCTTGCTCGACGATGCGTTTCTTGCCGAACTGCGCCGCCATTCGCCGGCACTCGCCACCGACCGCTTTCACTTGATCGGCGTGGTGCCCTACAACCCGGCATTGATTGCCCCTCGGGTAGTCGACGTGGCACGAGCACTCGGCGCTCAATTTCTCAACGAGGGCGAGGCCGCCAATCGCCGGGTACTCTCCACCAGTCTGTGCGCCCGCAGCGCAGCCAATGCCCTGCATGCGTTCCGTCCCGGAAGCCTGATCGTTACCTCGGGGGATCGCGACGACATCGTGCTGGCCTCGGCGCTGGCCACCATGAACGGCGTGCCCATGGCCGGCGTATTGCTGACCAACGGCTTCATGCCCAACGACAACATGATCGAGATGTGCCGCCCGGCGCTGAAGACCGGCATGCCGGTACTGGCGGTAGACACCGACAGCTTCACCACGGCCAAGAACCTGGGGCGGATGGGCAACGACATACCCATGGACGATCAGGAGCGCGCCGAGCAGGTGACCCGCTTCGTGGCCGGCCACCTCGATCTGCAGTGGCTCAAGGATCACCTCAGTCGGGGCTTCACCCGCCGGCTGTCGCCCTCGGCGTTCCGCTATCAACTGGTGAAGCTGGCTCAACGTGCCAACCGGCGCATCATCCTGCCCGAGGGCAGCGAGCCGCGCACCGTGGAGGCCGCTGCCATCTGCCAGCGCCGCGGCATCGCCAACTGCGTGCTGCTGGCCCGCCGCGAAGAGGTGGAAGAGGTCGCCCGCAATCGTGGCATCGAGCTGCCGGAAGGACTCGAGATTCTCGACCCCGAGCACATTCGCAGCCGCTATGTGGCGCCCATGGTGGAGCGCCGCCGGGGTAAGGTGAACGAACTGACGGCGGAGGACCAGCTTCAGGACAATGTGGTGCTGGGCACCATGATGCTACAGCTCGACGAAGTCGACGGCCTGGTCTCCGGCGCCGTTCATACCACCGCCAACACCGTGCGGCCAGCCTTCCAGCTGATCAAGACCGCCGCCGACTACCGCCAGGTGTCATCGATCTTCTTCATGCTGCTGCCGGAGCAGGTGGTGGTCTACGGCGACTGCGCGGTGAACCCCGATCCCGACGCCGAGGCGCTGGCCGAGATCGCCATCCAGAGCGCCCGATCGGCCCAGGCTTTCGGCATCGAGCCGCGGGTGGCGATGATCAGCTACTCCACCGGCGAGTCCGGCAGCGGTGCCGATGTCGATAAGGTGCGCCAGGCCACGCGCCTGGCCCGCGAGCAAGCACCGGACCTGCTGATCGACGGCCCTCTGCAGTACGACGCCGCCGCCATCGAGAGCGTGGGGCGCCAGAAGGCGCCCGACTCGCCGGTGGCGGGGCGTGCCACGGTGTTCGTGTTCCCTGATCTCAACACCGGCAACACCACCTACAAGGCGGTGCAGCGCAGTGCGCGGGTAGTCAGCGTGGGGCCGATGCTGCAGGGCCTCAACAAGCCGGTCAACGACCTCTCGCGGGGGGCGCTGGTGGATGACATCGTCTACACCATTGCACTGACAGCCATCCAGGCTGCCCAGCGTGGTTAGCCTGCACGCCCGAGACGCCGTGCCGGGCGATAGAGCGTGGGATCGATGGCCGGCTCCCGCTCGAGCAGCAGGTCGACCAGTAGCCGGGTCGCCGCCGGCGCCAGTACCAGGCCGTTGCGGAAGTGCCCGGCATTGACGAAGAGCCCCTCGATGCCGGGCACGGCGCCGATGAAGGGGATGCCGTCCGGGGCCGCCGGGCGCAGTCCGGCCCAGTGGTGCTCGACCCGGCACTCGGCCAGCGCCGGCAGCATCGCCACGGCGCTGTGCCACAGCGACTCGCGCGCCTCCTCGGTGGTGCTCTTGTCGAAGTCGGCCTGCTCCAGGGTCGAGCCGACCAGCACCCGGCCATCGCCGCGCGGAATCAGGTAGCGGCCATCGGCCAGCACCACCCGTTCGAGCAGCTGTCGCCCGCCCGGCATGGGCGGGGTGACGAACAGCATCATCTGCCCCTTTACCGGCCGCACCGGCATCGCCACGTCGTGCTCGGCCAGCAGCACGCCGCTCCAGGCGCCACCACAGAGAATGACCCGGTCGGCGGCGAGGCGGCCGCGAGTCGTCTCGACCCCACGGACGCGGCCCTGCACGACGCTCAGCCGCTGAACCGCAGCATGCTCCAGCAGTGTCACGTTAGGCAGGGCATTCAGGCGGGTGCGCAGCGCCCGGCACAGCCGCGGGTTGCGCACGCTGCCCAGGGTTGGCATCCATAGGCCTTCGCCGAGCCCCTCGGCCAGCCAGGGCTCCTGGCGGTAGATGAAGCCGGCATCGACTCGCTCCAGCGGCCAGCCCTGGCGCTGGGCCCAGGCAAAGGCGCGCTCGCCGTCGTCCACACGCAGGTAGAGCAGCCCCTTGCGGCGATACTCGATATCGATGCCGGTGTTGGCCAGCAGGCTTTCGCTCAGGGCCTGGTAGGCCACCTCGGCGCCGCGGGCCAGCCGGGAGACGGGTTCGCTGTAGCGCCAGGGGTAAAGCGGCGAGACGATGCCACCGCCCGCCCAGGAGGCCTCCTCGCCGCAGCGACCGCGCTCTACCAGGGTCACGCCATGGCCGGCCTCGGCCAGCTGGCTGGCGGTTAGCATGCCGATCACGCCACCGCCGATGATGATGAAGTCGTTCACTCAGGGCTCCGCAATAGATGTCCGATTCGCGGGCATTCAGGCACCATACATGACTGCGCCCCGTCTAGGCGGGGCGCAGTCATGCCGGATTCCGGGGTTGGGCGGCCTCACATTCCACTCTTCAACCTCTCGCTGCGCCGACGCAGCAGCTCCATGGTAACCAAAAGCAGCGTCGAGATCAGGATCAGGAGGGTCGCCATGGCCGCAATCGCCGGGCTGATGTTCTCGCGAATGCCGGAGAACATCTGGATCGGCAGGGTGCGCTCGGTGGGGCTGGCAATGAACAGCGCCACTACCACCTCATCGAAGGAGGTGGCGAAGGCGAACAGCCCGCCAGAGACCACGCCGGGCACGATTTGCGGCAGGATGATGGTGAAGAAGACCCGCACCGGGTTGGCGCCCAGGCTGGCCCCGGCGCGCACCTGGTTGAAATCGAAGCCCTGCAGGGTGGCATTGACCGTGATCACCACGAAGGGCACGCCCAGCACGGTATGCGCCAGGATCAGGCCGGCAAAGGAATTGAGCAGGCCGATCTGGGCGAAGAAGAAGTACATGCCCACGGCCACGATGACCAGCGGCACCACCATCGGCGAGATCAGCAGCGCCAGGATCAGCCCCTTGCCGGGGAATTCGGCGCGGTTGAGCCCCACCGCCGCCAGCGTGCCCAGGATCATCGCCAGCAGCGTGGCCATCGGCGCCACGATCAGGCTGTTCCTTAGCGCCCCCATCCACGACGACGAGGTGAAGATCGCCTCGTACCAGCGCAGCGAGAAGCCCGGCAGGGGATAGGTCAGGAAGGAACCACTGCTGAATGACAGCGGAATGATCACCAGCACCGGAGCGATCAAGAACAGCAGAACCAGGCCGCAGAAGATGCGGAAGACCCAGAACCAGATCTTCTCCACCGGCGAGGCGTAGGGAGGCAGTGACATGACTCAACTCCTGATCAGCTGCTTGCGGTTCACCAGGCGGTGGTAAACCAGGTAGAGCAGTAGCGTGACCACCAGCAGCAAGCTACCCAGCGCCGCAGCCATGCCCCAGTTGTTGGTGGTGTTGGTGTAGTAGGCCACGTAGTAGCTCACCATCTGGTCGGCCGGCCCCCCTACCAGCGCCGGGGTGATGTAGTAGCCCAGCGCCATGATGAACACCAGGATGGTGCCCGCCGCCACCCCGGAAACGGTCTGCGGAACGTAGACCTGCCAGAAGGCGGCGAAGGGATGGGCACCGAGGGAGACCGCAGCGCGTTGGTAGCTCGGCGAGATCCCCTTCATCACGCTGTACAGGGGCAGCACCATGAACGGCAGCAGGATATGGACCATGGCAAAGAACACGCCTATTCGGTTGAATACCAGCTGAAGCGGCGATTCGATCAGCCCGGTACCGATGAGGCTCTGATTGATCAGGCCGTTGGACTGCAGCAGGATGATCCAGGCGGCGGTTCGCACCAACAGCGAGGTCCAGAACGGCAGCAGCACCAGGATCATCAGCAGGTTGCTGGTCCTGGCCGGCAGCGTGGCCAGCAGATAGGCCAGCGGGAAGCCGAGTGCCAGGCAGATCAGCGTCACGCCGCCGGCGATCACCATGGTGCGCTGGAACACCGAAACGTACAGGCGATCGCGCTCGGCAACACGCTTGAACTCGTTGTCACTGCCGCGCTCCAGGTCGAGCGACGCCAGCAGGTAGCGATCCGTCACCGCGGGAGCGGCCCGCTGGATGCCAAGCCAGGTCTCGGTCTCGCCCCAGGCGGGGTCGATATCGCTCAGAATCTCCGCCCAGTCGGTGGCGTCATCGACGGCTTCCACCGCTGGCAGGCCACGCAGCGTGGTCATCAGCAGGCTGCGGTAGCGGGTGTCCTCATAGTTGAGGCGGCGCCCGATCCGACCCAGCCCGCCCCCCTGGCGGGAGTCGCGCAGCTCGGCGCCAAACGCTGCCATGGTCGCATTGTCAGGCAATCCGCTACCGTCCCACTGACGTAAGCCTTCCGCGGTAAGCGGCATGACCGACTCCAGCTCAGTGTTGTCGACGCTACGCCACAGCATGTTGCCGATGGGCACCACGAACACGACGATCAGAAACAGCGCCAGGGGAGCCACCAGGCCGATGGCCTTGAGCTTGCGCATGCGTTCGGCACGCCGCAGCTGCGCCTTGAGATTGCCGGCCGGCTTCGCCGGCGACAGGGTTGCCGTCGTATTCACGGACATCGCCTTCCCCCGGGGATCAAGCGTGGCGAGCCCGGGTTCGCCAGGCTCGCCAGAGTAAACGGTGGCGACAGCGGCGGATGCCCGCTGCCGCCTTGGCGATCAGCGCGCTGCCCAGGCGCTGAAACGCTGCTCCAGCTCTTCGCCGTGGTCGACCCAGAAGCCGGTATCGATAGCGAGCGCCCCCTCCATGTTTTCGTCATGGGTCGGCATGCGCCGCGCCTGATCCTCGTCCAGCTGTTCGATGGCGGCGGGGTGCACCGGGCCGTAGGGTATCTCACTGGAGTAGGCCGCCTGGTTCTCGGGCTGGCTGGCAAACTCAATGAAGGCGTAGGCTTCATCGACATAATCGCTGCCGGCGACGATGGCCCAGTAGTCGAGATCGTAGATGCTCTCGTTCCAGACGATCTCGAGGTTGGTGCCCTCCTCCTGGGCGGCAGCGATCCGCCCGTTGTAGGAAGACGTCATGACCACGTCGCCTGCCACCAGCCACTGCGGCGGCTGAGCGCCCGCCTCCCACCACTGAATGTGCGGCTTGATCTCGTCGAGCTTGGCGAAGGCGCGCTCGACCCCCTCGTCCGTGCGCAGCACGTCGTAGACCTCTTCAGCCGGCACGCCGTCCGCCATCAGTGCGAACTCCAGGGTGTACTTGGCGCCCCGACGAAGCCCGCGGGTGCCGGGGAACTGCTCCACGTCCCAGAAATCAGCCCAGGAGCTCGGCGGGTTGTCCAGGGCATCGGCGTCATAGGCCAGCACCGTGGACCAAACGAAGGTGCCCACGCCACACTCGTCGAAGGCCGCGTCGATCAAAACGTTGCCAAGCCCGAGGCGCTGCCAGTCGATGGGTTCGAACAACCCCTCGAAACAGCCGCGCACCAGCTCCGGCGACTCCATCTCCACCACGTCCCAACTGACGTTCCCGGTTTCCACCATCGCCCGGATACGTGATAGCTCGCCGTTATAATCTCCCGGCGTCACCCTGATGCCGGTCTCATCACTGAAAGGTCCGTAGTAGGCCTTTTCCATCGCCTCGCCAGAGGCGCCACCGAAGGAGATCACGGTCAACGCCTGGGCGCTGGCGGCGACCCCCAGACCGAGGGTCATCAGGCTGCCTACGGCAATGCCGCGGCCAAGACGGGACAGCGGGAAGCGATGTTGTGTCATTCTCTATTCTCCCGGCCAGGAAGGCCTTGTTGTTGGTGTTGCGGTCGAAGACTGCTTGGGTTCAGGAGGCGTCGAGGGCGCGCACGTCCTCGTCACGCCAGCCGAGCTCGATCACGTCGCCCGGCTGCATGCTGCTCTCGAAATCGTCCACCGGAACGCGAGCAATGAAGTCGTCATTGCCGGCCAACTCGCAGCGCACCCTGAGATGGTCGCCGAGGTAGATGAACTCCTTGACACGAGCCTGCAGCCGATTGGGCAGCGCCTGACTGGCACCGTTGAGCTTGACGCGCTCGGGCCGAATCGACAGACGCGTGGCATCCCCCACGGCGAGGCCGGGACCGATCAGCGCGCCGGTACGAAAGCCATCGCCGAAGCTCACCCGGCACTGGCGCCCCTCCACCGTCTCGATGCGACCGGCCAGGGTATTGTTCTCGCCGATGAACTGCGCTACGAAGGCATTGCTCGGGTGCTCGTAGAGATTGCTTGGTGTGTCGATCTGCTGGATGACGCCGTCGTTGAACACGGCTACCCGGTCCGACATGGTCAACGCTTCACTCTGGTCGTGAGTGACGAAGACCACGGTCAGCCCAAGTCGCTCGTGCAGGTGCTTGATCTCCAGCTGCATCTGCTCGCGCAACTGCTTGTCCAGCGCCCCCAGCGGCTCGTCCATCAGTACCAGTTGCGGCTCGAAGACCAGCGAGCGGGCCAGGGCCACACGCTGCTGCTGGCCACCGGAGAGCTGGGTCGGACGCCGCTTGGCGAAATCGCGCAGCTGAATCATGTCGAGGATGCGCGCCACCTTGCGGTCGGCCTCGGCAGTGGGCATCTTGCGCGTCTTGAGCGGATAGCGGATGTTCTCCTCTACCGTCATGTGCGGGAACAGGGCGTAGTTCTGGAACACCATGCCGAAGTTGCGCTTGTGCGGTGGCACGCTGTTGAGCCGCTGCTCTCGCAGGAAGATGTCGCCGCTGGTGGGCACTTCGAAACCGGCCAGCATCATCAGGCAGGTGGTCTTGCCGGAACCGGAAGGTCCCAGAAGGGTGACGAACTCGCCCTGGCGGATGGTCAGGTTGAGATCCTTTACGACCAGTGTTTCGCCGTCATAGGACTTCTGCACACCTTCGAAGGTGATCAGTGCCGGCGATGGGTGGGTATTCGATTCGCTGGAATTGTTGGACATCGTCTTACCCGCAGCACGGAAATGAGGCAGGCAGCGTCAAGAATTACTGACGTTAACCTGAAATTTCAATATTCCCAAGCTAAACATCGCCCCGCCTATCGTCAAGTATATTCCACGCACTCCTTTAGCCATATTTCAACGCAGACCCGGCAAGCGGAGCGATTGACGCTCAACAAGTCTCGGCGCCGCACGGACTTGGAGCACCTCGCTCTTTCACGCAGGCGCAGGCTAGCCTAGAGTGGAGGCATGTGAGCTACACGATAAGGAGGAATGCCCATGGCGGTTCAAGAGCGACCCTCGGTCGTCGCAGGCCCAGAGCGACGGGCTCAACTGTCGCTATTCGCCCGTAACTTCTTCAAGCATCCTCGCATGCTGGGCTCGATCATACCGAGCTCGTCCTTCCTGATTCGTCGCCTGCTCGAGCCAGTCGACTGGGAGCGAGCCCGAGTGATCGTCGAATACGGTCCAGGGGTGGGTACCATCACCCACGAGATCTTGAGTCGCCTGCACCCCGATGCAACGCTGGTGGTCATAGAGATGAACGAGGATTTCGTCGACTACCTGAACCGCTCCATGACCGACCCTCGGCTCGAAGTGATCGCCGGCTCCGCGGAAAACATCGAGACCGAGCTGGAACGCCTGGGTCTGCCGGCAGCCGACTACGTGGTGGCCGGGCTGCCGTTCAGTACCATGCCGGCCGATTGTCGCGAGCGCATTCTGCAACAGAGCCAGAAGGCGCTTGCCCCCGAGGGGAGCATGCTGATCTACCAGTTCTCGCCCAAGGTATCCTCCGATCTCCACCAGACCTTCAGTCGCGTCGAGAGCACCTTCGAGCCCATCAACATCCCTCCCGCACGCGTCTATTTTTGTCACAAATAGAGCGCATAGAGGCCCGCCCCAGGCCGATTCGCCCCGGCGGGCCTTGCGACCTTACCTTGACCCAATACTCTTGACACTCTGCTTGCGCTGTCGCGAGAGCGAATACTGGCGGCAAGCCGACGTGCGGGTATTGGTTGCCGCCTCGAATCGGCCTATTCTCTTCTGTTCAAAGACAAGTTAGTCACCTACCGCAAGGGAGAAGCCCAATGCCCGGCCTGTTGCCCGACGTAGACCCCGATGGCCTGCTCGAATACTCGGTGGTATACACCGACCGTTCGCTCAATCACATGTCCCAGCGCTTCCAGGGGGTGATGCGTGACGTCTCGGCGACACTCAAGCGTGTCTACCATGCCCACAGCGCCGTGATCGTACCCGGTAGCGGCACCTTCGGCATGGAGGCCGCGGCACGCCAGTTCGCTACCAACCAGCACTGCCTGGTGATCCGTAACGGCCAGTTCAGCTATCGCTGGTCGCAGATCCTGGAAATGGGCGCCATCCCTGCTTCGACAACAGTGCTCAAGGCGCGTCGCCTGGACCCGCAGGACAACCAATCGCCCTTTGCCCCGGCCCCTATCGAAGAGGTCGAGCGCACCATACGCGAAGAGCGGCCCGGCGTGGTGTTCGCCCCCCATGTCGAAACCTCGGCCGGCCTGTTGCTTCCCGACGACTATCTTCGCCGCGTGGCGGCAGCAACCCATGAGGTCGGCGGGCTGTTCGTACTCGACTGCATCGCATCGGGGACGCTATGGGTGAACATGGCCGAGATCGGCGTCGACGTGCTGGTCAGCGCCCCGCAGAAAGGATGGAGTGGCCTGCCCTGCTGCGGCATGGTGATGCTCTCCGAGCAGGCACGCGAGCGCATCGAGCAGACCGTCAGCACCAGCTTTGCCTGCGATCTTCGCAAGTGGCTGTGGATCATGGAAACCTACGAGAGCGGCGGCCACGCCTATTACGCCACCCTGCCCACCGATGGCCTTGCCCGGCTGCGCGACATCATGAAAGAGACCGCCGAGTACGGTTTCGAGCGCGTTCGCGAAGAGCAGTGGGCCCTGGGCCAAGGCGTGCGCGAGCTGATGACTCGCTATGGCTATCGCAGTGTCGCGGCACCCGGCTACGAGGCGCCTGGTGTCGTCGTCTGCTACAGCCCCGATCCCGGCATCGTGGCCAGGTTCGCCGAGGCAGGTATCCAGGTTGCTGGCGGCGTTCCCCTGATGTGCGATGAGGGCGATGCCTATCAAGCCTTCCGTATCGGCCTGTTCGGCCTGGACAAACTTCATCATCTGGAGCGCAGTCTGGCGAACCTCGAGGCGGCTCTGCAGAAGGTTGGCCAGACGTCCGACTAGGCTACGTCAAAACGCAGAAGGGGCGGCCTGAGCCGCCCCTTCTGCTTGCCTGCATGCCTCATAAGTGACCGACGCCGCGGGGCATCATGCCGAGGTTGTTCTCCACGGACTTGACCCCCGGGGTGTTCTCGGCGGCAACCTGAACGGCCAACTTCTCCTCCTGACTTTCCACCAGGCCCCAGACCTGCACCACACCGTCGGTGACGATGACGTTGATACGGTCGACCCAGACCCCGGTGTTGTCTTCGACTTCCTTGAGAATGGCATCGCGGATTTCGCGGTCGTCCGCCGTTACCGGCGTCGCCACGTCGGGGGTGCTTGCCGAGAACCCACGCAGCAGATTGGCGCGGCTGACGATACCCACCAGCTTGTCGTCGCGTACTACCGGCACCCGCTTGATATGGCGCTTTTCCAGCAGCTTGGCAACGCGGTGAAGCGGCTCATCCTCGGTGATGGTGACGGGATTGGGTGTCATGATCTCATGCGCCTTGCGCGCATGGCTCTTGATGTACTCGCTGGCATTGTTGGCGCCGGCAAAGATCGATTTCAGCCACCAGGACTTGCGACGCTCCGTGCCGTTCTCCACCCGGCGCATCAGGTCGCCCTCGCTGACGATACCCAGTACCTTGCCGCTGGCATCCACCACTGGCAACGCGCTGATATTGTGCTCGAGCAACAGGCGGGCAATTTCCCGGACATCGGCGTCGGGCGATACGGTGATGACCTTGGGGGTCATGACATCGACAGCATGCATGGGGCTACTCCACGTCGGGGCGATCGGTTGGGATCCTACTAGCAATCTAGTCTGACTTCATCGAGGTAACAATTTGCTACTGTAAAACGCTAACAGAACGGGCCGACACATCACTTGATCTGTAACAACAATACAAGCACAAGCCGTTACAGGAACCAACTTTCACGCCGCTTCGCCCCCATCAGCTGCTCGACTCCCGCCCTCCTGATGCACCTTGACGACATCGACGATCCGCGAGCGGCTCATGACGATCTTCCAGCGTTGCAGGATCGGCTCGGCATTGGCCACCTCTTCTCGCACCACCAGGTTGAGCAGGTGGCGCTTCTCCACGGTCTCTCGCGAGACCTGCCCATCCTTGAGCCGGTAGACATGATGACTGCCCTTGTCCATCAGGCGCGAGAGCAATGACAGGTCGAGGGAGAGGGTCTCACGGGTCTTCTCATAGCCACTGAGAAAGCGCGTAGGCGACATGCGAGAGCTGGAACGATAATGCAGCACCATCTCCTCACGGTGCGCCACGTTACGCTTTCGCACTCGCTTGATCTCCTCATCCAGCTTGCTGAAACGCTTGTAGTCGAACCACTCGAGCTGGCGTCCGACCAGCGCATTGCTGTTGACATCGAAGTACTGACGACGCCACTTGGGACGTCCCTTGCGCAGCCATCGCCACAGCGTATTGCGCAGGTCGTCCTTGAACACTTCACGCATGGCATAGAGTACCGCCATGGCCAGCACAAACAGCACGGTGATGTTGCCCAGGGTGTCGCGAGCCTGTAGCAGCCCCAAGGAAACGAAGATCATCACCACGCCGGTGGCCAGCCCCTTCACCGCCTTCTGCTCGCCCCCGCCCAGCTCCTGGCTCTTCTGCTTGAGGGTAACCGGATGTTCGATGAGGCGGCGCAGCAGGCGCATCTTGTTGGACATCCGAGTAGGGTCGCGATCCACCCGGCTGGCGTTGTACTCCGCCTGCTTGCGATGCTCGCTCTCGGCTTGGGCGATCTCCAGCAGGCGCTCGCGGATAGCTCGGTAGCCGCGCCCGCGAGGCAGATGAGCCACCAGTGCCAGCAGTCGCTGCTCGGTGAACCAGGAGAGGAAATTATCGATGTTGGCGTAGTACTTGAAGAGCTCATCCTCGCTGGGCCTGTTGCGTCGCAGGCGGCGTAGGATGCCCTGGGCCAGCTCACACAGCTCCTCGAGCCCATCGTGAAGGCTGCCTGTCGACGACTCGGAGGAGTCAAGACCTTCTGCGTCGGCCTGGCTCTTGGGCACCTCAGGGTTCCCCTCCGTGGCCTCGCCGCCCTGCTCACCGCCGGCCTTCTTCACCTTGCGTGCGGCATCCAGCAGGCTCTGGGTCGCTCGGTCGAGAGCCACCACGTACTGATAAGCGTAGAGGCTCAGGCTCAGGCGGTACTGCTCCGAGCCGAGCCCACCCCGGCTGGCCAGCCGGCTGAGCACCAACGGTAGATGATGCTTGTCGCTGTAGTAGGTTCGCTTGACGTGGATGGCACTGTGATAGAAGGCATCCTCGGAAATGACATGCTCGTTGAGCCCGAGCTCACCCGGCACGAACAGAAAGAGGTCCAGCCGGTGGGAGGTCTCCTCCTGCAGCACGCGGGATATCTTGAGGTGAAAGCTGTCCTTGCGTTCGACGGTGATCACGTCGTCGCGGCTCCGTATCTGAGCGGCCGGGGTTGCAGGCCGGTTTACCCTTCATGTTACGAGCAACAACGGCCCGCTTGCCATGTCGAACCGGGTACGATCGGGTCACGACGAATCCGGCGAGGCTCGCTGCGGGTTGGTCGCCCCCTCGGGATCGGCGATGCCAGCCTCGCCGGGCGAGCGTCCCTTGGCATCGCGACTGACCACCGAACCATCACTGTCGTCAGGCGCCACCTCCTGCAGGGAATCACCGGGCTGCCCCTCCATGCTCACGCTCAGGCGCGGCAGGCCGAGGTCGATGCCCTGTTGTTCCATGCGCTGCTTGAGAAGCAGATTGAACGCCCTCGCCACGTCCCACTGCATGACCGGCGCGGTGCGAAAGCGCATCCGCAGCACGGCGGCGCCCTCATCGAAGCGGTCGACGCCCTGCATTTCCAGCGGCGACCAGATGTGGTGACGCATCATCGGGTCCTGGCGCAGCTCCTGGGCGGTCTCCTGCATCAGGGTGATGGCATCGTCGATCTTCATGGTATGCGGTATGCGGATACGCATGAGCGCGATACCGAAATGCCGCGACATGTTGTGAATCGACTGAATGGCGCTGAAGGTGATGATATGCAGAATGCCATCAAGATCGCGCAGGCGCACCGTCCTCAGCGTGAGTCCCTCAACGGTGCCCATGTGACCATTGATCTGAACGAAGTCGTCCACCGCCAGCGAATCCTCGATGATGATGAAGATCCCGGTGATCAGATCCTGAACCAGCGTCTGAGCGCCGAAGCCCACGGCCAGGCCGATGACACCGGCACCCGCCAGCAGCGGCGTGACGTTCACCCCCAGGTTGGCCAGGCCGACGATGGCGGCAATGATCACGATGGTGGCGAAGATCACGTTGCGAATCATCGGCGTGATGGTCTGGGCACGCGCCTGATTGACGCGGCGTCCCCGCGAACGGGCTGAAGAGACCAGCGCCCGCTGGATGGCGGTGTCGGCGAAAATCCATGCCAGCCAGGCCAGCAGCACCGTGAAGCCCAGCGCCAGCAGTGCCTGGCCGATACGCACCCCGGCCACCCCCTCGCGGCCGAGACCGAGCAGCGAACCGCCCCAGACCTGCAGCGACAGCTCGGCAAACACGATCCAGGCCACGACATGCGACAGCGTATAGCCGAAGCGCTCGAGGCGGCGGCGGTACTCGCTGATGCGGCGACGCTTCTGGCGGCGCTCGTTATGGCGCTGGATCAGTCCGGTTATCACCAGGGTCAGCACCAGCAAGGCCGCGGACACGATCGAACGGGCCAGCGCTCCCCCCACATCGCCCACGGTAATGAAGATGGCCAGCAGCGAGCCCACCACGACCAGCAAGGCCGGCACGTGCCACAGCTCGCCGACGATGCGCGACAGCTCGACGCCAGTGCCCCCTTCACGACGAACTCGCCAGGAACGGTTGCGAATCAGGTGCTTGATCGCGCGCTTGTACTTGAAGATGAAGCGTATGCTGAGCAGCGCGGCCAGCATATTGGCCAGCACCGAACCCAGGGCAGCCAGGTCTTCGCCCACGATCAGCGAGAGCCGCTCGGAATTGAGCGCGTCGCCCAACGCGATCAAGGCACCGATCACGAACAGCAGGCGCAGGCTCCTGCGCTGCAGAATCAGCACCGCGGGAAAACGGTGCCCGCGGGTGAAGACCGAGACCACACACTCCACGATCACCGACAACGCACGCCCGCAGAGTGCCAGGTAGGCGACAATCAAGGCCAGGGAACGCCCTGGGCTGGGAGCCAGTAGCTGCACGATCCCCATGACCATCACGAAGGCGAGCGCCCAAGGCAGCATGCGCCGGAGGAAGTGCAGTGCCAGGAGCCAGCCACGGGGCTCCCGCGGCAGGTCAAGAGGCAGTTCGCGTCGCTTGAACAACAACCTGCCAAGTGCGATCAGCACGATCAGCAGCCCGGCCCAGACGGCCAGCAGCACGGCGCTTTCGATACCGAACCGTAGCAGCTCACCGGTGCCGGTATCGACCATAAGCTCTGAGAGCTCCGCCCAACCCTGACCCAGCTGGTACTGCCAGTCGTCGAGTGGCGATTCGCCAGCCTCGGCCTGCTCGCCCAGTTCACTCAGCGTTTCCGCCAGTGCCCCCAGCAGCCCCTGCCGCTGGGTGGTGCCGTCTTCGGCAACCCCCTCTCCGTGGACCTGTTGAATTTCACGCAGCTCGCCCAGCAGTGCGCGGCGGCGCTCCTCATCCTCGAGGGTGACGATCACCTCGTTGAGCGATTCCTGGAATGCGACTGCATCATGCGTCTGTTCTGCCGCTTCATCCTGGCCCAGTCCGCCGAGGCCCAACGATTGCGCATGCAGCGAGCCGCCGGCTCCCATCAGCAGCAGCATCAATACCGTCAGCCCGAAGCGAATCAAGCCTTGCATGGTCCCGGTGGGTTCGGTTCGGGTAACACCTGTTGGCATAGCCTGCACTCCCTTGTCCTTTCTGCCATGGCCTAGTGTCAACCGTAGTTCAGTGCTTGGCCCATGACGGCTTTGCTCAGCTCTGTGCTAGGCTGGCGATCAGACTCTCGAGTCGCACAGGATGCCTACATGCTGCCCCAATCTCCACCTGAGCCAGTGAATGTACAGGGCGGGCCCCGACGGATTGGCGTTGAGATCGAATTTGCCGGGCTGCCGCCCCAACAGACCGGCGAACTGGTACGAGACCTGTTCGGGGGAGACCTCAAGCAGGTCAGCCCTCATCGGCTCAGAGTCATCAACACGCGCTGGGGGGAGTTCGTCATCGAGCTCGATACCCAGTACGCTCACCCCGATGCCGCCTTGCTCGAGCAGATGCCCCACAAGGACACCGAGTGGGAGCGTCAGCGCCACCAGATGCGCCTGGAATTTCATCACAAGACACGGGAACTGATCGGCGATGTGGTGACCGGCCTGGTGCCCACCGAAATCGTCTGCCCACCGGTTCCCTGGCACGAGCTGGACCAGCTCGATCCTCTGTTTACGGCCTTGCACGCTCACGGCGCCAAAGGGACCGATGCCAGCCTGCTGTATGGGTTCGGCCTGCATCTCAACCCCGAAGTGGCGAGCCTGGAGTCCGAGTATATCCTCAGCCAGCTACGTGCCTTCATGCTCATGGCACCCTGGCTGCGCAAGGAAATCGACATCGACATCACTCGGGAAGTCCTGCCTCATGCCAACCCCTTCCCCAAGCACTATGTCCTTCACGTGCTGTCGCCGGATTACGTGCCAGACCTGGATACGCTGATCGCCGACTACATCACCTTCAATCCGACGCGCAACCGTGAACTGGACCTCTACCCCCTGTTTGCCTACCTGCGCTCGGATTACCCCAGCGAATTTTTCAATAACAAGCTGGTCAAGCCACGGCCCACCTTCCACTATCGCCTGCCCAATGCCCAGCTCTCGCAGCGCGGCTGGGGCGCCGTGCTGGAATGGAATCGCTGGGTGGCAGTGGAGCGGCTCGCTGCCGATCGCAAGGAGCTGCAGGAGCGCGCCAGCCGCTATATCAAGCTCAATTCAGGTTCGGTCATGACCCGGCTGTTCGGCAGGTTCCGCAACTGGCTCAAGGAGGCCGGCTCCCACTCATGACACGCCCCTTGATCGGTATTACCACGTCGGATTACAAGAGCCGCATTGCCTGGTGGTTCGATTGGTTCGCCGTGTGGCGACATGGCGGACGACCGCTACGCCTCTCTCCTGCACGCCCCCTGCCCGAGGCTCTCGACGGGTTGATCATCGGCGGTGGCGACGACATCCAGGCCCATCTCTACGGCGGCGAAGTCCAGCTCGACGTGCGCCTCGACCCTCAGCGCGACGAGCTCGAACTGGAGCTGATGGAACGTTTCATTCCTCAGGGCAAGCCGGTGCTGGGCATCTGTCGCGGCGCCCAGATGCTCAACGTTCACCTGGGTGGCACCCTGGACCCCGACATCTATACCACCCATGAAGGCCTGAAGCGGCGTCGCACCGTGCTGCCGCGCAAGACGGTGGACATCGTGACCGGTACCCAGCTTCATCGCATCCTCAAGGTAAACTGGTGTCGAATCAACAGCCTGCATCACCAGGCCGTACAGGAAGCGGGGCGCGGCATCGAGATCGTCGCCCGCGACCGCGACGGCCTGGTGCAAGGCATCGAATCGAGCGAGCACGAATTCCTGATCGGCGTGCAGTGGCATCCCGAGTGGCTGATCTTCAACCGCCCGCAGCAGCGGCTGGTTCGCGCCCTGGTCGATGCCGCGCGGCGCGGCATGCCCTGAACATGACAGCGGCCACCCTTGGGTGGCCGCAGGCAGCACGAAGCACGACTCAACTTTCCAATGAGGCGTCCAGCGTGATCTCGGCCTTCAACAGCTTGGAGACCGGGCACCCCTCCTTGGCCTTGTTGGCCGCGTCCTGAAAGGCACTCTCGTCGGCCCCGGGGCTGCGCACCCGGGTGGTCAGGTGAATTCTGGTGATACTGAAGCCGCCGTCGTCCTGCTCCAGGCTGACGGCCGCTTCAGTAGCAATGCGCTCGGGAGTCAGCCCCGCCTCACCCATGATCATGGAGAGCGCCATGGAGTAGCAGCTGGCGTGGGCCGCACCGATCAGCTCCTCGGGATTGGAGCCGGACTCGCCTTCAAAGCGCTTGGCGAAGCTGTAGGGCACCTCCTTGAGCACGCCGCTCTCGGTCGAAACCTGACCCTTGCCCTCCTTGAGGCTACCTTCCCAGACAGCGCTACCGGTTTTCTTGATGCTCATGTAGGTCGACTCCTTGCGAAATGAGAACTGGCCTGAGTGTTGCGGGAGGCGCGAAGAGCGCCACCACTCCCTCACCATAGCGCATCGACTTGTGTTCGCCATTCTTGCGGACCAAAATAATGAAAACATTTTCCAAAATGGTAACGACATGACTCCATCAGCACCTCGGGTGGCACTTGCCGCCCCCGATAGCGAACCTGTCCTTGACCTGCCGGCCATCGGCCAGGGCACCTGGTACATGGGCGAGGGGCTGGCACCGCGAAGCGACGAGGTGCGCGCCCTGCAGCAGGGCCTTGAGCTTGGGCTCACACTGATCGACACCGCCGAGATGTATGCCGATGGCGGCGCCGAGGAAGTCGTCGGCGAAGCCCTGGCCGGTCGGCGAGACCAGGCCTTCCTGGTCTCCAAGGTCTATCCCTGGAACGCCGGGCGCGACAGTGCCATTGCTGCCTGCGAACGCAGCCTGAAACGGCTGGGCACCGACCATCTCGACCTCTACCTGCTGCACTGGCCCGGCAGCATCCCCTTGGAAGAGACGCTGGAAGCCTTCGAGCGCCTGCGTGAGCAGGGCAAGATTCGCCGCTTCGGGATCTCCAACTTCGACGTGGACGAGCTCGACTCGCTGGTGGCACTGCCTGGCGGCAAAAAGTGTGCGGTGAATCAGGTGCTCTACCACCTCGGCTCGCGCGGCATCGAACATGCCCTGCGCCCACAGATGCAGCGCCTCGGCATGCCGCTGATGGCCTACTGTCCGCTGGCTCAGGCCGGCCAGCTGCGCCAGGACCTGTTTGGCCATCCGGTAGTGAGAGAAGTGGCCGACGGGCTCGGCATCACCCCCGCCCAGCTGCTGCTGGCCTGGGCCATTCGCCCGCTGAACGGCCGCCGCGACGTCATCGCCATCCCCAAGGCAGTGCAGCCGCAGCACGTCGAGCAGAATGCCGCCGCTCTCCGAGTTGAACTCACCGACGAGGCTCTGGCCCGGCTCGACGCGGCGTTTCCGGCGCCGGGGCGCAAGGTACCGCTGGATATCGTCTGAAAGATTGTTGCCTCAGCTTGGGCAGTATCTGCTTCATGGCTTTGCCGTGCTGGGCCAAGCTCCGACTCAGGCGAGACATTACGGTCACGCGAGAGCCCCTTTCAACGCATGGTCCAGCGCTCCATTCTCTCCCTAGGGTGCTGAGCGGGGCGCTCCGGTGGCTCCTCGCCGGGCATGTCTACACCACGCCAGGCGAAGAAGCGGTAATGCCGGCTACCCACGCTGGCATTCGCGCCCCCGGCCTGGAATTGCAGTTCCTGGTCATCGGCATGGCGGTCATGAATGCCGTAGCGGAACAGGTATGCGACATCACTATTTCGCGTGAAGGTCTCCTCGAGCTCGTTTCGCGCCGACTCGCTGCCGACCCGGGCCATCCACAGCTCGGCGAGATTGCCTTCCGTTGCCAAGTGTCGCCGAGCATAGCCGCCAATCTCATTGTTCCCTGTCCGATGCTGACTAGCGATGTTCCGAGCCTCTCGGTCGACCTCCTTCAACCAGCCCCACTGGACTTCCAGCTCCGCCAGTGCCTGCTCGATCTCCTCGGCAGTGGCAACGATATCCTCCCACTCGGCCGGCCGGGTCAATGAGGCCGCAGGCACGCCCAGCACCCCGCTTGGTGTACGGCTGGGCAACGCGCCGAGACGAGCCTCCAGCGCGGCCCTGGTGTCGCGGTAGATCAGGTAGCGCTTGGCCAGCCAGGACAGGTACAGCTCGGCGTGAAAGAGGAAGCTCTCGGCGCTTGGCTCCCGGTACTTGCGGGTCGCTGCAGCGTAGGCCGCCGCCAGCGAAGGCAGCGTATGTCCATCGATCTCGTCATCGACCATGAAATAAGCTGCCACATCAGGGTTGCGTTGGTAGAGCTGCTCCAGGCTGGGCACCGGAACACCGGCCCGGTGCGCCATACGGTACATTCGGTGCAACGCATAGCGCGACAGTTCGGCGCTGACCTTCTGCTCGCCGGGCTTGAGGCCACCACCGACATCTTCACTGATGCCCGGCAGCAGCTCCTCGCGCCAGTTGGCCCGCTGCCCGCCAAGCGGGCGGCAGCGGCGGGTGATCCGCCGCTCCTGGGCAGCGATCAGGTGCACGGCACGGCGGCAGGCGGGATGCAGCGGGCCACCGTCATCGATCTCCGTGACGGCCGGCGTCAGAGCTTCCAGCGGCCCCATATCCGGGTGGGTACGATGCACGCAGTCGAACAGTCCGGCAAAGGCGACTACCACTTCAGCATCCTGGTAGCGGTAGGTATCGCCCTGGCGTTCGCATTTCTTGTCGAGCAATTCACGGATAAAGGCTTTGGCCAGGGCCGCGCCGAAATCGAAGCCGAACACCGATACACGAATAGTACGCAGCGGCATTTCGGCTGAATTCGCCTGAGCCACCAGGCGCTCGAAGTCGCCCATCGCCTTGGTCAGTCGGGAGGGCGCACCGCTCGTTAACAGGTGCGCCATCAAGGGGCTATCACGCATCGGCGCCCAGGATTCGACGCCGAGGCGTGCGAGAGTATCACGCGGTGCCATCGCCCAGCCCTTGAGCGAGCTGAACTGCTGGGCCAGGGTACGCCGAGAGGTCTCCCACCAGGCACGCCCACTCTCTTCCAACAGCCCACGCCCTACGGTCTGACGGACACTACCGCTCAGGTGCCCCTCGATGGTGCTACGTGCCTCACCGGGCGCCATTCGCCCCACCGCAGCCAGGCTCTCGGACGCCTCGCTCTCCAGCGGTGTGCCCAGGCCAGGAAGGTAGAGTTTGCGGAAACGCTGCCCCAATAGATCGCTGTTTTCGTCGGGAAAGACAGCATGCAAGCGCGCGACATTACTGAGCCGTCCTTCCACCGAATCTTTATCCAGGTTGCGCCCAATACCATCGAAGAAAATGCCGATTTCCAGTCTACTGTGGCAGCTCATGGCGCCCATGGCGGTTGAATCCTCGGCGATAGCGCTCAGTGCTTCGCAGTTGGCCAGGATTTCCTCTTCGGTCATGGGGCAGCTTCCTCTTCGACTTGATCCAGTCGCCTCGGTAAATGGGCATAAGGTGATATCAGGTCCGGGCTCCAACCCAGCTTGACCTCGTGATTGGGCAGAAAATGCACGTGCAGGTAGCGGTCTTCCCGCGTGCGCTCCGGCATGGGTAGTGTCACGCGGTGTCTTTCGGGCTCATCGCCGCGTTCGAACTCCTCGACGGTTCGCCCATATATCCACTCCACCTCGGCGGTATCGCCACTGATACGCTGGCAGCAAACGACTCCCCCCCCACCATAGGGGCCAACATTCCCCCCACCTCGGCCGTTAACCCAAAAATGGTTTATGTAACGATCAATATGGCTGCGTCCTTCGATAGAGGTATCCGTGGGTATGGGGTGCAGGCTGGGCATAAAGAACAGCCACACGAAATAACCGGCAAACAGCACGCCCAACCCCCAGCGCGCGCCCTTGGGCAGGCCGTACCAGATTTGGTTGAACAACCAGTTCCAGATCCATCTCACCAGCATTTATCGCTCCTGATAGCGGGCCATGTCCGGGCGCTTCGGCAAATGAGCGTAAGGTGAAACCAAGTCCGAGCTCCAGCCCAGCTTGACCTCATGATCGGGCAGAAAGTGCACATGCAGGTAGCGGTCTTCCCGCGAGCGCTCCGGCATCGGTAGGGTGACGCTATGTCGCTCGACTTCCATCCCCTGTCGCTCCTGCTCCCCTGTGATGCTAAGGATCCACTCAATTTCGGCGGTATCGCCGCTGATTCGTTGACAGCACACGGTCCCTCCCCCTCCATAAGGACCAAGATTTCCCCCCCAGCGATCATTGACCCAGAAACGATGAACAGGGCGGTCGATATGACTATGCCCACGTATCGAGGTATCCGTAGGCATGGGATGCAGGTCGGGCAGGAAAAAGAGCCACACGAAATAACCGGCAAACAGCGCGCCCAGCCCCCAGCGTGCCCCCTTGGGTAGGCCGTACCAGATTTGAGTGAACAGCCAGTTCCAGATCCATCTCACCAGCATTTATCGCTCCTGGTTTTCGGCCAGCAAGCGGCGATAAACATAAGCCAGGCGCTCGCCGCGTTGAACCAGGCCCGCCTCGGTCGCGGCCGAGAGAGCGGCTTCCACTCGCTGCGAGCGAGCACAGGCGCACACGTCGGCAAATAGCTCCGGGTACTGCTGGGTGAGCACGCGAGTCGCGGTGCGTACCTCCGGATCGCCTTGCAGCGCCTGGTAAAGCGAGGCAGACAAGGTCAGCTGCCAAGGGGATTCCAGAGGCGCTTGCTCGGGCATGGCGCCTAGCGGCTGCCAGCTCGAATCATCTGCTGGCCACCACCACTGCTCGATGCCACCGAAGAGAGCGCGGTGCCAATCGGCGTGGGGCTCGGCATACAATTGCCGGATGACCCGGGGCAAATAGAATCTCAACAGTGCCGGTGGCTCACCGGCCGGATAGGCCACCATGGCGGGTGCCAACTGGCTGGCCAGGCGCAGAGTCGCCATGCGACTCTCGATCCAGGCATGCAGAGCGCAGCCAAGCACCTGCTGTGCTGACAGTTCGGCCACCGACTCGAGCGTCACCTCGAACAGGCATGGCCCTTCAGCGGCCAGATGCGGCTGCCGGTCATCCTGCAGCAAAGGCCAGGCCGTGATGCCTGGTGTCTCGAACAGTGCGGTGCGCGCAGCCGGATCGAGAAGGCCCAACTCGATCAGAGCGATGCGTCTGGGTGCCTCTTCCGCTGGCCAAGGGGTCCGTTGCCAGTCGACGGGTATCGTTGCGACCTCAGCCATGCGCTATTTTCCTGCCTGAACCATCGTTTGCCCCGAGGCCAACGCTTCCCGCCAGCACTCTTCGCAGATCTCCGGCAACTTGAGGTGCGTGGTAAGCCGGGCCTCGTGCGTGATGCCCTCAATACGCTGATGCGTTTCAGCCATTGCCCGCCCCGGCAGCAGCGGTGTCTCGACGGCCTGGCCTGAGCCGGAGCCGGGGCTGCCACCGGCGTTGATCTTGACCTTGGGGCCGACCAGGGTGACGCCGCCGCCGTCGAGCTTGAGGAAGCTGCCGCCGGCGTTGAGCGTCATTTCGCTGCCGGCTTCGAGCACCACCTTGTGACCGGCCTTGACGTGCAGTTCGCGCCCGCATTCGCTGAGCCAGGCCTGGCCGGCCTTGAGGTGCAGGGTGCCCTGTACCGTAAGGTGCTGGTTGGCGACGGTTTGCTCATGGCGCTCACCGCGCACGGTGTGGTGCTCGTCGGCGTGGATCTCGCCGATGCGATCGTGGTGCACGGTGAGGAAGCTGTCGTGGCCGATCTCTTCGGTGCGGTCGTTGTTGGTCAACAGCTCCAGGTCTTTCTGGGCGTGCAGCCAGATCTGCTCTTGGCCCGCTTCGTCCTCGAAGCGCAGCTCCTGGAAGCCCTCGCCCTTGTGACTCTGAGTGCGGATGACGGTGCGGGTCTTGTGCTCGGGCAGCACGTAGGGCGGTGTGTTGACGGCGTTGTAGACCCGCCCGGTGATCAGCGGCTGGTCCGGGTCGCCCTCCAAGTGGCTGATCACTACCTCATGTCCAATCCTCGGAATGGCCATGCTACCGTAGCCGCCGCCGGCCCAGCCCTGGCTCACGCGTACCCAGGCACTTGCACCTTTTACAGCGGCTTCGCCTTCAGCCCCGGCGGTATCGGGTTCTGCATAGCGGTCCCAGGGGAACTGGACCTTGACCCGGCCGTGCTCGTCGCAATAAATCTCTTCGCCTTCGGGGCCGACCACCACGGCGATCTGCGGGCCGTCGACGCGGGGCTTGGGGTTGGGCTTGGGGCGCCAGGCCTGGTCGGCGGGCATCAGCACCAGTTCGTTGTGGTACTTGGTCATGCCGTCTTGATCGGTTTGCTCGCTGCCCTGAACGAAGCCGTCCTCTTCCAAGGCCTGGGGCTGCTTGCCGTGGTGAACGACCTGGATGACCTGCCAGTCGCGGTTGAGCTCATCGATGTCGTGGTCGGTGAGTGCAAAGCGCACGCCCGGGGCGAGTTCGGGCAGGTCGCTCTCGGCGTCGGCGGTGCTGGCCTTCTGGCGCAGCGCTTCGAGGCGGATGCGGGTGAAGGCCTGGCCGGAGGCGTCAGCCTTGTAGCGCCCGGGGTAGTCGTAGTGTTCGTAGTCGCCTCGTTGCGCATGAGCTTCCAGATCACCCGCTGCGTGTTCGTGCAGCTGCGCATAGGCCGGGTTCTTGAACGAGTAGTCCTTGAGCGTGACCGAGGCTGGGGCGACCCGGGCAAGCTGCTGGAGCTTACGCACGTGGCGCTTGGGCGGCATGCCTCCCGCTCGGCCGTGGTAGGTGCGCTCGCCCAGGTGGGGCAGGGTCTGGGGGGCGTCGGCGAAGACCAGGCGATGGGCGCCGTTCGGGGCATCCTCGCCTGTTTCGAAGAACTCGTGAAAGTAGAACAGGCCCTCTTCGGCGGCCAGGCGCTCGACGAAGGCGAGATCGGTTTCCCGGTACTGCACGAGGAACTCTCTTTCCGACAGTTCGCGGGTGACGGCGAAGGCGACGTCGGTAAGGCCGCGCTCGTCGCACAGGGTGTTGAGCACGGTGAGCGGCGAGACCTCCTGGAAGATGCGCGAGTTGTGGCGCAGGCCAAGGCGCCACAGGGCGGGGCGGATCTCGACCCGGTAGAGGGTGTGACGATGGCCGCGGTCGCCGCGCGCGAACTCGCTGACCACGCCATGAACGCGGCGCAGCACCTCGCCGTCCTGCCAGATCGTCAGGCTGGCCTGGCGATCGAGAATATCGGTGGCGGAGAGGCGACCGTCGCGGCTGGCGAAGCACACCGTGAGCTCGAAGGGAGTGGAGAGCCGTTCCCGATGGGTGAATTCGACAACGGCCAGGTCCTGCGCCCCGGACAAGGAAAGAGTGAACTGCAATCCGGTGGCCTTGACCATGTCGCCTCCCTGCGGCTGGAACTTGCTGCTTGACGTTGAATTAGAGGAATACAATTCCTCGCGCGGCAAGCATACCAATCGCAGGTCAGGGATGACTGTGGCGCTTCACGGATAAGGTCGTAAGAAACGGCTTACAAAGCTAGTCTCGACGAGGGGGTCGCAGTGCCGCCAACTCGGCGGCCAGACGTTCGCTGCCGAGCTGACGCATCCGTTCGATATTGCGTTCGGGAATCGCCTCGGGGTCCGGGTAGTGGGTAAGGGCGTGTTCGAGCCCCGCCTCGCGCAGCAGGTGCAGCATCGGCCAGGGCGAGCGGTTGGTGAAATTGGCCGGATCGTCCTGCTCAGCGCCGTCGAAACAGTAGTCGGGATGGAAGCTGGCCAACTGGTAGGTGCCTTCATAGCCCTGCTCGACCAGCAGCGCCTCGGCCACGGCGAGGAAGTCGAGATAGTCGTCGAAATCCTCAAGCCCCGAACGCAACACCAGCAGCGTGGTCTCGATGGCGGCCGAGGCGTCGAGACGGCGGCACTCCACCACCAGCGCCTGTAGCGCAGGCTCCCACTGAGCGGCCGAAACCTCGACGAAGCGGATGCTCTCCGCCACCAGCTCACGGCGGGCGAAGGGGCAGACGTTGTGGGCCACGACGAAGCCCTCGACCCAGTCACGAGTGGCAGCGCAGGCGGGTGTCAGAGTGTCGGGCATGATGGGCCTCGTCGGAAAAAACAATGGCCTGGCAGTATACCCGAGCCTGCACGCAGCGGGGCTCAATCCGCCGGTCGCGGCATGGGCCCGCGCCGCGAAGCGAGCCTATCGGCCAACCGCGTGGGCTCCGGCAGCTTGGTGCGGCCCAGGCACTGCACCACCCAGTCGAGCGACGTCGCCAGGCTGATGCGGTGCCCCAGCGAGACGAACACCGGCTTGACGCCTACCCGGCTGCGCAGCACGGCACCGATCGTCTCGCCGCGATGGCGCAGCGGCGTCCACTCGCCACGCGCCTCCGGCACCTCGTCGTGCACCCCGCACAGCCGTGACTTGGCCACACCGATGGTGGGCAGGTCGAGCCAAAGTCCCAGGTGTGAAGCCACGCCGAGACGGCGTGGATGGGCGATACCCTGGCCGTCGACCATTACCAGCTCGGGCCGTGTGGCGAGCTGGTCGAAGGCCGCCAGCGCCGCGGGAATCTCCCGGAAGGAGAGCAGCCCGGGAAGATAGGGCATGCGGGTGGGCTCGCGGTGCACCACCTGCTCCACCACCTCGAAGCCGACCCTGGGGTCGCCGGGCCAGGCCAGCACCACCACCGCCGCCCGGGTGATCTCGCCGCTCTGCTCGAAGCCGATGTCGACCCCGGCAATATGGCGCACCGGCGCCAGGCGGTCCTCGCGCTCGATGCGTGGGGCCAGCTCGCGCTGCAGCGCGATGGCCTTCTCCGGCGTGGGGGTCCATTCATGCAGTGGCGTCATCTCGGCTTCCATTCCAGGCTTTTCCACGGCTTTCTTGCATAGCTGCTCGGCAGTGTAGGCGGTCGCGACACACTTCCCAAGGCCGGTCGGCAGCGACGAGGCCGGGGCGCGTTCGTGTATCATCGGCGCAGGACCGATGACGAGGGATACCGTGCTCAAGCTGATCCACACCGCCGACTGGCACCTGGGCCAGACCTTTCACGGCCAGGAGCGCCACGCCGAACACCGCCTCTTTCTCGACTGGCTGCTCGATACCCTCGTCGAACGCGAGGCAGATGCCCTGCTCGTCGCTGGCGATATCTTCGATGTGGTCAATCCTTCACTGCGCGCCCAAGAGCTGCTCTACGACTTCATCGTCAGCGCCCACGAGCGTTTGCCGCACCTGGATATCGTGCTGATCGCCGGCAACCACGACAGCGGCAACCGCATCGAGCTACCGGCGCCGCTGATGCGCCGGCTGCGCACCCACGCCCTGGGCCGGGTGAGCTGGCTCGACGATGGCAGCCTCGACGCCGAACGCCTGCTGGTACCGCTCACCAACGCCGTCGGCGCCACCCGCGCCTGGTGCCTGGCGCTGCCCTTCCTGCGCCCCGCCGAAGTGACCGGCCACGGTATCGCTCGCAATGACGAAGGCGAGCCGGCTACCGGCGCACCGCGCCACGACTACGTTGCCGGCATCTCCCACGTACACGAGCAGTTGATCGACGCCGCCCGCAAGCGGCGCGCGCCCGGCCAGGCGCTGGTGGCCATGAGCCACGCCCACCTGCACGGTGCCGCCGTTTCCGAGGCCAGCGAAAGGCCCATCGTCATCGGCGGCGAAGAGTCGATCTCCGCCGGGCTCTTTCCCGCCGACATCGCCTATGTGGCGCTGGGCCACCTGCACCGCGCCCAGCAGGTGGGCGAGGATCGCATTCGCTACAGCGGCAGCCCCCTGCCGCTGGACTTCAGCGAGGTGAATTACCCCCATCAGGTCGTCGAGGCGGTACTGAAAGGGGAAAGCCTCGCTCAGGTAGAAGCGATTGCCGTGCCGCGCCCCGTGGCCATGCAGCGTGTCGGCCCCGGCGATCTCGACGAGGTGCTGGGCGAACTCGAGGCACTGCCCCACGCCCCTGCCCTTGAACGAGAGCAGTGGCCCTGGCTGGAAGTGCGCGTTTCGCTCACCGCCCCGGTGCCCGACCTGCGCGCCCGGGTGGAAGCGGCCCTCGACGGCAAGGCCGTGCGCCTGCTGCGCCTGGAGCGGCGCCTGCCTCAGCAGGCTGCCGATGGCATGCCGGAGCGAGTCGACCTGGAGCAATTGGGGCCGAGAAAGCTCTTTCAGCGGACCTGGGAAAAACAGTGGGGCGAGCTACCCGGCGACGACGTGCTGGCCGACTTCGACCAGCTGCTGCAGGACGTGCTCGACGCCCATGAAGAGCCGCTTAGCGAGGAGCGTCGCCCATGAAGATTCTCGCCCTGCGCCTGGCCAACCTCGCCTCCCTGCCCGGCCCGCTGGAGCTCGACTTCACCGCGCCACCGCTCAGCGATGCCGGCCTGTTCGCCATTACCGGCCCCACCGGCGCCGGCAAGAGCACCCTGCTCGACGCCCTGTGCCTGGCCCTTTACGGCAACACCCCACGGCTGCGCCAGGCTCCCGGTCGCGATGCACCGCTGCCCGACGTGGAAGGCGAGACGGTGAGCACCGCCGACCCGCGCACCCTGCTGCGCCGCGGCACTGCCGGCGGCTACGCCGAAGTCGACTTTCTCGGTCGCGACGGGCGTCGTTACCGCGCGCGCTGGGCCGTGCGCCGTGCCCGCGAGAAGGCCAGCGGTCGTCTACAGGCGGTGGAACAGTCGCTCACCGATCTCGACGACGAGCGCCTGCTCACCGCCCAGAAGCGCGAGTTCGCCGAGCTTCTGCCGGAACGCCTGGGGCTGACCTTCGATCAGTTCACCCGCGCCGTGCTGCTGGCCCAGAGCGAGTTCGCCGCCTTCCTCAAGGCCGATGACAACGAGCGCAGCGACCTGCTGGAACGGCTCACCGGCACCGCCGAGTATTCGCGCATCTCCGAAGCCGCCTACCGGCGGGCGATCGCGGCCAAGCGACACGTCGATGCCCTGCAGGCGAAACTCGCCGATGACCTGCCCGCCGAGCCCGAGGCCCGCAGTGAGCTGGAACGCCAGGCCAAAAACGCCGAACAGGCTCTGGCTGGCCTGCAGCAACAGGCCAGGGAGCTCGACACCCAGCGACAGTGGCATGGCGCCGACGAGCGGCTGCGCCAGGCCTATCACGATGGCATTCGCCAGCAGCGCGAGGCCGAGACACGCTGGCAGGCGCTGGCCGAGATCCGGGCCGACCGCGACTGCCGCCGCCTGCTTGCGCCCCAGCGCCATCACCTGCTGCGTCAGGCCGCGCTGCCGGGTGAAATCGCCGCCTTGGAGCAGGCCCACCGCCAGACGCAGGCGGCACTCGAGCGCGCTCGCGTTCTGCAAACCCAAGCCGAACAGGCACGGGATCAGGCCGCTCGCCAACTGGAAGCCGCCAGCCAGACTCGCCAGCAGGCCGAGCCGAACCTGCGAGAGGCGCGCGAGCACACCCAGGCGCTGGCTTCTCTCGAGCGTCAGTTGGCCGAGCTCGAATCCCGTCATCACAACTGCCGCCAACAAGCAGAGACTCTGGATGAGCAGTACCGGGCCACCGCGGTCAGGCTGCACGAGCTGCAGCGTCGGCGCGACGAGTGGCAGACCACCCTGCGCCAACTGATGGGCAGCCATGAGCGGCTCGATGCCGCCCGCCAGGCAGCGCAGCTGACCCACGACCACGCCGCCCGCCGCAGTCTGGAGCTGGATGAACTGGCCAGCCGCTGGCAGGAGTCGCTGCGGGCCGAGCTTGCCCAGCGTCAGTTGAGCGAGCGCCTGGCCGGAGATGAAAAGCGTCAGACCGAATTGACCATTCAGGGCAAGGCCGCCCGTGAGCGGCTCGACGGCAGCGAGCAGCGCTACGCCACCCTGCGCGATTTCATCGAGCGCAGCCGCGCCGCTCGCAGCGAGAGCGTGGCACGGCTGCGCGAAACGCTGCGGGAAGGTGAGCCCTGCCCGGTTTGCGGCGGCCACGACCACCCCTTCCGCCAGCGGCCGCCAGCCACCCCGGAAGCGGCCCAGCTCGCCGCCCAGCAGGAGCAGGAAGACGCACAGCTGGCCGAGGCCAGACAGGCCTTCGAGCAGGCCCAACTGGCACGCAGCGAGCTCGAGGGCGAGTACCGCGCCGCGCTGGCGTCGATCACACGCGGCCGGCAGGAGCTGCAGCAGGCAGACGAGAGACTGACCCAGGCCCGGCAGGCCTTGAGCGGACATCCCCTGCACGCGGAGCTGGCCGACGTTGCGCCTGAGGAGCGTGAGGCATGGCTCGCTCACCAGCGCCAGCTTAGCGCCACCGAGCGTGAACGGGCCGAGCGTACGCTCCAGGAGCTGGCCCGCGCCGAGGCGGAGCTGAGCCCGCTGGAAGAGGCCCTGCGCCAGGGCGAGCTCGAACGCGCCCAGCACGAAGCCCGCAGCGCCACGCTGAAAGAAACGCAGGCCCAGCTCGACGCCCACCTACCGCCCCTGCGCCAGGAGCGAAAGTCACTTGCCGAGCGGCTCCAGGCCCTGCTCGGCGAACACGCCTCGGCCGACGCCTGGCAGCAACGGCTGGAAGCCAGTCAGGAATCCGCCCGCCGTGAGCGCGACCAGGCCATCGAGCACTGCCACGGCGCCGAGCGTGAGCAGGCCCGGCTCACCCAGCAGGCCGGCCACGAGGCCGAGCGTATCGAAGGGCTCCGTCAGGAACGGGTCACGCTGGATGCTCGACTGGCCGAGTGGCGCCACGCTCATCCGCAGTTGGATGACACCACCCTGGCGCGGCTGTTGGCGCAATCCGAAGACGAGGCCGCCCACCAGGAGCGTGAGCTTGCCGATGCCGACGAGGCACGTCAGCGCACCGAGGCCAGCCTTGCCGAGCGCCGTCATGCCCTGCTCGAACACCGCCGCGAGCGGGCACTGGCCGACAGCGAGGCCGAACTGCTGAGCGAAGCGGTCGAAGCCCGAATCGTCAGCCTCAGGGAAACGCTGGACGCCCAGCAAACGGCGCTACAGCCCGAGCTGGCGGCAGCGCAACAGGTGCGTGACGACGCCGTTCACGCCCTGCGCGATGACCACCGTCGGCGCCTGCGCCAGCAGCAGGGCCAGGCCGAGCTGGAATCCGCCTGTGCCGAACAGGTGCGCTGGGGGCGCATCAACGAACTGATCGGCTCCGCCGACGGCAAGGTGTTTCGTCGCATCGCCCAGGCCTACAACCTGGAGCAGCTGCTGGAGCACGCCAACGCCCATCTGGCCAACCTCAGCCGCCGCTATCGGCTGGCCCGCGGCGGCAGCGAGCTCGGCCTGCTGGTGGTAGACCACGACATGGGCGACGAGCGCCGCTCGGTGCACTCGCTCTCCGGCGGCGAGACCTTTCTCGTCTCGCTGGCCCTGGCCCTGGGGCTCGCCTCCATGGCCTCGGGTGAGCTCACCATCGAGTCGCTGTTCATCGACGAAGGCTTCGGCAGCCTCGACCCGCAGTCGCTGGCGCTGGCCATGGAAGCGCTCGATGGGCTGCAGGCACTCGGCCGCCGCGTCGGGGTGATCTCCCACGTACAGGAAATGCACGAACGCATCCCGGTACAGATCCAGGTGGAACCCTTGGGCAACGGCACCAGCCGGGCTCAGCTGGTAAGCGTATAACCACAGGTACGTCACCACAGGTACGTCGATACGCAGCGCCTGACTCGACTATGCTGCATGTGTCGACGAAGCCACTCGTGGAGGAGCATTCATGAAGGCATTGGCGTGGCACGGCATGCGTTACCTGGGCCTGACGCTGCTGCTCGCACTGGCGGGCCAAACGCTGGCAGACGAGGTGAACTGGCCGCGGATGACCGAATCGGCAGACGGCGTGCCGATTGCCTACGAGGTTCACGGCAGCGGCGAGCCCACTCTCGTATTCATCCACGGCTGGAGCTGCGATGGGCGCTACTGGCGCGGTCAGGTGCCGTACTTCTCGCAGCACCATCGGGTAGTGACGATCGACCTTGCCGGCCACGGCCATTCCGGCCAGGAGCGGGAAGACTTCACCATGCCGGCCTTCGGTGAGGACGTGAAGGCGGTGCTGGAGGACCTGGACGTGGAACAGGCCCTGCTGATCGGACACTCCATGGGCGGACCGGTTGCCGTGGAAGCGACGCGACTCATGCCAGAGCGCGTCATCGGGATCGTGGGCGTCGATACCTTCCACCATGTTGCACCGCAAATGAGCCAGCCCGATCTCGAGCAGATGCTGGCGCCAATGCAGGAAGACTTTGCCAACGCAGCGCGCCATTTCGTGGCTTCGATGTTCATCGAGGAGACCGATGCCACTCTGCGCGACTGGGTCATTCGAGACATGGCTGCCGCAGTGCCAGACGTCGCCCTCAGCGCCTTTGAGGACATGGGAACACGCCACATCGATGGAGAAGCGGCGCAGCACTTCGAGGAGCTTACCGTGCCGGTTGTCGCCATCAATGCAGACCTGTGGCCGACCGACATCGAAGCCAACCAGCAGCTGCTGCCCGAATTCGAGGCCGTGATCATGGAAGGCACCGACCACTTCCTGCACATGGCCCGACCCGCGGAGTTCAACCAGGCGCTGGAACGGGTCATCGGCACGCCGCCATGACAACTGAGGGGCCAGGTAATGCCTGGCCCCAGGAACGCTGTCGCGGCAAAGGGGTGAACACGCCGGCTGGCAGAGTGGCATTGCGCCCTTCACAGGTACAAGATTCTGTGCGTACCAATTTTTGTACAGGAGAAAGCGCTGCCGATCGCGCATCTGCGGTTTCACTATTGAGTGATCTCTTCTGGAGCACGCTGCCGTTTGCCCCCTGAGTTCACCGGCAGCCCTTCACTACCGATGAAGCCCATGGGATACAAAACCCTTCACTCATCAACAGTGTCCAGCAAGCCATCTGGAACGTCATCGTAGAAACGACAGAAGGGCAATGCCCCTACCAAGGTCACGCTTTGCCTGGCTCGCGTCATGGCTACATAAAGCACACGACGTAGCAGGCTGCACTCTTGCGCCATATCTTCTTCGGCAACATTTTCAAGCAGCCGTCCAGGGTACTGTGTGTCATGTAGCCCCATGATCACGACGTGATCGAACTCGAGCCCCTTCAACTGGTGGTAAGTAGTGACGACGACGCCACCGTTGAAGCTTCCCAAACTTGCCCCTTTGGCTTTCTTGACGCTCATACCCCGTTTTTCCAGAGCCTTCTGAGCTGGGAAAAGCTGGCGCGCAAACGGCACGACAACCGCCACCGTCGTGGTGCGCAGTCGTTTGTAGTTCGCTGCGATGAAGTCATACCCTTTCTCATAAGCCTCCCGAGGGCTGGAAGAAATGAGCAATTTGACCTTGTCGCCATTTTTATCCGGGCGAACCGGCTCCAGATAGTCCTCGCTAAGGGCTACATCATTACCCGCCAAGAGCAGCTCTGCGACATCCATGATCTGCCGAGTAGTGCGGTGGCTCGCGGAAAGGCGCCGTGACCTACCACCAACCACCTGAATGCCGACGGAAGACCAGGTAAAGCTGCGCCGGTAGATCTTCTGTGCAAGATCGCCAGCCATGCTGAGGGAAACACGAGGAATCTTCGCGGCTATCAATAGCCAGCTCTTGTCGAAGTCTTGAACCTCATCGATCATCAGGTGGTCATATCGAAGCTCTTCGGGAAGTTCTCCTCCACTTTCCAGCATGGCATGAAGCAGTACGCCAGCAGGGTTGTCGTAATCCTGTTGGCGAGTCTCCTCCAGCCACTCTAGATAAAGCTCGTAAACACACCAGACAAAACGCCGGTCTTCCTGAGTCACGCGGATTGACGTGCCTCGTCCAGTTCTCTCGACTGTCAGATACTCATCCAGGCGTGTGATGTGCTGACCGAAAAGCCAGGCGATTTCCTCACCCCACCAGCCGATCAAGGCCGCATTATCGCCAAGCTCATAGAAACGATGCTTGCCGACCTCAGCTTCCGCCTCCTTCAGCAACACCTTCAGCTGCTCAGAACGCCGCTTGCTGTCTACCCAACCGGCAAACTCAAACCCCATCGCTTTGGCGGCACCACGGGACCATTCATGAAAAGTCTTGATATCGATGTCGCCTTTCATGCCCGCCTCGCGAAAGGCTTTCTTGACGTAAGCGCACAGGGCAGAATTGTATGTCAAAAAAAGCAGTGAGCCCTTGTTCGTGGCTGATACGATTTTGCCGGCCCGAGCAGCCAATACGGTGGTCTTTCCGCTACCCGCCTGGCCACGTATCAACAGATGCTGGCTTGGATCCAGATCGATGACGGCCTGCTGCTCCGGCGTAAAAACTATGCTCGGCTTGGCAGGCACCTCTGACGCCGGTTCATCCTCCGAAACTTGCTTTTCACCGCCTTTCGCCCTGCTTCTCTCCAGCGACCACTGATGAAGAAGGTTCTTGCGCGCGACTCCTTCGCCTTGCAGACGATAGAGGACGGTATTGACGTCGCTACGATCCACATGCTTGCCAAATTCATCGGCCAGTATCGTTGCCAATTTCCTTGCCTTGACCGGCGCATGCAGCTCAAGCAATTTAATAATCTGCTTTTCCAGAGCACTCATCGCAATAAACCCTTCGTCAAATAAATAATTAAAATAATGATCCAAAAATCAGACCGGCAAAGAGGTCTGTTTATCCTTCCTGCCACTTCGCACGCCCGGGGGCTTCTCTTTCTCCGCCTTGATCCGCTCCAGCAACGCCATGGCAGAATTCTCGCCGCTGATCAATTCGGGGTGGGCCTCGCGCCATTCGGCGGTCAGCTCGCCGCGAAAGGCCTTGGCGAGGATGGACTGGGTCAGCTTGTTGACGCGGGCCTGAGCGTTCTTGACCTGCTGCTCGATCTGGTCGGCAAAGGCGAAAAGTTGATTGACGCGGCGGATGATTTCAGCCTGCTCTTCAATATGAGGAAGCGGTATAACACAGCTCTTCACGTCCTTCTGATTGATGCTTGCTTGGTTCACCGCATGCTTAGCCTTACCGACGAGCTGACGCTTCACAGGCCTGCTACTAAGACAACGCATTACATACTCTTGAATAGATTTTTCGGGATCAACAGAAAAACGCATAATATTACTTTCGAATACCGCATCTTCGGGAACATGCCTCACCAGAGCACACTTCCCCAAATACTCAATACTATTCACCCGATTTATTAAAATATCTCCAGAATTGACCCGCCACTTTTCAAGCTCTTCGCAAGAAATCCCCAGGCGCTTCATCCCAGACCAAGAGACCAATTCCCCATCATAGAAGCCATCAATTCGAATTATTCTCACTCCCTCGCCATAAGCACTTGATGGCTTATAAATACCATTCTGAGGCCCTTTATTAATCAAGCTACCTAGCTCAACCTCAATGGCAGGGTGCAGTCTCTTTTCTTTCCGCCATTGCTCTGTCATCCTCCCACTCACCGCAGCCGCCAGCACTGACTGCCGAAACCGCTTGAGAATGGCAGGGATGGTATCCAGGCGGGCTTTCAAATGATTGACCTGGGCCAGCAGCTCATCCAGCTTATCGGCGATGGCTTTTTGCTCTTCCAACGGTGGCAAGGCGAAAGGAAGCCCCTTGATAAATCCACCTGATACGGCCTTGAATGTTGAGCCTGTACCTTGCTGACTCATCCAAGGCTCAATAGCCCGGAAATAATAGAGCAAATATTTCCTGCCCACCCCAAGTGAAGCCCTCACTGCCGACAGTCCTCGGCCAATACAAACTTCTTGGTCGGCTACATTTGTTGGTCCGACAGGTGCACGGACCGACAAGAGAACATCACCAGGCAGCGCCATCTTCTTTGGCTGGGTGCAAAACTTCTTAGGCTTGGGATTCAGCTCGCCAAACTCAGCCTTCCCTTGAAAGAAGGGAACCCCATCACCAGCCTGATTAACGAACTCTCCTGACGGCGACTGTCCCATCACCACTTCTGTTACTTCGTGCAAAGGAACAATCTTCCATGCTACAGGCACCGAGAGCTTGAGCGTCATGCCGTCACCTCATCACTACCGGCGTCATCCTCCAGCCCCAGCACCTCGGCCAGCAGCCGCTTTTGGGCGGCAGCTTCGTCCTGGCTGCCGAGGGCGACCATCAGCCCGTCGAGTTCGCGCAGCGCCTCGGTCAGCTCGCTCATGGCCTCGGCGGCTAGCACGTCGGGCTCGGGCAGGTTCTCGGCGGCCAGGCTATCGGCGTCCTTGAGCCAGGTGATATCCAGCGAGTCGCCCTTGGTGTCGCGGATCCACTCGCGGCTGAACTTGCGCCAGCGAGAGGTCTGCAGCTTGTCGTCCACTCCAGCGTTCGCATCATCGGTGCCAGCAGCCCGGTCGGCTTCTATCTCCTCGGCGCCGAAGCTCCAGTCACCCTCCTCTCGAGCTGCCAGCTGCTCGCCCAGGGCGTCACTGCCCATGGGGTTGTAGCACTGCTCGAAGGGCTTGAGGTGGGCCTCGGTGAAGGGGGTGCGCTTGCCGAAACTCGGCATGTTGGTGCGCAGATCATAGACCCATACGCTGTCGGTACAGCCTTCATCCTGATGCGGGTTCTCGGCAGTACCGCGAGTGAAGAACAGCACGTTGGTCTTCACGCCCTGAGCGTAGAAGATCCCGGTGGGCAGGCGCAGGATGGTGTGCAGGTGGCACTTCTCCATCAGGTCGCGACGAATCTCGGTGCCCTGCCCCGCCTCGAACAGCACGTTGTCGGGCAACACCACGGCAGCGCGGCCGCCGGGCTTGAGCCCACGGTAGATATGCTGCAGGAAGGCGAGCTGCTTGTTACTGGTGCGGAAGGTGAGGTCGTCGCGGGTAATGCTGGCCTCGCCACCCTTGGCGGTACCGAAGGGCGGATTGGCGAGTACCACATCGGCTCGGGGCAGCGCCTTGCCGGCCTCGCCCAAGGCATTGCCCAGGTGCACCACGCCTTCGTCGTCGCCTTCCATGCCGTGCAGCAAGCAGTTCATCAGCGCCAGCCGCCGAGTGCCCGGCACCAGTTCGATGCCGACGAAGGCCTTGAGCTTCTGGAAGGCCTGGGCCTTGGCGTCGAGATCAAAGAGTTCGTCGGTCTGCTGCTTGATATAGGCGTCGGCGGCAATCAGGAAGCCTGCCGTACCGGCGGCAGGGTCCTGTATCGTCTCGCCATGCCGGGGACGGATGCAACGCACCATGGCGTTGATCAGCGCCCGGGGGGTGAAGTACTGGCCGGCACCGGACTTGGTCTCGTTGGCGTTCTTTTCCAGCAGCCCTTCGTAGAGATCACCCAGGCCGTCACGCTGGGCGCTGAACCAGTCGATGCGGTCCAGGTCTCGGATCAGCTGTTCGAGGTGGCGCGGCTCACGCAGGCGGGTCTGGGCGTCCGTATAGATGGCGGCAATCAGCCGGTCTTCGCTCTTCGAGAGGTCGAGCAGCATCTGCTTGTAGTAGTTGAGCAGCTCCAGGCCCGAGCGGCTGGTCAGCTGCGGCCAGCGCGCCCACTCCGGCAGGGCATGGGCATTGAGCAGTCCGGCCTGGGTGTTCTCGTACTCCATCTTGAGGAAGAGCAGCAGCACCAGTTCGGTGACGTAGTCGGAGTAGTTGATGCCGTCGTCACGCAGTACGTCGCAGAGGTTCCACAGCTTCTGGACGATGTCATTCTGGGTCATGAGGGGTCCTGATTGAGAATGTCGATATAGGCACGGTAGGCGTAGATTCGATTACGCTTTTGTCCTGTAAGCTCATTGACGATGCCGAGCTCTTTTTCTAAGGCGTTGAGCAGCTTGCCGACCGTCGCGGGTGTCAGGCCCGTGCGCTGACATAAATGACTGATGTTGGCGATGGGCTGCTGGAATAACGCATCCAGCAAGAGGCCTGCCGAGCCGGCCTGACGACCAAGCCCTGCCAGGCGGGCCTTGTCCTGCTCCCGCAGCTGGTTGAGCTGCTGGGCGGTAGCCACTGCCTGAGTGGCCGTATGGGCAACGGCATCCACGAAGAAAAGCAGCCAAGCCTCCCAGTCGCCGGTGACTCGTACCTGCTGTAGCCGCTCGTAGTAGGTCTGCCGATGCTGCTTGAAGAATACCGAGAGATAAAGCAGTGGCTCCTTGAGAATGCCGGCCTCTACCAGAATCAACGGAATCAGCAGGCGCCCCAGGCGCCCATTGCCATCCATGAAGGGGTGGATGGTCTCGAACTGCACATGGGTCAGGGCGGCCTTGACCAGCGGGTCCGTCGCCTCGGGAATGTCGTTGATGAAGCGCTCGAGCGCCGCCCAGCATTCGGCAAGATGCTGAGGCGGCGGCGGAACGAAAACCGCCTCGTCGGGGCGATGCCCCCCCAGCCACACCTGGTTGCTGCGAAACGCTCCCGGCCCCCGGTGTATACCGCGCCCCGAGGTCATAAGCGCGGTGTGCATCTCCATGATCAGTCGATGGCTGATGGGATATCCCTCACGTATGCGCTGCACGCCGAGCGTCAGCGCATTCACGTAGCAGGAGACTTCCTGCACATCATCCATGGGCACGCCCGGCATGCCCTCCATCTCGTAGAGCATCAGGTCGCTGAGAGAGGACTGGGTGCCCTCGATTTGCGACGACATGACAGCTTCCTTGCGCACATAGCTGTAGAGAAACAGTGAGGCTTCAGGCAGCAGGGTGCTGATGGCATCAAGGCGTCCAAGAGAGAGCATGGCGTGGTTAATGCGCTGCTGTAGCTTGCCATCCAGCGTCAGGGGCGGCTGGGGTGGAAGCGGATCAGGCAAGAACGCCTGGCAGCGCACCCCACCAGCAATGCTGTCTACATAGTGACCTGTCAGCCCGCGATCCATGGATTCACCTGGGGGTCGATTAAAATAAGGATGCGGCTTATTTTAATTTGTAGCTGAAAATAAAATAAGACCCTGCGCTATTTTACTTTCGCGCTCTCCTTGCCTGCCGATATGTCGACGCCATCGACATGTTCCGGGAACATGTCGAAAAAAACGCATTTCGTAAACATGTCACGGCGATATGTCGATGGCATGGACGCGTCAGCTCGCTTCCCATAGCGAGTCGTTGAGGGCATCCAGCACCTCATCGAGATGGTTGCCGAGCACGGCGTCGAGCTGCTGCAGGCCACCGTGATCGGCGAAGCGCTGGTTGATGAAGGCCCGGTCGAGCACCACTTCATGAGTGAGCTGCCTGGCCAGGCGGTCGAGCCATTTGCGCTGGCTGGGCGTCCAGCGATGCAGAGCATAGATGCGCTGCATGGCCTCGCGCACCCGCTGCTCGAAGGGAATCAGCGCCTCGCCCAGGGCGGCACGGCGGATGTGACCGACGATGCTGGCCGCGATCTCCTGGTTGGTCGCGTTGCGCCAAGCGCTTTCCAGAGCGGCTTCACTGTAGCCGGCGCCGTCCAGCAGCAGGCGCACTTCCTTGAGCGTCTCGCGAGTTAGGTCTCGGGGGCGGTTGACCACGACACTCAGCGCCACGGATTCATTCAACTGGTTCTTGATGAAGTCATCGAAGCTCTCTAGATAGTCGGCGGGTTTCTCGTGTACGCCGTAGCTCTGGCTACGCTCGAGCAGTTCGTCCTTGCCTTCGTAGACCAAGGGCATGCGCTCACTGCCGATCAGCTGCTTCACCTCAACTACCTGGGCCAGCAGACCGGCATGTTGGCGCAGGAAGTCGGCAGCGGGCTTGGGGCCGAGTTCGTGCAGGTGCTTATGCAGTTTCTGCGGCGCCACGCCCCAGCTCTCTTCGAGCTGCTCCAGCAGTTGGCGAACGTCCTCACGGCTCTCGGCACGCTTGCCGGCCTTGCGCATTACCCTCATCAGCTTCTGGCTGAGCTGATCGAGCAGATCGTCGGCGTGGCTGAACCCTTCCCGTTCGCCAGGCACCTCCAGGGCGCGCTCCAGCTGCTCAGGGTCGATGAGTTCATCGTGGAGTTGCTCCAGCGTGATACCGGGGTCCTTCACCAGCGGCTGCATGGTGTTGACGGCTGCCAGCGCGGCGTAGATATCCACCGGGTCATAGATGAAGAAGACGGTTTTGCCGATCTCGTCGCAGCGGCGCGTGGCGCGGCCGATCATCTGCTCGTAGAGGATGCGCGACTTCACCCGACGCAGGAACACCAGGTGACAGATGGGCGGCACGTCGATGCCGGTGGTGAGCAGGTCTACGGTAATGGCAATGTTGGGGTACTTGTCGTTCTTGTAGCGACGGATCAGCTCATCCACCTTGTCGGCCTTGCCGGTGATCTTGGCCACCGCTGCCTGCTTGTAGGCGTCGCCGTACTTGGCGTGGAAGGCTTCGTCCAGCAGACGCTTGACCATGTCGGCATGCAGGTCGGTAGCACAGAAAATGAGTGACTTCTCTTCGCCAAAGGGGTCCAGCTCCTCGGCGAGCTGCGCGCAAATGACCTCATTGAAGCCTGGGGTGATCACACGACGGTTGAAGGCCTCGACCTCGAAATCGAGCTCATCCTCGAGTTCGGCACTTTCCACCTCGCCGGTACGCGCGTCGACGACACTCACCGCTTCGCCCTTGGCAAAGTGGATGCCGTGGCGGCTGAGCAGCGTCTCGTAACGGATGGGCGGCTCGTGATCGATGAGCCAGTCGTCAGCCACCGCCTCGCGATAGGAGTAGGTGAATACCGGGCGACCGAAGATCTCGCTGGTATGCTTCGCCGGGGTCGCGGTGAGCCCGATGCGCACGGCATCGAAGTGCTCCAGAACCTGCCGGTATCGCGAGAGGTACTGGCCGGCGTCCCGGGTTGCCAGCTCGCCTTCGGTCATTTCCTGATCCAGGGTATAACCGCGGTGAGCCTCGTCGACGATGATACAATCGAAGGTGTCCACTGGTGGTGGCTCATCGGCCATGAAGAGTCGGCGTGACATGGCTTGCACGGTAGCCACTTGGACGCGAGTCTCGGCCTCGGCGGCCATGTCGCCAAGCGTGGCAACGTTGTAGATCTGCGACAGGGTATGGTTCTGTTCCAGTGGCGCCTCGTCGAAGGCATCCAGCGCCTGCTTGCCCAGGGCGTTGCGATCGACCAGGAACAGGATTCTACGGAAGCGTTCCGTCTTCAGGAAACGGTAGATCAGACCAATGACGGTACGGGTCTTGCCGGTCCCGGTGGCCATGGCGAGCAGGGCACGCTGCTCTCCTTCTTGCAAAGCCCCTTCCACGGCGTGAATGGCCCGCTCCTGATAATCGCGCAGGCGCAGGTAGCCAAAACCCTCTTCGCGCAGCCGCTGCTCTGCCTGGGCGCGACTTCGCTTCAGGCGGTCGAGCAGGCCTTCGGGACTATGAAAATGCGGTAGCGCCCGTGCCAGGTTTCCCGCCTCACGCACATCGCGAAACCAGATGCCGGATTTCTCGGCGAGCTGCGGCAGGTAAGGCCGGCCATTACAGGAAAAGATAAAGGGTACGTAAAAGTGACCGTCCCCCTCATCAGGCCATGCAATGGTGCGCCCTTCCCGCTCCCAGGCGGGTTGGAATTGCCCCTTCGGCGCGAAAGCCCCGGTGAAGCCACGCGAATAGCGCTCGGCTTGCCCTAGCTTGCCGGCCACATCGACGTTCTGTCTCTTGGCCTCCACCACGCCGATAGGGACTAGGCCATGGAACAGCACATAATCGGCTCGCTGGCCATTGGGGAGCTCCCATTCGGCAATAGCCAGATACCTGCCAGCCTCGGGGCGCACGCCCTTCTTCCAGGAAAGCACCTGCGTGTCGGCCTCCCAGCCGGCCTCCCGAAGCTGCTGGTCGATCAGTAGACGAGTCAGCTCTTCATCCAGCCCCAACTGGACGTTGAGCGCCCGGTTCGCCTGGCCGATGCGACGACGCATCGCCTTGGGTGGTTCGCTCTCGGCTCCCTCTCGGGCCTGTTCAGCCAGACGCCGCTGAAATTCCCGCTCGCGTCGCTCGAGCTCGGTCTGATGGGCTCGTGACTGTTCGGCCAGGGCGCGTGCTTCCTCATCCATGGCCTCGGCCAGCTCGGCGTACTCCTGCTTTTCCCGGGCTTCCAGCTGGGCTAACTTGCGCTGAGCATCAGCCTGCTCGGTAGCACTGGCCAGTTCGCCCTTCAGGCGCTCCATTTCGGCCTGAAGCTCACGTAACTCTGCGCTGGGGTCTGCTGGCGGCGTGAAAGCGCCAGGCTTGAAGTCGGGGTCGGCGAAAGCGCGGTGGAACCAGACGGCAAGACTACGCGCAATCTTGAGCCCCTGGATTGCCTCGCGGTGCTGCGTTCGAAACTGATGAGTCGCCTTGTTACCCTCGATACGCAGGGTATGAAAGAGCTCGCGCACCGTGGGATCGAGTCCCAGCGTGGTATCTATGCGGTAAAGCAGATCGCGCTGGCTCGCACGCTCCTCCATCTCGATACCAAGACGAACGGCGATGTCTTGCGCCATGGCCTCGCCGAGCTGTCGAAGCTTGATCAGGGTGGTGTTGGGATCATGGCTGAAAGCGCGCTCGGCACTCGAAGCAAGCTCAAGAAAGACCGGGTCGTGCCCGGCCAGAAAAGCGAAATTACCGCCGTCGCTGCGGTCGTTCTGTCCCTGCATGTGTCCCCCGATCCCATGCCAGAGGCCGCTCTACCGGCAGCTTGTGACTGGCTCTTGGCCTAGACTGCCATCAAATCGACTTAGGGACCAGTAAGCCTGCTCCCCTAGCACGATGGGTCGGGATAAAAAAAACGCCCCGTTACCGGGGCGCCTCTGTCACGTCGCATATCGATCAAGCATCACGCCAGATCAAAGCGGTCCGCGTTCATCACCTTGTTCCAGGCGGCAACGAAGTCGTTGATGAACTTCTCCTTGGCATCGCTCTGGGCGTAGATCTCGGCGATGGCGCGCAGCTGCGAGTTGGAGCCAAACACCAGATCGACGCGGGTGCCGGTCCATTTCAGCTCGCCGCTCTTGCGGTCGCGGCCTTCGAAGACATCGGCATCTACCGAGGCCGGCTTCCACTCGGTGCCCATGTCGACCAGGTTGACGAAGAAGTCATTGGTCAGCGTCCCGGGGCGTTCGGTGAACACACCGTGGCGCGCATTGCCGTAGTTGGCCTCGAGCACGCGCAGGCCGCCGACCAGCACGCTCATCTCCGGTGCGCTGAGCCCCAGCAGCTGCGCCTTGTCGACCAGCATCTCCTCATCGGAGACAGTGAAGCGGGCGCGGCGATAGTTACGGAAGCCGTCGGCCTCGGGGCGCAGCCACTCGAAGGACTCGGCGTCGGTCTGCTCGTCGCTGGCGTCGGTACGCCCCGGGGTGAACGGCACTTCGATGTCATGGCCAGCCGCCTTGGCGGCCTTCTCGATGGCTGCAGCGCCACCCAGCACGATCAGGTCGGCCAGCGAAACCTTCTTGTTGCCGGACTGGGTCGCGTTGAAGTCGTTCTGGATGCTCTCCAGGGTCTTGAGCACCTTGGCCAGCTGCTCCGGCTGGTTGGCTTCCCAGTCCTTCTGCGGGGCCAGGCGAATGCGCGCCCCATTGGCCCCGCCACGCATGTCGGAGCCGCGGAAGGTGGAAGCCGATGACCAGGCGGTGTAGACCAGCTCGGACACGCTCAGGCCGGAACCGAGAATCTTGCTCTTGAGGCCGGCGATATCCTGGGCATCGACCAGCTCATGGTCCACCGCCGGCACCGGATCCTGCCAAATCAGGTCTTCGGCCGGCACTTCCGGGCCGAGGTAGCGCGCCTTCGGCCCCATGTCGCGGTGGGTCAGCTTGAACCAGGCACGGGCAAAGGCATCGGCGAATTCATCCGGGTTCTTGTGGAAATGCTCTGAGATCTTGCGGTATTCCGGATCCTCGCGCATCGCCATGTCGGCAGTGGACATCATGATGCCCACGCGCTGGCTGGCATCCTCCGCGTCCGGCGCCTGGTCCTTGTCGGCCAGGTTCTTGGGTACCCACTGCTGGGCACCGGCTGGGCTCTTGGTCAGCTCCCACTCGTAGCCGAACAGCACGTCGAAGTAGCTCATGTCCCACTGGGTGGGCGTCGGCGTCCAGGCGCCCTCCAGGCCGCTGGTGATGGTGTCACGTCCCTTGCCGCTCTTGTAGCTGCTCTTCCAGCCGAAGCCCATCTCCTCCATGGGCGCAGCCTCCGGCTCTGGGCCCACGTTGACCGGGTCACCGGCACCGTGGGTCTTGCCGAAGGTGTGGCCGCCGGCCGTCAGCGCTACGGTTTCGTAGTCGTTCATCGCCATGCGGGCGAAGGTCTCGCGCACGTCCTTGCCCGAAGCCAGCGGGTCCGGATTGCCGTCCGGCCCTTCCGGATTGACGTAGATGAGGCCCATCTGCACCGCGGCCAGCGGGTTCTCCAGCTCGCGCTCGCCGGAATAGCGGCTGTTGGAATGGCCGCTGTCGGCCAACCACTCGTCCTCGGCGCCCCAGTAGATGTCCTCTTCCGGCTGGTAGATGTCTTCGCGACCGCCGGCGAAGCCGAAGGTCTTGAAGCCCATGGACTCCAGCGCAACGTTGCCGGCCAGGATGTAGAGGTCGGCCCAGGAGAGCTTGTTGCCATATTTCTGCTTCACTGGCCACAGCAGGCGCCGCGCCTTGTCGAGGTTGCCGTTGTCGGGCCAGCTGTTGATCGGCGCAAAGCGCTGGGAGCCGGTGCCGGCACCGCCGCGGCCATCTCCCACGCGGTAGGTTCCGGCGCTGTGCCACGCCATGCGAATGAAGAAGGGACCGTAGTGCCCGTAGTCGGCCGGCCACCACTCCTGGGAATCGGTCATGAGTGCTTCGAGGTCTTTCTTCACTGCCGCCAGGTCGAGAGACTTGAACGCCTCGGCGTAGTTGAATTCCGCTCCCAGCGGGTTGGACCTGGGAGAGTGCTGGTGAAGAATGCCGAGATTCAACTGATTGGGCCACCAGTCCTGAACGGCATTCCCCGTGTCGCCTCGCTTGGTGCGAGATCCATGCATGACAGGGCACTTGCCTGCGGTGCTGTCCACTTTCTGGTCCATGACGCTCTCCATTCAATGACACGTACGTGTTGCTTCGTTGTGCAGTGACAGTCGTTCTGATGTCGCCTTCTTGGCATTCCGGCCTGAACCGGTCGTTCGGTTCCAGTCACCTCGCCGCCATGTTGGCACCGAGATACGAAGTGTTTCCCTGCAGGCCATCAGCGTAACAATAGGTATAACAGCAGAATCTGAAGCGGGAGACTTATTTTTCCGCACCGATGCCATAGCTTCTCTCAATGGCTTGTCGAAGCACCTGCAGGAGCGGCCTGTCGACTGCCGGCAGGCGTGTTAGGCTGGAGGGAACCAAAGAGGAGTACGACATGACCGCCGCCGAGATGCTCGAGCGCCTGGTGGGCTTTGCCACCGTTTCGCGCGATTCCAACCTTGACCTGATCGCCTTCGTCGAGAGTTATCTCGACGGGCATGGTGTGAAGCACTGGCGGGTAGAGAGCGACGATGGCAAGAAGGCCAACCTGCTGGCTCGCATCGGCCCCGAAGCGGTGGGCGGCGTGGTACTGTCCGGCCATACCGACGTGGTACCGGTGGCCGGCCAACCCTGGTCGACCGACCCGTTCACTCTGATCGACAAGGGCGACGGCAAGCTCTACGGGCGCGGCACCTGTGACATGAAGGGCTTTATCGCCTGCGCCCTGGCCGAGGTTCCCGCATGGACGAAGCTCGAACTGCACGCACCGATCTACCTGGCGTTTTCCTACGACGAGGAAGTCGGCTGCATCGGCGCGCCGCGCATGATCGAGCGGCTGATGGCCGACCACCCGCTTCCCTCGGCCGTGATCGTTGGTGAGCCAACGATGATGCAGCCGGTGGTGGCCCACAAGGGCGCCACCAACCTGCGCACCACCGTGACGGGACGCGCCTCTCACTCCAGCCAGGTCGACCAGGGCGTCTCGGCGATTCACGTGGCCGCACGGCTGGTCACGAAGATCGAGGACGTGATGCATGAGCTGCGCGCCGAGGGGCGCATCGACGAGGCCTTCAACGTCGCCCACTCCAGCCTGCACGTGGGCAAGATCGCCGGCGGCACCGCGATCAACATCATGGCCCGGGAGTGTACCTTCGAGTGGGAGATCCGCCACCTGCCACAAGATCGTTTCGAGGATCTGATCGGCCGAGTGAATGCCTTTGCCGCCGAGCTCGAAGCCGAGATGCAACGCAAGGCCCCGGAAACCCGCATCGTCACCGAGCCGCTCAACGAGACGGTCCCGGCGCTGGCCGATGACAACAATGCCGAGGTCCTCGACCTGTGCCGCGAACTGCTCGGCGAGCAGCCCCATGGCGCGGTGGCCTACGCCACCGAGGCCGGGCAGTTCCAGCGCGTGGGACTGCCCACCGTGATCTGCGGCCCGGGTAGCATCCGCCAGGCGCACCAGCCCGACGAGTACATCGAGATCGAGCAGCTTGCGGCGGGCACGCGCTTCATGCAGGCCTTGGGGCGACGACTGGCAAGCCGTTAGGCACTGAAACCAGGCTCGGCCAGCCCCCTCAAACCCGTTTTCAGCTGCAAAAGGCTACCAGCAAACGGCCAGCGCGCCTTGCCCGTGGCGTCCAGGTGCTGGGTGGCCGTGGTGATATACAGCGTGCTCAGATCGGAACCACCGAAGGCCACCATGGTCGGGTGCAGGCAAGGCACCTCATGCTCCGCCACCAGCTTCCCCGCGGGAGAGAAGCGCACGATGCGACCACCGCCGTAGAGTGCGCTCCAGTAGCCTCCTTCACTGTCCACCGCGGCACCGTCGGGCACCCCGGGCAGCCCCTGCATTTCCAGGTCGACCCAGGTTTCTGCTTTCCCCAAGGCGCCGCTTACGACGTCGAAGGGGTAGCGCAGGATGCGCCGGGTCAACGAGTCGGTGTGATAGAGCCAGCGCCGGTCGGGGCTGAAGGCCAGGCCGTTGGAGATGCCGATGCCGGACAAGCGCTGCGTGAGCTCACCCTTGTCGAGACAGTAGAGCGCCGCGCTGGGACTCGTCTCGTCGGCGTCGATGGTGCCCACCCACAGGCGCCCAGCGGCGTCGCAGCGGCCATCGTTGAAGCGATTGCCCTGCCCCGCTCGTTCCCACTCTGGATTGGCGGCCAGCCGCTCGGGTTCGCCGTTTTCCGGCAGACGCAGGATGCCCGAGGCGGCGGCCACCACCAGCCCAGCCTCGTCGAGGGCCACGCAGCCCACCTTCTCGTCCAGCTCGATACGCGTCGGCGCCCCGCCCTCCTGCGGGCGCCAGGCATAGACATGGCCGTAGTTGATGTCGGCCCAGTAGAGCGTCTGGCGCGCCACCGACCACACCGGGCTCTCGCCCAGGCTCATGTCGAGCTTCACCGCCACTTCGATACGATGGTACTGCATGACTGCCCTCTCGCTTACGGCTCCCTTGCCAAGACAGGTTCGACAATGGGCTCGGGTGGCTCTGCGTCTACGCTGACCGGTTACCGACGAGGCCTTGGAAACGGCAGTGCAGCGTGTGGCTCTGCCCCGTATACAACACGACCAGTCCGTGGCCCGACGACTCGTCGAAACGGTGGGCGTTGACAGCATGAGATACCGGCTCGAAGCAAAAAAAATCCGCTTGCGCGTCGGGTGAGAAGACCAGATAGCGCGTAGCGTTAGCGGTAATGCTCAAGCTAATATCCCGCTGCGGCCAGCACAGCCTGGCCTCGCCGATCCAGCCGGTGAAGAGGTTGTCGATCCTGCGCTCGGGCAGCGCGGCTTCGCACGCGAAATCCCACGGCTCCCCGGGTGAGACGCGACGCCAGGCGGTGGGCAGTTGATCGGCATCGACCTCCCAGACACCCTCAGCCTCGGCCTCGAGCCGCACATCGGCAGTACGTGGAAACCAGGGATGCAAGCCCAGCCCGTAGGGCGCCGCCCCTTCACCCAGGTGCGTCACGGTCAGCGTCACCTCGAGAGCGGCGTTGTCCAGCCGATACGTGAGCTCTGCCCGGTAATCGAACGGCGGCTGCTGCCACGAGCGCAGGCTCAAGCGCAGCTCCGGTTCATGCTGCGAGGATTCATGCTGCGCCTCCACCTGCCAAGGCCGCTGCCAGCCGTCACCGTGAATCGGCAGCGGCTCACCCGGCAGGTTGGCCGCCAGCGGATAGTGCCGACCACGCCACTCGAAGCCCCCCTCGGCGATTCGATTCGACCACGGCACCAACGGGTACATGGCGAGCCGATTGGGGTCTCGCTCGCCGGTGCCACCGGGACGCATCAGCGCCACCGGCCCCGCCGGCGTCAGGGCATCGAAGCGCACCAGGCTGGCCCCGAGCTCGGGTGCCACCACCACGCTCAGCTGGCCATTATCGAGGGTCAGCGTCTCATACATTCACCCAGCCACCCCCTGACGCGGAAGACTCCAGGGCACGGGTGATGAACGTGAGGCCCTCGACGCCATCCATTACCCCCGGCGTGTTCACACCAAGCCCATGGTCCGTGCGACCGGCCTGAAGCGCGCGTATCTGCCCGGCGTAGTCGCGATAGAGCTGGGCGAAGGCCTCGAGATAGCCTTCGGGATGCCCCGGCGGTATGCGCGCCGCCGCCAGCGCCGTCTCGCCCAGGCCAGGACCGTTGCGCGTCAGAATGCGTGACGGCTCGCCGAGCGGCGAATGCACCAGCCGGTTGGGCGTCTCCTGGCTCCACTCCAGGCCACCGCGGCTGCCGTAGACCCGCAGCTTGAGGCCGTTTTCATTGCCCGGCGACACCTGGCTCGACCACAGCATGCCCCTGGCGCCTCCCTTGAAGCGCAACATCATGTGCACGTTGTCGTCCAGGGCGCGGCCCTCGACGAAGGTGTGCATGTCCGCCGCGAGCGACTCGAGCTCGAGCCCGGTGACGTAGCGCGCCAGGTGATAGGCGTGGGTACCGATGTCGCCCAGGCAGCCGGCCGGCCCACTGCGCCTGGGGTCGGTGCGCCACTCGGCCTGCTTCACGCCGCTCTCCTCCAGGCGGGTGGAGAGCCAGTCCTGGGGGTACTCCACCTGCACCACCCTGAGCTCGCCCAGCTCACCACTGGCGACCATCTCGCGGGCCTGACGCACCAGCGGATAGCCTGAGTAGTTGTGGGTCAGGCCGAAGAACAGCCCGCTGCGCTCGACCAGTGCGGCCAGCGCCTGGGCATCCTCCAGGGTGGTGGTCATCGGCTTGTCGCAGATCACATGGATGCCGGCCTCGAGAAAGGTGCGCGCCACGTCGAAGTGCAGATGGTTGGGGGTGACGATGGCGACCACGTCGATCCCATCCTCGCGCTGGCGCTCGGCCTCTGCCATGGCGCGGTAGTCGGGATAGGCGCGCGCTTCGTCCACGTGCAGCTCGGCGGCGGCCGCACGGCTGCGCTCCGGATCAGAGGCGAAGGCACCGGCCACCAGCGCATAGTGATCGTCGAGCCTGGCGGCGATGCGGTGCACACCGCCGATGAAGGCACCCTGGCCGCCACCCACCATGCCCAGGCGCAGCCGGCGTGGCGTGTCGTGATGTTGACTCATGTCGTTCTCCCTCAGTCGAGGCCCAGCAGGCGACGGTTGGCCGCCTCGTCGGCGCCGCCATCGGCGAAGTCGTCGAAGGCCCGCTCGGTGACTTCGATGATATGGTCGCGAATGAAGGAGGCGCCTTCCCGCGCGCCCGCCTCGGGATGCTTGAGGCAGCACTCCCACTCCAGCACCGCCCAGCCGTGGTAGTCGTTGGCCGCCATCCACGAAAAGATGTGCTTGAAGTCGACCTGGCCGTCGCCCAGCGAGCGAAAGCGTCCGGCCCGTTCGGTCCACGACTGGTAGCCGGAGTAGACGCCCTGCTTGGGACTGGGGTTGAACTCGGCGTCCTTGACGTGAAACATCTGGATATGCTCGCGGTAGACGTCGAGAAAGCCCAGGTAGTCGAGCTGCTGCAGGATCAGGTGGCTGGGATCGTAGAGGATATGGCAGCGCGGGTGATGGCCGACCCGCTCGAGGAACATCTCGAAAGTGATGCCGTCGTGCAGGTCCTCGCCGGGGTGGATCTCGTAGCAGAGGTTGACCCCGACCTCGTCGAAGGCATCGAGGATCGGTCGCCAACGCCTGGCCAGCTCGTCGAAGGCGGTGTCGATCAGGCCGGCCGGACGCTGCGGCCACGGATAGACATAGGGCCAGGCCAGGGCGCCGGAAAAGGTGCCGTGGTCGGTCAAGCCCAGATTGCGTGAGGCGCGTGCGGCAAACTGCAGCTGCTCCACCGCCCAGGCCTGGCGCGCCCGCGGATTGCCCCTCACCTCGGGCACGGCAAAGCCATCGAACATCTCGTCATAGGCCGGATGCACGGCAACCAGTTGGCCCTGCAGGTGGGTGGAGAGTTCGGTCAGGGCCAGCCCGTGTTCGGCCAGGGTGCCCTTGATCTCGTCACAGTAGGTGCGGCTTTCGGCAGCACGTTTCAGATCGATCAGACGCGCGTCCCAACTGGGCAGCTGAACCCCCTTGTAGCCCAGGTTCGCCGCCCAGGCCGCGATGCTGTCCAGGCTATTGAAAGGTGCTTCGTCGCCGGCGAACTGGGCGAGAAAGATCGCCGGCCCTTTGATTGTTTTCATGATGGGCTCTCCGATGATGATCGATGGATGACCCTGGCGGGCGCCGGGCGCCCGCCAGGCTCGATCAGAACGGTGAATCGGGGAAATAGTACTGCTCGGCGTTCTCCTGGGTGATCAACGGTGAGCCGAGGATGTACTGGCCGACCACCGGGCCGTTGGAAACGAAATGCTGCACGGTGAGGTCCATGGCCGTGGCAATCATCGCCGGCGGATAGAGCACGTCGACCGGCACCAGATCGTCCCCCTCCATCACGCGCCTGATGATGTCCTTCATGCCGGCACCGCCGACAATGAACAGCTCGTCCTCGCGCCCCGCCTGGCGTACCGCTTCGATCACGCCGATGGCGATATCGTCGTCCTGGGCCCATACCGCATCGATGCGGTCGAAGCGTGCCAGGTAGTCCTGCATCACCTCGAAGCCGTCGTCACGGTTCCAGTTGGCGTGCTGCATGTCGAGGATATTGATGTCGGAGCCTTCGATGGCCTCCTGAAAGCCCTGTACGCGCTCCTCGTCGATCACCGTGGGAATCCCGCGCAGCACCACGATATCGCCCTGCCCGTCGAGCTGCTCGCGAATGTACTCGCCGGAGACCCGGCCCATTTCATGGTTATTGCCGGCGACGTAAAGGTCCTCGATGCCCTCCTGCTCGAGGCCGCGGTCGACCACGGTGACGAACACCCCGGCATCCTTGACCCGCCGCACCGGATCGGTCAAGGGCCCGGACTCGAAGGGCAGCACCACCAGCGCATCGATGTTGCGCTGCGAGACGAGATCCTCGAGATCGTTGGCCTGTCCACCCGGGTCACTTGCCGTGGTGATGGTGATCGAGACCTCTGGATAGAGTGATTCGAGGCGCTCCTTGGCCTGCTGGGCATGGAAGTTGACCCCGCCGGTCCAGCCATGGGTGGCGGCGGGTATCGACACGCCGATGGTGTACTCCTGAGCGGCGGCAAAGCTGGGCAGCCCCAGCGCTGCAGCGGCAGCGAAAGCTGCTAGGGTCCTCTTGGTTGGCATGCTGATGCTCCTTTAGCGGTTTGTGCTTGTTGTTGTGCTGCGACTTGTTGTTGTGCTGCGACAAAAGCGCCTCATGGCGCCGACTTCCTCCACGATGCGCGCTGCAGGTACACCGCGACGATGATGATGATCCCCTGCACCGTACCGTTGAGATAGTTGGAGATGGCATCGGTCAGGTTGAGGATGTTGCCGATCATGGTCAGCATGATCGCCCCCACTACCGTGCCCCAGATGCGGCCGTGCCCGCCCTTGAGCACGGTGCCGCCGATGATCACCGCGGCGATCGCCTCGAGCTCCCACAGCACCCCGGTGGCGCCCGACGCCGAGCCCAACCGCGGTACGTAGATGATGGTCGCCAGCGCCACGCACACGCCCTGCAGCATGTAGGTCATGGTCTTGATGCGATCGACGTGGATGGCGCTGTACTCGGCCACCCTCTCGTTGGAACCTATGGCGAAGCAGTAGCGACCGAAGCGCGTATGGTTGAGCAGGATGTAGCCGGCCACCGCCACCAGCAGGAACACCAGCACCGGAATCGGAATGCCCATCAGGTGGCCGTAGTAGACCGGCCGATAGACGTCACGCACCCCCCAATCCAGCGACAGGGTCCCGCCGTCGGCCAGGTAAGTCACCAGCGAGCGGTAGATGCCCATGGTGCCGAGGGTGACGATGAACGCCTCGATCTTGCCCTTGGTGGTCACCATGCCGTTGATGAAGCCGGCGCCCAGCCCCAGCAGCAGCGAGGCCCCGATGCCCAGCAGGATGGTGGTCAAGCCCGGCCCGAACTGCTCGACCAGACTGTTCATGAGGATGATCATCACCCCGGCGATGAAGGCCGCCATCGAGCCCACCGACAGGTCCAGCCCGCCTGCCGTGATCACGAAGGTGGCACCGATGGCGATGATGCCGATGAAGGCGCTGCGGGTGAGCATGTTGGAGAGATTGTCCAGCCCCAGGAAAGCAGGGTTGATCAACACACCCAGCAGCGCCAGGGCCAGCAGGGCAACGAAGGGACCCCAGGTCTTGAAGTCGACGGAGGCGTGGCTCCGGGCGACTGGCTTGTTGTCAGGCACGACGCGGTTCATCGACTCCTACCCCCTTGATCCCGGATGCGTACTGCATGATTTCGTGTTCATTGATCTGCTCGCCCTCGAGCACCCCGGTCAGCACCCCGGCACACATCACCGCCACCCGGTGCGAGAGGCCGATCAGCTCGGCCATCTCCGAGGAGATCAGGATCACCGAGCGGCCGGCCTCGGTGAGCTCGCGCACGAAGTGATAGATCTGGTGCTTGGTGCCCACGTCGATGCCGCGGGTCGGCTCGTTGATGATCACGATCTCGGGGTCGATGGACATCACCTTGGCCAGCAGCAGCTTCTGCTGGTTGCCGCCGGAGAGTTCGGCGGCAGTGGCCGCCTGGGTGCGCAGGCGAATGTCGAAGCGCTCGATGGCCTCCTGGAAGGCCTGCTCCTCACGGCGGCGATCGATCAGCGGCCGACAGTAGGCGCGCAGGTTGAGCAGCGTGAAATTGGGGCGCAGCCCCATGTTGAGCACCAGGCCCTTGCCCTTGCGATCCTCGGTGAGATAGGCGATGCGCTGACGCACCGCATCGCGCAGGTGGCGCAATGCCACCGGCTTGCCGTTGCGCAGCACCTCGCCGCGAGAGCGGGCGCGCAGCCCAAGCACCGCTTCGATCAGGGCCGTACGCCCGGCGCCGACCACCCCGCCGAAGCCCAGCACTTCGCCGCGTCGCAGGGTGAAGCTCGCCTGCTTCACGGCACCGGGCACCACCATGTCGCGCGCCTCCAGCACCACCTCCGCATCGCTGGCCAGCCGGGTACGCTCGGGGTACATGTCGCTGATCTCGCGCCCCACCATCAGCCGCGCCAGTTCCTCCTTGCTGCGCCCGGCCATCGGCGCGCTGTCGATCAACCGACCGTCGCGCAGCACCGTGACCCGGTCGGCGATGCGCTCGATCTCGCGTAGCTTGTGGGAGATATACAGGATCGCCACGCCGCGCTGGCGCAGCCGCGCGATCAGCTCAAACAGCACCTCTACCTCATGCTCGGTGAGGGTCGCGGTGGGCTCGTCCATGATCAGCACCCGCACGTCGCGGGTGATCGCCTTGGCAATCTCTACCATCTGCTGATCGGAGGTGCTGAGGTCCTTGACCCGGGCCCGCGGGTCGACCCGGGTTTCGAGTTCGGCCAGCGCCGCGCGGCAGCGCTCACGCATGGCGCGGCGGTCGAGGAAGGGCCCACGGCGCAGCTCGCGGCCCAGGAAGATGTTTTCCTCCACGGAGAGCTGTTCGGCCAGGGCCAACTCCTGGTGGATCATCACGATGCCGTCGGCCTCCGCCTCACCGCTGCTGCGGTAGCGGCGCGCCTCGCCGTCCAGGTAGATGTCGCCGGAGGTGGCACTCAGGTAGCCCGAGAGGATCTTGACCAGGGTCGACTTGCCGGCGCCGTTCTCGCCCAGCAGCGCATGGACCTCACCGGGCACCAGATCGAGATCGATGTCGAACAGCACCTGGTTCTGGCCGAACGAACGGCAGATCCGGCGCGCCGACAGCAGCGGCGGGTTGCGATCGCTCATCAGCCCCACCCCGCGTCGACGGAGAACTCGTGGCCGGTCAGCTGGGCGCTGTCGTCCGCGGCCAGGAACAGCACCATGGGCGCCACGTGGTCGGGAGACAGGCGCACCTTGAGACACTGATGCTCGCGGATCCACGCCTCGTCTTCCGGACCGATCCACCGGTCGAGCTGGCGCTGGGTCATGATGCAGCCGGGCACCACCGTGTTGACGCGGATGTTCTGCCTGCCCAGGTCGCGGGCCAGGCTGCGGGTCAGCCCGTGCACCGCCGCCTTGGCCGTGACATAGGCCGACAGGTCGGGAATCGCGGTTTTCACGCTGATGGAGCTGAAGTTGATGATCACGCCACCGCCGGCTTCGATCATCTGGTGGGCCGCGGCCTGCGCGGCAAAGAACATTGGCCGCAGGTTGATCGCCATGCGCTCGTCCCAGTAGGCGACATCGACTTCCTTCCAGTCGTGGCGATCATCGTTGGCGGCGTTATTGACCAGAACATGAATGGGTCCCAGTGTGTTGCCCACTGCCGCAATCACGTCCTGCAGCGCAGCCACATCGCGGATGTCGCAGCGGTGGTAGTGAGGCGCCCGCCCGGTCGCCGTCTGTAGCTCCTCCACCAGTGCCAGGCTAGCGACGTCGTCGATGTCGACGAAGGCCACGCGCGCGCCCTGTCGATGGAAGGCCCGGGTGAGTGCCGCGCCGATGCCGCTGCCACCACCGGTGATGAAGACCACCCGCTGCTCGAGACTGGGGTAACGTGCCGCATGGTTGCTCATGCCCTCTCCACTTTGTTTGTTCTTTTTACTAACTGAAGAGTGGTCGCCGCTCCCTGGCTACGCAATAAAACTTTAGTTGCAATCTTGTTTTTTCATGAAATTCATGAGGTTCTTAATAAACTCAGAAAATAAGCTGGAAAATTGCCGATGGTTGTCACGACGGCATTCGTTTAAACTTGGAATCAACCAACACCCCGGCTCGCACGACTCAGCCGCCCCAAGGGGCCGGTTCCACGGGCCTGATGAGCGTCCGACAGCCAGTTGCGCTTTCCTTTCGTCGCCCCCCGGGGCGTTTTGCAAGGCCAGATCCATGTCCCATCGCAATCAGCAGCACAAGGCGGGCGACCTGCACTTCCTCAAGCGGCTCAACCGCAGCGCCATACTGGAGATGGTGCGTCGCACACCGGGCCTGACCCGCGCCGATATTGCCGCCCAGGCGCAGCTGACCAAGGCCACTGTCGGTGCAGGCGTGCAATCGCTGCTGAATCAAGGCTGGCTGCGGGAAGGAGAGCTGCAGAAGAGCAGCGGCGGCCGCCCGGGTCGCGCCCTGCACCTCAACGAAGAACAGCACGTCCTGCTCGGCGCCGAGGTCGGCGTGCATGGCCTGCGCCTGGTGGCCTGTACGCTGGCGGGCCAGGTGCTGGCTTCACACCACGAGCACCTCGTTCCCACCACGCCCGAAGTCACTGCCGAGCTGCTTGGGAAACTGTTGCACGCGCTGATGCATGAAGCCCCGGTCAAGAATCGCCATTGCCTGGGCCTCGGCATTGCCCTACCCGGCCCTATCTCACCCGGCCAGCCGGTGCTGCGTCTGGCCCCCAACCTGGGCTGGCGCGACATCCGCTTTCTCGACCTGCTGCGCCCCCACCTGCCCCGGCTGGACGGCACCTGGCTGATGGACAACGAAGCCAAGTCCGCGGCCTTCGGCGAGCTCTATTTTCGTACCGGCACCATTCCCGAGTCGCTGATGTACGTGAGCGCCGGCACCGGGATAGGCAGCGGCATGGTCGAAGGCAGCCATCTGCCGCTGGTGGCGCGCGGCATCCAAGGGCTCGCCGGTGAGATCGGTCATACCGTGCTGCAGCCGGGCGGGCTTTATTGCCATTGCGGTAACCGCGGCTGCGCCGAAACCCTGGTCAGCGGCTGGTCGATCCGCGCCGCGCTCGGCATTGCCGAAGAGGAGGACCTGATCGAGACCCTGCTGCCACGCATGCATGAGCCCGAGGTCCAGGTCACCCTGCGCCGGGCCGGCGAGGCCCTGGGCATTCTGCTGCTGAACCTGCACCACAGCCAGAACCCCTCCGAGATCGTCCTCGGCGGTTCGTTGACACGACTTGGCGCACCGCTGCTGGACCCCGCGCTCCACTACTTTCAGGAAAACCAGACCCGGCTGCTGGGCACGCCGCAACAGGTCCCGCTGCGGGTAGTGGAGGATGCCACTTTCATTGCCGCACGCGGAGCGGCGGCCCAGGTGCTGGCCAGCATCATCCATGGCCCCAGTGACCTGTTCTGAGCGAGGGTAGCAAAAACCCTCGCCCCCCTCGCGGCGACGGCTAAGTTGAGAGAGTCAACTTAGCGAGACCCTCGGGTGCATCGCGCCGATCACGCTGATGGCTCCCTACCCGGGCAGCTCGACGCTGCAGCCCAGCGAGCTGGCACCCGGCTTCAGGCCCAGCGCGTCGGCAGTACCGGCCAGCACCGCCTGTGCGGCCAGGAAGGCCTCCCGCGGGCGCCTCAGGCGAATGCTCTCCATCAGCTGCCGATGCCGCTCGAGGCTGTCCTCAGGGTCGCTGGCGCTCTCGTTGGACATGGTCACCAGCAGTTGAATCGAGGGCCTGAGAATGTGCGACAGCTGCGCCCAGACGATGTTGTGAGTGGCCTTGAAAATGGCCACGTGGAAGGCCACGTCGCACTCGCTGTGCAAGCGACGCTCCTCCGGGCAGCCGGCATCGCGCAGGTTCTGGCCCATGCCCTCGAAGGCTTCCTCGATGGCGACCAGGTCACGCGCGGTGGCGCGCCGCGCCGCGGTCATGGCCACGTAGGGCTCGACGTCGAGGCGAAAGGCGAGGATTTCGCGCTGGATTTCCGGGTTGGGAGCGGCGTAGCGAGCCAGCCACTCGGTCACCTGCGGGTCGAGAATATGCCACTCGGGATACTCGCGAACCTTGGAGCCGTGCCCGGAAATGCGCTCGATGATGCCGGCATCGACCAACTGGCGCAGGTCGCTGCGCACCGCCGAGCGACTCATGGCGAAGCGCTCGCAGAGGTCGATTTCCCTGGGCACGAACTCACCGGGCTGATAGCGACCGGCGAATATCTCCTCGGCGAGATATTCGGCGATGCTGGCCCGGGCCATTGGCTTGCGCTGAGATGACGTCACGTAATGAGATCCTGTTTCAATTCCCGCCTATCATACCCCACCCCACGGCCCTTTCGGGCGCCGCCGAAGCAGGCATGCGCCCACCTCAGTGGTTGTCGCGCGGCGGACTCAGCCGCGCCACATCGCGGTAGTCGGTGGCCGCTTTGAGTGTCATGCCACGATCCAGCGGCTCCACCATACTGCGCTGAATCTCCTGCCAGGGCGTCTGGTGGGCCGGATAGGCGTAGCCACCGCCGGCCTCGAGGCGCTGTCGCCGCCTCTCGAGCTCAGCCTCGTCCACCAGCAGCAGTACCTCACCGCGCTTGAGGTCGACACGCAGCCGGTCGCCATTTTCCAGCAGCGCCAAGCCCCCGCCGACGGCAGCTTCGGGTGAGGCGTTGAGAATCGAAGGCGACCCGGAGGTGCCCGACTGGCGTCCATCGCCGAGACACGGCAGCGATTCGATGCCGCGCTGCAGCAGGGCCGCCGGCGGCTGCATGTTGACCACCTCGGCACCGCCCGGATGGCCCACCGGCCCGGCACCGCGCATCACCAGGATGGTGTATTCGTCGATCTCGAGCGCCGGGTCGTCAATCCGAGCGTGATAGTCCTCGGAGCCGTCGAACACCGCCACCCGGCCTTCGAAGGCATCGGGGTCGTCGGGATCGGAGAGGTAGCGGGCGCGAAAGTCGGCGGAGATGACGCTGGTCTTCATCAGCGCCGAGTCGAACAGGTTGCCCTTGAGGTTGAGGAAGCCGGCATGCTCGACCAGGGGATTGGCATAGCGCCGGATCACCTCGTCATCCCGGGCCTCCTGCCCCTGCAGATTCGCCGCCAGCGTCTGGCCATTGACGCTCAGCGCAGCGCCATGCAGCCGGCCGGCGCCGAGCAGCTCGCACAGCACCGCCGGCACGCCACCGGCTCGATGGAACTCCTCGCATAGGTAGGCCCCCGCGGGTATCACGTTGGCCAGCAGCGGCACCTGGTGGCCAAGACGCTGCCAGTCGTCGTTGGTGAGCTCGACCCCGGCATGGCGGGCAATGGCGTTGACATGCACCGGCGCATTGCTGGAACCGCCCAGGGCCGAGCAGGTAACGATGGCGTTCTCGAACGCCTGGCGCGTGAGTATCTCCAGCGGGCGCAGATCCTCCCACACCATGTCGACGATGCGCGCACCGGTGTCGAAGGCGACCATGGCGCGCTCCTTGTAGGGGGCCGGGATCAGCGCAGAGCCGGGCAGGCTCATGCCCAGCACCTCGGCCATGGCGTTCATGGTTGAAGCGGTGCCCATGGTGTTGCAATGGCCGATGGAAGTGGCCGAGTCGCTGGCCCGGGACAGGAACTCGGCATAGCCGATATCGCCGGCGGCCAGGCGCTTGCGCAGCTCCCAGATGATGGTGCCCGAGCCCACCCTTTCGGCGCCTCGCCAGCCGTTGAGCATCGGCCCGCCGGAGAGCACGATGGCCGGAATATTGACCGTGGCGGCCGCCATCAGTGCCGCCGGGGTGGTCTTGTCGCAGCCGGTAGTGAGCACCACGCCATCGAGAGGATAGCCGTGCAGCACCTCGACCAGTCCCAGGTAGGCCAGGTTGCGATCCAGCGCCGCGGTGGGCCGGCGCACGTTCTCGTGGATCGGGTGCATGGGGAACTCGAAGGGCACCCCGCCGGCGGCGCGAATGCCATCCTTGACGCGCTTGACCAGCTCGATGTGGTGGCGATTGCAGGGCGTGAGATCGGAACCAGACTGACAGATGCCGATGATCGGCCTGCCGCTGGTCAACTCTTCCAGGGTCAGGCCGTAGTTGAGATAGCGCTCGATGCACAGCGCCGTGGTGCCGGGATGCTCGGGGTTGTCGAACCAGTAGCGCGATCGCAGCTGGTCGGGGGCAATTCTATGTCGACTGGTCATCGTCTCGCTCCACGCCGTCATTCGAGGAAGGAGGCAGACTTCGCAGAGTCTCCTGAGTGCTAATGACCTTACGCCGCAACTGGGCGCGCAGTCGATACATACAAAAGTATATGTTGAACAAATAAAGGATATGTCAGACATTTACTCAAGGCAGGCTGAGTGATGGCCTCGCCGCAATCCGCTGCATCCGACAACAACAACGCACTGCGCAGTTACCCAGACCGGGGCGCACTCCCCGCGGCGCAGCGCATGGAGGCCCGACTCATGCTCTACCCCTGGAAACTCTCTCTGGCAGTGGCCGGCGTCACGCTCCTCGGCGGCGGCCTGGCCTACGCCGCGACACCCGACCTCTCCGACCCTCCCGCCATCGAAGGGGATGTCCTCGAAGATCACGGCAGCCACACCATTCGCATGGGGCTCGGGCTGTCCGAAACGTCACCGCAATACCTCTCGACCCGCTACTTTGCCGACATTCTCTCCACGCGTACCGACGGTCGCATCACCGTCAACATCTTTCCCAACAGCCAGCTCGGCGACGATGTGCAGATGATGGAGATGATGCAGACCGGGACGCTGGACATGAGCTATCCCTCCTCCTCGCCGGCTACCACCTACGTCTCGGAGCTGGCGGTCTTCGACCTGCCGTTCCTGCTGCCGACGCGTGAAGCGGCCGTTGCGGTCATGAACAGCGACGTGGCCCAGCAGATGCTGGACGCCTTCGAAGGCACCGGCCTCAAGGCCCTGACCTTCTCGGAGAACGGCTATCGCCAGCTCACCAACAGCGCAAGGCCGATCGAATCACCGGAAGACGTCGGCGGGCTCGATGTGCGCGGGCTGAGCGTTCGCACCATGGAGAACCCGGTGCACCTCTCGATCTGGGAGACCCTGGGCGCCAACCCCACGCCCATGGCCTTCGGCGAGCTGTTCTCGGCCATGGAGCAGCGCGTGGTCGACGGCCAGGAGAACCCCTGGAGCACCATCCTGACCTCCAACTTCCACGAGGTGCAGGACTACGGCTCCGAGACCCGTCATGTCTACACCCCCTTCATCATGATGATGTCGGAGCGCACCTGGGATCGCCTCGACCCGGCCTACCAGCAGCTGGTGCAGGAAGCAGCGCGACAGTCGGCCGAGTACGAGATCCAGCTCGCAGCCGAGTACGATGACTGGTCGCGGCAGCAGCTCGAGGAACGCGGCATGCAGATCACCCGGCTCGACGACGACCAGATCGCTGCCTTCCAGGAAGCGGTACAGCCCGTCTACGACCAATGGGGACCGCGTATCGGCGAGGACCTGATCGCCAGCATTCAGGAAATCGCCAGCGCCGCTGTCAACGACTGACTTCTCTCCTGAACGCTATGGCAAGGCGGGGGCGCACGGCTCCTCGCCTTGCCTACGGAGCACTGCATGACCTCTCCCACTCCCCCCGTGGATCCCGCCGAGTATCTCGACGACCCCAACCGCAAGACACTGGAGCTCGATTTCGAGACACCCCGGGGACCGGCCCTGTTCCGCTGGCTGACCCGGCTCATGGAGCACCTGATCGCCACGGTACTGGTCGCGCTCATCGTCTCGGTGTCGGCCAACGTGATCGGCCGTGCCCTGCTCAATCGTTCGCTGCCCTGGGCCGACGAGCTGGCCCGGATGCTGTTCATCTGGCTCATCTTCATCGGTGCCGCGGCGGCCTTTGCCCGCTATGAACACATCGCCGTGGACTACCTGGTGCGCAAGCTCAAGCCACGTGCCGCCCATGTCCTCTACCTGATCCAGCATCTCATCATCAGCGGACTGATGGGCGTGCTGATCTGGGGCGGCTACCTGGTGATGTCTCGCTCCACCGGGCGCACCGCCATCCTCGGCGTGCCCTGGAACCTGATCAACGTCTCGCTGGTGATCTGCGCCGGCTTCATCGGCTGCGTTGCCATCTGGCGTGCCTGGCGCAGCCTCACCTTCCTTCGCAACGGCCGGGAGACGTAACGCATGCTGTGGATCTTCCTGGGCATCCTGTTCGCCTCCATCGGCATCGGTCTGCCGATCGCCTTCGGCCTTGGCGTGGCTGCGGTGGTCCTGGCGGTGCTCTCCGACATTCCGCTCTCGATCCTGATCGAGCAGTCGATACGCGGGGTCAACAACTTCCCGCTGCTGGCGATTCCGTTCTTCATCCT